>JAXDQW010000084.1:0-138518 GCA_034667665.1 Chthoniobacter sp.
CGGAGGCTAGGCCCCGCATCCTCCGGCCGGCGTTCTCAGAAATGTGGAGTGGACACCGCCGAACGCCCGGAAAATCAAGCTCCCTCCGCCTCAACTCCACATTACTGACGACTCAACATAGGAACTGTTATGTGGAGTTCCACATAACAGTTCGAGCGCGCCTTCCAGCGCGTCGAGTTCATCTGCGGCGGCCGTGATTTTGGTCACGAGCGCGTCCACGGTGCCATCTGCGTCGTCGGGCAGGAGCGGATAGACCGTGGCGGTTTTCTTCGCGGTCGCGGTGGCGATGCCGGCGAGGTTGACTTTCTTGATCCCGGCTGGAGGGGCTGCGGGTGCGGCTTTGGGTGTGCTTGCGGTTTTCATAAGGGCATGAATAAGCCGCGCCCCTTGGGAGGGCGCGGCTTTTGGAAAAGTTGGGGAAGGGTTACGTGCGCTGACCCTGCCTGCCGGTGGTTTGCTGGTGATACTCCTTCTTTTTGGAGCGGGTCTTGACCACGCCGAGCGCCTCTTCAAAGGGTGCGGTCGCGAGTTCGCAGACCTTTCCTTTGAAGTCGATGGCTTCGATTTTCACTTCGCCTTCTGTGGAGATTTCGATTTCGACTGATTTCATAGGTGGCGTCCTTATGTAAGGATTTAGAAGCCGGAAACGACGAGCTTGATGGAGCCGCTGGGCAGCTTCTTGCGCTGGACGGAGTAGCCCTTGGCACGGGCGATCATCGTCGCCTTGTTTACCCCGTAGAACTGCTTCACCTTGCAGAGCCCTTTCCCGAATTGCTCTTGCAGCATCTCGCCGCCGACGCGCTCCCCGCCGCTTCGAGTGTAGCCCCAGAAGTCGAAGAGCAGGGTGTATCCGCCGCTGCCGTCCTTCTTGCGGAGGACGCCGATCTCATACTCGCAGCCGGGGAGGCTGATGGCGTGCTCGCACTTGCCGAGGTCGGCGGCCTTGAATCCGTTGGGCAACGGGTAGTCTCCCATGACCTGGCCATACCATTTGTAATTTCGCTGGCCTTCGTGCCAGATGCCGCCGAGCTCCTCGAAGGTGGCGCGGAGCGCGGAGAGGTCGGTGATGTTGATGTCGATGGAGGTGACGTGGCTCATTTGGGCGATTGTTCCATGTGGAACGAAGTTTTACTACCTTTTCGGATTGCTTTGCCGTCAGGCGGCGAGCTTGCGCGAGCCGACTGTGCCGAAGTTGCTGGCGATGTTGCGGGCGGCGCCGGCAACCAGACGCCGCTGGAGGGCGCTGTCGCGCAGGGTTTCGGGCGAAACGGTGAGCAGCTTCGCGCGGCAGGCGAAGATGAGCTGTGAGACTTCCGGATCGTTGGCGAGATTCAGGCCGGGTGCCAGGTCGCACATCTCGCGGAGATCCTCGATCAGCTTGTCATGAACGGTCGGGTCCGGCTGGCTGAGGCGGGCCGAGATGCGACCCACCAGCGAGAGCACGCGAGACATGGCTTGCTGGGCGCCGTCGTGCGCGGCGCGGGAAACGTCGCTCTGCACCTGCGAGCGGATCTCGTCGATGCGCTCGGCGCAGAGGAAATCGAGGTCGCCGATGTCGGTCGTGCGCGGCATCGGGCTCATGGTCAGCCGGAAGCCGAAGTGTTCGCGGATGCGCTCCTGGGGCGGGTAGTCGTCGTCGTCGTAGTGGTCGGCCTGGACGCGGCGGCATTCGGCGAGGATCTCGGGCCACTTCTCCTTCACGCGGTCCACGGCCGGGTAGAATTCATTCTCCAGATCGCGGATCTTCGCGTGGTAATCCTCGACGTAGGGGCCGGGGCAGATCCAGCCGAGCGAGCTGAGGATGAGCCGCTTGCCCTGCTGGTTTTTGTGGTAGCGGCGGACCTTGCCTTCGACGGAAGTGATCTCCTTGAAGGCTCCGGGCGGGTAGAGGGCTTTGGTGTAGCGTCCGGCTTCGTCGCCCATCCCGTGGAGGTTGTGGATTTCGGCGGTCAGTTCATCATCCTTCTCGGACTGGCCGAGCTTGGTGATCTTCACTTTGACGATCAGGGCTTTGAGGGGTGGTGGTGGCATGGAGCGGGGTTTTGATTGAGGATTGGTGGCTTCAACGGTTCCTAGTTACTGCGATGCCGGCTGAACACGTTCAGGTCCCATACCCATAGGGCCGGCAAGATTAAGAAAGTTTGCGGGTGCGCATCCCGAATCCGGGGGCGTCCTTACGTAAGGATGGAAACGCCGGAGGCGCGGCCGTGACCGCGGCAGACGCGGCGGGCGAGCCCTGCCATGCGCCGGCCTGGAATTGCAGATCGGGCCGGTAGTCGTGATGTGAAGTGCTCTCTTCGTCGGCCCTCCCCATATCCACCAGACGGGTGTGCTTGCAGCTTCGCGCGCCGGTGGTGGTGGTGCGGCGGGTCCAGCCAGGGCAGCCGCAGCTCGTGGTCATGTCCACAAACATCAGCGTCTCATAGTTCCCGCGGCCGGATGAGCTGGCAAAGGTCCAGACCTTGGCGATGGCGGGCTTGCTCATGAGGATGCGGGCGTAAGCGGGGGACGAGTAGCGGTCCGTGGTGTAAAAGACTTCACGCGGCACGGAGCGGCCCCTTCTCGCGGGCGTAGGCGCAGGAGAAGGCGTGGAGGAAATAGTGCATGTGAGCGGAGAAGCGTTCCACGGCCCCGTAGCTCAGATCCCGGCGCGTGACCTTGTAGAGCTTCGGCGCTCCCATGATCCACTCCAGGTAGAGGCGGAGCGTATTCTCCTGCGCCATGCGGGCGGTCGTGACTTCAAGCGTGGTCGGGCGCCATGTGCCGGTGCCATAGCCGATGCCGTAGCCGGGCGGGCGCGGGAAGGCCAGCTCGACCAGCACCTTCGCTTCGACGCGAGTGCGGACCATGTTGGGGAATTTCATAGAAAACGAACCGTGACGCGGCCTTTACTGACGACGGCGCAGTCGAAGAGAGCTTGTGTAGCGGAATGGTTCCATGGACACTTGTGCGAGAAACGCGGACCGCATCAAATTCCGCGCAAACATTGATTGGCCAAAGAAGATTTTACTTTTCACCCCTTATGAAGTCTGAACGAAAGACCCAATCTCTGAAGAATCTTAGCGATGCTTATATCGCAAAGGAGCTGCGCGTTAATCCAGAGTATCAACGCGGATTGCAATGGGGGTTAGCGCAGAAGCAAGGGCTGATCGACTCACTGCTCCGGGGCTACCAAATTCCTATTTTCTACATCCACCTCGAAATTCGAACAAATAACTACACCCAAGCTCCCGAAACGACGGCTTGGATTGTTGATGGACAACAGAGGCTGGCCTCTATCGTCGCGTACTCTCAAAATGAGTTTTCCTTGCCTGATCCTAAAAGGGCAAGACCCGGCACTATCGTGCCTGTCGATCCGGCGCAGCTTCCCGCATGGACTGGAAAAAAGTTTCAAGAGCTCGACGGGGAAGATCGGAACAGGCTGCTTAATCACGAACTGCTCGTAGTAGAGATCACGGCAGAGCGGAACGAAGTGAGGGATCTTTTTATTCGTTTGCAGGCGGGTACCCCGTTGACGGCACAGGAAAAGCGGGACGCTTGGCCCGGCGACTTCACAAACTTCGTGATTCAGCACGCGGGCAAACCCGGGCATCGGCTTTCAAGCCCCAAACCATTCTTCAATCAGTTCAAAAAGGCGAGCGCAAAGCGCCTAACAGTGGCAGATGGCGAGCACTATGTAGACGGACACGCTGAGATGCGCAAATTTTTCGCAAGCTTGGCGATGACAGTAATGCTGAGAGAGCGTTCCGAGATCGATTTTGTCGATCTCAAGGGCAAAACAATCAATGACTTCTACCTTGATAATCTTGATCTTTCTCCCGACGACCCAGGTGCCAAACGAGTTGTTGATTTACTTGATCGAGTCGTTGCTCTTCCGAAGTTCGGAAGCCTAAAGGAGGCGGGTCCAATTTCATTTCAGATGGCATTTCACTTTGCGATGCTTGTCGATACGCTTGACCAAGGCAACTATACTAATGAATGGAAAGAAACTGTCGTGGAAGCGTTTCTGGCTTTCAAACAAGAGGTCGCAGCAGCGCGACTGCATCACAGGGAAAACCGCGAATCGCTTCCTCATCATGAGCGCTTTGGCCGGCTCTTGTCCGGTTCAGGATCAGATACTGCCGAGATAATACGAATCAGGCACGCATTCATGCTGTCTGAGATTTATCCGAAAATTAGATTTGTTTTGCGAGACCCCAATCGTCTTTTTGACTCATTGGAGCGCGAGGTGATTTGGAACCGTGACCGCGGAATATGCCAAAATCCAGCCTGCTCACGTCCGGACCACCGAGTTGCATTCCGTGATGCTACGATTCACCATATCGTTGAGCATACGGCAGGCGGGGAAACAACCCTCAAGAATGGCGTCTTGATTTGTCCCGAATGCCACGCCAATCGCGCGGGGCTGCAGCACCTGACCCAACACTTTCAAGATTATATTGCCCGCATCTATGCTGATTCTCGCAATGTCGCGGGGGAACTGTTTCCTGAGGATCAATCCACCGAATCGCAAGATGATCGGGGCGGAGCTGGTAGAGAGGGGTTAAAGGTGATAATCGATTGGGGAGCTCTCGACATAGATCGGGCGGAACAAACCATTAGGCGAAACAATGATATTGATACGATTGTTGAGCTTCTAAAGCTTCTTCTTGAGACCTTCAAAAAGCCGATGCGAGATCAGCTCATAGAAATGCCGATCGTGAGATTCCCCCTGTCAACAAATCCGACATCGGACTTTATGAACAGGGCGCAGAATAGACCTTACAATTACACCCAGATTCCTGGAACCGACTTGTATTTTTGTGGTCATTCGCGGCGTTCGCAGAAGGTCGAGCGGTTAAAGGCATTATTCGCAAGGCTGACTCTGCCAGATGGCAGTGAGTTTCCGGATGGCTGCATCACGGTCCTCGAAAGTGAGTGATGGCGTCCGCCCGGAATTTCACAGGAAGCGAACGGTGATGCGGCCTTCGCTGACGACGGCGAGATAGCGCGATCCGGCAGGGAATGGCTGCATGCTCCAGCCGGCCGCCAGAACATCGTTGGATGCTTGCAGCCCCATGCCGACGGTGAGCGCGGCGAGGCAGCCGGTGGAGAGGATGCTCTTCCGGTGATCGACGAGACTCTCGGCGGTTTTTCCGGACGCGACGGCGAGCTCAAAAGCAAGTGGATCTTCGAGATCGAGCACCCAAAAGAAGGGCATGGCAGCGTTCGTCATAAGCTTCGCGGTGTCGTCGTGGAAGTCGTGCAGGAGGATGTGAGAGTTCATGCGGCAGCGGGAATTTCGCGCACGGTGATGCCGCCCACGTAGAGGGTCCACTGGCCTCGCCGGTCGTGCCCCATGTGGCAGGGTGGGCAGGCGAGCAGGATGCGGTGTTGGCAGCGGGAGTAATACATGCGGGCGGGAGTGCCGCAGAGCGGGCAATGGTCGGGCTTCTGTGCCTGGGCACATTCCGCCGCGAGCTTGTGACCGAGGGCAAAGAAAGCGCGCGCCTCGTCCGAAAGCTTTGCGTCCATCCTTATGTAAGGATGCCTTCGACGACCCCGCCCTCGACGAGCAGCACGCAGCGGGCGCCGCTGCGCTTGGCGGCGCCGGTGGAGTTGCCGTCCAGCATGGTGGCGAGAAAGGAGGGGCCGGAAAGATGCACGCCATTAAAGTCGTGCTGCCGGTAGAAGAGTTGCCCGCTTGTCCAGTGCGGGGCGAGCACGCGCACGGTCTTGCCGGTGCTCTTGTTTGCTTTGCAGTAATAGACGGTCACGGGCGCGGCCTTGGTTGCAGTCCAGTTCATGCGGCCTGGCGTCGGGCGGCGACGATAGCGAAAGCATCCTCCACAGCGGCGCCCATATTGACGCCCTCCAGCTCGCCCTCCGGGCGGGCACCCACGGCAATCTGGTGGGCGACGGCGGGCGGCATCTTGAATTGCATTTGCAGATATTCCGCAGCGGCGATCGTGGACGGTGCTTCGACCTGGTATTGCGTGAAGCGGCGGGGCAGACGGCCTTTGTCCACCCGGCACATCTCGCGGTAATTGTTGGTTGTCGCGAGCACGGCATAGAAGGGCGGAAGATAGTCGAGCCAGGAGAGCAGCGCGGCTTGCGCGGCGACGCTGGCGCAATCCAGCTCGTCGATCCGCTTCACGGTCCACTTGGAAAAGAGATTGCCGTAGCAGCCGCGTTCCTTCCAGTTGCGGACCACATCCACGGCCACGTCCTGCCCGTTGAAGTGCTCGATGGCGAACTTACTGCCGGTCAGTTCCAGCGCGATAAGATCGAGCGCGTGACTCTTGCCGGTGCCCGGAGCGCCCCATAGCAGCGAGGCGAAGCGGTCATGCCGGGAGGGCAGGCCGCGCACCAATTCCAGCGTAGTGAGGATCGGGCCGCAGAGCGGGAGGTCCAGACGGATCATTTGAAGACGACGGCAAAGAGAAGGAAGAGCAAACGGGCACAGTTGAGTTTATGCCAATGTCACCATGCCTCGGCGGCAAGGGCTCCCACGTCCACACGCCCCACGTGGATCTCGCGGCGGCTCCAGCCTTCCGCGATCGAGGTGAGCGCGGGCAGGATGCGCGGAAACTCCGCGATGTCGGGCGAAGTGAAGCGGCGCAAAAGCAGCGGGCCGCAGAGCAGCTCGCCGGGAGTGATCGCGACGGTGCCGCGTGCGGTGCGGGCGGCTTCGCGCAGATCGGCGAGCGGGACGAGAAAGCGGAGCGCCGACTGGCGCCATTGAATCGCGGCCAGCTTGCGCTGAAAATCAGTGAGGGGAAGCGGCGCCGGCAGGTGGCAGAAAATCAGGGCCGCGCTCAGATCAGTCACGGCCAGGATCACGCGGCCGGCCCCGCGCTCAACGAGCACGTGATGGAGCAGCGGGTTTTCGCTGCGGTGCGTGCCGAGCGCGCTCAGGCGGACGCAGGCGGCTTTAAGCGCGACGGCGGCGAGAATGATGGGAAGCACGGGCGGGCGCGGTTAAAGGCGGCGAGGTAGAAAGTGAAGAGGCTGGGACGGGGCGGGCGTGGCGGCTTCTCGGGGAAGCCGCACACGCGCGCACGTTTGATCGCGTCCTTATGTAAGGACGGTTCAGCAGATCGCGCAGACATTGATCTTGACCGGCTTGCCGGCGACGACAGCGGGCGTGAGCACGAAGCCGCCCGTGCCGCCGCAGTTGTTCAGCTTGCCGGAGCTCTTGCTCGCGGATGGCTCGGCGGGCAGTTTGAGCGTGATGGTGAGGGTGTTGGATGCTTTATCGAGGGTGACGGTGGCCATAGGAGTTTGGATGGATGGGTTTGATTACTGTTCGTAGAAACGACAAAAGCCCGCCCCCCTTGCGGGGGACGGGCTCTTGCGACAACTTCCGGGGATCAGTCCGGTTAAGATCAGGCCGCGGCGGCGGTTTCGATGCGCGCGGCGAGGAGCGTGCGGGCCTCGTCCAGCTTGGCGAGGAGCGACTGCTGGCCGGCCGCGGTGAAGTTCTCGGACTCCTTCACGATCTCGTCGAGCACGTCGAGCATGGACGGCAGATCCTTGTCCGGGTCCGCTTGCGGCGGGAGGTTCGTGATGTTCGTCGGCTCGACTTCGGTGGTCGTCTCGTCGGCGGGCGTTTCGCTCTCCACGGCGGGCGTGTCGGCGGGCGGCGTGGCGTTCTCCACGGCGGGCGTGGTCGTCTCGCCGGCGGGCTCGTCGGCGGGCGTCTCGTTCTCCACGGCGGGCGTGGCGGGCACGACGGGCGCGGGCGCTTTCGGCTGCGCGGCGATGAGCGCCTTCAGGCGGTTGGCTTCGGCCAGCTCGTCCTGCGCGGTCTTCTCGGCGACGGTGACACCGTGCGCGTAGAGCGAGCGGAGTTCGTCGTCGAAGTCGCCGGGCTGCTTGGCGATGAGTTCGCCGACGGCGGCGCCGTCGAGCTGGAGCGCGCTGCGCGAGGACATCGAGCGGGCGATGGCGAAGCAGTCCTGAAAGGTCAGGGCGTCGAAGGCGGCTTCGTCGATGTGGCCGGGGACGGCCAGTTCGCGCCAGATGCGCGAGGCATACTCGGCGTTGCTCACGGCCTTCTCCGAGACACCCATCTCGCCGAGCACCTTGTAGATGCGGCGGGGAGACTTATTCGGGTTGGCGGCGTTCCACGCGGCGATGTCGCCGGTGATGAGGAAGTGCAGCTTGCCCAGCTCGGAGAAGCTGACGCGGTTGATCTGCGCTTTCTCGGCGAAGCGGACCTTGCGGTCCCCTTCACTGAGCGTGACGAATTCCGCGATCGGCGTGGTGAGCACGACGGGCACGGCGGGAGTGACCTGCTTCGGCGCTTTCGCGGCCTTGGCGGGCTTGACGGGTTTAACTGCGGGGCTGGGTTTCTTCATAATTCTGCGAGCTGCGGTTGCTTCTGCGTTTTTGGATGCCGCCACGAAATCGCTCGTCCTTATGTAAGGATGGGAGCGACGACGCCGACGACGGGAAGGGGATGATGTCGGCCAGACGACCGGGGATGCCGTGTGCATCCGGCGCGAGGACGGCGAACGGCTGGCCTTTGGGGAGCGTGATGAGGCGCATGAGATTCGAGGGGTGAGGAACCAAGAGAGGACGACGGAGAACGGCAGCCGCTTGTGCGGCCGGCGCTTCCTGGGAAGGGGTGATTTCATCTGAGTGTTGAAAGCGGCCCGCCGGCCGGCCCTGCGTCGTCTTGCATGACGGGGCCGGCCATATGTGCAGTTATGACATCGGTGCGGGTTGGGCCGCGCGAGTTGCGCGGCGGGTTTGGAGATTCCAGAAGAAAAAGTGACGACGGAAAGCGGTTTGCAAAAAAAAGAGAAGCGGACGCGCCGGGCGTCCGCTTCTTTCAAAGTCATCCCGCGAAGGGTGCGGGGAAGGTGTCGATTGTCGGTGTGCCGACGATCTCCACTTCCTGCGGCCCATAGCTCTCATCCAGAGCAATCCAGCCGTATTCCGTGCGGCGATCCGCGTTGAATTTCGCAAATTGCTTGGCCGTCATTTTCGCGAAATCGGGCGCGGCTTCCGCTTTCGGCGGGTTCGCCTTTCGGTCGCGGCGGACCTTGCTCGCCTCGCTGGCGGCGACCATCAGCGCGGCTTCCTTCGCCTCCCACTTCGCGCGCTCGTCTGGCGTAATCTCGCGCAACTTGCGCGGAGCCTTGGCCGGGAGCGGTTCGCTTTCCAGGATGGCGAGGGCGGCCGCGCCCTGAGTCTCTCCGAGCAGCCGCGCCAGATCCGCGCGGAGCGTCTGGAAGGGTTGGAATTGTTCGCCGCGCCTCACTTTGCCCGTGCTGTGAAAGCGGCCGGTTTCCTTGTCCCGCTTCCGCGTGGACACGTAGGCGAAGCTGGCGAGCGGAGTCGTCACGGTGAGCGTGACAATTTCCAAGTGGAGAATCCACGTCACTTCGCGCGGCCCCTTCTTCGTCTGCTTAAAGCGCGGCGGAGAGAACGGCATCGGAATTTTCTTTTCCTCGCTGGCGCTTGTCCAGGTGCCGAGTGTGACCGGCGGAGGTAATTTCTTCGCCGCCGTCCTTACGTAAGGACAAATCGGCAATCCGAAAAAGCTGGCGATGTCGAGCGGTTCGGGCGCGGCAATCGGCGGGCGGCCCTTCGTGGGGATGCCAGCGATTGAATCGCAGACGGTGAGAGTCGGGGAAGCGGGAAACCCGCGGGTGGATGGGAGTTTGATCATTTCACGAAAAAGGGCGCCCTTTCGGGCGCCCTTGTCTCTAAAGCTATGGGTAGCGAAGCGTCACAGATTCGACTAATCAGACACTCCGCAAAGTTGCGCGAAGCTGTGAAACTCTCCGCTTGGCAATTCCAAGGGAGCAAGGGCAAAGGCTTCCGCTGTTAGCAAGGCTTCCGCTTTCTCAGTGTAATCAACAAACCGCTTTTTACGCATCCGCAAAGCGATAAGCATAGCATCCGCTTCCGCGCTTTCAGTGTTGATAATATCGGCGATACCCTTTCCGCCCTTGGCCGTATATTGCGAAGCTAGAAAGTGAACAAAGGCTAAGGCTTTGCGAAGATTAGAAACCCTATTGCGTTTCCCTTCCCTTTCCTCTTGCCGATAAGCTGCAAAGCAAAGGGAGCGCAAATAGGCAATCTCTCTTGCCATACGTGCGCGCTTCACTCCGATAAGGGCCGGCCGCTTGTTGAAAGTGCCAAGCGATAGTTGCGCCGATAAGAGAGCAAGTTGCGCGTCCGATTGCGCGTCTATTGAAAAGCATTCGTTTCCGCTTCCGATTTTCCTATCAATTCGCAAGCAATCCTTTCCGCGTGCAGCTTGAAAGCAAGCTTTCCAGATAGCGAAAGGCTCCCGTGCATTTACCACCATAGAGCGCGCTTCAAAGGCTCCCGTTGCGATAAGCGCGAAGCAAACCGCTTGTTTCACATCGTCAATCTCTTGCTCATTCAACAAGGGCCGCAATCCCGTTTCTTTCCGCTCCCTTCGTGCGATGCTAGCCTTAGTCGTCACAGCGTCACTAAGGGCCGTTTCCGCGCGAAGCGTCACTGTCTTAGGTTTCCGCGCTCCGCGCTTGGGCGCTCCCTTCGTTCCCTTTACTTCGTCCCATGATTTAGCTTTTCCCGCTGCTTTAGGGAAGTTAATGCGATTGCAGATAACATTGCCGATAGTGTCAGCAAAGGCTAGGCTAAGGCTTTCCAGCGTAGCGGGAACGACTCCGCAAGCTTCTCCAATGCGGAGCGTGCGATTGATACAATCCACCGTAGTTTCGCGCTTGGCCGATACGTTGCGCCAGCTATGCTTTTCGCTCTTTTTTGAGTAGGTAACAGGTTTGTTTTTCATCTGACCTAGAAGCTAGTGCCTAGCTTGAAAGCTAGCAAGCTATTCCGCGCTTTATCTTCACGCTTTCCCTTCGCCTTAGTAGGTAGCGAAGCGTCACAGATTCGTTTCGCTCCCTATCGCTTACCAGATACCCCTAGCGCCTCCTAGCGCCTCCCCCTTCGCCTTAGTAGGTAGCGAAGCGTCACAGATTCGTTTCGCGCTCTATCGCTTGCCAGATACCCCCTAGCGCCTCCTAGCGCCTCTCTCTTCGCCTTAGTAGGTAGTGAAGCGTCACGGATTCGTTTCTTCGCAATCGTTTCCCGTATGGCATAGCATTAGCCTTTGTGCCTTGGCATAGCGAATGTTTACTTATACCTATGTAAGTATAATGGTTTTTTCCGTCGTTCTATTTGGTTCGGGAGTTCCGTGGTTCCTTTTGGTTCCGGAGGGTTTTCCACTCTTCCACGGCGAGGACAAACTCCACTTTCGGGAGCGCTCCTTGGTTGAGTACCTTGGCGAGCTGGACGACTCGTTGCTTGAGTTGTGACTCGTCTCCGTCGCAAAGAAACCGCGCCAGTGCCACCTTTTCCCCGCGTTCGGTGAGTTGCTGGCGCAGATCCGCCTTCCAGCGATCAGTGCGTGGAGTGCTCACGGCTTGGCGTCCTTATGTAAGGACGAGTCTCCGTCCCGGTCGAGTCGGAAGCCGGTCAGGAAGGCGGCGGCGTCCGGCTCATACCTCCATGCCCGTCCGGTTTTTTCGAGCTGAGTGTCGATGGCCACGAAGTAGGGCTCCGTGATGCCGTGGAAGCGAGCCACCGCATCCTCAAGCGCCTCGATGGAGTCGGCCGGGAGCGGCCCTGGGTCGAAGCCGTCGAGCAGCCGTGGGGGCAATGTCAGGTGGAAGTCGATAAATTCATCCCAGCGATCGCGTGGCAGGGAGCGGAGATCAATCGGAGTGACGCGCTTCGCGATCACGAACCGCTCGGAGTCGCGAGCGTGGGCGGCGATGGTGCGGTTGCTGAGCAGGGGGTTTTCTTCGTCGGGTAGGAGTTTCTTCATGGCAACAGTGTGGGTATCGAGGCGTCACAGATTCGTTTTGGCCGTCCGAAGATGCCACGGAGTTGACACGGAGGAAAAAGGTTAATCGCGGGATGGCGCAGTCCGTTAGCGCGCCGAGCTCATAACTCGGAGGTCGTGGGTTCAAATCCCACTCCCGCAACCAAACTTCCAAATCTCCCATCATGATCCCCACTGTCGGCAGAACTGTTCTTTACGTGATGCCTACCGGGCATCTGCACGCTGGCGAGATTCGCCCCGCCGTCGTGGTGCGGGCCTGGGCCAAGACTCCGGACGCCTCCCTGAATCTCAACGTCTTCATCGACCCGGCGAATGACGCGCCGCTCGTCGGCAACGATCAGTGTTCGGTCGTCTTCGATCCGACCGGCATCGCTCCCCGCTCCTGGCATTGGCCGCCGCGCGCCAATGGCGTCGGCTTCACTCCTGATGCCGCGGTGAACGGTGCGAACTGATGGCTGATACGGAATGGCTGGAAACTTTCCGGGGCTACACAGATCCCGCGTTGCTGGTGGAGCTGGACAGGCTCCGAGCCAGCGTCTCGGTGTTCACTCAGCAAGCGGTCGGGCAGAAGTCCTACACGAAGGATCTTCAGGCGCTGAAGGATCAGCTCTCCAGCGCGACCCGCGTGGCTGGTGAACGGGGCTTGATCGTGGTGACGGTTCCTCGCGGCGCAAAATTTCACGTCACGGATTTCTCCCGCCTGTGAAAAAGAACCTGCCAGCGGCGGAGGTTCGCTCCTCCCTCAACTTCCTCGACACGCCCATTGATGGGCCGTTGGTCGCGCTTGCGTTCAACGAGAAACTCGCGGCCCATGCTTTCGGCTACAATCCGCAGCCGCATCATCGCGGCGGCTCGGGCGGGCAGGCCGGCAATGCGGCCAGCGAGAGCTGGGCAAAGCACCGGGACCGCATCAAGGCGATGTGGGATGCGCGCGACCTTTGCACGTATGACTGGATCGGCGGCGTGATGGGGCGCATCGCGCTCTATGTCGTCGGCGATCTCATGTGCAAGACGAGCACCGGCGACCCGGAGGTCGATCAGCTCGTCGATGATTACTTTCACAACTGGTGTGGCGACGAGGAAGATGACGATGGCTTCACGCAATGCGATGTGACCGGCCGCTTCCGCTTCATTAAGCTCGTTCAGCTCGCCTTCCTCGCCATGCTCGTCGATGGCGACCATGCCTTTGTGGTGTGGCTGCTCGAAGAAGGGGTGAAGCTCCAGTCGATCGAGGCGGATCGCATCGGCTCGCCCGTGGATGGGCGGCAGTCGGAGACTTACATCGGCGGCTTCACCGTCGATCCTGAGACAGGCCGGCCGGAAAGCATTCGCGTCTTTAATCGCACTCGGCACGGGCAATACAACAAGCCGGTCGAGATTGAGCCGGCGCGCTTCGTCCACATTTGGGACCCGGATCGCTCGGACCAATATCGCGGAGTGACCGCGCTCCTGCGGTTGCTCAATGATTGCCGCGACATTCGCGAGACGATCGAAGCGGAGCGGCTGGCGATCAAGGATCAGAGCCAGTTCGTGGGCGCCATGACTTCCAAGTATGGGCAGGCCACGGCGAATGATGCGGCTTTCGATGGCAAGACGGTGGGCGGCACGCCGACACAGGCCGCGCAATGGGGCAAGTGGCTGCGCCTGGCGGAAGGCGAGAACGTGAACTTCCTCACGCCGTCCTCGCGACCCAGCGGGGCCTTCATGCAATTCATGCAGATCCTCATCCGCAAGATGGCGGTGAGCTTGAAGCTCTCTTACGGCTTCGTGTGGGACTTGGCGACGCTCGGCGGCGTGACGGCGCGCGTGGAAGTGCGGGCCGATGAACGGCAGATCAATCATTGGCAGCGCTCGATGGTGACTCCGATGCGCCGGATTCGCCGCATGGTCCTCGATCATGCCGTGGGGATGGGTCTGATTCCCAGCCATCCCAAGCTCGGCTCGTGTGCGTGGCATTTCGGACAGCGCATCATCACCGATGTCGGCTACGAAGTGCAGAACGACATCCAGCTCCTCAACGCCGGCCTGGTCGCCGCCGATGACATCTCGACGAAGTATTCCACCGCAGGTGGCAGCCTCCGCGATGTGCTTCAGCGCAATGCCGCGGCGGTGCTCGCCGGGCAGGAAATTTCGAGCCAGACGCGCGTGCCCCTGGAGCTGCTCGCCGCTGCGCTGTGGCCCAACGCCACCCAGCTCCTCGCCGCGAGTAACTCGCCGCCCGATAACCCGCCGCCGCCTGAGCCTGGCTCACTCGAAGCCGTGGGAGACAAGGGCGCGGGGCAGATCGTGGATCTTCTGAGCAAGGTCGCGATGGGGCAGATGGAACGCGAGAGCGCGGTGCAGACGCTCATCACGGTGTATGGCCTTTACCCGGAACAGGCCGAACAGATTTGTCCGCAGCCAATCGCCCGGCCGGGAGAGGATGATGGGAGCGAGGTTGGCGGTCCCACTGAGCCGCAATTCGGGCAGCGCAAGCGCAAGCTGGCGAAACCGAAAGCTAAGGATCGTTGACAGGCGACCCACTATTTTATGAGCGAGATCATCCATGCATTCATGCGGCGGCAGCCGGGCTTCGATATTGGTGCCCCCGAGGCGCCTCCGCGCAAAGCCAACCGTTCCACTCTCCGCACCGGCGCGATCGTCGCGGGCGGCGCCGGCCTGGCTTACGGCGGCGTGAAGGTAGGTCGGGCTGCGAGCGCGGTGAAGAAAGCGGCCGTGGCGGCAGAAGCGGCTTCGCACAAACACGCGGCGGCAATGGAGAGCGCGGGCAAGGTCGCGGGCGGTGTCAGCAAGGCGGGCCAGAAGCTGAAGAAGCTCTTTCGGTTCGAGAAGCGCGAGAAGGTCCAGCCGAAGAAAGCCGTGAAAAAGTCCTTACGTAAGGTCGTGGCGTTCGGTGCGCCGACTGTTTCGAAGGATCGTTACGTGAAGAGCATCCATGAAAAGGACTCGGATCGCGCGGGCAGTCATTATGTCCGCAGTGCCGGCGCTGGCGCGTTGCTGGGCCTGGGTCTGCGCAAAGGTGGCACGCGCAAGCTCGCCGCGCTCAAGGGCGCGGTCGCTGGCATTAGTGCGCAGGCGGTGACTCGCGGCGTTTCCTCTACGACCAAGGATGTCTATGGCGATCGCACTCCGGGCGGCAAGTTTCTGGATAAGCTTCCGGCAGCCGGCTTGCTCGCGGGAGGTATCGCTGTGGGTGTTCCTCGCCTGCGCAAAAAGTTTCCGAAAGCGGCGGCGAGAATCACCAAATTTTCGCGCCGTGAAGCACTCATGCACGGCGCGGCTCTTGCGGGCGGTATCGCGGTTGCTGATGGGGTAACGGGCGCGATCCGGCCCGGCAAGGATACGCGACGCGAGGCAGCTACCGAAGGGCTCAAGCGCGGCGCGATCTATGGCGGCGCGCTGGCTGTCTCTGAGCCGGCGATCATGGCTGCACTCCAGCGCGCTGGATGGAAGGGCAAGCGCCGGCCTGGGCTCGTCAAGCTGACGGTGGCTGAAGCGGAGAAGCGCGGCTATATCTGCCTGAATCGCAACGGGGCGGTGATCGCCTTCCGTGGCCGCCAGCAGCTCTTTACCGACGATAACCCTGGCAACCCTTCGCAGTATGCCGATCCGATCAAAGGCGCGAGCGGTGAGCAGAGGGTTTATACCCGCGACGAGAAGGGGAATAAGAACCCTGAAGTTCCTACCTTCCGTCATGCTCAGGTGCTCAAGGCTGCCTATAATAAAGGCCGGGATATTCACAAGTGGGGTGGCCGCTCGGCTCGGGTGACGAGCGATGTCGGCGACGTGATCCGGGGCAAGAAGAAGGTCGATGAACGCGGACGGCCGCTGAAGCGTGAGTGGGAGAAGAGTTACTTCCGCAATGCGGTTGGCGGTGCCGTCGCCGGCGCGGCGCTCCTGGCTCATCATCGCGCGTATCGGGATCATCCCAAGTATCGAGCCAACGTGAAGCACTACCGCAAAAAGTTCCGGGATACCGTCAACAACGCCGTTCCTGGCGCCTTCAACAATCTCTCGGCTCGGGGTCGCACCTTTGTCTTTGCCCGTGGCCCGCAAGGGCGGCTCATCGCCTTCGATTACTCCGCAGCCGATTGGGATGTGCGCGATCAGCGCGGACGCTCGGCTCGAGTCTTTGCTCCAGGTGCCCGTGCTCGCGATCGTCGGGAGAAGCACTGGCACGAGAAGACGAGCAACATGAAGAAGCTCGCCGTCGTTGGTGCAGTCCTCGCGGCGGCAGGCGGCGGAGCGGCCGGCTTCAAGATCGGCCGGACTCGCGGCGTGAAGATCGGTCGTCAGGCGACATCCATGAAAGCAGCCGCGGCGCGAAAGGCTCGCGCAGCCAAGGTTGCGGCGGATGTCGCGACGGGCGCCGCTGCTGAGGATGCGGCGATCAAACGGATGAACAAGCGCCCTCCCGTCAACGACTGAGTTGACACTCCTTCCTTCAATTAGCCCGCAATCCACCAAATCCATCACTCTCATGAAAAACCGCTCCACTATCGTTGCGCTCTCCGCGCTCATCGCAAAAGCTGACCTCGTTCTCTTCCGCTATCCGGAGGATGAAGATGAGAGCCATACCGGCCGGAATCTCGCCATCGCTGGCGGTGTCGGCGTCGGCGGCGCGGGACTGCTCGCTGATCGCGCGGTGATGGGGCGCTACGGTAAGCGCGGGCTGATCGGCTCCGGAGAGATCAAGCCCGGCTCCCCGCGCTCGATCCTGGGGCGCACCGCGGCGGATGGTGTGACGACTGGCGGCACGGTCGCGGTGGGTCGGAAGGCAGCTTACGCTCAGGCCGGTCGTGACGTGCGGCAGACGGTCACTGGCGCCGGACGCTCGGCGAATCTCGCTGGCCGCATGGCTTACGGGACGATGCGCTCGGGAGGCGAAGGTGTCTTGAAGTCCGGCGTGATGGCGGCTCGCAAAGCGATCAAGGTGGGCACGTCCAAGCTGCGCCGCTTCTCCGTGTCGGACCGGCTCATCGCGCTCTCGGCTCGTTGTGATGAGGCGATCATGTTCGACGAGAAGAAGGGCTATCAGCTCACGCCCGGTGACCATTATCTGCGGCATGTCGGCGGCCCCATTGGAGTCGCCGCAACCTCGCGCAAAGGCAAGAAGTGGGATGCGTTCAAGGAGAGCGGCGGCGATGCAGTGAAGAATATCGCGGGCGGCACCCTGGGCGGCGCTGCTGTCGGCGGGGGGATCGGCGCCAGCGTCGGAGCCATCCGCAGAATGCGCGGGAACGGCCACGGGGCGGGCCGGGGTGCTGTGGGCGGCGCGCTCATCGGCGGCGTCCTCGGGCACCTGGGCGGCTCCATCCGCGCCACGCACGGCAAGCGCCAGCGTGAGATTCAGGCGAAGTATCACGCTTGATCCTTACATAAGGACTCCCCTCCTCATGATTACTTCCTTTGCTCGCGGTGACCGGATGAACCGGCTGCTGGCGGGTGCCAAGCTCGCGGGACCGAAGATCCGGGCCGATGCGTCGCGGGTGCCTTACGGTGTGGTGACACACGTGCGGCCGGCGCAGGCTGCCGCACAGCTCACCCATATCCATGACGTGCTCGGCCAGGGCGGCAAGCGCGTGGTGATTCCTCGGGGCTCTCGCGCTGCGCAGCAACTTTCCCCGGTCCTGCGCGATGGCTACCGCCAGCTCAAGGGTCACTCCGTTTCCTTGCTCTCGGCGAGAACGGCGCGGGTGATTGCCCTGGCTGAGCGTGTCGAGGCGGTGCTCTTCAAGAGCCGCAATTCGATGGGTGAATTTTCGCCGAATGACGGCGATGCGATCGACTCGCACACGATGACGAAGGCTTATGGACTGCCGGGTAAATATGCCGGTGTGGCTGGCGGGGTAGCGGCAGTCGCCGGGGGGACGGCTGCCGCTACCCTCATCGCCCGAAAACTGCGCAGCAAGCGCCGCGCATTGGTCCCACGGTAATGGCTCGTCCTATTCCTCCCGTGCCGATCCATTCGCCTCACTCGGCACATGCGAGCGGGTGGTCGGTTGACCAACTCAAGGAGTATCTCGAAGTCCTGATCGACGCGAGGGAGAAGGCTCTCCGGGCGGCGATTGACGCGCAGGACCGGGCGACCTCGATCGCGCTGATAGCGTCGGACAAGGCCACCGCGGCGGCCCTGGCGTCTGCCGAGCGTGCCGTTGCCAAGGCGGAGGCGGCGGCAGAGCGCCGCTTCGAGGGGGTGAATGAATTTCGTTCGGCACTGAGCGACCAGCAGTCAACGCTGATGCCGCGCAATGAAGTGACTGCGGCCTTGATGGCGATCAATGAGAAGTCCGATGGTCGATTTACGGCCAACTCCGAAAAGATCGTGGCCCTGGATAAGCGCCTGGATCGTAATGAGGGCCGGGGCCAGGGCGT
Organism: Chthoniobacter sp.; assembly: GCA_034667665.1. Classification (GTDB taxonomy): domain Bacteria; phylum Verrucomicrobiota; class Verrucomicrobiia; order Chthoniobacterales; family Chthoniobacteraceae; genus Chthoniobacter. The sequence goes on from JAXDQW010000084.1 coordinate 18,209, forward strand.
AAGCGCCGTGTGGGCCTTCTCTGCTTTGTTCATTGGCATCCTGGGCGGCCTGGTTGGCATCGCCTTGGCGATCTATTCCGCTTTCGGCCATTGACCCTTACGTAAGGATGAATCAGACCAATCCTCGCATTATCTATGTGGTCGTCGGGACAGCCGCGCTGCTCTCGCTGGTGTTCTTTATCTCGATGGCGGTCCTTTGTTTTTCTCCGGTCGAGCCGCCAGAGCGCGTCTTTAATGCCTTCGTGACGGCCGGCAGTTCCATCCTGGCCTTCCTGTTCGGGATGCTGGTGAACACCCGCACCACACCCCCCACGGCGGAAAGCACGACGACCAGCACGGTCACGACGAAGCCTGTTGAATCCCCTGCACCATGAAAGCCCGCGACCGCATCCTCCCTCTTCAAGTTGCCCTGCTGATTCCGGAGGCTCTCCGGACTCCGAAGATCGGCCCGCTTACCCGCGGCGCCTTTGCGCGTCTCTCTCTCTTGGGGCCGGACGATGAATTCGACCAGAGCATCATGGCTCCGAGCGTCGAGCTCGGGCACGCGGGCAGCGAGGGTGCTCGCGACATCACGGAGAAGGGGGCGCAGTTCGTCCAGTCCTTCGAGGGCTTGTGGTTGACGGGCGCTCTGGATTCGGGAGGCGTGGCGACGATCGGCTGGGGGCATACCGGGCTCCAGCATGAGGATGGAACGGTCTATGTCGGCCGCAAGATCACGCAGGAGAAGGCGTGGCAGCTTTTCCGCTACGACATGGAGCAATTCGAGGCTCGAGTCTGCGCCTTCGTGAAGGTGCCGTTGAAGGATCACGAATACGACGCCCTGGTTTCCTTCGACTTCAACACGGGCGGCCTGGGCAAGAGCACGCTGCTCAAGCGGCTGAATGCCGGGGACCGGGAGGCAGCCGCGGACGAGTTTCTGCGATGGGATAAGGACGGCGGGAAGACGGTGCACGGCCTGACGCGCCGCCGCATGGCGGAGCGGAACATCTTCCTGACCGGCCGCTACGAGATGAATTGACGCGCCTCGAAGACATCTCGCCATGTCAAAAGTCTTTGATCGTTGCCCCCCTGAAGTTCATGCGCGTGCTCACGCGCTCGTCGCCCTCAATCATCCCGCGCTCGCCGCTGCGGGAGTCACCTTCGACCTCATGTTCATCTCCCGTAATGATGACGATGAGGGGGTGACTCCGGTGCTATCTCACGGCGGCGTTCCGGCGCTCGCCCTGGCGCGCGTTGTCGGAGGGAAGGATCGGGCCAAGGGGTGCTCGGATGCGGAGATCCTGATTGATCGCGACCGCTACAACGATTGTCACCCGGCACAACAGGACGCGCTGCTCGATCACGAACTGCAACATTTCGAGCTGGCGACGGATAAATTTGGGGCACCCACCCATGACGCGGGCTATCGGCCGAAGCTGAAGTTGCGTCCGCACGATTACGACTTCGGCTGGTTCGAGTGTGTCGCGCGCCGGCATGGCATGGCGAGCTTCGAGGTGCAGCAAGCAAAGGTCATGATGGACGAGTCGGGAGAGGTGCTCTTTCCCTTCATGCACAGCATGGAATCCTCGCCCGTCCCGCTGCCCATCTCCACCCCGCTCCAAGCGGCGCCGGAAGTCGTAGCCGTGCCGGAGCCAGTCGCCGAAACGCCCGAGACTGGCGACCTTCCCGAAGCTAAGCCTGCAGAGACGCCTGTCGAGGCGGCGGCAACTACGATGGTCAAGTGGAGCTTTTTCTTCGGTCAACCTTCCCGCCGCAAGCTCGCACCGGAGAAGGCCGCCGAGATCGGGGCGGTCGTTCAACCAGGAATCTAAAGCTGCTTAGATCCAAACGTATTTTTCATCTCCAGATGTGTGGCTTGCAGTATCGGCGGGAACACTTGTTGTGTGTAAACTCGAATCCCACGCACATCTAGGCTCGGGCTCGCGTTCCATTTATCCAGCTCCTCTCCCAGCCTGCGAAGCTCCGTTGCCATTTTACCGAAAGCTTTAACTTTCGTCTCCAGAGAGAGAGCATGACAGCGCTGAACTAGATTCGGATCAACACCGTCAATTTTCATGGGCTTAGGCGGCGGCACCGCTCCAAGGGTGGCTGCGTATTCGTAAATCCGCTCTTCTCTATAGGTTTTCCAGTTAACTTGCTCAATAATACACTGAACCTCAAGAATGGTTTCTATCGCTTTAACCTCTTGTACTGGATCGTCACTTTCAGTGGGAATTGCGGTGAGTGCTTGCTGCCGAATCTTTCGCGCGTCTCTCCAGAAATACAGGGATGCAGATAACATTAACAAGCACCCTGACCACGACACGGCGTCGGAGCCTATGACATTGAATATCTGAGCCAACCAAGGAGCCCCTTTTTCTATCATCTCAACCAGCTCCTTGATGGTGCTATACCACTCGGCAAGACCCTTGATCGCTTTAACACACACGCCTCCAACGAAAATAATGCTTGCGATTGCCGCAGCCACTTTAATGGGCCGCGACTCGGATATGGCCGTGACTTTAGTCATGAGTTTTCCAGGCATCCTCCACGCCCTACTTCGGATGGCCGTTTGGAGTGGTGCGAGTGCGACGTGTGAGAATGACGATCGCTCCGGTAAGCATTGCGGCAATCGAGCTGGGTTCGGGAATGGTTACGAAATTGTCCACGATGCCAACGCCCATCTGGCCAACAGGCCCACTGAATGCAACAAACGGATGGACGCCAGCCGCGGCGTAGTTGGATAGAGCAAGGTTATCAGAGAACGTCGTGGTGTAGATGGTCGAACCGAGTGTGCCTTGGCTGTCGGAGTTAGTTACATTGAAGCGCAGCGAGTAACGTCCATTCGTGGCGTTGAAAACGGCGTCTAGCGAAAGCTGATACCAAGAGCCGTCCACAAAGCTAAAGCCGAAGCCACCACTGGAACCGCCGCCGCTGCCGTTAACTTTGCTGTCGTAGTAAGGAAAGAAATTTGAATTGGAGAAGGAACCTTTCGAGATGCCGGCCATCGAGCGCGTCGGACTGGTTCCGAATGCGTTGCTGGCGGCAGAGTTGGTGAGGCCAAGGGAGATCATGTCCCCTCCCGCATCGGATGTAGGAGTCTGGAAACGAAAATAAATGGATGTGGTGAACACGGGATTGCTGGCGCCAGCAGCGAAGCCGTTGATGAGGGGCATAGTGCTGTTCGTAAACTGACTGTCCAACTGGCCACCGACGGTGCCGGATAGACCGCCCGACACGCCTGAAGTAACCTTCGATGAACCAACGGAATTGAGCTCCGCTGCGGTGCTCGATTGGGAGTCGAAAGTGACGAGAACCGCGTGCGCCGATGCCAATGCAAAGCAAAGAAGTACAAGTGAGGAATGAAGAAATTGTCTCATATCGGAGCGCGCTCAATGACGCCTAACTTTCGAGGAGTCTGCATTTCCTTGTTTCAGCGAAAACGGTGACCGCGAGCAATACACACACACATGTCAAACATTATCTCTGTACAGCCCACCAGCAAGGAAAAGCTTCTCGCCCCGTTGCGGGCCTCCGCAAGCCGGCTTCAGAGTGTCACGAAAGCGCAACGGGCGACAAAAAACCCAGGAGAATGCGGCATCCCCGTCGCGGCATCAACTAGAAGGCATCACGATTGGACCTCAGAGCGCGACCTGCGGAGTTTCCCGGGCTCGCCCGTTTTTCAATTCCGTACCATCGACTAGCGTTGACACGGCGGGCAAAGGAATGCCCATCCAAACAATTTCCTTTCATGTCCCCTTCGTGGGAGTGGTCGATGCCGTCAATGCCGTGATCCGCGATGTTTCGGTAATCACGGGCAACGTCGAGGCCGAGGGGCATGACCTGGTGGTGGACAACACGACAGTAAGCCAGCTCTTTGCCGCCGCGCAAAAGACCGGTCAGATCCCGGTCAATCTCGACCACGCCTCAGGCATCAAAGATACCTGTGGCTACCTCAACAACTTTCGCATTGCGGGGCACAAGCTGCGTGCGGACTGGCATCTTCTGGAGACGCACGAAGAGACGCCACGGATGCTCGAACGCGCGGAGCGGATGCCTGGATGTTTCGGCCTTTCGGTGAAGTTCAAAGGCAAGGGAGAGAAGAAGGGACTCAAGAAGTTCGCGCGGTGCGAGAAGCTGATTTCCGTGGATTGCGTGACGCAGCCCGCCGCCAATCCGGACGGCCTTTTCAGCGTGCCAGTTGACACCCACCGCAAAGGAATGGCTACTCGTAAAGCACCTACCGGCGAATCCGAACCGACTCTCGCAGACATCTTCCAGCTCATTCAAGAGCAGGGAGAACAGCTCGCAGACATCGGCACTCGGGTCGAAGCGTCTGAGCAATTTCAGCAGGACCTCGCGGCCCAGCTCGGCGACGAGCCGGCCGGCGATCCGGAAGACGAAGGCGATCCGAATGCCGAGTTGACCGATGAGCAGATCGACGCGCTGGTCGCCCAGGGCGCTCTGATCAACGACGGCCGGGGCGGCCTCGTGTGGGCGGACAGCCAGGGCGAAGGCGAAGGCGAAGGCGAAGGCGAGATGGCCGGAGCCGGTGCCGGTGCCGAGGGTGGTGCAGCCCTGAGCGCGATCCGCGAGATTCACCAGTTCCGGGCGCAACTGCGCACGGCGCAGAATCAGCAGTCGGCGGCGGATGAAGTCCACGCCTTCGAGCAGCTCGACGAGCGCATTGAGATGCTCGCCGCGCAGAACGAAGACCTCAACGAGCTCGCGGTTGCTCAGGAGGCGCAGATCGTGGCGCTCCAGCGCACCATCCGGCTCGGCGGCGGCCAGCGTCCCGCGCCCTCCCGCGGCAGCACGCATCTCTTCAGCGCCAAGGGCGGCGACGAGAACAGCTTCGAGGCGATCGTGACGGCGAAATACATGGAGCTCAAGGAGGGCGGGAAGCTCACCGATCTCCAGTGCCGCAGTCAGGCCACCGACTTCGGGGTGCGCCAGAACCGCGAGGCGTATGCGGAATACCGAGATCGTGGCGGCCAGATCAGCTTCGCCCGGAAGTAACTCACCAATTCCAACGCACATACCTCGAACTTCTTATGTTGAGCCCTTCCATCCTTACCTTCATCGCCACCGAGTTGATTCTCGCTGGCGCCCGCGTCAAATTCACGCCCGGCCAGGCCGGTCACGCCGTCTCTCTGGCCGGCGCTGCTGATGTGGAAATCGGCACCGCGATCCTCCACTCCGGCAAAAGCTCCTACGCTGCCGGCACGGGTGTCGGCGTGGCCCTCGTCACTCACCCCGGCTCGCGCCATTGCATCGCCGGTGGCGTTGTCACCGTGCTCGATGTCGTCAAGCGCGATGCGTCCGGCAAGGTGGCCACGGCCGGCGCGGGAGACATCTTCGGTGTTGCCATTGAGTCCGGCGCCGCCGACGACATCATCGAAGTCCTCTGGCATCCCGGCCTTGCCACTACCGTCGCGGATGCGGCGGTCACGGCGGCCAAGCTCGGCGATGGCGTGAGTGACGCGATCCCCACCGTGAGCGTGGCCGTGGTCGATACCGGCGTCGCGCACACCGCGACGATCACCGTCCAGCTCAAGGATGCGCAGGGCAACAACCTCGCTGCCCGTTCGACGATCACGGTGTTCCTGTCCGCGACGAGCTTCGGCGATCCCACCGATCTCGGCACGGTCACGGCTACCACGGGCAAAGTCCTCAAGGCGGATACTGCCGACGCCTTGCTCACCTGTGTCACGGACGCTGCGGGCGTGCTCGTGCTGAGCGCGGTCCTGACCGGGGCCGGCAATCTCTTCGCTCACGCCACTGCGGGTGGCCTGGTCGTGGTCGGCAATGTGGCCGTCGCCTAACCCTATCGCCCCTAAACCGTAGCAACCCGAAAGTCCTTATGTATCAAAACACTGCGGCGGAATTCCGCCCCGAACTGCAAGTCAAGGTCGAAGAGGCCATGGAAGTGGACGACTCCTTCGTCGCTGACAGCATCTTCCCGATCTTCCCCGTCAAAACGCGCGCCGGCTTCTTCAAGAAGATCAAGCGAGGCAAGGGTCAACTGCTCTCCAAGGCAGGCGGCTCCAACAATGTGAACGACCCGCTCGTTCGCGCTCCCGGCACTCGCTACCGCGAAGTCACGCGCACCACGGAGCAACACCAGTGGAAGTGCATCGATCGCGGCTTGGAAGAGCCGATGGACGATGTGAACAAGCAGGAGGAATCCCGGTTCTACGACCTCGAGTCCAGCACCGCTGCGTGGCTCATGCGCAACATGCGGATCAGCCGCGAAGTGCGCGTCGCCGCCGTGGTGCAGGATCAAAACGTGTGGGGCACGCACGATGCAGGGGACGCCTACACGGAGGCGAATCTCGGGACCTTCAACTTCGCCGAGGACACCAAGCAGGTGAAGCGGATCATGCGCAAGCGGCAGGAAGCCGTGAATGCGATGGCGATGAGTTTGAACCTGTGGGATCTCATCACGGGCTCGGAGAAGCTCCGCGCCTTCTTCTTCGGCGCCAACGGTGGCAACGCCATGGTCGATGAGGAGATGATCGCGAAGAAGTTCAAGATCAAGTATGTCCTCATCGGGCAGACCAGTTACGACACCACCAAGCCCGGCAAGGATTCGACGGATGACAACCTGCAATGGGCCTGGGCGGATAGCGGGATCTGGTTTGGCAACATCGCGGGCGGTCCTCCGGAGACTGGCGGCGCAGGCCGCACGTTCATCCTGGACGAGCTCACCGGCGGCGAGTTGTTCTGCACCGAGAGCTATCGCGACGAGTCGATCCGCAGCGACCGGCTCCGCGTTCGCCAGGACGACGATACCAACGTCGTCAACGAAAACAGCGGCATCATCCTGAAGGTCGCCGATATCGCCTAAACCAAACGGTTTCTTAGTCGGTCATTGGGTCGGCCCGGTCGCTCTGTTGGTTGAGCTTCCGGGCCGCTCCCGTTGACACCCTTACGTAAGGATATGAGTCAATTTTCCGACGCCTTCGCTCCCGCAATGGATGAGTGGGAGCGCATTGCTGGCGAGCCGTTCACGCTCAACGGGCAGCCATTCGTCAGTGTCACGGTCGAGGAGCTGACGGCGGAGATCCGGATGATGCTCGGCGGCCGTTTCCGCGATGCTCAGAGCCGGATGCTGCTTTCGACCGTCACGATTGCCGCCAGTGGCATCGTGAAAGGCTCCATCGTCACGGTGCGGGGTGTGCGGATGCGGGTCACAGCAGCCGCGGAGAGCGACGGCACGGGCACCTTCTGGATTCCGCTCGGCCCGACACAGATTGAACCGCCCGAACTATGAACGAGATCAAGCGCAAGGTGGAGCTCTGGCTCGCCGCCGAGATGAGGGAAGCTGTTCCCGGCTCGCGATCCGTGGCTTCGGGCGGCGGTGATGACATTTCCGATGCTGACGAAGTTGAGCCTCCGTTCACCTTCATCAAGGTAGTGGAGTGTGACGAGATCGCGTCGCCTGAGCAGGCGAGTGGCCGGGGCGTCGCCAAGCCTGGGGTGTATCAGCTCACGGTCAAGGTTTGCCGGGTGAGTCACATCGACGAGACGACCACGGCCGGGCACAGCGCGGCGGTGCGCCTGTTCAAGGATGCGCTACGCGGTATCGGCGATCGGGTCGAGGCGCTGCATGGGGGCTACTACGAAGCGCAGACGCTGGTGATCAACGGGCTCAACCTGAAGGGCACGGAGACGATTTCGGATCGGGAGAAGCAGAGTCACGCGGACATCGTCACGGTCACGGTCGGGGCGATGGGATAGCTCGCCCAATGAACCGGCATCCACTTGTCCCGTGTGCCGCCGTCTCGGTCCTTAGGTAAGGACGAGTTGACACCGTGCGGACTGGTATATGTCTCTCGTTTCCGCAACTCAACTCGGCGAAGCCTGGAAGTGGGGCTTTGGTGCTGCTGACGCTCCTGCCGTTGGCAATGGTTTTCATCCGGTCGAAGCCGACATTCGCTACGGCCCGGAGGTCTATAACTCCAGCCAGGACGGCGAGGGGCATGTGGATTCGGTCACGCTTTCCAAGACGGACAAGCGCAAGTGGGAGGCGACATTCAAAGGCCGGGTCGATGATTCCTTCGATCCCACGGCGTTCCCCAACTCTTTCGTGTGGCGTTCCCGCCGCTTCATCATCAAGCCCGGTGGCATTGGTCAGGCCATGCCCAAGGGCGACTATCATGAAGTGTCGATCGAAACGGAGAGCTTCGCCCTCGTCGCTTAACTTCCATGCCCGGCCTCGATCCCTCGTTGGCCGGGGCGTTCATCGACGGCGGCCATCAGGCTCGGGTGCTCGGGGTTCGGTTGCGTCGCTTCTCGCTCTGGCATGTGCTGCTCATGCAGACGCTCGACTCGCCGTTTCTTCGGGAGGGCGGCGTCTCGCTCCATGATCTACGCACCGCGATTGGCTTGTGCCGGTTGCGCTTTGAGGATTCGCAGATCCGACGCCCGTGGATCGGTCCGATCTCCCTGCTGAAGCTTTGTCGGCGAGGGGGATTGCATCGGGAGGTCCTGCGTTTCATCGCCTACACGGCGGACTACGTTCACAAGCCGGAGTATTCAGTGCGTCCGCCCAAGCTTCCTCCCGGTGCAACGATCACGATGCCGGGGGCCGGCGCTCCTGAAATCTTCAAGCTCGCGAGTGACGTGATTGGGTGGAGTCATTGGCCGGAGGCGCACGTGTGGGAGATGTCTCCTGGCCGGGCTCACTGGTATCGGACGATGAAGCTGCAAGCGCAGGGCGCGGACGTGGATTTCATGACGCCCGAAGATCGTGCGTTCGATGCGGGCATGAAGGCGGCGGGATTGAAACGAAGAGGATCCAAAGATGGGCGCGCTTAGAAACTTCATCGACGAGAATACCAAAGGCGTGGTGAACAAGGCGATGCTCGGCCTGAGCATCGCAGAAATTGCATCGGCGGATAACAAGCTCAAGGCTCTGGTCAAAACGCTGGCGTCCATGATCCTGTGGAAGCCGCTGATTGCGGTCGGGCTGGTCGGGGCGTTCTCCAGCATGGGCAAGTCGATCCGTAATCTCGTGCGCGATACTGGCTCGTTGCAGGCGGCGATGGACAAGCTGCGCACCATTCAAGGGCTGGCCCATATCTTCGCGCCGTTCGTGGGTGGGATGAAGGCCGCAAAGCTGAAGGTCGCGGAGCTGGTCAACTTTGCCGCGGAGTCCAACCTTGAGCTCGGCGGCGTGGCGGATGCGGAGATGGCTCTCCAGAAGCTGACCAAGGGCGCGTATACCGGCCGGGACGCGCTCAAGACGATGGCAGACACGGGCGCGGCGACCGGCAACAGCATTGATGCGGTGGCGGGTGCAGTCGGTGGGTTTATTGACGAGTTGAACGGCGGGCGTCCGGTCGTCGATGCCGCAGAGACTCTGCGCGGCATGGGGATCATCAGCGAGGAGACGGCGAAGAGTCTTGTCGCCCTGGGGCAGACTGGCGCGTCGAACATGGCCATCTTCGATGCGATGACCAAGAGCCTGGAGAAAAACGCGGGAGCGCTTCAGGGAATGCAAGGAGAGCTTTCGGCTGTGGAGTCGCGGGCCAAGGCGCTTGGTGAAGCCATGCGGCAGAAATTCGGGGCTCCGTGGACGGAGAGCGAAATCAAAAACACGTCGAACATGAACGATGCGATGCAGGCGCTCCTGCCCGTCATCGAGCGCGTTGCTCCCTTTCTCCAGAAGCTGGCGGGTGGCTTTTCGACGGCGGCCACGTGGATCACGAAGACGGTCACGGAAAATCAGGCGTTGATGGGTGTCCTGGGCAACCTGATCGTGCTCGGCACAAGTCTGATCGGGGTGGTGAGTGCCGTGGCGGGCATCGGGTTGACCGTGTGGCTCTTTAGCGCGGCTTCGGGCGCCCTTGCTCTGGCCTCGGCACTGATCGCGGCAACCGGGGCCACTGGCGCGCTGGCAACGGCCATCGGAGTGGCGGGCGCTGTGGCGCGGGTGGCGATGATTGCCAGCGGCGTGGGAATCTTGCTGGCGATTGCGGCGACCGCTTACGGTGTCTATCTGAACTTTGCCGGAGCTGCGGAGCGTGCGGCGGAAGCACAGGCCACGTTGCGGAAGGCGCACGACGACACCAATCGTGCGATGGAGCGGCAGCTCAAAAACGTGCGAAGTCTCCGTGAGGAGCAGGTAGCTCTGAAGAAGGCGACGATCAACACGGCGGCGGCTTACAAGGAATATACTGACGCGCTGGAGAAGGCGGCGAAGGAGAAGGCTGATCCTTCGGGAATGAAGGGGGTCAAGTCCGGCATCCTGGGCTTGTTCGGGGTGGATAGCTTTGGCGAGGAAAGCGACGAAACCAAGGCCGAGGTCGAGGAGAAGAAGCGCAACTATCTGGAAGCTCGGTCGATCGAGAAGGATGCCAAGTCGCGCTCCAAGGAGCGGCAGGCGGCAGGCTTTGTAAGCGTGGAGCGCGACTCGGCGGATCGCGAGGTTGATAAGGCCAAGGCCAGACTCCGGAATGACAACGAAGGTGAGGTTCGGTTGGGCAATCTCGATTCCTTTGCTGGGCACTTCGAGCGGATGCGCAAAGAGTATGGGGTGGATGAGGGCGCCAAGCGCGCAACGACTCTGAGTAACTCTGATATTCAGGATCGTGCCGGCGCGATCGGAGCGAGTCACCTTGCTTCGATCGGCCTGGGTGGCGAGTTCGGCGGCGGCGGCGACGTGGCGAAACAGCAACTCGAATTGACCAAAGATATCGCCAAATATCTCGCCCGGATCGACGCCAAGACGCTCGCGGGCAATAGCGCGCCGGGTGGCGGCCCCATGTCCGAAGATGACAACCCGCCCTGAGAGCATCCTTACGTAAGTATGAAATCCACTCGACTTCAACGGCTCTACAGCCTCAGTGCCCGCATCGACACTATCCTCTTCCGTCAACGGGATGAGGAAGGTCAAGAACCGGGCGGCGATCTCCAGCAGAAGATCGGCGCGATGGCTGGCGGGGCTGCCGGCGGGGCGGTGGGTGCACGGCTCCCCTCGATTGCTCGCCGGCAGGCGCGGATTGATGCTGCCGCACCTCCCGTGACGGGAGGCTTCCGCACGGCCAAGGCGGCGAATCTCAACGTCAATCGGAAGCTCAGCAAGCTGCGGACTCGCGGGCGGGGCATGGCGGCGCTCGGCTTGGGCCTCACGGGTGCGGTGGCGGGGCATTACGTGGGGAAAGCCTTCAACCCTGACAGCTACGTGTAATGGCTGCTCCCGTGAACACTGAGACGCTGGGTAATCACCAGCCGGTCCACATCGGCCGCTTCCGCATGGATCGGCGCGGCCTGATGTCGGGCAGCGTGCAGAGGCACGTCAAGGAAGCCTTTGATGCGGTGGATTTCACCCTCCTGAAGATCAAGTCAGCGCCGAGGATGCTGGTCCCTTGTGTGGGTGTGGAGCGCGAGTATTCGACGCCTTACGGAATCTACACCTACACCTACGAAGGTATTGATCCGGCTGAGGGTGAGGATGAAAGCCTGATTACTTTCGAGCTCGACATCACGATGGAGGAAGTGCCCATCGTCGCGCATCCGCACATCAAGGAAATCGAGGCGAAGTATGGCAAGTTTTCGGTCACTCGGCGGGAGTTTCCGCGCACCTTACCCGCCGCGGCCGGGACGGATGATTTGAGCGGAGGGGAGAAGGTGGACGCCAAGGTGAATCCGCTCGCCGGCACGGACAGCTATCTCGTTTTTGGCGCGACCTTCAAAAAGAGTTACGTTCGCGCCTTCATTCCGAAGTCTGCCTTGCGCGGCATTGGCTCGATTATCAGCCGTCCGCTCGGGCTCGCGGCGTTCCCGCTACCGACTGCGGCCAAGCATCGCAAATGGCTCAAGGTGGCTCCGAAAATCACCAAGCGCGGCAACTGCGTCCAGATCGAGGAGAATTACATCATGAGCGGCCGGCATGGCATCGTGAAGGAAATCTACGGCGCGAACCAACTCGAGGAAGATGGTGATGATGACGGCGGCGGTGGCGGCGGCCTGTCGTCGGGAGGGCTATGAACCCGGTTGCCCGGCTGTTGCGCACGGGCCGGGCTTCGCGGCTGTCCGCGGGGCCTGGGTCGAGTGTCTTTGAAACTCCGCTCGGGCGGATCGTGCGCTTTGGAAGTCAGGGCGCGGATTTCAGTCACCCCTGGCTGGCGGTGCTCAGTGGGTCGGCTGCGTTGTTCCTGCCTGGGTCGGTCAATCAGGTGCAGGCCACGATCAAAGGCGTGCCTTTGGATGGTTCATCGAAGCCGCCAGTGGCGGCGCCGTCGCTGACTTGGGGGAAGCTGTCGTTGACGGCCGATGGCATCGGCTACCTCTGCGCCGAGATCACGTTGCGCACGCCGGCTGAGGCGCTGAAGGTGAGTCAGGAGGCATGGAGCGTGGTGAAGGTGGAAATGGTGCAGGTGGCAGATCCGGACACTGACCTCGGGCAGTCCGGCGGTGTGCTCAATACGAGCGGCGCCGCCCGCCCGCTCACGATCAAGGGCGAGCATCGCGCCCGCTGGCCGGTGGCGATGATTCAACAACGGGCGGATGGCGCGGTGGAACTCTTCCAGATCGTCTATTTCAATCTCACTCATCGCGCCGCATTGAGGGCGGATGGGAAGGGTGTGGCGCGGCACTTCTTTTACTAATGAGCGAACAAATCAACGGAGCTGTGGCACAGGAAGTGGCGATGCAGATGAAGCGGCCGGCAATCGAAATGCTGGTGGCTGTGGAGCGGGTTTTGCGTGGGGACTTCGAGTATAGTCACCCGGTCGATACCGCGATCATCGCGACCTTGCGCCGGCACAAGCAGCCGGCTCCGGAACGCATCCTCACGGATCTCCTTACATAAGGATGAAACGCGAACAGGTTGAGAAGGAGAGAGAAGCTGCTCGCTACTGGCCGGGAATCAATTCCGGCCTGCGGATTACTCCTTTCGGGGCGGCCGTGCATCCTCGCGAAAACGGTGAGTGGAGGCATCCGTGGAACGTGCAGATGGATTACGTGGGGCGTGAGTGGTGCGCGTCGATCAACCCTGGCTTCGTCAATGGCCGTCCCGCCTTCATTGACATGCCTGCGGAATGGATCGGGGTGCAGGTGGCAACGGGCGAGGCACAAGATCGGGACTTCGGCGTGAATCCGCTCACGGGGAAGCCGTATTTCTCCGATTGGGTCTTCAAGCGTGGCCGTGGGACTTCAGCCAAGGGCAAGTCAGGCGGTCCTGGCGGGCCGGTGCGGATTACCAACTCGCCCGCGCCTTACTTGGTTCTCAATGCGTGGCGCGATCCGGTTGCAGCCGGGCCGCTCAGCGCGACCGATGATGGTGAGCTGCTCGCCGGCCGCGGCGAAGGCTATCCCCCTTTTTTCGCCACGGTGGGAGTGCGTGCGCCGTTCCCGGGCGGTGCGCCGGGGACGGTGGGGAAGGTTGATCCCGCGCGCACTTGCGAAATCCGCGCGATGGATCTTGTCTTGGTGCAGCCGCGCATCGGCAGCCGGTTGAATTTCACAACGGGCAACCCTATCGCTACGACGGCGACGCAGAACATCAGCACGGTCTATCTCAACGATTACGTGACCTTGCACAATGGCCGTGCGCGCCTGCGGGCAACCCGCAAGCATATCCCGCTCGCCGAACAGGACATCGAGGCAGTCTTTGGCACGCTGCTCAACAATGGCGACCCGCAGTATGACGAGCTGCGGATGGCTACCGTCTGGATGGTGTCGCCGCCGGCGGCTGGATCGGAAGCTGTGCCGGATGAGACGTGGCAGCCTTACGTGCAGCATTTCGTGTTCTGGAACCTGAACCACGCTCCTCGCAACTCCCCTCCGGAGATCCATCAGGAAACCGAATTTGGCCTCCTGGTCCCGCTCGCTCTCGGGACGGCGCAGGGAATCATCAACGGCATCCTCAGCGTGATCAACGGGATGCTCAATGAGGCACTCGCCTTCCTTCGCCAGTCCGGTGACACTCGGGGCAACTTCTGGAACACATGAGCCTCGATCCCGCCACTACCGCCGCCGCTGCCCGTGCGAAAAAGGATGTTGAGCCTCCTGCTTTGGAGCCGTCTTTCCCCTACGACGAGCGGCGACTGGCCTTTGATCCGCTCTACTTTGGGCTCGATAAGGTGGTCGAGCTGAAGCCGTCCATCCTTACATAAGGACCGAGGCGGCGGAGCGCGGGAAAAGCGGGAGCCGGTGACTTTGGGCGAGCGGAGTTGACATGGCGCGTGTGGGGTATGTCCGTCCTCGCTCTCACTCCCGCCAATATCATCCCCTCTGTGGGTAACTTTGTCCGTGGCACCGCCGGTGCCACGATCGCCGCTGGCGACCTGATTTATCGGGACGCCAACAAGCTGCTCCAGCTCTCGGACGCCAACGGAGCCGTGGCTGCGCAGAACGTGGATGGGATAGCCGTGAGTAGCGGCGCGGCGGGCCAGCCCGTGAATTACGTGACCGACGATCCGGAGCTGGCGACAGGTGCCGGCGTTGCAGGGACGCCCTACTTCCTGAGCGGGACGCCGGGCAAGATGTGCGAACTGGCGGACCTGGCGGCGCCCATGCGGATGATCTTCGTGGCGGGCGGCTTGCTCCTCTCGAAGTTGAATTTCCGTCCGGTCGCGGGCGGCACGATCCCGACTCCCTAATGCGGTCTGCTCCGCATGAGCCGTCCGCCAGTCTATCTCTCGCCCTACGCCGATCTCGACAACGGAAAGCTGGTTTCCGCTGAGGGTTCGACGATCGCGCTGCCGATCCTTACACAAGGGGATTCGGTAGTCTTCTCTCTGCGCTTTCTGGCGCGGGTGGGTGATTCGCCTCGTGAGAAGCAAATCAATGTGCGCTCCCTCTACGCCTCGGCGGGGAGCATCATGGCCGTGCCCACGGGCGGCACGTTCACGCTGCTCTTTGATCCGGAGATTGGGGCATCGAGCGCGGAGACGGTCGAGCTGTCGATGTATTCGGGCATCGGGTCGATTGAGTCGGCCCTGGCCACGGTCGGCGGGGAGACTTACACGGTGCTGGAAACGAAGTCCCCAGCGACGGGTTGCTGGCTGATTCGCTTCGAGCAAGACGACGTGCCTTTGGCTCTCGGGACCAACTCCCTTTCTCCGGAGTCTTTTGTCCGCATTCGCTCCTTCGAGGAAGGGTCGCTGACATGGCATGAGATCCGTTGTATGCAGGCGCCGCTGGGCTTTGTCTCGGCGTTTGAGCGGGTGCTGGGCTCTGCTCCTTCGGTGACTCGGGCGCGTGAAGGGGCTCAGGCGACGGATGATGCGCCGGCATCGAACGAGCTGCAGAACCTTCTCATCCCGCTGGAGTTTCGGGGCGCGTTCTTCCTGCGGTTTGAAGGCCGGGTGACTCGACTGATTGGCAACGGGACCGGCATAGTGGAGATTGCCGACGCTCTCAATGCCATGTGGAGCGATAAGTTGGTGCGCTTCGACGTGTCGAATGTGGAGGCGCGGAAGGCACTCATCGAATTCACGGGGCCGCTGGCGGGAGATTCGCGTGCGCTGATTACGCTCACGATTAGCGCTTTCGAGCCGGGCGTCTGCACCTTCACCTTGCCGCTGGATCGCGCGGCCTGTGCGACTGCGCTGCGGACTGTCCCTGAGGTCACGGTGCCCTTGGAGATCGGGATCGAATATATCGACGACGATATTGCGGAAGAGGATTGGGACACCGCTCCCCGCCGCACTCTGACCCTGACTCAGCAGAGCATCACGATTCGGCGCGAGCTGGTGTATGACGAGCTCGCGGTGCGTCCCGTGACTGACTGGCAGCATCCGCCGCAGCCGCGCAATTACATCCCCTACACGCCGGATCAGATCATCCACGGGGAGCGGCACTACACCGAATCCGCCTTTGGTGACGACGACGGCGAGATCCGGAGCTTCTCGATCGTGCATGGCTTGGGCAGCGAGCAATACGCGGCGCTGGTCGTGAGAGAGAACGTGGGCGGCGGCCGGGTGCTCGTGCTCGGGGTGGACTACAACATCCTGCTTGTCGATGACATGGAGGTATCGCTGACGATTCCGGACGGGCTTGCGGTCCCGGCGATCGGCGACTGGACTCTCGTCATCACGGCCGCGGGACCGGCGAGCGCGTTCCAGGTGCACACCCACACGATCAGCCAGGTGGTTGGGGACACGGAAGGCGCGCTAACTTTGCGGGCGGAGTTGGATGCCATCTCGGCGAGGGTCGCGTTGATTGAGGATCTTGTTCCGAGTCCGCAACAAATCGTGCGGGTGGATGATGTCGAGGCGGAGGCCATCACGATCGGTGATTTCCTTGAGCTTTTTCCGGGCAAGTCGGCGCCGGATGCGGGCTTGGCGCTGCCGCGTCCTCCGGCTCTTTTCCCTGCCATCCATGATGCGGTGGCGACGTCTCTGACGGTGCTCCCGCTCTCGGATGCAACCGCTCACGCGGGGGAAGTGTTTCAGAATAATACCGGGGCCACGATCACTCTTCCGGGGGGCTTTGGCCGGCGCACGGGCACGCTCATCAACACGGGCGCCTACGGCAGCGATGGCCGCTCATGGTATCCGCTGACGCGCCGAGGCGTGACCAACTCCTACTTTCCTCGCGACTACGAGAAGGAGTTTTTCCGTATCGGAATCAGCTCTCAGATGTGGGCGCTGGGCGATACCTTCTCGCTGGCTTTCGATGTGGATTTGTCCTTACGTAAGGCCACGACCAGCATGGTTTTCCGGGTGGTCATCGAGGCCGGCGCGGCCACGCAGCAAGCGACTCCTTCGCCGGTGGGTCTGAACCTGGACGCGGTAGTCTGGAGTGAGACGCCGATGCTGAGCCAGTCCATCCTGGTGGGTGGCACCGGGGCGCAAGTGAGCTACCAGCATCACTTCGGCGTGTCGATCCGCCGCTCCCTGCTCGATGTGCTCAGCGGCGACAAGCTCATCTATCGTTCGTGGACGGCCGCGGATGATCTTCCTGTCGCGCCTACCTTCGCCTTGCGTGCTCGCCTGGTGGATGCCGACACCGAAAACCCGGTAGCGAATGCGGTCGGTTTCGTGCGCGTCGCGATGACTGGAGCCGCCGCACAATTCTCCTGACCTATGCCTGTTCCTGTCGTCAACACCACTACCTCGATCCTGGGCTACAAGCAGCATGAGCCTTGGTCTTATCAGCCGTGGGCATCGGATCTGACTGGCGATGATGGGTGGACGAGCTCGCCCCTTCCCACGGGCATGAGTCTGAATTCGGGGACCGGGCTGATTAGCGGCGCGGCGACCGTTGCGGGTGTCTTTATTGTCGGCTTGCAGGTGACGAACTCGAACGGCACGTCTCTGCCGATCTCCCTCACTATCGGCATTGAGCCGGCGTCCGGCTCGCTGAACTCGGGTGCCGATGTCTCGATCAATCTCTCCACGGGCGCAGTCACGGTGAATACCGCGGCAGCGGAAGGCCCGCTGTTGACCGTCAAGGAAGACGACGATCTCTTGCTCTACGTGCAGTTTCGGCGGGGCGAAACGGTCGTCGATCTCGGCACGCTGGCGAGTCTGTATTTCGGACTCAAGGAGCTGGACACGGATGCCTTGGTTACTCTCGGCGGCGGCACGGGGGCTGAGACTCCGAAGCGACTGCTCAAGACCGGCTCGGGAACGACGACCACTTATATCTGCGCGGTGAAGTTTGACGGGACGATGGTCGAGGCGGCTCTTTCGAACCATGAGGCGGACGAAGGGACATCCTTCGTCGGCAGGGCAGAACTCCAGTGGGTTGAAACGAATGCTCTCCTGGTCGGTCCGGCGACGCTCAAGCGAACCTCGCAGACCTTCGAAGTGGAAGTTGTCCGCGACATGGTTGCTTGATGGCTATTACTGTTGAGCTCACGCCGGGCTCGGAAACGCCACGGCCGGATGGGAAGCCTGGATGGCTGTTCACGCTGCCTGAGCCGGTGGATGGCGTTCCTCCTTCGGTTGCGCGGCCTGGCACATCCACCATTCCCGGCCTGGCTCAGGTCCTGCCGCCGCCTTTTCCTGGCTCTCATGTTTGGGGGCTCCGGATCAGGGCGCTTAAATTCCGTCAGGGTGATGTCGGGACGTTCTACCTGCGCATTACCAACGGTCCGCCGTGGTTGCTGCCAACTGTCGTGCAGGGGGGCCTTGGTTATTGGGGTGACGTGTCGGTTCGCCTCAATGTCCTTCCTGTCTATTTTACAGGGCCGGACAACAAGCCGGGCCAATGGCTGCCGACGATTGACGTGCAATGCATGATTCGGGCGGCTAGTCAGCATCCGGCGCTTGGGAATCTTTTCGCCGGGCACGGCGTTTTCCCTCTGACAGTTGTTTATGCCCGGCCAGTGCCACCGCCGCCGCCCGGTCCGGTCGATCCCAGCGCGCCGCGCCTGACTTGGTTTCAAGCCATGTCTCTGGCTTTGGCTGGCCTGAGAATCAGGCGTGAGGGATGGCGCGACCGATACCTGAAATATGACGGCTCGCTGTGGTGGATGCAGACCTTTAACGCAGTCACGAAGGCAGACGTGGCGCTTGCGGTGGTGGTGGCTCCGAGCTGGAATGAGGCGGACTTCCGCGCGCAGGATTGGCGTCCGCATGGGGAGGTTGATGCCGCCTTGATTGATGCCGTTCGGGCGATCCGGACCGTCTTCCCATGACCTGGCTCGAGGCAAAGAGATTGGTGGGAGCGAAGATCCGGCGCGTGGGCTGGAAGGATCGGTTTCTGCACTACACGACCAAGACTCTTTGGCGATTGCAGTTCATCAATGTGGACACGGAGGTTGAGGGAGTTTTTCGCGTGGCACGCGCCGGCGACTTCACGCTGCAAGATTATCTGGCCTTGGATTGGATGGTCTATGCTCCGGATGACTCGGTGCCTGATGATGAGCCTTTGCCTGGGGGTGGACAGCCGGGGCCAACGGGCGCCACGGGAGCAACGGGGGCGACGGGAGCCACTGGCGCGACGGGTGCAGATGGGGGACTCGGCATTACTGGAGATCCTGGTCCTCCCGGTGCGGATGGGACTCCTGGTGCCGACGGGGCGGCCGGCTTGGATGGTGCTGTGGGGCCGTCCGGCCCTGGGGTTCCAGTGGGCGGCACGATTGGTCAAGTATTGGCGAAGGCAAGCTCGACGGATTACGATACCGTCTGGATCGATCTGCCGCCTTGATCCTTACGTAAGGTTGACACGGGACGCTTAGGTTGTGTCCAACATCCTATCCTCCAAGACTCTTCGGTTTGCGGTCGATGCTCACAGCTTCGAGCCGTTCAACGATTCCCTGACCAATAAGGCCCCCCAGCTTTGGGCGGCCAACACCACGCGCGTCGAAGTCGGCATCTTCCTCGGGCCGCCCGCGGTTGATAACCGGCTGGACATTCCGGGGAGTGAGATCGCCTCGATGACGCTGGAAGTCCGGGCGACGGCTACTTCTGAGGGAGCATTGATGGCGGCGACCACGGCTGACTTCGATCCGACTCTCAATCTCGAAAGCTGGCTGGATGGCTCAAAGCAGCACGCCGTTTTCGACTTCACCGCCGCCGAGACAAATCTGGCCTTCGGCAAGTATCTGGTGAGCCTCAAGGCGATCACGGTAGCGGGAGCCGTCATTACTCTCGGCGGTTCGACCTTCGAGGTGAAAGCGTCCGGCGCCGGCCTGGCTGATGATCCTCCGGAGAATCCCGGTGCAGCGATCAGCCTGGCTGAAGCTGATGCCCGCTATGCTCCCCTGGGCGAGGGTGCTCCGGGTGCCGATGGTGCCGATGGTGCCGATGGTGCGGCCGGCGCGGACGGGGCCGATGGTGCCGATGGTGCGGACGGTGCAGCCGGCGCGGACGGTGCCAATGGTGCGGATGGCTCTGCCGGTGCGACGGGGGCAACTGGACCGACGGGCACGGCCGGTGCGGCTGGAGCCGCGGGAGCGGCCGGTGCCGCGGGAGCCACGGGCGCGGCCGGCACGAACGGAACGAACGGGGCGGCCGGAGCTACCGGAGCCACGGGGCCGGCAGGAGCGGCCGATCCGGCTCCCTTCAATGCGGGGAATCTCAGTGGCACGGTGACTTTTGACCGGGCCAATGGGCAGGTGCAAAAGGCGGCGCTGGTCGGAGCCATGACGCTCAATCCGCCCGCGAGCGGCACGGAGGGCAAGCTGCTCAAGCTCTGGCTCACGGCCAGCGGCTCGGATCAGGCTCTCGATCTCTCTTCGATCCTGACACCCAGCGACTCAGGCGTTTCCTTCCCGAAAACACTCACGTCGGGCAAGCGGTACATTGTCCTTCTGCAATACGACGGCAGCACCTGGATGCTCGTCTCTCTCGTCGGCGGTTACTAATTTACTATTATGGGAACATACTACTTCACTCCCGCGGTTAATAACGATTGGGGCGACCCTGCTAACTGGTTCAGCGATAGCGGCCTGTCCGTGCCGGCGGGAACCATTCCCGCTGATACGGATGATGTTGTCCTGAAGGGCGAGGTCAATAGCCTGGGCGACGCCCGGACGTGCGCAAACCTTGATGCCACGGATAACCACGCCTTCGGCACGGGCGGCTTTGCGTTGGCCGTAACAGGGCTGGCGGTCTTCGCAAACGGCTCCCTTAACACCGGAAATATCTCCGGTTCGGTGTCTTTTACCGCCTCTCACAACGAGGGCAATATCGACGGGAGCGCGACCTTCGATGGAAACAATGAGGGAAACAGCTCCAACGCGGGCAATGTCGCCGGGAATGCGATCTTCAATAACGGCGCCTTCAATGGGGGCGCTGGGAACGTGGGTGGTGACTCGGAGTTCAACTGGGGGGCCTACAATTCCGGAACTTGCTACAACGCCACATTCAACCGGGGCACCGTTACGAACCCATCGGCCCTTACGACCGGGACCGTGACCGGAATGTTGACCATCAACGCCGAATACCTTTTCACCTCGGAGGGCATCGGCTGGAACTACACGGATAACGACACGGCGGGGACGCGCACGTATGCCTTCGATGGCGCGATCACCAATGCAGGCACGATGACGCAAGGGACCTTTGTGAATGGGGCGTGGAATAGCGGAACGGTCCTCGGGACTGCTCAATTTGGTGAGGGCTGCCACAACAACTCGGGCACCGTGAATGGCAATGCTGTCTTCTACTCAGCGAACGGCAATTCCTCCGGCATTGTCCATGGGAGCGCTACGTTCAACCTGGGCGCGCTCGTGGATGTGGGCTCGTTCAGCTACGGCACGGTGGATGGGACGCTCACGATCAATGCGGATCTGTCTTTCACGTCGTCCGGATCATGGGGCTCAGACGATACCGGAATCGCCGGGACTCGAGTCTTCACCTTCAATGGCGGGGTTAACTCTGGTATCATTGCCGGCCACGCTGTCTTCAACGGCTCCGAGAATCACGGGTCGGTCGCTACTGCGGCCTTCAATGGAATGGCCGCAGGCAATCGGTCCAATGGAGCTGGGGTAATCGGGGACGCGTCCTTTACAGGAACGGCCTACAATGATGGGACAGTCGGCGGGAACGCGACCTTTGAGGATGGCTCCAATGGGGGCTTTGTGGGCGGCGACGCGACCTTCTCGGGAACGGGAGTGAACGACAATACCGTTACGGGCAACGTCACGTTCCACCTCGGAACTCGGACCGATCCTCCTGGGCTGCCTACGACCGGGACGGTCGGGGGCACACGCACGATCAATGCCGCCTATATCTTCGAGGGAGGCATGGCGAATTGGGCTGCAAACGACACGGATATTCTCGGGAGCCGCACCTTCACCTTCAATGGGACTTCCTACAATGCGGGCACGATCGCGGGATCGTCCCTGGCTATCTTCAATGGAACGAGCGTCAACACGTCTGGCGCCTATGTCGCCAACGCGACCTTCAATGAATCGAGCGCGAATCAAAGCGGGGCGACGGTCACGGGCAACGCGGTCTTCAATGGGTCCAGCGCCAATGCCGGCACGGTGAATGGCGATGCGATCTTCAGGGACTTCAGCCAGATCGTGAGCGGGGGATCTGTGGCTATGGGCAGCGATGCGGTCTTTGAGGACAGCAGCTTCTGGAACTATGGCGCGACGCTTTCCGGCACGGCGACCTTCAAGACACCGCAATCGGTGGTGGCGACCCTAGCGCTGGTGACTGGAGCTAGCGGCGGGGTGGTTGTTCCCTTCGGCGACGTGCTGGGCACGGGGCTCGGCTAGGCTTCGGTTCAGGCTTACAAAATTGCCTTAGCGAGGCGCGGCTCGTAGCGGGGGGGTATTCCCGTTGCGGGCCGTCCTTACGTGAGGGCAGCGCATGGGGGTCGCTGTCATTCGGATTCGAGTGGGTAAGGTTTGTATTGGTCTGCTGCAAGTTTGCCGAGCTTGATGAGTCTGCGTTGAACGCCGCCGATACCGCGATTGAGTGCTCTGGCGAGTTCGGGGATAGTAGCCTGTGCCTCGAACCCGTCGGTAAGCTGCCTTTCTTCGGCGGGCGTCCAAGGCTTGGACTGATTAGCGGGCCTGTTGGTCGCAGTGACGTTGTTGTGCTCTGGTTTCGGGGTTGCCGACTTTGGTTCTTTGGGCGGTTGGGCTGCTTTTGTGTGTTGCTGGCTCGCAAAGTAGGGAATAAGAAGTTCGATTTCGTTGCAGAGACGGTCGAAATCTGGAGCGACGGTGTCGATCTTGAATCCGTCTGGGTGTGCGGCTGCGTTACGAGCGATTGCAACAACCCGAATAGTGCGCGCCAAGACCGCTGGCAAAGTGTCCGAAAGGTCGTCTATGGCCTTGTGAAGCCCGCGACCAGTTACGTTGTAATGCGTTCGGAGCAGCTTCTCGATGGCGTGCGACCGGGTAATGACCTTGCCAATAATGGTGTTGATGTCGGCTTCTTTGGCGCTCATTCGGTTCGGTTCACAGGAGACGGGTAGCGATGTTCCACGGCGTTCATTTGGCGCGAAACAAGCAGATTCCCGTAGCGACACCCGTCACAACCAGAACTATTCCCCAAGCGATTGCCTGCGTTCCGTGTAGTGGTGGCCCTAAGCGTTGAGGCAGCGAATTAGTGCAGAGGGCATACATTCCGGTTCCGCCCACTCCGAAGAAAATTATCGCACCCGCAATTTTGTTATTGTGGTTGGGTGTCATTTCCGTGCCTCGAGAGCGTAAATCGTAAGCCGGCTCGCGGTTCGCTGCATCGCCTGCTTAGGCCTCATGGTTGGGTTTCTGAGATGGCTCGGAAATATGCAAACGCTGCCGAAGAGCGCGAATCTTCTCTCGCAGATTCTTGTGTGAGTGATCTGGATGCGTAAACGAGTAATCGGCCTCGATGTCCTCTAGCAGCTTGAGAGCAAGCTCATATTTCCGCAACGCGGCTTTGAGGTCGCCTATCCGCTCCAGACTCTTAGCGTTTTGCGTGAGAAGATACGCCTGAAGAAACTGATCGCCCGGATCGGTGCCGCCTATCGCCGACAAAGCTCCCACGGCGAAGTAAAGAAGCGCAATCGCGCTAACTGCAAGATTGGGGAAGCGTCGTTTCATAAAGGATCGCGAATGAGGATCGGAGGCAGAACCGCGAAAGCTGCAAATCCTGCGATGAATGCTAGCACAGCGATGAAAAGCAGGTCGGCAGAGTTGAAGTCGTGGTAGAGAATAGTTGAAGCGGGCAAAAGAATCGCTAAGAGCGCGCCGCCAAGGAGACGTGTCGGTCGGGAGGGAACGGGACGCCGCCGCGAATGGAGAAAAAGGTAGAATGGAACGGCTATGAGAATGAAATCGATTGCATAAAAGAAGCTGAGGACAGTGGCGAAATAGAGAAACGGCTCAGTCTCGCGTCCAAAGCCGGAAGGGTGCGGAATGAGGAAGACCCAGGTTGCATGGGCGGTAATAAATGCAAGCCAACCGATCAGAGCGCTTGTAAACAACGCTGCTACGGGGTGCCTTTGAAGCGCATGTGTTCGGCGTTTCACCTCGTTTTTCGAGGGGGCGAGGGGCGACCCTTCGATCTCGGCTCGGGGACTACCTCCATTTGGCCGTCCTTGACGATATCGTTGCGGGTGAGGAACTGAAGATACGCGCTCTCGGAGATGAAACCGTATTTCTCCATGCGGGCGAGCATCTTTTTGTAGAGGCTGGTCGGCATGCTGATGGAACGCTTTTTGGCGGGATCTTTCGACTTATTGCGGGGCATGGGGGATGATGGTTCCTGCGGTTTCTTCCTGCGGAATAGTATTCCTACCGGGTAGGAAAAAAAGCGCAAGGAAAAAGAAAGGGAAAGATATTCCTTTCCTCGGTCTGGTAGGAAGACGTAGGAAACCTCCACACCAAATGTCTGCTCTGTCCAAGACCGCCCCCTCGCCTCTCTCTGCGAAGGCCCTACCCCCCGCACGTGGAAAACCCCTAGTTGCCCGAAAAGGGGCCGTCAAGGTTTCACTGTCGATGCCCGAATCCCTCATGGAGCACGCCGACGCCAAGGCCAAAGCGCAGGGGCGCAGTCGCTCGAATTATTTCCAGCAGCTCGTCCGGGGCGACACTGGCAAGATCGGCAACAACTGAGCGCTTCATCCTTACGTAAGGATGAAGCAACCCCCCTTCGACTTGGTTTCCGCGACCATCGAACTCGCGCAGAGCAAGGGGCTTACCTATGTCGAGGCGCGTCGCGAGCTCGGGCGGCGCGGGCGAGCGTCGAGAGACTCGCGAAATGCGCTGCGGCGCGCGCACACCGTTCTTCTTGAGCGAAAGAAAATCGCGTGAACTACGATGAACGCCAGCGCGCGGTGGATGCAGAATACCTGCGAGCCTGGGCCGCGCTCTCCCCAGCGCAACTGGCCGGCATGAAGGCGACCGGCGTCAATGGGCCTGATTGCGGCCATGACGCGGCGCCGGATCGGGGCAGACGCGAAGTTGTCGGGCGTGAAGATGATGCCGGCAGTGAGCGGCATGCCGGGGTGACTGTTGATTTTGCGGCGGTGGTCGATACTCGCTCTGACCGGCTCAGGGAACGCTTCGGCCTGTCCTTGGTGCAGGCCAAGGGGGTGTCCGACTACATCGGTGAGTTGATCCAGGAGGAATTGACCGCGCAAAGCGCGCAGCTCCTCGCTCGCATCGTCGGCTACTTCTTGCTCAGCTCGGAGAATCTCATGGCGCGGGCGCACGGCCTGGCTCATGCCGCCCGGATGTCCGCGAGCAACGGCCTAGTCAGTCTGCGGCACAGCGCGAAGATTTGCGGGTGCTCGCCGGAATGGATGCGCCGGGTGGCGTGGAAATGGTGTGTGACCCTGGATCTTCCGCCCCTCGAAGGGGCCAAAAGCCCGGCCGCTCGGGCTGCCTACTCCAAAGACAAACTCAGCAACCATTACCGAAAGAAAAAATGCACTCTGCAATCACTTCAAGCGAAGTCGTCGAAGAAACCCAGCCTCATCAACGTGGTGTCCAGCTCGCGGTAACGGCGGGGCTCTCAGTCGGCGCCAAGCTGCGCGATACCCGCCTTTTCACCCTCGAAAACTACGGAGTCACCTTCCTGGGGGAGATGAGCTTTGAGCAATGGCGGGAGGGCATGCGCGCGCTCTCCATGACGCGCAAATCCTACCACTACTGGCTGGCCGCTTTTGTGCGCGAGGGCAAGCGGCGGTTCACTCAGGAGCAGGTGGAGGGCGCGATGGTGCAGTTGGAATTCACGAGCTTTGACGTGGATCGTGCGCTGGCGATTTGCGATCTGCCGGAATGGGCGCGGGACGGCCGGCTCTCTGTGGAGCACTGCTGGGTGCTCGCCAAGAGTCCACTGGAGGCGCCGGCGCAGGAGCGATGGATGAAGGCGGCGATCGACGAGAGCCTGACGCCGATTGAGCTGGTGAATTCGATTGCGGCCGGCAAGGTGCTGAAGGCCGCCGCCTCGGGCCGCGGCTTCGCCACGATCGAGGGCTTCCATCAGAACTTCGCCTCCTGGTGGGCTCGCGTGGACAAGGTGGACCCGGTGACGGCGTGGTCGCGCGAGCGCAAGCAGGTGCTCTTTGATGAGCTCCTGCCGTCCGTGCAGCTGGGGATCAACCTTGCCTCCGAGCTGGGTATCACCCTCGAGGCCGCCCGCGTGCGCGAGAACTTGCCCCGGATACTGCCTCCCGTGGCCGCCTCGTCATGAGCACCGCCGAAAGCATCGCTGCCTACTCCAAGGCTATCACTGAACTCCTGACCACGGAGACAACGCTCGTGCTCACCCGCTTGCAGGAGGCCGAGAAGGAAGCCATCGCCCGCATCAATCAGATCGCCCCCACTCTTTACGATTACGACGCGGCGGCTGTCTATTGTTCGGAGTCCCGGCGGACGCTCGAAAGCCGGGTTGCCCACAAGGAGATTGCGTTTAGGAAGAAAGGCCATCGGGTCCTTTTTACCCGCGGCGCGCTCGATGAATACCTCCAGTCGCAAACGACCGCGAAGCGCGAGCTGCGCCCGCTTACCCTTTAGACCGCGGCGCGCATTGGCACCACATTGCTGGCCCCCTCCGGCATGATCGCAAAGAACGCCGCACCCTCCTCCTTGGTCATCCTTTTTAAGTAATGCTTCTTGATAATCGCCTCACTATTTCCTGCCCACAAAGCGACCTGGCCGATTTGCTGGGCGACCGCGACCGCGCTGCTGATGAAGGAGTGACGCATCACGTCCGGGGTCCACTGCAAGCCCGCCCGGCGCGCTACCTTGGCGAGATCGCGCGCGGCGTAGCGCGGCGCCACTGGACCGAAGGTTTTCGCAGCGGAAGGCGCGAGCCAGGCTTTCAGGTTCTCTTTCATCTCGACCAGGCGGCGCCCGCCCGTCTTGGCCTTTTCGGCGGGCACTTCGATGTCCCCGTGATTCCAACGGATCTCCGAAAAATCCAGCCGCACAATCTCTGTGGGGCGCACCCCGGCAAACAACCCAATGGCGGTGTAGGCAATCAACTCCGGGCGCATCTTGACCACCGCGGCCATGAGCTTCGCGGCTTGCTGAGGGGTGAAGGTGTCGATGCTCAGGAAAGTCTTCTGCCGTTTGAGCTTTTCCGGCTCCGTCTTGATCGAGTCCGGCAGGTAGCCCTCGCCCCGCGCCCAGCGAAAGAAAGTGACCAAGCCGGTGCGCTCATTATTGCGCGAGCGGGGCGAAACCGCGAGCCCATCCAGCCAGTCGTCGATGCCGTCTTTTTTGATCGCGCTGATCGGGCCGGTGAAGGTCCTCGTGAACCGCTGCAAGCGCGAGCGCATGCTCTTGTAATAATCCCACTTGGCACTCCGCTCGACGCCCTTCAAAAACTGCGCAACGAGCGCGGGGGTGTCTTTGGATTTGGCCGGCTGCCCGGCCAGGTAAGCTTTCACCGCCACCATGATCGAGACCCCCTTCAGGGCGGCGACGGCGAGCGCGTATTCACGGCATGCTTCGTCCACCTGAGCGACGCCGCGGAGCACCGTTTTCGCGGCCCGGTAGATCGTCGCGTCTTCGGTCTGCGCGAAGACCGGGGCGCGCTCGTTGAGCATCGCCAGGATGCGCGCCGCATCGGTGTGGGCCTCGGCTTGGTCGGCACGGGTTTTCATGCGCCGCTGGCCGCCGAACTGGTATTCAAGGCGGAAGGTTTCCGAGCCATGATCGAGCAGCTTGCGGATCGTCACGCGCTTGCCATCCTCTTCGAGGACCACCGGGTATTTGATCGTTTTCACAATCCCTCCCTACGGCCCGACAACCAATTTGGTAGGAAATTTGGTAGGAAAAACAGCCCCAACAGAGTGCCGGCGGAGGGGATCGAACCCACACTCTCTTGCGAGAACCGGATTTTGAGTCCGGCGCGTCTGCCAGTTCCGCCACGCCGGCTAGGCTGAGGCCGAGGCACTGACGATCAATCGTCGGCCTCGGTGTGGATGGTGTTCCACCTTTTGCCCCGCTTGGGCATCGGGCCGCGCAATCACACGGCGCGCCACTTCGAGGCAGGAGCCGCGGTGATCAAAGCTGAACCCAAAGGGAAACATCGCTCTCCGTTTACCATCGTTGCGGACTCCCGCAATCGCAAAGTGACGCCCTGGCACGGCGCCCGCTGTGTCCCCGGGCATGAGCAATCCCCGGAAATACTGGCAGATGGCTGCGGACAAGCTGCGCGGACGCCGGTGGAATGTGGCCTGTTTTAACATCCCGCAAGGGGGCCGAAGACTCTGCACCGTGGTGGCACGCCAGGGGGACGGGCCGAAGCTGGTCATTCAGGCGGAGGACTTCACCACCGTGTTCCTGGAACTGGAGGCGCAATGCCGGGAGTGGGCGCCGCCGCAGGCTGGAGTCTGAGCTTCCAGCTCGAGCCCTCACCAAAGCGAGGCGCACCAGGCTATGCTCTGAGAAGCAGGGCCGACTGCTCGGCCGCCAGTAAACGATCGACGGTCTCCACAATGAGCTGCGTCGGAACTCCTTTGGCCAGGAACGCCGTGGCTCCGTCGCCCAAGGCGATGCAGCGGGGAACGCCACGAGTGTACACGCCGGTGAAGAACACGATCGGTTGATACCGCAGCCAGGGCTCCGCTCTGAGCAGCATCGCCACCTGGATGCCGGTCCGGCCGGGCATATTCACATCCACCAGGAGAAGGTCCGGCTGGAAGAGCTGCGCCACCTGGACCGCCTGGCAAGCATCGGTTTCGCCGACGAAGGTAAAGCGGCCCGTTTCCTCAAAAACCTTCCCCAGCAGCTTCAGGACGCTGGAATCATCGTCGATGGCGAGGATTCGGGGGTTTGGCTTTCGGGTCACGCCCACCTTTTTAGCAAGCGACGCGCCAGACCGCGCCAAACCAGCGGCATTGCGGACAAACCGTCACGAACGCTTCGCCGCGACCCAGCTCCGGGCATGGGGCGGAGGGGCGCAACTTGGGCCGGCACCTACCTCTGCAAACCCAGAGGCGGGCCAAGCACTTCGCGCAGGACGAATGCCGCACGCAACTGTTGCGGCGAGGCAAGTGCGGCGCGCAGCGTCTCGTTCAGCGTCGCGCCCGCGCCGACGGCGACCTCGCGGGGAGCACCAAAATCCGCCGGGGCGGCGGTGACCCTTGAGGAGATCGTCTCAAATTCCGGCAACGCCGGGGTGGTCAGCTCGGACAGGGCAATCTGCTCGACGCGGTCCTTGGGTGCCGGCGCTTCATCGAGCGACCGGCGGCGCGGGGGCGGCGGCAGCGGAGGTGGCGGCGCGGGACGACTTTGGGGGCGCGGCCGTTGGGGCATCGGCTGGGCCACCATGGGCGGCACCGGTTTCAAAGCCGGGCGCAGAGGCTCCGCGGCCGGCCGCACGGGGCGGGGAGGCGGCGCCGGGCGGGATTCGGCCGGAACCCCGAGCGCTTCGAGAAAGCGCCGCATGCGCTCCTCCTCGGATTCGGCGGGCGCACGGCGGGGCGGGGTGGCGCCCGGATCGGAAGGCGAGCGCGGCGGCTTCTTCTCGCCCGGATTCAGTTTTGAAGAGAGCCAACTGATGAAGCCGAAAACGGCCATCAACAACAGGATGGCCAGTTGGCCCTCTCCGCTCGCCAGGATCATTTTGCGCTCTCCCCCGGTTTATCCGCCCCGGCAATCGAGCCGCGCATCTGGGTGTCGGCCTCGATGTTCTTCAAGCGCATGTAATCCATGATGCCGAGGTTGCCCGCCCGGAACGCTTCGGCCATGGCGAGGGGGACCTGGGCTTCGGCTTCGACGACCTTGGCGCGCATCTCCTGCACGCGCGCCCGCATTTCCTGCTCGACGGCGACCGCCGCCGCGCGGCGCACTTCCGCTTTGGCCTGGGCCACGCGCTTGTCCGCGTCGGCCTGCTCGGCCTGGAGCTTGGCGCCGATGTTTTCGCCGATGTCCACGTCGGCGATGTCGATCGAAAGAATGTCGAAGGCCGTCCCGCTATCCAGGCCTTTGGCGAGCACCGTCTTGGAAATGCGATCCGGATTTTCGAGCACCACCTTGTAGGAATCCGCCGAGCCGATGGAACTGACAATGCCTTCGCCGACGCGGGCGATGATCGTCTCCTCGGTCGCCCCGCCGACGAATCGATCGAGGTTCGAGCGCACCGTGACGCGGGCCTTGGCCTTGACGCCGATGCCGTCCTTGGCCACGCCGTCGATGGTCACCTTGCCGCTTCCGGCGTGCGGGCAGTCGATGACCTTTGGATTAATGCTCGTGCGCACGGCTTCGAGCACGGTCTTGCCGGTGCCTTTGGTCGCCAGATCGATGGCGCAGGCGCGGTCGAAGTCGAGGGCGATGCCGGCCTTGTGCGCGGCGATCAGCGCGAGGATGAGTTGGTTGACATTGCCGCCGGCGAGGTAATGCGCTTCGAGCGGGTCGGTTTCGACCTCGAGCCCCGCCTTCACAGCCGTGATCCGGCTATCGACGATCAGTCCGACGGGGACGCCCCGGAGACGCATGGCGATCATCGTCGAGAGCCCAACGTAGGCCCCCGCAATCCACGCGCGCACCCAGATGCCCAGAAAGTTGAACAGGACCAGAGCAATGACCACCACCACCAACCCGATGATTCCGAGGATTAAAGGAGACATAAGTGACCCGTGCTTAGCGAGGGGTATCAGGACTGGCAACTGTGAACCCACAGGCGGAATCGACGGCTGACATTTCTTTTACAACCTCCGCACGCCCTGCTGACACTCCTCCGGCGGGCTGCGCCTAGAGTTCGGACATGAACAAGCTCCAATTCCTCCTGCTGGCTGGCGTGCTCGCACGCCAGGTCGCGGCTGCGGCCACTCCGGATGTGACCCTGCGCGTGCTCCCCGAGCGCGACCTGGTTTATTCCGGCGGCTCCCGCGAAGTCGTGGTCCAAATCGAAATCGAAGCCCGCAAACCGGATCGCGGACGGCGTTCGCCGATGAACCTCGCCGTGGTCCTCGATCGCAGCGGCTCGATGCAAGGCGCCAAGATCGAGAAGGCCCGGCAGGCCGCCTGCGTGGCCGTGGATCAACTGGCCGATGACGACCTCTTCTCGCTGGTCATCTACGACAACGACACCGACGTGCTCATCGCGCCGGATCGCGTCGGCAGCTCGAGCCACCGCGAGGAACTCAAGTCGCGCATCGACCGCATCCGGCCCGGGGGCGGCACCGCACTGCACGCGGGCGTCACCGTCGGAGCCCGGCAGATCCGCCGGAACCTCGACAAGGAGCGCGTCAACCGCGTGATCCTGCTCTCCGACGGCCTGGCCAACGTCGGTCCGAGCCGCACCTCCGATCTCGCGAGACTCGGCCGCGAGCTGCGCGAAGAAGGGATCGCGGTGACCACCATCGGGCTCGGCGACGATTATAACGAAGACCTCATGACCGCCCTGGCCGAGGCGAGCAGCGCGAACTACTACTACGTCAAGGACGCGGAGAAATTGCCGGGCATCTTTTCCGAAGAGCTCGGGTCGGCCCGCTCGCTGCTGGCCCGCGGCCTGACCATCCGCATCACCGTGCCGGAAGGGGTGCGGCTCAAGGAGATCATCGGCCGCCCGGAGATCGAGTGCCGCGGCCGGCACGTGGAGATCGCCCTGCCCGAACTGTTCGGCGCGGAGAAGCGGAAGTTCCTGGCGCGTTGCGCGGTCGAGGAGTCGTCCACGGAACCGCTCGAAGTGGCGGCCATCGATCTGAACTACGAAACCGCCGACGGCGCTCGGGCGCCCGTCCAGTCGCAGGGCGCCAAAGTGCGTTTCACGGACGAAGCGCGGCAGGCCGAAGATAGCCTCAAACCCGATGTCGCCCGCGAAGTGTCCGTGGTCCAAAACCGCCTTTCCAAGGAACTGGCCGTGAAGCTGGCCGATGAGGGCAAGGCGAAGGACGCGGTGTCCGTGCTGCGGAGCCAGGCCCAGGCCAATGCGGCCGCCCCCGCGGCGGCGCAGTTGCCGGGCCTCGCCGAGGAAAACCGCAAGCTGGAGTCCGCCGCGCGCGAACTGGACGACGGCGGCCGACTTTTGCGGTCCAGCCGCAAGGGGATTCAGTACGAAAACTGGCAGGACAAATATCAGAAGCGGTAGCGCCCCTAGTTCCAGGCACAAAGGGCGGCGCCGCAGATCAGGCGCCGCCCTTTCTCAACCCGCAGGAAGGGATGGAGTGATGGAGAAGTGGAGTAGTGGGCTTCTGAATCCCGCAACGTTCCCTCCATTCCTCCAATACTCCAATCCTCCTTTCCCTGCGTGACGCTCAGACCCCAACGGGCCTAATACAAGTCGGCCTCGCCCGTGAAAAAGAGCATCTGGATTTTCCTCCTCGCCGTGTTGCTGCCGAGCGTCGTGCTCGGCTGGCTCGCCCTGCGCAGCGCGGAGGAGCAGCAAATCATTCTCGAGCGGCGCACCGCGGAGCTTTACCAAAAGGAAACCGAAGCCGCGGCCGCCGCGGCGCGCGCCCTGATCGACGAAGAGCGCCGCGCTTTTGCCGACGCCGTGCGCAAGCTGCTCGCCACCGAGGAGCCGCCGCAGCTCGCGCGCAACTTCGCCACCAAGCTGGCCGCCGCCTGGCCGCGCAAGGCCGTGGGATTCGCCCTGGGAACGGAGGGGAATTTGATCTCGCCCTCCGCCCAAGGGGCCCGCAGCAATCCGGAGTGGCAGACCTTTCTGCTCAATAACAGCAGCTTCCTGTGCAGCAACATGCCCGCCCAGGTTTATTGGGTCTCGGCGGACGAACTGAATCGCCCGGAACCGATGCGGGCGGCTCAAAAAAAAGGCAGCTACGACAGCAAGCTCGCCGCGGAATCGCAGGGCCAGCAGTTGCCTCAGAAATCGCTCCCGGCGCTCGCCCGGAATGACCAGCGCTTTGAAACGCAGGCCCGACAGCAGGTCGAATATCGCAAGGACCAGGCCGCGCCGGCTCCCGCACCCGGACCGCAGGCGACTCAGCCACTCCCGTCCGAGAAAGCGGCGGCGGCGAACCGGGCGCAGGAAACGGTGATCCTCAAGGTGCTACCGGGCGAAGCCGCGCCGGACAATGCCGGTGCCCAACCCGCGCCCAACGCCGAGTCCTACAAGCAGGAAGCCATGATTCGCAATGTCGCACCGCAAAGGCAGCTCGAGGACGGCGGTCCGCCGCTTTCGCAACTCATTCCCGCCACGGCCGATTTCAGGGCCCTGACCTCCGATTCTGATGAAGGCGTGGTCACCCGCTTCGTGCAGGACCGGCTCGACATCCTCTTCTGGCTGCGGCCGCCACGCGCCCCGGAGATGCTTTTCGGTTGTCTCGTCGAGGCCGAGAGTCTGCGCGACCTCTGGCCCACGGCGCTCCCCCCTCCCTACACGAGCCGGCTGAGCGGGGCGGCGCCGGAGTTCGTGCTGGCCCTGCTCGACGACAAGGCCCGGCCGGTCGCGACGCAGCCGCCCGGCGAAAGCGGGCGCGACTGGAAACGCCCCTTCGTGGCTTCGGAAATCGGGGAAGCCCTGCCGCACTGGGAAGCCACGCTCTATCTGATGCGGCCGCAGCAGCTCCAGGAAAACGCCCGGAGCGTCCGCCGCACCCTCACGTTCCTCATCGTCGCCGCGCTCGGCGCGATCGCCTGCGGGGGATGGCTCATCTTCGCGGACGCGCGCCGGCAGCTCGCGCTCGCGCAGCAAAAGACGGACTTCGTCTCCAACGTCTCGCACGAGCTGAAAACTCCCCTCACTTCGATTCGCATGTTTGCCGAGCTGATGCACCACGGAAACGGCGGCAACACCGACAAGCATCCGCAATATCTTCGCATCATCATGGTCGAGGCCGAGCGGCTCACCCGCCTGATCAACAACGTGCTCGATTTCGCCCGACTCGAGCGGCGCCAGAAACGTTACGACAAGCGCCCGCTCGATCTTTACGGCATGATCGAACGCATCTGGGAAGGCCACGAATTGCACCTGCGCGAAGCCGGCTTCACCACCCTATGGCAGGCCGCACCGGCCCCTTATCCGGTCGTCGGCGACGAAGACGCGCTCGCGCAAATCCTGGTCAACCTGTTCTCCAACGCCGAGAAATACTGCGGCGAGCGGAAGGAGGTGGAATTGCACAGCTACCTCGACGGCGACCAGGTCTGCATCAGCGTGCTCGACCGCGGCTCCGGCGTCCCGCCCGGCGAGGAAGGCAGAATTTTCGAGGCGTTCTATCGCGCGCATGACTCGCTCTCGAGCGGCATCCACGGCTCCGGCCTCGGCCTCACCCTCGCGCAGCGGCTCGCCGCCGAGCATGGTGGCGAGATCACCTATCAGCCGCGCGATGGCGGAGGGAGCAATTTCACCCTGCGCCTTCCCCTCGCGAATCAACCCTCCTCCTCATGATCTTCCTCTCACCCGCTTCCCGCCATTTGATGAAGAGGACGAGGGAGAAAGACACTCCATGAAAAAGCATATTCTGGTGGTCGAAGACGACGCCCACATCCGGCTGGGCCTTTGCGATGCGTTGCGCGCGGAGGGCTACGAAGTCGCCGAGTGCCGCGATGGCGTCCAGGCCACACCGCTGCTCAAGCAGCGCAAGCCCGATCTCGTCGTCCTCGACATCATGCTGCCCGGCAAGAGCGGCTACGACCTTTGCCGCGAAATCCGCGCGGCCAAGAACAGCGTCCCCATTCTGATGCTCTCCGCCAAGGGCCAGGAGATCGACAAGGTCGTGGGGCTCGAGCTCGGCGCCGACGATTACGTGACCAAGCCCTTCAGCCTGCGCGAACTGCTCGCCCGGGTGCACGCCCTCCTGCGCCGCGCGGAGCCGGGCGGCGGCGCCACGGATCTGCCGGCGGAAATCGCGTTCGGCAAGGTGCGCATCGATTGCAAGGCCCTGCGCGGGAAGCGCGGCAAGGAGCCGATCGAACTGACCCCGCGCGAGCTGCGTGTGCTCGCTCTGCTCTTCCGCGAACGCGGCAACGCGGTGTCGCGCGATATCATCCTCAACGAAGTCTGGGGCATCGAATACTACGGCACCACGCGCACCCTGGATCAGTTGATCGTCAAGCTGCGGCAGAAAATCGAGGACGTGCCAGGCGAGCCGCGGCATCTCCTCACCGTGCACACCCTCGGATACCGGCTCGACGTTTGAGCCGGAATGCGGCGGACTCTGCCTTGAACGCTGGGCCTCCCCGCTCGTCGCATGCCCCTCCCCGATCCTCCTGCCGATTTCGAACGGCTGCTCGACGCCATCCTTGACGAGCCCGCCCGCCGCGAGGAGCTGTCGGCGCAACTCCACGCCACCTACGCGCAACGCAAGGCGATCCTCGTCCTCGACATGTGCGGCTTTACCCGCACGACCCAGCAACACGGCATCGTCGCCTTCCTGCTCATGATTCGCCGGATGCGCCGGATTTGTGAGCCGTGCTTCGCGGAGCACGGCGGCAAATTGATCAAGGCCGAGGCGGACAATCTTTTCTACACCTTCGCATCGGCGTCGGAGGCGGTCGCCGCCGCCCTCGAAGCGCAACGGCGGATCGCCGCCGGCAACCACGACGCGGCTCCGGAAGAACACATCTTCTGTGCGATCGGCATCGGTTTCGGAGAAGTGCTTTGCCTCGGCGGCACCGATCTTCATGGCCATGAGGTCAATCTCGCCTCGAAACTCGGCGAGGATATCGCCTCCGACGGACAAATCCTGCTCACGTCAGGAGCCCACGCCGCTCTCGATGATGCCGCCCTGCCGATGCGGGGAGCCATGGTGCTGATCTCCGGGCTGGAGCTGAGCTACCACGAAGTCTTGCGGTGAGAATCGGGGGTAGCAGCGGAGCTTCGCCGCCGGACGATGGGATGAAGAAAACGTCGAACGCTGAACCTCGAACGTCGAACGTCGAACCATCGCCGCCATGCTTTGCTCTGACTTCGACGTTCGACGTTCGAGGTTCGCCGTAACCTTTCGCCCTTCCCGCGCGTCTGAGGCTGGATAATGCATCCCGCGACTCTAATTCCTCGCCGCACTGCACCCTGCCTTTTCCTCGATGAGCGCCCTCGCCCTTTCCTGGCCCGCATTGTCATTCACCCCGCCGGCCTCTAAAACGGCGCGGATGCCCGAGCCCGCCGCGCCCGCCGACGAAGCCCTCGTCGCCGCCACGCTCGCGGGAGACGATGAGGCCTTCGCCGAACTGGTGCGGCGGCACAAGCGCCGGGTCTTCGGCACCGCCTCGCGGTTCGCGCGGGACGCTCACCAGCTCGACGACATCTGCCAGGAAGTCTTTGTGCGCGCCTTCCGCAACCTCGCCAAATTCCGCGGCGACGCTCCTTTCGAGCATTGGCTCGCGCGGATCACCGTTTCCGCGTGTTACGATTTCCTCCGCAAAGAGCGGCGCATCCGCGAGCAGGTCTCGCTCGATGCGCACGACTTCGACCTGCGCGACACCCGGTTCGACGACGCCATGCGCGCGGGCCGCGCACGGGAGGTGCTCGCTTTCGCGCTGGCCCGGCTCTCGCCCGAAGAGCGGCTCATCATCACGCTCGCGGAGATCGAAGAACGTCCGATGCGCGAGATCGCCGCCCTCACCGGCTGGAGCGAAACGAACGTCAAAGTCCGCGCTTTCCGCGCCCGCCAAAGCCTGAAAAAAGTCCTGCTCCTCAGCCATGAATCCTGATCAACAACTCGATACCCTCTTCCGTGCCGCCCGCGAAACCGAGCCCGACACCAGCCGGGCCGAGTTCGGCTTCGAGACGCGGCTTCTGGCCCGGCTGCGGGAGGAACGCGGGAGCGCCTGGTTCATGGTCGCGATCCGGC
Organism: Chthoniobacter sp.; assembly: GCA_034667665.1. Classification (GTDB taxonomy): domain Bacteria; phylum Verrucomicrobiota; class Verrucomicrobiia; order Chthoniobacterales; family Chthoniobacteraceae; genus Chthoniobacter. Next base: position 54,746 of record JAXDQW010000084.1, read on the forward strand.
TGGCCCCATTTCTCGCCGCGCTGGTGGTCGCGGCCGCGGTCTGGTGCCGTTCCTATACCGGCCTCGATCCCGATCCGAGCTATGCGCTCGATGCCGTGCAAAGCGGCGGGACGTCCGCGCTCGTCGCGTGGCTGCCGGAGACCGATCGATGAAACGACTCCGCGCCGGCCTGCTGGTGGCGTTCATCTTCTTCTGCGGCTTTCTCGTCGGGGGCTTTTTTGGGGCGGCGGTCGGCTGGGTCGGATTCTTCCACAAGGTGGTCAAGGGAGGGCCCGGCGCCGTGCGCGAAATCGTCCTCCAGCGAGCGGTCCAGGATTTGAAGCTCAAGCCGGAACAAAAGACCGAGGTGCGAAGAATCATCCAGGAGACGGCGGCCGAATTCGGGGCGGCCACCGCTGAGGTCCGGCCCAAAGTGGAAGAAGTCCTGGGCCATGGCGAAGAGCGGATTCGGGCGGTGCTCAATCCGGAACAGCGCCGGAAGTTCGATAACTTCGCGGATCAGGGCCGGCAGCGTTGGAAAGCGGCGGCGGCGTCTCTCGCGACCCCGGCCGCGCCGACAAAACCTTCCGCCGGAATCGCGCCGCCCTCCGCGCCGGAAGGCGGCCCTCCTCCTTAACCGTCTTATTGACTGCATCGTTACGCCTTGGCGCCTGTCCACAGGGAACCCGATGTAGCGGGAGAGCGCACGCGGTGAAGGATCACGGCTCCGCTTTCCAGAGTTTGCCGGTCCGCTGCCATTCCGTAACCAGCTCGCGCAGCCGCTGGACGGCCGGGGTGTCCTCGGCCTCCTGCCAGACGAGGACGAGAGGCACGGAGACCACGGGTTTGAGCGGCACGAAGCGCAGCGTGGGCTCGGGCGGGACGACGGACTCGGGGACAATCCCCAGGCCCGCTCCGGCTTCCACGTAGCTGAGCACGGTCCCGATCAAGCTGGGAGTGTAGGCGACGCGCGGGGAAAACTTGGCCTGCTGGCAACCGGTCAGCACCGCATCGTGCAGTCCGACCCCTTCGCGGCGCGCCAGCACGATCAGCGGCTCGCGCGCCAATTGCCGCCAGGCCACACTGCTGCGCTGGGCGAACGGATGTTCCGCCGGCAGGACGACGCCGAGCCGCTCCTTGCGCAGGAGGATGGTGCGCAGGCCCGAGGTATCGGCGGTGGAAACCGGGCGGGTGAAAGCGACGGACAAACGGCCTTTGGCGAGCATTTCCCAGACGCGCTCCGGCGTGCGCTCTTCGAGGTGAATGGAAACGAGCGGGTACCGCCGGCGATACTCTTTTAATAATCGTCCGAGGAAGGGCTGCGTCGGCGGGCCGATGTAGCCGATGCGCATTTCCCCCTCTTCGCCGGCGGCGGTGCGGCGGACCCGGCGCATCGCCTCGTCCCAGCGCTCGAACAGAATCGCCGCTTCGCGGAGCAGGACTTTGCCCGCCGGCGTCAGGCTGACGCTGCGCCGGTTGCGCTCCAGGAGCGGCGCATCGAGGTCGGCTTCGACGTCCTGCACGGCGCGGCTCAGGGCCGGCTGTGCGATCCGCAAGCGTTGCGCCGCGCGCGAGTAGCTCAATTCCTCCGCCACCGCCTGGAAGTAGCGCAGTTGCCTTAGATCCATGGCAGGCAGGGGACGGTCATGCTTGGTGATGCGCTTTCGGCATAACGGTGATAGCGAAGTTGTATTTCCAATACAAGGGACACATCGGTTATCAGTGTCGCTCTTCCAGCCAGCGACCCCACACCTATGTCCTTCAACCGACTCCTCACGATCGCGGCGCTCAGTGCTCTGCCCTTCACCGGCTGCAAGAAGAACGCCGGCCCTGCGGCCACCACCGCCGACGGACTGACGAAAGTGCGCGTCGGTTACATCGGCATAACTTGCGAAGCGCCGATCTTCAGCGCGGTGGAGAACGGCTTCTTCAAGGAGGAGGGCCTCGAGGTGGAACTCGTGAAATGCGAGTGGTCCAAATACAAGGACGTGCTCGCGCTCGGCGGCTACGACATCACCCACCACCTCATCATGTATTTCCTCAAGCCCATCGAGCAGGGGTTGGATGTGAAGATCACCGCCGGCATCCATACCGGCTGCTTGCGCGTGCAGGCTTCCACCAAGGGGAACATTCAGAAGGTCGCGGATTTGCGCGGGAAGAGGATCGGCGTCCCGGGCATGGGCACGCCGCCGTTCATCTTCGCCAACCGAGTGCTCGGCGCGAACGGCATCGATGCGATGAAGGAGATCGAATGGCGCGTCTTCCCGGCGGGTGAACTCGGGCTGGCGCTGGAGAAAGGCGAAGTGGACGCGGTTGCTGATTCCGAGCCGATCGGCAGCCTGTTGCTCGCCCAGGGTCTCGTGCGCAATGTGGCGGACCAGGCGAAAGACGTGCCTTACAAAGACGAATACTGCTGCGCGGTGATTGCGAACGGCAAATGGCTCAGCGCGAATCCCAAAGCCGCCGCCGCAGCGACGCGCGCGCTGCTCAAGGGCGCCAAATGGGTGGATACCAATCCGCGGATCGCGGCGCGGATGTCGGTGGAAAAGAAATACCTCGCTTCGAATCCGGAGCTCAACACGACCGCAATCGGCAATCTCAACTACCTGCCGAGCGTGCTCGGTGCCGAGAAGGCGGTGCTGTCGGCCGCGAAGGAGATGAAAGTTGCGGGGATGTTGAGCCCGAGCACGGACGTGGAGGCGTTGGCGAAAAAGGCGTTCATTCATCTCGATGGCGTCACCGATGCGTGGATCGAGGGTCTTCAGATCGAGAAGCTCGCCGGCGGCGAAATCCCGTCCGATCAACCGCTGCGGCTGGCGGCGGAGCTGGCCACGGTCGGCACGCCGTTCCGCATCGCGACCTGCTGCGCGCCGGCCTCGAAGGTCGCGCCACGACCCGGGATCGCGGAAGAATCGAAGGTGGCGGCCGCCAAGTGAACGGATTGTCACCCATGATTGCGCCCAGCGCGGCGCCCGCGATCGAACGCGCACGCCCACCGGAAACTACGAGCCGTCAAGCGGCCTGGGCCACGCTGCTCGCGCTACCGATCGCCAGCGCCATCGCGATCGGGGTCCATCTTTTCGCCTCCAAGAACGAGCCCATGGTGGAGGGGCGCCCGTACACGATCCTGCTCGTGATGGTCCTCAGCTTCGCCCTCGCCGCGGCGGTCGTGCAGGCCTTCTGGTCCGGCTTGCGGCGATGGATGATCAACCTGTGTCCGATCATTGCCGGCGCCCTCGTTTTGCTCACCGTCTGGGAAGGGATCACCGCGGGCTTCCATTGGCTGCCGATGCCCTATTTTCCGAGCCCGGCCGGAGTCCTGCAGAGCCTGCTCAATGATCGCGACCTCATTTTCAACAGCACCTGGCATTCGCTCCTGCTGCTCGTCGGCGGTTACACCGTGGGCGTGATCGTGGGGGTGATCTCCGGTGTGTGCATCGGCTGGTTCGAGCCGGCACGCTACTGGGGCATGCCGGTTTTGAAAGTGGTCGGCCCGATTCCGGCAACGGCGTGGGTTCCGCTGGCGATGGTGGTCGCTCCATCCTACTCCGCGGTCGGGTTGATCGCCCTCGCCGTGTGGTTCCCCGTGACCATGCTCACCGCGTCCGGCATCTCCACTACCCGTGCTTCGTATCTCGACGTGGCGCGCACGCTCGGCGCGGGGCCAGGTTACCTCATCTTCCGCGTCGCCATTCCCGCGGCGATGCCGAACATTTTCATCGGTCTGTTCATGGGTCTCGGCGCAGCGTTCCTGACGCTGGTCGTGGCGGAGCAGGTCGGCGTAAAGTCCGGCCTCGGATGGTATGTGACCTGGGCGCAAGGCTGGGCCGAATACGGAAAAGTCTATGCCGCTCTCGTCGTGATGGCGGCGTTCTTTTCGACCATCATGACCGTGCTGTTCAAGGTGCGCGACCGCGTGCTCGTCTGGCAAAAGGGCGTCATCAAATGGTAGCCGCGCCCGCCAGCGAAGTCGCCGCCGAGGGCTCGTCGTTGCGCGTGCGGGACGTGAGCAAATCCTTCTCTGCGCCGGATAACGACGCGGTCCGCACCCTGGCGCTCGAAGCCGTCTCGCTCTCCGTCGCCGCGGGCGAGCTGGTCGCTCTGATCGGTCCCAGCGGCTGCGGAAAATCCACCCTCCTTCGGCTCATCGCCGGCCTCGATTCGCCCAACTCCGGCGAGCTTTTGGTTGGGCCCGATCCGATCACCGGCCCCAACGCCGAGCGCGGATTGGTTTTTCAAGACCCGAACCTTTTCCCCTGGCTCACCGTCCGCCGCAACATCGAGGCGGGCCTCGTCGCGCGCGGGGTGCTCCAGGAGAAGGGCCACGAGGTGGACGAGTTCATGCGTCTGGTCGGGCTCGAAGCCTTCGCCAACGCCCTGCCGCATCACCTTTCGGGCGGCATGGCCCAGCGCGTCGCCCTGGCCCGCGCGCTGATCAATCATCCCAAAGTCCTGCTCCTCGATGAGCCGCTCGGCGCACTCGACGCCTTCACCCGGATGCGGATGCAGGATGAAGTGCTCCGCCTGTGGCAGGCCCGCCGCACGACCATGCTCCTGGTCACGCATGACATCGATGAGGCGATCTACATGTGCGACCGCATCGTCATCATGACTCCGCGCCCGGGCCGGATCGAACGCACCATCGTGGTGGACCTCGACCGCCCGCGCCAGCGCAGCAGCCCGGAATTTCTCCGGTTGCGGGGCGACATCCTGGAACTGCTCCACTTCGCCGGCAACGTCACGCCGACGGTGTGAGCCGGCTTCAAGTCGGACCCAAAGCTGAAGCGAAGCGACCGGGCGGCCGCCGCGCTTTCGGCGCTCATCGGGGCGGCGCTTCGGCGGGAGTGAGGAGGTAGGCGAGCAGGTCCAGGAAGTCCGCGGGCGCGATCTGATTTTCGAAGGCCGGTGGCATCAGCGAAAGCTTCGAGGCGATGCGCGTCTTGATGTCCGCGGTGGCGATGACGATGTCCTTGCCAGTGGCATCGGCGAGGGTCACGGCATCGGATTGTTCGCGCAGATTGGCTCCCGCGACCATGCGGCCGTCCTTCAGCTCGATCATCGTCTGGCGGAAGGCCGGATCCACGTTGCGGCTCGGATCGAGGATGTCTTCGATCAGGCGTTGATCACCGCGCACGGCCATCCCATCGAGATTCGGGCCCACGTTGCCGCCCGCGTTGCGGAAGCGATGGCACACCGCGCAGTTTTGCTGAAAGACCTGTGCGCCGTGCCCGGCGTCCGGCTTTCCCTTGCGGTAGGCATCCACGCGCGCAGCGATCACGCCATCGATCCGGGCGTCTTCGGGCGGCAGATCCTTCGTGAGCGCCGCGGCGCGCTCGCGCAGCGGTCGCGGACGGGTGGCGAACGCGCCAGCAACCGCCTTGTTTTGCAGCAGCGCAGCCGGCGCCTTTCCGGTCTCGACGAGCGACAGCAATCGGTCTGCGCCCGCATCGTTCCTGGCTAGCGCGCCGGCGATCGAGCAGGCGAGCTCCCAGGGTGCCGTCGCGAGCGCGGCCAGCGCGACTTCGGCCGCGCCATTCTGCACCAGCAATTCCGCCGCGCGTTTGCGCATGATCATGTGGCTCGACGCCTCGAGCGTCGTCGTGAGCAGGGGGCTCGCGCCGAGATTGGCCGCCGCCTCGAGCGCCGCGAGCCGGATGCCGCCGGCCCGCTTCGAATCGCGCGCGATCGTGGTGAGCGGCTCGAGCTTCGCCTCGATTTTGAGGTCGCGCACCGCTTCGAGGCCTTGCAGCAAGATCATATCGTCACTGCTGCCGAGCGCTTCGAGCAGCGTGCGTTGCGACCAGTCCGCGGTTCCGTCCGGCAGCTTGATCCCGCGCGCCCGGGCCGCGCCGGCCAGTCCGTTCGCGAGCGCAATCCGCTGCGGAAACGGCGCGCCTTTCATCTTGTCCACCAACGCGAACACCTCCGGCAGCCGTTCCGCCGGCAGATGCAAGGCTGCATGTCTCAGAAATTCCGCGGCCCGTGGTGTGGCGAGTTTGGTGCGTTCGAGATGGGCGAGGAGGAAGTCCGCCGCCTCGGCAGTTGGCACACCTAGGGACACGTCGGCCACATCATCAAAAAGTCGCCGCATATCGTCCATCTGATCTCCCTTCCGCAATCCCTCGGTGAAACGCTCGTAATCGCTTGAGACGCGGAGCACCTCGCGAAGTGCCAACCGCGCGGTATAGGTCAGTTCTATATCATCAGCCGGTGTCTGTGCCAGCAGTGCGGCAAGGTAATACAATGAATAGGTCACCCACCTCCCCCCATTGAGTATGTGCAGCGAAAGACCCTCCGCGGCTATTCGCCGTGACATGGAGTCCTTACTCTCCAAGGCCCGCTCGAAAATCATGGTTTCAGTCGGTGAGGTCGGATTTCGGTCAGCTTGAATGCGGAGCCCAATTGGACGTGTTGCCGGGGTGTGCCGCGCCAGTTTGATGTCGCGGTCAGCAAGGGAGATACCGATCGCTCGCCAAAGTGTCTGAACTTCAAGTTCGGCCGTTCGTTCCATCACCCAGAGGAGATGGCTTCGCTGGACCGGTGCGAGCTTCCAAAAGGCTCCGCCCTCGAACGGTTCTTGGCCGTCCCAGTCTTCTTTCGCAGGCACGTCGGGCCCGGATAGATCCTCAGGCCTAGCGCTGAGTTTCCACTTCACGATTCCTTCTTTTCCGATTCGATCGACCAGCTCATGGGTCGCCAGCGTGCGGACAATGAGGTTCGGATCGGCGAGTTTTTCGATGAGGCCGGCGGCGTCAAGGCGGGTGAGATCTGGCATGGGTAGGGTGGGCATCCTGCCCGCCGTTGCCGGCGTCCCGCCGGGAACAGCCGCACGTGGTTCGGCGTCCGATTGGTCACGAGGCGACGCGCTGGCGACGTTCGAGGCACCCGGCGGGACGCCGGGCGCGGCGGGCGGGACGCCCACCCTGCCCGAGGCCGCGTCTCCTGCGATCGGCGCGTCTTTTTTCTCCCCGCGATAAACGATACGCCAGATGCGGCCGTGCGCGTGATCGCGGCGGGGGTCGGTGAGCGGGACTTCGTAATGGCCGATGATCGGGTTGTAGAAATCGGCGATCCAGAGCGCGCCGTCGGGGCCGAGCTTCACCTGCACCGGGCGGAACCACGGGTCGTCGCAGGTCAGGAAGTCCGGCATCCGGATCGCCTTGGGCGTCGAGCCGTGCCATTCGAGTCGGTCGCGATTGATGCGGCGTGTGACCGGATTGCCGTTGAAAAGATTGCCCCGGTATTCCTCGGGCCACTTGTCGTCGGCGTAATAGGCAATGCCCGCGATGGCGGTGGAACCGTGGTCGTCCTCGGTGATGCGCGGGGCGAAGCCGAGCCCATCGTGCTGCTTGCCGATCCCTTCGTAGTAGCCACCGCGGATGAGCATGTAGACGGGCTTCGAATGCGAGTCGGCGCTGTAGAGATTGCCCAACTCGTCGAAGGCCAGGCCGAAGGGGTTGGTCTGCCCGTGGGTGTAGTATTCGATGGCCGAACCGTCGGGGCGGAAGCGATAGGTGTTGCCGCTGTCGAAGACGGTGACGCGCCCGGCGCGGTCGCGAACTTCGCTGTGGTTTTTGAAGCCGTGGCAGCCGTAGATCCAGCCGTCGATCCAGTAGAGGTAGTTGGATGACATGCCGTGCGTATCGACGAACCCGAAGCCTTCGTAGAGCGGCTCCTTCTTGTCCGCGCGACCGTCGCCGTCGGTGTCCTCGAAGCGCCAGATGTTCGGGATGGAAAAGAGGATCGCGGTGTCGCCTTTCGCCCCGGCCTTGCGGGGGAGCGGCTGAATGCCGGTGGGAATGTTCAGGCCGTCGGCGAAAGTCACGATCTTGCGCGCCCGGCCATCGGGTCCGAAGTCGCTGAGGACGCGCACGGTGTCCTTGCCCGTCAGCGATGGGGCGGGGGCGTTGCCTTTGGCGAAGAAATCGGCGGACTCCTGGTAGGTCTTCGCGAAACCGGGAATCGGCAGCTCATTGACGTCGGTGGCCGCCGCCCACGGGTAGAGCTCGGACCCCGTCGCCCAAAGCCGGCCGGCCGAGTCAAAGTTCAGGTTGATCGGCTTTTGAATCTCCGGTTCCGCCGCGACGAGTTGCACTTCGAATCCGGGCGGGACATGGAAGCTCGCGAGCTGTGCCTGCGGGGTCGAAGGCGGGGCGTCGGGCTGATCGCCACGCTGATCCGCAGTGGCCAAGGTGGGGAGGGCGAGGAGCCCGGCGAGGATTTGATATTTCATGGCAGACGACACGGTGCGCAGAGCGCATGGGGTGGAAACTTGGGGGATTTCGACGCTATCAGAAATCATTCGCGCCGCTACCTTCATGGTACCGACGACCGCGGCGCGGCAGCATCCAAAACCCAACCCGTCATCCTGAGCTTGCGAAGGATCGCTGATTTCGGCGGGCGGCGGCGGTGCGGAGCAGAACGGTGCGCGGCGCGCTCCGCACCGCCTCCGCCCATGGAAGTCAGTGATCCTTCGCGGATTCAGGATGACGGCTGGTGGGGGGGCGCGCGCACTCCAAATCGGGGTGCAGTCTGTGGGTCGCTTTCTTGAGGAATCGATTCTCCGCCGCGCAAAGTTTTCCTCGACGCCGGGGCGCGACGCGCTTCTGTCGCACCGTGCCGCTCATCCCGCCAGAGACCATCGAGCAGATCGCTGCGTCCAATGACATCGTCGAGGTGATCCAGGGCTACATCCCGCTGAAGCGCGCGGGGGTGATGTGGAAAGCGCTCTGCCCGTTTCACCAGGAGCGGACCCCTTCGTTTTCGGTCAATCCGCAGCGGCAGATCTTCAAGTGCTTCGGCTGCGGAGCGGGCGGCACCGTGATCCGCTTCGTGATGAACTACGAGAATCTCGATTTCGTCTCGGCGGCGAAGAAACTGGCCGAGCGCGCGGGCATCCGCATCGTCGAGGCGGAGATGAGCGCCGAGGACACGGCGCGCTATGGGATGCGCCGGCGGTTGCTCGCGCTGCACGCCGAAGCGGCGGATTTTTTCCATCTCCAGCTTTTGAAAAAGCCCTCGGCGCAGACGGCGCGCGACTATCTCAAAAGCCGCGGCATCGGCGGGGAAATTGCGAAGTCGTGGAAGATCGGCTATGCGCCGGACTCGTTCGAGGCCTTCCGGGATTTCGCCCACAGCGAAGGCTTTACGGCGCAGGAGATGGTGGAAAGCGGGCTGGTCAAACTGCGGGACGAGGAGCGCAAGGACGGTGACTTTTACGATCGCTTCCGCGACCGCGTGATGTTCCCCATTTGCAATGACACCGGCGAGGTGATCGGGTTCAGCGGACGCGTCCTCGAGGCGGACGCGAAAGCGGCCAAATACGTGAATTCGCCGGAGACGATGCTCTTCAAAAAAGGCGAGGTCCTCTTCGGCCTGCACAAGTCCAAACGCGCGGTCATCAACGCGATGTCCGCCATTGTCTGCGAGGGACAGCTCGACCTGATCACCCTCTTCGAAGCCGGCATTCAAAATGTGGTGGCTCCGCAGGGAACCGCCTTCACCCAAAGACAGGCCCACAAGATCAAACAATGCTTCGGCGACCAACCCGGAGAAGTGGTCCTCTGCTTCGATTCGGATGCGGCCGGCGAGAAGGCGGCCGAGCGTTCCCTGCCGCAGCTCCTCGATGAAAAACTGCTCGTGCGCGTCGCCGAAATGCCGCCGGGCGAGGATCCCGACTCGATGGTCCGGGGCCGGGGCGCGCCGGCCTTCATCGAGCGCATTACGGCGGCGAAAGACTTCTTCGATTTCCAGATCGACCGGCTCGCGAAGCACCCGGATTTCGGGACTCCGCGCGGCAAGATGCAGGCGGCGCGGAAGATGGCGGAATCGATTAGCCTGATCACCGATCCGATCTTTCGGGAGACGGTGATGCGCAAGGCGACGATGCGCCTGGAGGTGTCCACGCCGGAATTCGCGCGCATGCTCAAGACGCAGCGACCGCGAGCTGGCGATGGCAAGGAGAACTCCGCGACGAGCGTGGAGCCGATCGTGCTCAACAAGACGATCAGCCTGCTCGCCGCGGTGGCGCTGCACGATGCCGCCGCTCGCACCTGGCTGTTGGCGGAGCCGTGGCAGGTCGTCCTTGCGGGCGACCCCGAGGCGGAGCTGCTGACCAGGATCCTCGCCGCACCGCTGACCCCGAACGATCCAGCGTCCACCAACGCCTTCCTCGGGACGCTCGACGCCAACGAAGAAGCCTACGTCACGGGTCTGCTCGAGGCCAAGCCACCGCACAATGCCATGACCGTCGCGTTCGACAGTTTTCGCGAGCTGGAGAGGAGCCAAATTCGGCGCCGCGTCGCCGCTTTGCAGGCCCGTTTGCGGACGCCCGGATTATCCCTGGAGCACGTGGGAAAACTTCAGAAAGAAATCCTTGACCAACAAAAACGCCTTTCGGATATTGCGCGGCCTTTGTCCCCGCCCCTTTAAGCGCCGCTGGTTCGAGCGGTGGGGGGATTCAACCTCTCGGTATGTTAAAACCCACCAAGAAAGCTTCTCCCAAACCCCCAAAGTCCACCCCCAGGAAACCGAGTTCGAGTCCAAAAAAGAAGAGCGTCAAGACGGCCCCCAAAAAGCCCCAGGGCAACAAAGCCCCGAAAGCAAGCCAGAGCCGGACCCACCAGTCCGGCAAGGCTGAAAAGAACGGCGCCCGCGAGCGACCGGCCGTCCACGCGAAGAACGGCAGCAAGCCGGCCCCGGCACAGGCCAAGGGGGGGAAGACGGTGGACCTCAAGCCGGCCGCCACGCCGATCAGTGTGATCGATCAGCCGGCCGTGCAGGAAAAGCTGCGCGAACTGATCAAGCTGGCCAAGGAACAGGGGTATCTCACCTTCGACGATCTCAACGAAGCGCTCCCGGAAAACATCAATGATCCGGATGAAATGGAGACGATCATGGGCCGGCTCCGGAGCATGGAGATCGACATCATCGAGGCTTCCGACGTCGATCGTTACAAGGACGGAAAAAAGGCCGAGGAAGAGGAAGAGGAAGAGAAGCCGGAGGCCAAGCTCGACATTCTCGACGACCCGGTGCGGATGTATCTCAAGCAGATGGGCCAGGTGCCGTTGCTCACCCGCGAGCAGGAGGTCGAGATTTCCAAACGCATCGAGGAAGCGGAACTCAACGTGCAGAAGCACATCAACCGTTTTGGCTTCATCGCCCGCGCCTATCTCGACCTCGCGCAGAAGCTCCTCGAAGGCCGTGAGCGCTTTGATCGCGTCATTCTCGACAAGAAGATCGAGAGCCGCGAGCGCTACATGAAGGCGCTGCCGAAACTCTGCGCCCAGCTCGACCACGCCGCGCAGAGCTGCGCCAATACCTACCGGCACTACGTGGCGCACGGCGGCAAGAACCACGAGACCAAGTCCTACCACGACTTCAAGAAGGCCCACGAGTCCATCCAGAAGATGTACCCGAAGTTCTTCTTCAAGCAGAAGGTCACCGAGGAGTTCGTCCATCTCGCCGACGAAGCGAATCGCTTGAACCATCAGTGGACGGAGGAGCTGCACCGGCCCAGGAAAGCCGCGAAACCTCATTCCCACCACGCGCACGCCCCGGTGCATGCGCCCATCGATTACGCGGCGAAGCTGAAAGAACAGCAGATGCGGATGTGGCTCAGCGGGGAGGAATTTAGCGCCGAATACGGAGACTTGAAGCTGTGGTTGAAGAAGGCGCTCAAGGCCAAGACCGAGATGGTCGAAGCGAACCTGCGCCTGGTCATTTCGATCGCGAAGAAATACACCAACCGCGGCCTCTCCTTCCTTGACCTGATCCAGGAAGGAAACATGGGCCTGATGAAGGCGGTCGAGAAATTCGAGTATCGCCGGGGCTACAAATTTTCGACTTACGCCACCTGGTGGATCCGCCAGGCCATCACCCGCTCGATTGCGGATCAGGCCCGCACCATCCGCATCCCGGTGCACATGATCGAGACGATCAACAAGCTGATGCGCGTGCAGAAACAGCTCGTGCAGGATTATGGCCGCGAGCCCACCCCGGAGGAGGTCGCGGACGAAATCCAGCTTCCCGTCGAGCGCGTCCGGGCGGTGCTCAAGATGGCGCAGCAGCCGATTTCGCTGCAGTCGCCAGTGGGCGAAAGCGACGACACCAGCTTCGGCGATTTCATCGAGGACAAAGGCGCCGAAAACCCGAGCGACATGACCGCGATCGTGCTCCTCAAGGAGAAGATCAAGGACGTGCTCGAGACGCTCACCGAACGCGAACGCCAGGTGCTCGAACAACGCTTCGGGCTGGTGGACGGCTACAGCCGCACCCTGGAGGAGGTCGGCCGCCAGTTCAAGGTCACCCGCGAGCGCATTCGCCAGATCGAGGCCAAGGCGCTTCGCAAGATGCGCCATCCGACCCGCATCCGGCAGCTCGAGGGCTTTCTCGAAGCGACCGAAGTCTGAGCGCCGCATCCGATTAGCGGCCGTTATGGAGCGGCTCAAGAAAAGTGCCGCAACTTTCTTCAACCGAGGAGGTTCACCGTTGAGCCATGAACACCGACGAACACGACGATCTGTGGAAACTGCTCGGCAAAGCCAGGGAGCCGAAGGTTTCACCGTTTTTTTCCCGCAATGTCCTGCGCGCCATTCGCGAGGAGCAGCCCGAAAAATCCGGGGTGCTCGCCTGGTTACGGCGCCATTGGCAGGTTTCAGCAATTAGCGCCGGCGCGTTCGCGCTCGCGATGGTCGCGGCGATCCAGCGGCCCGACCAAACCGACCCGCTCGCAGTCCTCGCCCACCAGGTTTCCTCCAGCCCGGATTATCAGGTGATCAGCCATTTGGACGAGTTACTGGACTCCGAGCAAAACTCCGTATGGCTGGACTCGGGCGCCTACTGATCGTCTGGGCTCTCGGCGCGCTGACCTCAGCCTCCGCGCAGACCACGCCGGCGCCGGCCAAGGCTCCGCGGCCCGAGGGCGCTCCTGCGAAGCGCCAGGATGGCTTGCCCGGCGTCCGCAAGAAAAACGCCGAGGGCACGCCCTCGCCGGAGTTCGACAATGTCCGCAAAGCCATCGAGGCGCTCACCCCTGAGCAGCGGAAGCGGTTCCAGGAAAACTTTGTCCGGTGGGCCAATCTGCCGCCCGAGGAAAAAGGGGCGCTCGTCGATCGCGAGGCCATGCGAAAGAAGTTGATGGAGAAGGAGGTGGACGCCGCGATCAAGGAATCCGGCCTGGTTCTGGATGCGGACCGTCAGGCGCAGTTCGTCAAACGCTACGGCGACGAGCGCCGCATGATCGAGGAGCATCTGCGCAAGGAAATGGCCGAGAAGCGCCGGCCCATGGTGAAGGAACTGATCGTTCGGCTGAAAGAAGAATTCTCCGGAGCAGTGCCAGCCGCACCGACGCCCCCGCTGGCGCAGCCGTAGGCAGCGAAGAGTGGCGCAGACTTGCAGTCTGCGATCCCCGCACCCCCACAAACTTTCCCCAAAGACCTCCCGCTCCGGCGGACTGCAAGTCCACCTCACATTCTTGCGCCCTCAATCGTGAATGCGCCGCAGCAGGAAGGCCGCACCGGCGCAGGTGATCACCGCGCCGAGGACGAGCAACCCGAGGTCGGGGGCGATCATCGACAGGCCGAGCTCGCCGAGATTCACCATCCGGAAGGCGCGGCAGAAATGAGTGAGTGGAAAAAGCTGGGAAATAAAACGGATGCTGGCGGGCAACTGTTCCAGAGGGGCGAACGCGCCCGAAAGCGGGAAGACCGGGAGCAGGTAAAAGACGGCCATCTGGACCGCCTGGGTTTGAGTGTGGCAGAAGGCGGAAATGAGCAAGCCCATGCCCAGCGAACTGAGCAGGAAGAGGAAACAGATTAGCGCGAGCGTGAGCGGATCGCGGAAGCGCACCCCGAAATGGAAATGGCCCACGGCGATGGTCATGGCGATGAGCACCATCGAGACGGCCAGATAGGGGAGCACCTTGCCCACCACGATTTCGCTGCGGCTCAAAGGACTGACCATGAGCTGGGCCAGCGTGCCTGATTCCCGCTCGCGCGCGATGGTGCAGGCCATCAGCGTAACGGTCAGCAATTGCAGGATCAGCCCGACGATGCCCGGCATGATGTAGTCGATGAACTTGAGCGTGGGGTTGTAATAGATGCGCTCGCCGACCGACCAGGGCTCCATCGCCGAGACGAACTTTTTCCGGACCTCGACGGGGATTTGCTTTCCCATCTCGATGACATTCTCCGGGAGCTGATCGATCAGGTCCTGCCGCGAGGCGAGCTGGAATTCGCCCAGCACCTTTTGCACTTCCCCGCGGAGTTGCGGGGCAGTGGTCGTGTCCGTCCCATCGAGCTCGAGTTGCAAGGGAAGCGGTTCTCCGTTCTTGAGGCTTTCGCCCCAGCTTTTCGGAATGGTCAGTTGTGCCTGGACACCGCGCCGCATCATGGGCAGAGGGTCCGCCTCGGCGCCCGGCCAATCCTGCCACGCGAAAGTCCTGCTCGCGCGCAGCCGCTCGAGGAGCTGGGCGCTCTCCGGGCTTTGATCCGCATCGTGCAGCAAGGCCGGCGTGTCTTTGAGCGCGGTCGCCTCGAAAGCGTAACCGAGCATCAGCGTGAAGATCGGCGGGAGCAGCAGGATGAGCAGGAGAATGCGGCGATCGCGCCAGATGTGGAGGAATTCCTTGGTCGCAACCGCGAGCATCGAACGAACGCTTTCGCGGATCATGATGACGCGCCTCCCTGAAGAATTTGGTGATATCCCTGCGAGTAAGCCTTGAACACATCTTCCATATCCGGCGCCACCCAGTCGTGTCCGAGCCAGCGCAACTCGGGAAAGGGCCATCGCTCCTGCCAGGCGCGCACCAGTTCCTGGGGTTGCGCCGCATAAACGCGAAGGCGCTCGCTGCGCAACGCCACGCCGAGCACGCCCGGCGCGGCGCGGAGGTGGACCAGCGCGGGCATCACCGGCTCGACCTGGATTTCGAGCAATTTGCCGGTGAAGCTTTCCTTCAGCCGCCGTGGCGAAGCCTTGGCCAGCAACCGGCCCTCGTGGAGGAAGCCGACCTCGGTGCAGCGTTCCGCTTCATCCATGTAATGTGTGGTCACAAAAACGGTGGTTCCGCCGTGGCTCAGATCGTAGAGCAAATCCCAGAGCTGCTGGCGGTGGACGGGATCGAGGCCCGAGGTGGGCTCATCAAGGAAAAGCAGCTTGGGCTCATGGAGGAGCGCGCAGGCGAGCGCGAGGAGCTGTTTCATGCCGCCGGAAAGCTGGCCCGCCCGTTCGTGACGTTTGCCGGCGAGATCCATCTGGGCGAGCAGCGTTTCGATGCGGCCGGTCGTACGCTCCCGCGGGACCCGGTAGGCGCCACCAAAAAAGCGCAGGTTCTCGAGCACCGTGAGGTCCGGATAGAGGCTAAACTTTTGCGCGACGTAACCGAATTGCGGGCGGATCTCGTAGCGATCTTTCCAGATGTCACGACCCGCGATGGTCCCCCGCCCTCCGCTCGGTGCGGCGAGGCCGCAGAGCATCCGGATTGTGGTCGTTTTCCCCGCGCCGTTCGCGCCGAGGAAACCGAAAATTTCCCCGGCGGGAATCTTGAAGGAGATGCGGTCCACCGCCACGGTCGCGCCGAAAGACTTCGCCAGCTCCTCGAGCACGATGATCGGTTCGGGCATCAGCGGGGTGGAGAATCCAGGTTGGCGCGCATGAAGCGCGACCGTTAGCGCAAGTTCGCGACCGACGCCAGTACAAGGTCGGATCGCCACTCCCGGCCGAAAAGTAGGATGGCAAACGCCGGCGCATCTGCGCTAAGTTCGCCGCCCGATCCGATGAGCTTCCCACTCTGCAAGACCTTGCGCCGTCTCTGGCCGGTGCTACCCGCCCTGGCCGCCGCCTGGTCCTGCGCCTTGCACGCCGAGCCGGTGGCGGAGCTTTCCGCCTTCTCGGTCTTCAAGAATGTGGACGTGAATAAACTGGCCGATGGCAAGGCGATGATGGCTCGTGGTCCGACGATGAACTTCGCGCGCGGACTCGCCATCGAAAGCTGCTACGTGGTGCGCAAGCCGCTCGCGAAAACGCTGGACCTGCACCTGCGCTGGAACCCGCTTCGGCACCCGGAGCTCAAGGTTTTCCTGCACGGCGATCTTTCCACCAAGCCTGCACCGGATGAGTTTCGAAAGCTCGGCGGCGCGCCGGCGAACTCTGCTGTGAAATCCTTCGTCGCCGCGACCCAGAAGATCGAGGGGGGGGCCACCGAACTGCAAATGAGCCTGGCGGAGGCGAAAGCCTTCAACAAAGAGGCAGCCGGCCCGGCCGGAGGATCGATTCCGGCAGCAGTGAGCGCCTTTTGGATCAATCTCCTCCAGCAGCGAGCTTCCACCTTTTTGGCGAACGGCCTCGGTCGCCTCCCCCCATATGAGACCACCGGTGAAGCAGTCCGGCCGGGCGACGAAATCGCCCGTTTGCTGAAAGAGGCGGGCAAAGTGCGCGGCCAATTTACGGCGATCATTGACGCGACGCCGCTGGGCGGAGGAAAGGGATCGCTCACCCCGAAGCCGTATTGGGAATTGTTCGACGTGGAGGGGCAGGCGGCCGCTTGTCTGGGAGCCGTCTATTCACGGCCGGCGGGGGCGGCGGTGCAGATGGTGGACGCGCAATACTATTGCAGCAAAGGTTTCTACGCCCTGGTCAGCCTTTACCAGCTCTGGCCGATCACGGTGGCTGGACAGGACGCCACGTTGGTTTGGCGCGGCGATCTGATCTCGGCGCACGAACTCGGCGAATTGCGCGGAGTGGAGCGGATGGGCTCCGGCTCCGCCATGATGCGGGCCACGCAAAAAGCCATCGACTCTCTCCAACGCGATGCCGCCGACGCCAAATAACTCACACCGCGGCCTGGCCACGCACCGGCACGACACGCTCTCCGCGCTCCCGCGCCTCGCCGCGCTGACTTTCATCGCGGTGCTGGCGCTGTCCGGCCTCGGCGCGCGCGCGGAGGATTCGACTGGCACGCCGCTTTCCTACGAATACAAGGCGGGCGCCTCGTATGTGACCGACGCCAAGTTCAAGCGCCGGGGCGCGTCCGTCGGCAGCATCTCGGAACTCGACAGCCACGGGAACCTGGTGGCTTCGATACCGATCCGCGACACGTTTCTGCTGCGGCTCGGCGTCGATTGGCAGCGCTACTCCTACTCGGTTCCGGACCGCGCGCCGTTGCCGGACACGCTGCAATCGCTCAGCCTCGTGATCGGTGCGGATTTCCAGTTGGGGCAGTCGTGGCTGGTGCGCTTTGAGGCGCAACCGGGGTGGTATGGCAACGGCGACACCTTGCGCAGCCGGGACGCCGAGATCCCGCTGGTGCTCGGCGCGTCCTACATCGTGAGCGCGGATCTGCAATTGGTGGCGGGCGTCAGCTACAACCCCAACCGCAAATACCCGGTGCTGCCGGGCATCGGGCTGAGGTGGAAATTCTCCGAAAACTGGGTCCTCAACGCGATTCTGCCCGCACCTCGACTCGAATACACTCCCAACCAGGCGCTGACGCTTTATGCCGGAGCGGATCTGCGGGCGGACACCTATCGCGTGAGCGCCGATTTCGGCCGTTCCATCGGGCACGATGCGCTGAACGATGCGGTGGTCGATCATTGGGAGCTGCGCTTTGGAGCCGGCGCGGGATGGAAAGTCGCTCGCTACGCCACGATCGAGGTGGAAGTAGGCTGTGTCCCGATTCACCAGTTCGATTATCACCGGGCCGAGATCGGCGTGCGCACCGTGGAGACCGCGCCCTATCTCAGCATCGGCTTCAAGGGGAGCTTTTAAACGCCGGCTGACCACCCCGCCCTCCAATCCTTTCCCTTGATGATCGCGGCATCCGGGCCCACTCCTCATCCAGCAGCTTTCCCCCGTGACCGCGAGCCAATCGCCATGAGCGGGCAGATGTTGCTCCGGACGTCCTTTGGCCCGGCGTGGGTGGTGGCCTCCAGCCGCGACATCGATCCCGAGTTGCGGCGGCGCGCGTTCGCCAGCCAGTCCAAGGACTTCCGCTTTTACGAGGTCGCCGAGCAATCCCTCCACAGCCAGTTCGATCACCGTTATTTCGTGCTCGAAAACGAGGCCGACCGCAGCGTGGCGATCCAGCCGTTCTTTTTCGTGGACCAGGATGTCACCGCCGGACTGCCCGCGACCTTCCGCGCCTGGCTGGTCACGCCGCTGCGGCGCCTGTGGCCGGGTTTTCTGAATCTCCGCATGCTCACCGTGGGTTGCTCCGCGGCGGAGGGCCACCTCGACAGCTCGCTGCCATGGGCGGTTCAGGCGCTGCACGAGACGATCGAGGCGTATGTGCGGCGGGAGAAGACGTCGATCATCCTGCTCAAGGATTTTCCCGCGCAGTATCGCGAGCCGCTCCAGACCTTCTCCCAGGATGGTTACCGGCGGGTGCCCAGCCTTCCCGGCGCCAGCCTGGACCTCGATTTCGGGAGCTTCGAGGAATACATGCAGAGCCGGCTGAGCAAGGTCTATCGCAAGAATTTGCGGCGCAAATTCAAGGCCTTGCGCCATGCCGCGCCCGTCACCATGGAGGTCGTCTCCGATGCCACGCCCTGGATCGAAGAACTCTACGCGCTGCACCGCCAGACCTTCGCCCGCTCGCATTATCAATTCGAAAAACTCACCCGGGAATACTTCTGCCTCATCGGGCAGGCGATGCCGGAACGCTCCCGTTTTTTCCTCTGGCGCCAGAACGGCCGCTTGATCGCGTTCAGCCTCTGCCTGCTCCACGATGACACGCTTCACGACCTCGGCGTCGGGCTCGATTATTCCGTCGCCCTCGATCTGCACATGTATTTCGTGACCTGGCGTGACGTCATCGAGTGGGGCTTAAAAAATGGCGTCAAGAGCTACCGGACCGGTCCGCTCAACTACGACCCGAAACTGCACCTGCGCCTGGACCTCACGCCGCAGGACCTGTATGCGCGCCATGCCTCCCGGTGGTTGAATCCGTTGTTCAAATTCGCGCTCCGGTACCTCCAGCCGGTGCGCCATGACAAGACCCTCCGCCAGTTCCGCAACGCCCACGAGCTGTAGCCCAACATCGACCAACTGCGCGTGCGTTCCATCCTCGCGGTTTTTTTATTCTGGCACTGCCTGTCCGTTGCGACCCGCGCGGCGGATCCGCGGCAGGCGATTGCCGCCTTCAGTTCCCTCGGCAGCATCACTCTGGAGAAGCTCGCCACGGGCACGATTGCCATTGAATCGAATACCTCGATGCAACTGGCGCGCGGCATTTCCTCGCAGGCGTGCTACTTCGTGGCCGCACCGGTGGAACAGGTGCGCGAGTTCCTGCCCACCTGGGATGGCAAGGTGCATCCCGAACTGGAGATTCTCGACCACCGCGATTTTCAAAACGAGCAGGAGGCAGCGGCGCTGCGGTTCGATGAGAAGCTCCCGCCGATCGTCCAGTTGATGAATGAGATGCGCAAACCGGAGTCGCTGCAACTAACCCGCCAGGAGCGCGCGCAACTGCCCGCCACTCTCTCGACGGAAACCGCCCAGGCCTATTGGGACGCGATCCTGCGCGCCCGCTGGCGAAACTTCGCCGCCTCCGGCTTGAAGCCGAACAGCGGTGGATTCGATGTGCGGAACGAGCTGAAAACCCTCCTCGCGGAAGAGCCGAAAGCCGCGGCCCATTTTGCGGCCCTGCTCGCCGAGACACCCATCACCAAGGATTCGCCCTGCTTTCCGGTCAACTGTTATTGGTCTCTCTCGAACGTCAACAAAATCGCCGCGGTCAGTCTCGGCGCAATTTATCGCAAGGACAATCAGATCGCAGACCTCGAATTCTACGTCAGCAGCGGCTATCTCACGGCGCTCACGCTTTACGAACTGTATCCGATTGAAGCCGGCGGGAAGACCGGCACCCTGGTCTGGCAGGGCAACTTCGCCTCGTCCGATCTGCTCGCCGGGGCCTTCGGCCTCAAGCGCAAAATCGCCGGCCGGGCGATGGAAGGCGATGCGCTCCAGAAGATTCGCCTTTTTCAAAAAGACGCCACCCGGCCCTGAGCTTTGGATTCAGCTCGAGCCGACCTGAATCTGATTCGGCGCGTGGAAGACGCCCGTCCGGTAATTTCGCCAGGTGGCCAGCGCGAGCAGCGGCCAGTTGTTGCGATACATGTCGTAGCGCAGATAAAACACGCTTGGGAAGCCGGTCCCGGTGGTCTCCGGCTCGGGCCAGGACCCATCTGCGCTTTGGCGCTCGAGGAGAAACTCGACTCCGCGACGAATGGCGCGCCGTTCCAGATCTGCCGGTCGCGCCGGATCGCACGCCGCGATCAGCCCCATTAGCGCCCACGCGGTCTGCGAAGGGGTGCTTGGCCCTTTGCCCTTGAGGTGGGGATCCTCGTAGCTCGCGCAGGTTTCGCCCCAGCCGCCATCTTCGTTCTGGCAGCTCTCGAGCCAGTCGCGCGCGCGTAGAATCCACGGCTGGCGCATGTCTTCGCCGACTGCCCGGAGGCCGCGCAGGACCTGCCACGTGCCATAGATGTAGTTGACGCCCCAACGGCCGTACCAGGACCCGTCGTCCTCCTGCGTCTCCCGGATGAAGCTCGTCGCCCGGAACACCACGGCGCTCTCGCGGTCATAGCCGATATAACCGAGCAGTTCGAGGACGCGCCCGGTCAAGTCGCTGCAGGTGGGATCGAGGATGGCATTGTGATCCGCAAAGGGCACGTCCTCCAACCACCGCTGCATGACGTCGCGATCGAACGCCGCCCAGCCCCCGTCCCGGCACTGAAAGCTGAGCAGCCAGCGCAACGCCCGCGCAAAGCGCGCCCGGGCCTCGCGCTCATCCGTCGGCGCCACCAGCCGCAGCGCCATCAGCACCATCATGGTGTCGTCGGTATCGGGATAATAGACGTTGTTGAACTCGAACGCCCAGCCGCTCGGCTCGCGGTGCGGGTTCCTGCAATACCAGTCGCCGCAGATGCGAACTTCTTTCTCCACGAGCCAGCGCGCGGCCTGCTGGATGGAAGCAGACGTCGGCGCGATGCCACTTTCGAGCAGCGCGATCATGTTGATCGACGTGTCCCAGACCGGCGAAAGGCAAGGCTGGATGCGAAAATCCTGCGGGTCATCGACAAAGAGTCCCTCGAAATCCCGCTTCGCCTTCAGGTAAACCGGATGATCCTTCTGATACCCGAGCGTCTTGAGCGCGATTAGCGCGTTCAGCATGGCGGGGAAGATGGCGCCCAAGCCGTCGCTCCCCTCGCCCATCCGCTCGGTCATCCACGCTTCAGCCCTGGCCAGCGCGGCCGCGCGCCACGGCTTCCACGGCAGCTTGTGGAGCAGCTTCAAGAAGACATCGCAGACCAGGAAAAAGTTCGGCCACGAAAGACGGGGGGTGCGCCAGTTGATCCCCAGATCACCCTGCTCGGAGCCCACGGGATACAGCTCGTGGAGCTGCTTGTCCGCAGGGAGCTGCCGGCTCGGCTTATAGTGATTGAGGATCGCCAGCGGCATGAGCATGGCGCGGCTCCACGACGACATGTCGTAGATGTTGAAGAGGAACCACTGCGGCATGAACACGACTTCGACCGGCATCGTGGGCAAAAACTGCCACCGGAATTGCCCGAGCAACGCGAGGTAGAGTTTCGCGTAGGTGTTCATCCTGGGAATGCCGCCGAGGCGCAGAATGCAGGCGCGCGCTTCCTGCATCCAGGGCTGCGCGGGCAAATGGCCTGCGAGCTTCAAAGCAAAATAGGCTTTGACGGAAGCGCTAACTTCGCTCGGACCCCCTTCGTAAATGTTCCAGCCACCATCCGGAAGCTGCCGGCGCCGGATGTGGGCCGCGCACTTTTCCTCCAGGACCGGGTCGATCTCCTCGGCCCAGTGCATGAAAAGCACGTAATCCGAGCAGAGCGTCGAGTCGGCGAAGAGCTCTCCCGTCCAGAACCCTTCCTCGTGCTGGAGCCGCAACAGGTTCTGCTGTGCCCGGCTGATCCCGTTTTCGAGCGCCGTCTGCTGCTGCTGGAGATCCGGCGGCAAGTCGGCGCCGACAGGTCTTACGTCATTTTCTTCGTGGTCTGCACGATGGGGCATAGGCAAGGGCGAAAATGACCGCCGGGCTCTCACCCGAAGTCATGGGATCCGCAAAGATTAGGACGTTACGGCTGGGCCGTCGCTTCAACCGGTGCCGCGCGTTTTCCGGTTTCGTGACCGTGACCGCTGCTCACCCCGTTGAAAGCGTTCACCTGCCCACCCGCGGTCGCCACCGGTTTCGCGCCAAAGTTGAATTTGATCGTCTTCCAGGTGTCGCCGGGCTCGGCCTGCAAGCCGAGGCTCGCAGTGGGCTCGTATCCGCAGTGCACCATGCAGTTCTCGCAGCGCGGATCGCGCGCGACGCCATCCACCACGCCGAGCTTGTTCCAATCGGTCTTCTCGAGCAGCTCCGCGTAAGTCTTGTAGTGGCCGTCGGTCATCAGGTAGCACGGGCCTTTCCAGCCGCGGACGTTGCGCGTCGGAATCGCCCAGGCCGAGCAGGTCAGGTCGCGCTTGCCGGCGAGGAACTCGAGATAGACCGGCGTGCCAAAGATCGGATACTTGCGCCCCCACTCCTCCGCCTTGGCGAACTTCTCCACGGTCATTTTGCGGGTGAGATAAAAATTCTCCGGCTCGATCCCAAGCCGCTTCACCATGTCCTTCTTCGCGGCATCGTATTCGTATCCCGGAGAAATGGTGTGCCCATCCACCGCCAGCGAGCCGAGGTACTCGAACATGTCTTCGATCTCCTGCACCTCGGTTTCTTTGTAAACGGTCGTATTCGTCGCCACCGGATAGCCCAGCACTTTGGCCATGCGAATGGCCAGCACCGCTTCCTTGAAGACGCCCTCGCGTTCCACGATCAGATCGTGCGTCCGCTCCAGCCCGTCGAGGTGCACGTTCCAATACATCCACTGCGTCGGCGCGATCACTGGTTTGGCCGGGTCTTTCGGTCCCTTGCGCACGTCGTCCGCCTGCGCCTTGGTGATCAATTCCTCGCTGATCAGGATCTGCAGGTGACGCTCCACGGATTCGGGGCTGCGCACAAACTCCGCCGCCAGATAGTCGCGCATCTTCTTGCGCATCGCTGTCGCATTCGTGCAGAGATAAACGATCCGCCCCTGCGCGAGCACGCCCTGAACGAGTTCCTCGATGCGGGGATAAATGAGCGGCTCCCCCCCGCAGATCGAGATCATCGGAGCGTCGCACTCCTCAGCCGCGGCGAGACAATCCTCCAGCGGCATCAGATCCTTGATCGACGTCGAGTATTCGCGAATGCGCCCGCAGCCGGTGCAGGTGAGATTGCAGGTGTGCAGTGGCTCGAGTTGCAGAACCGTCGCAAACTTCTCCACCTTGCGCAGTTTTTTCCCGATGATGTAACTCGCGATCTTCGCCGTCAGCGGTAATGGGAATCTCATGGATGGCGCAGGTTCTATCCGCCCCCTGCGGCGAAAGGCAACCGCGGAAATGGCCCGATTGAATGTTCAGGCCAAATCGGCGTGGTCTGTCTGGTCCACCAGCCGCCGAGAATTTCGCGCTGCCGCTCGCAGGACTTCGGGCGCTTGCCGGGAACTCCGGTTGCGGGCCACGAACTCCACACCGGCCACCCCGGTGCGGACTTCGCGGCGGAGTCCTTTTTTTTTGCGAACCTCGACCACCAGCGCGTGGCGTCCCCGAACCGAAGGCGACCCCGCCTAGGCGTCCGGCTTGGTCTTGCGCAGTCCCATGACCTTTTCGCCCGGCTTGTATTGACCGCGTTTCGTCAGCAGTTCGACGCGCTCGAAACGCTTTAAGACGTTGCGCTTGGCGGCAATGGTGCTCTGACCTTTGAGGCTGCGATGTTGGGACATAAAAAAAGGCTTGGCGGCGAAAGGGCGGGCACTATACCGACCCTCCGCCCTCTGGCAATGCCGTTTTTTCACGACCCGGCGAACGAAAAAAGATCGCCTTGGTAACCGGACCGTAACAATCCGCGGCCATGTTCCGTGGAATTCGATTGTCATCGAGTTCGTCGCCGATACCTTCCCTTACCAGCATCCTTCCATGAAAATCATTTGCCGGCCCTCCCCCGCTGTCCGAGCCTTCACGCTCGTCGAACTTCTCACCGTCATCGCCATTATTGCCATCCTCATGGGACTGCTCTTCCCGGCGATCGGCGTCGTCAAAGAGCAGGCGCGCAAAGTCCAGGCGAAGACCGACGTGACCAACATCGTCGCCTCCGTGAAGCAGTATTACACCGAATACGGCAAGTACCCACCCGTGGACCTCAAGTCAACGAACACCACGGATGACAGCATGGTGGGCGACAAGGAAGCGCAGGCGACCACCGACAATAACGCCCTTTTCGACACCCTGCGGGCGCGAGATTCGGGGATCAATGTCAAGCACGCCTTGAATCCGCGCCGCATCGTTTTCTTCGAAAGCAAATCGGTCTCCGATCCTAAAAACCCCCGCTCCGGTTTCGCGGACAAATCCGACTCGCCAAGTCCCGGCTCATTCTACGACCCGTGGGGCAAGCAGTACAACATCATCATGGACAGCAACTACGACAATGTGATCACCATCGAGAAGCAATACAAAGACTTTGCGGCGGAGAACTCGCCCCGCGTTGGCTGCGGCGCTTTCGCCCTTGGAAAAGACAACAAACTTGGCACAGACGGTGATCAGACGTATAAGAAGGGCTCCACGATTTCCGACGACGTCATCTCCTGGCAGTAACGCCAAACTGGCGCGCCCGCGGGTGTAGTTCAATGGTAGAACGGCAGCTTCCCAAGCTGCATACGAGGGTTCGATTCCCTTCACCCGCTCCAACTTGATGGTCAGGGACGCAGGCTGATTGAGGGCGCCAAAGCATTATGAAACGAATCGGCATTCTGACCGCAGGTGGTGACACGCCGGCACTCAACGCGACCATCCAGGGCGCGATCGTGCGCGCCAATCAGCTCAAGATTGAAGTCATCGGGTTGATCAAGGGCTTCAACAGCCTGTTCAACCCGCGCGTCCCGCACGTGCATCTCAATCCGCTCTACCAGGAAATCCCCGAAATCAGCCCGACAATGGGCGGCACGCTGATTGGCTCATCGCGGGACTTTGTCGATCCGGGAAAGAAGGACGATCTCGATCTGATCGTGTCGCGTTTGGGCAAACTTGGGATTGAAGGACTGATCTGTGTCGGCGGCGACGGCACGCTGAACGGCTTGCAACCCCTGGCCGAACGTTTGCCGACGGTGCTGGCCCCCAAGACCATCGACAACGACCTCGGCCTGAACTACGCCAGCGAACCCGACGAATGGGCGCGCGTCAGCGACCCCACTGCGAGAGCTGGGTTCAACTACAAGCGCACGGAATCGCAGGCCGTCTTCGACCTCGAGCACATGGTGAATTACGTCACTCCCGGCTACGCCACGGCGGTGTTTGTCTCGGCCAGCGGCGTCGAGCGCCTCCGCACCACCGCGGAGAGCCATCGCCGGATCGCGATCATCGAGGTGATGGGCCGCCATTCCGGCTACATCGCGCTCGGCTCCGCCTACGGCCGGCCCGACATCATTCTCGTCCCGGAGGTGCCGGTGGACCTCGAGCACCTCGCTCAGCGCGTGAAGCACATCTACGATCTCCAGAAAAACGTGGTTATCGTGTGCGGCGAAGGCATCGTTGACGGCCAGGGTCGCGAGCTTGGCGCTGAATCAAAATCCCTCGATCCGGCGGGAAACATCGTGCTGAGCGGCGCCGCCGAAGCGTTGCGCGCAAAGCTCATCCAGATGCTCGGCGATCGTTACTTTCAACTTTACCGCCGCGGCGAATCGGCGCGCGAAGCCATCTTCACTCGTAAAGTCGGTCACACCCAGCGCGGTGGCCGGCCGATCCTGTTCGACCGCTTTTACGCCGCCCAGCTCGGCTCCAAAGCCGTCGAGCTTCTCCACGAAGGCCGCAACAACGCCGTCTCCATCCTCCAATACGACGAAACGAAAGGCTTTCAGGTGGAAGGCTATGATGCCAACCGCTTCCGGGATCGCTGGGGCCTCATCCACGCACGCCAGATGCATCCCGCGTTTTACGACGCGAAGCTGATGAAACCTTCGCGCATGGGCATCGAGTACCTCATGCCGATCTTCACCAACGCCATCGGCGAAGACGATATGGAGCACACCCGCCAGACCCTCTTCGCGGCGGGCAACCTCTCGCAGCCCTATCACTCGATCAACACCGACATCAATAAGCGCATCCGCTTTCTGCCGACGGAAGAGGAGGGCGGGTGACGCCTCCGCACATCACCGTGCGGATTTGTCATTCATGAGATTGCGCGGCCAGCCTCGGCGCTGCCGCTGGTGAGGAGAGCACGCCGGGGGCCGTGCCAAGCGCCGTCATGAGAGTCGGCACGAGCGGTTACCAGCGCCGCGCGCGAGCCAGCGCGCCTTGACCTGCACATCGGCATTGCCCGGGACGCCGGAGAGCTGCGCAGCCACGAGGCGCGCGGCGGCACCGTGATGCGCGCCTTCCAACCGCCGGGAGCGTGCAGGTGTGTCCTCTGGCCCGTCACGCCTAAAACTCGATATTGAAACCTGGGCGGATGTTCATGAGTTCGTCGCTATCATATCCGACGCTCACAAAGGCATTGAAATGGTCGGTAATCTTATACTCGGTCGCCACGGCACCAGAAAAGGTGCCCCGCTCTCCGACGGCTGGCGAAGAGTTGGCAAACACTTCTCCAAACACGCTCCATTTCGGCGTAATCTTGTATTCCGCGGAAAAATCGTAAATGAACTGGTTCTTGAGCGGTTCGTCCCGTGACGGCGAAGTAATGAAATTGTAGCCAAAATTCGCGTTGAAGACCCAATCGCCGATGGTCTTGCCGAAGATGAGGTACGGCAGGTAATCAAACTTACGCGTGCCGATGTTGAGGTTCCGTGCGGTGGGCACTTTGAGTTTGAAGGCGAGCACGATCGCCGGCACATAGGGTTTTTCGAGCAGGACCATATACGAGGGTGTGATTTCCAGGTCCCCCATCCCATGAAAACTCTGCTCGCCTTTCGGCTGATCCCACTCCTGAAAGAAGGGCTCGATCAGGATCTCAGCGCGGTCGGTCACCGCATATTCGAATTGATTCAGCGTGAAGATGGTTCGGCTGCCGTCCTTCTCCTTCTCGATCTGGACACCGGTGCTGAATAACATGTCCCCCTTCTTGCCGAGTTCGGCGGTTTCGGTTTCGAGAACGAGGTCCGCACGGATGGAGGCACCCAGGCCCGAGGTGAGGCAAAGGATTGCCAGGAGACGATGGAATGGAAGTGAAGTTCGAGGCAGCATTGAGCGGCGACTATGCAAAGTCCGGATGACGGACCTCACTTGGACAAATGACACTTTGGTCAGGCACCATCCGGGGCCCGCGGGTTGACCGTCGCCGCCCCTTTTCGCAAGTCAGAGATTCTCTCGCGAGGGCGTTCTTACTAACCTTGTTCAACCGACTGAGCAACTGTCGTTGCACGCTTTGCACCCGTGGAAACGCGGGACATCGATAGGCTGGGAAGTAATCCTCCGAAACCGGTTGCAAGCCGTGGAGTAGGTTGAAGCACGCACGATCCTCACTCAGTCGCAGATACACCTCTGGAACGGTGACCCACCGCCAGGTCTCGAACTGATGGCGCCGCTTCGAGAAGCGAGCCTTGAAAGCGAACAGTGAATCCTGCTTCGAACCCACCCCCACCCAGGTGCAGCACCATGCCGCGAGCAGCCCGCAGTCGGATTAGCGCGGGAAACTGACGCTGAAGTGTAACCCGGCAAGGAGCACCTCGAATCAGATGCACTGGAAGCCGGGACACCCTCCCAAATAGCTCGTAAGCCCAATCCTTCTAAGGCTTCCGCTTGCCGTCCGCGAAGAACTCAACCTCCGTCTTGGTCGATTTCTGGACATAAAGCGCCTCGTAGGTTAGGTCGCCATTCGAGCGCTTGATGCGGTTGACCCGCTCGATCCTGGCTCCTTTCGCCCCCGCCTCGATCGCTTTGCGAACGGCGTCAGGAAGCTTCTCCAGCGGGACCGTTTCCTCTTCAGCGTTGAGCTGACCGTCAGCCGTCACCGAGACTTCGCGGTGAGGTTTGCCGGGCTCGGTCAGATCGATCTCATAGATGGTGACTTTGCCATCCTTGTCGATACTCACCTGCTCGATTTTGGCACTCCCCGCGGCCTTTCTCAAAGCTTCGGCGGCTGCGGGCGGAATCCTGGCCAGCTTTGCGGTGACTGCGGTGTCATCGGCAGACAGCGATGCATTCCAGGCAAGCATAGCGACAATGACAGTTAGAGGGGCGAGGTGCATGTTCATAATTCGTCAACGGTAAGCTAATCAGCAGCAACAAGCGTGTCGGACGCGGACGCGAGGAGTGACAAGCTCATCACGCACCTTACCGGGCACTGATGTCGGAGTTGCATGGGTTGAATGACAAATCGGTCATACAGCCAGCAACCTGGCCACGCAAGCAAGGGCCGGCGCCCGCGAACCTTGAGGAGGCTGCCAATATTCGAGCCTCCTTGCTGGTCCTTGAATGAGCGCTGCTGCCCATTCCCAGCGTGGGCAGCGTGCGGTGGCAAGGGTGACCGATCTGTCATAGGCGCACGACTCCTCCGTCATTCGCCGGTGATAGCGTTCGATGAATGCACAACATTCTGAAGCCCTGCAGCCGACTTATCCGAGCGGAACAGAGTCGATTCGGCGGGCGGCATCCCGCCACGAGGCAAACCACCTAGTGCAAGTCCGGCTGCGCACGATCATTTCCTGCGCGGCGATCGGCGGGGTTTTCTGGTGTCTGTATTTCGCCATCGGCGCGCAGCTTGCGGAGCACAATCTGCTGTTTAATGACGTCTTCTTTCATTCCGACGTTCGCCGCGTCCTGGATGATATGACTTTGTTCCATTGGCGGCACAGCCGGACCAACATTCATCCGCTGTTCGTCTTGTTCACCAACCCACTTGGATCGGTGCTTTCTTTGTGGACGGGCTCGCCGGTGACGATCGCCGTCCTGCTGAACTCCTTCGTCGGCGGGTTGGGCATCGCTCTGGCGGGATCCTTTCTTGTCAGCGCGGGAATTCCGTTACGCAGAGCGATAATCCTTTCTGTGATTCTCGGCTGCTCGGCAGGTCATTTGTTTTTCGGTTCGGTACCGGAAACCTACTCATTCTCGGCCCTGAGCATCGTGCTGCTCTTCTCCGCGGCGCTCAAGCATCCCGGCTCGTTACGCTATTTCGTGCCTCTCGGCGTGCTGAGCTTTGGAATCCTGCTGACCAACCTGGCGACGGCTGCCATCGCGTTTGGAAGCTCTTTGGCGCCGGCCAGCTTCGTCCGGCGGAATCTCTGGCGCACCACCGAATTCGCTGCCCTGGTCGTTGCCCTGGCCATTGCTCTCGCGCTCGTGCAAAAGCTCGTCTGGCAGGAGACCACGCTTTTCTTTGACCCGGCAGCTTATGCCGGTGAGTCGCGTTTTGTGAAGGTGCCGGACGCGCGCCGCAAAGGCTCCGAGCGGGAGTTCCTGCTGCTCCGACACGTGTTCGCGTTCGACTGGTTTGCGCCCCAGCTGCATTCGGCGTCCACCCGGAAGCGGGAGATAGAAGTTCGTTTCGAGGTTGATTCGCTGGCGGATCTGGGTGCGAGCGGGAGAGCGGGGGTGGCACTGTGGTTTGCCCTTCTCCTGGCCAGCGGCTACTTGTTTATCTCACGCAGACTCTACACCCAGCCGGTTTCTCTCGGACTGTTCCTCGGCATCCTGTTCAATCTCGCCCTCCACAGTTTGTATGGCGATGACCTCTTCCTCTACGCCTGCAACACCTGCTTTCTCGTTATCGCCTGGGCCGCCCTCTGCACCTCGGAGGCGCGATTATCGACGTGGCAAAACCGGGCCGTGGATCTCGGGCTCCTGATGCTGGCGGCGATGCAGATCGCGAACAATGCGCAGTTCGTCTCCAGCCTGGTTTCCCTAACTCACACCTAATCGCGGGGCAAGCCATTGGTCAGTGCGGAGCCAGCAGCCGCACGACGGCATTGTCGCCAAACCATTGCGGCTCACCGGCGGCGGTGATTAGTTCACTCCTCTGCCAAAATGGCCACTCGGACCGCCGGATGGTGGCGCGCACCGCTCCGTGCTGCTTGACGAACGCCAGCAGTTCATCGCGCCCGGCGACGACCGGCAGTGGGTGCGGCGTCCAAAAAGGTTGCGGCTTGTTCGCCAGCACGACGACCGGCTGATGGGTATAATAATGGATGCCTCGAGCCAGGAACTTGCCGGCCAGCAGCGGTTCGCCGCTTTCGGATATCATCGCCTGCGCGACCGGCCGCGCGGAGCTGTAGGCTTCGACATGCTCGACGGAAAAGGTGAGGGCACCCACGATGATTGCTGCGGTGCCCGCCACATGAGCCCAAATGGCGGGCAGCCGCTTGCCCCACAATGCCAAGGCGATTCCCGAGGCCAGACACGCGGCCAGCATCAGAGCGGGAGCGGCAAACGGCCGGGCGACCTTGATCAGGGGCGCGGCCAGGGGAATGACGCACTGGAAGAGGGCGCATCCGAGGGCGATCCGGAATTCAGTTCGCGTGCGGAATCCATGCGTCAGCCAGTCGTCCAAAGTCATTCCGACCGCGAGAGCCAGCGGCACGAAGACGTAGAAGATGTAAGAGGGCAGCTTGGACTGCGCGATGGTCAGGAAGAGGACGCTGGACAGAATCCAGCACCACAGAAATGCCAGTCGTTCATCCTGCCGAATGCCCCGGGCACCACGCATCACCGCCACCGCGAGAGCTGGCAGCCAGGGGATCGAGCCAAGCGCGAGGATGGCGACGTAGTAATAGAAGTGGTTGTTCGACGGATGCTCCGCGTGGAGCAGGCGCATGATATTCTCGTGGACAAAGAAGGCGTTAAAGTATTCCCAGCCGAACTTCCAGAGCATCACCACATACCAGGGCACGGCGATGGCCACATACAAAGCCAGCCCGACCCAGAGCGGTCCGCCGCGGTACGGCGATCGCCGCTTCACCAGCCCGGAGAAAGAGCCTACGGCCAGCAGCGTAACGAGAGAAGCCAGCGGCCCTTTGGTCAAAACGGCCAGGCCGCCACAGACAAAGTGCAGCACCAACCATCGTCCCGACGTTTTCGTCAGAGCCTGCCAATAACTGAACAAGGCACCCGCGAGAAAGAGCGCGAGCGCAATGTCCGTGAGCATGAGCCGCGACATGATGGCAAATTCGAGACCGGTCGCCAGGACCAGCGCGGACAGCAGACCGGCGCGACGCCCGGCAAACCCTACGCCGAAGCCATAGACCAGGAGCACAAGCAGCGTGGCGGGCAGCGCGGACGGAACGCGCGCGGCGAATTCGGTTTCGCCAAACACTTTGAAGGAAACCGCCGTGAGCCAGTAAAAGAAGATCGGCTTTTCAAACTGCGGCTGCCCGAAGATCTGCGGCGTGATCCAGTCGCCCGTCGCCACCATCTCGTGGGCGGTCTGGGCATAAAAGGGTTCATCTGGATCGATTAGTCCGAGCTTCCCCAGCCGCCACCAGAACACGACGCTACAGACGAGGAGGAGGACAATGATGTCGCGGAAAGCGGACGATCGAAACATGGCTTTTGAGCTTGGACAGGGACCGGGACTTCAAGCCAGCCGGCCTCATCATAGAAACTGAGGCTGGGGCGGTCGAACTTCAGAAAAAGGCGCCCCGTGTCGGAGATCGGCGCCAGTGGCAGGCGCACTTCCAAGGCGCCTGCGAAAGACCGCACGGTCGCGAAGCGGAGGAACGCACCGTTTGCGGCGGCGTGGAGGCGGACTCGGGCAGGGCTCCAAGGCAGCCGCAATCGCCAGCGGACAGGGCCCGCTCCAGGACTTTCACCGACCAGCCAAAGTTCGCCGGGAGAGAGACGAAGCTTGCCCAGTCGCAATCCGACGCAAAGCGCCCCGTCTTCCCATTCGACGCTGCGAATGGGATGCTGCGGATCGCGGGCCTTGGGCGCAAAGAAATGTTCAACATCCCCCGCATAGGCGAGGAACCGCCGCCGGCTGAGGGCCATTTGGCTGCGATGACAGAGGATTGCCTCCCGTTTTGCTTCGCGCTCGGCTTTGGTGAGCGCAATACTCAGGCGCGGCGTGGGCAACCCGCGACCGCGCGTGTGAACGACATAGTGGAGAAGGCGCGGCCGCGAAGCTGGATGGAGGCTCTCCAGCGCCAGAAAGACCAGGATACTCAGGGCATTATGATCGGGATGCACATCGTGCCAGGACGGCGCCACGACGAGCGTGGGGCGCCACCTGGAAATCGCCTCGAAGCATGTTCTTTGGGCGTGCTCATCGGCACGCAAGAGCAA
Source organism: Chthoniobacter sp. (assembly GCA_034667665.1). Lineage (GTDB taxonomy): Bacteria > Verrucomicrobiota > Verrucomicrobiia > Chthoniobacterales > Chthoniobacteraceae > Chthoniobacter. The sequence goes on from JAXDQW010000084.1 coordinate 87,032, forward strand.
GTCGGTGGCGCCTTGATCTGGAAGCTGGAGAAACTGGGCCTGCTCTCCCCGCAGTCCCAATCGAGCCATTGCCGCAAGCGCTTCGTCGCGCCGCTGCGCGCCCCATCGAGACCGGTCGCGTTCTCCAATCCGCCAACGCCGCTCGAGCAGCCGCTGCGGCCAGGGATTGTTCTCTCCGTCGGTGACGAAAACCACGCGCACCTGGGCGCCACTCTGAACGGCCCGTTGCAACAACCCGCCGGTCCCGAGCGACTCATCATCGGGATGGGGGGCAATGATCATTACCCGATCTTGCGCAGTGAATGAAAGCGAGGAAGGCACCAGGGAAGCTTGCCATTGTAGGGAGCGGGGATGTCAGGCCTTCGACCTCCTCATGACAGAACTGTCAGAAAAGGCGGTGCCTCTTGTCATTTGGTTGGGCTAACCGGAGCAACGTGCCAGATTGCGGCACCGACTGTTCTCCATCCAACTCATGCGTGTCCTCCTCGCCGAAGATGAAAAAAAAGTCGCCAATTTCATCCGCAAGGCACTGCGCGAAGCGAGCTATGCCGTGGACGAAGTCCATGATGGCGAGGCGGCCCTGGACCTGGCGATCAGCACCCCCTACGACGCGATCATTCTCGACATCATGATGCCCCGCCGGGATGGCCTTAGCGTGCTCAAACTGATTCGGGCGCAACGGATCGAAACACCGGTCCTCATTCTCACCGCCCGTGGCGAAGTGTCGGAGAGGATCGAGGGGCTGGAACTCGGGGCGGACGATTACATGGCAAAGCCGTTCGCGATGCGTGAATTGCTCGCGCGGGTGGCCTCGATGACCCGCCGTGGCTCGCCGGAGCGCGCCACCATGCTAAAGGTGGCTGATCTGCTCATGAACGTGCTCACCCGTGAGGTCACCCGGGGCAGCGGGGCCATCCACCTCGCGCTGCGGGAGTTTGCCCTCCTGGAATTCCTCATGCGCTCGCCCAACAAGGTCCATTCGCGCACCAGCCTTTGCGAACACGTCTGGGAGCACCACTTCGACACCGGCACGAACGTGGTCGATGTTTACATCAAGCGCTTGCGGCGGAAAATTGACGAGGGGCACGAAGTCAAGCTGCTGCAGACCGAACGTGGCGTCGGCTACATGCTGAGGGGGTCGCAGTGAGGAACTGGCCGCTGGGAGTCAAACTCACGGCCTGGTCGGCGCTGCTCGCCGGCTTCGCCCTGGTGCTCTGCGGGATCGGCGCGGGTGTCTTCATTCGGCAGGAGCAGATCGAGGCGCTTGACGATCAGCTCAGCAACGAAGCGCATACCTTTTTCGGCGAAGTGGCGCGACAGGCCGGGACCATCGACTGGCGTGATCACGGCGCAGTGGAAAGGATTCTGCCCCTCACCCGCACCAAGCGCTTTGTCCAAATCGTCAGCGCTGATGGCAGGGTCCTTTACCGATCCCGCACTTTGCAGCGCAGCGACTTCGCCGGATCGTTGCCCGGCGCCTCCACCATCAGGGTGGGGCGGAATCAGGTGCGGATGGGCGCGTTCGCCCAGGACGGACTGACGCTCTGTCTCGGCGCCGAATTGAGCGAGATCAATGCCGACGAATCGCAACTTCGGCTGGCCTTTTTTGTCGGCCTGCCGGTGCTCGTCTCGGCCATCGCCTTTTGCGGTTGGTGGCTGGCGCGCAAGGCCCTCGCGCCGATGCGCGAGATCACCCTCGCCGCCGAGCAAATTACCGCTCAGCGGCTCCACCAGCGACTGCCCGTGCCGCGGGCGCGCGACGAAGTCGGGCGCCTGACCAGCGTGCTCAACGCGATGTTCGATCGCCTGGACGTCAGCTTTCGCCAGGCCGCCCGCTTCAGCGCGGACGCCTCGCACGAGCTCAAGACGCCCCTGACGATTTTGCGGACGAGCATCGAGGATCTGCTCGACTCCCCCACCCTTTCCGCGAATGACCGGCGGGCCGTGGCTGGTCTGCTCGAACAGACCCGCCGGCTTTCCTCGATCACTGAAAGCCTCCTGCTGCTCTCGCGGGCCGACGCCGGACGCCTCAAGCTCGACCTGGCTGAGGCCGACGTCTGCGAGATTGTCACCGCCTGCTCCGAAGATACCGCCATTATCTGCGAGGAACGCGGCATCACCATCGACATGAAACTTCCCAGCGTCCTGCACGCTGCGGTGGACACCGGGCGCCTCTCGCAAATCCTGCTCAACCTTCTCGACAACGCGGTGAAGTACAATCGCGACGGCGGGGAAGTGAAAATCGACGTGGCAGCCATCGACGGCGGCATCGCGATCTCCGTAGCGAATACGGGCCCGGGCATCTCCCCCTCCGCGATACCCCATCTTTTCGAGCGCTTCTTTCGCGTCAATCCAACGCCCGACACGCCCGGTCACGGCCTCGGCCTGAGTCTCGCCCGGGAACTGGCGCGGGCCCACGGCGGCGACGTGACGCTGGAGCGGTCCGACGACGAGTGGACCGTCTTTCGCGTGTTCATCGGCGGCCTATCGGAGCCGCATTCTCGGGAGACAAGCCCAGCCGGCCGGCGGGACGCACCAGCCGTCGTGGCCGGCGGCGAGTAGGTGGGAGCGCGGGACTGGCGCCAACCGGATGTCCGGCGCCAAACCACGGGCGCCATTCATTTTTACTGATTAGACCCGCGTGATTCTCGAAGCGCTCAAGGAAGTCACGGAGTTCGCGCTGATCGTTGGGCTGTTGTATCTTGCCTTGGGTGCATTTGCGCGACGGCGAGGTGGAGAGCTGAGTTCGGCGATCGAGCGGCATCCGCTATTCATCCTCTTTCTGCTCGCGCTGGCGGTCACCGCCATCAAGGTTGGCCGGAATGTCATGGCGGGAGAGTCCGGGTCCGTGGACGAAGCGATTCTGCGCTACGTGCACGAACACGTCCCGCGCTATCTGGAAGGCTGCTTCCGGGCCATCACCTTCACCGGTTCGTCGCGATTCCTATTTCCGCTGGTGATCGTGGCGGACGCCGCGTTGCTGGCGACGCGCAAGCGATTCGAGGCGCTGCTGCTCGGCGTCTCCGCCGCAGCCAGTACGTTGGTGATCTACAGCATCAAAGCGGCGGTCGGGCGCGCGCGGCCATCGCTTTGGCAGACGGATGGGTATTGGGGCTGGAGTTTTCCCAGCGGACACACACTCCAGACGGCCACGGCGGCGAGCGTCCTGGTCATCTGCTTCGCACGCATTCGCCCGAAGACGGTGCGCCTGATCGCGCCGCTCGCAGTCGTGTGGGTCCTCCTCGTCGCCCTGTCGCGCCTCGTCCTCGGCGCGCATTGGCCGAGTGACGTACTCGCAGCCACCTGCCTGGGCGTGATCATCCCGTTCATCGTGCTGTTGATCCTGCAGCGCTGGCGGTCGCGCTGAAATGCGGCACCAGGCATTCAGGAATAGGAGATGACGAGGGAGACCGCGCGCACGCGGAATATCAGGGCGGCGACATTCCTCACCGTGGTCCGCTAAGGTGCGGCGCCGGCATTCTCTACCGGCCGCGCTTCACCCGCACTCGGCGATTCCGCGAGGCGCCCAGTCTTTTTCAACACTCTGGCGATGAAAAAACCCAGGGCCACGAAGGCAACCAGGGCCCAGAGGACGAGCAGCACCGGGTGGCGGGACGGAAGGTGGCCGCTTTCGTGGACATTTTGGATCGTCGCGAGAAGAAAGGCCTCGAGCCAGACGAAGGTGGAGCCGTATTCCGCGGAGATCACCCGGCGCCAGTTGAAGCGCATCCCGGTGAGGGTGGTGCGCAGTCCTGAAAATCTCGGCAGGAAGCGATTTACCAGGGCGCAGTATTCGTCGAACTCCGCCCCGAATTTCCCGCGCAGAAAATTCTCCTCCGCCGCGACGATCGCCAGATACGCGAAAAGAAAGAAGGCCAGGCCAGCGGTGAGAAACAACACGGAATCGCCGGCCAACCCGATGCCGAGGAGGATGAGCAAATTGCCGTCGTAAAGCGGGTTGCGGCAGTGCGCAAAGAGACCGCCGGTGACGAGTTTCTTCGCGTAGATTTGCCGGTTCTTTCCGCCCCGGATGATGTACTCGAGGCCAATGGCCGCCACGCGAATCAGTTGCCCGGCGAGGGCGACCGCGAAACCGATGATGGCGGCGAGAAGGTCATCCTTGAAAAGCCGCGGACTTGGGACAAACAACAACAGATAGAAGAGCGGGAACAGCCCGTTGCGGTAATGGAAAAGGAAATTACCGAGCCTGATAAGAAGCGGATTTCGCATTGTCACTTGACCGCAATCATGGCGCTGAAGTTATACCATTTAAAAAACACGTCGCAGTAGCGGAAGCCAGCCCGCAGGAGCATCTCCCGGTTTTCCAGCAGCTTGTAAGGAATGAGCACGTTCTCGAGCGCCTCCCTCTTTTGGGAAATCTCCAGCTCGCTGTAACCGTGGCGCTTCTTGAGCTCGTAGTAGTAGTTGATAAAGAGCCGATTAAAGAGCGAGTCCTCCCCGAGGACTTTTTCGACCAGAATCAGGCAACCGTTTTCATTGAGCCCTTCCAGGACCGAGCGCACCAGGGCATCGCGGTAAAGCGGGCGCACGAACTGCAGGATCAGCACCATGAGGACCATGGAGGCATTCTCGATGCGCACGCCTTGATTCAGGTCCGCGCGGATCAGTTCGTAGGGGCGCTGAATGCCAACCTTGGTGAGTTTGGCGCGGCAACGTTCGAGCATTTCCGGCGAGTAATCCACGCCAATCAGCTTGACGTCTTTGGGCAGCGCCGAGTCGAGTCGGAGCAACGTGTTACCGGTCGAGCATCCGAGATCATAGACGTTGCTGCCGGCGGTCCCGAAATCCCCGGCGATCTCACCAATCATGCGTTGCATTTCGGTGTAAAATGGCACCGAACGGTCGAGCATATCGTCGAAGACCGAGGCGACTTTCTCGCCGAAAGCAAAGTCGGCGATCTCCACCGGGTGTTTGAAGACTTCGTCGCGTGGCCCGGTCGGGTCATTAGCGGAAAGGGGGGGTGGTTCGCTCATGCTGGGGTCGGTGAAGTCATCTTTCGTGAAGCTGAAGGACGCTTCTGAAACGCAGGCGCCTTCGGCCGCAACAGCTTTTCGAAGCCGCCGGATTCATTCGCGTAAAACGGGTAGATCCCGCTCCCGCCGCGGGGACGGCAGCGGAAAAACTTGTAGGGCCAGAGCCAGAGCGCGGGCTGCTGTTCGATCTCCCGCTCAAAAACCGTCCACAAACGTTGCGCGATCTCCGGCACGCTGGCCTCCGCTGGCGTCTCGACCGGCGGATGCGCCACGATGCGGCAGGTCCCGTCCGGAAGCGGTTCCGTGACGACCGGCACGAGCAGGGCCCCGGTGCGTTGCGCGAGCGCCGCGGGAAGGGCGGGCACAACCATTTTCAGACCCCACGCGGTGACGACGGTGGCCGCCCGATCGCGGACAAAGCTCAAGTCTCCGAGGACTCCGATGGCGCCACCCCGCTGGAGCGTTTTCAGCATCCGAATCATGGCGTGTTCCTGCGCGATGATTTCCACTCCGCTGTGCTGGCGAGCCGCGGAAAAAAGGCCGGCCAGGCCGGGGTTCTTGAAATTGCCCGCCACGACCTTGACCTGGATCCCGAGGAAGCTGGTGGCGAGGGAGGCCCATTCCCAATTCCCCTGATGGACACAGACGAGAATCGCCCCCCGCTGTTCGCGTTCCAGTCGCGCGACGAGTTGATCCCAACCTTGCAGATGCATCCAGTTGCGGAAATCGCGGTCCGTCAGCCGGGACGCCCAGAATAAACTGAACATGGTGAGCGCGAAGTTGCGATACGACTGCCGGAGGATTTCCGCGCGACGCGCTTCGGAAAGGCGGGTGCCGAAAACGCACTCGAGGTTGGCCAACGCCACCGCCCGGCCCCGGCGGTCCAGGAAGGCCGCGAGTGCGCCGACGCCGTTCGCGAGTCGCATGACCGCCCGTCGTGACAACCGCGGCAGCCCCCACGCGAGCAAGCGGCAGGTGCCACTTTCCAACGCGTGGCGGCATCGCTTCGAGAAGGTTCTCGATGAAGATGTGATCACACCGGTGGTCGGCAAGCCGCGGAGTATGCACGCGCAGGACGCGGGCGCCAGTCCTGAATGAACGAATGGTCATTTCCAATGCGGCGATCTGCCCAACACCTTTGAACTGATGCGCCGCGGACCGCCTTCCCCTAATCGCCGAATGAATACCAATAGACTCCGTCGCTCAGCCTCTCAAAACGCGCGTGATGAGTCGGCTTGGGCTCGTGATCCATGGATTGCGGCACAATGAAGAGACCGCTTTCGAAACGGCCCGCTCCCTGCATGGCGATGCAGAAGCCGTCGAGATAGGCGCCCACATGAAGGGGAGCACACTGTTTGAATGAGGACGGCCACTCTTTGTACCAGATCTCGGTGAAGTCCCGCCCATTACTACGGGAGAAGAGATCTTTGTAGAGAAGCGCCGCATCGTGACGGAGCCGCTCGGCGCCACCCTTGCGCAGTTGTCCGTGGGCGCGCTCTCGCGGATCGCTGCACCCTGCGCACCAAAGCGCACAGGTGAGAAGGAGCAGGGCCGGAAGCCGGATCATCAGAGAGTTGCCGCGCTGCCGGGCGGCTTCGATCGGGACTAACAAACGTCCGAATTCCTCGCCGTTCGCGACGAACGGAAGCCCGCAATCCCCAGCACCAGCGACTCGACGAGCAGCGCGATGTAGAGGAACCAAAAAGGCTCGAAGACAAAGCGGAAGCGGGGTTTCACATTGGCCGTCAGAATGATGGCAAAGAAGAAAGCAGCGAGCGTCAACCCCCAGGCGATGTGGAACGGCCGGAGCGGGCCTCGCCGCAGGGCGATCACGATCAAGCCCGCGCCTCCGAGCAGGAAGTAGATGGGGAGGCCTCGATAGATGACCGTGCCCGGCGCGAAGGCGCGGCTTTCAAACCCGGTATCCGGAAGCCGCCAGGCATTCACCAGACCAAACCAGCCCGCGCTCCACGCGTTAAACCAGCGCACCTCCCGGTAGTGCTCCCTGACGAACTCTTCCCACTCTTCCACGCTGGTCATGGATCTTCCCGTGAGACCACGCGAGAGCCGCAGCGCGCGATCGGCTTGATCGGCGTAAGCCCCGTCCTGAGCGTCCCACAACCATTTCTGGTCCAGGAGGCCGTTAGGCGCCTCGGTGGCGGTGTAGCGGAACTTCCAATAGACGTGCTCCGGTAACCGGCAGAATTGTCTGAGGCAGGTTTCGGCGGCGAGCTTTGCGCAAAAGTCGTTCACGCTATGGCGATGATTCGGCAGGGCGGTCGTTCGTTGATCCATGAGGTACTGCTCGACGGCACCGGCGATCACACGGCGATCCGCCACCTTCGGGAACAGCCGCATTTCATCCCATCGCCGCTGCAAGGTGGCGCGTTCCTCCGCAACATAGGACTCGAAACCCGGAGCCGCCGCGAGATCTGGCGGGGTGAGACGCGCGACCGAGGTATAGAGCAGCAGTCCGGCTTGCGAAGTCCGGGTCAGGAAGTGAAGGGCGACGGCCAGCAACAGGATGGCGGCGAGTTGCGGGAGCCGCCGCCGATAATCCCTCCGATGCACCAGGATGATGAGTAGAATGCCGAAACCCAGCAGCAGCTTGCCCTCGGGCCGGGCTCCAGCCTCCAAAACGAGGGCGACACAAAGGAGGACGAAACGCGGCGGCTTCTGCTGCCGGGCGTAGAGGGTTCCCGCGACGGCGAGCAGCACGGTGCAAAACAGGAAAATTGTCTCGGCCATGAGCGTGTGCTCGAACCAAAGCAGCGCCGGGTGAAGCGCCGCGATCAACGTCAGCGGCACGATGAACCATTTCCAATGAACAAACCAAAGCCGGCAGATCAGCCCGATCAATACGACGAGCCCCAGCCCCAGCAAATGCTGCACGGCCGGGATGGCGATGAGCGCCGGAACATGAAGAAGGAAGGGAAGCGTGAAAAAGACCGGCGCGAGGAAAGTCTTCTTCGTGTGGAGCTCGAAGCGGTGGTCGAAGAGGAGCCGATCCGGGGTGGTCAGGAAGTCGGGCGTGTCGCTGTGGTAATGGCCGAACGGCAGTTGCCAGGTGAGCGCCGCCCGAACCATGAATCCGGCGAGGAGCGCCGGCAGGCACCAGGCCAGGAGCTGGCGGATATCCGGATTCCGAAAGGCCTTCGCCACGGATGAGAGAATGCGGCGAAGCATTGGGGGACCGTTCATCGAGTTTCATCATAGACCGCGCGAAAGCCGGTCAGACGCACCTCATCGGTCTTGCGGATGAACTTGGCCTCCACGGTGCACTGCTCAGCGTCGGCGGGGATCGGCAGGGCAAAGTGGTCTTCCCCTCCGTCGGCGTAGAGGATGGGGCGAAGTTCATACTGGGCCAGCCGCCCGTCCTTCCCGCTAAAGCGCAACTTGATTAACATCGGCTCGACGCCAGCCGAGGCCGCTGCGAACTCCAGATTGACGAGTCTCCCGCGCAAGGGCGGCGGGACGGTCCAGTGCACATCGACGATCCGCTTCTGCTCCGGCGCGCTCCATCTCGCCGGCAAGGGCGGGATGAGCTGGCGAAACTCAGGCGAATCGGCCTCCAGCACGTGCGGCGCGGGCGCATTCGCCGGGCGTCTTCGGTAAAAGACAAAAGCGGGCTCGTCGTCCTTCGGCAGGACATTCGCAAGAATCCAGTCGCGCTCCGGATGATCAATGTAGGAGCCAAACGGCGGCTGGCGGCGCGGCAGGTCGTGCTCCACCTCCTTGCGTTCGGCCAGCCAGAGCAGCTTGCGCTCGGTCCAAAATTGGTCGCAGGTCCTGGCTTGCTCTTCGAGGTCCTCGTTGCGCAGGAGGATGCGCTTGGGTGCGATCCAGGTGAAGCGGCGCGCGACGTCTGCATCCACGAGGCAGGCCAGGTCGTGCATGGCATGGTGGGAGAAAATCCGGGTGCCATCGGGCAGGGCCGCCATCGCTCGGCGCAAATCGCGGGTGAAGCCGGGATCGAAGAACGGACGCGATGAATAAAGGGTGAGAAACCCGATCACGCAGGCCCCGGTGAGCATCGGCCGAGGGGCGAAGGCGCGGCCGACCGGGGACAGCCATCCTTTCCCCATCACGAATCGGCTGAGCTCTACGATGCTTATCCCGACGAGCACGGACATCGGCAGGGCGAGCGTCGCGAGATAGCGAAACGTGCTGCCGATCAGGGGACGCACCGGATGAAGGCTCTGGATGGCGCAACTGTATTCAAGATAGAGAACTCCAAACCAAATCACCACCAGACGTCCGCCGCGCCCCCCTCGGTGCCAGCCGGCCCAGAGCCCCGTCACCGTGAGCACCCCGTAGATGGGCGCCAGACGATCGCCTCGGAAAAAACCGCTGAGATAGCGAATCGGTAAACGCCAGATCGGCATCACCTCCACGTCCTTCGCACCCCGCCCCTCGAGGTTGGCGTGGAAGCTATGGAGCCAGTCGCCGCAGACCGAGTAATAAACGGCGCACTCCACCGCAAAAAACGCGAGCGCCGAGAGCGCCGGCACCAGGAGCCATTTCCAACGTTGCGGAAAGAAGGCCAGCGTTGCGACCACCAGCACCGGTGCGATGAAGATACCGGTGATGCGATTGGAGAAGGCGAGGCCCATGGCGACCCCGCTCACCACGCCGAATAAGGCCGCGCGTGAGGGTCGGTCGGACTCCATCATGCACCACCACGCCAGCAGGGCGCAGGCGCCGAAGAAGCCTTCGGGCAGATCCGGCATCGGTCGATACACCACCGAATCCAGCACTGGAGCGAATAACACGGCGATCCCGCAAATCCACGCCCCGCTGAGGGAACGCAGCACGATGCGACCGAACGTAAATCCGAGCGCGGTCGCCGCGACGAGATAGAGGAGCGGCACGCAGTAGAACGACGCCAGCCCCGAACCAAAGAAACCCTGCCAGCACCAGAGCAGGCCCCACACCGGCCAACGGAGATCGTGAAAGCTGTGCACATTCCAGGCCGGGCGGCCGATCTCGTGCAGATCGAACGCCAGCGACCAATAGGTGAACTCGTCGCCAAAGCCGGGTTGGCTGAGGAGCAATAGACCTGAGGCGAGCGAGACGAAGGCCAGGGCGGCGTAGTGGGACCACCAGCGCATTCCCAGCGAGGCTCCGGGCGGCACCGAATCGGAATCCCCGGACCTTGCCGTACTGAACAGTCTCGCCTGAATCGTCCCGCAAAAAGGAACCATTGCTCGACGGAGAGATTGAGAGCTGAACATGCAGCCCTACTTAAGGAGGGAGCATGTCCGCCACCCCCGGAATCGGATGACAGACTTGTCAGCAGGGCGGCGACCCGAGGAACGCGCGACTCGGCACGCCCTCGCTGGATCCGGCAGGGACCGGCTTTTGCGCGATGGAAGCCCGCGCTCCCCTTTCGCTAAAGAATCGTTCGGGCTAACGCGGCGAGTCCAACGCGGCGATCAAGGCGGCGAGGGCGGAAACCTGCGAGTTGAAGCCAGTCTTCCGATCTTTCGCCTCTGCGTGCCATTCCGCGGTAAAGAGCCCATCGGCGCCGACGCTGTATTCGAGCAGCGAGGTTGCGCTACTGCGCAGGCATCGATCCAATTCCTGCGCCAGTTCGGGATGCAGCTTGTGCGCCTGGAGGACGTCCCGCAGTTGGGCCAGGTAGCGCACCAGGACACCCTTGAAGAGGCTGGCGTCACCCTGGGTGCCGAGCTTTTCAGTGATCACACCGTTGGGCAGCGTGAAGCCCGCCCGGTGCAGGACGCTGTCCGCTGTTTGCACGGCTTCGGCGAGATACTTCTCGTCGCCTGTGGACTGATAAAGCGCGGTGAGGCCGCCAATGAAAACGCCTTGATTATAGCTCCAGTAATCACCGCGGTGGCCCGGCGCGTCCACGACCCCCGTCCCGTCATAGAGCGCTTGGAGATGAAACCAATCAAGGGTCTGCCCCGCCCACTTCAGATACGATGGCTCGTGGGTCCTTTGGTAAAGCCGCGCGGAGAGGACCAGAAAGAGTCCGTTGGTGATGGCATTGGGTTTTTGCTTGTCCTCGTCCTCGCTCCACATCACGCCGCCGCCTTTCTCCGGCTTCCAGTTCTTCGCCATGTGCGCATGGATGAACCTGGCCGTCTCCAGGTACTTCGGGGCGCGGGTGCGATCATACATTTTCAGCCAGGCCAGCGCCCACCAACCGGAGTCATCGAGGTATTCGTTTTGAAAGTCCGAGTAGTATTCCGCGCGGGCGGACGGCGCCGGCGCGGCCTTCTGCTGCCGGTGTTGCCAGGCCTGTTCGTCGGCGTCGTTCCATTGCTGCCGGCGTTTGAGTTCCGCCACCACCCGCGCCGTTCTTTTTAGGAGATCTTTTTGGAGATCGTACAACGCTTCGATCGAGGCCTGATACTCGGAAGTGCCGGTGGCGTTCATGAAGTCGAGCAGGACTTCGACGGCGTTGGCGGAAGGCCACCACGGCGGATTGCGGCGGCCCTCGTAGTGCGCCCGGAGATCGTCGCCGGGACGATCCAGCCAGATGTTCAGCGTGGGCGACCAATAGAGCTGGTTGAGCAAGCCGATGCCGGCGCGGACTCGGCCGACCAGCGCTTCCCGCGCGAGTGCATCTGGCGCAGCGCTCTCCGCGCCGGGGCTCAGCGTGCGGCTGACCAGCAGCGTGCAAACGAGGAGGAGAAGACTGCGCATCGGCGACTTGGTTCAGGCCTCCAGCGCCGCGACGTGCGCCTGCGCGGCGCTGGCGAGCCCGGCGAGGTTGTAGCCGCCTTCCAGCAGGGAAACCACCCGGCCTTGCGCGTGGCGATCGGCGATGCCGCGCACGAGCATCGTGAGATCCGCGAAATCCTGGTCGCTCAGACGAAACTGCCCGAGCGGATCGCCGGCGCGCGAATCGAACCCCGCCGAAATGAGCACGAGGTCGGGCCGAAAGGCGTTCGCCGCGGGGACGAGCTGCTCTTCGAAGGCGGCGAAGATGGCTTTTCGTCCCGAGCCGGCGGGGAGCGGGCAATTGAGCGTGGTCCCCTTCCCGTCGCCGGTGCCGGTTTCATCCTCGTCGCCGGTCCCCGGATACCACGGCGATTGGTGGGTGCTGAAGAAGAACACCGAGTCATCCGCGTAGAAAATGTCCTGCGTGCCGTTGCCGTGGTGGACATCCCAATCGATGATCAACACGCGCTTCAATCCGTGGCGGCGTTGCGCGTGCCGGGCGGCCAATGCGATGTTGTTCAGGACGCAAAAGCCCATGCCCTGCGCGGCCGAAGCATGATGTCCCGGTGGACGCACGATGCAGAAGGCGTTCGTCGCCCTGCCTTCGATGACCGCATCCACCGCGGCGAGCGCGCTGCCCGCGGCTTTCAGCGCGGCCTCCCAGGAGTGCTGTCCAAGGCTCGTATCGCCGGTGCTGAGTTGCTCTTCGCCCGAGCGAATCTCGCCTTCCGCGAGCGCCAGATACGTCGCCGCATGCACGAGCAGGAGGTCGTCGCGGACGATGGCCCGCGGCTCGAGGCGCGTCATTTTCGCGGCCAAACCGGATACCTCCAGCGCGCGGAGGACGGCATCAAATCGGGCGGGATTTTCCGGGTGCCCAGGACCGGGATCATGCGTCCGGCAAACGGGATCCGCGACCAGAGCGGTGGCAGGCATGGCTAGTTCGGACCGATCTTCGGTCCGCGATTCTTGTAAGCGAGGAAGCTTTCGGCGAGCACCCGGCGGCTGATCTTGCCCCGCTCGTTGGTCGGAATTTCCGGCACAATCCAGACATCCCGCGGCGTCTGCCACGCGCTGAGCCGGCCATGACAAAAGCGCAGCACCGCCGCCGGCTCGATCCCCTCGCCGGCGACACAAGCCACGGCTTCTTCCCCGCGCAGCGCCGATGGCACCCCAAAAACCACGACCTGCTTCACGCCCGGAAATTCCGCCAGCCGCGCCTCGACTTCGAGCGGGTTGAGCTTGCGGCCCGCGATGTTGATCACATCCGAGACGCGGCCCACGAGATGGAGCCCGCGCTCCGTGCACCGCACCAGATCACCGGGCACAAAAGATCCGCCGCCGAGTGTCTTTGGCTCGCGGTGCGGAAAATATCCATCGCCCACGGCCGCGCTGCGCACCGTGATCGGACCGGCTTCCCCTGGCGGCGCATCGATCTCGACGCCTTGCAGCGGCCGGCCGACGAACCCCTCCTCGTTGTCCGACTCCGGGGTTGCGTCATAGGCAATCCCGCCGCACTCCGACGACCCGTAGAAGGAGTGAATCTGATGTCCGAATTTGGCGGTGAACTGCTCCGCGACGCCCTTGGAAAGCAGCGCGCCGGCCGAGATACAGAGCCGCAGCGCGGGCAGCGCAGGCGTGTTTTGCAGCTCGGCCAGCTTTTGGAAAAAGACGGGCATGCCGGGGAAAACGGTCGCGCGGCTTTGCACCAAATCGTTGAGAATCGCCCGCGGCATGCGGTCCTCACTGGCCACCAATGGCACCCCGCGGCAGAGCAGCGGCGTGACCAGATTGCTGAAGCCGTAGGAATGGGAAAAGGGGATGACGCCGAAATTGAGGTCGTCCTCGGTGAGGCCCATCGTCGCGCAAATATTGTCGCAATCAGCCACGAGCTGCGCGGCGCGAAAGCGAATGGCGCGGGGCATGGAGGTCGTCCCGGAGGTGAGCTTGAGGAGGTCGGGGGCCGGTTCATCCCAGGTAAAGGTGCGGGTGATGAGGGGCGCACAACGGGTGAGGCGGACGCCCGAGTCGCCGAGGGTGACCAGCAGCGCGACCTGACCGATTTCGAGCGCGAGATCCAACTCGCCGTTTTCCATGTGCCGGCCGACCGGCAGCACCACCAGACTGCGCCGGAAGAGGGCGAGCAGGAGCGCCGGCCAGCGCGGATGATTCCCGATCTGCACCCCCACCACGGAGTGCGCCGGCAGACCTGCGAAGAGCGTCTCGAACTCATCCGCCTCGGACTCGATTTCCGCGAAGGTCCGCACCACGGCGCCGGTGGTCGAAAGAATGGCCGGAGCGCCGCCCCGGCGCGCCAAGGTCGCCTGCCAGGCGGTGAGGAGCGCGTTGTCGGGCGGGTTGAGAGTCACGGAAACTTATCGGAGTTTTCGATTGCGGGTCGCGGTTTGGCTGCTAGCGTCCTACTCCCTTTTCGAAGCCATGAAAGCAGATATTCATCCTGATTATAACGAGTGCACCATCTCCTGTGCGTGTGGCACGGTGTACCACACTCGTTCCACCAAGCGCGACATCAAGGTTGGTATCTGCGCGGCGTGCCACCCCTTCTTCACCGGGGAGCAGAAATTCGTCGATACCGCGGGCCGGATCGAGAAATTCTCGCGCCGTTACGCGACTGCGCAGACCCGCAAGAAGAGCGTCTAGCTCGACCGCCTCCAGCTTTCAAACGGTGAAGGTGCCCCGTGCACCTTCACCGTTTTGTTTTCTGCTGCCCGCCCCCTGCCCGGTTTCCTCGTCCGTGAGCCTCCCCCGTAATGGATTTTTCTCCACTCCTCGCCCGCAGCGCCGACCGTTTCCGCGAACTCGAAGCTGAGATCGCGTCGGGCAACCTTTACGCCGATCCGCGACGCGCGAAGGAGATGCTGCGCGAGCACACCCGGCTGAAAGCGCTCCTGGCCGCGTGGGAACAACTGCAAAAACTGCGTTCGCAATTGGCCGAGAATCAGGCGCTGGCCAAAGGCGAGGACGCAGAGATGGCGGAACTCGCGCAGGGGGAGATACCTCAACTCGAAACGCAAATCGCGGCTCTGGCGGAGAAGGTGCAATTCGCGCTACTCCCGCCCGATCCCAACGAGGAGCGCGACGCCATTGTCGAAATCCGCGCGGGCACCGGCGGGGATGAGGCGGGACTTTTCGCCGCCGACCTTTACCGCATGTACACACGGTTTGCCGAGGCCCACGGCTTCAAGATCGAATCTCTCGAATCGAGTTCCGGCGAGTTGGGCGGAATGAAGGAAGTGATCTTCAAAGTCAGCGGTGAACAGGTTTTCCGAACCCTTCGTTACGAGAGCGGAGTGCACCGGGTGCAGCGGGTCCCGGCCACCGAGGCGCAAGGGCGGATCCACACCAGCACGGCAACGGTCGCGGTGCTGCCGGAGGCGGAGGAGGTCGATCTGGAACTCAAGCCCGAGGAGATCCGCATTGAAGTCTGCCGGGCCGGCGGGCCGGGCGGCCAGGGCGTGAACACAACCGACTCCGCCGTGCAGGTCATGCACATTCCCACCGGCACGATCGTGCGCTGCCAGGACGGGCGCTCGCAGCAGAAGAACAAGGAGAAAGCCCTGACCATCCTGCGGTCGCGTCTCCTCGAAGTGAAACAGCGTGAGGAGGCGGAAAAGTACGCCGCGCATCGCAAAAGCCAGATCGGCACCGGAGATCGCAGCGAGAAAATCCGCACCTACAATTACCCGCAGAACCGGGTCACCGATCACCGGATCAATCTCACACTCTACAATCTCGACCGCTTCGTCGAAGGGAACATCGCGGAGATGATCCAGGCACTTCAGGCCGCCGACATGCAGGATCGTCTGGCCGCGGTCAGCCTCGGGGGCTGACCGTTCTCGAACCGATCTGCGGGCCGGAACCGGTGCGAACGCGCTACCCGGAGAAAAGCTCCAGAGGACTGGAGCACTCCAAAAGCTGGCGCAAAACCCGCGCTCCTTCAGCATTAAGCACCGGTCGCTTGCGTTTTGGAGTGCGCCAGTCCTCTGGCGCTTTCGGGACTGTGATCGCTACTGCGAGAGTCCCACCAGTTTCCCGGCGTAGCCGGTAAGTTCCATGTAGCCATGGCCGCGGACGGGCTGGCTGGCGCGCGTGCCGTCGATGTCAATCACCCCCTCCCAATAGATAATCGGGTTGAGCACGAGTTCCTGGTTCTCCACCGGCGTCGTGATCCTGACGCGGAGATCAAGCGCCGGCACGCTCAAGTCCCACGCCATCGGGTAGCGGGCGCCAGTCGCTTTGCTCGTCCAGTAGTCGCGCGGCTGAAGCGTGTAATCTTCGCGCCGCAAATGTTGCGTCGCGCCGTTGACGGCGACGAAGGTGCCGCTGGAGTTGGGATCGAGTCCGCCGTCGCGCGTCCGCATTTGGTAAAGCATCAGCTCGGTCTGGTCATCGAGTTGGATGCTGAACCAGTTCCAGCCGACCTGATTCGCAGTGAGTTGGTTGGTTGCCCATTCGTGGTCAAACCACGACTCGCCTTCCACCTCGAAGTCCTGTCCTTCCCACTTGAGCCGACCGGACGAAGGCAGCCGCGTGCCGGAATAGTAATGCGACGCGTGGCCTTCGCCGGCGGCTTTCTGGCTCACGCCATTGACGCCATGGACCGCCCACGGCTTTGGCTGTCGGAAAAATAACTGGACCTGCGTTCGCTCGTCGCCACCCATGATGGTTTGCATTCCCATCGAATGATTGTAGCTCAGGTGCCACCAGTCGATCCACGCGATGGACTTGAAATAGCGGTCCTGGGTTCCGGCGAATCCAGCCTCGCCGAACGCTCCCCGGCTGAACTTCTGCTGAAAATGAAAGCGTTTCCCGTCCACGTCGGTGATCGCGAAATGGGCGAACTTGAGATCGTCCACCACAAAACGCGACGGGTCGCCCGGCCCGAGGGCAGCAGGGACGTGATTTGGAGAAAAAGTGAAGTCCATCGTATTCAGCGGATCGCCCCGCCTCCGCCCGGGCGGTAGGATTCCTTGCCGGAAAAAGGTGAGTTGATAGCCGAAGCGGCGCCCGTTCGGCGCCCGCAGATTGCCGGTGAAATACCACCACTCGGTTTTGAAATCCAAATGCGGGAAATGGTCGTCGTCGAACTGGTACTTCCAGCCGGGCAGCGCCAGCCGCCAATCACGGAGTGCTTCCGCGGCCCCGGCGATCCCCAATGTCGAGACCAGCAAACCCGCGACCGCGAGCACTGCGGGGAGAAGCCGCCACCACGAACCGCCGCGATTGGAATCCGGAAGTGCGGTCATTCTTCGCGGACGGCTTCGGCGATGGGTGTGCGGCTGGCGCGCCAGGCGGGATACCACGCGGCCACGAGCGTGGCCGGCACGATCCAAAGCGGAGTGGCGGCGAGCGTGACCCAGGGGAACTGGAGCTGGATGCTCCAGCCGAAGAACGCCGGGTTCACCACCCACGTCAGCGCCATCGCCAGCACCACCCCGGCGGCCATGCCGAGCATCGTGGAGACGATTCCGATCATCCCCGATTCCGCCATGAAAAGCCGCTGGATTTGCCCCCGCGAGGCGCCGATGGCACGGAGCACCCCGATGTCGCGCTCCCGCTCTGCGACGAGAGCCGTGACCGAAAGAAAGATCCCCGCGATGGCCACGATGATGGCGACGGTCCGCAGCACGTAGGTCACGGCGAAGGTTTGATCGAAAATCGCGAAGATGCGCGTGCGCAGACTGCGATTCGAGTAAATCACGAACTCACCCGCCCGGCTGAACGCGGCCCGGAACGCTTCGGCGACCGGCTCCGCCGCCGCACCGTGGCGCAGATACACGGAGAGGGATTGCACCGCCGTGTCATTCCAGAACCTCGCGTAAGTCCCCCGCTCGATCAGCATCACCCCCTGGTCGCGGGTGTAGTCTGAATACACGCCGGCGACCTCCAGATCCGCGGGGCCGCGCGGCGTGAGCAAGGTCACCCGATCCCCTTCACCAACGCCGAACTTGCGCGCGAACGATTCGGTCACCGCAACGCCTCCATCATGAAAAACTCGCGCCATTTTGCGCGCATCACCGCCGCCGTCGAAGGTCAGGTTATGGCGATAGGCTCCTTGCACGACCGCGAGCAGCGCGGACGCCGGCGCGTGGCCGCGGAGGCGAAGCGGAACGTCGATCTCGCGGAAGGTATCCACCGCCTCGACCTCCGGCCGCTGCCTCAGCCACGCGATCGCCGGCGGTGGCACGGCGGCATCGAGGCCGATGATCTCATTCGACGAAGGCGCGATGAAAAGATCGGCGACGATGCCGCGCTCGACCCACGCGTTCACACTTTCGCGGAAGGAGAAGATCATGATCGTGAGACCGACCAGCAGCGCGATCGCGGCGGCCAGCGCGGCAACCGTCACCGCGTTGCGATGGATCGAGCGGTGCAGATTATCGGCGGCGAGCCGCCAGATCAGGCCGGCGCGAATGCGGAGCCCGGCCGCTACGCCGAAAGCGCGGGTCGCTCCCGGCGCAAAAAACGCAAATCCGGCGAGGATGAAAAAGGCCGCGGCAAAGCCGAGCGCAGGCGGTCCGAAGCGCAACGCCGCCCACGCCGCCGCGCCGGCGCCCGCGAGCAAGACCACGCCCAGCCAGCCCCAGCGGTGCGCCCGCTCGACGCTGCGTTCGGCATGCGCGCCGAGGCTGAGCGCGCCCACCGGATCGATCCTCGCGGCCTCGTTCGCCGGCATCCACGCCCCGATGAGCACCGCCGCGAACCCGAAGGCGGCGGCCGTGGCAAAATGCGCGGGGCTTAAGGCCGCGTGCTCAATCCTCACGAGCAGGTAGTGCGACGAGATGGTCTTCGCGACGGTGCCGGCGAGCACCTGCGCGAGAGCGACGCCGCCGAGCAGGCCCGCGGCGATTCCGAGCACCCCGAAAAGCGCGGCTTCGCCGAGGAACAGGCAGCGCACTTCGAGCCGGGTCGCGCCAACCGCCCGCAAAATACCGATCTCCACCCGCCGCCGGGCGACCGAAGCGGAAATGGAGTTGTAGATGAGAAACACGCCGACGAGGAGCGAGACCATGCTCAGCGCGGTGAGGTTGAGCTGGAACGCGGAGAGCATCGTTTGAATCTGGAAGCTGCGTTGCCGCGGCGGCTCCGCGTGGAGATTCGCGGGCAGCACCGAGCGCAATTGCTGCGCGATGGCCGCACCGCGGCGGGGATCGTCGAGTTGGATTTGCAGCGAAGTCAGATGCCCCGTTTTTCCGAAAAGTTCCTGCGCCCAGCCAATGTCCATCGCGGCGAAGCGCGATTGCGACTCGGCGGCCGAATCCTTCGCATCGATGAGGGATAGGATGGTCAGCGTCTTGACTTCACCGTTCACGAGCACCCGCAAGGAGTCGCCGATGCTCCGCCCGGCGCGCCGCGCGAACTCCGCCGTCACCGCCAGCCCATCGCCCGTGCCGAGCCACGGATCGAGCGCGAGCCTCTCTCCGGCGCGGCCCAACTCGAAAGTGCGGAAGGGCTCGCTCGTGAAAATGTCGATCCCCAGCACGCGCAGGTATTCGCCGGGGTAATCCGGCAGTGTGACCACACCCTCCACCAGGCCCGTCATGGCGCGCACTCCGGGCTGCTTCGCCAGAACCGGCCACAGCGTCTCGTCCACATCGCCCCGCACTTCGAGGTGGGCCTTCCCCGCGACCAAGTCAATGCCCGCGGCAAACGACTGGTTGGCGCTGTGATTGGCGATCTGAATCGCCAGATAAACGGCGATGCCCAATCCCACGCTGAGCACATTGAGCAGCGCAAGCAGCGGCTGCCGTTGAACGTTGCGCACGATGTGCCAGAAGAAGATGCGCGGGAATTGCGGGGTCATGGCGGCGCGTAGTGGGGCAGGCGTCTCGCCGGTCATTAGTGGTGCAGGCGTCCCGCCTGCACAAGATCGAGCAGGCGGGACGCCTGCCCCACTCCCTTGCGGCGCAGACCGCCCCGCAAAGATGCCCGCGGGAACGGTGCGACGCGCGGCTCGAATTCCACGTTGACACGTTTTCAGGCCCCCGCTGTGATGTCGCGCGCTTTGCCAGCAGCCAAAGCTCCCCCCGACCACCCAAACCCACCCCAACATGAGCACCCTCGACAACCTTGCGGACACCCACGACCCCGGAACCACGCCTAATGCCAAACGCCTTCTCTGGGCCGGGTTCATGGCCATTCTCGCCGCTGGCGTCGGCTTTGCCATCCGCGGCGGCATCTTCGACAACTGGGCCAAGGAATTCGGCTTCACCGGCGCGCAGCTCGGAGCCATCGGCGGCGCGGGTTTCTCCGGCTTCTGCTTTGGAATCATCATCG
The DNA here is from genome assembly GCA_034667665.1 of Chthoniobacter sp. Taxonomy (GTDB): domain Bacteria; phylum Verrucomicrobiota; class Verrucomicrobiia; order Chthoniobacterales; family Chthoniobacteraceae; genus Chthoniobacter. Next base: position 107,014 of record JAXDQW010000084.1, read on the forward strand.
GGGGCGTGATCGTGGACAAGATCGGCTACGGCAAGCTGGTCGTCGTGGCGCTCATCTGTCACGTGCTCTCCGCGTTTGTTACTTTCGGTGCGACCACTCCGGCCAACGCCTACAACATGCTTTTCTGGGGCATGTTTATCTTTGCCTTTGCCAACGGCACCCTGGAAGCGGTGGCCAACCCGCTCGTGGCGACGCTCTTCCCCCAGAATCGCACCCATTACCTCAATATCCTGCATGCGAGCTGGCCCGCGGGCATGATCCTCGGCGTCGTCGCCGGCTGGTTCCTGGACGACAAGTTCGAGGTCTATTGGAAGTATCAACTGGCCCTCTATCTCGTCCCGACGGTGATCTACGGCATCATGTTCATGGGGCAAACATTCCCAAAATCGGAAGCCGCCGCCAAGGGCGCCAGCTTCTCCGAAATGTTCAAGGCGGTCGGCCTGCTTGGGGCCGCGGTCGCGTGCTTCCTCCTCTCAAAATTCTTTGCGGACATCTTCAAGTTCAGCGGGCACGGCGACTTGATCGGCTACATCATCGGCGGGGCCTTGCTGCTCATCGTCGGCTTCATCACGCAGTTTTCCATCGGCTCAATCCTCCTCTTCGTCCTCTTCGTCACCCACGCCCTGGTCGGCGCGGTGGAACTTGGAACGGATGGCTGGATTCAAAACATCACCGGCAACCTCTTTAACTCGGAGCAGGGCAAGTATCTCTTCCTTTGGACTTCGGCGATCATGTTCGGCCTGCGCTTCTGCGCGCATTTCATCGAAAAGACGCTCAAGGTTTCGCCGATCGGCCTGCTCTTCATCTGCGCGGTGATCGCCTGCATCGGTCTGAATCTCGCCAGCGGCATGACCACTTTTGGCATGGCGCTGATCGCCCTCGGCGTTTACTCGGTCGGCAAGACCTTCTTCTGGCCAACCATGTATGCGGTGGTCGGCGACCGTTACCCGCAGACCGGCGCCGTGGCCATGTCGATCATGGGCGGGATCGGCATGCTCTCGGCCGGCATCATCGGCGGTCCGGGCCTCGGCTATTGCAAGGATCGCTTCGCGGGCGAAGAACTCAAGAGCAAGGACGCGGCTCTTTTCGAGGAATACAAAGCCGCGCAGCCCTCGACGTTCCTGAACATCGATGCGATCGCGGCCACCGGCCTGGATGGCAAGAAACTGGGTGAAGCCAACGACCGGCTCGGGGCCATCCGCAAGGAAATCGAGGCCGCGAAAGGCGATCTCGGCACGGCCTTCGACAAGCTGGATGCCAAGGACCGCACCGTCATCGAGGCGAGCATCACCGGCGATCGCAAGACGCTGAAAACCGATGCGTGGATTCCCGCCACGATGGCGGCCGTTTATCTGCTGCTGTTCTTCTACTTCAAGACGATCGGCGGCTATAAGCCGGTGCATATCGCCGAGGATTTCACCGGCGGGACACCCGGACCGATGCAGGCGTAAAAAGGAAATCGCGGAACTTCGCAAGGGCCGGGCGCAAGCCCGGCCCTTTGCCTTTGGGGGCGCCAACGTGCGGTCTTTTCCATTGCTGCTCCAGTGGCAAGGCGTAGGTTCGCCGCCATGCACGCCGTCGTCAGCAAACCGGTTGATGTTCACCACGCCTCGCGATGACCGGCCCCGACGCAGAAGTTGGAGAAAACTCGCCCGAGCTGGTCGCGAAGTTCCTGCAAAACGTTCGCCACTCGATCCCCCTCGCGATCGAGCAGATCGACATGATGCTCCGGCTGGTCCATGCGGCCCGGGGCGACCGGCTTGATCGTTTCCTCGATCTGGGCTGCGGCGATGGCCTGCTCTCGAGCGCGCTGCTCGACGATTATCCCCAAGCCCGCGGCTGGCTCGTGGATCTGTCGCCTTCCCTCCTTGGCGGCGCGCGGAAGCAATTGCAGAAAAACAGCAGCGTCCAGTTCATCAGCGCCGATTTCGCCCGGCCGAGCTGGACCAGTGCGGTCGCCATGGGAGCGCCGTTCGACGCGATCGTCTCCGCCCTATCCATTCATGCGCTGCCGGACGCGCGCAAACGCGGGCTGTATCGCGAGATCTTCGACCTGCTCAAACCCGAGGGCGTTTTCATCGCCATCGAACATGTGGCCAGCGCGACCCGCTGGACCGAATCCATCTGGGCCGACTATATGATCGATGCCATCTTCGGGCAGGCGATCAAGGCCGCGCCCGGCAAGACCCGGGTGGAGATCGCACGGGAGTACTATGAGCGCGGCGGCCAGACAGATCGCCCCCTCGCCCCCCTGGAAGTGCAATGCGATTGGCTGCGCGGGCTTGGGTTCGAAAACGTGGACTGCTATTTGAAGGTGCTCGAGCTGGCGGTCTTTGGCGGCCAGCGGCCCGCCGCGGATCCCGGACCGAAGTAGGGCCGGTAATCAGTGGTCAGAAAAGATTCGCGCTCCGCGGGGGACTCATCTGACTCTGGCCTGTGCCCAGCCATCTCACCGCAAATCACGGGTAGCGTGCGCCCCCCGGAAACATGACGCGTGGTTTTGCATGGAAACGGCTGGGTGCCTACTGACGACTTCCGACTTCATGCCCGCACGTCCGCCTCTCATCCGCACCTGGCTCCAGCTCTTTCGCGCGCCGAATCTCCTCACGGTCCCGGGGGACCCGCTCTCGGGGTACCTCCTCGCCTGCTTTTTCGGGGCGATCGAGAAGCAGGTCTGGCCGGTCATGGCGGCCAGCTTCTGCTTTTATGCGGGGGGCTTGCTGCTGAATGATCTGGTCGATCTGCGGGAAGATCGGATCGAACGCCCGGACCGCCCGCTGCCGAGCGGGGCGATTTCCGTCCCCGTCGTGATGGCGGTGATGGCGGGACTCTTCGGCGAAGGCTTGTTGCTGAGCTGGCGCATCGACCGCAGCACCCTGGCGACGGGTGGCGCGCTGCTTCTGGCGATCACGGCCTACAACTGCTTCACGAAACACCTCCCCGTGCTGGGCGCGCTCAACATGGGCGCCTGCCGCGGTCTGAGCATGCTGCTCGGGGCGACCGCCGTGCCGCATGGAGATCTGACCTTTTCGCTCCTGGCGCGCGGCCGGCTGAATCACCTTCTCATTGCGATCGGGTTGACGAGCTTCTACATCGCGGCGGTGACCAACCTGGCCCGCCATGAAACCCGTATCGAAATCCCGCGCAGCGCGAAGTGGCTGCCGGTGGTGGTGATCGCGGGAGGGGCCGCCCTCTTCCTCGCGCAATTGAACACGACCGCGCTGATTTGCAGCGCGCCGCTTTTGCTCGTGGCCCTGGTCAGCGCGTTGCAAGTCGCCATTCATCTCACTCGCAATGTCTCCTCGCCGGTCCCGCCGGAGATTGGCAAGCTCATTCGCCTGCTGTTGCTCATCCAGGCTGCCTTTTGCGCCGCGGTCGGAGGCTTCGAAGGTCTGCTCGCCGCCGTCGTCCTCCTTTTGCTCTGGCCCGTCAGCGGCCTGGTCGGACGCCGGTTTTACGCGAGTTGAACGGCGGCGCCGCCGGCCGAGCCGTCATTTCGCGGCCGGCGAATGCCGGGGATTGCAGGATTTCGTACTTCTCCCTCAGCGAGTTGATAGTTGAGAGTTGATGGTTGATAGACGTGCCCCGGCAGGATGGATCGCGCTTCGCGATTCGGCCTATCAACCATCAACTCCCAACTATCAACTCGCCCGCCAAAAAACTGCTCGTTGTCGATCTCGCCGCTCTGGGCTGGAATCTCGTCTCCCACCTGCCCGAGTTCCGCCCGGCAGAAGCCGTGTTTCCGGCGATCACCTGCACGGCGCAGGCGAGTTTTCGCACCGCGTCCCTGCCTCAGCAGCATGGCCTGATCGCCAACGGGCTCTTCTTCAAGGACCTCACCAAGGTGCTGTTCTGGGAACAGAGCGCGACGCTGGTGCAAGGCGCGCGCATCTGGGAAGAGTATCGCCGCCGGGGCGGCACGGTCGGCTTGATGTTCTGGCAACAGAGCATGGGCGAAGAGGTCGATCTCATCGTCACGCCGGCGCCGATCCACAAACATAGCGGCGGCATGATCCAGAGCTGCTACACCCGGCCCGCGAATCTCGAGTTCCGCCTCAACGAAGCGATCGGCCGTCCGTTCAACCTCATGAACTACTGGGGGCCGCTGGCTAATTACAAATCCAGCGACTGGATCGTGGACGCGACCGTCACCGTGATGGGCACGCCCCAGATCGCACCCGATCTCCTGCTCACCTACATCCCGCATCTCGACTACGACCTTCAGCGTCACGGCCCCGGGAGCGAGCAGGCCAAAAAGTCGCTCGAGGTCGTCCTCGGTTACCTCTCCCGCCTCAAGAGAGCGTGCGCGGATTTCGGCTACGACTGGATCTTCGTCGGGGATTACGCCATCGAACCGGTCACGCGGGGCGCCATTTTTCCAAACCGCGCGCTGCGCGAGGCCGGGCTCTTCCAGGTGCGCGACATTCGCGACATGGCCTACACCGATTTCTTTTCCAGCCGCGCTTTCGCCGTCGTGGATCATCAGACCGCCAACGTCTATTGCCGCGATCCCGCCTCCACCGCCGCGGCAGCCGAAGTCCTGGGACGCCTGGAGGGCGTCGCCGCGGTGCTGGATCGCACCGCGCAGGCGGCCCGTGGGCTGGCCCACCCGCGATCGGGCGAACTGGTCATCGTGGCGGAGAACGGCGGGTGGTTCGCCTACCCGTGGTTCGATAAAAAGGAGGCGCCGGATTACGCCAGTCACGTCGATATTCACAACAAACCCGGCTACGATCCGTGCGAGCTTTTCTTCGGCTGGCCCCCGGGCAGCGTGAGCTTCGACACCACGAAGATTCGCGGCTCCCACGGCAATGTCGGCCCCGGGTTTGAAATTGCATGGACCTCCTCGCTTCCCCTCGACCCCGAACCGAAAAGCTTTCTCGATCTCGCCCGGATCACGCAACGGTGGATGCAAAACGCGGAGGTCAAGTGAGGCTGTTCTTCTCAACGCCGAGACGCAGAGGCGAAGAGGCGCAGCGCGGCGAAGCCGCAATCAAACTCGACGAGCAATCTAAACGCAGAGGACGCAGAGGACGCAGAGGACGCAGAGGACGCGGAGGGCCGCAGAGGAAAGTTACCGAACGCGATACTTCGTCGAATTCCCATCGCCAGTTCCCGGCGATGGATCTTCGACGAGGCTTCGCGCAGGTTGCTTTTCCTCTGCGGCCCTTTGCACTGCTATCTGAAAGATTCGCACATCTTCGCGAGGATTTTTTGGTGCACATTGCGCAACTGGTTGAGGGATCGGCGGTTGTCAGCAATGGAAATTCGGCGAAGTGTCGTGCGCGTTGGTCTTCCTCTACGGCCCTTTGCGTCCTCCGCGTCCTCTGCGTTTCAATTGCCCGACGAGTTTGGTTGCGGCTTCGCCGCCCTGTGTCCTCTGCGTTTCAATTAAGCGACGAGTTTGGTTGCGGCTTCCCCGCGCTGCGCCTCGGCGTTTTCAAGCCAACTCCCGCGACCGCGTGAAAACCACCACGGTTCGCCAGCAGATCAGCGTCAGTTGGGAATTCCCCGTCGTTTTCACCCAGGACGTTTTTGGTGCGGCGAACCCCGTGCTGGCGGAAACCCTCAACCGGCTGGGTGAAGATCGCTGCCATCGCGCCATGGTTTTCATCGACGCGGCCGTCGCGCAGTCGCATCCAGGGCTGGCGGACCGCGTGCGCACTTATTTCGCGGCGCACGCCGGACGGGTCTCCCTGGTCGGCGAACCGCGGATCGTCCCCGGCGGGGAAGCGGCCAAGAATGACTTTCCGCTCGTCGAACAAACCATGCGGCTGCTGCTCGAGCAGCATCTCGATCGCCAGTCGTTCGTGATCATCGTGGGCGGGGGCGCGGTCATGGATGCGGTGGGACTGGCCGCGGCGCTCGTCCATCGAGGCCTGCGCCAGGTGCGCGTGCCGACCACCGTCCTCGGACAGAACGACGCCGGGGTGGGCGTGAAAAATGGCGTGAACTTCGGCGGCGGCAAGAACGCGATCGGCACCTTCGCCCCGCCGTTCGCCGTGCTGAACGATTTTGATTTTCTGCTCACGCTGTCCGATCGCGACTGGCTCTGCGGCGTGGCGGAAGCCTTCAAAGTCTCGATCATCCGCGATCGCGGATTCTTCGATGACCTGTGCGCCAACGCGGAGCGGTATCCGGCGCGCGACTTCGCGGCGATGCAGGCGCTGGTCATCCGTTGCGCCGAGATCCACCTCGAACACATCCGCAGCAATGGCGATCCCTTTGAATATGGGCGCGCCCGTCCGCTGGATTTCGGCCACTGGTCCGCCCACAAGCTCGAGCTGCTCTCCGGCTTCCGCATTTCGCATGGCGAGGCCGTGGCCGCCGGCGTCCTGCTCGATTCCATTTACGCGGAGAAACAAGGCTGGATCAGCGCCGCCGAGCTGGCGCTGATTCGCGACGGCATCACCCGCAGCGGCTTTCGCCTGTGGTTCGCGGAGCTCGACGCGCGCGACGCGAGCGGCCAGCGCGAGATCTTTGGCGGACTGCGCGATTTCCAGGAGCATCTCGGCGGCGAATTGACGGTGACCTTCCCGCGCGGCCTCGGCGCCCGCCATGAAGCGCACGAAATCGACCTTGCCTTGATGGAGCGGGCGATTCAGGAACTACGACCCTTCTCGCACGACCGATGATCCTTCAGCACCAGCCGCCGCTTCACCTCACCTATTGCCTCAATATTCACCCGGGCGAAAGCTGGGCGGAGAATTTCGCCGCGATCCGGGAAAAGGCGGTCGAGGTCAAACGCAACGTCGCGCCGGACCAATGGTTCGGACTGGGCCTGCGTCTCGCCCACCAGGCGGCCAGCGAGCTGACGGCCAGCGCCGACCTGCGCAAGGAGGCGCTCGATTTCTTCCACGCCAACCAGCTCTACCCTTTTTCGGTCAACGGCTTCCCCTATGGCCGTTTCCACGCCGGGCCGGTGAAGGAAAACGTTTACGCCCCCGACTGGCGTGCCCCGCAGCGGCTCGAATACACGCTCCAGCTCGCGGACATCCTCGCCGGCTGGCTGCCCGACCAGGTGGACGGCAGCATCAGCACCGTCCCGTGCTCCTTCCGGCCCTGGATCGAGACGGAGGAGGACGCCAACGCGATGGTGCGCAATCTCGCCGCGGCCGTCGCCTATCTCTCAGCGGTGCACGACGATACCGGCAAGGAGCTGCACCTCGGCCTCGAACCCGAGCCCGACTGCTACCTGGAAACCACCGAGGAAACCGTTCGTTTCTTCAAGGATATCCTTTTCGTCGCCGGCGCGGACGAAGTGGCTCGCATTCTGGGCTGCAGCCCGGAGCAGGCCGAGCTCCTCGTTCGGCGGCATCTCGGCATCTGCTTCGATACCTGCCACGTCGCCATGCAGTTTGAAAACCTCGCGGATTCGTTTCGCGCCTATCGAGCCGCGGGCATCCGCATTTCCAAGGTGCAGCTCAGCGCGGCCCTCCGCGCGCGATCGTCCCCGCGCGGATGGGAGGCGCTAAAGCCGTTCGTCGAGCCCGTTTATTTGCACCAGGTCAAAGGTCGCGGCGTCGAGGATGGGCGCTATTCCTGGTACGACCTGGGCGATGCGCTCACCGAGCTGCCCAATTATCCCGAGGTGCAGGACCTGAACATTCACTTCCACGTCCCGCTCTTCTTCAACATGGGCGGCGTCCTGCAATCCACGGTGGACACGTTGACCCCCGAGTTTTTTGCCGAGCTGCGCCGCGGCGGCACCTCGCACGTGGAAATCGAGACTTACACCTTCGACGTGATTCCTTCCGAGTTGCACCCTGGAGACGTGGTGAAAAGCATCGCCCGCGAATACTCGTGGGCGCTCGAGAAACTGCGCTAAGTCTCACGCACCCATAGCCGACTGCAGGTTGACGAACTCGGGTTAAGGGAAGCGCAACCGGTCTCTTCGCCGACCGCGTCGTGCGAGCTGTTGAAACCGCGCTTTTTATCGATTCAAGGGCGGATGGTCCAGAAGTCGTCGGAGAGATCGCGGTCGGCCAGATAGTCATACGGCATCGTGAAATAGCCCGCCTGTCCCCAGTCGGTGTCCCACGAGTTCCGAATCAGAAATCGCTTCTTCGCATTGTCGTAACCCACCGCCATCACCGCATGGCCACCGACCGTTTTTTCGCTGGCCTGCGGCATGTTCAGGACCCCGCTCTTGGCCACCGCCTCCGATTCGAAGGCCTCATACACGGTGAAGCCGAAAACGAAAGGAAACCCGTCCGCGAGGCAGGCGCGCATTTCGTCCACCTTGTTGAGTCGATGATACGACGCAATGGTGTGCCGCAGTCCCTCCCGGTAACAAGCGGGCGTCGGCTTCCTGGCAAAGGCCGTCAGCTTGTAGGGCCACGTCTTTTCGCTGCACACCCCCTGCTTGGCGAGCGTCTTGATGCCGTCGCGCAGGAAGGCCCCGTCGTCCGACTTCACCGTCCCTTCGATCACTCTCTCGTTGTAATAGACGAACAGACGGCTCAGATCGATAGACGCCGATCCCGCCTTCTTGTCGAGAAACTCCAGCACACCGACCAACGCATTGGCGGTGCAACTGCCCAGGCTCTGCTGATTTTCGATCGCCGAGCAACCCGCGCGCAGATCGACCGAAGTCGGCAACTTTTTCGCCTTCGGCTTGATCGCCGCGAAGAGCAAGTCGCGATGATCCGGCAAATCAGGAAGCCAGCCATACCATTGGTGGGAACGCGTTTGAACTTTCGTGGATTTAGTCATTGGGTTTAGGGGTTTGGATTAGCCTTCAGGCTGCCTGGCCAACGGTGGAACGCCTTGACCTCAGGTAAGAACGAGCCCCCCGTAAGCGCAATAAAAAGGTGCGCCCCGGTGCCTCGTCATTCAGGCGTTGGCGAAGTGCCGGATGCGCCGGGAACGAATGAGGATGGTATTGCCGGCGGTGTAGAGAAGCAGGCCGCCCGCAATGAGCAGGTAGGGGCTGGAGGCGGCCGGCTCGGACCGGCCCCACGCCAGGAGCAAGGGGTAGCTGAGCAAGGCGATGAAACACCAGTTGACCCCGATCAGGAAGTAACGCGCCCAGACCTGGCGCCGCCAGACGCCACCCAGGAGCACGGTGGTCCAAAGCACGCTGCCCACGGTCAGTCCGCGGAGGAATGGCAGCGGATTGCTGGGAAAGAAACTGTAGTAGATGACCAGGGCATCGGCCGCCCGCAGGAGCACAAAAACGAGGCACACCAAAAGCCGCGCCTGCCGCTCGCGATAGAGATGGCTGTGATGGTGCTCGGACACAGATTCGGCGCGGCGCTCAACGTCCGCCGGCGGGCGCCAGTTCGATGACGCGACCCGGCAACCAGCCGAGCCCGTCCTTGAAGTTGGTCGGGCGGGTGTATTCGAGAATGAGCACGCGGCGGCCCGGCAGAAGGTGCGCATCGAGCGGCCGTCCGAGAGGTGCGAGCACGGTCCGGACTTCCACCTCCCACGTCCCGTCGCTGCGGCGTTGGGGACGGACACTCAGCACGTCGAATCCGCTGTCTTCCGGTTTGGCCAGCAGGTTGCCGAAGCGCGTCATGAGAAAGCTGCCGCGCAACGGGGCCGGGAAGTCGTCGCCGCACCAGACGGTGCCGCCCGGACAGGAGTGCGGCGTAAAGGTGCGGCCCACGCGCCCTGCCTGAAAACCGCCGTCGGGTCCGACGTTCTCGACCGGGGGCGTGAAGTGGAGGCCCTCCGGCGGGGGCGGCGTGTGCGGATAGGGGAAGTGCGGCTGCACCGGCCAATTCTCAAATTGATACGGAAAGCCGTAGTGCCGGCCGGGCTCGATGAAATCCATCTCCTCGCCGGCGTCGTAGTCCGGGCCGTTGCTAAACGTGAAAAGATTTCCCGCTCCGTCCCAGGCGAATCCGTAGGCATTCCGAATGCCGCGTGCGACGACCTCGATCTGCGGCTTCTCGGCGCGAGGATCCAGCCGCCACACACAGGCCGTGGTTTCGACTTCGTGCACCGGCGCGTAGTGCGAATCGCCGCTGATTTCGCCGCCGTCCGTTCGCGAACCGCTGCTCACATAAAGCCACCCGTCGGGGCCAAAGGCGAGATGACCGACCCCATGGTTGAATCCGCCGACCCCTTGCGGATAACGATGCTTGAACCACGGCTCCAGCTTCGGCGTCCGACCTTCGACCATCTCGCCACTGCGCCAAATCACGACCTCGTTCGTATAAACGGGCACGTTCTCGGTGAGCTTTTGATTGCTGGTGATCCAGAGCCGGCCGGTTTGATCCAGCGTCATTCCCGTCGTCACGTAATCGCCGCGGCTCCGATCGAGGTAGTCTTCCGCGTTGATGATCTTGACCAGCGCCCCGCTCGCCGGATCGAGCGTATAAACATGCCCTGCCTGGGCCAGCAAATAGACGATTTTCCCCTGCGCGTCGCCGGCCATCCGGGTGAAGAATTCGGGCAACTGCGCGACCTCACGCACCGCCCAGCCCGATGGCGGCGCCGGCAGCGGCTGAAAGGAGGTCGCCTTCACCAGCTCCGCATAGGTCTTGAAACGCGAGCCTTTCCGCGCGCGCTCAACTTCCTTCGAGTCGAAACTGGCCGCGCTGTTCCCCCACGAATTGCCGACAAAGGTGAGCACATCCGCCACTTGCTGGTCGTCCAGCATCTGCGCGGGCATCGCGTTGCTGTAAGTCTGACCGCGCACCACGATCGTTCCGGCGAGTCCCTCACAAAGCACTTTGATCACCCGCTGGCGGTCTCCCTGCAGCCAATCGCTTCCGGCGAGCGGTGGGAAAACCGGGGGCGCCCCCTGGCCCGTGGGCTGGTGGCACATCAGACACTTCTCGGTGTAGAGTTTTTCGCCGCGCGCCAATTGCTCCGCTTCCGGCGCCGCGCCGGCGTCCGCGGCAAGGGTGGTCAGCACCGCTCCGATGGTGGCCAGGCGTTGGAAAGGAAACATGCGGTGCAAAACTGCGCGGAAGCGGCGGGCGAGTCAACGCGGGCCGTGCTGAGGATCGCCTCCGGCGTGGCATGTCCGCTGCTTGAAGTGCGTTGATGGATGTCTTCTTTGCCTGCTCTGCCTGTGATGGAACCCTCGTTGCCCGCAGCGGTCAGCGTGGCCTTGCGGTGATCTGCCCGCATTGCCATGGGCAGGTGGAGTTTCGTCATGGCAAGGTCGTCACGGAAGCCGTCGCCGATCAGATGCTCCATGATCTTCCCGCGCTCAACTCGCGGAGCCGACTCCTGCGCCGGGTGCGCCCGATCCGCAAACCTGCGCTGATGCCCCACGCGCGGATTTCCCGCGTGACGCAGAAGTTGATGGTTGAAAGTTGATGGTTGATAGGCGCCGCCATTGAGTCGGCGCGCCCCCAGGAACTCGCGGGCCAATCAATCATCAACCATCAACTATCAACTTTCCCCGTCAGTAGCCGCTGATCTGCCACTCCTCGAGCAGCACCTTCGGCAATTCGGCGAGAAAGCGGGAAGGTCGTTGCAGCATTTCGCCATAGCCGGCGTTCAGGCGAAGATTCGGATAGGTCAGGTAAAGCTCATCCCTCGCCCGGGTCACGGCCACATAAAAGAGCCGGCGCTCCTCCTCGATCGCCTCATCGCTTTCCAGCGACCGGCCGCTCGGAAACATCCCGTCGGTCATCCAGATGACGAAGACGACCTTCCATTCCAATCCCTTGGCCTGATGGACGCTCGAGAGCGTCACCATGTCGGTGTCTTCGTTGGCGACTGAAAACTCGTGGTCGAGACTGGTCAGCAACGCGAGCTGATCGAGAAAATCGCCGGTGCTCTCGTATTGCTTCGCGAAATTGGCGAGCGTGTTCAGGTCTTCGCGACGTTGATCGTAATTGGGGAACTGCGCTCGGGCGTAGTCTTCGTAGATCGCCTCGATCACGCAGGCGATCATTTCCGAGGGCGGGTTCGGCTTCCCGCCGGGGGCGAGTTCTTCGAGGGTGTGCGCCAGTTGCTGCCAGGCCTTGGCCGCCTTGGCGGGCACCTTCAGAGGCATGAGCAGGTCGTGAAAGCTCAATTCGCCGCCGCGCGAAAGCGTGTCGCTCACCGTCGTCCACAGGCCTTCCGCCGAGCGCGCGCCGATCCCGGGCAGCAGCCGCGCCATGCGCTTGAAGGCGACCTCGTCGCGCGGGTTGACCACGAACTTGAGGAAGGAAGCGACGTCCTTGACGTGCGCCTGTTCGAAGAAGCGCATGCCGCTGGTGATCTGGAAAGGCACGCCATGCCGCGTCATCTCCATCTGCACTTCCATCGAGTGGTAGTGCGCGCGATACAGCACCGCGATCTCGTTTAGTTCGATCCCCTCCTCGCGCAGGTCGAGGATGCGCTGGGTGACGAAAAGCGCCTGCTGGTTCGAATCGCCCAGCGGCACCAGCCCGGGCTTGACCGGCGCGGCCGGGCGCGCGGCCACCAGCACCTTGCGGAACTGATTGACGTTGGCCGCGATTGCCGCGTTGGCCACTTCCAGGATGTCCGGCACGCTGCGGTAATTCGTCTCGATCTTGTAAACCCGGGCCGCCGGGTACCGCTTCGGAAACTCGAGGATGTTTTTGAAATTGGCCCCCCGCCAGGAGTAGATCGATTGGGCGTCGTCGCCGACCACCATGACGTTCTGATGATGTTTGGCGAGCACATCGATGAAATCCGCCTGAATGCGATTCGTGTCCTGGTACTCGTCCACGAGCACGAACTGAAACTGGCGCTGGTAGTGCTCGGCGATGGCGGCGTTGCCTTGCAACAGGAGGAGCGTTTTTTCGAGCAGATCATCAAAATCCATCGAGTTCGCCGCCTTCTTCTTGGCCTCATACTTCCGCTGCGCCTCGGCGATGCGTTCGCTGAACTCGAGGAAATGCGGGTGCTTTTCCGTGAGCACCTGCTCGATGCTGCGCCCGGTATTGATCGAAAAGCTGAAGACATCAGCGAGGACTTCGCCTTTCGGGAACAGCTTCTCCCGGGGATTGACGCCGAGCGCGACGATGACTGCGTCGAGGAGGTCCTGCTGGTCCTCGCGATCCATGATCGAAAAACCCGGCGCGAAGCCGGCGGCCTCGGAATGCTTGCGCAGCAGCCGGTTGCCCACGGAGTGAAAGGTGCCGCCCCACAGACCCGAAATGTCATTGGGCAGGAGGGCGGCGACGCGATCGAGCATTTCGCGCGCGGCCTTGTTCGTAAAGGTGAGCAGGAGGATATTCGAAGGCGGGACGCCGTTCTCGACCAGATACGCCACGCGATAGGTCAGCGTCCGCGTTTTTCCGCTCCCGGCGCCGGCAATCACCAGCGCCGGCCCGGGCGGTGCGGTGACCGCGGCACACTGCTGCGCATTGAGCTCGGCGGCGAAGTCAATGCGCGGTCCGACGACGCCGGCGTGGCGCTGAAGCGTATATTGTCGGGCCATGGGGTCGCGAGTGAACCGCGCGCCCTCCGGGGTGCCAAGTGCCAAGTGCCGAAGGCCGGCCGCTTCTCGATTCAGCCAGGGCCCGAATTTCGCCGGGCGCGCCTTCGGGGGAGCGTGCAACCGGCCATCGGCGAGGCGGCTGGGCAAGGGTGCGAACACGGCCCGTCCACCCGGAGCGCCCGAAAAGGCTTGAAAGCGTGCGGGTTTGCCCGGAAATACGCCGACCCAAACCGATGCTCCAAGACAACCTGCGGGATCAGATCAAGGAAATGATGGTCGAAAACCTGATGCTCAAAGTCCCCAAGGAGGAAATCGCGGATGATCTGCCGCTTTTCGGCCCGCAGGGTCTGGGCCTGGACTCGATCGATGCGCTGGAGCTGGTCGTCTCGCTGGAGAAAACGTTCGGGGTCACCGTTCCGAATTCCGACACCGCCCGCCAGGCGCTGGCGACCGTGAACTCGATTCACGACTATGTGCTGGCTCAGAAAGTTGATAGTTGATGGTTGATGGTTGATAGGCGCGTGGAGCCTTTGGGCGCGCCGCTGCATTGGTGGGCCAATCAACTATCAACTCTCAACTATCGACCTCTTCCGCCGCGTTGATCGCGTTGATGAAGACGCGGAGCTGTCCGAAGTTCCGGCGATGAGGCTGCAGGACGAGCCGCGGCAACTCCGCCAGCTCGGGTTCGTTGGCTTCTTCCGGCAAGGCCGTGGTCTGCACGATTTGGCCGTGCTCGAGCAGGGGCGCAAAATCCGCGTTGAGCTTCTGCACGGCGCCTTCGGTGAGGCGGTGGGTGAGCCGTAGCACCATCCGCGCGCCGACCCAACGGTAGCTGCGGTAGTTCCGGTAGAAATCAGTGATCTCCCGAACGGCTTCGTCCACATCGTGGGTGATCTTGAAAAAGTGAAAGTCGTCCGCCGAGACCAGGCCGAGCTTGAGCAGGTCGTCCTGGAGAAAGCGGAACCAGGTTTCCCAATAGCGGCCGCCCTCCCGATCCACGAGCACCACCGGAATGATCCGCGCCTTGCCCGTCTGCATCAGGGTGAGGACTTCGAAGCCTTCGTCCATCGTGCCGAACCCGCCGGGAAAGAGAACCACGCCGTGGGTTTCCTTCACGAAGTTCAGCTTGCGGGTGAAAAAATAGTTGAAGTTCACCAGCTTCTGGTCGCCGTGAATCGTCTCATTCGCCCGCTGCTCGAAGGGGAGCCGAATGTTCAGCCCGAAGCTCTTCTCCCGCCCCGCCCCGCGCTGCGCCGCGCCCATGATGCCATCGCCGCCCCCGGTGATGATCATGTAGCCCTGCTCGACCATCTTGCGCGAAAAGACCTCCGCGGCGATCGATTCCGGCTCGGTGAGCGGAATGCGGGCCGAGCCAAAGACGACAATTTTCCGAAACGCCCGATACGGCGCGAAGACCCGCGCGGCATAACGCATTTCCTTGAGCGCGCGATTGAAAAGCTTGAGGTCGGCCACGGAGGTTTGATCGCGCCCCATTTTCAACGCCGTGATGATCATCTCCTCGATCAGATCATGGCTCTTTTCGCACCCGGCATCGTTGACCAGTTGCTTGATCCGCTCATCGAGCGTGACGCTGCCGCTCGTTTGGGTGCGATTGGGGGTCGCGGAAATGGCGCCGGCCGTAAAATCCTGCATGATCCGTTAGTTGAGAGGTGAAAATCGAGGCTGGGTGAGGAGTCCGCGGTTCCGTGGGAACACTTGAGGGTTGAGAGGAGCCACGCTCGTGCTTACAACGAACCTTAGCCCCACCGGAACAAAAGCGACAATCTTTCGCTTCGCCCCCGCTCGCGCGATTGCTTTCGAACCCTCAATCCTCTCCCCTTTACCCATGATCGTCGTCATCAAGCCCAATACCCCGCGCGCCCAAATCGATGAGGTGATCGCCGAAGTGCAAAAGCTGGGCTACGATGCCCGCCCGATTTTTGGCACCCAGCAGACCGTGGTGGCGGCCATTGGCGACGAGCGCACCCATCACACCCTCGAGAGCCTCAACGCGCTCCCCCAGGTGCAGCAGGTGATGCGCGTGCAGAAGCGCTACAAGCTGGTCAGCCGCGAATCGCACCCGGAGGATTCCGTGATCGACGTGGACGGTGTCCCCGTCGGTGGCGGCCACTTCGGCCTGATGGCGGGTCCGTGCTCCGTGGAGAGCGAAAGCCAGCTTTTGAAGACGGCGCACGCGGTCAAAGCGGCGGGCGCCACGATCCTGCGCGGCGGCGCCTTCAAGCCGCGCACCAGCCCTTACGAGTTCCAGGGCTTGGGCACCGAGGGCCTCCGCCTGCTCTCGATCGCGAAAAAAGAAACAGGATTGAAAATCATTACTGAGCTGCTCAGTGAAGCCCATGTCGATGAAGTCGCCGAGCACGCCGACATCCTCCAGATCGGGGCGCGCAATGCGCAGAACTTCCAGCTCCTCATCGCCGCGGCCCGGAGCGGCAAGCCCATCCTCCTCAAGCGGGGAATCAGCGAGCGCATCGATGAATGGCTGCTCGCCGCGGAGTACATCCTCGCCCACGGCAACTCGCAGGTTTTCCTCTGCGAGCGCGGCATCCGCACCTTCGAGACCTACACGCGCAACACCCTCGATTTGTCCGCCGTGGCCATTGCGAAAAAGGAATCGCACCTCCCCGTCATCGTCGATCCCTCGCAAGGCTGCGGGCGGGCCGATCTGGTGCAAATGCTCTGCCGCGGCGCGGTGGCGATGGGCGCCGATGGTCTCTTGATCGAGGTGCACCCGAACCCCGCCGAAGCCTTGAGCGACGGCCAGCAGCAGATCACGCTCGAAGGCTTCGCCCAGCTCGTCAAAGACCTCGCGCCCTTCCTCGCCGCCGCGCAGGCAAGTTGATAGTTGATGGTTGATAGTTGATTGGCCCGCCAGAGCAGGCGGCGCGCACGAAGGCTGGGTGGGCCTATCAACTATCACCTCTCAACTATCAATTGTCCCCACGCCGCCACGGACTTCTCGCAAGGCCTCGAATCTTCCGCGACTTTGAACGCGGCAAGCCGAACCCTGTCTAGAAACAACCAATCAGGCGCGTCGCGCCGAAGCTGATCCCGACATGAAACTACCCTATCCTATTTGCTCTTCCCGCCTCGCCCTCGCCGGGCATTTCGCCCTCGCCGCTGCCTTCGCACCCCTTGCCCTCGCGCAAGATGCGACCAAGCCAGACACCAAGATGCCGCCGGTGAAGGTCGATCCCAGCCCCCTCCCGCAGGTCACCGGCACCGTCACGACCTTCGCTCCCATCGTTGATAAGGTGGCCCCGAGTGTCGTCACCATTGCCACTTCGAAGCTGATGAAGCGTTCGGACAATCCGATGCTCAACGATCCCACATTCCGCCGTTTCTTTGGCATCCCCGATCAGGATGAGGAGAGCACTCCCCGCGGCGGCAAGCGGGGCGACGGCCGAAAACGCAAACAATTGTTCGGTCTCGGCTCCGGCGTGATCGTGAGCGCGGACGGGCACATTATCACCAACAATCACGTCATCGAGGGCGCCGACGAAATCGTCGTCACCATCGGCAATGAAAAGCACGAATACATCGCGAAAAAGATCGGCACCGATCCCGGCACCGATATCGCCCTGCTCAAGATCGAGCAGACCAACTTGCGCCCGATCACCTTTGCCGACAGCGACAAGCTGCGCGTGGGCGATCTGGCCATCGCCGTGGGCAATCCGTTCAACCTCACCCAATCGGTCACCATGGGTATCGTCAGCGCGCTCGGCCGCAGCGGCACCGGGATCACCGAATACGAAAACTTCATTCAGACCGACGCGGCGATCAATATGGGCAACTCCGGCGGCGCCCTCGTGGACACCGAAGGGCGGCTCATCGGCATCAATACGGCGATCTTCAGCCGGACCGGCGGCAACCAGGGCATCGGGTTTGCGGTGCCGTCGAACATCGCGCGGACCGTCATGGAGGGCCTGCTCAAAACCGGGCACGTCACCCGCGGCTTCCTCGGCATCCAATTGCAGCCGCTCACGGAGGATCTCGCCAAGCAGTTCAAGCTCGACTCCACCTCCGGCGCTCTCGTTAACGAGGTGCAGCCGAAGAGCCCCTCCGAAAAGGCGGGCATTCAGTCCGGCGATGTTGTCGTCGCCGTGAATGGCAAGAAAGTGGAAGGACCGCGCGAACTGCAACTCCTCGTCGCCGGGCTGGCGCCGGGCACCAAAGTCGATGTCGAGGTGCTGCGCGATGGCAAGGATAAGAAGTTCACGGTGGAACTCGCCGAACGCCCCACGCCGCGCGGCGCGACCGCTTCGACCGAGAGCCCGAGCGAAGATCCCGATGTGCTGGACGGCGTCACCGTGGGTGACATCGACGCCGAAGCCCGCAAGCAGTTTGAAATCCCTGAAAACGTGCGCAGCGGTGTGGTCGTCTCGAAGATCGACGCGGACTCGCCCAGCGCGGAAGCGGGAATCCGGGTGGGCGACGTGATCGTGGAGGTCAATCGCGAACCCATCACGAACGCGAAACAGGCCGTCGATCTGAGCGAGAAGCTCAAGAAGGAGAAGAAAGTCCTCCTCCGGGTCTCCAGCAAAGGCGCCAGCCGCTACGTGGTCGTCGAGCGCAAGGATTAACGCTCCGATCGAAACTGAATAAACACGAGGCCCCGCTCCGGCGGGGCCTTTTGTTTGCCAGGCACGGCCGGCGCCGCCCATTGTGAAGCAGCCGCCTCGCCGGCGCCGAAGCGCAGCCGAGCGGCTGCTCATTCCCCGGCAAATGGGGCGCCGGCCCCCTGCTCTTTCGTTTCGGCGACCATTCCTGGCGCGGCGTTCGATTGCATTCGAAACCGCATGAATGGGAACGCCTTGAACTCTCCATCCCGTCCCGCGCTGCTGCTCCTCGCGGTCGCGCTCGCCATCGCCGGTCTCTACTTCGCACGGGAGTTCCTCCTCCCCCTGGCGCTGGCGGTGCTGATTAGTTTTCTGCTCGCTCCCTTGACGCGGCGCCTGGAACGCTGGCACCTGGGCCGGGTGGGTGCGGTCCTCACGGCCACGGCGCTGGCCTTCCTGGTAATCGCCGTGGTCGGCTCGATGGTTGCCGGCCAGCTCATCGATCTGGCCAACCAATTACCCGAGTACAAGACGAATCTGCGCGCGAAAGCCGCCGCCTTGCAGACCAAGCCAAATAGTCCGCTCAGCCGGGTGACGGAAACCCTGCGCGACATCACCGATGAGATCACGAAGAACGGCGTCATCAGCACCGCTCCGAATGTGGGGAGCCACCAGCCGCCGCCTGTTCCGGTGGCCGTGGTTTATACCCCCGGCAACGCGCTGCAGGTCATCACTGGTTTCGTGGCCCCGATCCTCGGGCCCCTCGGGACGGCCGCGATCGTCATCGTTTTCGTCATCTTCATGCTCCTGGAGCGGGAGGATCTCCGTGATCGCGTGATCCATCTCGTGGGTCATGGGCGCTTGCAAATGACGACCCAGGCGATCGACGAAGCGGGCCAGCGCGTGAGCCGCTACCTGCTCGCGCAGCTCATCGTCAATGTCACCTACGGCATTCCCATCGGCCTCGGTCTGTGGTGGATCGGCATTCCCAATGCGGTGCTCTGGGGCTTTCTCGCCACGATCCTCCGCTTCGTGCCCTATCTCGGACCGTTCATCGCCGCCGCTTTCCCCCTCGGATTGTCCCTGGCGATTTCGCCCTCCTGGAACATGCCCCTCCTCACGGCGCTGCTCTTCATTGTCGTGGAATTGATCAGCAACAATGTCGTCGAGCCGTGGCTCTACGGAGCGAGCACCGGTCTGTCACCCATGGCGGTGATTGTGTCCGCGGTGTTCTGGACCTGGCTCTGGGGCACCGCCGGCCTGTTGCTCGCGACCCCCCTGACGGTCTGCATCGCGGTCCTGGGCAAGTACATTCCCAACCTTTCCTTTCTCGATGT
Source organism: Chthoniobacter sp. (assembly GCA_034667665.1). Lineage (GTDB taxonomy): Bacteria > Verrucomicrobiota > Verrucomicrobiia > Chthoniobacterales > Chthoniobacteraceae > Chthoniobacter. Next base: position 126,291 of record JAXDQW010000084.1, read on the forward strand.
CTTGCTCGGCGACAAACCCCCGATCGCCGTCGAAGACCGTTTCTATCAGCGCTTGCTGGCCATGGACGCAGAAGAGGCGCTGGCGCGCGCCGAGGAGGTTTGCGCCGCGCGGGGCCTGGCGGCGGCCTTTGATGAGCTGATCGTCCCGGCGTTGCGCCAGATCGAACTGGACATCCGTGGCGGCGCCATGTCGGACGACACCCGCCGGGAAATCTATCGCACCCTGCGTGAGCTGGTGGGTGAGCTCGGTGACGTGCCGAAGCTCCCCGAGCAGGACGCCCGCGTGCTCTGCCTGCCGGCCAGCAATGAAGCCGATGAACTGGCCGCCCTGATGCTCAGCCGTCTGCTCGCCGAGGCCAATGTGCCGGCCCGCGTCCTGTCCTCGAAGCTCATGTCCAGCGAGCTGATCGAACAGACGGCGGCGGCGGCCCCGCACTTTGTTTGCATCTCGACGGCGCCGTCCGGCTCGGTCATTCCCGCCACCCATTTGTGCAAACGGCTGCGCGAGCGGCTCGACTCCGTCGTTCTGGCCGTCGGCGTCTGGGGCGGGAGCGCCGAGGACATCGATCGCCGGCTGCAGCGCCTGAAGCGCGCGCACGCGGATCACGTGTTCACGGCGTTGGGGCAGGCCGCCACCGAGCTGCGCGTGCAACCGGTGCTCGTGCCAGCGATCGCCCCGGAAGCCAGCGCCGCGTGAACGGGGCATTTAGGATTTAGGATTTGTGCCGCGACCGCCGCGAGCGACTGCGCCCGCAATCGTAAATCATCAATCGTAAATCATAAATTCTCCCCCAAACACGTGGCCGGGTTTGCGGCTGTCGATTCGCCGCGTATTGTCTGAAAAACGCATCGATGGACGAAGATTCATTCGACTTCAATTCGCGCGGGGAGCAGCTCACGGCAATCGAGCGACTCGACCGCCTCATCGCTTCGCTTCCGCCGGGCGACACCCTGCGCGGCGAACTGCTCGACCTCCGCGGCGAGTTCGCGGACCACGAGGACATGATGAGCGAGGCGCGGCAGGCGCTCGAAAAATACGAGCAGATCGTCAAGAAGCTCAGCTCGCCCGCCAACCGCATCGGCACCTTTCTCGCCGCGGCCAATCGCGAAACCGCGCAGATCGTCGTCGGAGGCTCCGATTACTTTTGCAACTGCGATCCGCGGGTGGACCTCGGCTCGCTGCGCCGGGGCACCCGCGTGCTGGTCAACGAAGCCTACGTCATTGTCGGCGACCTCGGGTATGACCGCACCGGGCCGGTCGTCAAAGTCAACGAACTCCTCGGGCCCGACCGGTTGCGCGTCGGCACCGACCACGGCATGCAGTCGCTCGTCCTCCAACGCAGCGATCTGCTGCTCAAGGAGAAGCTGAAAGCGGGGGACGAGGTGCGGGTGGACTCGAATTACAAGGTCGCCATCGAGGTGCTCGCCCGGCCGCACAGCGACGAATACTACCTCGACAGCGTGCCGGAGTTGCCGTGGGAAAAGGTGGGCGGCCAGCAGGAGGCGCTCCAGGCCATCCGCGATGCGATCGAGCTGCCGCTGCTGCACCCCGAGCTGTTCCGCCGTTTCCAGCACGCCACGCCGAAGGGGTTTCTGCTCTATGGTCCGCCGGGCTGCGGCAAAACACTCATCGGCAAGGCGACCGCCTACAATCTGACCCAGCAGCTCAAATCGCAGACCGGCGAGGAGATGCGCGAATACTTCATGCACATCAAGGGACCGGAGATCCTGAACATGTGGGTCGGCGAGAGCGAGCGCATGGTCCGGGAAATATTCGCCACGGCGCGGGAGAAACGCCGCGAGGGATACCTGCCGTTCCTCTTCATCGACGAAGCCGAATCGATCCTCGGCACCCGCCGCGCCTCGCGTTACTCGAACATCCTTTCGACTCTCGTGCCGATGTTTTGCACCGAGATGGATGGTATCGAATCGCTCAACGAAGTGGTCATCATTCTCGCCTCCAACCGCGCCGACCTCATCGACCCGGCGATCCTGCGTCCAGGCCGCATCGACCGCAAAATCAAGGTCGCGCGACCGACCCGCGAAGGCGCGCGGGAGATTTACCGCATCTATTTGACGGCGGACCTTCCCTACGACCCGGCGCTCGTGCAGCAAGCGGGGAGCGTGCCGGCGGCGGTCGATGCGCTCGTGGAAAAGCTCATCGAGCTGCAGTTCGCGCACCGCGAGGAAAACAAGTTTCTGACCATCCTGCTGCGCAGCGGGAAGAAGGATGTGCTCTACCGCGGCGACCTGGTCAGCGGCGCGCTCATCGCTTCGATCGTGGAGCGCGCCAAGGGGCTGGCCATCAAACGGGCCATCGCCACGGGTCTGGAGGAGGGCATCAGCGAGAGCGACCTGCGCCTTTCCCTCGACGCCGAGTACACCGAGAACGACATCTTTCCGCCGAGCGACATCACCGAAGACTGGCTCCAGCTCATCGACTACGACTCCGAGAACGTGGTCAAGGTTTCACCCGTGCGGGTCAGTGATCAAAGTCGCAAACCGGCGCCCAGCGACATCGTGTAGAGGGGGGGCAGCGGCCCTTTTTCCCCGGCGGACCTGCGCAGAAGCGAGTCCCGATCTCGGTCTGACCCACCACCCCCGGGACCCAAGCCACATTGAACGCAGAGGCGCAGAGGAGTTTGAGAGGCACGCAAAGGTCGATGCCTCTTCCTCCGCGTCCTCTGCGCCTCTGCGCCTCTGCGTTTGAATCTGGCGGAACGAATCGCGAAATGTGTCCGTTGTTTGAAGGTGAGGTACTAATTTGGGTTCCATGAAACTGCGCGTGCTCCACAGCGAATCGTCCGTGCGCGAGTTGCGGTTGCGCATGCCCTTCCGTTACGGCATCGCGACGATGACCGAAGTGCCCCATCTCCTGTTGCGCCTGGCAGTGGAATTCGACGGCCAAACCACGCACGGCCTAGCGGCCGATAACCTTCCTCCAAAATGGTTCACCAAGAATCCAGCAACCTCCTTCCGCGACGAGATTGCCGAAATGCGGGAGGTGATCCGCACCGCTTGCACCCATGCGGAGACGATCGGCGCGGCGGGCAGCGTCTTCGAGTTCTGGCAGGAGTTGTGCGAAGCGCAGGCACGATCCGCGGCCGAGCGCGGCTGGCCGCCGCTGCTCGCGGGCTTTGGCGTGTCGCTGGTCGAGCGCGCGGTGCTCGATGCCTTTTGCCGGATGCGCGGCATCACCTTTGCCCGCGCGGTTCGGGATAACGCGCTCGGCGTCCGGCTCGCGGAGATCCATCCCGAACTGGCCGGCCAGCCTGCTGACTATCTGCCTCCACAGCCCCTCGATGAGGTGATCGCACGCCACACCGTGGGCCTCACCGACCCGCTGACTCCCGCGGAAATCCCGGCCGAAGATCGTGCGAACGATGGCCTGCCGCAGGCGCTGGAGGATTGCATCCGCGCCTACGGGTTGACCCACTTCAAGATCAAGCTGAGCGGCGATCTCGAGCGCGATCGCGCGCGGTTGCATCAGCTCGCAGCATTGCTCGGACGCGAGGCGCCCGGCTGCGCCTTCACGCTCGATGGCAATGAAAACTATCGCGCGGTTGCGCCGTTTCGCGCCTTCTGGGAACAGCTCCTCGGCGATCCCGCGCTCGCCCATTTTCTTGACGGACTGATCTTCGTCGAGCAACCGCTGCACCGCGACGTCGCGCTCTCGGCGGAAACGGCGACCGGCCTGCTGGCGTGGAAGGAGCGGCCACCGATCATCATCGACGAATCCGAGGGTGACTTGCACGCGCTCGCCACGGCTCTCGCGTCCGGCTACGCGGGAACGAGTCACAAGAATTGCAAGGGAGTCTTTCGTGGGATCGCCAATGCCTGCCTGATTGCGCACCGCCGGCATCTCGATCCCGGATCGGCCTTGCACCTTAGTGGCGAGGATCTGACGAATCTCGGGCCGGTCGCGCTGCTCCAGGATCTCGCGGTCGTCGCGACGCTCGGCATCAAGCACGTGGAGCGCAACGGGCATCACTATTTCCGCGGGCTGAGCGAGTTTCCGGTGGCCGTGCAACTCGCCGTGCTCGCCGCGCACGGCGATCTTTATCGCGCGCACGCCGATGGCTATCCGGTGGTGCGGATCGAGCAAGGCAAGATGAGCACGCGCAGCGTCGTCGCCGCGCCGTTCGGCTACGCCATGTCAGACGTTAAGCCGACCTAAGCCGGCTGGAAACGCGACGGCAACGACATGGCCTTGGCTTGCCGAAACACCCGCCTCCCGCCAAGTCTCTCACTCTCCCCAAACATCATGAAACATCCCCTCCTCCTCGGTTTCGCCGCTCTGCTCCTGGTCCCGTTCGCGGCGCTTCACGCTGCCGAACCGACCCCACCCGACGGCTTTCGCGCCATCTTCAACGGAAAAGATCTCACCGGCTGGAACGGATTGAACCCGCACCTGGTGGCCAAGCTCGAGGGCGAAAAGCGCGAGGCAAATCTGAAGCAGCAGCGCGACGAGTTTCCGCAGCACTGGCGCGTCGAGAATGGCGAACTGGTGAACATCGGCACCGGGCCGTATGCGGCCACGGACGAGGAGTTCGGGGACCTCGAGTTGACGATCGAATACAAGACCGTGGCGCAGGCCGACAGCGGCATCTACCTGCGCGGCACCCCGCAGGTCCAGATCTGGGACATCAACCAGCCGAGCCTGCCCGATAAGCCCGACCGCAATCCGAACAAAGGCTCCGGCGGCCTGTTCAACAACACTCCGAAAACGCTCGGCCGCGATCCGCTCATGGTCGCGGACAAACCCTTCGGCCAATGGAACGCGCTGCGCATCCGCCAGATCGGCGCGCGGACCTGGGTGACGCTCAATACCCGGCTCGTGGTCGAGGGCGCGGAGATGGAAAACTACTGGGACAAGACGAAGCCGCTGCCCGCAAAGGGGCCGATCATGCTCCAGACGCACGGCGGCGAAATCCGCTGGCGGAACATCTTCGTGCGCGAGATCGGGGCCGAGGAAGCGAAGCAGGAGCTCGCCAAAAGCCCTCCGTTACCCAACCCGACGCACTACGACGTCGCCTACGGCCCGCACCCCAAGCAGGTGCTGCATTTTTGGAAAGCCGAGTCCGACAAACCGACGCCGCTGCTCTTCTTCATCCACGGTGGCGGATGGCAGGCCGGCGGGCGCCTCAGTGGCCTGACCGGGATGCTGCCGATGATGCTGAATTCCGGCATCTCCGTGGTCTCGGTCGAGTATCGCTTCATCGCGGAGGCCACCGCCGATGGCGTCGTGCCGCCGGTGCAAGGGCCGCTCGGCGATGCGGCGCGCGCGCTGCAATTCGTCCGCAGCCATGCCGCCGAGTGGAACATCGATAAGGCGCGCATCGGCGCGAGTGGCGGCTCGGCGGGCGCGTGCACGTCGCTCTGGCTCGCCTTCCATCCCGACCTCGCCGACACGAAGAGCGAAGACCCCATCGCCCGCGAATCCACACGGCTCTGGTGCGCTGCCGTGACTGGCGCGCAGACCACGCTCGATCCGCAGCAGATGAAAGAGTGGACCCCCAACAGCAATTACGGTGGCCACGCCTTCGGCTTTAATGGCGACGCGGCACAGAAGCTCGCGGCGTTCGATCAATTCCTCACCAACCGCGAAAAAATCCTGCCGTGGATCGCCGAGTATTCGCCCTACGCCCTCGTCACCGCGGACGATCCGCCCATCTATCTTTCCTACAGCACCCCGCCCGCCCTCGGCCAGGACCAGAAGGACCCCACGCACACCTCCAACTTCGGGGTGAAACTGCAGGAGCATTGCCAGGAAAAGGGCGTCGCCTGCGAGCTGGTCTATCCCGGCGCACCCGACGTGAAGCACGCCACCATCCAGGACTATCTCATCGAGAAGCTCAAAGCGCCGGCGCAGAAGTAGGGCGATGACGCTGCGGGAACTTCGCGACTCGCTGCGGCGACTGGGCGATCCGGTGCGGGCCGCGGGCGCGCTCCGTTTCTTCAAGACCGGCCCGGGCGAATACGGCGAAGGCGACTGCTTTCTCGGGGTCACCGTGCCGGGCACCCGCTCGCTGCTGCCGCGGAGCGACGGCTTGCGCGAGGCCGACGTGCTCAGCCTGTTGCGCTCGAAGTGGCACGAGGAGCGCCTGCTCGCCCTGTTCATTCTCGTCCGGCGCTTTGCCAAAACCGCCACGGACGAAGCCGCGCGCGAACACCTCGTGCGGCTCTATCTCGCCAACACCGAGTGGATCAACAACTGGGACCTCGTGGACAGCAGCGCGCCGCAGATCCTCGGCACCTGGCTGCTCCGACGCGAGCGCGAGCGTGCACTGCTGCGCCGGCTCGCGCGCTCGAAGAACCTGTGGGAGCAGCGGATGGCCATCGTCGCCACGCAGGCCCTGATCCGCGACGGCCAGTTCGACGACACGCTCCGCCTCAGCGAACACTTCCTCACCCATCCGCACGACCTCATGCACAAAGCGTGCGGTTGGATGCTGCGCGAAGTCGGCGATCGCGACGAAGCCGTGCTCCGGTCTTTCCTCGACCGGCACGCGGCCCGAATGCCACGCACGATGCTGCGCTATTCCATCGAAAAATTCCCCGAGGCCGACCGCAAGCGATACCTGGGGACGCGCGGAAGGCAATGAACACCCAGTGTCAAACACCCAACATCCAACATCCAATGAACGCTGCGCGTGGTACCAACGCGCAGCGTCGATTGGATGTTTGGTGTTGGATGTTGGGCGTTGGATGTTTTGCCCCCGGTCCTTTGGATGACTAAAAACCCTCCCTCATGATCACGCGCCCTCTCCCCCTCCTGATTCTCACTCTCCTGCTCGGCGCGCCGCTCGGCCACGCGGCGGATCCGCTCACCCTCCAGCTCTGGCCGGATGGCCCGCCGAGCGCGATGGCGCCGAAGTCGGAAGCCACCGAGAAGCTCATCCAGTCCTACGGCGGAGTGACGGCCACGCGGCTCAGCGATGTAACCGACCCGACCATCACCCTCTATCGCCCGGAGAAACCGAACGGCGCGGCCGTTGTCGTCGCGCCGGGCGGCGGCTTCATGTTTCTCTCGTATTCCTTCGAGGGCACGCAGGTGTGCGAATGGCTGAACTCCATCGGGGTCACCGGCGTGCTGCTGAAATACCGCACCCCCACGCGCGACGAGAAGGAGCCCTTCAAGCTGCCGGTCGAAGACGCCCAGCGCGCGCTCGGCCTCGTGCGCCATCACGCCGGCGAGTGGGGCCTCGACCCGAAGCGCGTCGGTCTGCTCGGCTTCTCCGCCGGCGGGAATCTCGCCGGTCACGCCGCGTGGGACCGCGCCGCTCGCACCTACCCGCAAAAGCCCGAGCTCGACGATCCCCGCGGGCCGGATTTTCTCGTCTTCGTCTACGGTGGCGGCTTCCTCGATCCGGCGGACAAAACGAAATTCCGCGAAGGCTTCAGCGTTCCCACCGACGCCCCGCCCGCCTTTTTCCTCGTGGCCCACGACGACAAAACCAATCCGATCGAAGCCGCCCTGCTCTACCTCGAATACAAAAAGCGCGACCTCCCCGCGGAACTGCACATCTTCACCAAAGGCGGCCACGGCTTCGGCATGCGAAAGGACAAGAACCCGATCAACAACTGGCCGCAGCGTTGCGCGGAGTGGATGCAAAGCCTCGGCCTGCTCGAAACGAAGTAGCCTCCCGGCAGCCGCTGCCGCACTTTGCCCGGGAAAAAAAAGGCCCCCCCCGAATGAAACAGCTCTGCCTCCTGGCCCTCTTCGTGGCGCTCGGCCTCGCCGCTCACACCGCCGAAAGCCAGCCGCCCGTTCTGCGGGCCGGCGTGGCCGCCACGGACATCACGCCGACGGAGTTCCCGCTCAACATGCCCGGCGGCTTCAGCCCCAATCCCGCGACCAGCGCGCATGATCCGCTTTACGCCCGCGCCCTCGCCCTCGCTCGCGGAGCTGCGGAAAGCGAACTGAGGGGCAAGCTCCGCGTCCGACGGCAGGGTCCCAACGGCCCTTGCGACAAGGCCTGATCGGCACTCAGGCCAGGGGAAGGAAGGCTCATCGTTCGAGGATTTTGGGCTCGCCGCGAATTGAGCTACTGACCAGAGGCCGGGCGCGGCGTGTCGAGGCGCGTCCGCTCGGTGCGCTCGATCTGCACGACTTTCGCGTCGTGCACGATAATCTGGACCACCCCAAAACGAAGGGATGCCACGTTCTCAAAGACGACCTCCAGCCATTCGGGCGCCCGGTCGGTGCTGGCCATTGGAGCGGCGCGATGCTGGATTTGGTGGGTTGGATTGGAGGCCATGAAGTTTAATGTTTACCAAGTCGATAGACTTACTTCTTCGGCGGTAGCCCGCAAGCGTTTTGTTCTTTTTTTCCGAGGACGCACGCCGCGCCCGCCCTGACCGGCACCGTCGGAACTTCCCGGCAACGCCGGGGCGTCCTCCTCCGCTTGGAACCTGGCGACTACTTCCGGGTCCGGGCAGGACTCCGCTTCCGCACGCGGTCCGACCCCTCGCTGCTTTTCCTCTGGAGGAGTTCCGCCAGGAAGCCGCCCTCGGCGTGATCTTCCTGGAAGGTGACCCTGGCGTTTGGATTCGGGGTCGTGGGCAGGAGCGTCTCGACCATGAAGGGAATGGGCACTCCATCCCGGCGCATCTTGCGCAGCGTAATCTCGACGATATCGGCGAGACGTATCGGTCCAGAATCCGCGCGATGGCGTTGCGCACGTCCAGCATCAGCATGCGCAGGCCGCAGTGATCCTCATCGGGGCAGGTGCAGCGCTCGTAAGCCGTCTGGCTGACGCAATGGATGGGGGCGAGCGGGCCGTCGAGCAGGCGAATGACCTGGCCTAGGCTGATCTCCTTGGCCGGCCTGGCCAGAAAGTAGCCGCCCTCCTTCCCGCGCTTCGTATCGATGTACTTGGCCGCCCTCAACTGCATCAGGATTTGTTCGAGGAATTTCAAGGTGAGCCGCTCCTTAACCGCCAGCTCGGAGACCCGCAGCAGCGGTCTCCCGAGCTCGTGCGCATGAGGCATTCATTGTCTATCAGACCGCTTTGCACAAGCGCTCGCGAAAAGGCATTGCCACGGCACGCTTAATCTATACTTTCCCACTAAACATTGCGATTTCATGAAGACCTCAAGACTCCTTTTGCTCATGATTCTCGCCGCCGCAGCCGTGGCGGCGTGCGAGCGGAAGAAGGACGGGACGGCGAGCGGCGTCGCCGCGGAAGCCGCACCCGTTCTACGCGTCGGCTTTTTTCCGAATCTCACCCATGCCCAGGGCTTGATCGGCTACAACGATACGCAGACGAAGGGCGCCGAGGGCTGGTTCGAGAGCCGCACCGGCGCCCGCATCGAGTGGTATCCTTTCAACGCCGGCCCGAGCGCCATCGAAGGGCTGCTCATCGGCACCATCGACCTGACCTACGTCGGTCCGAACCCCACTCTCAATGGTTACACCCGCTCGAAAGGCGGGGACATCCGCGCGCTCATCGGCGCCGCGAGAGGCGGCTCGTCGCTCGTCGTGCAAAAGGATTCCGGGCTCAAGACGCCGCCGGACTTTCGCGGCAAAAAGCTCGCGACCCCGCAGCTCGCGGGGACGCAGGACGTCGCCGCGAGGGCATGGTTGAAGGCCGGGGGGCTCGTCGTCAAGCCGACCAGCGGTGACGTGCTCGTCATCCCCACGCAGAATCCCGACCAGCTCGCGCTCTTCCAGAAGAAGGAGCTGGACGCCGCGTGGACGGTCGAGCCGTGGGTTTCGCGACTGGAGCTCGAGGCTGAGGCGGTGCAGATCATCGAGGAAAAGGACGAACTCACGACGCTCCTGGTCGCCAGCGTGAAGGCGCTCGCGAACCAGCGCGAGCTGGTCGGGAAATTCATCGCAGCGCACGAAGAGCTGACCAGGAAAGTGGCCGCCGAACCGGCCTGGGCGAAACCGCTCGTGAGTGCCGCGATCCAACGGGCCACGACCCGGCCGATCGCCCCGCGCCTCCTGGATCGCGCCTGGCCAAGGCTCACCTTCACCACCTCGCTCAAGGCTGAAGATTTCACGGTGATGCAACGCCGCGCCCGTGAGGTGGGACTGCTGGCTGAAGAAGCGGATCTCGCCGGTCTCATGGCGAAGCCATGACGCTCTCGTCCACCCTCGGCCACCCGCGCGCGCAGCGCGGAAACCTGCTCGCCTTTGGCCGCAACTCCACCCAGCCTCGCCGCCCGATCGCCACGGCAGCTCAGTTTGCTCTTTCGCCGATCGAGACCCCTCGCAGGCGCCGCCGAATCAACCAGGCCGCTTCCGACCCGACCTCCGGAGGAGCGGTCCCCTTTCCAACCAAACCAACCAGCACCACCATGTTCAGATCCACCATCCTCCGCACCAGCACGTGCCTGCTCCTTGGCGCGTCCGCGAGCCTCGCCGGCCCCATTGGCGCACCCGTCGCGCCGGCCCCGACGCCTGAAAAAACCTCGCTGCTCAGCTTTTTCGACGGAGCGCTGGTCTTCGATCTCGAGGAACGCGCGCGTTTCGAGGTGCGGAGCAACAACCTCGATTTCAACCGCGCGATCAACGACGACAACGATGACTCGTGGCTGATCAATCGCTTCCGGCTCGGTGTCGCGGTGAAGCCAGCCTCGTGGCTCAAGCTCTACGCGCAGGGGCAGGACACGCGCGAGTGGGACTCCGATCGGCCGAACATCCCCGGCGTCCGCGGCAATGAAGGCGGCGACGACTTCGACCTGCGGCAGGGCTACGTCGAGTTCGCCGATTACCGCGCCTTCCCCCTCGGGATCACCGTGGGCCGGCAGCGCCTCCATTACGGCGAAGGGCGCATCCTCGCGGATTCGAATTGGACCAATCCCGGCCGCACCTTCGACGCCGTGAAGCTGCGCCTGCAGACCGACAAGCTGTGGGTCGATGCCTTTGCCGCGCGGGTCGTGCAGATCAAGGAGGAGGTCTTCGACGACAGCGACTCCGCGGATAACTTCTTCGGGCTCTACGGATCGAGCGATGCGCTCAAATTCCAGACGACGGATCTCTATTACCTGCACCGCGAAAAGCAGGACAATCAGCCCAATCTCAGCCCGACCAACGCCATCGATCCGCTCGGCTCCTGGAATGGCCCGGCGCAGCGGGTCAACGCCATCGGCACGCGCTGGAAATCCGCGAAAGGACTGCACGGCTGGGACTACACCGTCGAGGCCGTTTTCGAATTCGGCGAGGTCTGGACCGGAGACAAGACGACGGCGGAGTTCGATCTGCACGCCTTCGCCTCGCACGTGTCCGGTGGCTACACCTTCGATGACACCGCGTGGACCCCGCGACTCGGACTCGGCTACAACTACGCCAGCGGCGACCGCAATCCGACCGACGGGAACACGCAAACCTTCCAGACGCTGTTTCCTTCGAATCACGCGAAGTTCGGAGACATGGACGAATTTGTCTGGCGCAACATCCACAACCTGCGCGCGCAGATCACCGTGCGTCCCGTCAAACGCGTGGAGCTCGAGCTGACCTACAACGCCAACTGGCTCGCCGACACCAGCGACTACTGGTACCGCGGCCAGAGTGCGCTGCGCACCAGGACGCCCACCGGCCAGGACGTCCGAACCATTGACGTGAGCAGCTTCGCCGGGCAGGAGCTGGATTTCGTCGTGCGGTGGAAGCCCACGACCTGGCTCAATCTCGACGCCGGTTACGCCCACTTCTTTGCCGGCGATTATCTCCGCGACACCGGCTCATCCGACGACGCCGACTTTGGCTACGTGATGACGCAGCTTCTTTTCTGACGCCCACGCGACCGTCTCTCAAACGCGATTCCGAAACGGTGTAGAGGCGCGGCGAAGGGCTCGCCCACGGACCAGCCTTCCGCTTGTCCCGGGCACGTCACCTCGCAAGTGCCGCCTCCATCTTCTCGGCATCCCGCAAGGCGTCCGCGAAGGTGACCGGCGGGACCCACTCGCCCGTGGACCGGCCTCCCCTTTTCCCACGCACCGCCGCCTCGGTCCTTGGAACAGAGCCGCTCGGCTCGGAAATTTTTTTCGAGAGTTCCTCTATCGCCCCTAGAGCCAATGCCGTTCGGAGATTCTACACATGAATCCTAACCTAATGAGGCTGTCGGACTTGCGAAACAGCCGCGAAGCGGCGCCAACCCGAATAGCCGTGGTCGAGCGAAGATGTTCTCTGGGTTTCAAATTGTTTTTTCATGGGAGTTATTGACCGTGCGAGGTGGGATTTAGACGGACAGGATTTGGAGCACCCAGGAGCCGTGTTTG
>JAXDQW010000085.1:0-171860 GCA_034667665.1 Chthoniobacter sp.
TCCACCGAGGGCAAACAATGGATCGCGCAGCTCCAGCAGCGCGCCATCGACGAGACCGGCATCAAGTCGCTCAAAGTCCGTTTTACCTCCGTCTTCGGCTACTTCATCGAAGTCACGAAATCGAATCTCCACCTCGTGCCCGCGTCGTGGCATCGCAAACAAACCGTCGCGACAGCCGAGCGCTACATCACGCCGGAGCTGAAGGAAGTGGAGGCGAAGATCCTCGGCGCCGATGAGCGTGCGAAAGCGCTGGAGCTCGAGCTCTTCGGACAATTGCGCGACGCCGTGTTACAGGATCTCGCGCCACTCCAGGCGACCGGCGCGAGCGTAGCCACGCTCGATGTGCTCTGCGCGCTCGCGGAAACCGCGCGGCTCTTCGGCTACTGCCGGCCGGTGCTGACCGAGGGCTTCAAAGTGCGCATCGAGGAAGGGCGGCATCCCGTGCTCGATCAATCGTTGGTCGAGGAGAAGTTCGTTCCCAACGACACGCTGCTCGATGAAGAGGGCGACCGCCTGCTCATCCTGACCGGGCCGAACATGGCGGGGAAATCGACGTACATCCGGCAGGTCGCGCTGCTCGTGCTGATGGCGCAGCTCGGCTCCTGGATTCCCGCGCGCGCCGCGGAGATCGGCCTCGCGGACCGCATATTTACAAGGGTTGGCGCGAATGACGACCTCTCGCGCGGCCAGTCGACCTTCATGGTGGAGATGAACGAAACCGCGAACATCACAAACAACGCCACCGCGCGCAGCCTCATCATCCTCGATGAAATCGGCCGCGGCACGAGCACCTTCGATGGCCTGTCGATCGCCTGGAGCGTGGCCGAATATCTGCACGATGAAGTGCGGGCGCGCACCCTCTTCGCCACCCATTACCACGAGCTCACCGAGCTCGAGCTCACCCGTCCCGGGGTGCGCAATTACAACATCGCCGTGCGCGAGTGGAACGATCAGATCATCTTCCTGCGCAAGATCGTCCGCGGCGGGGCGGACAAGAGTTACGGCATCCAGGTGGCGCGTCTCGCCGGCCTGCCGCCCCGGATCATCGCCCGGGCCAAGGAAATCCTGAGCAACCTCGAGCAGCACGAGCTCACCGCCGACGGCCAGCCCACTCTCGCCGAGGCCCCGCCTCCGCCCAAACACGGCAAGCCTCGCAACAAGAAAGCCGCCCAGCGGGCCCTCGCGGACATGAAGCCGCAGATGCGGTTGTTTTAGGGTAGGGTGCGCGTCCCGCCCACCGTTGCCGGCGTCCCGCCGACAACATCCGAAAAACCCGGCGCGTGGTTGCGTACCACGCGCGATCTTTGGCGGAGATCGCCGCGGGAGCGGCGATCGGCGGGCGAGACGGCCACCCCACCGGATTCGGCCACCTCTCGCGGCGGGAACACTCACGCCACGCAGAGGGGCGGCACGAAAGATGATGCGTTAAGCTGGTTGCAGCCGCACCGGCCGTTCCCAGACGCAACCAAATCGCGCCCGGAGGGTTTTTCACGTTGCGCCGCGTAACCTTTCGATCCCGGCCTGCGTCCGAGCCCCCGCCAACCTCACGATGAAAATTCTCCGTCTCCTGCTCGCCGCATTGGCTTGGGCGAGTCCCGTTGCCGCCCTGGAAGAGACCGCCCAGCCGGTGGTCGCGCCGACGCCCGAGCAGCGCGACTTCTTTGAAAAGAAGATCCGGCCGGTCCTCACGGACAAATGCTACAAGTGCCACTCCGAGAAGGCGGAGAAGATCAAGGGCGGCCTGCTGCTCGATACCCGCGAAGGCAGTCTGCGCGGCGGCGACAATGGCCCGGCGGTCGTTCCCGGCAATCTCAAGGAGAGCCTGTTGATCGAGGCGATCCATTACACCAACAAGGACTTCTCGATGCCGCCGGAAAAAAGCGGCGGCAAGCTGCCCGAGGCCGTGATCAAGGACTTCGAGACCTGGATTTCGATGGGCGCGCCCGACCCCCGCAGCGGCGCCGCCAAAGTCGTGAAGAAATACGACACCGGGGAAGCCAGGAAATGGTGGTCTTATCAGCCGGTGCAGAAACCCGCCGCACCCGCGGTGAAAGATGCGGCCTGGCCGCGCAGCGACACGGACAAGCTCGTCCTCGCCAGCCTCGAAGCCAAAGGCCTCAAGCCGGTCGGCGACGCCGACCCGGCGACGCTCCTGCGCCGCCTCTACTTCGATTTGATCGGCCTCCCGCCCTCACCTCAGGACCTCGACGCGTTTCTCAAAGCGTGGACCGCGGCAAACCAATCCCCGGCCCGAAATCCGCAATCCGCCATCGAGAAGGTCGTGGATCGGCTGCTGGCGTCCCCGCAGTTCGGCGAACGCTGGGGCCGTCACTGGCTCGACGTGGCGCGCTACGCGGAATCGAGCGGCAAGGATGTGAACATCGCCTACCCGCACGCCTGGCGGTATCGCGACTATGTGATCGAGTCCTTCAACGAGGACAAACCGTACGACCGGTTCATTCGCGAGCAAATCGCTGGCGACCTGCTTCCGGCCAAAAACGACGCGGAACGCGCCGCCCAGCTCGTCGCCACGGGCTTTCTCGCCATCGGCCCCAAGTCGCATAACGAGATGAACCCGCGGCAGTTTGCCCTCGATGTGGCCGACGAGCAGATCGAGACGATGTCGCAGGCGATCCTGGGCCTGACCGTGGCCTGCGCGCGCTGCCACGATCACAAGTTCGATCCCATCCCCCAGCGCGAATACTACTCGCTGGCCGGCATCTTCCTGAGCACCGACAGCCGGTACGGCACGTCGCAAGGGGTCCAGAATCGGCATCCCTCGGAATTGATCGAGCTGCCCACCGACGCCGGGGCCAGGACGATCAGCAAAACGCTGGGCGCCGCCGACCGGGCGCGCAAGGAAAGCCAGCTCGAAGCCTTGAAGAAGGAGCAGCAAGAGCTGTTTGCCGAACGTTTCAAAGCCCGGATGGCGCCGGATCGTGACGCTGCGCCGAAAGCCGGCGAACCGGCCCAGACGCCGGCTCGGCCAGCCAATCGCGCCCAGCCCGGGCTGCGTCCGCTGGTCGTGCTCACGCAGATCGGCGCATTGGAGAGCGAGCTGAAGTCCTTCGATGCCAGCGGCCAGGCAAAAGCCCTCGCCATGGGCGTGCAGGATCGGCCCGTAACGAGTTCCGCGACCGGATTCGGCGGCAACTTCCGCCAGCGGCCGGGCGCCCGCCTCTACGGTGGCGCGGCGGCTTTCGGCACGATCACCGACAGCCCGCTCTACGCCCGGGGCGACGTGGACAAACCCGGCGAGAAAGTGCCGCGCGGCTTCCTCACCGTGCTCTCGCTCGGGGGCGCCCCGGCGATCCCCGCCGCGACCAGCGGACGGCGCGAACTCGCCGACTGGCTGACCACGCCGCAGAACCCGCTCACCGCGCGCGTCATGGCGAATCGGATCTGGCACTGGCTCTTCGGCGAAGGGATCGTCGAGAGCGTGGACAATTTTGGGACGATGGGACAGCAACCGGCCAATCCGGCGTTGCTCGATCATCTCGCGACCCGGCTCGTCGAGAACGGCTGGTCGATGAAAAAGACGATCCGCGAGATCGTGCTCAGCCATACCTACCAGCTCGCGTCCACCTACGATCAAAAGGGCTTTGCCGCCGATCCGGAAAACAAACTCGGCTGGCGGCACAGCAAGCGCCGGCTCGATGCGGAGTGCATCCGCGATGCGATGCTCGCCGCGGCCGGAACGCTCGAGCTCAAGCCGCCCGTCGGTTCCGCGGTTGCGCAGGCGGGCGAGGGGCCGATCGGCCAGCGGCGCTTCTTCGGCGTGAGCGAAGACGTGCTGATCAACGCGAACACCAACGCCCGCAGCGTCTATCTCGCGGTCGCCCGCGACGTGCTGCCCGATGCGCTCGCGGTCTTCGACTTCGCCGAGCCGAGCCTCGTCACCGGCGCGCGGGAGACCACCAACGTCCCGTCGCAAGCCCTCTTCCTCCTCAACAGCCCCTTCGCCGCGGTGCAGGCGCAGAAATTCGCGGAGCGCGTGACGGCCGCGTATCCCAGCGGCCCGAACGGCGGCGTGACCGCCAACCTCGACCAGCGCGTGACCTACGCTTACTGGCTCGCCTTCGCCCGTCCGCCGGCCGCCGTCGAGCGCCAGGCCGCTTTTGCGTTCTTCAGCCGCTTCCCGTCCAACTGGAGCAAAGGCGACAAATCGGCGGCGGGCATGCTCGACGCCGAGGACGCCCGGGCCGCGTGGACCAGCTTCTGCCGGGCCCTGACCGCCAGTGCCGAATTCCGTTACCTGAACTAATCAATCCGCCATGAATCCCGATCACTCCTGCGGCTCCGTCACCCCGCTTTTCAACCGCCGCGACATCCTTAAGTCCTTTTCGTGCGGCTTCGGCTGGCTCGCCTTTGCCGGACTCGCCCACCGCGCCGCAGCGACGGCGGCCATTCCCGACAATCCGCTCGCGCCGAAGCCCACCCATTTCCCGGCCCGGGCCAAGCGGGTGATCTTTCTCACCATGCGCGGCGGCCCGTCGCACGTGGATACCTTCGACTACAAGCCGCAGCTCATTGCCGATACCGACAAGCCCGGGAAACGTCCCGGGACCAAGCTGCTCGGGTCGAAGTGGAAATTCGCGCAGCACGGCCGGAGCGGCTTGTGGATTTCCGAGCTCTTCCCGGAAGTCGCCAAACACGCCGACGAGCTCTGCCTCGTCCGCTCGATGCAAACCGATTTGCCCAGCCATCCGCAGGCCTTTCTCAAACTGCACACCGGCAATTCGCAGTTTGTCCGGCCCTCGCTCGGCGCTTGGACGCTCTACGGCCTCGGCACGGCCAACGAAAACCTGCCGGGTTTCGTCACGCTGACGCCGCCCGCGGGCTTCGGCGGAGCCCAGAACTACGGCAGCGCCTTCCTGCCCGCCATCTATCAGGCGACGCGCATCGGCTCCGACAACCGCTCGATCGCCAACGCCGAGGTGCGCAATCTCGAAACCAAGCTCAGCCCGACGGCGCAACGTGCCGAGCTCGAGCTGATCCAGGCGCTCAACCGCGAAAAACTCGCCCGCGATCGTTTCAATCCCGAGGTCGAAGGCGTGATCGAGAGCTACGAGCTGGCGTTCAAAATGCAAAGCCAGATGCCGCAGGTCATGGACCTCGCGAAGGAAACCGAGGCGACGAAAAAGCTCTACGGAATTGGCGACAGCGCTTCCGATGACTTCGGCCGGAAATGTCTGCTGGCGCGCCGCTTGATCGAGTCCGGAGTGCGCTTCGTCGAGGTGGCGCACGGCAATTGGGACCAGCATTTCAACCTCAGCAACGCGCTCGCCGCCAACGCCCGCGCGGTCGATCTGCCGATCAGCGGGTTGCTCACGGACCTGCGCACGCGCGGCCTGCTCAAGGATACGCTGGTGGTCTGGGCGGGCGAGTTCGGGCGCACCCCACACGCGCAAGGCGGCGACGGGCGCGACCATAACAACAAGGCCTTCACCATCTTCATGGCCGGCGGCGGCATCCGCGGCGGCTTGTCCTATGGGCAGACCGACGAATACGGCTATGAAGCGGTGGAGAACAAGGTGCAGATCAACGACCTCCACGCCACGATGCTCGCGCTGCTCGGCCTGGATCACGAGAAGCTCACCTATCGTTACGCCGGCCGCGATTTCCGGCTAACTGATGTGGCGGGCAATGTGGTCAAAGAGGTCATGGCGTAAACGGAGCGCGGCCCCTGGGGTCGCGTCGTGGCAGGCGCTTGCGGGATCGCCGAGGACGGGAAGTTTGCGCCGGCACCGAGCTGCGGTTTGGTGCGAAAGGCGTGGGAGGAGACCAAATGACCAAATTTTGCCAAACGACCAAATCTCGGAGAGTGCCTGGAGGCTTGCGCGCCACCCTTCCGATTCATTTGGTCATTTGGTAAAATTTGGTCATTTGGTCCCCGCTTTTCCCCGTTTTTGGCGGCCACGGGCTGGCCCGAGCGCAGATTACTGGGGGGACAATTAATTCCTCCGCAACTTCTCCGCGCGATTTGCGTTCTTTTTCCACGCCCCCACCCGTCCAAAGATGAAGTGGCGGGCGATCCACATAAGAACCAGAACCAAAACTCCCATATGAAATCCATTACCACTATCCTGGCCGTGCTCGCTCTGAGCGCCGCCGTTGTCACCGCCGCAGACGAAAAACCCAAGGCCGCCGAGGGCGAGAAGAAGCACGGCGATCCCGAAGCCATGTTTAAGAAACTCGACGCCGACAATGACGGCAAAGTCAGCGAAGCCGAGTTTCTTAATGGCCCCATGGGCAAGAAAGATCCCGCGCATGCCAAGGAAGTCTTCGCCAAGAAGGACGCGAACAAGGACGGATCCTTGAGCCTCGAGGAGATGAAGGCTGGCGGACACGAGAAGAAGGCCAAGTAACCCCTTCGGAACATCAGTTTGCGCAACGCCGCACCCGCCTGGGTGCGGCGTTTCGTTTTGCGCCAGGGCCTGTCGGCGTCGGTGCGACCGGGTCCTTATGCGACTTTGAAACGGGGAGAAACGGCTGGACTCCCACGCCGGAGGAGCGAGCCTGAACAAGCCGATGTCGAGGAACTCCGGCGCGGTGCTAGCAGGAATTGCCCAATGAAAATCGAAACGAAGAAATGGAGTTGGGATGCGTGGGCTTTGCTCTTGAACCTGTCGTTGCTCAGCGCTTGCAAGAAGCCCGTCGCCGAAGCGCCGCCGCCGCCGCCGCCAGAGCCCGTTGCGGCGATCACCCCGGCGCCCGCCCCTCCTCCGCCGGTGACCGCGGCAGCCACCCCGGCTCCTGATTACCTGGCGCCGCCGGGCGTGTTCTTCCTGACCCAGAAGGCTTCGATCGAAACTCCGGACGGGATCGTGGGTCTCAAGGCCGGCCACCTGGTTCGCCTCGTGGGCGTCGACACCTACGAAGCCGAAGGCTATCAGCTTCAGCTTCGGAGCGATCAGGTAAGCAACGACCTGCGCGTCGCCCAGCAGTTGGCCGGCGCCGATGCTGTTGCCCAGGCCGCGCTCCGGCAGACCCTTCAGGCCGGCGCCGCCGCCGCGAGCGCGCGGCAGGCTGCCCAGGACCGGGCGGCGGCATCCAGCTCGCCGAGCACCGCCGCTCACCCGACACCGCGCCCAAAGGCGGCCCCGGCCGCTCCCAGCCGGTCGCTGCAAGGACCCTCGCTCGATGGCTCGCAGTCCCTCGGCACCCAGCAGGGCACGAGTCGCGATCGAATTTATATCGATAGCTCGGGTCGGCGCTTCTGGAGAGATTCCAGCGGGAAGACCCGCTATGACTAGCCAGTTTCCTGAGTCCGTGAAAAAGGAGACCAGCTCTTCCTTCTCGTCCTCGTTGTCGTCGTCCTCGAACCATCAAGCACGAGCACGAGAACGAGCACGAGCACGAGAACGAGCGCGAGGACGAGGACGAGCACGACCGGTGACGCCCGCCCGAGCCTCGACGGTCTGAACCGATGACCAAACTCCCGCTGCCCAAGAACGCGGCCGATATTCCGTCGCCGGCGCTGCTCATCGATCTCGCGACGGTGGACCGCAACCTGGACCGGATGCTCGCGATCGCCGGTGGTCCGGAGCGGTTGCGTCCGCACATGAAGACGCACAAGCTGCCGCAACTGATCCGCCGCCAGCTCGCGCTCGGGATCACGCGCTTTAAGTGCGCGACGATCGCCGAGGCGGAGATGGTCGCGGATTGTGGCGCGCCGGATGTGTTGCTCGCGAGCCAGCCGGTCGGCCCAAACGCGCAGCGCTTCATCGAACTGGTGCAAAGGTTCCGACAGGCGAGGATCTCCACGATCTCCGATGATGAAGGCGCGATTCGCGAGCTGTCGCGCCAGGCGGCACGGGCCGGCGTGATCCTGGAAGTGTTTCTCGACCTCGATGTGGGCCAGCATCGCACCGGCATCGCTCCCGGGCCGCGAGCGGCCGAGCTTTACCGGCTCATTGGCTCGCTGCCCGGACTGAGCGCGGGCGGGCTTCACGCCTACGACGGGCACATTCACGATCCGGATGCCAACGCGCGCGCCGCGATTTGCGACGCCGCCTGCGCGCCCGCCTTGGCGCTGCGGGACGAGTTGCTGGCGGCCGGCCTGGCCGTGCCCCGCTTCGTGGCTGGCGGCACGCCCACCTTCCCGATACACGCCCGCCGTCGCGACGTTGAGTGCAGCCCCGGCACCTGCGTGCTCTGGGATGCGGGCTACGGACGGAAACTGCCTGATCTGGAATTCGAACCGGCGGCCTGGCTGCTCACCCGCGTGGTCAGCAAGCCCGCCGCGGACCGGCTCTGTCTCGACCTCGGGCACAAGGCGGTGGCCTCCGAGATGCCTCACCCGCGCGTCGTTTTCCCGGAGTTGCCGGAAGCGCAGGCGGTGGTTCATAGCGAAGAGCATCTCGTCCTGGAAACACCGCGGGCCGCGGAGTTTGCCGTGGGCGATCCCTTCCTCGGCATCCCCTGGCACATCTGTCCCACGGTGGCCTTGCACGCCGAAGTGTGGGTGATCGAAAACGGCGCGGCCTCGGAACGCTGGCCGGTGATCGCCCGCGTCCGGCGACTCACGATTTGAACGGCTATCAAACGAATTTGTTAACGAGCGTGCAGACCGAACGCGCAGGACCTGAAAACGGCGATGGGAACCGCCGAAGACGCGAACGACGCGGAGTTTCGGAAACTCGCACGGATCACCCTGCCGGTGATTCACGGACGAACTCGACCCCAAATGATTCCTGCTCCGTGTCTTCCGCGTTTTCCGTGTCCTCCGTGGTCATATCCATCTCCGGATTTAGAATAAACGAGACCGACGTTAGGGCAGAGTCCAGCTACGGAATTTCCTCACCCTTCGGAACTTGGCCGACCCGAAGAAACGTCTTCAGGAATTCGCCCTCTCCGCACGCGGTCATTCCGGGAAAGCGCTTGAACCATTTCCCGACGGGGACTTCGGGTTCACCATTGAGCCATTCGGAAAGCTATTGAAGCTGCCCAATTGGGACTCTCGATCACGCACCCGGTCTTCCAAGTGCGCCACCAGGGCGCGAGGCACGTTGCGCCGCTGGACTTTAGGCATCCGGTTCGTCCCCGAAAAAACCGGCGACGATTTGTGCCTTTAATCGCTGCGCCTCCGCGGGATCATTTGTCTCCACCATCTTCTTCTCGTATTCCGTCAGCTTCTCGCCGCTCCACGGGCATCGCTTTTCGAGGGTCTGCACGAATTCCACGACCTGCTCTCGCTCAGTAGGCGGCAGATGTTTGATCTCCTCGATGATTGCGGATGCATTCATATGGCGAAATTACCTGCCGATTCGTTTCGGGCAAGCGCCGGTCACTCGATGCGACTGCGGAGAGCCGCGCTCCCAGCGCCCCCGGCTTGCCTCGACGTATTCATCCGGCCAACGTCGCGTGATGCGCGGGCGTGATGAACCTCCGATGAGCTTCAGCCTGTGGTCACGTGGGGCGCCCGCGGGCGACGCGCTCGCCCGCTGGCGCTCAGGGCTGGAGGTGGCGGTTCAGGAAGTCGCCGATGAGCTTCAGTTTGTCCGGGGTGGTGAACTCGCCGCCGCCGTGCCCGGCCCCCTCGAGCACGTCGAGCGTGACCTCGGCGCCCGCGGCCTTGAGCTTGTCCGCGAAGCGCTGGCTTTGGTCGAGGGGCACGAGCGGATCCTTCGTGCCCTGCATGATGAGCAGGGGCGCGGCGTCCTTGGTCACCCAGGTGATCGGGCTCGCGCGACGGGCCAGCTCCAGCTTCTTTGAGACCGGTCCGCCGAGCAACAGCGCGAGCACGGAGTCGGGATTCTCGCGCTGCACCATGGCTGTCGGGAGGGCGGGATCGTAGGCGGGGAAATCAGCGGGGCCAAACCAGTCGATGCCGCACTGGATGGCGCTGGACTGGTCGAGATTTTCGCCCACGTCGAAGTCGTGCACCTGGCCGGTGACCGCCAGCAGCGCGGTGAGATGGCCGCCCGCGCTGGCGCCCCAGACCCCGACGCGCTTCGGATCATAGCCGTATTCCGCGGCGTGCGCGCGCAGCCAGCGGACCGCCGCTTTGCAATCCTCGATTTGCGCCGGGAAAATGGCGTCCTGGCTGAAGCGGTACTCCACGCTGGCCAGTGCGAAACCCAGGCCGAGCAAAGCTTGTCCAGGCGGGTGATCCTTAGTGCCACCACGCCAGCCGCCGCCGTGGATCCAGATGAGCAGCGGCCCCTTGGCCTTTTCCGGGAGATAAAGATCGAGCTTTTGGCGCGCGTGGCCGTCGGGCACGTAGGCCAGGTTGTGCAAGACGCGCGCCCCCGAGCGAAGCGGCGGCGGCTCCGCGCGGCAGGCCGCCGGAGCGAGCAGCAGGGCCACTGAGAGCAGGAGAACGGCGAGGCGGCGAAGAGCAGCGAGGGTAGGCATGGGGAGCGGGCGCTGCCGGATTGATGATCAGGCATCGGCCAATAGCAACTCGCGAATCACCCGGCTCGAGACAGCGGTGGCTGCGAGCCGAAACACGGGAATTACTCCGGCCTTCTTTGGCAGCGGACGTTGCGCGACGACGCCGAACTGAAACTGATTCCCGCCGGCCACAGTCGCCATCGCGGCGAACTCTCCGCTAACGTCAACAGGCCCCTCCTCGGCGATCGGTTCGATCCGCGCCGCAAGGTTGGTATGAATGCGAATGCAGGAACCCAAATCCTCAGTCACCATGACCCGCAAACGCGCCATGACAGCTTTCGCACCAATCGTCTGCGGCGCACTGCTTCTTGCGGAGGTTTTTTGGGGGGCGCTTTACGCCGCGGATGAGGCCATCAAGCCGGTGGCCGAGTGGAGTTTCGACGACCAACCGGACGGTGTTGCTCGCCTCGAGGGTGGCGCCGATCTTGAATTTCCAGGAGTGGTACTGCCGCCGGCAGCGTTCACTTTCGATGTGCGCGTGAAGGCGGCGGGTCGCGGTGGGTTGTTGCAAACACGCCTCGCTTCGCTCGTGGTGCACGAGAGCGGTATCCTCGTGGCGATTCTGCCGCTCGACGGCATGTATCGGGAAATTCCCCTGTCGCCGATCTCCTTCGAGCACTGGCACGATCTGCGGCTGCGCTGGGAGGCCGGGACGTTGGAGCTGATCATCGACGGTGTGCGCGTCGATCGCCTGGCGGTCAAGGGACGACTGGCTCCGCTCGATGATGGGCCGACGCGCATCGGCGGCTGGAAGATGCCGAAGCCTGCCGTGCCGGGCTTCGCGCCGTCGGCCGTCGCGTGGCTCTTCGAGCGGCCTTTCCACGGCATGATCGACCGCGCGACGATCTGGAATCGCGCGGTCACGAGCGCAGAGCAAGCGGCGCCGGGACCGGAGTCCGCCGCCCGGCGCTGCCTGGCCGACTACCGTGCCTTTTACGATGCGTCGCGGGCGAAGGATGTGGCCGAGGTGCAGCGTCTCGGACTTGCCATGCGCCGCTTCATGGCGCGCGATCCTCGCCGGCCGGTCTATCACCTCACCGCACCGATGGGCGAAATCCTCGATCCAGCGGGCGCGTATTTCGATGGCCAGCGGTATCACGTTTTCAGCTACCGCAACCTGATCTCGCTCCTCTCGGCAACACCGCTCGCGCATTACGTCAGCGACGATCTGGTCCATTGGCAGGACTTGCCGATCGCCGTCTGGCCCGATTCCGAGCTCGATGTGCAAGGCATCTGGCTGGGCAACATCTTCCGCGACGACGCCGGCGATTTGCGCATGCTCTACACCGCGCTCGGCAGGCAGGGCAAAATCGGCGTGCTGGCGCGCAGTCGCGACGGCCTGCTGTCATTCGAGGAGAAGCGCGCGGTCATGACCGGATTCATGCATCACGATGGACATGTGTGGAAGGACGGCGCGGAATGGCTCGCCCTCACCACGCTGCAACATTGGGGCCGGCGGCCCGGCGATCTGGGCGACGCGGTCGTCCTCTTGCGCTCGCCCGATCTCGATCGCTGGACGATGCGCGGAGAGCTGTTCGCCGCGCGGAAGCGCCCTGCTTCCCGCGACGAAAACCAGCGGCTGGGCTTCGCCGAATTTCCCTACCTCATCCCCTTTGGCGATCGTCATGCGCTGATGCTGGGCACTCGGCCGGTGCGTTACTGGATAGGACGCTTCGACAAGTCGGTTCCGTCCTTCATCCCGGATGAACCCGAAGGCCGGCTGCTCGACGTCCTTAACTCCTTCCATTGCTTCAATCCCTCCGTCGTGGACGCGCGCGGCCGCCGGATCATCATGGCCATGAACTGCCACCTCTCCGGCGCGGTGGACGGCGTGCCGTGGGCTGGCGCGCACACCCTGCCGCGCCTGCTCACTCGCGAAGGCAATCACCTGCGGCAGGAGCCGATCGAGGAAGTGGAGAACCTGCGGGGCGGACATCAGCGCCGGACCGACATCGCGATCCCCGCAGGCGCCAGCGGCCTGCTCCCGGGCCTGTCCGGAGACACCCTGGAGATCATCGCGGAATTCGAACCCGGCACCGCCCGACGCTTCGGCCTCATGGTGCGCGGCGGGACCAGGATCTACCTCGACACCGCCTCCGGTCGTTTCGGCGCCACCGGCAATGTGAAACTCGGCGCCGCCGATCCGGAACTTGGCGAAGGCCCCGCCTTTCTGCAATCCGGGCAAACCGTGCGTCTGCGCGTCTTCCTTGACCGCGCCCTGCTCGAAGTATTCGTGAACGGCCAGACCGGCACGGGCGTCCTTACTTCCGACCCGACCGCCCAGGGTCTCGACCTCTTCAGCGAAGGCGGCGACGCGACGCTCCGGTCGCTGGACGTCTGGCAGATGCGCTCAATTTGGCCATGATGGGGAAACTTGGGCGCGCGGCTTCGTCATCACCACGGCGGTGAGGTGGTGGGCCTGACCGGCGTCCGCGACGAACTCCATGAGGCATCGGCCTGGGAACCAGCCTGGCCACGACCGCAATCTTATCGCGTGCCTTTGACCTCGGATTTTAGCAGGGCCAGGAATCGATACAGGAGCGGATTCGTGTCACCCTTGCGCCATGCGCCGCCGACTTTCCAGCGCGCTTCGGTGTCTTTCAGTTTGTGAAAGCGCACGCCGGCGAACTGCGTCGTTCCGAATGATTGCGGGATCATCGTCAAGCCCAGGCCTGCCTGCACCAGCGCCAGGGCCGTGGTCACCTCCGGCACTTCCTGGACGATGCGGGGATGAAAGCCGTGCTTGGCGCATAGCCTGATCGCGTGCTCGTGAAAAGTGGGAGAGCGGTCGGGCGAGATCAGGATAAAGGGCTGGTCGCGGCAGTCGCGCAGTGGCAGGTCGGCGGGTCGGTCAGCCGACAAACTCGAAACCAGCATCAGGCGGTCTTCAATCACGGGCAGCGTTTGGAACTCTGCACCGACCGGAAGTCGAACAAAGCCGAGGTCGATCCTCTCCGAGCGCAACGCTTCCACCTGCTCAACGGTGGACATGTCGCGCAGCGTCAATTCCATGGAAGGGACGATCTTTCGCAGACGCACCACGATCCGCGGCACGAGCTCGAAGGTGTGAAATCCAAAGCCGATCCGCAGGCGGCCAGTCTCTCCCGCCGCGGTGCGGCGGGTGCAATCCAGCAACTCGTCGAAGTCGTGCACCGAGGCGCGTGCTCCGCGGAGAAACTGCCGTCCCAGGGCGGTGAGTTGAGTGCCGTGTCGCCCGCGAGTGAAAAGAGTGCCGCCGAGCTCTTCTTCCAGGCGCCGAATCTGTTTGGTCAGTGCGGGCTGGCTGAAGCTGAGGACCCGAGCCGCCCGGCCGAAATGCAATTGCTCCGCCAAAGTGACGAAGGATCGAACGGCACGAAGATCCATGCCGTGAGGTTATCACCACCATGAAATCATGCCATTGGAAGAATGATGCCGTCGCGCGCATCGTCCCGCCATGAATAGAGAACAGCAGCAGTCTCCCTATCGGCTCGCCTTCGTTGACCTGGACGACACCCTCCTTGGCCCGCGCAAGGACATTGGGCGGGCCAATCTCGGAGCGTTGCATCGGCTGCGCGCAGCCGGGGTGCAGATCGCCATCGCCTCCGGCCGGCATCACAACAACATCACCGGCTTGGCACAACTGGGGCAAAAGGACTGGATTCTGTCGTCCCACGGATCGGTGGTGCGTCACGAGCAAACCCGCGAGGTCCTGGCCGAAGTGAACATGACACCCTCGTTGGTCAGGCACCT
The DNA here is from genome assembly GCA_034667665.1 of Chthoniobacter sp. Lineage (GTDB taxonomy): Bacteria > Verrucomicrobiota > Verrucomicrobiia > Chthoniobacterales > Chthoniobacteraceae > Chthoniobacter. The sequence goes on from JAXDQW010000085.1 coordinate 14,131, forward strand.
TTGCGACCGGGCGCGCGAGCTGGAATTCAGCGTCATCGTGTATCACCGCGACGGCGCCTACATCGAGCGCGACTCCAAGTGGACCGACCTTTATGCCCGTGAGGCAGGGTGGATTCCGAAACGCGCGGATTTCGCCACGCTCGAGGCCACCGGCATTCAAAAGGTGCTTTGGTCTGACCATCCGGATCGCATCCAGCAATGGGCGCCTGCCTTGAAGGAGGAGTTCGCGGACCGGCTGAATGTTCTCGTCACGAATCCTGAGCTGCTGGAGTTCTTCTCGCTCACGGCCAACAAAGCCATCGGTGCGCAGACCCTCGCGCGCAAGCTGCGCATCAGATGCGAAGAAACGCTCGCCTTTGGAGACGGCAACAACGACGTCGAGTTGCTTCGCTGGGCGGGCCTTTCCGTGGCGATGAACCACGGCCGTGAGACGGCGCGCCGGGCCGCCCGTCTGGTATCTCCACCCGGACCCCCGGAGAGCGCGTTTGCCCGGGCGGTTGATCTGACGTTCTCAAGCAGCTGCTGACGCAGGGAGCCGCGGTCCGCGAAAGCAGCATCCGCCGCCTGACTTTGCGCCGATCTTGAGAGGTCACCGCTTCCTGATCGCTCGAACCTCGAATACACCTTCACCATGGACCTGAAACTCGAAGACAAACTCGCTCTCGTCACCGGCTCAACGGCCGGAATCGGATTCGCCATCGCCAGCACGCTCGCCGCCGAAGGGGCGCGCGTGATCGTCAACGGCCGCACCGCGGAGCGGGTCGAAGAGGCGATGCGCCACCTTCGCGCCGCGCATCCCGGCGCGAAACTGGAGTCGCTGCCGCTCGATCTTTCCACCGCCGCGGGCGTCGATGAGGCCGTGCGCCTTTTCCCCGCGGTGGAGGTGCTGGTGAACAATCTCGGCATCTTCGAGCCGAAGCCATTCGAGCAGATTCCCGACGAAGACTGGCTCCGCTTTTTCGAGGTGAACGTGCTCAGCGGGGTGCGCCTGAGCCGCGCCTATCTACCGCGGATGAAAGAACGCGATTGGGGCCGCATCGTCTTCATCTCCAGCGAATCCGCCCTCCAGATTCCGGCGGAAATGATTCACTACGGCATGACCAAGACCGCGCAGATTGCCGTGGCGCGCGGCATCGCGGAGACGTGCGCCGGCACTGGCGTCACGTGCAACGCGGTGCTGCCCGGCCCGACCGGCTCCGAGGGAGTGAAGGAGTTCGTTGGCAAGCTGGCGACGCAAAGCGGGCAAAGCGCGGAGGAGTTCGAGAAGGAGTTTTTCAAGACGGCGCGGCCGACCTCCCTGCTCAAGCGATTTGCGAGGCCGGAAGAAGTGGCCTCGATGGTCGCCTACGTCTGCAGCCCGCTCGCCTCCGCGACCAACGGGTCAGCCCTCCGCGTGGACGGCGGCCTGGTGAAGTCGCCATTCTAAGAGGCTCATGCATCGCGAAACGCTCGGGCGCACGAAGTTTCAGACGGAGCTGCAGGTTCGGCCCGACGACATCGACATGAACCAGCACGTCCACAACAGCCGCTACTTCGACTATGTGCTCGCGGCGCGCTACGATCAGATGGGCCGATGCTACGGCATGGGCATGGACGAGTTTGTGAAGCTCGGTTTCGGCTGGGTCGTGAAGGTCGCGCATGTCGAGTTCAAGCGCCCGCTGAACCTGGGCGACACGATCGTCGTCACGACGTGGATCGAGGAGATGTTCAAGGACGGCGTGAAGGTGCAATTCGAGATCGCGCGCAAGGCGAACGGGAAACTCTGCAGCGATGGCTACTTCGACTACACGATGGTCCATCTCGGCACCGGGCGCGCCGAGCCGCTCCCCGACGCCATCCGGGAGAAATACGCGATCTGACGTCGGGGTTCGCCCCGCCCGCGCCAACCATCCGATATGTATTCTCCTCCCCGATGCCAATGACGCTGCAACAACTTCTCGGAATACGTCTCCCGATCATTCAAGCCCCGATGGCGGGCGTGCAGGGCAGCGCACTCACCGTGGCGGTTTCCAACGCGGGTGGGCTCGGCTCGCTTCCCTGCGCCATGCTCGGGCTGGACGCCATCCGCCAGGAACTGGCGGCCATCCGTGCGCAGACCACGAAGCCCTTTAACGTGAACTTTTTCTGCCATACGCAACCCGAGCCCAATGTTGAACGCGAAAAGGCCTGGCGGGCCGCGCTCGCGCCCTTCTTCGCGGAATTCGGCATCGATGCAAAGGCCCTCCCCGCGGGGCCTGGACGAGCGCCCTTCAGCAGCGAAACGGCCGAAGTGTTGGGCGAGTTCAAGCCCGCCGTGGTGAGCTTTCATTTCGGCCTGCCCTCGGCGGACTTGCTGGCCCGGGTTCGAAGCTGGGGCACAAGAATTCTGTCTTCGGCGACCACGGTGGACGAAGCACGGTGGTTGGAAGCGCGTGGAGTCGATGCCATCATCGCGCAGGGACTCGAGGCGGGAGGCCATCGCGGCATTTTCCTGTCGGAGGATCTCCACACCCAGGTCGGCACGCTCGCCCTGGTCCCGCAGATCGTCCAGGCGGTCAGCGTCCCGGTCATCGCCGCGGGTGGCATCGCGGACGCAAAAGGCGTTGCGGCGGCCATGGCCCTTGGCGCCGGCGGCGTGCAAGTTGGCACCGCCTACCTGTTATGCACCGAGGCCACCACGAGCGCATTGCATCGCGCGGCCCTGCAAAGCGAGGCGGCGCGCGTGACTGCTCTGACCAACCTTTTCACGGGGCGACCCGCGCGCAGCATCATGAACCGCATCATGAGGGATCTGGGTCCCATGAGTGCGGCCGCGCCCGCGTTTCCGCTGGCTGCGTCAGCCATCGCGCCCTTGCGCGCCAGGGCCGAAAGCGTGGGCAGCAGCGACTTCTCACCCTTGTGGGCCGGGCAAAATACCACCGGATGCAAAGCGGTCTCCGCAGGCCTTCTCACGCAAGAGTTAGCGCGTGAAATCGAAACCATCGGCAAGCATTGGCCATAGGCTGTCTTGAGGAGGGTGTCTTTGGCCGCCTCAGGTTTTCTGCCTTTGTTGGTGGTGATCGCAACGCCGACCTGGCGGCGCCGGTTTCCGGCGGCCGGGACCGCCGCAAAATGAGCGAGCGCTGCCACTTGCAAGGGGGCGGAGGCGCGTTCATGTTCGCCGACTCATGACACGTCGTTTCTGGCAGGCCCTGGCGCTTTCCTTCTTGCTTTACCGCAGCTCTTTCCCGGCCCTCGCGCAGCCGGCGGAAGTGCGCAAAAGCGTCGCGCGGATCACCAACACCGCGCAGGACGCCAATTACCGTGTCCCGTGGCTGCCCGGCCAGGTCGCCGGCAGCAGCGGCACCGGCTGGGTGGTCGCTGGCGAACGCCTGGTGACCAATGCCCACGTGGTCAGCAACGCCCGCTTTCTGACCGTGGAGAAGGAGAACGATCCCAAGAAATACGTGGCCACCGTGGAGCACATCGCTCACGACTGCGATCTGGCGCTGCTCAAACTGGATGACCCGGCGTTCTTCAAAGGGACGAAGCCGTTGGAGGTGGGTGGCATTCCCGAGCTGGAATCGGTGGTCACCGTTTACGGCTACCCGATCGGCGGCGACCGCATGAGCGTCACCAAAGGGGTGGTTTCGCGCGTGGACTTCCGCACTTACAGCCACTCCGTAGTGGACCAGCACCTGACCGTCCAGATCGACGCCGCCATCAATCCCGGGAACAGCGGCGGGCCGGTGCTCCAGGACGGAAAGGTCGTCGGCGTTGCCTTCCAGGGATACAGCGGCGACGTCGCGCAAAACACCGGCTACATGATCCCGACTCCGGTCATCAACCACTTCCTCGAAGACGTGAAGGACGGCCGCTATGACCGCTACATGGACCTGTCGATCGGGTTCTTCAACACCCTCAACCCCGCCATGCGCAAATCGCTCGGCCTGCCGGACGACGACCGCGGCGTGGTGGTCACCACGGTGCAGAGCGCCGGGGTCTGCCATGGCACGCTCCAGCCCGGCGACGTGCTGCTGTCCATCGATGGACATGAGATTTTCAGCGACGGCATGGTCGAGCTCGACAATGACCGCGTGCTCCTGAGCGAAGTGGCGGAGCGAAAGTTTCTCGGCGACAGCGTGAAGCTCTCCATCCTGCGCGACAAGAAGCCGCTCGATTGCGAAGTGCACTTCGAACGCGCTTGGCCCTACAACATCCAGGCGAACAGCTACGACAACACGCCCGCCTACGTGCTCTTCGGCGGGCTCCTCTTCCAGCCGCTCTCGCGCAATCTGCTCGGCGCTTATCAGTTCGAAAACCTGCGCATCAATTACTACTACGACCATTTCATCACCAAGGAACTCTACAAGGAGCACCCCGAGATCGTCATCCTGAGCGCCATTCTGCCCGATCCGCTCAATACCTATCTGGGCGAATTCCGCGAGAGCATCGTGGATGAGATCAATGACAAGAAGATCAGGACCCTCAAGGACGCCGCCGCCGCCTTTGCGGAAAAGAGCGATTTCTATGTGGTGAAATTCATCGGCATCGGCCGCCCGTTGGTGCTCGAGCGCACGGCGGTCGAAGCCGCGCGCGAGCGGATCAAGCAACGTTACAACGTTCTCGAAGAGCAGAACCTCACCTCGGATCAAACCCCCGCTTCCTAAGTTATGCACCGCGGCAATTTCTTCCTCTTTCTTCTCCTTGTCGTCTTTCATCCCGGCGTCGCGCCGGCAGAGGCCCCGAAAATCTCCAAGACGGCCAAAATCGTCAAACCGCCGGTCGCCGTCCCCGAGGTGCAAACCGACACCGTTCTGTCGGTCATCCGCGTCAACGTGACCAACCAACCGTGGGACTTTGGCCGGCCGTGGGGCAAGCGCGCACCGTTCTCGCGGCGCGCCATTGGCGCGGTCCTTCCCGGCAATCGCGTGCTGGTCACCGCGGAGCTCGTCGGCAACGCCAATTACGTGGAATTTGAAACGGCCGCCGGCGGGCAAAAAGTTCCCGCCTCGGTGGACGTGGTCGATTACGAGTGCAACCTGGCCCTGCTCAAGACGGAGGACTCGAACTTCCTCCAGCAGGTCAAGGCGCTCGAATTCACGAGCGCCTCGGTGGGCGACATCCTCGCGGTGTGGCAGCTCGAGAGCAACGGCAACCTGCTCGTGACCAAGGGCGCCATGACCACCGCGGAAGTATCGCGTTACCCGGTGGACGAAACGCCCTTGCTGATCTATCGCCTGACCGCGCCGCTGCAATTTCGCGACAGCAGCTTTACTTTGCCCGTGGTCAAGGACGGCAAGCTCGCCGGGCTGGTCATGCGCTACGACAATAACACCAACAACGCCGACCTCATCCCGGCACCGGTCATCCAGCATTTTCTGAAGGATGCAGCGGCCCCTCCTTACCAGGGGTTCCCGCGCGTGGGCATGTCCTATTCTCTGACTCGCGACCCACAGTTCCGGCGCTATCTCAACCTCAATGGCAGCACCCTCGGCGGCATCTACGTGAACGACGTTCTCCGCGACGGACCCGCGGCCAGGGCAGGCATCGAAAAAGGCGATCTCGTCTTCAAGGTGGACGGGTTGCCGGTCGATCAGGATGGCAATTACCTCGACCCCGAGTACGGCAGAATCGCGATCACGCATCTCTTTTCAACCCGGCACAAAGCGGGCGACACCATCCCGTTCACGATCACGCGCAAAGGTGAGATCAAGGAGATCCCGGTCACGCTCGCGCACCGCGACGTGCAAAGCTACGTCATTGAACCGTACGTGATCGATCGCGCTCCGAAATTCTATGTCCTCGGAGGCCTGGTCCTCCAGGAACTCTCCCGGCAATACCTCAAGGAATGGGGCAATGACTGGATGAAAAAGGCGCCCGAGAACTTTGTCTATTTCGACCGCCAGCAGGTGGAGCTTTTCAAGGATGGTCCGAAGAAGATTGTCTTCCTGAGCCGGGTCCTGCCGAGCGCCGCGACGGTCGGCTACGAGGACCTGCAATCGCTGGTCGTGAAGAAGATCAACGGCGTCGAATTGCAAAGCCTCGCCGACATCCCCGGCGCGCTCGAGAAGGCCAACGACGGGTTGCAAAAGGTCGAATTCGACGGCGATCCGACAGTCATCTATCTCGATGCCCGCGCCGTCGCCGAGGAAGGCGAAATGCTCAAGAGCAAGTACCGCCTCCCGGCGCTCCAGCGTTTGAATTAGTCGCCTGCATTACGCCGAGCGGAGCGCGGCTGATCGCTGGGTCGCGACTCTGCCGAAATTCTCAGGACGATTCCGGGCCAAGCTTCTTGCCCAGGCAGCACCAATAGACCCAGGCAATGAGCACCAACTGAAACGGTAATCGCGCCCAGAGAATCCATCCGGGCACGGAACGGAAGCCGTGCAGAGCCGCGTGAATGTTGGCTGGAAAGATGGCGATCAACAGAGCAATCAGACCCCATCCGGCGATTCCCCGCAGTCGCGGAAGCAGAACGCTGACGCCAAGCAGAATCTCGGCAAATCCACTGGCGAAAATCAGCCCCTGGTGCCACGGCAGCCACGCCGGCATCAACTCCAGGTAGAATTTCGGAGCCAGCAAGTGATTCGCCCCAGCCGCCACGAAGAAGAGGGCCATGATCCAGCGAAAAGTGGCTTTGAGCATGGCGGCGACTCCTTTGGCGCTGGTTCGTGTCGCTGGAAATGCGGCCACTGATCATCACGGGCGTCCCCGCACGAGGGCAAACTTACGATTGGAGCGCCCTAACCATATCGCGGATCTTTTCAGCGCTCGGAGTATTCCAGAAGATTACATCGGCATCATCGGTCGCGGCGGAGGAGAACTCCAGTCGCCCGATCCCGAGCAAACCGGACAACCCTCTTGTTGTCAGATTGATGCTGCGGATGTCCTCGATTCTCATCTCGTTGGAGTTTTTCGAGACAATTCCGTATTCCACGCTCACCCGCTTGCTGGTGACCGTGTATTTGCGCCGGCTGCGATCGAGGCGGATCCAGATGAAGGTGACGAAGGCCACCAAAGCCAGGACCCTCGAATGATCCAGAGCGTGGTTTGGTCATCGGACAGGTGCGTGAAGAATGTTGCGGCCACTGCGCCGACGAAAAGGAAGATCACGAACCATTTGCCTGCGTAATGCCAATGAGACACGGAACCGCTCCAAAGGAGCGTTTCCTCGTGGTCAGTATTTGAATCGCTCATGGGATTGCCAGATCAAAGCTTAAACGAGTCATACAAATGAGTGGACGGCGGGAAGATGCACGTGTAGAGATGGCATCTCATGTCTATTCCTACAAGTCGGGTGTTGCGTGTTGCACTGAGTCGTGACTTAAGGAAGCCGGGCTCGAAGGGGTTGGTGAAAGTCCTGGACGATTCTGTCCGAAAGGTTTTCACGACCAATAGAGACGGGGCCGTATTTGTGTTTTCACACAAACAGCGCGACCCGGCTTTTTGGGTGGGGATGAAACATTACGGCAGCGGACCCAGTAGCCGAATCCGCGTGCGGCGCACGCAAAGCGCCAGCAATTCTCATGATCTCGAGGAGAGCGTATCGGATGAGGAGAAGCTGATTATTTGAGCAGCGTCAAAGCCTGCCAGGCACCCGCACCGCCGAGCTTTAGGGCATTGTGCCGCTCGATAAGTTCGGACAGCGCGCCTTGTTCCAACGAGGCGAGCTCTGCTTTGAGTACCCTGGTACGCTCGAGTGAGCGGGTATTATTGGACATTTTGAGGACGGAGAATAGGGACCAGACAAAGGGTGTCAATTATCCGCGCGGCGCATCGTCCCATTGTCCTTGCTAAAAGGGTCAAACGCGACGACTTGGAGGAATCATGGAACAGAAGAAAGAAGAGTCGGCAAATATCGACGACGCGGAACGGTTGCTGAATGATAATTGGAATGTGCGCAAGCACCTGGTTGATCAGGAATTCGCCCTCCGGGAGAAAACGCAGGCATTGATCTTGAAAGCAGCCTCCAGGACCGACATCGACGAGGCTCGACGCGCAGAGAGTGAATGCCGACGGGAACTCACGAGTAACACCGATGAGTACGAAGCCCTGGTGAGCGCATGGGTCGCTGCCGCGCCACGATAGGGCTGCATGGAAGCCCATTTAGATCATCAACCGGAAGGCGCCCGCGAGCCCAAGTCGGCATCCGCGTATCGGCAGATCTATGGGCGAAGCCTCATGGTGCTGACGAAGCTACGGGGTCTAACTCCGGCGGTTGATGAACTTTGCCGGATCAGATCCGTGGAAACTGCGCCACCCACTCTCTGGGTTACGGCGACATTTCTGGATGGGTCCACGAGGAGCTTTAGGCCCGAGAGCATTCGGCCGGCCACCGAGAATGAAGAACATTCTTCAAAGCAAGCCGAACCGCCGGGCGTCTAATCCCGACAGAGGATAACTCAATGGCGAGAGCGGAGTGAATTCCCTGACCGCTCAGTCATCTCGAGCGAGAAAAATAGGTACGCCATCCTCGAATTCGACGCGCCAAATACCCCCAAGATCCCCGAAAAGGATAAAGCTGAGTGAAAAATGATTCGGGGCGTCCTCGCGGAGTAACTCCATGCTGTGGCAGATGAAGTCCTCACGGCTGGGCGCTTCGTCTTGCGAGGTCAGAAAGGCAATCGCTGTGTCTTTCACTTCGGCAAAGCGCTCGAGTAACGCAGCAGCAGCTGTGACGAGCTTTTCGTAGGGCGCGGACTCTCCTCCCGCAAGAGACAACTCAAGGCTGTGCGCGCCTTGTGGGATGTCGCTGGTCCAGACGCCCCCTTCAAAGGCAAAAGACCCGAGTGCTGAATGCACGAACACTGGGTGAGGCTTGGACGCAAACCACTCGTTCAGATGGGGAGGCATAGACGTCAAGAATGGGGTGCAGTTGGCGATTTACGTTGGAGTAATATTCCAGGACTGCGGCGTTGATTACAGCAATTGCCTACCACCTCTCGAATTGTCCGTCCAGACGTTTCGGTATTCCAGAGGATCGAGGTCTGTGATTTAGACCAGCGGGCAAGGTTCCGCCTTCCCCGCCCTCGACCTTCACTCGTCGATCAAGGCCAGGAATGGTGAGACACGTAATCGATAATCATGACCTTCCCCCTACTTCCCTCCGAGGATGTTCGGTGGAAGAATGAGATTGGCATTAGTCCCGAAATCGAACCGGGCGACGATCCATACTTTCAGCGGCTTGTAGCAGTCGAAAGACATCCAGGCGACTCCCTTCTCGAATTTAACGGCGGCATAGACGCGCTGAGTGGATGGGGAGAGCACAACGATGCGGATCACTTCATAGCCGAGCATCCTGCCGAAAGTGTTCTGGATGCTTTCCATTTTTGCAGTCGCTCGATCCCAATCGTCGTCCGTGTCCCGTGCAGATCCCGCGAGCCAAACACCCATCGCGGCCAGCGTGCCGTTCTTTTGGAATTCTTCGAATCCTTTTGGCACGACTGGAGGAAGAGTGGTCTCTTGAGCCTCAAGGTGAGCCGCGAGCGGGAGAAGGCTGAGGAGAGTCAGTGCGACGAGAGTTTTCATCGTGCCGCGAATCGTAGTTCCGTGCCTTGCCTCGTGCAATACGTTCTTCTCACGTCACAACCAATCGCTTTTCGGCGCTGCAGCTTCGATAAGGCATTTGCGGTGGTTGTTCGTCGGTTCGTTCGCGGGACGATGATTGATTGCTGTGCGCGCCGGCTGCAGTAAGGACGCAGTCAGAATGTAAGAGAGTTTGTGAAGTGGCGTTGTAAGTTCTTTATTCGTGTCACAACCGGCGCCAGGTGAACTACTGCGCCGGCTCCTGGTGAATCATACGAAAACCTCCGCGACGGTGTCGGCCATAAGTTTGCCGCGGCGGGTCAGGGAAACGCGGCCATCGTTTTCGATGAGGAAACCGAGCTCTTCGAATTCGCGAATCGCCTCCGCCCAAGGAGTGAGCTCGCTCGCGTTCACGCCGCGAGCGGTCCGGAGAGCGAAGGCGAGGATCTCGCCGCGGCGCGTCGTTTCGGTGAGATGTTCCTCGAAGCTGCGAGGACTTTCATCCGCCAGGACGCGACGGGTGTATTCCGCGGTGTCGGGGATGTTTTGCCAGCGGTGCAGTCCGCGCGTGGAAAAGGCGCTGGGGCCGAATCCGAGGTAGTCGGCCCCGTGCCAATAGGCCTGGTTGTGCCGGGATTCGCGACCGGGCCGGGCGTAGTTGGAGATCTCGTAATGCGCAAAGCCAGCACCCATGAGCATGTCCATCGTGGTCTCGAAAAATGTAGCGTCGAGTTCGACGTCCTGACGAAATTCGCCGCCGAGCAGCTTGCGAAAGTAGGCGGTATCCTCCTCGTAAGTGAGGCAGTAGGACGAGATATGCTCGGGGCGGAGCGCGATCGTCTTCTCCAGTGTGGATCGCCACTGCGCGAGGGTTTGTCCCGGCACGGCGAACATCAGATCGATGTTCAGATTGTCGAAGCCGGCGTCGCGCAGGACGTGGAAAGTTTCCTCCGCCTGCCGCGCGGTATGCACGCGGCCGAGGGTCTGGAGCAACCCATCGTCCCACGATTGCACGCCGAGGCTCAGGCGGCTGATGCCCAGCGAGTGGAGCAGGCGCGCTTTGGAGGGCCGGATGGTCGCCGGATTCGACTCCAGCTCCCATTCGGTGAGGGCCGAGAGATCAAGGCGTTCGCGCAATCCGCCGATCAGGTACTCAAGCTGCGCCTCGCTGAGCGCGCTGGGTGTTCCACCGCCAAAATAGATGGTGTGGGGTTGGAGGGCCCAGCGGTGAGAGGCTTGCTCGACTTCGCGCAGCAGTGCATCGAGAAAAGTGGTTGTCTTATTCTTTGATCCCACCTCGACATAGAAGCTGCAATACGGGCACAGCTTGGGGCAGAAAGGGATGTGGAAGTAGAGATGGCGGATGGGAGAAATCCGCGGATCAGAAGCAGCGGCAGCGTCCTCGCAGGCTGTTTCCGGCGTCCCCGGCTCCATCGTTGGTGGCTGCATTCGCAATGTGCCACATCATCTTCGGCGTCAGCAAAGCAGCCAACCCAGTTTTTTCCTACGCTACTTTGCCGCGCATAAGCACCGGCACACCGCGTCGGTCCCCGCCGCGTTGCTGCTTGCCCCTCCGCACTGGGTTAGGCAACGTCTCCGCGGTCATTGCGCCGTGTCGAACGTGGCGTTAGGCCAGCGACCAAGCGTTTGCCTTTTCCATGAAAACGATGTCCTCCACCCGTTGTGTCGATGCGGTTCGCGAGCGCGTCGCGCAGGTCGTCGTCGGGCAGGAGGCGGTGGTCGAGCGGTTGCTCATCGCGCTGTTCACCGGCGGGCATCTGCTCCTGCAAGGCATGCCGGGGCTGGCCAAGACGCTGCTGGTTCACGCGGTGGCACGGGCGATCGACCTGCGGTTCAGCCGGGTGCAATTCACGATCGACCTGCTGCCGTCGGACATCATCGGCTCGGAGATTTTGGATCAGTTGAAGGGCGAATTTCGCACGCATCAGGGGCCGATCTTCACCAACCTGCTCCTCGCCGATGAGATCAATCGCGCCGCGCCCAAAGTGCAGAGCGCGCTGCTCGAGGCGATGCAGGAGCGGCGCGTCACGATCGGCAACCACACCTACACGCTGCCCGCCCCTTTCCTCGTCATCGCCACGCAGAATCCGATCGAGCAGAGCGGCACCTTCGAGCTGCCCGAGGCGCAGCTCGATCGTTTTCTGCTCTGCCATCGACTCGATTATCCGAGCGTTACCGAGGAGGAGGAAGTGTTGCGCCGCAGCCTCGCGCTGGGTCTCCGCCGTGACGCGAAAGGCGCGGTGCCGATGACCGCGTTCGACATGGTGAACGCCGACCCGGTGGCCACGATCGAGGAGTTGATCGAAGCCATGGCCGCAGTGCAGGAAGTTTACGTGAGCGAGGTTTTCACGAAGCACGCCGTCGAGCTGGTCCGCCGCACGCGGCGCCACAAATTGATCGACGTGGGTGGCAGCCCGCGGGCCGGCATGGCGCTGGTCCACGCGGCGCGGGCGCGGGCGTTCATTCACGGGCGCGGCCACGCGATTCCGGACGATCTTTATGCCCTCGCTGAGGACGTGCTCCTCCATCGCCTCCGGCTGACCTACGAAGCGCTGGCCGAAGGGGTGAATGGCGCGACGGTGCTGCGCGGCATTTTCGCGGAAGTGGGCTGAAACAGCCTCGCATGAACGCCGACCTGGAAGTCTGCGATCACCTGGACGAGCGCCAGTTCAAATTGGCGGTGCGGCGGCTCGCGGACAGCCTCAGCTATGGCACGGATGCCTCGCCGTTTCTCGGCCCGGGCATCGAGTATGTGCAGTCACGTTACTATCAGCCGGGCGATCCGGTGAAGTCGATCGACTGGCGGATCACGGCGCGCACCGGCAAGGTCCACGTGAAGGAATACGAAGCGCCCAAGCGGATGCCCGTCTATCTGTTGGTGGATACCTCGGCGTCGATGTGCGTCTCCTCGCAGCGACTGAGCAAGTACGCCTGGGCGGTGCAACTGGCCGGCGGGCTCGCGCTCGCGGCGCTCGGGCGGATCAGCCCGGTCGGCGTCATCGGTTGCGGCGAGCGGACGCTCGGCGCGGAATGCACCCTGTCGCGCGACCTCGTTTTCCTGTGGCTGCACCGCCTGCGGCGGTATCGCTTCGACGAGCGCACGCTGCTCGCTCAGCGCGTCCGCGAATTGTCGGGCGTCTTGGAGAATCGCAGCCTGGTCATCGTGCTGAGCGATTTGCACGACGCCGACTCGCTGCCCGCGCTGAAGCGGATGGCGCAGGCTCACGACTGCGTGGTCCTGCAATTGCAGGACCCGGCGGAACGCGGGCGCGTCGGCGGCGGCATCTTCCGCGGGTCCGAGGCGGAGACGGGGCGGCTATTTACCGCGCACGGGCGCAGCCGCTGGCTGGATCACGAGACGATCGTGCAGGAGTTGCGCCGCGGCGGGATCGACCATCTCGAGCTGCGCACCGACCAGCCCTTCCTGCCGAAACTGCGCGGCTTCCTGCACCGAAGGGATTGCGTCGGGAAAGGCACGCGATGAAAGCGTTCGCCTTCCTCTCATTCCTCGCATTGGTCGCACTCACGGCCTCCGCAGCGCCGACCGTCGGCATCGAAGGCCAGGTGGAAGTGCTGCTGCCAGGCCCGGAATTGAAGGCCAAAGCCGCGGATCGCACCGCGCCGATCATCGTGCGCATCGCCGGCACCCGGCCGCACGGGACGCTCATCGCCTACGATCTGCGCTACATCGGCCTCGTTCCCGGCGCCTACGACCTGGGCAAGTATCTGCTCCTGCAGGATGGCGCGCCCGCCGCGAACTTGCCGCCGATTCCCGTGCAGATCGCCGGTCTCCTGCCCGCCGAACATCAGGGGCAGTTGTCGCCACGCGCGCGCAGTCCCTTTCCTCACCTCGGCGGATACAAGTGGCTGATGATTGGCGCCGCCACGCTCTGGGCCGTGCTCGCGTTTCCGCTCTTCCGCGCCGCTCGCCGCCGCCCCGAATCCACCACCGCGTCCGGTCCCGCCGCGCCGCCCACGCTCGCCGAACGCCTCCGTCCGCTCGTCGAAAAAGCCACGGCGGGCCCGCTCACCGCCGACGATCAGGCAAAGCTCGAACGCCTGCTCCTCGCCCATTGGTGCGACCGCCTCGATCTCGCATCGCTCGATCCACCCGCCGCGATGGCCATCCTCCGTGCGCATCCCGAAGCCGGCGCCCTGCTCCGCGCGCTCGAGGATTGGCTGCACCGTCCACCCGGCACCGCGAAAGTGGACCTCGAGGCCGTGCTCGCGCCGTACGCCAAACTTTCCACCGCGGTCCCCTCGGCGCCCTGAATCCATGAGCTTCGCGCGTCCATGGCTGCTCCTCCTCCTCGCGCTGCCGCTGCTCCTCGCGGTGTGGGAATGGCAGCGCTCCGGTCATCGACTGGTGCTGCCCTTCGATCACGGTGAGGTGCGGCACAGCGCGTGGCTCGGGCGGGTGGTGAGGAGTCTGCACCTGGCGGTTCCGGGGCTGCTCGCCATCGCCATCCTGCTGCTCGCCGGGCCGCAGCGTCAGAGCGATTCCGCGGAGGCGCGCGTGCTGACGAATCTCGAATTCTGTCTCGACGTCTCGGGCAGCATGATGTCGCGCTTCGGCGACGGCCAGCGCGCGGACAAGGCGGTCGAGGCGATCATGGAGTTCACGGAGTTTCGCAAGGGCGATGCCTTCGGCCTCACGGCGTTCGGCACCGAGGTGCTTCACTGGGTGCCGGTCACCAAGGACCTAGCGGCGCTGCGATCTTCCGCGCCTTTCTTACGCCCGGACAAAATGCCTCCCTACATGGGTGGGACGCGCATCGGCCACGCCCTTCGGTCGGTCCAGAAAATCCTCACCGCGCGCCCCGAGGGCGACCGGATGATCATCCTGATTTCCGATGGCCAGAGCTTCGATCTCGGCGGCGGTGTGGCGGAGAAGATCGGACAGGAATTGAGCGCGGACGGCATCGTGATGTTTTACATCCACGTGGCGGAAGGCGAGCCGCAGGATGAGACCTTCACCATCGCGCACCTCACGGGCGGACAGGCTTTCGCCGCGGGCGATCCGGCGGCGTTGAGGGAAGTCTTCCGGCGCATCGACGCCATGAAGCCCGCGCGGCTGAAGCCGACCGTGCCCGAGCCGGCGGACTTCTTCGGACCCTTCGCCATCGCCGGCCTGGGACTGCTCGGTTTGCAAATGGTCAGCCTGCTCGGGCTGCGATACACGCCCTGGTGACGCGCCCATGAATCCTGAATGGACAGCGCTCGCGGTCGCCGCCCTCGCCCTTGGCGGAGAATGGCTGCACGCGCGGCGCTGGCGCCGGGTGGCGCGGCTCGCGTTCGGACCGTCCGGCACCGCTCGCGGCTGGACGAAAATGGCGCCCGCTGTGCGCGTCGTAGCGGTCACGCTGCTGGCGTGGGGACTGGTGCAGCTTTGGATCCTCGCGCCTCGCGCCTCGCGTCCGAAGCAGGTGCCCGAGGGCGGCTATCGCCACTTCGTCATCGCGCTCGACGTTTCGCCCAGCATGCAGCTCAAGGACGCCGGCCCGGCGCGCAATCAGACGCGGGCGCGCCGCGCCGCGGAAGTCGTGCTGTCGGTGCTCGAGCGCTCGGCGCTGGAGCAGATGCGCGTGAGCGTCGTGGCTTTTTACACCGGCGCGAAGCCGGTCGTCGTCGATACCTTCGACCTCGAGGTGGTGAAGAATATCCTCAACGATCTGCCGCTCGAAATGGCCTTCGAGGTCGGCAAGACCTCGCTTATCGATGGGATCAAGGAATCCGCCGCCCTCGCGAAGCCGTGGCAGCCGGACAGCACGACACTCCTTGTCGTCAGCGACGGCGATACCGTGCCCGACACCGGACTGCCGGCCCTGCCGCGCTCGATCCGGCAGGTGCTCGTGATCGGCGTCGGCAGCGCGCGCGCCGGGCAGAATATCGACGGGCACCTTTCCCGTCAGGACGCCTCGACGCTGCGCCAGTTGGCCACGCGGCTCCGCGGCGCCTATGTCGATGTGAATGAAAAGCATCTGCCCTCGGGGCAACTGGACGCGCTCGCGAAGGCGCTGCCGATGCGGGATGAAGCGGGGAAAGGCCGGCGCGAGTGGGCGCTCGCCGCCGTCGCGCTCGGCGCGGGCCTGCTCGCCGCGCTGCCCGTGGCGCTGGCTTTAGGCGGCACTTCGTGGCAACCTGGCGTTCGTCATTCAACCGCACGGCGCGAACGCGAACCGCAGCCTCTGAACTCCTAAGATCCCATGCGCAAAAGAATCCTGCTCTGCTGCTGGCTGCTCACGCCGGTCATCCTGCTCGCCTATCACTACGGCCCGGGTCAATCCGGCCTCGCGCGCGACGAAGCCGCGCAGCAAATCGCCCGGGCGACGAGCCTCGAACAAAGCGCCGACTGGCGTGGCGCGCTGGCGGCTTACTCAGAGGCCCTGGCCAAACTGCCCGCGGACGATCGTGACGCGCGCTGGCAGGTTCGTCTCGCGCAGAGCAAGGCGCGGATGCACGTCGGCGAATTGCCGGAAGCCAACAACGACCTGGAGAACCTGCTCGCCGAAATGCAGAAGGGCGGGGCCACGCCGAAAGCGACGGAAGAAGTGCGAGCAAACCTCGCCACCGGCCAGTACTACGCCGGTTGGCTGATGCGCCTCGAAGGCGCCTCCACCGAGGAATGGACGGTGCAGACCGACAGCGCGCGCCAGCATTTCCGCCTGCTCGCCGAAGACAAACTGGCGGCCGGCGCACCCGCCGCGAAGAGCTACCAGGAAGATCTCGAAGCGACGATCCGCCTCGCGCGCATGGACCTGACGGAGCTGCAAGGTCTGCCCTTGCCGAAGATGTGCCAGGGCTGCAAGAACGTCAGCCAGAAGTGCCGCGGCCAGTGCCAGGCCAAAGCGAAAAAGCCGGCGGAGAAGGAGCCGAAAGACGCCCGAAAAGCCGGCACCGGCGAGCGCCCCCGCGGCGGGTCATAGGCGGAAGAAAATCGCCTTGATTGGGTTTAGAGGCGATGCTGCGCAAGATTGACCAAGCACATGGGAGCAGAAGGCGACAGCAACCTCGACAATGACGGAGCGGCAGATCTTCTGGCCGACATTTCGAGTAGATTAACGCACCGGATTCTCGATCTGTTGGTGCATCCGCGCGCCCACGAATATGACGACGAAGAGATTGCTGAGTTATTCGTCAGGATCGAGATGCTGTTCGCGCTCCATGACCGCCAGATGCTCCCCATCGCTCCAGACCCTCAGAACCTACGCGAACTCGTCGATTCCTTTCTGACTCGATGGGAGGCATATCACAGGGCCGCAGGCCACGAGCCGCCAGTGAAGCGCAGAGAGTCGATGATCGTCACCTTTCAGGAGTTGTATCGCATATCGATACAAGTATTGCAGGAGCGAGGCTCGTTCACTGCGATAGACCGTGATTTGGATTCGATGTCGGATGCGGATCGTGCAAACGCTGCAGCCATGAAGCGTGTATTCGATGCAGTGGAGAGCATTGGAAACCCTGATGAACCCCGCAGCTCCTGACCTCCTGCCGTGCGCTCATGCCGCCGGCACTTGATGCTGTCTCTCACGACGCCCTCTAGCTTCCACCCGATCAACGCATCGCGGCCGCCAGACCCCGCTGCTACAATTTGACCGTGCTCCTTCCCAATGCCGACCGCGCCTTCATTGACCTGCGCAAACTCGCAGACTACAGCCTTTGGCCCGAGCATCCTGTCGGAGGACACAAAGCCATTCTATTTCAGCGCGTTTTGGACATCACCGCTGCTGACGCACTCACGCTGCGAGACATCCTCCTGCACGTCGCCCCTCGCGCTGAAGCTGCCATCGGGCGCCTCGACGAGTTTGGTCAGCGCTACACTATCGACTTTACCCTGTCGGCCACGACTGGCAGCGCTTCGATTCGCTCTGGATGGATTGTCCTTGCCACCGAAGACTTTCCTCGCCTGACGACCTGCTTTGTGTTACGCGACTAGAGTCATTTTATGCCCACACACATCCAACTTCTCGACACGGTAGCCCTCGTTTCTGACGTGCCCGAGCTTGGGCTTTCTGCCGGCGAGGTAGGTGCGGTCGTCGAGCTTCTTTCGGACGACGCCTTCGAGGTCGAGTTCTGCGACGAGTCCGGTTACACTTACGGCCTTCACACGCTTCGAGGTCACCAGATCGTTGCACTTCATACGCAGGGGCATCCGCTCAGAACGCGCCTCGCAGCAGCCTAGCCATCTCCAAGGTTGCCTGGATGTAGCGCCCTCCCTTGATTCCCTTCCGGCCCCATTCAACCATGCGCTGCGGCGAACGGCTCAAGGCTTCTTACGTGCTCGCACCCATCGCAGCCATCCTATTGGCCGCGCATTGTTTAGGGCAGGACGACCCGGAAGAAGTGACAATCATTCAAATCGCACCGCCTGCCGGAGCATCCGCTGAGGCGCTACCCGACGCGCCGAAAGCTGCAGTGCCCGCGGCCCCGAAGACCGAGGAGGAGAAGCGGCTGGCGGAGCTGCTCAAGCTCAAGTTTGACCGGAGTCCGGCCTCGATCCTCAAGGCGCAGGCCACCCTGGCCGAGGGCACGGTGCCGGAAGACAAAATCGCCGAGCGCTTCCAACTCAACGTGACAGCCGGCCGGTGGAAGGACGCCGGCGCGTTCCTGAAGACGCTGCCGGAGAAATCCGCGATCCAACTTTACGAAGCCCTGCTGAAGGATCTGGACCGTGTGCCAAGCAGCGGGCCGCAGGAGCAGCAACAGCAGATGGCTGGTCCGGCGACATCGCCGACGCTGCTCCAGGAAGAAATCGTGGAACTGGCCGACCTCGCGCCGACCGAGCCGACCGGCGAGCAACTTCGAATGCTCAGCGCGCTGCTCAGGCGCGTGACTTCCGCGAACCCGTTTCTCGGGCCGCTCCTCCGGCGCCTCGAGGCCGGCACCGCCTCCCTCGGCGGGAGCGATCCGCACAAACGCGAGCAGGCCGCTCAGCTTTTGCTCGACGCCGGCCGGCCGCTCGATGCGCAAAAGTTTCTCGTCCCGCTCGAAGCCGGACACGAAACCGTGTCGCTCCCGCGCCTCGACCGTCACATCGCCTGCACTTTCAACGGCGCCCGGCAGGAGAGCAACAATGCCGCGGGAATCCAGCGCGCCTGGGATCTGAATCAGCTCTTGATCAACGCGCCGAACTGCCCGGCGGACCTCCTCGAACGGGCCTGGCGGCGCGTCGCGGACATCGCCCGCTTTCTCCCTCCAGAAGTGGCGAGCCGGGCGCTGGCGGACACTTTTCTCCAGCATCCCGAGCGCGGCTTGAGGGTGCTGCGCTCCACGGCCATGCAGGTCGCGGCGGACCGCTCGAGCCGCAACCTTTCGCTGCGCCAGACAAACCTCGAGCTGCAACGCAGAGTCGCCGCGGCGCTGCTCCCGCTCGCGCAGCATCGAGCGCAGTGGCAGCCCGCGCTCGATCTTTTCGCGCTCAACTGGATGGAGGAAGCGGACTACGCGAAACAGTTCTACCAACCCCCGCGCCAGCGGCAGGAGCAGTTCGACGAATTCGGGAACCGCGTCTTCTACGGCGGCGAGCCGTCCTATCAACAATACAACTCGAATCAGCTCCCGCCCGTGCCGCTCCCTGACGTGCTGCCCTCGGCGCCGGACGCCGCGTGGCTCGCGGTGCTTGATCCCGGCTTGCTTCCGCGGCTGCTGACCTTGCTGGCGGAGATGCACCTCAAGATGGAGGACGACGCGAAAGCGCTGCCGTTCGTCGAACAGCTCGCCGGGCTCGAACCAAAGGCGGCGCTCCGCCTTGCCAACGAATTGCTCCGCACCTGGGCCGCCACGCACGATCCGCAGCGCGGCGTGCCACAGCGCCGCTCCGGCATGATCTACTACAGCGGCGGCATGATGATGGGCAATCAGCCGCAGGGCATCCCGCTGACCCGCGCCTTGCAGCAGCGCAACCTCGAGGAGCTTTCCACGCTGCTCGCGCGTCTGCGGAAGCTCCCGCTCAAGCCACTCGACGACAGCGCGATCGTGCAGGCGTTCACCACGGCGCACAGTCCGGCCGAAGTCTTTCGCGAGGACTCCATCGATCTGGTCCTCGGCAAGGAAGTGAAACCCGAGACGCTCGCCGAGCTGCTACAAACCATGCGCCAGCGCCTCGCCACGCAGTGGCGCAAACCGAGCGTGCAGCAGCAGGCGAAGACGCAGCGCACCGACGCGCAGATCGACGCTGAAGTGCTCCGCGGCTACGAGCTGCTCGGGACCTTGCTGACCCAAGCCCTCGCACGGCAGCCCGACGACTGGCGCCTGAATCTTGCGCAAGCCGCGACCTGGTTTGACTGGGCCGAGTTTCAGTACGGGAAGAAGGTGGACCTCGCGATCTATGTGGAGAAACGCGAGCGCGCCTTTGCCGCCTTCCAACGCGCCGCGGAATTGTATGCGGCGAAGTTGCCGTCGCTCGAGGTGAAGGACGAGACGCCGGTGATCTACCAGCAATGGCTCAACGCCAATCTCGGCGCGAGCGACCTC
The DNA here is from genome assembly GCA_034667665.1 of Chthoniobacter sp. Lineage (GTDB taxonomy): Bacteria > Verrucomicrobiota > Verrucomicrobiia > Chthoniobacterales > Chthoniobacteraceae > Chthoniobacter. The sequence continues at coordinate 34,111 of JAXDQW010000085.1, forward strand.
GCGATGGTGACGCGCCAGCAGGAATCCAGCGCGAAGAGCCTCCAGCGCATTCGCGAGACGATCCTCGCGCTGCCGGGACCGGCCGCCGAGCGCCACCTCGCGGCGCTGGCCAAAGCCGTGACCAGCAGCGCCGACTCGCTGCCCGCGCAACTCAAGCCGTCGTATCTGCGCGCCGCGCTGGCGATCGTCGGCGAACGTCCGGAGTCCGAGGAGATTCGCAAATTGGTCAGCTACCACGAGGGCTTGCTGCGCGAGATCGAGACGAGCGTGCGCCTCGATGGCGACGCGGTGGTGGGGCATGGCCTGCCGTTCGGAGTTTTTCTCACCGTGCGCCACACGGCCGAGCTCGAGCGCGAGAACGTCGGCGGATTCAGCAAGTGGCTGCGCAACCAATCGCAGAACCCGTATTTCTACAGCCCCTACGGCATCGCGCCGGTCGATCATCGCGACGAGCTGGAAAAGCAGATGCGCGAGAAGCTCGGCGAAGGCTTTGAAATTCTCAGCGTCGTCTTTCACGACGACAAAGTGCAGTCGCGCGGCTACGGCCGTCCGGGCTGGCGCGAGACGCCCCTCGTTTATCTCCTGCTCAAGGCGAAGGACGCCTCCGTGGACCATCTCCCGCCCCTGCGGCTTGACGTCGATTTCATCGATGCAAAAGGCCCGGTCGTTTTGCCGGTCGAATCCGCCGTGGCCTTGATCGATGCCCGGCCGGACACTGTCCCGGCGCGGCCGGTGACCGAGCTGGAGGTCCTGCAAACGCTGGACGATCGAACGCTAGGCGAAGGCAAATTGATCGTGGAAATCAAAGCCACGGCCAAAGGGCTGGTGCCCAAATTTGAGGAGCTGTTCGACTTCACACCGGGGGCTTTCAAGCTCGACGCGATCGAGGATGGCGGCCCGGCCATTCAGCGGCTGGCCAGCGACGGCGACGCCCTGGCTGCGGCGAGCGAGCGCAACTGGCAGATCAAGCTTCATTCCGATCCCGGGGCCGGGCGCACCGTTCAATTTCAGTTTCCGAAGCCGAAAGCAGCCGACCTGAAAGTGACCTACAAGCGCTATCAGGACGCCGATCTGGTCGAAGCCACCCCCGAGCTCACGCTCACCCACCTGCCGCTCAACCCCGCCCGGATCTGGGGCTGGGGCCTGTCCGGTGTCGCCGCGATCGGTGGGTCCGTATGGTGGCTGCGGCGGCGCAAGAAGAGCGGCGTCGCGCCGCCGCCAACGGCCTACACCCTGCCCGCGACGATCACGCCCTTCAGCATCCTTCAGTTGCTCCGCCAGATGCACGCGGACCCGCGCCTCACCCTCTCCGAGACACAACGCACCGAACTCGCCCACGCCGTGGCCAGGATTGAAGACTATCACTTTTCTCCCCGCCAAAACGGCGCCGAACCTCCGGACCTGACCCTCCTCGGCCGCGACTGGGTGGACCGCGCGCGGGGAGCCACCCGCTAGCCACAAGCGCGGCCCCAAAGCCGTCTCGTCACGCAAGCTGGGCTCATCAGAGGCTCACTTCCTGAGTTTTCTTTTGCACGTGAGGCGCTCCGGTCATTGCTTTGTGGGCGAGGTGGCGGGAGTGACGAGATTGCCCGATGGCTCCGGGCCGCTTCCGGGCTGCAGATACCAGGTCCTGGTTGAGGCGCCGTTCACCAGGACGTTGCCCGAAAGGGTAACTTCCGATGGATTGGCAAACTGCTTGCCGCCGGCTGTAACAAGGATGAGGTGGGCTTGATTCGTGTTAGGGCGCGCGTCAATGTAATTGCGGTCGATCGTTACTTTCGTGGAGTTACTCAAGACCATGATCACTCCATTGGATTGGCCGGTCGAACCAGCCACGATCATGTTTCCGGTCAGAAGGATGTCTGCCGAGCGATCCTCGACGTGAAGGGCTTCGGATGAATAGTTCTGAATGTGACAATTCTCCACCCGGCCGTTCGTGACATTGGCGAACCCGACCGCGAATCCAGCGCCAGCCGACTTGCACAGATTGTCGCGGAACTGGCAGTCCTTTACGACGATGTTCCGCATGGTGCCTTTCGGCGAATTGAATTCCAGGTCGGAGGCGGTGTTTCGCGCAAAGCGGGAGTGGTCCACCGCGACGCCATCGACCGTCCCGGTGGCTGCGTTCGCCTGAAACAGCCCATAGCTGCAATCTTCGACTTCCAGACCCTGCAAAGTCAGATTCTTGAGGGTCCCGTTCCCTACCTGAAGCGCGTGACAGTAATGGGCGGGGAAACGGCCGGCGTTGCCGATGATCCGGCAGTTTCGCAAGGTGACATTGCTGAGGTTGCCAAAGAGAGGCAGCAGCACGGCCGGAAAGTCTCCGTCGCGTTCGATGGTGATTCCTTCCAGAGTCACATCGCTGCCGAGACGCAGGAATTCACGGTGCTCTCCGCCTTCGGATGAAAGAACGAGCTTCGACTTTCCACTCTGCCCCCACAAGGTGACACCCGAGGGTGTAACTAACACTCCCTTGGTGAGGACGATGTGGTAGTTGCCGGGCGGAATCAGCACCGTGTCGCCCGATTGTGCGTCGGCGAACGCGCGCGCCAACGCCGGGCGATCATCGGTCTTGCCATCGCCGGCTGCGGAGAACGGCGCCTCCCTTAGATTGAGGACGTTTGCCTCCGCGCGGACAGGCAGAAAGAAAACCAACACCGCAGTTATGAGTAAGTTGGTGCATTTTGACATGAATGAGATCGTTGAGTTATCGCGCCTGAGGATCCGCAGCGCAGCGTTGAAGTAGGTTCAGTCCCGCAGGCGGATGCAGCGGCGGAGGAAAAGGAAGACCGCTCCAATGGCGACGAGACCGACAAGGGCGATAGCTGCCTGGGTGGCATGATCAGCGCGGACGGAGAAACTGCCGACGTGTGGAATGTGAACGATGGTGCCACCCGCGAATTCGATGGCTGCGGGAGCCGCTTGTTCCTGAGCGGCGAGATACTGCTCCACCGCCGTAACCCGGGCATCGAGATCGGGGGTCAGAGCGTTGGGCTGCGGGTCTCGCGACTCACTCATAATGAGGGGTGCGCTTTCAAGGTGTGGCCTTCGGGACTCCGCTGGGCGGAAGCTTGTCGTCGGTCTCGGATGCGGGCTGGGCTAGGATCCGCTTGTTCAGGTCCACGATCGTTTGGCGGAGTTCCTCCTGGTAGCGACCTTCATCCATGATCTCGCCGGAAATATTGCCGTTAATGACGACGCGACGAGATTTGCCGCTGTCAGTGATGGCTTGGGGAGAGGCGATGAGAATCCGCGGCGGCTTATTCTCGTCGGTGAAGGCTCCGAAATAGATCCAATCGTATCGCGCGGGAGCTGTCGTTTGAGAGGTCATCATCGGTTCGAAAAGCATCTTCTTCCAGGCGTCTGCCGGAAGGTAGTCCGGCATCACTTCGCTCAGATGCACAGGATAGCGGCCCTGATGGTCCGCAGCATATAGCTTGGCTGCGAGCCCGAGTTGTTTCGCGTAGGATAGATTCCTGAACACCACGCTGGGCACGCCCGGACCGTAGGCCGGCCAAGCGAACAATCCCACCAGCACCACTACCACCACCAGGGTTGCCCATTTACCTTTCGACAGCACGACCTAGAGCGCCGTCGCCTTCTCCGCGCCGAGGCCGGTATTCGCCCGGACGGAGAACTCGGCGAAGGCGGCTTCTGCGGTTCGGTCGCGGCGGACGAGTGAGGCGAGGATCGCGGCGAGGAAGGCCAGCGGAATGCTGACGAGGCCGGGATTGGTGAGCGGGAAAATCGCGGCGTGCTGAATCAGATGGCGCCTGGCAGCGGCGACGGTGGGCGCGTCGATCCCCATGATCGTCGGGCTGATGATGATGAGCGCGAGGCTGGCGAGCAGGCCCACCCCCAAGCCGGCCGCCGCACCCGCTGTGGTGAAGCGCCGCCAGACGACCGAGAGGACTATCACGGGCAGGTGGGCGCTTGCCGCCACCGCGAAGGCGAGGCCGACGAGGAAGGCGACGTTGATCGTCTGGAGCTGGATGACCAGGAAGATGGCCAGCGCGCCGATCACCAAGGCGGTGATGCGTGCGACTTTCACCTCATCGCCGGGCCGGATCTCTTTGCCGTGATGAAGCACGTTGGTATGGAAATCGTGCGCGAAGGAAGTGCTCGCGGAAATGATCAGCCCGGCAACCACCGCGAGGATGGTGGCAAAGGCGACCGCGGAGATGAAGGCCACGAACAGTTCGTTGCCGAGTTTGTTGGCGAGCAACGGCGCGGCCATGTTTTCGTTGATCACGCCGGCCACCATGAGCTTGGACGGTCCAAGAATGGCCGCGGCGCCGAAACCAAGAAACGTCGTCGTGAGATAGAAGAGGCCGATGATGATCATGGCCCAGACCACTGAGACGCGGGCGGTTTTCGCGTCGGGCACGGTGTAGAAACGGGTCAGGACCTGCGGCAGGCCGGCGGTGCCGAAGACGAGTGCGAGGCCGAGCGACACAAGATCCAGCGGTCCCCAGCCCGGCCCAAAGTTCGGCGCGAGGATGACGTCCTTGCCGAACAGCATTCCCGGAAGGAGAAAGCTCTTCGTCGTCGCGGTCTTTGGGTTCACGAGGACTTCGCTGCTGGCTTTGAAGAATCGCGCGAACCTGAAGTCGTAATATTTCATCACCAAAAAGCTCAGCAAGATGGTGCCGCTCAGGAACAGGATCGCGGTGAGAATCTGGACCCGGGTTGTCGCGAGCATGCCGCCGAAGACCACATAGACGATCGTCAACACGCCCACGCCGATGATCGCCCAATTCATCGGCACGGTGGGCAGGAGCAGCTTCACGAGCAGCCCCGCGCCGACCATCTCCGCGATCAGGAAAAACGTGGAGACGGTGATGGTGCTCAGCGACGCCAGCGCCCGCACCGGCCTTTGCTTAAGCCGGTAGGCAACCAAATCAGCCATCGTGTATTGGCCCGCGTTGCGCAATGGCTCGGCGACGATGAGCAACACGGTGAGCCAGGCTACGAACCAGCCGACGGAACACAGAAAGCCGTCGTAGCCGTGGAACGCGATCATTCCCGAGATGCCGAGGAAAGCGGCCGCGCTGAGGTGACCGCCCGCCGCGGCGAGGCCATTCTGCAAGCCGGTGAGGCGCCGGTCCGCGGCAAAGTAGGCACTCGAGCCGGGGGATTTGCGCGTGCTGAACCAGGTGATGACGAGCGTCGTGGCGACGAAGCCGATGAGCATGAAGAGCGCGGTATGGCTCTCGGTCGGCGGCGGCGGCGGCGCCGGTTTGACTTTGGCGGGCGCCGTGGCGGCGATGAAAAGTGGGAGGACGATCGAGGACAACACAAGTCAGCCCTTGTCGAATCGGGTGCGGACGGCGGCCGCCGCCTGGTCCCAGCGCGCCGCGGCTTTCACGTAGAAGAACGCGAGGCCCCAAGCCACGAAGAATTGCGAGAGGGCGAAGAGAAACGCCAGGTTCATCCTGCCGAGGACCTCCTTCTTCATCAGATCCGGATACCAGCCGACGAGGACGGGGAGGGTGAAGTAATAGGCGACGAAGAAGAGGGTCGCGAGAAGGATGAAGCGGGCTTTGGCGGCGAGCAGCTTTTTGAAATCCGGGTCCGCGGCGATCGCCTCCCACGGCGGAGGCGTGCTTACTTTAGGCGCGGTGGGTTTCGGAGGGACGCCGCCGGAACGCTGCGGATTCATAACGGGACCCCCGTCAGGCCTCGTCCGCCGCCTGGTGATGCGGCGGCTTTACGAGAAACGTCACCAGGGCGGCGGCCACCAGCAGCCCCGCCGAGCAGTAGTAGGCGAAGGTGAAAGTCTTCGTCGCGTCATAGACCTTTCCGGCCAGCAGCGAGAGCGAGAAGCCGCCCAGGCCCCACGCGGTGAAGATCAGGCCGTAATTCACGCCGAAATTTTTCAACCCGTAGTAATCCTTCGTGATCGACGGAAAGAGCGCGAGGTTCGCGCCGTAGTTCGCCCCGATCAGCGCGGAAAGCACGACCAGCACTGGCGTCGTCCCGAGCACGCTTCCCGTTTTGGCCTGCGAGAGCAACATCACCAGCACCGCTTGCAGCACGAAACAGATGAACAGCGTCAGCAACCGGCCGATCTTGTCCGACACCGTGCCGGCGATGATTCGCCCCGCGCCGTTGCCCACCGCCAGACAGGCCACGAGGAGGTAGCCCAGTTTCAGCCCCGCCTGCACATCCACCATTTTCGCCAGCTTGGAGATGATCATCAGACCCGCCCCGGCGCCGCAGACATACATGAACCACAGCACGTAGAACTGCCACGTCGCGAGGATCTCGCCGGGTGTGAAGTTTTCCTTTTTCACCGGCGCGCCGGGCACCGCGGCCAGGGTTCCGGTGGGGATGTAGCCGGCCGGCGGCGCCTTGAGCAGTTGGGACAGGCCGACGACGACAACGAGGAATCCGATCCCGAGCCAAAACATCGTGGACGGCACCCCATTCGCGTTGATCAGCGCTTCCGCCAGCGGCGCGACATAGACGCTCGCGAGGCCGAAACCGGCCACGACAATCCCGGCGATCGCGCCCGTGCGCGCCGCGGGAAACCACTTCACGGCGGGCGGCGTCGTCGAGGCGTATCCGCAGGCGAATCCCGACCCGGCCAGCAAGCCGAAGCCGATGATGTAGCTCAGCGGGGAATTCGTCAGGCTGGCCAGGATCATGCCCGCGCCGACGAGAATGCCGCCGAGCGTCGCTACGACGCGCGGGCCGATCCGATCCTGCATGCGGCCCGCCGGCACCATGACCAGCGAAAACACCAGGCAGGCCACCGAGTAAGGCATGGAGCGGTCTGCTTCCGTCCAATTCCAGTCCGCCGGGATTTTCTTGCTGACGACGCTCCAGGAGTAGAGCACGCCCAGCGCGAGATTGATGCCCATGCCGGCCAGGGTGACCAGCCATCCGAGATTTTTCACCGGCGGATGCGCCGTGCTTCCGGGGGTGGCAGATTCCGGGGTGAGATCGCCGGGGGAATTGGGGCTCATGGGCGGCGACGCTAGCAATCGCCTCGTCCGCGCGGCAAGGCTTTAAGCGAGTCGTCCGCCGAAGCCGCACCCAACCGAATCCGTCATCCTGAGGAACGAAGGATCTCTGATCTTGGCCTCGCTTCTGGCGTGCGGTTGGCACGGAGCACCCCGCGGTTTTTCTTCCACACACCGTCGCGAAAAGCAGAAGTCAGAGATCCTTCGTTCCTCAGGATGACAGGGATTGGTTACGGCACCGAGATCACGATCTTGCCGAGATGCGCGGCGCTCTCCAAGTGAGCGAAGGCCTCGCGCGCCTGGTCGAAGGGGAAGACCCGATCGATCACGGGGTGGATCTGATGTCGGGCGAGAAAAGCGTTGAGCGCTTCGAAATCCGTTCGAGAGCCGACGTAGATGCCGTCGAGCCGGGCATTGCGCGCGGTGAGCGGGAAAAGGCTCGCGTCCGGTGGGGCGAATCCGGTGAGCACGCCGATCAGCGCGATCTGTCCGCCGGCGGCGACGGAGTTCAGCGACTTGCCGAGGGTGCCGGGGCCGCCGACCTCGACGACGTGGTCCACGCCGCGCTTGTCGGTGAGCCGCCAGATCTCGGCGTCCCATTTGGGGGTCGTGCGGTAGTTCACGGTCTGCCACGCGCCGAGGCCGCGGGCGCGCGCCAGCTTTTCGTCGCTGCTGGAGGTCACGATGACGCGTGCGCCGGCGGCGGTGGCGAGTTGCAGGGCAAAAATCGAAACGCCGCCCGTGCCGAGCGCGAGCACAGTGGCGCCCCCACGCAGTCCGCCCCGGGTAAAGAGCGCCTGCCACGCCGTCACCGCGGCGCACGGCAGCGTCGCGGCCTCTTCAAAAGAAAGATGCGCCGGAAACGGCACGCACGCGTGGGCCGGCAGAGCGACGAACTCGCGGAGCATCCCGTGGATCGAACCGCCTCCCGCGGCCTGGTGATACTTCAGGTCGAAGGCGCCGCTCAGCCAATCGCGGAAAAAGATGCCCGCGACGCGGTCACCCGCCCGCAAGCCTGTGACCGCGGAACCGACCGCCACGACTTCGCCGGCCCCGTCGGAACAAGGGACGAGTGGTGGGGGAAGATTGCCCGGACGCTGCTGCTGGAGCGCGAGGAGATCGCGGTAGTTCAGCGAGACCGCGCGAATCCGCACCAGGACTTCGTCGGCGGCGGGCTGGGGCGTGGGCAGGTCCGCCGAAGCGAGCCCGTCGGGGCCGCCGTGCGTCTGGATGGTCCAGGCTTTCATCTCGTGTCGCGCCAGATCGCGCTGCGCCGCTCAGGCCTTGCCGCCAAAGGTCACGTAATCATCCAGGTCGAGCAGGTCCGCCCACGTCTTGATATCTTCGCGCGTGGTCGTGAAGCCGGCCACGGCCTGGGAAAAATACTCGAGGGTTTCCGCGTCACTGTCCGGGCCGCGGTTCGACTGGAAGTCGCTCCATTGCTGAATCTCCCATGGTGCGCGGGGATGCTTTTGATTGGCCTTGATCCACTCCAGCATCTCCCCGTCGCCCTTGCCGGTGGCGACTTCGTTCTGCAACGCTTCGGGGTCGATGCCGAGGTAGTTGATGATGTGCTGGTCGAGCGGGCAGTTGTACTTGAATTCGCCATTCTTGCCCGCGAGCACGGCGCGACATTTGTCGAGCATGCGGGGAAGGAGCGCGTAGCCGCCAAGGCGGGTGCGCGGGCTGCGAGGCGGGCGTTGTGTGAGGTCCGGAGCAGGGATGTTCATGGGATCATTGGTGAGTTGCTGGATTACTGGGCCGTCCACCCGCCGTCGGCGGCATGAAGCGCCGTCGGAGCAGAGGGAGAGCAAGGCCGCTCGCCTTCGCGCGCGAAGGCGAGCGCGGCCGCGCGGCCGACGCCGGAGGTGCCGCCGGTGACGAGGGCGACTTTCCCTTGGAATGAGTTGTTCATGGGTCAGAGGTGAAGCCCGAGTTCGTCGGCGAGGATGCACTACCTCACCACGGCACCGGTTTGCGGGAATTGAAGAAGCCGCCGGTCGGGCCGTCCGCCGGCAGCGTGGCGAGCCAGACCGGGGTGTCGGCGCCCTCCTCGACCGTGCCCGGTGCATTGGCGCCGCCCATGTCCGTCTTCACCCAGCCGGGGCAGGCGGAGTTCACCTTGATCGGCGTGTCGCGCAGTTCCCACGCCAGGTGGATGGTGAAGGAGTTCAGCGCGGCCTTCGAGGAGTTGTAACCGAGGATCTTGAAGTCCGCCAGGGGGCTGGCCGGATCCGACTGCAAGGTGAGTGAACCGAGCGAACTCGAGATGTTCACGATGCGCCCAGCCTCGCTCTTTTTGAGCAGCGGCAACATCGCCTGGGCGACGTTGATGGCGCCGAAGAAATTGGTATCGAAGACATCGCGCAGAATGTCGTGGGGCGTGGTGCTCGGCGTGAAGCTCTGGTCTTCCATGATGCCCGCATTGTTCACCAGAATATCCAGCCGCCCGTATTCCTGTTCGATGTATTCCGCGGCGCGCTCGATCGACGGATCGTGCGCGACATCCACGATCAGCAAGTGCGCATCGATGTTTGCGGCTTTGAGGTTCTCGACCGCCGCAAGACCGCGCTTTTTATGGCGCGCCGCGATGAGGACGGTAATGCCGAGCTTGCCGAGTTGCCGGCTGATCTCAAAGCCCAGCCCTTTGTTGGCGCCCGTGATCAGGGCGATCTTATTTGGAGTGCTCATGGTGTATGGAGGGTTTCGTGACAAGGCGGCGGCCATCGCGGGCTCGTCGCTGGCGCTCGCTGCTTAGCGAAGTCCGCGCGGGCGGTAAAACTTTGGCTGAGGTGGGGATCACGCGAAGTCGTTCTCGAGGACGATGCGGTAGCGCGCCTGGCCGCTTTTGAGGTGCTCGAAGGCGTCGTTGATTTTCGACATGGGGAAGGATTCGGTGGTCGGCTCGATGGCGTGGCGCGCGCAGAATTCCAGCATCCTGGAGACGGTGGCCGGACTGCCGAGAGGCGAGCCGGAAAAGGACTTCTGCCCCGCCAGCATCGGGAACGCCGCAAGTTCCACGGGCTCGGCGATCGCGCCCACCGTGTGCAGCCGGCCTTTGGGAGCGAGCGCGCCGATCAGCGCCTGCCAGTCGAGCTTCACGTTCACCGTCGAGAGGATGAAATTGAGGCTGCCGGCAAGCTTCCCGAGCTGGTCCACGTCCCGTGAATTGACCACGCGGTGCGCCCCGAGTTGCAGGGCCTCCTCGCGTTTCGAATCGCTGGAAGTAAAGGCCACGACCTCGCAGCCCCAGGCATTGAGGAACTTCAGCGCCATGTGCCCGAGCCCCCCGATGCCCACGACGCCAACGCGGTCCGTCGGCGTCACCCCGAACTGCACGATGGGGTTGAAGACGGTAATCCCGCCGCAAAAGAGCGGGCCCGCCGTGGCCGGATCGACCTTTTCCGGCAACACCGTGGCCCACGCCCAGTGCGCGCGGACCCGGGTGGCAAAACCACCGTGCCGCTGGACGATGGTCTGCTCCGCGGTGGCGCAGAGGTTGTGATCTCCCGAGAGGCACTGCTGGCAGGCCATGCAGCTCTGTGAAAGCCAGCCCAGGCCTACGGTCTGGCCGGCCTTGACCTTCTTGACGTGGTCGCCAACGGCGACGACCTGGCCGACGACTTCATGGCCGGCGACGAAGGGATAGGCGGTCATGCCCCACTCGTTCTCCCACATCGAAAGATCGGAGTGGCAGAGTCCGCAATGGGTGACGGCGATCTCGATGTGCTCGTCGCCCAGTGGGCCGGCGTCAAATTCGAACGGTTGGAAGACTGCTCCGGGGTTGCTGGCGGCGTAGGCTTTGATGGTGCTCATGGGATGTTGATCAGGGCATAATACCTGGAGATTTGGCAGCGCAATGACCGCGACAATCTGCCTTGAAGCCAAGCGGCGGGGAAAAGCCGGTGCATCGCGGGAGTCAAGTGGTTATGCCAGGGATGGCGGGTTTCTGTTTTGCGGCATCGGCGGCGCGCCACAGAAACCACGCCGCCGTGGTATTGTGCGGCCGCCAGCGTTCCGCGTAAGTGAGGAGATCCCGCGGTTTTGGCATCTCGGGCAGCCCAAAGGCAATGCGCAGACCGTTGCGGACGCCGAAATCGTCGATCGGGAGCACGTCGGGGCGCCCGAGCTTGAAGATGAGCATCATTTCGGCGGTCCAGCGCCCCACGCCGCGAATCTGGACCAGCCGTTCGATGATGTCGGCATCGGACAAGGCGCGGATGGCGCGCGAGCTGGGCACGGTGCCATCGAGCGTCTTGCGGGCGATGTCGCGGAGCGCCGCGATCTTGGCCCACGAAAAGCCCGAGGCGCGCAAGGCGTCGTCCGTGACACTCGCGAGCTGCGCGGCGCTGGGAAAGCGTTTGCCCGGGAAGAGCGCGCGGAAGCGGCCCAGGATCCTCTGGGCCACCGCGCCATTGAGCTGCTGGTGCGCGACGGCGAGCACCAGCGACTCGAACGTCGAGCGATTTGCCTGAGGCACCAGCGTGCAGGGACCGTGCAGGCGGATCAGGCGCCGCATGACCGCACAGCGTTTCCGGAGGTGATCGAGGGCTTCGGCGGTCATGACTGTTTCCGCGATTCCGAAGGGGCACTGCCGCCTGCCTACGCTTCGCTCTCGCCCTGCGGGCCGTTCTCTTCGAGATGCCGGAGAACATCGCTGCGATCCTCGACTTCATCCCAGACGTCGCGGCTCACGTAAATGGGCGCGACCTGTTGCAGGGCGAGCGCGATGCAATCGCTGGGGCGGGCGTCGAGTTCCACGATCTTTTTCTCAAACAATTCGTTCTCCGCGCTGATGATCAGCCGGGCAAAGTAGGTCTCGCTCTTGAGGTCATTGATGATCACGCGCTCGACCTTCGCGCCCAGCGCGGCCATCAAGTGGCCGATCAAATCGTGGGTCAGCGGCCGCTCTTTCGGGGTGTGATTCATGAACATCGAGATCGCCGCGCCGACGCTCTCATCCACATAGATCACGAACACTTTTTCGTCGTTGCCGATGAACACCGCCCGCCCGGAATTGAACGGCAGCACGGTGCGAATTTCCACCGGGACGACGGGTTTGCTCATGCGCTGGGAATGTCGGGGGTGGGGCTGCGGGTGTCGAGGGGGAAAATCTCGTGGAGGGCTGGTGTTTGCCCGGCTACACCAACACTCAACACTCAACATCCAACACCCAACATCCAACATCCAGTGGACCTCGCGATCGTGCGCCAGCGGCATTGGATGTTGGGTGTGGGATGTTGGATGTTGAATGTCGACCGGGCGCTCATGGAAGTTTTCCAAGGCGCGGATTGCTTTCCCGGATTGAGGGGATTAGATGCGCGCCATGCAGCCACCTTGGGACATTCCCGCCGCCACTTCGCTCTACAACATCGACCGCTGGGGCCTCGGCTATTTTTCGATCAATGCGCGGGGCAATATCCAGGTGGCGCCCACGCAAAAACTCGCAACCCCAATCGACCTCATGGAGGTGATCGACGAGGCGCGGCGCGAGTACGGGCTGGGATTTCCGATGGTGCTCCGCTTCCAGGATCTCCTGCGGCACCGCGTCGAGACGATCAACAAAGCCTTCGGCGCAGCCATCGAGGAGGCCAGCTACCGCAACGTCTATCGCGGGGTTTTTCCGATCAAAGTGAACCAGCTCCGCGAGGTCGTGGAGGAGATCATCGATGCGGGGACGCCCTATCACTTTGGGCTGGAAGCGGGGAGCAAACCCGAGCTGATCGCGGCGCTGGCGATCCATCGTGACGAGGAGTCCCTGATCATCTGCAACGGCTACAAGGATTCGCTCTTCATCCAAATGGCGCTGATCGGCAGCAAGCTGGGCAAGAAGGTCGTGCTGGTGGTGGAGAAGATCGAGGAACTGACGGAAATCCTGCGGGTTTCGAAAGAGGTCGGGGTCGAGCCGATGATCGGCGTGCGCGTCCGGCTGGCCGCGAAAGGTTCGGGCAAGTGGGCGACCAGCGGAGGCGAGAACGCGAAGTTTGGGGTAAGCACCGCGGAGCTCGTTTTGGTCAGCGAGACGCTCAAGCGGGAAGGGCTCGCCCACACGCTGAAGCTGATTCATTTTCATGTCGGCTCGCAGGTGCCGGATATCGGGACGATCAAGCGCGCCGTGCGCGAAGCGGCGCGCTTTTACGCGAAGCTGGCGAAGATGGGGCACAACCTCGGCTACCTCGACGTGGGCGGCGGCCTGGGCGTAGATTACGACGGCTCGCGCACCGCGTTCGACAGCTCGACCAATTACTCGCTGCAGGAATACGCGCGCGACATTGTCTATAACATCATGGACGTGTGCGACACGGAGAAGGTCGCGCATCCGATCATCGTCAGCGAAAGCGGGCGCGCGATCGTGGCGCATCATTCCGTGCTCATCGTCGAAGCTTTCGGCTCGATCGAGAAGGACCGAACTCCGATCCAGATCGAGATCAAGGAAGGCGATCCGAAGCAGGTGGGGGAGATCATCGACATTCAACGCAACCTGAGCCACCAGAACCGGATGGAGTCGCTGCACGACGCGCAGCAGATCAAGGAACACGCGCAATCGATGTTCGATCTCGGGCTGCTCGAGCTGGAGAGCAAGGCCAAGATCGAGACGGTCTATTGGCAGATCGCGCACCGCATCGTGCAGTTCTGCGCGGGCATGAAGTACATCCCCGACGAGGTGAAGGATCTCGAGACCGCGCTCGGCGATCAATACGTCTGCAACTTCAGCGTCTTTCAGTCGCTGCTCGATCATTGGGCGCTTGGCCAACTCTTTCCGGTGATGCCGATCCATCGTCTCGATCAGTACCCCGAGCGGCAGGGCATGCTCGTGGACATCACCTGCGACTCCGACGGCAAGGTCAGCAAATTCATCGATCTGCAGGACGTCAAAGACACCCTGCCGCTGCACAAGCTCCGGCCCGGGGAGCCCTATTACCTCGGGTTTTTCATCATGGGCGCCTACCAGGACATCATGGGCGACCTGCACAATCTGTTTGGCCGGGTGAACGAGGCGCACGTCTTTCTCGACGAGGACGAGGAAAGCGGGTGGTACATCGAGGAGACGATCGAGGGCAGCACCATCGGCGAAGTGCTGGCGATGACGCAATGGGACGAGCATGTCCTCACGCGCCACCTGAAGGCGCAGGTCGATGCGGCGATCAAGAGCAACCGGCTGAAGCCGAACGAGGCCATGAAGCTGCTCGCGAGCTACGAACGGGGCCTGCGCGGCTATACGTACCTCACGCTCAACGGCAAGGCGCAGAATGGGTAGAGTAATGGGGTAGGCGTCCCGCCTGCCAAAAAGTGCCGCGAGCGTCTCGCCTGCCATTCTGTGCCTCAGGAATCTCGCGTGCGGGATCTGCCGGCATGGTCGCAACGCCGGCAGCCGCGGAGCGGCGCCAACCCGAGTAGCCGTGGTCGAGAGTAGGGAGGCCACGGTGTGAAACCCGTGCGGGAAAGCCGCGGAGCGGCGAAACCCTCCGTTCGGCGTGCCCAGGTTTCGCCGCTACGCGGCTTTCCCGCATCGCTTCGGTTCCGTGGCCTTGCTGCGCTTCGACCACGGCTACTCGGGTAACGCCGCTCCGCGGCTACTGCGGGCGGGCCTCGGTGAAGTAAGCGCGCAGGCCTTCCGCCACCGCGTCGGCGTATTCGCGATAGAGATTCTTGCGCACGACTCCGGCCACGAGCCGTTCGCCCTCATATTCGCCCGCCTGCACGCGGGCCCAGACTTCCTCGCTGTTCATGACGTAAGGCTCGAGAAAGATGACCGGCGCGCGGTAGAGCCGATTGGCGAGGAGATTGCGCGCCCAAAGGTTCTGTCCGGTGCGCCGCGCGTTGGGGGTGGTGTACTCGTAGAACGGCAGTCTGGTCGCGTCGGCCAGAGCCGCGGCGACTCGCTCGGACGCCGCGGCCTCCTCCGCAGAGGAGCGATTGAGCAGCTTGAGCAGGAGATCGTGGCGCTGGTCGTCGAACCGCAACTCGCCCGCGCTGAAACAGCCATTGACCAGCACGTGCAGATGATTGCGCGGCACGAATTCCGGGTTGCGAGAATCACCGCCCCAGCCTTCGGCATTGAAGTGCAGGCAGAGCACGAGATCCGGTTTGAGGCGTTCGTTCACCAGCCGCGCCCGCTGGCGAATTTCGCTGATCCGGTAAAAGAGCAACTCGCTCTGCCACTGGAGCGTCTGGCCGCGCTCCGGGTCATCGGCCTTCGCGGGATCATAGGTTGCGCGCGGATTGAAGATGCCTTGCAGAGCCAGCTCCGCGCGGGCGGCGTCGCGCAAGGTTTCCGGACGATCCGGCGTGGTGGGTTCGAGGCGGTCGCGCACGAACATGACTTCCGCGCCGAGGGCGCGAAGTTGCGGGGCGAGCAGGTCGGCCACGCGCAAAGTCATCGTGCCTTCGGCGACCGGCTTCGACTCGCCGACCTGGAACCAGCGTTCCTCCATTTTCGCCCACTCGCCGCCGAGGTGTCCGGGATCGAGCGCGATCTTCACGCCGGCAAGGGGCCGCCCCGCGGGCGCCGGCCCCAGCTCCGCCGCCGAGCGCCAGTAGCGCGGCGGACGGCGGGCGCCCGCCGCGTCGGGAGCAAAGCGCAACCGCCATTCCGAAGCGGGGCGCAGCGACGCCTTGATTACCGCCGCATCATTCCCGACCTCGATCACGCCCTGCGCCGCGGCGCCAGGCGCATACACATCGTCGAGCAAGCGCAGGAATTCTGCCCGGGTGATCGTCTCCTGAAACGGTTCCAGTTCCTTCCAATCCGGCGGCGGGGCGAGCGAACTGAGCCGCTGGGCGAAAGCCTGGCCGAGGCACACGAGGAGGACGAGCGTCGAGAGCAGGAATCGCATCACGCCTCGCACGATGACATGGGAATGCCGAATGCCTAAAGCCATATCGATGGAGCTGGCGCGAATGCGCGTATGCGAAGATCCCCAAGGGGAGACGCCCGCTCCCGGCCGCGGCGAACGCTTCAGTTCATTAGTCATTCCCATTCCCGTCGCCCGCCGCTATTGGTCCCGCGATGCTCAAGCTTCTCTTTCTCGGCGATGTGGTCGGCGAACCCGGACGGCGCGCGGTGATCGAGTTTGTGCCGAAGATCCGGGAGGAGCGCGGGGTGGATTTTGTGGTCGTCAACGGCGAGAACGCGGCCAACGGTCGCGGCATCACGCCGCGCATCTCGATCGATTTGCTTCGGGCCGGCGTGGCCGTGATTACGAGCGGCGACCACATCTGGGATCAAAAAGAGATTCTGCCCTACATCGATTCCGAGCCGCGGCTGCTGCGCCCGATCAATTATCCCCCCGGCGCTCCCGGGGCCGGCTCGATCGTGCTCGAAACCGCCAAGGGCAAGGTCGCGGTGGTGAACGTGCAATGCCGCACTTTCATGAATCCGCCGCTGGAAAATCCATTTCTGGCAATGCAGGCGGAAGTGGAGCGCCTGCGTGGCGAGACCTCGGTGATCTTCGTGGACGTGCATGGCGAGACGACGAGCGAGAAGATCGCCATGGGCCGCTTTCTCGATGGCAAGGTGAGTGCGGTCTGCGGAACCCACACCCACACCCAGACCGCGGATGAACAGATTTTTCCCGGCGGCACCGCGTTCCTGTGCGACGCCGGGATGTGCGGGCCGGCGGAAAGCTGCCTCGGCCGCGAGATCCAGCCCATCATCCAGCGTTTCCTCACGGGCCGGCCGGTCATGTACCCCGTGGCGCGCGGGCCGGCGAAGATTCACGGCGCCCTCATCGAGATCGATGAGCAGACCGGGCGCGCGGTGCGAATTGAACGCGTCGCGCAACTCTGGGAGCCGAGTGCTTCGGCCCACGACCAGTGACCGCGCCAGTCCGGCCCTTGAGCGTGGGTGTGATGCCTGTGGTTCCGCTTTGCTAAACCACCCGCTCCGAAAGCTTTTCTCGCGCCTGGCGAAGAATCGCACGCGGGACGAGAAACCACTTGCGTTTCCTCCGGCCCGCCCTACTTTCCGCCTCCTTTCCCCCGTCACTGGTGGCTCGTGTGAGCGGCCCGGAGGCAAAGTCAAAACGGAAACCCGCGGGTAGTTTACTCAGTAGTATGATTCAAATGCAGGACTTGATCGCGAAATCTCTTCGCGATTTCAAAGAGGGCAGCATCGTCAAAGGCCGAATTCTCGAAATCCGTCCCCGCGAAGTGCTGGTCGATATTGGTTACAAATCCGAAGGTGCGATCTCGACCAGCGAGTTCGACGACGTGGACGACCTCCAGGTCGGCGACGAAGTCGAAGTGCTGCTCGTCCGGCTCGAAAATGAAGAAGGCACCGTCATCCTCTCCAAGGAGCGCGCCGCCTACCGCCAGAACTGGGAAAAGATCGTCAAGGTCTTCCAGGGTGACGGGCTCATCAAAGGCAAAGTCAAAGCCGTGGTCAAAGGCGGGCTCACCGTCAACATTGGCGTCGAAGCGTTTCTCCCCGGATCGCAGATCGATATTGTCCCCCCCAAGGATCTTCAGCAGTTCGTCGGCAACACCTACGACTTCAAGATCGTCAAGATCAACGACGACCGAAAGAACGTGGTGCTCAGCCGCCGCGAATTGATCGAACAGGAGCGCGCGGACAAGCGCCAGCGCTTCCTCGAGACGATCAAGATCGGCGCCACGGTCAAGGGCACGGTCAAGAACCTCACCGATTTCGGCGCGTTCATCGATCTCGATGGCATGGACGGACTGTTGCACATTACCGATATGACCTGGGGCCGTCTCGGGCATCCGAGCGAACTGGTCAAAGTCGGCCAGGAGCTCGAAGTCGTGGTGCTCGACATCAACAAGGAAAAGGAGCGCGTCTCGCTGGGCCTCAAGCAGACCCAAAAGAATCCGTGGGAAGAAACCGAAGCGCGGTTCCCGGTGGGTTCGAGGGTCAAGGGCAAGGTCACGAATCTCGTGCCGTACGGCGCCTTCGTGGAAATCGAGGAAGGCGTCGAGGGCCTCATCCACGTGTCCGAACTCTCGTGGACCAAGCGCATCACCCGCCCGAGCGACGTGCTCACGGTCGGCCAGGAGCTGGAAGCAGTCGTCCTCGGCGTGAACAAGGAAGAACAGAAGATCAGCCTCGGTATTCGCCAGCTCGAACCCAATCCGTGGGACGAGATCGAGCATCGCTATCAGATCGGCAAACAGGTCAAGGGAACTGTTCGCAACATGACCGCCTATGGCGCGTTCGTGGAGCTCGAAGAGGGCATCGACGGCATGATCCACGTCTCCGACATGTCCTGGACGCGTAAGATCAATCACCCGTCCGAGATGATCAAGAAAGGCGACGAGCTCGAAGCCGTCGTCATCGACATCGACAAGCAGAACCAGCGCATCAGCCTGGGCATGAAGCAGCTCGACGAAGATCCGTGGAAAGCAATCGAAGCGAAATACAAGATCGGCGACCTGGTCAAAGGCAAGGTCTCGAAGATCGCCAGCTTCGGCGCGTTCGTCGCGTTGGAAGGCGACATCGATGGCCTCGTCCACATCTCGCAGATCAGCGAGGACCGCGTGGACAAGATCAAAGACTTCCTGAAGATCGGTCAGGAAATCGAAGCCCGCGTGATCAAAGTGGACAAGACCGAGCGCCGCATCGGCCTCTCCGTCAAGGCCGCCAATTACAGCGAGGAAGACATCAAGCGCGAAGCCGCCGCCTTCGACTCGCTCAAGCCGGGCGAAGACATGGTCGGTCTCGAACAGGCCTTTGCCGCCGCGCAGGAGGAATATCGCCCGAGCGATCGCACCCCGAAGAAGTAAAAGCATTACCCGCGCGGCCGGGCTGGTTTGCAGCCCGGCGCGCGTTCTTTTCCCAAATCTTATGTCCCAACCCGAAATCACCGCCTACCTCAAAACGCAATGTGGCTGGAGCAACGGCATTCGCGCCGTGCTTAGAAAATATGACCTTCCCTATACCGAGAAGGACATCATCCAGAACCCGGCCTTCCGCTGGGAGATGGAACAAAAAAGCGGCCAGCCGCTGAGCCCCTGCGTGGAAGTCAACGGAACCATGGTCGCTGACATCAGCGGCGAAGAGCTCGAGCAATACCTGCTCGAGAATCGCCTCGTCAGCATTCCGGTGGCACCGACGAACGTCCCGCTCAACGCGCCGTGCAGCGACGCGGAGCACGACGCCATGGCGCGCGGCGTTCCGTTGAAGTTCCAAAGCTAGAATTTCGCGACCCCAAGTTCGCGACCCAGAGAGCCGCGCCTCGGAAACGGGGCGCGGTTTTTTGCTGCGCGCCCTCCGCAGGGAAAGTGGGGCAGGCGTCCCGCCTGCCAAGAGTGTTGCAGGCGTCTCGTCTGCACCGGACTGGGCAGCCGGGACGGCTACCCGACTCATGGCAGGCGGGACGCCTGCCCCACTACCTGCGGGGCGGCGCGGCAATATGACGCGAAAAAAACGGGTCAAGGGGTGCGACGCCGCTTGCGTGCGGGATTTTGCAGAGCCAAGTTGCAGTCGCCGCGGAAGACCGATTAGGATCGTACGACAATTGGCAACCCGGGGCAGCCGTATATCCAATGATGAACAACTTCACACCACGCGCGCAGCAGGTCCTGGCCCTCGCCCGGAAGGAGGCGGACCGCTTCAACCACAACTATGTGGGCACCGAGCACCTCCTCCTCGGCCTGATCAAACTCGGCCAGGGCGTGGCCGTGAATGTCCTCCAGAAAATGGGCCTCGATCTGGAAACGGTTCGGATGGAGGTCGAGAAACAGGTTGGGAGCGGTCCCGAAACAAAAATGGTCGGAAACATTCCTTACACACCGCGCGTCAAGAAAGTGCTGGCGCTCGCGGGCAAGGAAGCCAAATCGCTGAATCATTCCTACGTCGGGACCGAGCACATTCTGCTTGGCCTGTTGCGAGAGGGCGAAGGCGTGGCCGCACGGGTGCTGAAGAATCTCGAGGTGGACATCGAGCGCACCCGCAACGAAATCTTGAAAGAGCTCGATCCGAACTTCACCCCGCCCGAGACCGAGCAGGAGCCGCAGCAGGAGCAGCAGAGTGGCCGCAAGGATGTGAAGACGCCGGCGTTGCGCGCCTTCGGACGCGATCTCACCGAGCTGGCCAAGAAGGGCGAGGTCGATCCGGTGATCGGTCGCGCGAGCGAAATCGAGCGCGTCATCCAGGTGCTGTGCCGCCGGACCAAGAACAACCCGGTCCTGATCGGCGAAGCGGGCGTGGGCAAGACGGCGATCGTCGAAGGGCTGGCGCAGGAAATCGCCAATGGCAATGTCCCCGAGCTGCTCCGCGACAAAAAGGTCATCACCCTGGATCTCGCGCTGATGGTGGCGGGCACGAAGTACCGCGGCCAGTTCGAGGAACGCATCAAGGCGGTGATGGATGAGATTCGCCGGACCAAGAACGTGATTCTTTTCATCGACGAATTGCACACCATCGTCGGAGCCGGTTCGGCCGAAGGCGCGATGGACGCGTCCAACATCATCAAGCCCGCCCTCAGCCGGGGCGAGTTGCAGTGCGTCGGCGCGACCACACTCAACGAGTACCGCAAATACATCGAAAAGGACGCCGCACTCGAGCGGCGCTTCCAGCAGGTCAAAGTCGAGGCTCCGACGGTGGAACAGGCGATCCTCATTCTCAAAGGTCTCCGGACCAAGTATGAGGCCCACCACAAGGCGCGCTACACCGAGGAAGCCCTCGAGCAGGCCGTCAAGCTGAGCGACCGCTACCTGACCGGCCGTTTCCTTCCCGACAAGGCGATCGACGTGATGGACGAAGCCGGCGCGCGCGCGCGCATCGGCTCGATGACGCGCCCGCCGAACGTCAAGGAAATCGAGCGGGAGATCGAAGAGATCCGGGGGAAAAAGGAGGCGGCGATCAAGGCCCAGGATTTTGAAAAGGCCGCCGCCCTGCGCGACAACGAGAAGCAGAGCAAGGAGAAGCTCGAGCGCATCCTGACCGAGTGGCGGGAGCAACGCGAAGAGCGCGAAGTCGTGGTGAGCGAGGATGACATCATGCACGTGGTCTCGAAGTGGACGGGCGTCCCGCTCCAGCGCATGGAGCAGGCCGAGACGGCCAAATTGCTCAAGATGGAAGAGGAATTGCGGGGCAAAGTGATCGGCCAGGATGAAGCCGTGATTGCCATTTCCAAGGCGCTGCGCCGTTCGCGCGCGGACCTCAAGGACCCGCGGCGTCCGATTGGCTCCTTCATCTTCCTGGGCCCGACCGGTGTCGGCAAAACCTTCCTCGCCCAGACCCTCGCGGAATTCATGTTCGGCGATCGCGATGCGCTGATCCAGATCGACATGTCCGAGTACATGGAGAAATTCACCGCGTCGCGTCTGATCGGCTCGCCTCCCGGCTATGTGGGTTATGAGGAAGGCGGCCAGCTTTCCGAGGCCGTGCGCCGGCGTCCGTATTCGGTGGTCCTGTTCGATGAAGTCGAAAAAGCGCACCCCGACGTGATGCACCTGCTGCTGCAGATCCTCGAGGAGGGCAAGGTCACCGACTCGCTGGGGCGGAAGATCGATTTCCGCAACACCATCATCATCATGACTTCCAACATCGGCGCTGAGCTGATCAAGAAGTCGAACGTGATGGGATTCGGCAGCGGCACGCGCGACGAGCAGGCTTACGATGTGATGAAGGACAAGATCCTCGAAGAGGCCAAGCGGGTGTTGAAGCCGGAGTTCGTCAATCGCCTCGATGATCTCATCGTCTTCCACACCCTCGGCCGGCCGGAGTTGCTGACCATCGTGGATCTCGAGATCAAGAAGGTCGCGGCGCGAATCAAGGTCAAGGAGATCACCCTCATCCTCGACGAAAAAGCCAAGGACCTGCTGATCGAGAAAGGCTACGACCCGCAATACGGCGCGCGCCCGATGCGCCGCGCGGTGGAGCGCTACCTCGAAGACCCGATGGCCGAAGAGATTCTTCGCGGCAGCCTCAAATCCGGCGACAGCGCGAACGTCAGCGCCGAGAAGGGCAAGCTGACGTTTACGGCGGCCCATCCAGCCAGCGAAGAACCCGCGGGCGCGAGCTGAGCAAGCGCGCCTCTCACGCCGGCGACTCCTTGAGCGTGATTCATCCCCGCGCGGCAGCCTTGCTGGTCCTGGCGATCGTCCTGGGTGGGTTGCTGCCGATACGCCTTCAGGCGGAGCCGGAAGTCCGGGTCATCGTCGCGCTGGCGGACAACGCGTCCCAAGGGATCCTTCCCGTGCCGGCAGAAATTGGGAACGGGGATGACCCGGCGAACAATCTCTATTGGGGATGCTCCGAGGGATTGAAGAGCGTCTTCTCTGCCAGTCGCGATTGGAAACGCACGGAAGTGATCCCGAACCCGGCGCCTGCGGTCCTCGAGCGCTGCGTGTTCGTGCACCGTTCGGGCAGGCTGCGGCTCGTTGCGGACGCCTACCGCGGATCGCAAATTCGCCAGGGAACGGTGGACTTCTTCGCGGCGCTGTCGAGCGACCAGCCTGCGACCGAACTGCCGCTGGTCGCCTACCTTGGCCATGACGGTTTGATGGACTTCGCGCTGCCCGAAAGCGCCACCGCCGGCCGGTCGTCGCAACGGGCCGCGATCGTCCTGTGCTGCAAGAGCGACGCCTTTTTCGGACCGCACCTCGAGCGAATCGGAGCGCGCCCGATCTTGATGACGACCCAGTTGATGTATCCAGGGGCGTTCATCCTGAAGGCCGTGCTCGACGGATGGATGGCCGGGGAATCGCGTGAGCAATTGCGCGAACGGGCCGCCCGCAGCTACGCCGCGAACCAGAAGATCAGCGTGAAAGCCGCGCGGGGCGTGTTCCCATCGGCCTCGCCCTGACCGATCGTCGCGGCGCGGATCCCGTGGCGGGCAGACGGCAAGCCTTTACTCGAAGTCGTAAACGACGACGCGCTGGCAGTTCGGTTTGAAGGCTTTCTCGACAAAATCGAGGTGCAACGGATGGACCTGGTAATCGTCCTGTTGCTGCTTGTTCTCGAAGATCAAATTGAGCGCCACCTGGTAGCTCTGATCGACCACGTCGCGGTGGCTCGCGACCATGCGTCCGATGTGGAAACTCTTCACCCCGGGAATGGGGCGGAGATATTTCTCGGCGCCAGCGACCAGTTCGTCGGCGGCGTTGGGTTTGTCGGGGTGAGTCCAAAAAATGACAACGTGGGAAAACATGGTGGAGAGGAGCAGGGATCGATGAATCAGTGGATACTTGGATAAACGGGAGGTGCTTACCTAGAGCCAACTCGGGGCGTGCATCAATTCATGAATCCAAGATATCCGTTCGTGCCCGTAACGTCGGCCCGGTGCGAATTTCGGTTCCGACTCGCCCGTCGCGGGAACCGATGGTCATCGAGGCTCCTCCCGACTAAATTCGCGGGATGAATCTGATCTCGGTTTTGGTGGCGGTCGCGGGCTTCGCGGCCTTTTCCGGATGCAGCCCTTTCGCGGGCGGCCGCAATATTCTTCCAAGTGGCCGCGATAGCCGGATCTATAATTCTGCGACCGGAAGGTATGAATGGCCCGATGAGCCCGATCGTTCGCGGCCAGCGGTGAAAATCCCACCGGCGGGAGCGACCCTTCGCACTGACCCCAACCCGACGCCCGCGGGGGATGGGCGCTTTTTCAATCCGCAGACCGGCCGTTACGAGGGGCTGGCGCCGGGTGGCGGGCCCAGGTCGCCGTAACTGCCGGACCAGCGGACGCGCACGATTTACAATGGGTGATTATCGGAGCGATGGGACCTTCAAGGCCGGCTCCATCTGGAGGATCCGGACGGCGCGCGCGATCAGCTTCGCGGAGGGCCGGGTGGGATCCCACTCGCGCGGGTTGGGCAGGATGGCGGCCAGCATTGCGGCCTGCTCACGCGTCAGGGCGCGCCCGTTGACCCGATAGTGGAATTGCGCGGCGGCTTCCAACCCGTAAATGCCATCGCCCATCTCGATGACGTTACCGTAGAGCTCGAGAATCCGGCGTTTCGACAAGAAGGCTTCCATCCAGAAGGTGTAGTAGGCTTCCAGCCCTTTGCGGATCCAGGAGCGCCCCTGCCAGAGGAACAGCGAGCGCGCGCACTGCATGCTGATGGTGGACGCACCGCGCGGCGGCGTGCCCTTCCGAAGAGCTTCCCGCCGCGCGATCTCGACCTCCTGCCAATCGAAGCCGTGATGCTGGAAAAAACGCTGGTCCTCGGAGGCCAGCACGCAGCGGAGGAAGGCGTTGGGCATCTGCGCAAGATCGATCCAGTGATAAGCGCGCGGCGCCGGGCGATGTCTTTCGAAATGCGCTTCCGCCTGGCGCAAGAGCATCAGCGGAGTGAGCGGAGGGTTGACCATCCGCACGCAGCCGACCTGGACGATCGGGAAAATGACGAAGCCAGCGACGATGATCGCCAGCCATTTCACCCATCGGTTCCCGCGGCGAACCGGCGCGGTCTTTCGACTCAAAGCATTCGAACCTGCGGCGGCGGGATCACCACCGGGCGGACCCGGGGGATTTTCAAGCCGCCCTCCGTCCCCGAGGTGGAGATCACCTCCGCCGAGGTAATGTCGATGACATTAGCCTCCTTCTCTTTGCGCGTTTTCGACTCGCGGGGTTTGGGCGGTGTCACCGTCTCGGCGGGCTCGCTGTGCCGGCTCGCGGAATGGCTGGCCTGGGCGGCGACGTCTTCGAGCAGCTTGCGTTGTTGATTAATGAGTTCCTCGAGCCGCTCCCGCAAACCGTCGCGTTGCTCGGCGATGCTGTCGCGTTCGCGGCGGAGGCGCGAGATGTCCCGTTCGAACCGGATGCCCAACTCTTCCTCGCGCTGATCGAGCGCGGTCCGATCCTGGGCCAGCTCGGCCGCCTTTTGCTCGTAACGTTTCCGCTCCGCCTCGAGCTGCGCGAGAGCGTCGTCCCGCTGCTTGACCACGGCTTTGAATTCCCGAGCGAAGACTCCGCTCTGCGCTTTGTGCGATTCCTTGGCTTCCTCCAGCTCGGAAGAGAGCGTTCGCTTGTCCGCGAGCAGCTTGTCGCGTTCCGCAATCACGAGGGCGAACTTCTTGTCGGCCTCGACCGCGGAGGCCGCCATCTGCTGGGCGAGCGCGGCGCTCTGGTGCTCCGAGCTCTCGAGCTGCTGATGGAGCTGGCTGATCTTGTGCTCGGCCGCGCTGAGCTGGCCCTGGTGACGCTCCCGTTCCGCCATGGCGGCGGCGCTCTGCTTCTGAAGCCGATCGTCGAGCGCGGCGATCTCCCGCGCTTTTTCCGCGCCCAGCGTGGACATGGCCTTTTCGTGCTGCGCGTGGAGCGCGGCCAGCTTGTCGTCGGTGGCCGCGGCGAAGGCGGCTTTTTCCGCGGCGATCGCGGCGATCGCCGCATCTTTTTCGGTGGTCAACGCAGCGAGGGTCCGCTGCTGTTTGCCCGTCAGGTCCTCGACCGCCTGGTGATACTCGGCGGCGAGATTCCTGGCATGTTGCTCGTGATGCGCGGCCGCGGTCCGGGCTTCGTTCAGCGCCGATTCGAGTTGCTGGATTTTCTGGGCGCGAGCCTGCCCATTCGCTTCGGACTCGGCCAGGCGTTGTTCGAGAGTGGACTTGCTCGCAGCCAGGGAGTCCCGATGCGCCGTCAAGTCCGACACCGTCTGGGCGTGACTGGATTTCGTGGAGGCGAATTCCGCGACGAGCGCCTCGTTCGCGGTGCGCAGCGTCTGATGCTGTTGATCGAGGGCGGAGAAAGCTTCGCCGTGTTGCTGTTTGGCCGTCTGCAGCTCCGCGATGAGGAAGGTGAGTTTGGAGCTGAGCTGGTCGCGCTCGCCTAAGAGCGCCGCGATCCGGCCTTCGAGCTCGCCGCGCGTGCGGCCCGCCGCTTCGCGTTCCGCGCGCACCTCCGCCTGCGTCTTCTCGTGCTGCTGGCGGGCTGTTTCCAGTTCGAGACCGAGGGCTGAAACCCGGGCCTGGAGCGCATTGCGTTCGGTGATCGTCGCGGCGTGCGTCCGCTCAACTTCGTTCCTCCCGGCCTGCGCCTGCGCCTGGAAAGATTCGTGGTCGGCCCGCGCCTTGGCGAGCTGCTCCAACAGGGATTTTACTTCGCCGGCGAGCTGGTCCCGTTGTGCGCCGAGGCCGCTCATTCGGCCAAGCAGCGCATCTCGATCTTTCGCCGCCACGGCGAGCGCCTGTTCGGATTCAGCCTTGGCGGACTGCGATTCGTGAGTGAGATGGTCGTGGTCCGCGCGCGCCCTGGCGAGCTGTTCGGAAAGCGCTTTCGCTTCGGCGGCAAACTTGTCTTTTTCCGCGGTTAAATCGGTGAGGCTCCTGGCGTGGTAGCCGCGCGCCGATTCGAGCTCGGTGCCGAGGGTGGCGAGCCGTGCCTGGTGCGCATCGCGTTCCTGGGCGGTGGCGGCGAGAGCTTTCTCGAGTTCGCCGCGGGCGGTCTGGGAATGTCCGGCCGCCTGCTCGTGTTCGGCACGAAGTTTGGACAATTGTTCGCCCAGTGATTTCGTTTCGGCGGCGAGAAACTCCCGTTCGGCGGTCAACGCGCTCAGGGATTTCGCTTGTGCCTCGAGCTTCTGCTGCCAGGTGGCCGAGCCTTCGTCGCGTTGTTTCTCGAACGAGGCCCGTTCGCGCGCAGCTTCCTCCTTCGCCTTTTGCTCCGCCGTTTTCAGCGCATCGATCTCGGCGAGGAGGATCTCGCCTTCCTTGAGCGCATTATCACGCTCCGTCACCAGCTTGTCGCGTTCGGCCTGACGCTCCCTGGTCATGGCCGCGACCTGCAATTCGAGAGCCGTGGCCCGGGCGGAGAGGGCGTTGCGATCGGCGCCCAGAGTGGCATCGAGCTGGGCCTTCTCCGCAGCGATGGCATCGCGTTCCTGGAGCAGCGTCTTGATGCGGTCGCGATAGGATTCGAGGTCACCCTGGAGTTGCGCCACGGCGCGCGATTCCCAGGCGGCATCGCTCGCCTGCCGGGCGCGGAAGCCCTCGACTTCGAGGGCAAGTTTGCTCTTTTCCGCGGCGAACGTTTCGGCCTGTTCCTGGGACGCTTTGAGCGCGCGGGCCAATTCCTCCTCGCGCTTCTGGGCGGCTTGTTGCAGTTCGTGGCGAACCGCGGTGCGAGCCTCCTCCACTTTGGTCGCCGCCTCCTGGCGGAGGCGCTCGGCGCTGGCGGCGGCTTCGGCGGCGTGCCTGACGCGGGTCTCTTCGAGTTCTGCCGCGAGTTTGGTTTTAGAGGCGTCGAGCGCCTCGGCCTGCTCCCGGGCGGCTTTCAGGGCCAGGGCGGCCTCTTCATCACGCTTCCGAGCCGTCTCTTCCAAGTCACGGCGGAGTGCGGCTTGCGCGTGCTCGAAGGCGGCGGCGGCCTCCTGCTTGACGCGATCGACGCTGGCCGCCGCTTTGCCCGTGAGATGGGCCCGCGTCTCCGCCAGTTCCGCGGCCAGTTTGTTTTTTTCCTCGTTGAGCGCACGCGCCATCTCCTCCTCGCGCCGGTGCGCCGCTTGAGCCTCGGCCACTTTGGCCGCTGCCTCCTGTTGCAGGCGCTGGGTGATACTCGCGGCTTCCGCGGCGTGGCGGGTGCGGGTTTCTTCGAGCTCCGCCTCGAGCTTGCTCCTGGCAGCGTTGAGTGCTTCGACCTGATCCTTCTCGGCTTTCAGGGCCTTCGCGGCTTTTTCCTCACGCGTCCGGGCGGTCTCTTCCAATTCCCGGCGGAGCGCGGCTTGCGCTTGTTCCAGCGCGGCGGCCGCCTCCTGCTTGACGCGATCGAGGCTGGCTCCTGTTTCGCCGGTCAGATGGGTGCGTGCAGCGGCCAGCTCCGCGGCCAGTTGATTCTTCTCCGCATTGAGCGCATCGGCCCGATCCTGAGCGGCTTTGACGGTGCGGGCCACCTCTTCCTTGCGTCGGCGCGTTTCGTCGTCGAACTCGCAGCGCAGCGTGGTTTGCGCGGCGCTGATTTTGGCGGCGGCTTCGGCCGTGAGCGTGAGGCGGGTCTGTTCGAGTTCGTTGGTGAGCTGCTTTTTCTCCGCGTGGAGCGCTTCGGCCTGTTCCTGCGCCGCCCTGAGGGCGCGGGCGGCTTCCTCCTCACGTTTCCGGGCAGCCTGTTCGAAATCATTGCGCAACGTCGTTTGCATCGCGCTAAGTTTCGCGGCGGCTTCGACGGTGAGTTTGCTGCGAATTTGTCCCAGCTCGGCGTCGAGTTTGCTGTTTTCTGCCGCGAGAGCATCGGTCCGCTCCTGCGCCCCTTTGAGCGCGCGGGCGGCTTCCTCTTCTTTTTTGCGCGCGGCCTCCTCGAAGTCGTTGCGCAGGGTGGTTTGCGTTTCTTCGAGCCGGGCGGCGGCCTCTTTCTTCAAACGCTCGGCATTGGCGGCGGCTTCCGCGGCGAACCGGGCGCGGGTTTCTTCGAGTTCGGAAGCAAGCTGATTTTTCGCGGCATTGAGCGCCTCGATCTGCTCGTGCGCCTCCTTGTGCGAACGAGCCAGTTCCGCGTCGCGCTTGCTGGCCGCCGCGTCGAATTCCCGCCGCAAGGTGGTTCGGGTATCCTCGATCTGCTGCGCGGCTTCCTGTTTCGAACGATCCGCCGCAGTGAGCTGCCGCTCCATCTTGATCTTCGCATCGCGCTCCCGCTGCAGTTCATGGACGGCCTCGCGCTGAGCACTCTCAAGGACCGTAATCCGCCGTTGGAGCTCGTCGATCTGGCGTTGCGATTGCGCCGCATTCAGCGCCGCGGTGGCATCGCTCACCTGCTTCGGCACGCCCTTCTTGGCGTACTCGGCGAGCTGGCCGGCGAGATGGGCCTTTTGCTGGGCCAGGGCGTCGCGCTCGGCGACGATTTCGGCGACGTGCCCGTCTCCGCTCTTGAGGAATTTCGTGAGATCAGCCTTGAGGGAGTCGCGTTCCTTCTCGCGCGCGGCCAGTTCGCGCTGGAGGTTTTCCCGCTCGTGCTGGAGCCGGGCGAGATTCTCGCTGCTCTTGGAGGCGACGCTCTTTTCGAACTCCACCTGGTCGCGATGATCCTGGATGTCCTTTTGGGCCTTCGCGAGTTCGGCCGCGGCCCGGTCCCGTTCGTCGGCGAGCGACTTCCGTTCCTGGGCCAGCGCGGCGAGCTGCCGTTCATACTCGCCCTTGACTCGCGCCGCCTGGAGCCGGGCGGAATCCCGCGCCCGGATCAACTCGTCGCGCGTGAGCATCTCGTCGTCGGTGGTCGAAGGGGCCACGTCGGACGCCGGGACCGGCACGGGAGCTGGGATCTGAGCCGGCTGGGGCTCCGTCGCGGCTTTTGGCTCAGGCTCGAGCGTTGCGGAAGGTTTGCTTTCGGCGGTCGGCCGGCGCTTGGGTTCCGCAGCCGGCGGGGCCCCCTGGCCGGGAATAATGTTGCGCACCGCGCGCCGGCTCTTGAGCTTCTCGGCGAGGGATTCCGCGGCGGAATGGGTCAGGCCTGGCGCGTGGGCGGTGCCGGCCACTTCGGCGAGCAGCTTCATCACCTTTTGCCACGGGAAACGAACTTCCGCAGTGTCGCTTTTCAGCACCGCCGAGGTGAAAATCGCCGGGACCCGCTTGTAGATTTCGTAGAGGGGGATCGTCGTCTGGCCGCGTGCGATGCGATCCGCTAGTTCGCTGAGATTAAACTTAAGAACCGTGTGGCTGTCGTGCGGCCCGGCTTTGAGGAGTTGCGCCGGGACGCGCTGCAAAAAGTCGCCCAGTTCGAGGAGCATTTCACCTTCCTCCGTCCCGGGTCGGGCCGCTTCCGGTTTCTCCTTGTCCTTGCGAGGCTGCACCTTGAATTCTGGATTGTAACCCGCCGCCACCGTGGCGGCGGCCAGTTGCACCCCGGCGTCCTTTTTCTCGTGAGGGGGCGGTGCCGGGGTCTGGCTCGGAGGATCGGGCGTAGCCTCAGGCGCCTGAGCATCCTGCGCCTTACGCTTGAAACGATCGAGGAATGACATGATCCGTCAGTTGTAAAATGAGGTTTGAATGGCGCCGAAGCAGCGCGTTAGTTACCGGCTTCTGTTCATTTTGTCTCTAAAGATTGCACTGCGCGAGTCGGTTTTTCTTCCAGGCCCTCCGTGATCCACTCGGCGCACTCCGCCGCCAGCCGCGCGGGGAGGACAGCCACGAGGCGCACCTCGTCGCCGGAGTATTCAGACTCCAGCACCGTGGCCTGCCGATGAACCCGCGCAATCAGCTCCGTCTGGCTCTGCGGAAGCCGCAGTTGCCGGATGACCGAGCCATTCGCGACCTGATCGGCCATCTGCCCGAGAAGTTCCTCGATCCCGGCTCCTGTCCGCACGGACAGGAAGAGCGCGGCTGGGAAGTGCCGGCGCAGTCCCGCGATCACGGTTGAATCCTCCACGAGATCGATCTTGTTGAAAGCGACCAGCATCCGCTTGTCGTCCGCGCCAAGTTCCGCCAGGACCTTCATCGTGGTGTTGTAAAAATCGATGACCTCGGGCTGGCTCGCGTCGAGGAGATGAATGAGGAAGTCCGAGAGGGTGGCCTCCTCCAGCGTCGCGCGAAAGGCTTCCACCAAACCGTGGGGAAGCCGGCGCACGAAGCCGACGGTATCGGTCAGGAGCAAGGGCTGCTTGTTGGGCAGGGCAACCTTCCGGGTGGTGGTGTCCAGCGTCGCGAAAAGCTTGTCCTCGATGAGCACGTCCGCGCCGGTGAGCCGGCGGAGCAGCGAGGATTTTCCGGAGTTGGTGTAGCCAACGATCGCCGCATTCGGCACCGGAGCGCGCTTGCGGTCCTTGCGCTGGGTGGCACGGGAGGCGCGCACCTGCTCGAGTTCGCGCCGGCAGCGGTCGATGGACCCGCGCACGCGACGCTTGTCCTGCTCGAGCTGGGTCTCGCCCTCCCCCCGGGCGCCGATGCCGCCTCCCTGGCGCACCAGATGGCTCCAGGCGCGCGTCAGGCGGGGCAGGGAATATTCGAGCTGCGCGAGCTCGACCTGGAGACGCGCCTCGCGGGACTGGGCGCGTTTGGCAAAAATGTCGAGGATGACCTCGGTGCGGTCGATCACGGTGATTCCCGAGAGTTCCTCCCAGTTGCGTTGCTGGCCCGGGGACAACTCGTTATCGAAGATGATCACGTCGATTCCGGCGGCTTTGGCGCGCGCGGCGATCTCCTCCGCTTTCCCGGAACCGATGAGGTGCCGCGGATGCTGTTCGCGGTGATAAACCAGCATCCGATCGATGACCGGGATCCCAAGCGTTTCCACGAGGTCCTCGAGCTCTTCCAGCAGGCTGGCCGCCTCGTATTTGGCCGGCGCTTCGGTGTAGGCGCCGACAAGCAGGGCGCGCTCGACCATTTTCTCTCGTTCTTTGATCTCAAACATCATCTGGGTTTCGCGCCCGATCATAGCCGAACATCCCCCTCGCGGAAAGGGCGAGCGTGCGCTTCGTTGTAGAATCTTCGCTCGTGCAATCAGCAAGCCGACCTTCAGCTCGTCCGCGGGCGATTTGAAAGCGGCCTCATCGATGCGCGTGACGCTTTCACCTTTCCCGGCGCCTCCCTTTCTGCTTCAGCTACCCGCCGACCATCATGATCTCATCCCAGTTGCCGCCGGGGCGAATCTTAATCGGTGAGGATACCGCCGATCTGGGCTACCTGATGCAGGTCGCGCTGGAAAACGCCGGATATGCCGTGGACCTCGCGTCCGACGGAGAGGCGTGCCTGCTTCGGGCGCGCGCGACGCATCCCGAGTTGATCATGCTGGATATCATGATGCCCAAGATGCACGGCGTGGACGTGCTCAAGGCCCTGCGCGGGGACCCGGCCACGGCGGATATCGGCGTGATCATGTGCACGGCCAAGGATTTCCAAAGCGACTACGCGGAGTGCATGGCCCTCGGGGCCATCGATGTGCTGATGAAACCGTTCGAGACGACAGCGCTGCTCGATCGGGTGCAAACCTTCTTCACGAACCGCCGCCAGGCTCAGCCGGCGCCCGGCGAGGCGCCGGCCTTCACCGCCGCCAGCATTGACCGCTATGCACCGAAGCTCGAAGCCGCGCTCGGGTGCTTCAGCCTTTGGGGGACGCGCGGCTCGATCCCCACGCCCGGTGCGCGCTTTCTGCGGCATGGCGGAAACACTTCCTGCATGTCCGTGGTGGTCGGAGACGATCAGTATATCTTCGACGCCGGCTCCGGCATTCGGGAACTCGGCCTCGAGCTGATCCACAAGCCAATGCGGCGCCTGCACCTTTTCATCACGCACACCCATTGGGACCACATCCAGGGCTTTCCTTTTTTCACTCCGGCTTATCTGCCCGGCTTCCAACTCACCATTTATGGCGCGGAAGGTTTCGGCAAAGACCTTCGGTCGCTCTTCCGCGGTCAACTCGACCGCGACTATTTTCCGGTCCAGATGGAGGATCTCAACGCCGCGATCGAGTTCCGCAAGCTCGACACCAACCCGGTGCTCGCCGGGCCCGCGAAGATTTACTGGGAATTTGCGCAGCACCCCGGAGCCACCGTCGGCTACAAGATCGAAGTCGGCGGGACGAAGATCGCCTGGGTGCCGGACAATGAATTCCTGCTCGGCTTTACCGGCGACCCTGCGTCGCTCACCCGTGATCACCGCGTGGTTGCCCCCTTTGGGAACATGATCGATTTTCTCTCCGACGCCGACCTCGTCATCCATGAAGCGCAATTCACCAATGATGAATACCCGGACAAGATTCGCTGGGGTCACAGTTCGGTATCCAATGCCGCGTTGCTCATGAAACTCGCCGGGGTCCGGCGCTGGCTGGTGACCCATCACGATCCCGCGCACGACGATCTTTTCCTGGAGGAAAAGCTGAATCTCACCCGCCAGATTCTCGGCCGGCTCGACCATTCCATCCAGGTCAGCCACGCCTACGACGGACTCACCGAGTATCTCTGAACCCCGATCGCGGGACTCGCCCAACACCACCGCCGAGGGCATGGACGAATTTTCCCCATGCGAAATGCGCCACTTGTGGCATTCTCCCGCCCGTGATTAACCCAGACGCCCCCATCGAAGTTCCGCGCACGCTCTTTGCGCGCCGCTCCGAACCCGTCCCGACGCCGCACGCGGAGGTGCGCGAGGAGCCGTTCCATCCCCGCTATGTCCAGCTCCACGCCTTGCGCGAGCATGGACACGGTCCGCGGAACCTCGCCTGGGGCGTCGTCACCATCCTGCTCGCGCTGGCGCTCGTGGGCGTCTCCATTTTCCTCGTTGGGTCGAAAGCGCTGCTCTTTCTCGCGGTGTGCCTGCTCACCTTCACCGCTCTGTTCGTGCTCGCGCGACTCCACGTGTTCCGGCAGCGCAACGGAGCGTTCCTGGCCCTGGGCATCGTTTGTTTATTTGGCGCCGCCATGCCGCTGGTCGAACTCGGCTACGCCGCGCTCCAGGATTTCGCCCGAAGCCGTCCCATCGCGCAGTCGGTGCTTGCAAATTCTCCGGGCTCGTCCGGGGAAGCCTCGACGTTGCTGCTTTCCGAAGCCTTCGCCTTGAATCCCCCGGACCCGAAAGCCGGTCCCCGGGTCAAAGTGCTCAAGGACACGCGCGTGGTGATCGAAGGCAAGCCGTTCCTGATCAAAGCCGGCGACCTCTTCGCTCTCGGGGCCAATCACGGGAGTGAGGTGACGGTTGCCGTGCGCGATCTGCTCGTGGCGCTGCCGGCGGACGGCGTGGAAATCATCACCGAAAAGCCTTCCTTCAAGGCGGGCGCGGCCGCTGCCCGCCCCGCCGCTCCCGCCCCACCCGCGGGTGCCGAGGGGCCGGGCGCGGCGCGAATGGCACACACCAATGCAGCCGGCGCTCCGCTCGAAGAAGCTCCGGCGGCCAATGAAACCCCGGCGCAGGTCACCGCCCGGGCGCAGCGCGAAGTCATTCGCCGCTACCCGGCGCTGGGCGTGAAGGATTCTTTGGAAAATCAGATGTTTCTCACCGCCTTCCGCGAGATTCGCGACAGCGGTGGCGACGATTTCTTTGCCAACGCGGAGTGGCCGATTGAGCTCGCCGACCTTCTGGCCAAGCGCGAACACTGGGTGCGCGGTGCGCCTCCGGTCACCGTGTCGTCCGGTCCCGCCTCGCCGATTCCCGAGGACGAAGTCGTCCCGCGCTGATCGGCTCCTTCACGCGCGCCGCGCCCAGCGAAGCTTCGCGGCCGTGGAACGTGGATTGGCGCGGCGTTCGGAGGACGTGGGGCGCAGCACCTCGCCCGCCGTCGGGACATAGAGACCCTCGCG
Source organism: Chthoniobacter sp. (assembly GCA_034667665.1). Classification (GTDB taxonomy): domain Bacteria; phylum Verrucomicrobiota; class Verrucomicrobiia; order Chthoniobacterales; family Chthoniobacteraceae; genus Chthoniobacter. Next base: position 68,190 of record JAXDQW010000085.1, read on the forward strand.
CTCGCCCTGGGCGAAGGACTTCTTGACCCGCCGATCTTCGCCGGAATGGAAGGTGAGAATCGCGACGCGTCCGCCTGGGGCGAGGCTGCCCGGGAGGTTCCGCAGGAAAGTGTCGAGCGCCGAAAACTCATCATTCACGGCAATGCGCAGCGCCTGGAAGACGCGCCGCAGGGAAAGATCGATGTCTTCCTCGGTCAACCGCGGGAGCGCCGCAGCGAGGGCTTTGCGGATGGCGGCGACCAGGGCGCTGGTGGTGGCAAAGAGCCGGCCCGCGAGCGCCGGACCGAGGATCAGCGCGTGGGCTTCGTCGGCATTTTCCGTGAGCAGCGCGGCGCAGGCCTCGGGCCGCATTCTCTCGAGCAGGGCGGCCACCGGCAGCCCCCGCTGCGGGTTCAACCGCAGATCCAGGGGACCGTTCACTTTGACGGAAAAGCCGCGGGCGGGGTCGTCCAGTTGCATCGAGGACACTCCGAGATCGGCGAGAATGAGGTGGGCGCCGGTGATCCCCTCGTCTGCAAGGAGGCGCGGGAGGCCGGCGAAATTGCAGCGGTGCGCGGTAAACGTGTCCGGTCCGAAGCCCAAGGCGCGAAGCCGGTCTTCGGTTTTCGGCAGTTCGATCGGATCCACATCGAGGCCGAGGAGGCGTCCGCCCGGCTGAAGCCGCGCCAGGATTTCCTGCGCGTGACCGCCGTAGCCGAGCGTGCCGTCCACGGCGATCTCCCCGGGCTGCGGCGCGAGGATTTCGAGGATCTCCGCCAGCATGATGGGCCGGTGCATGCCGGCCGGAGTCTTGCCCGAGGCGAGCACTTTCTCGACGGTCGCTCCGTAGCGCTGCGGGTCGCGCTCCTTGTATTTGTCTTCGAAGCGACGCGGATTTTTGCCGGCGTATCGGGGCCGGCGGCGGTGTGGCGCCGGAGCAGGAGAGTCGGTCATCGGGAGCGGCATCAATCCTCACTCACCAACACCATCAGAACGACGAGGCTACGCCGCCCGGCGGACACCGAGCGTCGTCAGGATGCTCTCGAAGAGGAGGCGGCCATCGACGCTGCCGAGGCGCGCATCGGCAGCGCGCTCGGGATGCGGCATCAGCCCGAAAATGTTGCGGGCAGCGTTGCAGATGCCCGCGATGTTTTCCGCGGAGCCGTTCGGATTCGCCGCGGCCGTGGCCGCGCCGCGGCCGTCCGTGTAGCGCAGCAGCACCCGCCCGTGACGATTGAGTTCCTGAAGCGTGGTGGCATCGGCCACGTAGCAGCCTTCGCCGTGCGCGATGGGGAGATTGAGCAGCGTGCCGGTCCAGGCGGCGTTGAGAAATGGATTGGCGATGTTTTCCACCCGCACCCAGCGGTGCTCGCAGATAAAGTGCAGATCGCGATTGCGGATCAACGCTCCCGGGAGCAAGCCAGCCTCGCAAAGGATCTGAAAGCCATTGCAGATGCCGAGCACCAGCGTCCCGGCGGCCGCCGCTTCCTTCACGCTCTGCATCACGGGTGAAAAGCGGGCGATCGCGCCGCAACGCAGGTAATCGCCATAGCTGAAGCCCCCCGGCAGCACGATGAGATCCGCGTCCGCGACGCTGGTCTCCTTGTGCCAGACGTAGCGGACGTCCACGCCGAGCTCGCGGAGCACGAGGTGGCAATCCTGGTCGCAGTTCGAACCGGGGAAGCGAATGACGGCGGCTTTCATGTCAGGATTTCGCCCCGCTCGACAGCTCGCGGAAGCGCTTTTCGTTCTTGTAATCGGTGACGACAAAAAACGCGTGAATCACGCCCGGCAGCCAGCCAAAAAGCGTGAGGACAAGGCTGAGGAAAAAACTCCCGATCCGGCCGGTGAGGAGCACCGCGAGCGGGGGGAGCAGGACGCAGAGGAAGAAAAGCATCGTCGGTCGGAGTCAGCGCTCGATCTCGATCCGGTAATCCTCGATGACGGGATTGGAAAGGAGGTCGCGGCAAACTTCGTGGAGTTGCGCTTCGGTTTCGGTTCCGTCGAGCTCGAGCTCGATGAACTTGCCGACCCGCGCATTCTTCACCGTGGGCAGGCCATGATGACGGATGGCATCGCGCACGGCCACGCCCTGCGGATCGAGCACACTCTGTTTCGGCATCACGGTGACGTGGGCTTTCATAGGTGGGCCAGCGTAGGAGCGCACCGATAGGGCGCAAGTTGGAAGTGCGCGCGGGCTGCCAGTCGGCGGTGGCGGCTCGGTCGCGCGCTCTCAGCGGCTGGCCAGCCGGCCCGTTTGAAAATGCCGGGTGACAATGGCGGCGCGGTTCGTTTAACGTCCCGCCATGATTTCGAAACTCGGCATGCTCGGAGGCAGCCTCGCGCTTTTTGGCTGGTGCGCGTCCGCGGCGGGGCAAGCCCCCAACTTGACCAAAGAGGAAATGGCCGACGCCGTGCGCACGGATGACTTCTCGATCCCCACGCCGGGCGAGCTCATGGTCGCCCTGAACAAGCAGGGCAAACTGGATTGGGCGGCGAAGTTCCGGCCGCCGATCGCGACCAATTATCCGAGCCGCGCCCAGCTCGCGCTCAATCTCGGCAGCCTCGTCGCGGACGGATTCATCGCGGTCGAAGCCGAGGATTCGCAACAGGTCAAGAATCTGGGCAAGGACATCCTCGCCCTGGCCAAGAATCTCAGCGTGCCGAAGGACATCCTGATGCGCGGCTCGAGCATCACGGATTTCGCGGAGCGCAAGCAATGGGACCAGCTCAAGGAGGAGCTGGAAGCCACCCAAAACGAGGTCAAGGAGTCGATGCACGACAACAAGGACGGCGATCTGGTGACGCTCGTGACGGCGGGCGGATGGGCGCGGGCCGTCGAAGTGATCAGCTCGCACATCGCGCAAAACTACAGCGAGGCGAGCGCGAAAATCCTCCGCCAGCCAGCCATCGTCAGCTACCTGAACAAGAGGCTCGATGCCCTGCCCGACAAGGTGCGCGATGATCCGAAGGTGAAAAATCTCCGCATGAAAATGATCCTGATGGAGGTTCTCGTCAGCTTTCCCCGCGACCAGGCCCCAAGCGCGGCCGACGTGAAAAAGCTCAGCGGCTACGCCAGCGAGATCGTCAAGGACATCGCCAAGAAGGACCAGAAATGAAACACCCTCTCCTCGCTTTGCTGCTCGCCGCGTCGGCCTCGCTGGCTCCGGTGCAGGCCGTCACCGACGCGGAAGTCGATGCCCGCCGCATTGCCCTCGATCTGGCCGGGGCCTTTGCCAACGATGGCTTCAAGCTGCGTGACGGCGTGTGGCAGGGCACGCTCGAACTGGGCAAGCCGAAGCTCGTCCAGGTCAATCTGTATTCCGGCAACGAGTATTGGTTTTCGCTGGGCGCGACGGGCAAGGTGAAGAAGGTCGCCGTGAGCGTCTTTGATGAGCTCGGCAAGGTGATCGATAGCGAACCGTACCAGGAAGGCGCCACCGCGGCGGCCGGATTTTCGCCGGCGGCGAGCGGCCCATACTACGTCAGGATCGAGCTGGTGGAAGGCGAAGCGGCGGCGTTCTGCCTCGTTTACAGTTACAAATAACCGATGCCTCTTGAACATTCCCACACCGCCGAAAAGCTCGGCGGTCCGCGCGTCACGCAGTTCTCAATCTTCCTGCCCAACCGCGTCGGCGCCCTGCTCGACGTGGTCCGTTTGCTCAATGAGCGGCATGTTCACGTGCTCGCGATCAACGTGCAGGACTCGGCGGATACGGCCATTGTGCGGATCGTGGTCAGCGATCCGGAAAGCGTGCAGACCCTTTTTCTCGAAAATGCCGTCCCCTTCTCCGTGTGCGATCTCGTGGTCGTGGAGCTGAAGGAAGGCGCGGTCGAGCTGGGGCGCCTGCTCGCCGCCCTGCTCGCGGCGGAGTGCAATATTTTCGGCAGCTACGCCCTGCTCACGCGGCCCCGCGGCCGGACGGCGCTGGCGCTGCACGTTGAAGACAACGAGTGCGCCACATCGGTGCTCGAATCGAGCCAGTTTACGATCCTCGGGCAGCAGGATATCTCGCGCTGAGGCTCGCGCGTCCCAGCTCTCCATGTTTGCCGGGACGGATTTCATCCTCGCCTGTCCTCATTGCGAAGCGCTGGCCAAGCTGCCGCTGCCGGAAGCGGGCGAAACGCCGGGGATGATCACTTGGACGGACGGCTGGCAGACCGCCCCTGGTCTCGAGCGACCGCCGCGGGTCAGCCGCTGCGCCGTTTGCGGGCACACTTTTTGGGTCGGCGAAGCGCGGCAGTTGGGCTTCCTTGCGCCGGGCAAGGTCCTGGAGCCCGGCCAGGAAGGGTGGGAGTCGGCGCCGGTGCTCGCGTCGCTGGATGAAGCCGGTGTCCAACAGGCCCTGGACGAAGGACTCGGCTCGTTTCCCGAGCTCGAACTCGAACTGCGGGTGCTGCGGTGGTGGCGCGGCAATGACCCGTTCCGCATCGCGGACGCGCCCGTCGGCTATCCGACGGCACCGGAAGCCGTGGCGAACATGGAACGGATGATCGAGATGACCACCGACGGCGCCGAAGATCTGCTGCTCTTCCGCGCGGAAGCGCAGCGACAGCTCGGGCGTTTTGCCGACCTGGAGGAAACGCTGCAAGGGGTGGGGTGCAGCGATTACTGGCCGGCGAAGACGCGCCTCCTCGACCTCAGCCAGGCGCACAGCCGCAAGCTGGATGTCCTCTTCCTGCCGCTCCAGGAGGACGGCTCTCCAACTGGGACATAGCAGCGAGAGCGGTGGCCGGGCGAAGTGCGTCCTCCTGCATTCGCGCTCAATTTTCGGAAAACCTCGGACGTCGAACGTCGAACGCCGAACATCGAATGACCAGAGGTCTCCACCCGTGCCCTCTTCTCCTACGTCGACGTTCGACGTTCGACGTTCAGCGTTTCACCCCTTCCTCCCAATCCACCACCCGGCTGCCCCCCGCTACGCCGCCTTCACGTGCGTGCAGGCGAGATCCTTGGCCGGCTGGATGTGCCATCTTTCCGCGACCTGGCTAAGATCAGTTGTGAGGCTCCAGCGATCGGGCAGCGGCTCGCCGGTGTGCTCGGGATTGCCTCCTTTGAGCACCATGCAACCGGTATTGTCGCCGATGCGGCGCAACTCCTCCAACTCGTCGGCGCTGAGTTTGATCTCGGGCAACGCCGCGAGTTCCGCGATCTTTTCTTCGATCGGTTTGGCGTCCTCGCCGACCTCCTGGATCATCGTGGGAATCACGCTCTCGATCGGCGCATGACTCAGATTCCAGAGGCAGGAGAGTTGCAGCATGGTCAGGCCGCGCTGCTCGGCGATCGGGCGCATCTGCTCGAGTTTCCCGCTCCCCGCCTCAACCCAGCCCGCGGGCCGGAAGGTGCGGTGATCGCGTTGCCCGAAGACGTGACCCGGTTTCACGTCATCGTGGAAAAGGCCGCCGTAATCGACGACGCGGGTGATGAGCTTCACCGCGTGCTGCTCCGCGGCCGGGAGGCACAGCGAGCCGGGCCACGGCTCGAGCGGATTGAGGATGATCATCGCCCAATCGAGCAGCGCACCGAAGCGCTCGAAGTTGAGGATGAGATCCAGCGAGAATCCATTGGCCGGCCCGGGTGCGATCCCGAGGCGATCCGTCAGCCCGGCTTCGCGCACCTTGTCCATGGCATTCCAGACCGCATCGTGGGTGTAACCGATCGAGTCCGGATTGTGCAGCATCAGGCAGTCGAAACGGTCCACGCCGCAACGCGCGAGCGCCTTCTCCGTCGCCATCCGCACGTAGTCCGGATAATCGCGCGGTCCGCGGAGCTGCGGGTGAGTGAACCGCGGGAAGCCCTTCGATCCGTCGCGCTGGCCGCTGTAGAAGTCGTGGCCGATCATGCCAACGAGCGCGTAGCTGTCGCGCGGCAATCCGGCGAGGGCGCGGGCCAGCATTTCATCGGCGGCGCCGTTGCCGTAAACATCGGCGGTCATGAAGGTGCGAATGCCGCGCTCGTAGGCGCCGCGGATCGCGCGCAGAAACTGGTCGTCGTCGAGCGGCTCGCCAAAGTGCATGAAGCGGCCGCCACTCCAGGTTCCGTAGGCAGTGCGGGTAAGGTCCATAATCAGAAAATAGGAATGAACCTCTTAAACCAGCAGAGGGCGACGTGAAACAGGGATTTTCTGAAGGGCACAGGCGCTTCGGATGAAGGCGTCCCCCGTATTACGCCGTAACAGCTGTAACATCGAAATATCATCCCCGCGGGCCGGCCCATGGCTAGGCGCGCTTCGGATCGAAGGCGCGGCGCAGCGAATCGCCGAGCAGGTTCAGCGCGAGCACGAAGCCGAACAGGGCGGCGGTGGCGGCGCTGATATTCCACCAGACTAGCGGATCACGGCCGAGCTCGGTGCGGCCGGCATCGATCATGACGCCCCAGCTCGCGGTGCCCACGGGAGCGCCCACCCCGAGGTAGCTCAGGATCGCCTCGGCGAGGACGATGTTGGAGAAGCCGAGCACGGCGCTGATCAGCACGAGGTGCATCACGTTGGGCAGCAGATGGCGGACGACGATCTTCCCGTGCGACTGGCCGAGCGCGCGCGCGGCGGTGATGTAGGGGCGCTCGGTTTGCCGCATCGTTTCACCGCGGATGAGGCGGCACAAGCCGACCCAGCCGGTGACCCCGAGGGCGATGGACATGCTCCCGAGCCCCTTGCCCAGCACCATGAGGATGGCCACCAGCAACAGGATCTCGGGGATCGAGGCGAGCGTGCTGTAAACATACTGGATCGCGTCATCGACCCAGCGCCGGAAATAGCCGGCGAGGACGCCGAGCAGCGCGCCGAGCGGAACGTAGATGGCGCTGGTCATTCCGCCGATGATCAGCGCGGTGCGGCAGGCCTTGAGCATCTGCACGAACACGTCCTTGCCGAGCACGTCGGTGCCAAGGAGGTGGCGTCCGAGGAGGTGTTCGTGGCGCGTGGAACCGAGAAGGGTCTCGGCGAGCGGGGCGGAGTAGCTCTTCTCCGGGGAGACGCCGGCGGTGAAGAGATCGAGGATGCTGCGGGTGCCACCGGGAAGCTTGAGCATCTCGCACGCGCCGATGGCGAGGTAGAGCAGGACGATGCCGAGCGCGAGGAGGCCGGTGCGGTCGCGCCGCAGCCGGGCGCCGGCGCGCTGCCAGCGTTCATTGCGCGAGCCGGCCCGGAGGAGGAAGAAGATGAGGGCGAAGCCGGCGAGGACGAGGGCGTCCTGGATGAACCAGTGGTCCATCATGAGAGCCGGATGCGCGGATCGGCCAGCGCGTAGAAGATATCGGTGAGGATGAAGGCAAAGAGGTAGAGCCCCGAGCCGAGGAAGACGCTCGCCATGATGACCGGCTGATCGCCGGTCTGGATCGCCTGCACGAGCACATTGCCGAGGCCAGGGATGCCGAAAAGGCTTTCGATGAGCAGCGAGCCCAGCACCAGCCGCGGCAACTCGGCGACGACGAGGGTGATGATGGCGATGAGGCCGTTCTTGAACACATGCACGCCGAGCACGCGCGCATTGGCGACCCCCTTCGCCTGTGCGGTGCGGATGTAGTCCTGCCCCATCTCCTCAAGGAAGATGGCGCGGTAGAGCCGCGCGTCGTGGCCGAGATTGATGAGCATGAAGATGATGACCGGCAGCATGATGAAGCGCGCCATGCCGAAGCCGTCATCGTTGAAGCCGAAGGCGGGGAAGTAGCTCAGGCCCAGCGCGAGGAAGGCTTGCGTGAAGATGACATAGACCATCGTCGGCACGCTCATCAGCGCGACGCTGAGGAAAGTGAGGGTCCGGTCGAGCGGGGAGTTGCGCACGAAGACCTGGAAGAGCGCGAGGCCGACCGAGGCGAAGAACGCGGCAAAGAAGCCCGGGATGGTGATGCAGAGCGATGGGCCCACGCCCTTGAGAAAGACCTCACCGAGATCGCGCCCGGTGACCCAGCTCGTCCCGAATTGCAGCGTCGCCAGCTTGCCGACGTAGTGCACGAATTGCATCGGTTTCGGTTGATCGAGACCGCGGTTGTGAATCCACTCGCGCCGGTTCTGGCCGGTCGCCTTCGGTCCCAGCACGCGCGAAGCTTTCGCGTCCGGCGACATCATCACATTATCGAGCAGGAACGAAATGCAGATGACGCCGAGGAGAATCGGCACCGCGTAGAGGAGGCGGCGGACGAGGTAGCTAAACATGGCGGCGGCGGTTCCAGCGCACGGCGTAAATCAATCCCGCGACGAGCAGCGCACCGAAGGCCACCGGCGGCCAGGCGGGTTTGCGGTTCCAATCGTGACGCACCTTCTCACGCAGCCCGGGATCGACCTGATGATACTTGTTGAAGCCGTATTCGATGGTCGGGTGATTGTGGGTCCAGTGCGCCCACGGCTGCGTGGCGATGTAGAAGGCCTTGTCGAACTCCCAGATCGCGGGGCAATCCTCGGCCAGCATCGCATTCATCTGCTGGATGAGCGCGAGCCGCTCGGGGCCGTCGTCCATCACCGCCATCTGCTCATAGGCGCGGTCGAATTCCGGGCGGCTGTAGCGGCAGTAGTTGGCGCCCTCGCGCGGAAAATTCTTGCTGTAGAAGAGCATGAAGAAGTTCTCCGGGTCGGGATAATCGATGGCCCAGCCCGTGCCGGCGCCGATCTGGAAATTTCCCTGCTCCAGGCGCTCAATCACCCGCGCGAAGGTGTTCTCGTTGATTTTGATCTTGATCCCCAGGGCCTCGAGCATTCGCTGCTCATACTCGGCCCGCTGGCGGTACTCGGTGCTTTCGACGGGCTCCTCGAGGGTGAGCACGAGCTGCTCACCGGTCCGCGCATCGCGGCCCTCGGGATAGCCGGCCTCGGCGAGCAGGCGCTTCGCTTTTTCGAGGTCGTAGCCGTTCGGGTTCACATAGTGCGGGTCGTAGCCGAAGAGCCCGCGCGGGACGAGCTGGTTCGAGACGGGCGCGACGCCATTGTAGAAAATGTCCACGTAGGCGCGCATGTCGCAGGCGGAGGAGAGCGCCTTGCGCAGCTTCACGTTCTTGCCGATGAGCGGGTCCTGCATGTTGAAGCTGATGAAGAAGGTGCTGGGCAGGCCGACCTTTTCGAGCCCCATGCCGCGCGCCTTGTATTTGGGCGTGAGCTGTTGATCGGAGGTGATGAGCGCGGCGAAGGAATCTTTGTCCGCCGAGATGCTGTCGAGGTAGCCCTGCCGTCCGAGCACGAAGTTCGGGATGGTCTCCTGGACGATGAGAATGTGCAGCTCATCGAAGAGCGGCAGCGGCTGGCCGGCGAACTGCTTGAGCCATTCGGCCTTCTCCGGCGGGAATCCGTCGCTCGGGAAAACATTCGTGTGATAGCCCTCCACGCGTTCGTAGCGCACGGCGCGGCGCGGCGTGTATTCGCGCATGCGAAACGGCCCTTGCCCGACGCAATAGAAGCGGAAGGTCGGGCGCAACTTCCCGTCGTGCATCTGCCCGTCGTAATACTCGACCGCCTCGCGCGCGACGGGGCTGAAGACATTCATCGCCATCCAGAAAAGGAGCTGCGGGTAGGGGCCATTGAGGTGGATGCGAAAGGTGTGCGAGTCGAGCGCCTCGAAGCCGCTCACCGGCGTCGCGTAGTCGAATTTTCCCGTCTTCGCGATGCCGGTCTCGCGCGCCTCGTGCAGCCCATTGATGTGCTGCTCGAGCGGCGCGAAGAAGGGCGACTCGACCTTCGGATCGGCCAGGCGCTGCAAGACATATTGCACGTCGGCTGCGACGACCTCGCGACCTTTGCCGCCGGGAAAACACGGGTCGTCGTGAAAGTGAATGTCGCGCTTGAGCCGGCAGAGATAGCTCACCTTGCCGTCGGGCTGGAGCTCCTTCCGGGGGATCTCCTCGAGCATCGCCGCCCGCAGCTCGATGGGGTCCGCCTTCATCGGGTGGTATTCGAGCAGCCGGTCATACACCGGCTCGAGGTATTGCTGATCGGGGACCGTGTAGGCGAACTGCGGGTCGAACGATTTCGGATCGGACGGCTCCCGCATGTAGCGCACCCGCCACGGCGAACCATCCGGACGCGTTTTGTGATAGGGCGCCGGGTTAGGGTCGTTGTTGCAGCCCACAAGCAACGCCACTCCGGCCATCAGCGCCAGCGTGCGGCAGAGGTGCATCGTCCGCCGCGCGCAGCTCACTTGCGGCGATGCAGGGCGTTGATCGCGTCGCGCAGCTCGGCGGCGCGCTCGTAGGCCTCGGCGGCGATCGCCTTGTCCATCTCGCGCTGCATTTTCTGAAGCTTGGTCAGCGGCTGTTTGGCCCGCACTTCCTCGAGCCACTCGCCGAGGAAGCCGAGCTCCGGACTGGTGCTGAGCCCCTCGGCATTCTCCGTGGCCTGGTAAAAGGCGCGGATCTTCTCCATCCCATCCTCGATCTTTTCGAGCGCCACCGGGAAGTTTTCGCGCTCGAGCTCGATCGAGGCCTTGGCGCGCGTGTTCATCATCAGCACGTAGGGCGTAAACTGCTCGATCGAAGCCGCCAGCTCCTCGCGCTCCGCGTGCTTGGCCACGAACTCGAACATATCGAGGTTGCGTTGCGTGTCCCGGATCACGCCGAGGTAATCGCTGAGCTGAAAGAAGGAGATGTAGCGATGGTAATACTGGATGCCCTCCTGCTGCAGATCGCCGACTTCATCCGCGGTCAGCACGAAATTCTCGCCTTTCTTGGCCGTGCGACGCGCGCGGTTTTGGTGAAATTCGAGGAGCGAATCGCAGTTGTGCGGCTCCTGCCCGTCGGGCCGTCCGCTGGTTTCCATCTGGATGAGCCCGAGGTCGATCCGGAGCTGAATCTTCTCCTTCCCGTCGTTGCCGAGGATCTTGCGGACTTTGATCATGCCGGGCTCGTGCGGCCAATCGCGCAGCAAATCGTTCAAATCGAGACTCATGTCACTCCAAGTATCGAAATACGGGCTCGCTTTGTCAACGAAGGCACTCGCCGCAAGGCGCCCGCGAGAATGATTTTGGGTCGCCTTGGAGAAGGGATCGCGCATGATGCGCCGATGAGGCGCCTCCTCTTCGCCGCAGCGCTGCTTCTCGCCGCCCACTCACCGGCCGGTGAGAGCAGGACGGTGCGCGACTTCGGCGCGACCGGCGACGGGCAAACCGACGACACCGCGGCGATCCAGCGCGCCACGGAAAGCGGCGCGTTGTTTTTCCCGAAAGGAATTTATCGGCTCTCGAAAACGGTGACGATCGATCTCGACCGAGGCGGCTTCACCTCCCTCGCCGGCGACGGCACGGCGCGCATCGTCATGGCGGGGGCGGGGCCGGCGTTTCATTTCATCGGCACCCATGAGGGCACGGCGGACCCCCAGACGGTTTCTCCCGCAGTCTGGGAACGGCAGCGCGCGCCGCGGGTCCACGGTCTCGAGATCGTCGGCGCCCACGCCGAGGCCGATGGCATCGAGGCGAGCGGCACGATGCAGCTCACCATCACCGCAACGATCGCCCGGGGCCTGCGGCACGCCATCCACCTCACGCAACGCAACCGCAACGTGCTCATCGCGGATTGCCATCTCTACGACAACCGCGGCTGCGGCGTCTTTTTCGACCACGTCAACCTTCACCAGTCGAACATCATCGGCTGCCACATCAGCTACAACGCCGGCGGCGGGGTGGTGACGCGCGGCGGCGAGGTGCGCAACCTCCAGATCGGCACCTGCGACCTCGAAAGCAACATGGCCGCCGACCCCGCGCCCGCCGCCAACGTGCTCATCGATTGCACCGGCGGCAGCACCGCTGAAGTCGCGGTCACCGGCTGCACGCTCCAGCACAACAGCAAGTCGGCCGGCAGCGCGAATCTGCGCTTCATCGGGCGCGGGGTGACTTCCGGCAAGGATGCGACCGCGACGCAGGAAGGTCATCTCACGGTCACCGGCAACATCTTCAGCGATGTGATGGTCAACGTTCATCTTCAGCACGCCCGCGGCGTCGTCATCACCGGCAACACCTTTTGGGAAGGATTCGAGCATGACTTGCTCATCGAAGACAGCCAGGCGGTGGTGGTCGGTCCGAACGACTTCGACCGCAACCCGCGTTACGTGGTCAACGGCAACTGGGCCAAAGACCGCAACGGCCTGGTCCTGCGCCGCTGCGCGGACGTGAAGCTGCACGGATTGCTCGTGAAAAGCGTCTGGCAGCAACCCGCCGCCGTGCTGCTCGAGCATTGCACGCGCTGCACCGTCCACGATTGCTCGATCTTCGACAGCGACGGGGTCGGGCTGTGGTTGAAGGAGTGTGCGCAGTGCAGCGTGACGAGCTGTGTGATCCGCGACGATCGCCCGGAGAAAAAGGCGACCCTCTCGCTCAAAGTGGAAGGCGGTGCTGAAAATTGGATCGCATCAAACTGGCTGCGCGACGGCGCCGAGGGGCTCGAGGAAGCCGAGTTGCGCGCGAATCGCCGGTGAGCGCGAGGCGGAGAAGCGGTTTTTTGGTGGATAAAATGGATTGATGGGCTCCGGCCCGCGCCCTCACTCTCCGGGGCGTTTCGCGTCCCCTGTGGCCCCCCCGTTGATCACCTTGTCCCTCCATTGCCTCGCGCGTTGAAGAAGACCATCTTCACCACGCTGCAGATCGTCGTCACGCTCGCGGTCCTGTTCATTGTCTTTCGCGATCCCACCAAGCGCGCGGAGATGGGGCAGGCGCTGGCCCGCGCGGATCACGGCTGGTTGCTCGCCGGCCTGGCCGTTTACGGTTTCATCGAGGTGATCGCCGGCATTCGCTGGCAGATGCTGTTGCGGGTGCAGGGCATCGAACTGAGTTGGTCCCGGCTGGTCTCCCTGCTCTTCATCGGGGTTTTCTTTAACTTCTTCATCCCCGGCGGCACCGGAGGCGACGTCGTGAAGATTTACTACCTGCTGAAGGAGACGCCGGGAAAACGCGCCCAGGCGCTGCTCTCGGTCCTCGTCGATCGCATCATCGGGGTGATTTCCCTGGCCCTTCTCGCGGGGGGCATTGTCCTCACCCAATGGTCCTGGTTGACCAGCGTGCCGGGCACCAGGAGCTACGTCTGGTCCGCGCTCTTCATCCTCGGGTCGAGCCTGGGCGGGCTGCACTTTTCCTACGTCGTCACCAAGCGCGGCTGGGTGCACCGGCTGCCGGCCCGGATGCCCGGACGCGACAAGCTCGCGGAGCTGGCCCTGGCCTACAACCTCTACGGCCGCGCCTGGCGCACCACGGTCGGCGCCTTCGCCCTCTCGCTGGTCGCGCACTTCGGCTACTTCGGCACGTTCTACTGCGCTGGGGAATCGTTCGGCGGCGATGGAACCCGCATTCCCACCTATGGCGAGCTGTGCACGATCATGCCCATCGTCAACACGCTCGCCGCCATGCCCATCAGCCTCGGCGGGCTCGGGGTCCGCGAAGGATTGTTCCAGGTTTTCCTCGGCCAGCTTTGCGAAGTGAGCGAAGCGGTGGCGGTGGTGATTTCCTCCACGGGGTATTTGCTGACCTTGATGTGGGGATTGGTGGGCGGAGTGGTTTACATGTTTTACCGGCCCTCCGAGCACGCGCGGCTGCGCGAGATCACGGCCGAAGTCGCCGCTTTCGAGCACACCGTGGCGGAAGAAAAGATCGCGCTGGAGACCGCGGCGGGAAAACGGCATGCGGACAAAAGGAAGCAGTGAAAGTTCCGGCGTGAGGGCGCGCCCGTTCGTCACGGCGAATTTCGCGCTGACTTGGGATGCGCGGATCACCACGCGCAACCGTACCCCGTCCGACTTTTCCTCGCCGCGTGACAAACGCCGCCTCGTCGAGATCCGCGCGCGCTGCGATGCCATTCTGGTCAGCGCGAAAACCCTCGCTGCCGACCAGATGACCATGGGCCTGCCCGATCCCGCGCTCCGCGCCGAACGCGTGCGTCGCAAGCAGGCGCCGTATCCGCTGCGGGTGCTCCTCACCAATTCCGGCCGCATCGATCCGACCCAGCGCCTCTTCGAAAAGGATTTCTCGCCCATCGTCATCTTCTCCACCACCAAAATGCCGGACCGCGTCCGCTCCGCGCTCGCGCCCAAAGCGGACCTGTGGCTGCACGAATCCGGCGCGGTCAATCTCGCGGCGATGCTCGAAACCCTCCGCCGCGACTACGCGGTGAAACGGCTCGTCTGCGAAGGCGGCGCCCAGGTTTTCCGGTCGCTGCTCGTCGCCCGCTGCATCGACGAGCTGCACGTGACTTTGTGTCCGCGCATCTTCGGCGGTCTCGCGGCGCCGACGCTCACCGGAATCGCCGGTGAGTTTCTGCCCAGCTCGCTGCCCTTGGTGCTCCGGGAGATGGAGGTGGTCGAAGGCGAGTGCTTTCTACGCTACCGGGTCGGGACCTAGGCGACGGTCAGCGGTGTGCTGAATTCGAGAACCCCCTCTCCGGATAGTCGTCCTCGTCCTCGGTCTCGTCCTCGTTCTCGAAACAACGAGGACGAGAACGAGAACGAGGACGAGAACGATCTCCGTCTCGGCGCTTTGAGGCGAAGCTTGGCTGATCCTGGAGCCGGGCGGGGCGAAGTCCGAAATTCCATCGACACGCCCCGCACCAACTCCGACATTCACCGCGCTTTGCACTCCGCCACGTCCATTCAGATCAAAGCTCCGCGGGAAAAGATCTTCGCGATGGTGAGCGATCTGGCGCGCTGGCCACAGTGGCTGCCGCATTACCGCTTCATCCGCTTCCTGGGCGCCGGGCAGCGCGGCCAGGTGGTCGAGATGGCGGCCATGCGTTCCGGCATCCCGATCGCCTGGCGGTCCGAATACTGGGCGGATGCGCGCGCGCTCGAACTGCATTTCCTGCATCTCGCGAAGTGGACCAAAGGCATGAAAGTCGTCTGGACGCTGACCCCGACCCGCGATGGCACCCGCGTCGAGATCGTCCATAATCTCGCCTTTCGCATTCCGCTCTTCGCGGGGTTCGCCGAGCCCATCATTGCCCGCTATTTTATCGAGCACGTCGCCAGCCAGACCCTGGCCACCTTCAAAGCGCTCCTGGAAGAGAATGCCACACCAGAAACGGATGACCCGAAAAAGATCGCTGAGTGAGAGCGCCTTGAGCGCACGCTCGTGGCCAGGTTGCGCGGACCCGCTATGAAACGCCGCGTGGTCATCACGGGCCTCGGTCCCGTCACTTGCATCGGCACGGGCCGCGACGCCTTTTGGCAAAACATCCGCGCGGGCCGCAGCGGCATCTCGCGCGTCGCCTCCTTTGAGACCAGTGAATTCAAAGCGCATTGCGCCGGCGAAATTCGTGATTGGGATCCGGCTGTGTTCTTCCCGCCGCACCGCCTGAAGCGGCTCGACCGCTATGCGCAATTCAGCGTCGCCAGCACCTTGCTCGCGCTCGAGGACGCCGGCCTGGGGTGGTCTCGGGATCGGCCCAACGCGCGGATTGGCGTCAGCTTTGGGACCGCGCTCGGCGGCATCGCCAATGCCGAGAGCGAGCACCAGCGCTTTTTGAAAAAGGGTTCGCGCGGCGTCAATCCGACCCTGGCCCTCCAGGTCTTCGGCGGCAGCGCGCACTCGAACATCGCGATCGAATGCGGCTTCCGCGGACCCGGCACCACCAACTCCAACTCGTGTGCGAGCGGCGTCATTTCGGTGGGCGAAGCGATGCGCTACATCCGCGACGGCATGGCCGACGTCATGGTCGCTGGGGGCGCCGAAGCGCCGCTCAGCCCGCTCACCTACGGCGCGTTCGACTTCATCAAGACGATGAGCCGCTGGCCAGGCGACCCGCCCTTCGCCTGCCGGCCCTTCGATCTCGAGCGGGACGGCTTCGTCATGGGTGAAGGCGCCGCCTCGCTGATCGTCGAATCCTATGAGCACGCCCACGCGCGCGGCGCCCGCATCTACGCGGAGGTGCTCGGCTATTCCTTGAACAACGAAGCCTGGCACATGACCAGCCCACTCCCGGGCGGCGAAGCGGTGATCGCCTGCATGCGCGCCGCCCTCGCCGATGCCGGCCTCCAGCCCGGAGACATCGATTACATCAATGCTCACGCCAGCAGCACCCAGCTCAACGATGCCAACGAGTGCGCCTCGATCCGCGCGGTCTTTGGCGATGGGGCGACGGCCGGGTCCAGCGAGTTGGAAGGCGGCGCGGCGGACGCAAACGCCAAATGCCCGGCCGTCAGCGGGACCAAAGCCTTCACCGCCCACCCGCTCGGTGCGACAGGCGCGATCGAGACGGCGATTTGCGCGCTCGCCCTGCACGAGGGCTTTATCCCGCCGACTCTCCATCACCGCACCCCTGATCCGGCGTGTGATCTGGACATCGTCCCGAACACCGGCCGCGAGCAGCCCCTGCGTTATGTGATGAACAACGCCTTTGGTTTCGGCGGCATCAACGCCGTGCTGGTGCTGGGCCGGGCGGACGCGGCGGGTTAGCCCGAGGGAGCGTCCACCCACCGGCTGCGCGCCCACGCGCGGCGGCGTCAGCGGGCGAAAAATTGTTCGAGGCTGAGGAACAAATAATACGCGCCGCCGAGCGAGATGGCGGCGGAGCCGTAGCGCAAGATGGGCGCTTGAAAGCCTTCTCGAAGCGTTCGCCGTCCCAGCGCGAGCAGGCCAAAGAGCGGCAGGACCACGACCTGGTGGCCGATCTCCACCCCGAGACTAAACGCCGCCAGCGCGATCCAGATGCCGATGGCCGGCAGACCCTCCATCGCGGTGAGCAAACCGCCGGCAAAGCCCAGGCCGTGCACAAGGCCGAAGCCGAACGCCACCGCCAGGCGCACTCGCGATCGCGCGCGGGCCGGGAAGAGCACGTTCTCCAGCGCCACGAAAACAATGCTCAGCGCGATGACCGGTTCGACCACCCACGGCGGCAGCCGGAAAATGTCGAAGACCGACAGCGCGAGCGTGAGGGTGTGCGCAAGGGTGAAGGCCGCGATGACCTTGACCATTTCCCAAAATCGGAACGTCGCGAGCACCAGCGCGCCGACGAAGAGCAGATGATCGTACCCCGTCAGGATGTGGATCAGCCCGTGCCAGAAATAATCGCGGCAGGTGCGCCAGGCATTCACCTGCGGGCTGGGAACCGGGGAGGCTCCGACTTCCCAGCCGGTGGGGAAAACCGCTGGCTGTTCCCGGCGCAGCAGGCCGGTGGTGATTTCGTCCGAGTCGAAACGCCTGAGGCGCATCACGTAGCTGACGTCCCACGCCTGGCCGGCGGCGTAGGGAAACTCGCGCAACATGTCCTGCGCGAAGGTGATCTCCGCGGGCGGCGGCCCGGCCAGCGGATATTCGAGCTCGTACTGGAAGAAGCTCTTCTCCGCCGAGGTGAACACCGGCGGCGCAGTCACCTGGGTCACCTGACCGGCAAGCGGGCGCCCATTCACCCCCAGTTTGAGATGCCGGGCGACGTAGGCCCGGTGTTGCTCGGCGGCCGCGGTGACGACGGCGGCATCGAAGTCGTCCCCGCTCTCGATCCCCTGGGCAATGAGCACCTCCTTGAGCGACACGTTCACCGCCACACGGACCTGATCGGGCGCAAACAGCACCCACATCGAGTCCTGGAGAAACGGATGCGCCGAGACGGATTCGGCCAGCATGAGGAAGAGCGCGAGGAAGGCCGGGCAGCCCACGCAAGAACGCCTGGAGTTCATCGTCGGCGGCGCCGAAGAGCGATCAGAGCCTCCTGGCTTCGGCGGCCAGGTCCGCGGTCACGGCGGCAAAAAATCCGCGCAGCTTTGCCTCGTCGAGCCGTCCGGCGGTCCGCACGCCCGTGGACACGTCCAGGCCGAACGGCGCCACTTCCCCGATGGCCTGCGCGACATTTTCCTCGCGCAACCCGCCCGCGAGAAAGACCGGCTTCAGCGAACGCGCCGCGATGCGCTGGCTCATCCGCCAATTGTGGGTGCTTCCCGTGCCGGCCACCCCCTTGACCGCGGGCGCCGGATTGCCCGAGTCGAGCAGCAGCGCATCGACGTGGATGGCCACGCCGAGCGCTTCCGAGATCGAAGCTTCGTCGGTCATCTGCACCAACTGCACGAGCCCAATCCCCGGCAGCGCCAGGCGCAATTCCGCGTAGCTCCCGTGCAGCAGGCGATCGCAAAGCTGCACGGTATTCGTCCGGCAGCGGCGCTGTTGCGCAACGATGGCCTCCACCGATTGCAGGGAGGTGAGGAGAAAAGTGGCGACCGGCGGCGGAACCGAATCCGCGATCTCGGCAATCAGCGAGTCGCTGATCGCCCCTGGGCCGCCCGGCGTTTTGGAAACGAGCCCCAGCGCCGCCGCCCCATGGCGGATCGCGAGTTGCGCCTCTTCGACGCTCCCGATGCAGCAGATCTTCACGCGTGGAGTCATTGCCAGAGCATGCGTGAGCCCGCCGCCGGTCCGCCAGTCGGAACTCTCAGAGGGCGGATACCGCGACGGCGCGTTCGTGCGCCGCGTCCGGAAGCGGGGCGGCATCGACCAGCCGCCCGTAGGCCACGGACACGTCTTCCGAGGGCCAGATCTCGCCGCAAAGCTCGGTGCTGAAATCAGCGCCGAGCAGGGGCAGGACCGCTTCGCCAAGGAGCAGGTTGTGGGTGCCCTTGGTTCTCTCCTGGAGGCGCCAGGCGACATTCACGGCGTCGCCGATGACCGTGAATTCCATGCGGTGCGGAGAGCCGATATTGCCGACCACGACCGGGCCGGAATTGATCCCGATGCCGATGCGGAAGATCGGCCGGCCTTCCGCCGCCCACCGGGCATTGAGCTTCCCGAGCTCGTCGAGCATGGCCAGGGCGCAGGCCACGGCGTTGCGAGCGTCGGCAGCCGGGCCGGCGCTGCGGGCGTTGCCCCACACCGCCATCACCGCGTCGCCGATGAATTTGTCGAGGGTTCCGCCGAAGCGGAAGACGCACTCGACCATCGCGGAAAAGTATTCGTTGAGCTGGGTGACGAGCTCCGCCGATTTCATCACCTGGGCTTTGCGGGTGAAGTCGCGGATGTCGGAGAAAAGGATCGTGACCTGCCGCAGATCACCGCCGAGTGCGCGGCTGAGTTGATCGGGACTATCCACGAGTTCCTCGACGATATTGCGCGAGACGTAGCGCTCGAGGGTCCGGCGAAGCTGCGCCTTTTCCCGGCGCTCGATCATGATGTCGAGGAGCATCCCGCTGATCCCGCAGAAATTGAAGGCGAGCAGCGGGGCGAAACACGGCACCAGCAAATCCGCGTAATTGAAGAGCAGGAGGGCGAGGCCGCCCCAGAGGCCGCTCGCCAGCACCTGCACGGCGAAGCGCGCGTGGGGCCGCCGAACCCTCCGGTGCATGACCCCGGCCGCGGCCGCGGCGACGACGATGAGCAGCGCCGCCACCAGGGGAAGCACTCCGTGAAGGAAAGCGCCGTAAAGCGCGGCGTTGATCGCATTCAAATGCAGCTCCGGTCCCGGCATCAGGCCCAGTGGCGTCAGGTGCTGGTCCTGCTGCCAGTTTCCCGACGCTCCGATGACCACGATCTTGCCGCGGAAGAAGGAGCCGTCGTTATAGTTTTGCCGCCAATACGCGGGCACGAAGATCTCGTAGATCGAGCGCGGCGGAAAAGTTCCCGGCGGGCCGGCGAAGCGGAGACGGTGGCTCTGCCGGTCGGATGGGATCACCCCGCCAAAGCCCGCTTCTTGCAGTGCCCGCGACGCGAGCGACCACTGCTCACCGCCCTGCCACACACCATGCTCCATCGCCCAGCGGTAGTGCGCCTGCCGAATAATGCCGTCGAGGTCCGACCAGAAGTTGTCGAATCCGATGCGCGAATCGGCCGGTGAGGTCTGTGGAATGAGGGTCGCCGTGGGGACTCCGAACACCGCCGCCTCGCCCTCGAGCTGGCGCTCGTTGTCCTCGGCAATATTCCCGGCGACGACCACGCGCTCGCGGTGCCGGGCGAGGCTGTCGCGAAAGGCGTCGTCGCGCGGCGAGGGCTTGGGAAAAGTGAAGTCGAAAACGACGGCACGTGCTCCGGCGCTCATCAGCCGTTCGAGCACCAGGGCGTGCACCTCTCTCGACCACGGCCATTCGTGTGTCATGAGGTCCAGCGCATGGCGGGAGTCCGCATCCGCCTGGCTGAGATCAAAGAGCTGCTCCAGATCCGTCGCCGCCTCGAGACTGGCCGAGGCGGTGTCGCGCGCCAGGAAGACGAGATTCGGATCGCGGGGCGCGCTTCGCCCGAGACGCATTAGCGCGTCCTGCGCCGAGAGTTCGATCCGCTCGAGCCAGGCGGAGCCCGTCAGTTGGCACCACGTCAGCGCCAGGGTGAAGGCGGTGATGACAAGAAGGTGCGAGTAGGTCCCCTGACGCGGCATGCCTCGGAGGAGAAGCGGGAAACATGCCTCCGATCCGCAGCGGTCAGGCGCGGAGGCCGAAGGGGCATAGCCTTTGCTATCTCACCGGTGGAAAATGGGACGAACCTCGATCATCTGTGCAGCGACGCTGATAATGCCTGCGCTCCTGCTTGCCCAGACCCCGCGGTTCCCGCAAATCGAGCAGTCACGGCAGTTTGGCAACCTTCCGGGACCGGTCGGACAGCCTGGTCCGCGCAACGCGCCGAGACCTCTGGAGGCCGATGGCGCCGCCACCACGGACGACGCCTTTGGCGCGCAGGTCATTTTGAAACGCGTGGAAAAGCCGCAGCCCTTCAGCGCGTTTGCGGAGATCAACGCTTTTGTCACCAACAACGTAGCGCTCACGACCAGGGACGCGCAGGAAGACAGTTTCCTCGTCGCCACCACGGGAGCCGCGTTCTCCCACCGCTTTGCCGACAATCTGCGGGTGGACGTCAGCGCGCGAGCTTCCGCTTATCGCTACAACCGATTTCCAGAGCTGGACTTCCAGAGCACCGATCTCTCGGTCGGCATGGCCTGGGCTCCGCCGCAGCTCCACGGCGCGGAAGCGCTCCTGCGCTACACCTTCACCGATCTGACCACGGCCGAGCGCGTCCGCGAGTTTTACCAGAACCACGCCATCCTCCTCGGGGTGCAGAAAGTCGTGCCGTTTTCCCGGGCGCAGGCGGTTTACTTCGGCGCCAGCGCGCAATGGAGCTTTGCCGACCCCGCGCCCGCGGGCCGCGACGAATATGGGGCCTATGCGGGTTACCGGGCCCAGCTCACCCGGCACATCGATGCCGACCTCTTCTATCGCTACGGCCGCTACGTTTACCGCTCCGGCAAGGGGCGGCTGGACAATAACCACACGATTTCCCTCGGCCTTCACTATTCGCCGACCGAGTGGCTTTCCTTATCCGCAACCTCCTTCCTCAGCTCGAACCGTTCGAATCGACGGGGGTTTGACTACGATGTCGCCAATGCCGGAGTCGGGTTCCAGGTCTCGCTGCGGTTCTAGCTGGGTGCGGCCGCGCAGCCGCGGAGCGGCGCCAACCTGAATAGCCGGGGTCGAGCGAAGCGAGGCCACGGTCCCCAAGCAACGACGGCAGCCGCGTAGCGGTGATACTCTCCGTGGTTTCGCCGCTGACGCGGCTCGTGTCTCTTGTTTTTTCTACCGTGGCCTCGCTTCGCTCGACCACGGCTACTCGGGTTGCGCCGCTCCGCGGCTGTGAAGCGGAATGCCCGCCCGCGCAAAGCACCGACAGGCTGCAAGTCTGTCTTCAAGACCCGAAACAGTGAAGAATGCGGCAAGTTTCTCGTCCTCGTTCTCGTCCTCGTCCTCGTCCTCGTCCTCGTTCTTCTCCTCGGTGTTTCGACGACACGACGAGGACGAGAACGAGGACGAGCAGAATCCCTCCTCGTCGTTTGAGGCGAAGCTTCTCTAGCGATCCAGTCGCAGCTCCGAGATTTCTCCCGCTGCGGCGTCACAGATGCTCTCTCACCATCGCCGCAGCCTGCGGATCACCCGATGACCCTTCACTTCCTAACCAGTCTCGCCCTTCTCGCCGCCTGCGTTTCACCAGTTTCGGCGGACTCCTCCTTGCGCGGTCCTAGAATCGACCGCGTCGTGAATGACGTCCGCGTCGTGGACCCAGTGCAGGGCGCTCATCCCGCCGCTCGCGATGAACTCATCCCTGCTCGCTGCGCGATCAGCACGGGCCTGCAATCCCGCGCGGAACTGCTCTTTCCGGAGCGGACGCTCACCCGCCTCGGCGCGGAGACGACGCTCCGTTTCAGCGGGGGCGCGCGCGATCTCCTGCTCGAGCGCGGCACCGTGCTGCTCCAGGTCCCAGCGTTCCACGGCGGCGCACTGATTCGCACCGGGAGCCTCACCGCGGCGGTCAGCGGCGCGACCATTCTCATCGAACTCCTGCCCGCCAGGAGCTTGAAGATCGTCGTCCTCGAAGGCGATCTCCGCCTTTCCGTGAATGAATTCCTCGGCGACAGCATGGTCCTCACACCGGGGAAAATGCTCATCACGAGTCCGAAAGTCCGGCGTCTCCCCGATCCGGTGGATGTGGATCTTCGCACGCTGACGAAGACCTCCTCGCTCATCGACCCGGTTGCGTTTCAGGGATCCTCCGCGGTCTCCGCGGTGCTCTTACCGAGCATGCCGCTCATTGCCCGGACGATTGAGCGGCAAGCCCGTCTGATCAAGAGCCGGACGTTACTCCCGACCAACCTCGTGATCCTCGGCAGCGGCACCAATGTGGTGATCCCGGCCAGCGGCCGAACGGCCGTGGAAAGCCGGAATTAATACTCTGCAGAGGAGGCGAGCGCACGGAGCCGGGCTGAACCATTCGCGCCCACACCTCGAACGCGAAAGCGGCGTCGGAAGCCGAGCTTTATAATCTCCATACGCAGGGCGCTGAAAATGCTCTGGGAAGGTCGTCCCGCAAATCACCATGAAACGATCCATCCTCATCCTGGCCATCCTCGCCGCCGTGGCTTCTCACGCGCACGCCGGTTCGCTCCAGGAGGCGAAGATCAATCAGATCGTCAACGACGTGAAGGTCATCGAGCCTCGTCAGGGCGCGCGGCCCGCGGCGCTTCAGGAAGTGATCAAGGACGACCTCGGCGTCGCCACGGGCGTCCAGTCGCGCGCTGAGCTGCTCTTTCAGGATCGCACCCTCACCCGGCTCGGGGCGGAAACCTTCTTCAGCTTTAAACCCGGCACCCGCGACCTCCGTCTCGACCATGGCTCGATGCTCCTCCAGGTGCCGAAAAATCTCGGTGGCGCCCGCATCCGCGCCGCTTCCGTGACAGCCTCCATCACCGGCACCACCATCATGATGGAGCTCCTGCCGGGGAGCAGCCTGAAGATCGTCGTCCTCGAAGGCAGCCTGCGCGTCGGAGTGGACAGCCGCCCCGGGGAAAGTCTCCTGCTCGAGGCTGGGAAAATGGTGATCATGGCTCCCGACGCAAAGGACCTTCCGAAGCCCTCGGAGGTGGACCTGCGCAAACTCGTGCGAACCTCGGCCCTCATCGACCCCGCCCTTTTCAAAGGCCGATCCAGGGCCTCTCTCTCTCCCCTGCCGAGCATGCGATTGATCGCCAAAGAAATCGCGCGGCAAGATGCGCTGTCCCAGGAAAGTGCTCTGACCGTCGCCAACTTCGACGCGCCCGCCGACGATCGCACGCAGATCGCCGAGCAAGGGGTCGCGCTGTTCACCAGCCGTGCCTTCGCCACGACTCAAGGCAGAGCCGAGACCTCGCTGCCCAAGGGGACCCAGATCCAACCACTCAACTACGCTTCGACCCGCGCGGGAGATCTTTCCGCACTTTCGATCAATGCCACCTCGATCAACGGCGGCACGAAGTCTGGCCTCGGCAGCGGGAATGGTGAAGGAGCCGGCTCCACTCCGGACGAGACTGACGGACCCGGTGCCGGGCTCGATCCAAACGGCGGCCACGGACACGGCGGCGGGCTGGATCCAAACGACGGTGGCGGCCTCGGTGGCGGGACCGATCCGCAGGCGGGTGGCGGAACCGTTCCTCTGGTCCCCGGCGGCAACCCGGGCAATAACCCCGGCGGCAACCCCGCCAACCCGTCCGAGGTGATTTCGAGCACGCCATTCGACATCGGCACCCTCTCCACGCGACCGATCGTGAAGGTGACCGCGCCAGTTATTACCGCTTCCGTCCAATTTACCGGCCAAACCTTGCGCCTGACGAGCCTGGGTCCGATTGATCTGACGGCCAATTTTTCCCCCTCGAAAGATCTCACCGTCAGCGCGCCAGCGATCACTGTTTCCGGCGACTATTCCGGCCAGAACATCGACCTGAACGCAACCGGTTCGGTCTCGATCGATGCGCAGCTCAACCCCACGGAGAGGCTGAGTATCGACGCTGGAAGCCTCACTCTGAGCACGGGGATCAACCTTGGCACCGCGCGCCACCTCAGCGGGACTTTGCACATCACCGCTGCGCCGATCGCGGCGGCGGGTCTGGATTTGATCGGATTCGACAATATCACGGCGGTCAAAGGGCTCAACGGCGGCACCATCGACGTGCTGACGCTGCTCATCAGCGGTGGAAATCTGACCCTGAGCGGCAATGCGTCCGGGGGGGCGTTCGAAGTCAGCGGCGCCATGAATGTCGCGGGCGCGCTCACGCCCAATCCCGCCGATACGGCTTCCACGCCGCATCAATTCACGGCGGATTCAATCGTCGTCGCTGGCGGCATTCTGTTCGATGGCGCGGCTGGAACCGCCCTTCTCGCCCCACGCGGGGGCAACCAGGTCACGCTCTCAGCTGCGTCGCTCAGCTTCGATCCGGCGGGGATCAACGGCGCGAGCTCGAATGGCGGCGACGCTGCCCTCGCCACGCAGGCCGGAGGCGATGGCGGCAAGCTCGCCGCTGGCACCACCACGAGCCCGATTTCCGGACCGATTACGGTCAACACTCCGATCAGCGCCACCACTGGGGCGAACGGCACCGGCGTGACCCACGGCGGCAAGGGCGGCACGGTGAACCTCGTCGCCAACGCGTCGATCAACGTCCACTCCTCGATCAAAGTCTCCGACAGCGCCGCGGGTCGCGCGAGCAGGAGCGGCGGCAGCATTCGCCTCGAGAGCCGGAAAACGAGCGGAACCGCCATCAACGTCAACAACAGCGGCCAACTCCTCGCGCTGCTCGCCGCGGCGGCGCCGGGCGCCGGCGGCAAAATCGAGTTCGTCTCCGCCGGGGGAGACATCCTGGTCAACGGCGGCACCGTCCAGGCCGATCGCGGCACGGTCGATATTCGCAACAGCGGCCAGACCGGGCTCGTCCAGCTCACCAACGCCAACCTCCGGGGAGATGTGGTGAAAGTGGGTGCGCTCGGCGCCGACGGGCAGCTTCTCGTCGGCGGTGGCGCCATCAGCGCCGACACCATGCTCAAGCTTTACGGCGGCTCCGGCAACGGCCAGGTGCGCTTCACCGACAATGTCACCCTCGGAGGCGCCGGCGCCAAAATCATCGCGGGCAAGACGGTGACGATCGATAACGCGAAAACCGTCAATATCGGCGGCAACACCGCCGCCAATGTTTACACCGACAACGCGAATTTCACCGGCTCCGGCGGCAACGGCTCGACGAGCGGAATGTTTGCCGGCGCCGGGGCCACCACGCAAGGCTTGAAGAAGCAGCCGAAGTTCTAAAATCGGAAGCTCCGGAAATCCATGCCGCCCGCTTCAATGATATCGCCCCTCGACGCCGTCGCAGGTTCCAGCCAGCTCCAGGATAACCGGCTCTTCGCCGGTATTCCCGCCGAACTCGTCAACGAGATTGGCGCCGACGTGGATCTGCTTCGCTTCGATGCGGGCGACGTGATTTTCGAAGACGGCGACCCCGGCGATTGCCTCTACCTGGTCGTGGAAGGATCGATCCGCATTTCCAAGATGGGGCGCGGCGCGAAGCAGGAAACGCTCGGCTTTATCCAGCCCGGCAATTTCTTCGGCGAGCTCGCCCTCATCGATGGCCAGCCGCGGTCCGCCCAGGCTTCCGCGGCCGAGCCTTCAATGCTCGGCCGCATTGACGCGGCAACCTTCGACCGCATGCTCGCGAACGCGCCACGCGCCCTGCACATGAATTTCCTGCGCTCCGTGGTCGAGCGTCTGCGCGGGGTCAATTCGCACTTCATTTCCGAGCTGATGCGCACCGAGCGGCTCAGCCTCGTCGGCACGATGGCCAATAACATCATTCACGATTTGAAGAACCCCATCCAGGCGCTGCAGTCCTGCACCACGCTCATCACCGAGCGGACGGACGATCCCGCCGTGACCCAGTTTACGGGGATCATGCAAAAGGCCGTGGGCAACATGCTCGACATGGTCCAGGAACTCCTCGATTTCGCCCGCGGCCAGAGCAGCCTGCACCTCGATCGGCATCCGGCTGAAGAAGTCATTTACGAGTTGGACGCCCAGGTGATCCGCCTCATCCCCGAGAATATTCATCTCGTCCGCGACGTGCATTTCTGCGACGAGATCCGGGTTGATGTCGGCCGCTTCGTACGCGTGTTTTTGAATTTGATCAAGAATTCCATCGAAGCCATGCCCAAGGGCGGGGTCCTGCGCTTCAGCCTGCATCAGGAGGGTGATCGCGCCGTCTTCCGCGTGAGCGACACCGGCTGCGGCATCGCGCCCGATCTGCAGGCCAGAATCTTCGAACCGTTCGTGACCTACGGAAAGTCCAAGGGCACCGGGCTCGGGATGGCCATCGCCAAGAGTGTGGTCGAAGCGCACGACGGCGCCATTTCGCTCAAGAGCAAGCCGGGACTGGGCACGACCGTGGAAGTCAGTCTCCCGACGCTCGAGCCGCAAGCGGTGGAGTAGTTGATGGTTGATGGTTGATGGGCGCGCATAGTCTTTGTGCGCGCACTCTGCGGGCGGCGCCTATCAACCATCAACTATCAACCATCAACTTTCAGTGTCCTGGCTCCAACTCGTTTCCATCGCGGTCGCTTTCCTCAGTCCGCTGGCGATTTGGGCGGCGCACCGGCGCCGGCCCCACCCGCAGCTCGAGCGCAACTTCTCGCGCGGCATCGCCTTCCTCCTCCTGACCGTCTTTCTCGCGGCGGCGGCCCGTCAGGCCTGGGAAGGTCCCTTCGATCCGGCCCTCGCCCTGCCCATGCAGCTCTGCGACTGGACCTTGTTCGCCGTGGTCGGGGCGCTGCTCTGGCGCTCGCAGACCTGTTTTGAGGTCGGTTATTTTTGGGGGCTGTGCGGGACGCTCCAGGCGCTCTTCACTCCCGCCCTCGATGCCGACGCGCACTGGCTGCGACAGCTTCTTTTCTTCGCCGATCATGCCGGGATTGTCGCCGGCGTCCTGTTCCTGCTGCTCGTCCCGAAGATGCGTCCGCGTTCGCTCCGGCGCGTCATCATTTGGTCCGAGCTCTACCTCGCCTGCGCCCTCGCGGTGAACGCCCTCGCCGGCGCCAATTACGGATTCCTTTCCCACCAACCCCCGACCGCGTCGCTGCTCGACCTTTTCTCTCATACCCCCTGGCTCTACGTGCTCGAAATCAATCTCGTCGCCCTCCTTTTCTTCGCCGCCGCCTACCTTCCCTGGCTGCTCGCCGATCGCCTCAACCGATCAGCCGCTCCCACTCCTCAACCTTGAATCCGACCGCGCCTCGGCCTTCCGCCAGCGCAAACGGCCGCTTCACGAGGTTTCCATTCGAGGCGAGCAATTCCAGCGCTGCTTCGACCGGGAGTTGCGGCAGGCGCTCTTTCAGATTCAGCGCCTGGTAATCGCGCCCGCTGGTGTTGAACAGCCGGCGCACCTCACCGCCCACGTGAGCGAGCATCTGGCGCAGCTCCGCCACCGTCGGCGGTTGCTCGCGGATCGGGATCGCCTCATGCGCGACTTTTCGCTCCGCGAGGAACTTCAGCGCCTTCCGGCAGGTGCTGCACTTTTCGTAGGCGTGGACGCGAAGACTCACTGCGCCAGCCCGAGGTTCTGCACGATCTTCACCATCGAGTAAGCCTTGTTCAACGTGTAGAAATGCAGGCCCGGGGCGCCGAAGCGCAGCAACGCCTCGCTCTGCTGCGTGGCATACTCGATCCCGTATTCCGTCGCCCCCGCATCGTCGTCGCCGAGCTGCTCGAGCCGGTGGAGAAACTTTTCCGGCAGGGCCGCGCCGCACAACGCGACGAACTTTTTCGTTTGATGGCTGGAAAGCACCGGCAACAGACCCGGAATGATCGGCACGGTGGCGCCGAGCTTTTTCGTCATGTGGTCGTGGAACTCGTAAAAATCTTCGTTGTCGAAAAAGAGCTGGGTCAGCACGAAATCCGCGCCGGCCTGGATCTTCTCGCGGAGATATCCCCAATCGGCCAGTTTGCCCTCCTTGCAGGCGATGTGCCCCTCGGGGAAACCGGCCGTCCCGATGCTGAAGCCGCCGATCTCGCGCAGGTAAGCGATGAGTTCCCTCGAGAATTCGAAGCCGCCCTCGGTCTTGACGAACTCGCCGCCCGCCGGCGGATCGCCCCGGAGCGCGAGCAGGTTCTTGATGCCGCGCGATCGCGCCTCTTCGATCACACTGGCCAATTGCTCGCGCGTCGCGTTCACGCAGGTCAAATGCATCATCGAAGTCAGACCGTGTTCGCGCTGGATGCGGTCCACGATCCCCATCGTCTTGTCCCGGGTGCTCCCCCCCGCGCCATAGGTCACGGAACAATAATCCGGCTTGATCGCGAGCAGCGCAGGCACCGTCTTCCCGAGCAGATTGCGTTCGCCTTCGTCCGTCTTGGGCGGAAAGAACTCGAACGAGATCGCGGGGCGTCCTTCGGCTCGGCAGGCCTCGTGAATGTCGCGGATGAATTTCATGAGCCGCGGATAGTGCAGAGGTTATGCCGCCAGCGGCAAGAATTCCTCGGTGCGCTACAGACCGGGTTCAGGATCCGTGAGGAAGCGCACCGGCTTCTCATAGATGGCGAGCACGATACAGCCCGCTTCGCTCACCACGCTGTGCCACGTCCCGGGCGGATGAATCAGCAACGTCCCCGCGCTGGCGGTGCTGTTCTGGTCCCGCTGCGAACCCGCGAGCACGATGATGTGCTCATAGCCCGTGTGCAGGTGGAGCGGCACCGTGCCGGCCTTGCGAAAGCGGATCAGCGCCGCCGTCGGGCCGGTAATGCCGTCGCCATAGAGCCGGTGAATATCCACGCCATCCGAGAACGGCCGCCACGCAATCGCCTCCTGGTGCTCTGCGATATTGAAGAGATCTTTCAGCTCCGTGCGCGCGGAGGGCGGCACTGGGTTGGCTTGAGCGAGGGGTGCAGGTTCCATGAGAGTGCCGTCGTTGCAGGCAACCACGATCAGCGACCGCCATGCCAGCTTCTTCGATCGATGCTTCGCGGCAGTTTGCTCTTCCTCTGCGGTACTCTGCGCCCTCCGCTTCCTCTGCGTTTCAATTGCGCGACGAGTTTCGTTGCAGCTCGCTGCCTCGTGGTCACCGCGCAGGCTGGCCCACCGCTTGAGCCGCGATGGCGCGGACGAGGCGCTCTTCGATGCGGCCGATGAGCCCGGTGAAGTAGCGGGTGGATTCGTCGAGACCTGCCGTGGAAGCGTAGCGGATGAGCGGATCAAGCAGCCACTTTTCCGTGGGCGTGATTCGCGCTTCCAGCGTGCCGGCACGGAGCTGGGTTTCGATCCACTGGAGACTGGATGGGACGTGTCCGAGGGGGCCGCGTGCGGCGCCCATCGCGGAACGGTAGAGCGTCTCGAAATCTTCCTCCGGGCGGTAGGCGTGGACGGCGCGACCGACCGCGATGACGTGCCGGGCCAGTTCGCGCGTCTCGGCGCTGTCCGGTTCGGGAAGAATGTCGCCCACTTGGAGCAGGCGGAAGGCGCCGGCCTCGTCGATGGCTTGCAATTGCCCGAGCAGATTCCCAAAGAGATTGATCAGCGCCTTGTCGAACTCGACCCGCGTCGGCGTCTCGTCTTCTGCGACCTCGAACCAGCCGCCAAGGCTTTGCAGCACTCCCCCACAACGTCGCCGGTGAGCAGGTTCGCCTCCGGCCAGCCGGGTGCGGCCGGGTGGTCCGGGCCGGTAAATCGCGCCCGCACCGTGACCTTCGCGCTGTCCCGTCTGGATCGTGACGCCGCGCAGCAGCTTGCCGACGATGCGGCCCATCGGCTCGCTCCACAAATCCGGCAACCGCCCGTAGAGCGTGGACTCTTCCAACGCCTCAACGAGAAATCGCCGGACGCGCAGATGGTAGATGCCGTTGCTGCAAAGCACCAGCAGGGGCAGCCCGGCTACGGCGGCGTCGATCCCCTCGGCGGCGTGAAGCCATTCCAGCAGCTCCACGAAGTTCGTGATCACCGGCAGGATCTGGTTGGACTGGGTGCAGACGAGCAATACCTCCGGCAGCCAGCCCGACTCTGCGCAAGCCAGCAAGCCGGGCCGGCACGCCCGTTCCGCCGGCACCCTGCGCACGCCGCCCTCCACGGCAATCCGCAAGGCGCCCTCCGTGCGCAGTGCCTCGGCGCTGGTCGAGCCGGATCGCTCGATGAAGCACACCCGCTCGTCCATGGCGTCGAGCCCGCGCGTGAGATGAAAGAAAAATCCCACGCCAAGCGCGCCCACCGGCAGGATGCCGACGGTGCCGTGCCTTACTCGATCGTTCATTACGAATCGCCAACCGCGGCCAATACCTCGCGCGCCTTCTGCGGGCTCGTCGTTCGCAAAATCAGCCGCGCCGGCTGCCCGATCTCCGCCGTGGAAGCATAGGCGTATTCGATATTGATGCCCGCGGCCGCCAGCGCCTCGCCGACCGCCGCCAGGTTGCCCACGCGGTCGCTCATTTCCACCGCCAGCACCTCGGCTTCGACCACCGGCAACCCTCCCTCCTTCAAAGCCGCGCGGGCCGCCGCCGGATCGCTCGTCATCAACCGCACCATCCCTTGCTCGACATTGTCGATCACACTGAACGCATCGATATGAATCCCGCGCACCGCGAGCAGCCGCCCGATTTGCCCCAGCCGCCCAGGCTCATTCTCAATCGCCACGCTCAGCTGCCGTCGAAGCTCGGTAATCATCGTGTTAAACTGCTCGTTTGGCTGAACTGTTTGCGCAATTGCGGAGGGTTGCATGTTCGGACTCATCTCCCACCACGGATCGCAGCGATGAAGCGGTCGATGTCCTCGTAGCGTGTGCGCGGATTCATGAAGACGGCTTTTTCGCCGGGGAGGGCGCCGTAGCGGCCTTTGGCGTCGTAGTCAGTGTGGGCGATGAATTCGACCCAGTTCGTGTAAAGGCCGACCTTGCCGCGGCGCAGAAAAAGCTCGCGGTGATAGCGGTTGTTCCGCTCCACGCGCTCGCGATAGGCGGCATCGTCGGGACGCCGGCACTCGTAGTCGAATTCCGCTTCGGGATCGCTCACGGAGTCGGGATCATACATGCGGAAGCCAACGCTCGGCCCCTGGTTTTGGGCCGCCATTAGTTTCACGCCGGACACCCCGCTAAGTCGGAAGCGGAAGTAGTTGGCATTTTGCAGCGCGTTGGCGATGAGGCGCTGAAAGCCTTCGCTGCCAAGATAGTGCAGCGCCGCGTAGGCGCCGAAAAGTCCGGCCGCGCCGCGCGAACATTCGATGGTCGAGTGCAGGTGGGTCTGGCCTTCGACGTCCTTCTCGAAATAGCTGAAGTATTCCTGGTCGTGCTCCAGCGTTTTCAAATCCTCGCGATTCTTGATCATCACGAGACTCGAAGTGTAGGGCACGTAACCCCATTTCTGAAAATCGATCGTGAAAGAATCGGCGAAGCGCAGCTCGCGGAAGCGATCGACGATGCGGCGCAGTCCGGGCAGCGTCGCCGCGTTGATGCGCAGCGGGTTTTTCTGGAAGTCGTAACCCAGGAAGAAGAGCAGCGGCCAGCCCACCGCGGAATCGACGTGGATGTGCGGCTTTACTGCGACGTCGAACTGCGCGCACAACCGGTCGCGGATTTCGCAGACCGGCTTTACGCGATCGACGCCGAAGGTGTCGGTCGTGCCCATCGTGAGCATGATCGTCGGCACCACGCAATCGAGCTGGAAGCAGGCGGTAAGCTGCCGCTCCAGCTCGGCGAGGTCCATGTCATTGCTCTCGGTCGCGCGGATGCGAATGGTCTTGCGTCGGATGTTCACGCCGAGCAGCGAGAGGTTGGTCATGTTCGAGTAATGACCGACGCCCGAGTTGATGATGCGGTAGTCCTGCCCGTATTCGAGACCGAGCTCGCGCGACTGCGAGAGCGATTTTCGGATGCCGAGCAGGTAGCCGTAGAGATTACAAAAGGTGCCGCCCTGGGTGAAGATCCCCGTCGCTTGCGTGGGGTCGTATCCGGCCAGGGTGGCCATCTGGCGTATGACCATCAGCTCCAGCTCGGCCGCCATTTCCGAGTACTCGGGGTGAACCAGATTCGGATTCGCGAGGATGCCGGTCATGCTGCCGAAAATCCCGGGATCGGAGGGCGAGGCAATGACGTTTTCCACGCTCGCGGGGTCCTCCCAGTTTTTGGAGAGGGCCGCCGCAAAGAGCAGCACGGGATCGACGCCGTCACGCGGGTTGGTCGGTCCGGTCGGAACGCAATTCTGCTCACGCAGCCGGCGCAGCAACGCCTCGCCATCCGGGTATTGTTGAACGCCCGCGCGCGCCGGGAGATGTTGTTTTCGAAAATTCACGAGCTCGGAAAAAACCGGATCGCCGAACACCGGCCAGCACGCGGGATCGCGCGAAAAAAACTGCGCGCGAAGTTGATCGATCTCGTCACGAAAAGATTCCGCGATCTGGTGCGTGGGAGGAATGTGGGAAGCGTCCATTCGGCGGGGCTTGGCAGCGTTCAGGGGTTGGTGCGGGGCTGAACATCCAACATCCAACACTCAACATCCAACAGCCAATGACGCTGACGCACATCCGCGGTGGTCCATTGGATGTGGGGTGTTGGATACTTTTTCCGCCGGTCGTTCCTAACGCTGCCTGCAACATCTGGTAAACCAACGAAAGAGCGGCGAGGGTCGCAGCAGGCAGGGGTCCTCCGGGAAAACAAAACCGCCGGGCTCCTTGCGGAACCCGGCGGTTGTTGATTTCTAGCGGAGACTGGCTAAGCGCCTGGCTTAGTAGTCCATGCCGCCGGGAGGCCCGTGATGCGGGTCGCCTCCGCCGGCGGGCGCCTTCTTCTCGGGCGACTCGGTCACGATGCACTCGGTCGTGAGGAGCAGTCCGGAGATCGAGGCGGCGTGCTGGAGCGCGCTGCGGGTCACTTTGGCGGGGTCAACGACACCCGCCTTGATGAGGTCCTCATACTCGCCCGTCGCCACGTTGTAGCCTTCGGCGCCCTTGCGCTTCTTGACTTCCTGCACGATGAGCGCGCCTTCCTGGCCCGCATTGTCGGCGAGCTGGCGGAGCGGCTCTTCGATCGCGCGGCGCACGATCTGCATGCCGATCTTCTCGTCGCCTTCGAGGGTGAGGGCGTCGAGCGCCTTT
Organism: Chthoniobacter sp.; assembly: GCA_034667665.1. GTDB lineage: Bacteria > Verrucomicrobiota > Verrucomicrobiia > Chthoniobacterales > Chthoniobacteraceae > Chthoniobacter. Next base: position 101,440 of record JAXDQW010000085.1, read on the forward strand.
TGGGCCCGGATGAAAGCCACGCCGCCACCGGCGACGATGCCTTCTTCCACCGCCGCGCGGGTCGCGTGGAGCGCGTCTTCGACGCGGGCTTTCTTCTCTTTCATCTCGGTTTCGGTCGCGGCGCCGACATTGATGACGGCCACGCCACCGGCGAGCTTCGCGAGGCGCTCCTGGAGCTTCTCACGGTCGTAATCGGAGGTGGTCTCTTCGATCTGCCGGCGGATCTGGGCGACGCGGCCCTGGATGTCGGACTGCTTGCCGCTGCCTTCGACGATGGTGGTGTTTTCCTTGTCGATCGTGACGCGCTTGGTGCGGCCGAGATCTTCGAGGGTGATGTTCTCGAGCTTGATGCCGAGGTCTTCGGTGATCAGACGGCCACCGGTGAGCACAGCGATGTCTTCGAGCATGGCCTTGCGGCGGTCACCGAAGCCGGGCGCCTTGACGGCGGCCACCTGGATGGTGCCGCGGAGCTTGTTCACCACGAGGGTCGCGAGGGCTTCGCCTTCGACGTCTTCCGCGATGATCAGCAAGGGCTTGCCGGTCTTGGCCGTCTTCTCGAGCACTGGGAGCAGATCCTTGAGGGAGCTGATCTTCTTCTCGTGAATCAGGATGTAGGGATTCTCGAGGATCGCTTCCATCGACTCCGCGTTGGTCACGAAGTAGGGCGAGAGGTAGCCCTTGTCGAACTGCATGCCCTCGACGACTTCGAGGCTGGTTTCGATCGACTTGGCTTCCTCCACCGTGATGGTGCCGTCCTTGCCGACCTTGTCCATGGCGTCGGCAATGATCTCGCCGATGGTGGTGTCCCAGTTGGCGGAGACGGTCGCAACCTGAGCGATCTCGGTGCGGTCCTTGACCTTCTTCGAGATGCGCGCGATTTCCGCGACGACGGCTTCCACCGCCTTGTTGATGCCGCGCTGGAGCGAGGTCGGGTTGGCGCCGGCGGTCACATTCTTGAGGCCTTCCTTGTAGATGGCCTCGGCGAGCACGGTGGCCGTGGTGGTGCCGTCGCCGGCGATGTCGCTGGTCTTGCTGGCGACTTCGCGGACGAGCTGGGCGCCCATGTTTTCATACGGGTCATCGAGTTCGATTTCCTTGGCGACAGTCACGCCGTCCTTGGTGATCGTCGGGCTGCCGAATTTCTTGTCGAGGATGACGTTGCGGCCACTGGGCCCGAGGGTGGCCTTGACGGCCTTGGCGAGTTTTTCGACGCCGCGCAGGAGCGCGTGGCGTGCGGCCTCGTCGAATTGGAGTTGTTTAGCTGCCATGGTGTTTTGTTAGATTTGAGTGGATTGTTGGCTGTGATTGTGTGGGAAACACTAAAGGCCAAAGACCAAAAACTACCTCAGATACTCTGAGCTTTGATCTTTAGAGCTTTAGTCTTTTGGGTTTTTTAGCCGAGGATGCCGAGAATGTCGTCTTCGCGCATGATGAGGTAGGTATCCCCATCGATCTTGATTTCGGTGCCGCCGTATTTGGAGATCAGCACTTTGTCTCCCTTTTTCACGGTGAACGCGATGAGCTTGCCGTCTTCATCACGCTTGCCGGTGCCAAGGGCGACGACTTCGCCTTCCTGCGGTTTCTCTTTGTGGGCGTCGGGGATGATGATGCCGCCCTTTTTGGTTTCATTTGCCTCGAGCGGTTTCACAAGAACCCGATCTGCGAGGGGTCGAACGTTGACTGCCATGTTTTTGGTTTTTCTGTGGTTTGCTGGTTTGGTGTTTACGATCCGCCTCGGTTGGTTGCTGGTCGGCGTTAGCTGACCCCAACGCTAACTGAGGCGATTTCGGTAAAGATTTGCGGGCTTGAGGATTCCTGGCCGGGCGCGGAGGCGGGGTTACTTCTTCTTTTCCTCGTCCACGACCTCGAACTCCGCGTCCACGACGTCTCCCTGGTTCTTGGCCGGGCCGCCGGTCTGCCGTTCGCCTTGAGGCTCTGCTCCCTGGGGGCCGGGGCCCGCGCCGCCCGCGGAAGCGGCGGCCTGCTTGTAGAGTTCCTCGCTGATGCCCTGGAACTTGTTCTGGAGATCGTCGTAAGCCGTCTTGATCGCGTCGCTGTCGCTCCCCTTGAGCGCTTCACGCACCGCGCTGATCTTGGTTTCGATCTCCTTCTTCTTGTCCTCGGGAATCTTGTCGCCGAGCTCCTTGAGCTGCTTCTCGCACTGGTAGGCGAGGTTGTCGGCGTTATTGCGGACTTCGATGGCTTCCTTCGCTTTCTTGTCCTCGTCGGCGTGCGTCTCGGCCTCGCGCTGCATGCGCTCGACTTCCTCCTTGCTCAGGCCGGAGCTGCCCGTGATGGAAATCTTTTGCTCCTTGCCCGTGCCCAGATCCTTGGCGCTGACGTGCAGAATGCCATTGGCATCGATGTCGAAAGTCACCTGGACCTGCGGGACGCCACGCGGCGCCGGCGGAATGCCGTCGAGGTGGAAGGTGCCGAGATTCTTGTTATCGCGGCTCAGCGGACGCTCGCCCTGGAGGACCTTGATTTCGACGCCGGGCTGGTTGTCGCTGTAGGTCGAAAAGATGTTCTCCTTGCGCGTCGGGATGGTGGTGTTGCGCGGGATCATCGCCGTCGCCACGCCGCCGGCCGTCTCGATGGCCAGCGTGAGCGGAGTGACATCGAGCAGCAGCACATCCTTGACGTCGCCCCGCAGCACCCCGCCCTGAATAGCGGCGCCGATGGCCACCACCTCGTCCGGGTTCACACCCTTGTGCGGCTCCTTGCCGATGAGGCTGCGCGCGGTCTCGATAATCCTCGGCATGCGGGTCATGCCACCGACGAGCACCAGTTCATGGATTTCCTTCTCCGACAGGCCCGCGTCCTTGAGGCAGGCGCGGACCGGCTTGAGCGTTCTTTCAAAAAGCGGATCGGTGAGCTGCTCGAGCTTGGCTCGGGTGAGCGTTTTCTGGATGTGTTTCGGGCCGCTCTGGTCGGCGGTGATGTAAGCCAGGTTGATGTCGTAGTTTTGCGACGAAGACAGCGCGATCTTGGCCTTCTCGGCCTCTTCCTTGATGCGCTGCACTGCATCCGGCTGCTTCGTCAGATCAATCCCGGTGTCGGTCCGGAACTCATTGAAGATCCAGTCCATGATGGCGTTGTCCCAATCATCGCCGCCGAGATGGGTGTCGCCATTGGTCGCCTTCACTTCGAAGACGCCGTCGCCGATTTCGAGCACGGAAATATCGAAGGTGCCGCCGCCGAGATCATAGACGGCGATCTTTTCATCCTTCTTCTTGTCGAGGCCGTAAGCCAGCGACGCAGCGGTCGGTTCGTTAATGATGCGCAGCACTTCGAGGCCGGCGATCTTGCCCGCGTCCTTGGTCGCGGTGCGTTGGGAATCATTGAAGTAGGCCGGCACCGTGATCACCGCCTGAGTGATTTTCTCGCCGAGCTTCGCCTCCGCATCCGCCTTCAGCTTGGCCAGAATCATCGCGCTGATTTCCGGGGGCGAAAACGTCTTCTTCTCGCCACCGACCTCCACCTGGATGTGCGCGTCGCCGTTGGCCGCCTTGACGACCTTGTAGGGCACGCGGTGTTCCTCTTCGCGAACTTCATCGAACTTGCGACCCATGAAGCGTTTGACGGAAAAGACTGTGTTTTGCGCATTGGTGACCGCCTGACGTTTGGCGGCTTGGCCGACCAGGCGCTCGCCGGACTTGGTGAAAGCGACGACTGAAGGCGTGGTGCGCGCGCCTTCCGAGTTTTCGAGGACCGTCGGTTCGCCGCCCTCCATGATAGACATGCAGGAGTTGGTCGTGCCGAGATCGATGCCGAGAATTTTTGCCATTGGGGTGTAGATCCTTTTGATGGTGCGTCTTGGGGGCAGACGCGGAAATGTGTGGGGAACAGCCTCCAGCAGGGAGCGAGCCCACGCGCGGCTTATTCTACAAGCTTCTTATCGTCAGCATGTTACCAATGTCGCATCGCTTTGCAATGGTGCGACATGCGACCGACGATGTCACACCTGGCACGTCGAGGCGCGACATGATGGCGCAACAGTCCTCGGGCAGAGACGGCATTTGGTCATTTGGGTAGAATTTGGTCAGTTGGTTCACTCTTTGCCGACGGGGCGCTCAGCATGAGCCCAAACTGGCGTCGGGAGCGGTGCAGACGCAGAATGAAACCAAATGACCAAAGTTCGAAGAGTGCCGCTGGGTACGCTCGTTGCAGACGCCGGGCCGATCCGCGTCCCGCGCGAAGGACGGAAGAGTGAAACACTGATGGGCCGCATCCTGGCTATTGGCGACATTCACGGCTGCCTCACGGCGCTGCAGACGCTGGACCAGAGCCTTGTCTTCGGCCGTGACGACGTGGTCATCGCACTCGGCGATTATGTTAATCGCGGTCCGGATTCAAAAGGCGCGATCGACTATCTCATCGAGTTGAAGACGCGCACCAAGCTGATCGCGCTGCGCGGCAACCATGAAGTCATGCTGCTGTCCGGTAGAACCGCACACGACGACTACTTCGAGTCGTGGCTTGAGGTAGGTGGCCGGGAGACGATGGCTTCGTATCAGGCGGAGAGCCTGGATCAGATACCGGACCGGCACTGGCAGTTCATCGAGACCACGCTGTTGTGGTACGAGACGGACACGCATTTCTTTGTTCATGGAAATGTAGGTCGGGATCTCCCTCTGCCCGAGCAAACGGAAGACATCTTGTGCTGGGACAAATTCCTTGGCCGCCGACAGCCGCCGCATTGCTCCGGCAAGACGATGGTCTGTGGCCACACCGCACAGCATTCCGGCAAACCCTTCGACGTTGGACACGCGGTCTGCATCGACACTTGGGTTTATGGCAAAGGTTGGCTCACGTGCCTCGAGGTCGCCAGCGGCCACTACTGGCAGGCCAACCAGGCCGGCGACCTTCGCGACGATCAGCTTTCTCGTGCATGAATTCGTTCCCTATGACCCGGAATCGCCAGTCCTTTGCGCATCGGCAAGGTCGTTGGCGTCCCTGCCACAGCTTGCCCATAACGAATGGTCTTGTATGCTGCATCCATGACGCAAGCGGTCGCCCGCATTCTTGACGAGTTCGAGCACCTCTCAGAGGTCGAGCGCAGGGAGTTGCGGCACGCCATCGTCGAGCGCGTCCCGATGTCAGAAGATCTCACGGACGACGACTTCGCCGCACTCGGCGCCGCTTCGTTTAGCGCGCTCGACGAAGAGGAGGACGCTCAGGATGCCTGAGCGTGGCGAGGTCTGGCAGGTAGACTTCGCCATTACTCAAAAGGTTCGCCCGGAGTTAGTCATCAGTATTTCGTATGCGGACGCCGACCGCGCTCTCATCGGGGTCATTCCACACACGACCGCCACCCGCGGTTCGCAGGTCGAGGTTTCCATTCCGACTAGGTTCGTCAGCGAGGGCGCATTTCTCGCTCAGGGTATTCAGGCGCTGCCGCCACGATACTTTCTGCGCCGTCTCGGCGTCCTTACGCCCGAACAGTTGCAGCGCGTCGAGTCGGTTCTACTGCACTGGCTCGGCGTCTCTTTCCGATAGCCCGGCCAGAGTTGATTACGTATCTCCTGCCGAGGGCGTCGCGCAGCGGATCTGCCTCTTCGGAACAGAAGCCCAGGTGGGAGTGCCGGCGCCAGCCTTCCGCGTGTCGAAACTTGCGGGAGAGCTTCCCGATCTCTCGGCTGAACTCGTCCATCGTGCGCAAGTAACTGTCCATGCCCTGGGTGGCATCGAGCCATTCTTTCTGGCTTGCGTGACAGGCGAGCGCGTCCCGTTTCCGCGCGTGGACCGCCTCCGTATCCACGAAGGCATCGGGCAGCACGCGGCGCCTCAGCCCGTCGCACAGGCCGTGCGGACTGGCATGATAGATCGTCACCGGCGCGGGCACGGGTTTGCGGGGCGGCGTGGTGCGATAGTTCGGCATCCCGCGCGCAAACGTCGCGGTGACCGCGAGCCGGGAAGTATTCATGTGGTCTTCCATGTAGTCCTCCGGCGAATGGGTAAGGATCACCCTTGGCTCGACCTCGCGGATGATCGCACAAAGCCGGCGCAGAGTGCGGTCGTCATGGAAGATTTCCAGATCATGGCAGAACGGCGGATGCCAGGTCGCGCCCAGCACTTTCGCGGCGGCTTGCGCTTCGCGCCTCCGCACGCGGGCGGTTTGCGCCGCTGACAGGGTCATGCTGCCGAGATTGCCGGTGGATAGATTCAGGCAGTGAATTTCCCAGCCGGCCTCGCGCAGCCGCAACAGCGTTCCGGCCATGACGAACTCGATGTCGTCCGGATGCGCGGCAATCGCGAGGGCACGAGGCATGTCGATTTGGCCGCGGCTTCAGCGCGCCGCGGCGTTACTCCGCCGCGATTTCCGAGATCTTCACCGGTCGTCCCGTGGCCGCCGATTGGTCCGCCGCGGCGATGACGCGATGGGAAGCGAAAGCGTCGGCGAAGCTGGTCAGCGGCATGTCCTGCCCGGCATCGAGCGCATCGAAGAAGGCCTGGAACTGCGTCTGGTACGGATGATCACCCACGTCGCCACTATCGAGCATCTTCATCGAAAGCTGGCTCCAGGCGTGTCGGTTTAGTCCGCCCAGTTTTTGGGAGTGGAACTTGTTGTCGAGGATGCTGCCTTCGCTCCCGACGAGATGGGTGTGGAAGTAATACGGCTGGAGGCAATCGACGACCGCGGCGGATTTGCCGATGCTGCCGTTGCGAAACTTGATGATCGTCGTCGAGCTCGTCGGATATTCGTAGGCGGCGAACACGGCATTGGCGCTTTGGGTGGCGTAGCTGGTGACTTCCTCGACCTCGGCGCCCATGCAGAGCAGCAGCGCGTCGAGCGCGTGACAGCCGGCGGTGAGGAGCGCGCTGCCGCCGAGCTTCTTCTTCGTGTTCCAGCGATACTGGCCGTACCAGGGCCCGATCCCGTGGTAGTAATCCACTTCGCCATAGTGCAACTGGCCGACAAGACCTTCGTCGAGGACGGCCTTCGTGGCGAGAAACTGCGAGGAGTAGCGGCACTCGAAGCAGACGCACGTCTTCACGCCGGTTTCCTCGACGGCTTTCTTCATGGCCAGGATCTCGCTCCATTCCACGGCGAGCGGCTTCTCGACGATGATGTGCTTCCCGTGGCGGGCCGCGCTCCGGAACTGCTCCGCATGCTGGTCCGGATAGCCGGTGATATCGACGACGTGGATGTCGGGTTTCGAGAGCATCGCCGCGAGATCCGTGTGCGCCTTGATCGCGGAGTCGTGGCGCTGGCTCAGCTCGCCGGAATCGAGCGGGCGCGATGACCAGACGCCGGTGACCTGGGCCTGGCTGGTGGCATTGATCGCCGCGATGTGGGCCGTGGCGGCCCAGCCGTAACCGATGACGGCGACATTGTATTTCTTGCTCATGATGGGGTGGATTGGTGGCCTTGGACGAAGGTCGTCGAAAGGCATTACTTTTCGCCTTTGAGAAAAGCGAGCAGATCGGCGAGGTCCTGCCGGCTCATCGCGGCCTCGAGGCCCGGCGGCATGAGCGAACCGGGCGCGGCTTCGAGCTTCGCCACGTTGGTGCGCAGGATCGTCTCCTCCTGGGCCAGCGGCATCCGCAGCGTGAGACTGGCGGGCGTTTCGCTGGCGAGAAGGCCGCTCAAAGTGCGCCCGTCCTTCGTCTCGATGACATACGGAGCGAAGGCCGGCGCCACCTCCGCGTCGGGCACCACGATGTGAAAAAGAATGGTTTCCTTTGGCTGATTGCGCATGTCGAGCAGGTCGGGCCCGAGCGCGTAGCCCTCGCGATCGAGGCGGTGGCAGGTGGCGCAGAGCGTTTTGAAAACCTCGCGCCCATGATCGGCGTGGGGCGCGAGGGCGAGGGCGGTCTTTGCGTCCTCGAAGGCTTTCTGCCGGTCGCCCGCGGCTGGTCCGAAGAGCTTCGCCGCGCGCTCGCGAATCGCGGCGTCTTTGTGTTTGAGGAAAAGCTGCCGCCGCGGCGGACTCAGCGCGCTCGCTGGCAAGGCGCCGCTTTCCACGGCGTTGAGCACGCTCGGGAGATGGGCGGGGCGAGCGAGCAAGGAGGCGAGGATCGTCTCGCGCAACTCGGGGGTGGAGCCGGTCCACCGGCCGGTGGTCAGGATGGTCTGGGTCACTTCGGGCTCGTCAAAGCCAGCGAGGCCGCGGATCGCGGCAGCTCGCAAGTCGCCCGCCTGGGCATCTGCGGCGAGCGCCAGCAGCGGCTCTTTCGCGACGCTCCAGGCGCCATGGCCGAGAAAGCGGACGGCGAGCCCACGTCGCGCCGGCGCAACCGCCGGATCGAGGGCGATTTGACTGGCCGTGGCGAGGAACGAAGCGAAGGCCTGCGTCTCCGGCGTCAACTCGATTCGCTGTTTCGAGGCTTCCGCGAGACCGACGAGGAGTGCGGCGGTCACGTCGAAGGCATCGCTGGGCCTGACCGACCCGTCGAGAAGAGCGGGTGATTGCTGGAGGAGAGGCGCCCGGCCGTCGTTGGTGAGCCGGCCGATTTCCGTGAGCAGATTCAAGGTGCCGGCGGAAACTGCGCTCATCTGACTGAGAAACGCGGCCCGGAACTGCGCCGCGCGGGCGCCGATGCCGCTGAGCACCGCCGACCGGGTCCAGCGATCCTCAGCGTCCTTGGCGGCAATGGAGGCCAGCGCCTTGCAAGCCGCGTCCGAACTCAACTCACCCAAAGCCAGCGCGCCGGTGAAGCGGACCCGCGCGTCCGCTTCCTCGGCCAGCTTCGAAGCCTCGGGTTGCCAGCGGCGTGCGGTGCTGGTGGCCGGAGCCGCCAGCCACAAAGCGAGGGCCGCTTCTCGTATCTCCGGGGATTCGTCTTCGCCTGCGGTCTGCAGCGTCTTCGCGTCCAGCGCATCATGCAGTGCCAAGAGCCGCAGGACCGCGGCGCGGGCCGCCGACTCGTGCATTTCCACGATGACTTGACTCAGTTTCGCCAACTCGCCCGCCGTCCATTTCCGCTCGATCATTCGTTGCGAGACGAGTTCGCGATCCCAAGCGACGTCGGTATCCACGAGTTTGGCGAGCGTTTCGACGTCGGCTTCGGCATCGCCCAGCAGCCACGGAAACGACAGCGTCCGGGTGTGCGTGTCCGTGGCGACCACCCGCCATATGCGGCCCATCTCCTTTCCGCTTTCGAAGTTCGTCCGCTTCCGCACTTCCTCCGGCAGGTAATCCGGGTGCTCGATCACCTTGCGATACATGTCGCAAATGTAGAGCGCACCGTCGGGCCCGGTGGCGAGGAAGACGGGGCGGAACCAGTCGTCCCGCGAGGCGAGAAACTCGTGATCGTTGAACATCGGTTCCGCGGTGAAGGTCGCGCCGCGCGGTGCCAGGTGGTCCACGTGGACAAGGTTCGCGGTGGGGTCGCAGCTAAAGGCGCAGCCGTGATACGATGGCGGCAGCGACCCGCCGCGCCAGATGTGGATGCCGCACGCCGCACTGAAGGAACCGGCGTGCGAGTCGGCGGTGGTGATATTCGAGCTGATCGGAAAGAGGCGCACACCGTCCCCGCCGCCGCGCAGGCCGGTCTTGACGCTGCGCTCGTTGCAATCCTGGACCGTGTCGCTGAAAGCGAATCGGGGATTGCGGCGCAGCCAGCGCGATTGCATCACCACGTGCTGCACGGGCAGCCGGTTCATGCAGATGAAACGCCGGCCAAAGTCGTCGAACGACATCCCGTATTGGGATCGGCCGTCCACGTTCTCCGCTTCGAGCGTCTCGGGGTGAAACCGCAAGTCCGCGGTCATCTTCAGCGCAGGTCGTTCGGGATGCGCGGGGCAGGTGATCTCGCCGCCGGCGAGGCCCGCCGCGAGATAGATCCAGCCGTCGGGCCCGAGCGTGGGCGCATTGACCCGGAGTTGCGTGCTGCCCTTGGTGGCAAAGCCGGTGAGCACCACGCTCCGTTCGTCCGCGTGGCCATCACCGTCGGTGTCCTTGAGGTAAAGCAAGTCCGGCGCGCAGGTGACGAAGACGCCGCCTTTCCACGGGAGCACGCCGTTTGGGAAGGTGAGCCCATCGGCGAAAACTGTGCGCCGGTCCATGCGGCCGTCGCTGTTCGTGTCTTCCAGCAGGGCGATGATGCCTTGCGGTGGATTGCTCGTATTCGGATAGCCGCGATTCTCCGCCACGAAAAGCCGGCCGCGCTCATCAAAGGCCATGGCACACGGCGAGGCCACCAGCGGCTCGGCGGCGACCAGCTCGACGCGCAGGCCTTCCGCGACCGCAATGGTTTTCAGAGCTTGCTCGGGGGGGAGCGGACTCGCATCCGGCTCAGCCGCCCGCGTCCAGCCCGCCAGAAACAATACCGGCAGCAGGAGACGCTGCTTCACCGCAGTTGCGGAGGCTGGTTTCCGTACAACCACCCCTGCTTGAACGGCGGCGCCATGGGCCGCTCCGGCAGCGGCATCGGCTTCAATCGGCGGGCGAGCTCGAGCCCGGCGTTGAGGAACTGCGTTCCCGCGGTGATCTCGAGATTGCTGTAGCTGGTGAGCCGCGTTTCGTAGCCGCCGCCGTGCGGCCCGAAGGCTTCTTCGGTGGGCACATAGCCGACGCAGCCGTTGGCGAGTTCCACCGGGAAGGTGATCGGAAAGCCGCTCTGCGCCTTGAGCTGCAGTCCATAGGCACAGAAATACTCGGCCGGATTCGAGATGCAGATGGCCGGGCCGATCTGGATGGCCTGCACTTCCACTTCCACGCTCGGTTCGCGGGCGATGAGCGCATCGAGCAACACCGTTTCCTTCGCCCAGACCCAATCCGGGCCCGCGGTTTTCGGGTCCTGAGCAGCCAGTTCGACCGCGGCTGTAACCCGCTCGGGCGCCGGCCCGCGGCGCGGGATGCTCCAGGTCTTTTGCTGCGCCGCGATCGGCACCTCGGCAACCCGCGTTTGCGACATCCCCAGCAACACCTTCACCGCCTCCGCGCCGACGCGCCCGCCGACGAATTGCGCCCACGCGTCGCTCTCGGGGTTGGCGTGCGGATCGAGATTGTTCACCTGCGTCACGTCGCCGCACGCGCCCTGGAGGAAGACCACCTTCGCCTCGGGGCCGAAGAATCCCTGGATCGCGCGCTCGAGGTAAAAGATCCAGTTCGCCGAGATCCACGGCCCGCTGGTGGTGGCGTGGCAGGCGAAGTTCACCACGCAGCCGAGCAGCTTGCCCTCGGGATTCCAGACGCCGATTACGCCTACCTGCGGATCCGTGGGACCTGCGAACTCCGCATTGTCCGGGTTGCCCTTGCCGGGGTGCGAAAAGCTGAGGCCGTTCTTCATCCGGAGGCGGCGATTGAAAGCGACCTGATCTTCGAGGCCGGTGCCAAATCCCGCGGTCGCCTCGCTGCGCGCTTCATTCGCCACCACCACGGCCTCGACAATCGCCTCGCGCACGATGGTGAGATACCCCGCATCGGCGCACGATGATTTATTGTAAGCCAGATCCTTCGCGAGATCCGACGCGTGATCGAATTCGCCCGGCTGCACCATCCCAATCGGGCCGGAGGAATGCGAGTGCGACGCGCCAATCATCACGTTCTCCGGCGGGATGCCGCAGCGTTCCTGGATCGTCCGCCGCGCTTCCAACACGACCGAACGAGGGACGATCAGGGCGTCGAGTCCCACCAGCGCCACGCGCTGCTCGCCGTCATCGAAGACCGCGGCGCGCGCCTTGCAGGGATCGTGGATGCGCTTCGAAAACGACTTGCCGTAACCGCCGGGCACTTCCATGCCGATCGCGGGAGTGATGTCGCGCTCGGCAAAGCCGGCCTTCAAGCCAGCGCGCGCAGCAAGCGGTAGAGTGCAGATGAGGAGGAGGGCGGGGAGGAATCTCATTGGATGCTATGATGGTAAACCCCGCTGGAACTTCCATCTCGAACGCGTCGCAGCCGACGCAAGTTCGTGGCCTCGCGGTGCTCGACGGTGGGCGAGAGAGCTACTCAGGTTGGCGCCGCTCCGCGGCGGCACGCGCAAAGTCCGACAGGCTGTGGGTGGTCTTCTGTAGAAGTGGATGCCTCTTGGGCCTCGCTGCGGCGGCACGCGCAAAGTCCGACAGGCTGTGGGTGGCCGGCACCCAGGCGGGCGAAAGCCCGGCGGCTCATTCCTCTCCGCCGGCGGCGAGCTTGTTGATCTCGCGCGCGAGTTCGCGAATCCGCTTCACCTCTTCGAGCTCGATGGGCGCATCGACCGGCTTGGTGGTGATCGCCTTTGCTTCCTTCAAGTTCTTCTCGAGGGCCTGGCCGACCTTGGTCTTCTTAAAGATCGGGTTCAGCGTCTCCACCCGATCGATGAAGTAATCCATCAGCTCCGGCTGAATCAGCCGGCGGGCTCGCTCGGGCGAATAATCCTCGATGACCACGCTGGAGGTCATTTCCAGCCCGCGCAACCAGCCGCCCAGAGCCACCAGATGGGCGATCTCCTCGTCCTTGAGCCCGAGCAGCGCGGCTTCGACATCGGCTTGGGCGCGGACCAGTTCCTTTTTCACGCCATCCCACTGCTGCTTGGCGGCCTTCTCCATGATGCTCCGGCTGTGCTTGGTCACGTGATCGCCGACTCCAAGACCCTTGGCCAGCTTGAGCAGGACCCGTCCCACGGGTTCGATGCGCGATTGTTTCTGCGCGGTCACCGCGAGGAAGCCGTCGGCAATGACCCCGCCGGCGGCCAGGGCGAGCAGGGCGCGGTTTTGGGGCGGCGAATCGGGCAGATCGCGCCAGACTTTGTCAAAGGGGATCGGTCCGAGCTCACCGAGTTCCTCGAAGACCAGATCGATGGAAGGCGCGGTGAACTCGTTGACCCCGAGTTCCTCGCGGATGTGCTCCATATCCTCGCTTTGCTTCGGCGCCTTTTTCTGGGCCAGAGCGGAAACAGGGAGGAGGACGAGGAGTGAGAGAACGCACCAGGGTGCCGTGGTCTGCATGACCGCGGAATCTTTCTGAAACCCGCCCGCATTGCAGCAAAAAACGCGGTCTTTTCACTGACTCCAGGATCTCACGGGACCGTTTTACAGCGGGGCTTCCGCGCCGAGAATTCCTCTTGACCAAAGCAGTCGAGCCGCCATGATTCCGCGCTTGTTGCGCCGGAAACGGCCAAAACTATCTATGCAAGGAAGCTTGGGAAACACAATTTGGTCAATTTGCTATTTCGTTGTTCTGTTTGGGCTCTCCCTCTACGGCCTGCATCGCTACGTCATCGTTTATCTCTTTTTGAAGAACCGGAAGAAGGTTCCGCGGCCGTTGGCAACATTCGAAGAACTGCCCAGGATCACGGTGCAATTGCCGATTTTCAACGAGCTCTACGTCGTCGAACGCCTGCTCAAGTCGGTTGCGGCGCTGGATTACCCACGGGACCGGCTTCAGGTGCAGGTGCTCGATGACTCGACCGATGAGACGACGGAGATCGCTGCGGCGCAGGTGGCCGAGCTCAAGGCCCAGGGGCTGGACATCGAGCTGATTCACCGGTCGGATCGGACGGGGTTCAAGGCGGGCGCCTTGTCGAATGGGATGAAGACCTGCACCGGGGAGTTTCTCCTGATTCTCGACGCGGATTTCGTGCCGGCGCCGCACATGCTTCTGGAGACGGTGCACTACTTCACCGACCACCGGATTGGCATGATCCAGACCCGGTGGGGGCATTTGAACCGAACCTATTCGCTGCTCACCCGGGTGCAGGCGATGTTCCTGGACGGGCATCTTCTGCTCGAGCAGACCGCGCGCAGCCGGAGCGGGCGGTTTTTCAATTTCAATGGCACGGCCGGGCTCTGGCGCCGCTCGTGCATTGAAGATTCAGGCGGCTGGCAGCACGATACCTTGACGGAGGATCTCGACCTCAGCTATCGCGCGCAGCTCAAGGGCTGGCGCTTCGTCTTTCTCGCCGATCTGGTCACGCCGGCGGAACTGCCCGTGGATATGAACGGTTTCAAATCGCAGCAGCATCGCTGGACCAAAGGCTCGATCCAGACCTGCAAGAAGCTGCTGCCGTCGGTCTGGAAAAGCGATCTTTCACTGCTCATCAAGCTGGAAGCCACCGCGCACCTGACTTCGAATTACGCGTATCTGCTGCTCTTCCTGCTTTGCGCGCTGATGCACCCCTCCGCGGGTGGCGGAAATTACAGCCCGTGGCGGATGTTTCTGGTTGATATCCCCATTTACCTTTCCGCGTCGTTCCCGGCGACGGTCTTCTATATTTGCGCGCAGCGGGCGCTCTATCCGAAAGGATGGCTCAAGGAGTTGCTGCTCATGCCCATGGTGCTGGCCCTCGGGGTCGGCCTGGCGATCAACAATGCCCGCGCGGTCATCGAGGCAATGCTCGGGCACCAATCCGAATTCACGCGGACGCCGAAGTACGGGATTCAAAGCAAGACGCAGGCTTGGAAGACCGCCCGCTACATTCCGCTCAAGAGCTTCCTGCCGTTCGTGGAACTGCTCTTTGCCGGGTATTTTCTTTACCTGCTCCGGTTCGCCCTGCTCAACGAGCAATGGCTGAATGCGGCGTTTCTGGCCTTGTTCGAAGTGGGCTTTAGCTACGTGGCGCTCTGCTCGCTGCTCCAGTGGATCCCGGCCTTGCGCTTTCCCGGCCGCGACACCGGCACGCCGCTTCCCGCGTAACGGGAGGCCAGGCACGGCAACGCCAAGGGCGCAGCGCGGCAAAGCCGCAACCAAACTCGTCGCGCAATTGAAAACGCAGAGGACGCGGAGGACGCAAAGGGCCGCAGAGGAAAAGCACCGGGCACGGTATTTTCGCCGGATTTCCATGGCCGGCAACCGGCGATCCCTCAGATAGCAGTGCAGAGGGATCGAATGCCCGCGGCGGAAATTTCTCGTGCGCAGCGAAAAAATCTCGCGGTTTGCTGCCGCGCGCGTCACAAAAGCTGCTACGGAATGTTCCCGTGAGACTCCTCCTGCTCATCGCCACCCTGATCGGTTTCCGCGCGCTCGCGCAGGAAACGCAGGTCGCGGCGCTCTTGAAGCAAGGCGATGGAGAGGAACGCAAAGGGCATACGCGCGCGGCCCTGGTTTGTTTCCGCCAGGCCGAAGTGCTCGAGCCGCAGAACGTCGGTGTTCTCCTGCGCATCGCGAAGCAGTATTCCGATCTGGTCGGCGAAACCAAACCCGAGCCCGCCGCGCAATCCGTGGCCACCAAGGCGCTCGAGTACAGCAAGCGCGCCGTGGAAGTGGACCCAAACAATTCCAAAGGCCGGCTCAGCCTCGCGATCTCCTATGGCCGGCTGACCGATTTTGTCGGCAACAAGCTGAAACTGGAGTATTCCCGGATCATCAAGGAGGAGACGCTTAAATCGATCGAGCTGGATCCAAACGATGATTACGCGTGGCATGTGCTCGGCCGCTGGCATTTCGGCGTGGCGAATGTCGGCACGATGCTCAAGGGGATGGCGCGGCTGGTCTATGGCGGTCTGCCCGCGGCGAGCAATGAAGACGCGGCCAAGTGCTTGAAAAAGGCGACCGAAATCGCCCCGCAACGGATCCTCCACCACGGTGAATTGGCCCGTGTCTATCAGGCCATGGGCCGCAAGGATCTCGCCGCGAAAGAGTGGCAGATCGTGCTCGCGCTCCCCGCCGTGGATAAGGAGGACGAAAAAGGCAAACGCGAGGCGCAAGCCGGTCTCGGCTCCATCGCCAACGGACCCGGGCGGTCGGCGGCACGGTAGGGCACGCGTCCAGCTTGGCGCAGTTGCACCCGCACTGGATTTTCGTCCTCGTCCTCGTCTGTCCTCCTCCCGCCGAGCAGAGCATAAGAACGAGGACGAGGACGAGGACGAGGACGAGAAGGAGGATGCCCCGTCCTACCCCAGGGCCTTGTGCCCGCCGGCCCGCCCGCGAAGCACCTGGAGAATTTCCGCGACGACGCTCACCGCGATCTCCGCGGGCGAATCCGCGCCGATGTCGAGCCCGATCGGCGCATAGACCTGCGCCAACTGCTCCGCGCTGATTCCCCGGGCGACCAACTCCTCGCGCACCTGCCGCACTTTTTTCCGGCTGCCGATCATGCCGAGATAGCCCATGCCGCCTTGTTGCACCGCCGCCTGCAGCGCGTCGCGATCGATTTCAAAATTTCGGCTGACCAGGACGAGCGCCTCGTCCCGCTGCCACGTGCGCCCTCCGATGAACTCCGCCGGCGTCCCCGCGCTGACCCGCTGCGGCGCGGGAAAGTCGGCGCACAAATCGGCACGATCATCGACCGCCGTCACATGCAAACCGCAGACTTGCGCGAGTTCGGCGATCGCTCGCGCGCAATGTCCCGCGCCGATCAGGAACACGGCTTCGCCGGCGATCTGCGGCTCGATGAGGATTGTGACTTCTCCGCCGCAGATGGCGCCGAAAGAATCGGCGGCGCCCTCGTGCAAGACGTAGGTCTTCAACGCCGGCAGCCGCGCGCGGAACAGCGTCCGGCTCTCCTCGATGACCAGCGCCTCAAACATTCCTCCCCCGATCGTGCCCATCACCCGGCCGTCACCGAGCACGAGCATCTTCGCCCCGGCCTCGCGCGGGACCGATCCGATGGTCGAGGCCACGGTGACCAACGCACACGGCAGACGCTGCTCGCGCGCGGACAGCAGGGCCTGCAGCACGTCCTCACTCATCCCGCGCGATGATGGCTTCGATTTGCCCGTGCGGCTCATCCGTCGGAACGAAGAGGTCGTTGGCGTTCTCGATTCCGAAGGGGGAGAGATCGGCCCGCAGGCAATGCTGGTTTGGCGCCGCGAGATGGATCTGCGAGATTTCGGGACAGGCCTTGAGCGCCGCTTCGCCCATCTGAAAAAGGGTCGCCTGCACGCTGGGACTGTAGTGAAGAGCGAAGGGTTCGAGCAGCGCGTCGCGGATCATGGCGTTCGCGAGGTGATAATCGGCCGGTTCGCAGTTCCAGGTCCACGTGGCGGTCAGCGCGGTGGCAAAGATCCGGTCGCTGGTTTCCGGCAGCGTCGTGAACTCGCATTGCGGAAAGCCCTCGAACCCGGACTGGGTGGACTTGAGGATCAGCAAATCTTCAAAGCCGGACTCGAGGCGGTGCGTCCCGGCGGTCGCGATGACGCGGGCAAATGGCCGGCCACCGAGCGGACTGGTGGTAAAGCTGTGGGCGTGTGCGGCTCCGCGAAAGGTCAGGCGTTCCCACACCCGCTCCCGCGCTTCCACCTCGGCCTGATGCACCTGCGGATATCGCGCGATGAAGTGCTGGGCCAGGGCGACCGCGAAAGGTTCCGTCGCGGGCCCGAGTTGTTCTTTCGCCAGCACGTGGACGGTGTTCTTGATCGTGTCGGTGGGGACCACCTGGCGGTTGTCGCCCTCGATATAGGAACGCTCGAAGTCGCCGCTGAACGCCACATCCACCGCGAGTTCCTTGATGGTGTGCATCTCGCCATCGCGCCGCACTTTGAGCACGCGGACGCGGGACTTGCCGTAGCGATGCGCCGCCAGCTTCATTGGGGAGTGGGGCAGGCGTCCCGCCTGCCATTAGTCATGCGGGCGTCCCGCCCGCACCAGACTGGGCAGCCGGGACGGCTGCCCGACTCACGGCAGGCGGGACGCCTGCCCCACTTCCCAATGGCTCGGCGCGTCGTCTCGCGAGCCCGGTTCATAGCTTGGAAAAACAGACGTCGAGCACCTCGAGCACGAAATCCGCATCGGCGATGGTCAGGCACATGGGCGGTTTGATGCGCAGGACATTGCCATGGAAGCCGCCTTTGCCGATGAGCAGACCGAGATCCTTGGCAGTCTCGAAAACCTGCAGCGTTTCCTCCTTCGCCGGCGCTTTCGTGGCGCGATCCTTCACCAGTTCGACGCCAATCATCAGGCCCTTGCCGCGCACATCGCCGATGATCGCGTGCCTGCCCGCGAGCGCCCGCAAGCCGTCCAGCAAATGGTTGCCAACCTTGAGTGAGTTCGCCTGCAACCCCTCGCGCTCGATCACTTCGAGCACTGCCTTGCCTTGCGCGCACACCACCGGATTGCCGCCGAAGGTGTTGAAATGAATCCGGGTCGAGAGCGCCTGCGCGA
The DNA here is from genome assembly GCA_034667665.1 of Chthoniobacter sp. Classification (GTDB taxonomy): domain Bacteria; phylum Verrucomicrobiota; class Verrucomicrobiia; order Chthoniobacterales; family Chthoniobacteraceae; genus Chthoniobacter. Next base: position 119,406 of record JAXDQW010000085.1, read on the forward strand.
TTTGCGGCGTGGTCACCACCGCAGCCAGGGGCACGCCGTTCCCGATCCCCTTGGCCATCGTCACGATATCGGGGACCACACCCTGCGTCTCAAAGCCCCAATAGTGCGTCCCGGTGCGGCCGAACCCGGCCTGCACTTCATCCGCCACGCATAGGCCGCCCGCGGCACGCACGTGCCCGTAAACCGCGCGCAGGTAGCCGTCCGGAAAAACAACCACGCCGCCGACCCCCTGGATCGACTCCGCGACGAACGCCGCGACCCGGCCCGGCGTGGCGTAGTCGATCACGCTCTTCACGTCGTCCGCATATTTCCGTCCCGCCGCGGGATCGGTATCCCCGTACGGTCCGTGATACGGATCGGGAGCGATCGCGTGATGGACGCCGAAGCTGTGCGGGACGTTGAACTTCCACGTCGAATGGGCGGTCAGCGCCATGCCGGTGGCGTTCCCGCCGTGATAGGCATTGCGCAGCGCGATCACGTCGTAATTGTCCGTGTAAGCGCGCGCCATGAGCAGCGCGAGATCGTTCGCTTCCGAGCCCGAATTGACAAAGTAACAGACCTTCAGCTCGCCCGGCATCTTCGCCGCCAGCGCCCGCGCGTACTCGGCGATGTTCGGGTGGAGATAGATCGTCGTGGTGTGTTGGATCAACTCATTCTGCCGGTTCGTGGCGGCGACCACGTTCGGGTGGCAATGCCCGACGCTCACCGTGACGATACCCGCGAAGGCATCCAGATAACGCCGGCCTTTTTCGTCGAAAACATATTGCCCCCTGCCTTCGACGATCATGATTGGCCGCTGGTAGTAGGCGAAGATGGCGGGGCTCAGGAATTCCTTGCGCAGCGCGAGAACCTCCTCGGCACTCGGCCCGGTGTAGGGGTGCGGCGGGTGATCGAAAGGTGGGAGAAGCGGTGTTTTCATGAGGGCTCGGCGACCACGGTGAGGGATGCAGGGGCTGGCGACAGCCTGCGAAAAACGAGGTAGGCAATGAACGCCACGGCAAACCCGATAAACCAGGCGTAGTGGTAGCTCTGGACCAGGAATCCGGGGACAGCCTCGGCGGGCACCACTTTCACGGTGACGAGGAACCCCGGCAGATTCGGCAACACGGCCAGGCCCAGCGCGGCCAGCGCGGCGATGCTGAATCCGCCGCTGTAGCGATACTCTCCGTGCTCGCGATAGAGCGCATCGACGTTCAGCTTCGTGCCGCGAAGCACGTAGTAATCGGCGATCATGATCCCGGCGATCGGCCCGAGCAGGGCGCTATAGCCGATCAGCCAGGTGAAGATGTAGCCGCCCGGATCGGCGACCAGCTTCCAGGGCATCATTACGATGCCGATCACGCCGGTGATCAGTCCTCCCAAACGAAAGGAAATCCGGCGCGGTGCGAGGTGCGCGAAGTCGTTGGCGGGACTGACCACATTGGCCGCGATATTGGTGGCGAGAGTGGCGATGCAGAGCGCGAGCAGCGCCACCACCAGCACGACCGGATTCTTGAACCGGGTGAGCACGTCCACCGGGTCCCAGATCGTTTCCCCGTAAATAATGGTGGTTGCCGAGGTCACGGCGACGCCGATGAAGGCGTAGAGTCCCATGGTCAGCGGCAACCCGAGCGCCTGCCCGACGATCTGGTCGCGTTGGGTGCGGGCGTAGCGCGAGAAGTCGGGAATATTGAGCGAGAGCGTCGCCCAGAAGCCGATCATCCCGGTCAGAGCGGGAAAGAAAAAGGCGAAGAACTGTCCCGCCTTCGGCTGGCCGGGATCAAACGCGGACGGCTGGGCCAGGATCGGTCCGAACCCGCCCGCCTGCCGATAAGCCCACCCGAGCAGCACGAGCCCGAGCGCGATGAGCAGCGGCGCTTTGATGTTGAGCAGGAGCCGGATCGAATCGATGCCCTTGTAAACGACCCACATGTTGATCGCCCAAAAAAAGAGGAAGCAAAGGAACTGAGGGAGGGAAATGCCGAAGGCGTTGGCGACGCTGCCGGCGCCGAGCGCGGGGATGAAGACGGCGAGAATCTTGAAGATGGCGTTGCCGCCAATCCACGTCTGGATGCCGAACCAGCCGCACGCGACGAAGGCCCGCATCAGCGCCGGGACATTCGCGCCGAGCGTGCCGAACGACGCGCGGCAAAACACCGGGAACGGGATGCCGTAGCGGGTCCCGGCGTGGGCGTTCAGGATCATCGGGATGACCACGATGACGTTGCCGAGGAAAATGGTGAGGATGGACTCCCACCAATTCATGCCCCCGCCGATGAGCGACGAAGCGAGCATGTAGGTCGGGATGCACGCCGACATCGAAATCCAGAGCGCCGCATAACTGCCGACCCGCCATTTGCGGCGCTCCGCCGGCACCGGCGCGAGGTCTTCGTTGTAAAGCGCGCTGCCTTCGAGGCCCTGATTCCCGGCGGAAGATGAGGCGGGCATGCGGCTAAAAATGCCCGGGCTCGCGGCGCAGGAATTCTCCGCGTCCCATGGTTCCGGCGAATTTTCCATCCCGCACCGCGATCTCGCCGCGCACCGTCACCATGGCTGGCCGTCCTTCGATCTTCCAGCCTTCGAAGGCGCTATAATCCACATTGATGGTCTGGGTCGCGGCGGAAATCGTGCCGCGGTAATCCGGGTCATAGATGACCAGGTCGGCATCGCTGCCGGGTGCGATGGTCCCCTTGCGCGGGAAGAGACCGAAGAGCTTCGCCGCCTGCGTGCTCGCGATCTGGACGAACGTATTCAGGTCGATCTTCCCCGCCTTCACGCCGTAGGTGTAGAGCAAATTGATGCGATCTTCGAGCGAGGGAATGCCGTTGGGGATCCGGGTGAAATCATTGCGACCCATCGGCTTCTTCTGCGTTTGGAAATCGAAGGGTGCGTGGTCGGTGGCCACCGTGTTGATGCAACCGCTGCGCAGGGCGTTCCAAAGCACCGGCTGATTGCGCTCATCGCGCAGCGGCGGGGACATGACAAACTTCGCGCCTTCAAACTCCGGCCGCTCCGCGTCGGTCTTATCGAGCAGCAGATATTGGATCAGCGTTTCGATCCACACCCGCACGCCGCGCTCGCGCGCCGCGAGGGCCTCGCGCAACGCTTCCTCGCAGCTCAGATGCACGATGTAGGTCGCCGCGCCGGTGATCTCCGCGAAGGTCATCAGATGATGCACGCCCTCGGCCTCGACGAGTGGCGGCCGGCTCTCGTGATGCCCCTCGGGACCGGTCACGCCCGCCGCCAGCAGCTCGCGCTGGCGCTCCGCGATCAGCGTTTCGTTCTCGCAGTGGGCCGTGACGATCACGCCGAGTTGCTTCGCCAGCTTCAGCGTCTGGTAAAGCTCTGTGTCGTCGATGCCGAACGCGCCTTTGTAAGCCAGGAAGACCTTGAACGAGCTGATTCCGCGCCGGACGATCTCGCGGAGCTGCGCCTCGGTACCGGCGTCGAACTTCGTCACTCCCATGTGAAAGGTGAAATCGCACGCGGACTTGCCAACCGCTTGCGACATCCACAGCTCGAAGCTTTGGAGCGCGTCTTCTGATCGCGCCGGGCAGCACATCTCGATGAGCGTGGTGGTCCCGCCAACCAACGCCGCCTTGCTGCCGCTCCCGTAGGTGTCTTTCGAAAAAGTCCCCATGAAGGGCAGGTAAATGTGCACGTGCGGATCGATGAATCCCGGAAAGACCAGCTTGCCCGTCGCATCGATCACCTCGGCTCCCGGTGGCGCTTCGAGTTTCTCCCCGATGCACGTGACGGTTTCGCCCTCGCACCAAATGTCCGCGATGCAACGCTCGCTCGCGGTGACGATTTCGCCGTTCTTGATCAGCAGACTCATGGGTTTGAAAGCCCAGCCGGCACCAATCTTAACGCAGAGGGCGCAGAGAGGATCGAGAGGGGCGCGGAGGAGTCTTTTCGGCGACCCTCTGCATTGCTATCCGGAAGAAAGTCGTCCGCTTTACTCTTCCTCTGCGGCCCTCCGCGTGCCCTGCGTCCTCTGCGTTTCAATTGCCCGACGAGTTTGGTTTCGGCTTCGCTGCCCTGCGTTCTTAGCTGCTCTGCGTTGAAGCTGGCGGAACAAATACCAAAACAGATCGTGATCATTTGTCCGCCCAGATGCTGCCCTCGCCGTGGCTGAACCAGCGCGTGGTGGTAACCTTGAGCTGGGTAAAGAACTGGACACCTTCGCGGCCCTGCATGTGCAGATCGCCGAAAAAGGAGTCGTCCCAGCCGTTGAACGGGAACCACGCCATCGACGCGGGGACGCCGATATTGATGCCGACCATGCCGGCTTTGATCCGGTGTTTGAACTCCCGCGCGGCGCGGCCCGACCGGGTGAAAATGGAGGCGCCGTTCCCGTAGGCCGAGCGGTTGGCGATCTCGATCGCGGCCTCCAGGTCGTCGAAGCGCATCACGTTGAGCACCGGGCCGAAGACTTCCTCTCGGGCCACGGTCATCTCGCGCTGCACGTCATCGAGGATCGTCGCGCCTAGAAAGAAACCATGGGGCGCTCCGGCGACTTTGACGCCGCGGCCATCGGTGGCGATCCTGGCGCCTTCGCTGGCCGCCGATTCGATGAGTTGCTCGACCCGTTCGCGGTGCTGCCGGGTGATCACCGGGCCCATTTGCGGCTGCGTGTCGGTATCGGTCGTTCCCACCTGAATCTTCCGCGTCGCGTCGATCAGCGGCGGCAGGAAACGCATCGCCGCGTCGCCGATGACGACCGCCGTGGAGCCGGCCATGCAGCGTTCCCCAGCGCACCCGAAAGCGGCTTCGATCATGCCGCGCACGCTGTGGTCCACATCCGCGTCGGGCATCACAAAGACGAAATTCTTCGCGCCGCCATTGGCTTGGACGCGTTTGCCGTGGCGGGTGCCGGTTTCGTAGATGTAGCGCGCGATCGGCGTGGAGCCGACGAAGGAAATGGCCCGCACTTTGGGATGGATGAGCAGCGCCTCGACCGCTTCGCGCCCGCCGTGGACGATGCTGAAAACACCCTTGGGCAATCCCGCCTGCTCCAGCAATTGGCCGATGCGGATTGCGGTAAGCGGGACCTTCTCGCTCGGCTTCAGGATGAAGGTGTTTCCGCACGCGATCGCCACCGGATACATCCAGAGTGGCACCATCGCGGGAAAGTTGAAGGGCGTGATGCCGGCGCAGACACCGAGCGGCTGGCGGATCGCTTCGCAGTCGATGCCGCGCGCGACATTCGGGAGGACTTCGCCCATGAGCAGCGACGGCACCCCGCAGGCAAACTCCACCATCTCGATCCCCCGCCGCACGTCGCCGCGCGCCTCGACGAGCGTCTTGCCATGCTCCCGCGTGACCGACTTCGCCAGCTCCTCGAAGTGATCTTCGAGCAGCACCTTGAACCGGAAAAGCACCCGCGCCCGCTCGGTCGGCGGTGTTTCCAACCACGCGGGAAAAGCCGCGCTCGCCGCTTCCACGGCCTCGTGCACGATCTCCGCCCCGCCCATCGGCGTTTCCGCGATGACCTCGCCCCGCGAAGGATTAAAGACCGGGGTCGTCGCCTCTCCCCTGGCGGTGCGCCATTCGCCGGCAATGAAATGCGGGACTGCGGAGACGAGAGAAGTAGTGGTCACCGGGCGATGAACATGGCGCGCGCCCGGCAGTCCGCGCAAGTCCTTTACCGGGAGTCTGCGCCGCGTCCCGGATCGCACCGCACCGCGGGCGCGGTCCAAATCACTCCCGTGCGCGACGCCGGGAACTTCAGACTTGCCGGCGCGTGGGCGGGTTCCTTACATCGTGAGCCCGTGATTCAAGAGGCAACGATTGAAATGGCCGACACCAGGAAGGCAGGTGTGCTCGCGGACGCGGAATCGATTTTGTCGCATTCCCTGCTGCATTCGGAAGGGGTGGAACCTTCAGTCCCAAATCCTTTCCGTCTCCAGCACCGCACGCATCTCGCGGGCGGCAGCCCGTTTCTCTGAGCACCACCCTGCCTCCACAGCCCGACCCAGTCCCTTGCGGCCCGTTCCACCCATGCTCGACTCCCTCGATACCCTCATCGCCTTCGCGGTGGTCATGTCGCTGCTCAGCTTGATCGTCACCATCATCACCCAGATGGTCGCCGCCACCCTCTCCCTGCGCGGCACGAACCTCGCCAACGCCCTCGCCCTCACCTTCCAAACCGTCAATCCGCAGATCGGCCGGCACGCCCACGCCCTTGCCGAGCGCATCCTCACCGACCCCCTGCTCTCAGACTCCACCTGGAGAACCAAGACCCGCGGCGCCGCCTCGCTGCCGAAAGACGTGCGGGCCACCGTCGCGGAGATCGAGGCAATCAAGCGCGCCGTCACGGACGCGGAGCAAGCGGTCGCCGAGTTCGAGAAGAAGATCGCTGCCGCTCCCCAGCCGGCCCCAGCCGCATTGGTGGCGAGCAGGAACGCCGCGACCGCCCAGCTCACGGCGGCGCGCGACGACCTCGCCAGGGTGGAGAGCGATCCCGCCGTCCACAAGACGCTCCAGGACCACCACGAGACGCTCGAGGGCAAACTCCGCAAAAGTCCGGTTTCCGCCTGGTGGCCCAACGCGTGGACCTATGCCAGTGCCGTCCGCCCGGATGAAGTCTATCGGATCCTGCGCGAGATCAGCCAGTTGGACCTCGCCGAAGCCGCGCAGCGCGGTCTGGCCGCGAGCTTGCAGGATGCCTCCACCCAGCTTCTTGGCGCGCTCGCCGTTCCCGGTGCCAGCAGGCAGGAAGCGACCGACCGGATCCAGGCGGCGCTGGCCGTCGGCGAGGTGCTTCCCGAGCCGATTCGCCTGACCATCCTCCAGTCCTTTGCCGGGCTGGCGGACAACCTCACCCAGGCCACCGGTCAAAGCTATGATCGCTTTGAGCGCTGGTTCTCCTCCGCCCAGGATCGCGCGAAGCAGTGGTTCGCCGCTCACACCCGACGCATCACCATCGTCGGAGCGGGCCTGGTCGCCATCGGCCTGCAGGTCGATACGCTCGATCTTTTCCACACCCTCACCATTCGGCCCGAGGTCCGCGCCAATCTCGGGCGCGCCGCCGGCGTCATATTGGAACAGGGGGGCAAAATCCTCGATTCCACGGACACCGCCGATCGGCACACGTACCTCGTATGGCTGCGCGAATACCCCGGCTTCACGCTGGAAATCGAGCCGGAGAGCCAGGACGCCGCCGGCTACACTCGGGAGATCGCCAAACGACTGGCCGGCGCCCCGAATTTCACCCCCGAGATTCAGGAATTCACGTCCACGTTCCGGGAGTTCAAGGACCTTCCCGGCGACGACGAAGCCGGCTTCGCCCGCTTCAAGGAAACCTACGACGCCTGGCGTGAGAACTTCCCCACCCTGGACCTCAGCGAAGCGCCGATCCCGCCCGCCTACGCCGAACGATACGCCGATTTTCAGGCCAGACTCCAGACCCACGCCGCGGCGGTCAAAAAGGACGCCACCAGCCTTGCTGCGGCGGTCAAGCGCTACGCAGACCTGAAAACCGAAGGTGCCAAGCATTACCTCGCCGATCGTCAGCAGCGCTTTGCGGTGCTCAAGCAGCAGAGCGACACGAGCGGACTGGAACTGGTGTGGCCCACCTTCCCCGAGGGTTGGCGGGATCGGCTCAAGCAGAAAAATGCATGGGGCATCCTCATCACCGTCGCGCTGCTCAGCCTCGGCGCCCCATTTTGGTACAATGTACTGCGGCAGATGACCAATCTCCGACCGATGCTCGCCACGCTCGTCGAGCAGCGGCCCAGCCAGAGCACGCCGCCCGCCGGCGATCAGAAGGAAGAGGAGAAAAAAGGGTGACGGCGCAGCTCTGAGACGCGCTTCCTCCTGCGCCGGGGCCAGCGGGCGAACATGGTGCGCAGGCTCACGGGGAACCAGGACGACCCCCGATTTCATCATTTTTAGCTGCTTTTTTCCGGTGATTTCCCCATTCACTGACCCGTCCCCCAGCAACCCGCCATGGCCCAAATCAAGCTCGACCTCTGCTATCTCAACACGCTCAAGCACTTGCCGAGTGGGCAGCTGATTCCGGCACCCGTCCGCGTGATGAAACGCGTGGGCCAAAGATCATGGAGCGACACGGTCAACCTCCCGGTGCCCTGAACCATCTCCTGCCGCATGACCAGATTCGCTTCTCTCCTCGTCGTCACGTTGCTCCTCTTCTCCGCCTGCTCGGCGGATAAATCCGTGCTCGGCCATCGCGTCGCCTTTGCCGGCGCGATCAAGCAGGATCTCGCGCCGGAGCTTGTCACCGTGCGCGGCAAGTCGGGCGCGGCCGTCACCGTGCGGACTTTTGCGGCGCTGCGGGAAGACTACGAATCCGCTTCGACCGATGAGAAGCGGCGGCACTACCGCAATCTCATCATCCGGCGGCTGATGTTGCTGGACGACGAATACTTCCTCGTCTGGTCGCAAAAGCTCTACGGCGGCCGCACCATCGCCCGCACCGTTTCGGACATTGCCTTGGGCATGCTCACCGCGGGCGCCGCCGCCACCAATCCGGCCAAAATGGCGGAGACCCTCTCCCTGATGGCCACCGGCATCGCCACGACGCAGGTCGCCTTCGAGAAGAATCTCTTCCTCGAGCAAAGCGCCGGAGCGCTCATCGCCAAGATGGAGCAGGACCGTGCCCGCGTGGATACCCAGATCACCCAGTACCTGCGCGACAGCAGCGACACCGATTACCCGCTGGACCAGGGCCTGCGCGACTTTCTGCGCTACTACCGGGCGGGCACTCTGGCCAATGCCTCGGATGGCTTGAAGGCCGATGCCACGGTGGCCCGCGACGAAGCTCAGGCCCAGGTCGAAGGCAGCAAGGGCGACACCATCATCTCGCCCGGCGTGCTGGCCAAGGCCAACGTGGCCCCTCCCCAAATCTCCACCCGGAAGAGCGCAGCCAAAGCCGAGGGCCCGCTGGAAACCGACCGCCTTTCGGAAGCGGTGCTGGAAGCGCGGGAACGTGTGCGCAAATGGGTGGAAGCGCGCGAGGCCGAGAATCAGTTTACTTCCATCCGCGGCTTCCTCATCGCCAATGCGGTCTCGGTCGAAAACCTGACCGACACGGAGATGAGCCTCAAGGCCCGGATGGTCATCCGGAAGGTCAAGACGCCGATGGAAGCGGACCGGTTGGAACTCTCGATTCATGCGCCGCCGAAAACCGAGGATCCAGGCGAGGTAAAAGGGCCCTCCCAGAGCAAGAAAAAGCAGGTGCCCGAGACCCCGAACCCGCTCTTCCGCTCCGACCCCGCTCCTCCCGCGGCGACTCCGGCGCCAGCAGCCAGCCCGGCTCCGGCGACGCCCGCACCGAAGGCGCCGGCGGGTTCCGCACCGCAGAAGAGCAACCCGAAGCCCGTTCCCGCCTATTCGCCCGGTTTTCCCTCGCCCGCTCGCTGAATCATCGCACCCCACCCCACCACACCCTATGGATCTCACTGTCCCACTCGGCGTCACCCTCCAGGAGTTGGAGATCGGCCTGAACAACGAAGAAAACGCCGGCTTCGTGCTGCAGACCGATGGCCTCGCCCTGGCCGATGATAACACCTGCAATATCGTCAGCGTCGCGCCCGGCCGGGTGCCGCCCGATCCGCTGGTCGTCAAAATCATCAACGCCGCCGATGCGACCGCCGCCCAAGCGGCGGTGGATGGCACCCATGCCCAGCTCGCGGCCAAGGGCGGCGGCGTGGTTTCGTGGGGAGAGATGGTTATCGCGAATCAGCCGGCCTTCGTCATGGCGACGCGGGCGGGCGGGGTCAAACCAGTGGCCGAGGCCCCCGTTGCGGGCACCATCATCAAGAAACCCGGCTGGGACTTTCAGGTCGAGATTGAGCCGAATCCCGACAACAGCCAGCAGGTGGATCTCGTCGTCAAAAAGGCCAAGGCGACCTGGTTTGGCGGGCCGCACGACAGCCAGGACAGCGGAGAGACGGCCAGCGGCATCGTCAATACGCGGCAGCACCCCGACTTTGAGGGCTGCGCGCTGCCGATGGATGGCGCCGGCAGCGCCTCGACCAACGGGAGTCCGATCCCCCGGCTGCGCTGGGGGACGATGGTGGAGGTGGAGTGCCTCGACACCAACCGCAAGATCACCATCCCCGTGATCGATCTCGGTCCCGCGCGGTCCGCGGGCAAAGCCCTGGATCTCACGGAGCCCGCCTTTGAGGCGCTGGGGGTCTCGCGGGGAAAAGGTGTGATGCTCGTCAACTTTCGCATCGCCAATCTGGCGGCGGCCCTGCATCCGAAGAGCGATTTCACGATTCAGGGACTCTCGACGAAAAAAGCCACGACCCCGCAGGGAGACAAAATCATCCCCGTCACCACGGACCCCGCCGTGGGGGGGCTGGCGACCCTGATCAACAGCCTCGGTCTGGCGAACTTCAAGAGCAACGAGGTCCTCGAATCGCTGGCGCGCTCCCGTGCTGGAGTGAACAACGAGATGCCGCCCGCCAATCTGTGGATGAACTTCGTTCCCACGCTCTGCGTCCTGCAACGGGTGCGCGACGCGATCAACCAGCCGCTTTTTTTCACGAGCACCTATCGCAGCCCGGCCTACAACAAAGCCGTGGGCGGCGCGCAGCAGTCGCAGCACATGGCTTTTCGCGCGAGTGATGTTCAAGCCAAAGACCTCTCACCGCACGATCTGGCCACCGCGGTGAGGGCGTTGCGCGGGAAAACGATCACCATTCCAGCCGGCTTCGATCCGGCCAAGGTCACGGCGGCCGGGACTCCCTTCGACTCCAAGGTGCTCAACTTCCAGCCGCAGGCGAATGGCACGACCAACTTTGTCTTCCACGGTGGCGTGGGCGAATACTCCACCTTCGTCCACGTGGACACGCGCGGCATTGACGCCGAGTGGAGCTGAGGCCTCCGCAGCCGGCTCCAGCGCGCGCGTGGGGAAACAGTGGCGTAGCTCGACTTTCCAAAGTCGAGTCTTCCCGCGCCAGCGCGCGCGTGGGGACCAGGTCGGTGGGATAGTGCAAGACCGCTATTCCGGCGGGGTGATCCCCTCGGCCTCGAAAAGCTGGCGCAGAAAGAGCAGGTCGGGGCGGTCTTTTTCCCGGTGCGTGTGCCGCTTCATCCGCCAGAGCAATTGCGGGGAGGCGAAGGGGATGGAGACGCCTTGGACTTCGCGAGTGACAATGTGCGCAGCCGCTTCCGCGTATTCGATCCCGCTCGAGCTGCCCATGAGATCGACCAGCACTTCATCAGAGACGCGGCAGACGACGAATTTGGCCACGTCCCCGGCATCGAGCTGGAGCACCGCGCGGTCGGGCAGTATCTCGAGCGCTTTGAAAACCTTCGCCTCGTTCTCGAGCGCCATATCGATGAGCAGGTCGATGTCTCCGGTCGTCCGCCCGTAGCCAGCGTGAATGATGGCAAAGCCGCCAATGATGATGTACCGCGCTCCAAGCTCATTGAGCCGGCGGCAGAGCCCGACCAAGTCGTCCTCAACAGGTGGTCGCGGCTCTAATTCGGAGGCCGCTGGGTCATGTATTTCATCGTCCATACATCGGCCTCTTCAAATGAGTGGAATCGGAAAACACCTTTCGGAAAACGCGGGTGGCGAAAGGCTCTCTGGAGTTCCACGGCCAGTTTCTGCATGCCCATTCCGTAGCGGAACCCATCCCGGACGACGCGCCGTCCGACGGTCTTGCCAATGGTTTCTTCGAGGTTGATGACCGGCTTCATGGGTGGAATTGAACCTAGCGGCGCCGGCAGCGGGCGCAAGCGCTCAGCCGCGCGCGAGCGCGTCGCTTTGCTTCACAAACTCGTCGCCGCTCCATTCGCCATCGGCGCTGACGATCTTCTTCTGCGTCTCGGCCGCTTTCTGGGCGGCCTTCCGCTCGGCCTGGCGGCGGACGAGATCGGCGTGGGTGGTGAAGTAATCGAGGCTCCGGCCTTTGAAATCCGCGAGCGTTTCGAAGCGGTGCTTGGCCATGAAATCGAGCAGTTCGTCGCGCATCGGCTTCACGCACTCGTAGCCGAATTTCATGACCCCGGTGCAGACCTGGACGGTGTCCGCGCCGAGCAGGATGAACTGCGCCGCGTCGCCGCCGCTCTCGATGCCACCGAGGCCGGAGAGGGTCCGGCCCGGAAATTCCGCGCGGATCATCTGCGCGATCTCCATGACCATGCGCAACGCGATGGGCTTCACCGCCTTCGACGAATAGCCGCCGGGCGTGGTGTAGCCTTCGACGGTGGGCTCCGGCCGCAGGGTTTCGAGATTCACGCCCATCACGCTGCGGATTGTGTTGATCGCGCTGATCCCCTGGCACCCGCCGCGGAGCGCCGCCCGGCTCGGTTCCTCGATGTGGGTCACGTTCGGCGTCATCTTCGCCCAGACCGGCTTCTTCGCCGCCGCACTCACCCAGCCGCAGACTTCTGCAAGGATGGCGGGATCCTCGCCCATCGCCGCGCCCATCTTTCGCTCGGGCAGGCCGTGCGGACAGGAGAAGTTCAGCTCAAAGGCATCCACCCCCGCGTCCTGGCAACGTTCGACGATCTCGATCCACGCGTCTTGCCGGTATTCCTCCATGATCGACGCAATGAGCACCCCCTCGGGGAAGGCGTCCTTGCACTTCTTGAATTCCTCGAGCCACACCTCGAAACGCCGATCGCTGATCAGCTCGATATTTTCCCAGCCGATGACTTCCTGCCGGTCCGCGGAAAGCAGCTTCGCGGAGCGCGGCGTCACGTTGATCACCTTGCTCGCGTCGAGGCTCACGGTTTTCGCGATGACCGCGCCCCAACCTTCGCGGAAGGCTCTGCTGATGACGTTGAGGTTTGTCCCAGGCGGGCCGGAAGCGATGATGAAAGGATTCGGCAGCTTCAGACCATCGACGGTGGTGGCGAGCGTTGGCATGCAGAAACCTAGGAGCGTCTGAGAGGGAGGGAAAGGCAGAACACGGAACTGCCGCGCTAACGCCCCAATTGAACCCACCCAGCGCCGCCGCCAAATCAGCGGATCGCCAGCTCGTCCGCGTCCGGTCGAACGAGGAAACTGCTCTCGCAGAGCCGCGCGTAGATCCCGCCGGCCGCGAGCAAATCATCGTGCCGGCCACGTTCGACGATGCGCCCGCGATCCATGACCAGGATTTGATCCGCATGCCGGACGGTCGAGAGACGGTGCGCGATGACGAAGCTCGTGCGCCGCGACATCAGCCGATCGAGCGCCTCCTGGATGAGCCGCTCGGTTTGCGTGTCCACGCTCGCGGTCGCTTCATCGAGGATCAGGATCGGCGGGTCCTTGAGCAAGGCGCGGGCAATCGAGACGCGCTGCTTTTCCCCGACGCTCAGTTTCACGCCGCGCTCGCCCACGTGCGTATCCAGCGTCTCGGGCAGGCGCTCGATAAACGTCCGGGCATTGGCGGCTTCGAGCGCGTCCCACATCTCGGCTTCGGTCGCCGCGGGTTTGGCGAGGCGCAGGTTGTCGCGGATGGAGCCGTTGAACAAAAAACTCTCCTGCGTGACCATGCCGACGGCGCCCCGCAGGGCGCTCTTGGAAAGCTCCCGGAAAGGCTGGCCATCGATGAAGATCTCGCCGGTGTCGAGCTCGTAGAAGCGCGTGAGGAGGTTCACGAGCGTCGATTTTCCCGCGCCGGTTTCGCCGACCAGCGCGACGGTTTCGCCCGGACGCGCGTGCAGCGAGATGTGGTGCAAGACCGGCAACTCTTCGTTGTAGGCGAAGCACACGTTTTGGAAGCGCACGTCGCCGGCAATGTCCACGCGCTCATCATGCTCGACGCGGCCCGGCTCGGCCGGGGTGTCGAGAATTTCGAAGACCCGCTCCCCTGCCGCGCGTCCGGCTTGCACGAGCTGATTGAGACTGTGCAGCCTGCCGACCGGCTCGTAGAGCAGGCCGACCAGCCAGAGAAACGCGACGAGATCGCCGACGCCCATCTCACCGGCGAGGACCGCGCGTCCGCCAAAGCCCACCACCATCACCGCGCCGCACGCGCCCACAAAATTCATGGCCGGATTATAAAGCGCCCAGACGCGCATGACGGTGAGCGTGGCTTCGCGCAACTGATGGCTGACCTTGTTGAAACGGCCGTGCTCCTCGCGCTCGCGGACATAGGTCTTGATCTGCCGGATGCCGGCCAGGTTGTCGTGCAGCAGCGAGTTCATGGCCGACGAAGCCTTGCGCTGGAGCCGATAACGCCGCGGCGCGGTGAGCGTGTAGGCCAGCGCGCCGCCCACGAGCAGCGGGATCGGCGCCAGGGTCAGCCACGCGAGCTGCACGTTGTATTGAAAGAGCACCACCGCCACGACGGCGATCTGCAACACCGAGATCACCCCCTGCTCGATGCCGTCAATCAGGACGCGCTCGACCGCGGTCACGTCTTCGAGCAGCCGGGTCATGATGTCGCCGGTCGCGCGGTTGTCGAACCAGGCGAGCGGGAGTTGCTGAAGGTGAGCGTAAAGGTCGCTGCGCAGATCGAAGATCACGCGCTGCTCGAAGGTGTTGTTGAAGACGATGCGGATCGCGTTGAAGACATCGCGCAGCAGGAAGGAACCCGCCGCCACCAGCGCCAGCCAAAGGATCCGGTCGCCGCGGCCCGCGCGCACATCATCGATGATGAATTGCGTGACCTTCGGAAACACGACCACGAGCAGGGTGCCGAAGATCGCGCACGCCATCATCCCCACCGCCATCGCGGGATAGCGGCGAACGTAGGCAAAGACGCGGAGCGTGGTGCGCATGAAGAGCGCTTATCATCCGCCGGAATGCAGCCGGCGCAAGGAGCGGCGAAGATCTGGAGACTGTCGGTCATTCGGGCGTCCCAGCCGCGGAGCGGCGAGCGGAACCTTTTCGGAGAACCTCTATCCAACGAAGCGCACACGACACTGCGTCCGCAGTGTGAAGCACCCCGGGCCAACGATGGGGGCGGGCCTACGGCAGGATATCGGCCACGGCGACCAGGCGATCCGGGAAGGCCGCTGGAGCGAGGGATTCGCCGGATGATCGATGGAAGTGTTCGGCGTAGGTCTCGCCTTGCGGCTGGCGATAAACCTCCACCCGCGACTCGGTGAGGTTCACGATCCAGTACTCCAGAATGCCGCTGCGGGCGTAGGCGCAGAGCTTGGCGGTCGCGTCGTAGTGCAAGGAGCTGTCCGCCACTTCCACGGCGAGGAAAACGTCGGCGGGACGCGGCTTTTCGTCGCCGTCATCAATGCTCAAGGCAACGAGGAGGATGTCGGGCTGCGGCTCGGAATAGCGGTCGAGGATGACCGGGCTCTGGCAATCGACGAAGCAGACGTCGGCGAAACAGCGATTCAGGATTCGGTTGAGGCGACGCACGGCTTTGATGTGACGTTTTCCAATGGGGGCCAGGATGATGATTTCTCCTTCCAGCAACTCAACCCGGTCGTCTTCGTGAAAGATGCCAGCCTCCCCGAGCTTTTCGTATTCCTGGACCGAGAATCGGTAGGTCTCGACGTTCGCGATCATGGCGCGAGGTTGCCACGCAACGCCGCCGGTGGCAAGAGGGGCAGGCCGTAGCTCCGTGGCCCCTGCCGCCGAATCGGGGCGCGTAGTCCCAGGCTCGGCGCTCTACTTCTTCCCGAGTTCCACGGCGCCGCCATCGGTCGGGCCGGTGCCGAGGAAGTAGCCGGAGCCGCTCGCATCCGCCTGCACGACGGCGCCGGAGAAGCGCGTCACTTGGCCGGTGGTCGGGTGCAGGAAGGTGCCGCGGAAGAGGCCGGTGCTCGCCGCGAGGTGCAGCGTGAGCTGCGACACGTTCGGCGGGCTGACTGCGGCGGTGTTGCTGGGCGGGAGCGTGAAGACCTGATCGATCGCGGTGAAGCCGCCCTGGTCGAGAACGGTGCGCCCATTCTCCGGCACCGGATCGAGCGCGAGCACGCGCGTGCCGCCCGTGGGCGGTTGATAGTGCGCGAGAAGGGCGGCTCGGCTCAACTCGAACCCCTCCGGGAAGGACGCGTCGCGCAGGCGGCGCGGTTTGAACCAGCCGAGCAGGCCGCTGGCGTCGCCGACGAGCAGCGGAGCGGCGGAGGGGAACTGCACGGTGCCACGCAGGCTGCCGCGCGAAGCGAAGCCGCCGGCGTAGAGCCCGGCATAGATGGGGAAGGATTGGTCGGTGTGCAGGTAGGCGGCGGAATGGAAGGGCGTGCCGTCGGCCAGCCTGCCGTTAAGCGTCACTGCGCCGGAGGGCTTGATCTTCACCGCGGCAAAGCCTGTGCCCTGCGGCGAGGCGGGGGTGGCCTCGGGATCGATGAGCAGCGTGTACTGCCCGGCCAGCGCGTCGGCGTGCGTCTTCGCCGCGAGCACGAGCGGCGCGGCAAAGGCGTGCCCCGACGCGTCGGTCGATGCGACATTCCCGGTGATCGTGCCGGTGTCCGCGTCGTATTGGAGCGTCAGCGTGATCGGCGCATTGGGCCGCCGCACGATGATCCGCACCACCTCGCCCGCGCTGCCGAGTTTGCTGGTGAAGCCAAAGCCGCGGAAGCCGTGCCGGAAGATCGGGCTCAACTTTGTTCCGGCGAAGGTGAGCACGCCACTGAAGCTCCCGGTCTTGCCGATGGTCATCCGGAGGTAGCCCGCGCGCTGGTGCGCCTCCGCGCCGGCCGCGGCGGTCGCGTCTTCGATCAGCCCGTCGTAAGCGCCCGTGATGGCCACGAAGTTCACCACCGTGACGGTGGCCGTGCCGAGGCCGCCGGTGCCGTCGTCGTATCGGTAGGTGAAGCTGTCGCCGTCGGGCGGGAGCGAGTCGCGCGGAGCATAGCGCACCTGGCCCGCGGCGACCGTGGCCGTGCCGTGCTGCGGAGGGGTGAGGATGGTGATGGTCGCCGTGCCACCGGGAACCGGCGCGTCATTGGCCAGCACGTCGATGTCGATCGCCTTCTTGTCGGAGGCAAAGGCCGAGTCGTCCTGCGCCGGATTACCGATGGTGATGGCGATGCTGCCCATGCCGCCGCCGGTGGTGACGCGGATCGTACCCGCGCCCTCGTTCGCCAGTTGTCCCGCGGGAATCGTCGCGGCGAGGGAGGTCGTGGTGCTTGCAGTGATCTTCATCGGCACGGCAGTGCCGCCGGGCGCGGTGAAGGTCGCCGTCTGCGCGCCGGATACGAAGCCCGTGCCGGTCAGCAGGATCGTCCGCGCCGCGGTGCCCGTCGGCACGCTGGCCGGAGACGCGCTGGTGATCGCGGGCGCCGAGCCGGTGATGGTGAAGGTCGCGGGGGCCGACACCGCATTGCCCACCAGCACCCGCACCGTGGCCGTGCCCGCATTGGCAAGCAGCGCGGCGGGGGCGGTGAAGGAGAGCGACGAGGCGGAGAGATTTGCCGCGGTGAAGTCCTGCGGACTACCGCCGTTTGGGGTCCAGCGGACGGTCGCGCTGGACGAACCCGCGACGACAAAGCTCGAGCCCGTCACCGTCACCGTCTGATCCGCGCCGCCAAACGGCACGCTGGCCGGCGAGAGTTGCGCGATGGCGGGCGCCACGATCGAGACCATGGCCGTGGCGAAGCCGCCCGCCGTGGTCACGGTGATGGTGCCCGTGCCGGTGTTCGCAAGCAGGTTCGCGGGCAGCGCCACGGTCAACGAGGTGAACGTCGCGGCCGTCGGGGCGATCGGCGTCGCACTGCCACCGGGCGGCGTGAAAGTCACCGTCTGCGCGCCGGGCAGGAAGTTCGTCCCGGCGAGGACCACGCTCGAAGCCGTGTTTTGCAGGATCGCCGCCGGGGTGGCGCTGGCGATGGTCGGCGTGTTGTTCACGGTGAACGTGGCGCTCGGGCCAGCGGCCGGCGCGGGATTGCCGGCCGTGTCGGTGGCCGTGCCGGCCGCCAGGGAGATGCTCAGCGTGCCGTTGCCGGTGATGCTGGAGATCGTCACCGTGCGGGTATTGCCGGTGCCCGAGAATCCCACCTGGCCATCGGCGGTGCCCGTCTTGTTGAGCGTCACGTCCCCCGTCGCGAGGGTGCTGCTGTTAAAGCCGGCATCCGCATAGGTGATCGCGTAGGTCACCGGCCCGCCGCTCGCCGAGGCCACGGAGGGCGCGCTGACCATCACCGTCGGCGGAGCGGTATCGACGGTCCAGGTAAAGCTCGCCGGAATGGGGTCCACATTGCCCGCGGCGTCGATCGCGCGGACCTGGAAGGTATGGCTGCCGTCGCTCAGGCCGGAGTAGCTCGCCGGGCTCGTCGTGAATCCCCCGCCATCCATCTGCACTTCGAAGGTCCCGGCCTCGGTGCTCGTGAAGGTGAACAATGCCGCCGCGCTGTTGCTCGAGCTCAACGGATTCGCCGTGATGGTCGTGTCCGGTGCGGTGACGTCCACCATCCAGGTGTAACTCGCGGGGGTGGCGTCCGTATTGCCGGCGGCGTCGATCGCGCGGACCTCGAAGGTATGGCTGCTCTCGCTGAGACCAATGAAGCTCGCGGGGCTCGTGGCGATGGCGAAGCCTCCGCCATCGAGCTGCATTTCGAAGGTGCCGGTCTCGTTGCTCGAGAAGGCGAATGACGCCGCGGTGCTGTTGCTCGAGCTCGGCGGATTGGCGGTGATGGTCGATTCCGGCGCGGTGAGATCGACGACCCAGGTGAAGCTCGCCGGGGTCGCATCCACGTTGCCCTGCACGTCGATCGCCCGCACTTCGAACGTGTGCGACCCTTCGCTCAGGCCGCTGAAACTCTGCGGGCTCGTGCCGGGCGCGAAGGTGCCGCCATCGAGCCGGCTCTCGAAGCTGGCGATGGCCGGACCGCCGCCGCTGTCGCCCGTGAAGGTGAAGGTGGCCGCGGTGCTGTTGCCGGGGTTGGCCGTTTGGGTGGCAATGAGCGTCTCGACGACGGGGGCCTCGAAGGCGCCGATGTCCGCTACGCTATGAATGATCCGGACTGCTCCGCTGCCGCGCTGGTCGAAGGCGGGATTGACGCCCGCGCCGTCGGGGTGGGCGACGGCGATCGTGCCGTTGGCCGCGCGCGTGACCGTGAGAGTGTTGCCCATCCGGCCCGCGACGAGCATCTGTTCGCTGTCGATCTGGATGAGGAAATCCACGGGGAAGGCCGTGGCGTCGGCCAGGGTGATGCTCGTCACCAACTCATTCATCCCGCCGCTGAGCGTGGTCACGTCTGCGCCCGCATCAATGGCCGGGCTGCCGGGCAGCAGGGCGATCGTTTGCGTGCGGCCGCCGTTGCTGGCGAGCACTCCGAGCATCGGGTTTGGACTGACAATGTCGCTGGCGGGGTCGCCCATGATCGTCGCGCCATTCGTGTCTCCGATCAGGTTGTGACCCTGCGAGGTGAACGCTCCGGAGACATCCGGGCCACCGCTCGACGCGGTGTTGCCGGCGATGAGGGTGTTGCTGGCGTTCACGGTCCCGGCGCCGTAGTTGTCAATGCCGCCACCGACATTGCTGTTCGCGCCGCCGCTGGCGGAGTTGCCAGCGAGCGTGCTGTTGGTGAGGGTCACGGCGCCGCTATTGAAAATGCCGCCGCCGGCCTCGACAGCGCCGCCCGTGACGGAGTTTCCGGAGAGCGTGCTATTGGTCAGGATCGCGGTGCCTGCGGTGTCGTTATAGATGCCGCCGCCCTGGTTGAAGGCAGTCGTAAGACCGCTGGCCGAGTTACCGGAGAGCGTGCTATTGACCACGGTCAAGGTGCCGGCGTTGTAAATGCCGCCGCCGTAGTTATTGCCCTCGCTCACCACCGAGTTTCCCGAGAGCGCGCTGTTGGCGAGGTTCAATGTTCCATTGTTGTAAATGCCCCCGCCGTAGTTATCGGCCGCGCCACCGACCAACCCATTGGCCATCGTCAAACCATTGAGCGTGGCCGTAACTCCGCTATTGATGGTGAAGACGCGGCTGAGTTGCTCGCCTGAAATAGTCAGCAAGTCCGCACCTGGTCCGTTGATGGTCAGGTTCCTGTCAAGGACCAGCTCCATCCCAGCCAGCTTGAAGGTATAGGCGCCAGTCACGGGGTCATAACCCGAATCAGAACCATCCGTCGGGATGTTGAAGGTGATCGTGCCGCCGGGGGCGATATCCAGCAGCGCCTGGCGCAGGCTGCCCGCGCCGGAATCGCTCGTGTTCGCGACTTTAAGGGCCATCGTTTGACCCACGGTGAAGTCGGAGAAACTGCTCAACCCCGTCGCCGAGGCGGTGTGTGCCGCGGCGTTGGCGGTGCTGGTCGCCAAAGAGAAAGGGTCTCCACCGGCCACCTGAATCACGTGGTAGATACTTTCATTACCCATCACGTCACCGGCGAGGTACTGGAAGGTGAGATCGGCGGTGATCCCCGTCCCGGTCAGCGTCCAGTATCTTTGCAGGGAGACGCTGGGGTTGACGTTCGGCTGCGGACCCTGCACGGCCTTGACGGTAAAGCTGGCCGGGAAAGTTCCCGCGGTCGCATTGACGGTTACCGGCGAGTACCCGCTGGCGGTGCCCACTTCATAGGTCTTGCTGCCCGCCGCCGGGTAGGCCTTCTTCAAGCTGCCTTCAACATAGCCCGTGGACCGCGTGACGGTTCCAGCCGCGGAGTTAAAGTAAAGCGTGTTCGGGCCGGTGATGAGCCGCGCCGAGCCGAGAGCGAGGGCCCCGGCGCTCGCGCCGTTCACAGTCACGTCGCCGCCGGCGATCGTGATGGGATTCGGAGTGGTGATGCTGAGCAGGTTCAGGGTGCGCGACGGAGGCATCTCGTTACCGGTCGTGCGTCCGGTAAGTTCCGGCGCGTAGAGCAGGTTTACCCCGGCGGTGCCGGGGTTGAAGATCGGAGGCACGTCGAAGCCGCCCACGGTCTGGCTCACCCCGGCCACCCCGAGTTGCACCACCGCGGTGGTCGCTCCGCCGTTGCCCAGAGTCAGTTTTCCGGAGCCGGTCAAACCGCCGCTGAAATTGTTGAAGCGGGCCGCGACGATCTGGTTCACCGATGGGTCAATGGTGACACCGGCGATATTATCCACCTCCCATGCCGCCAAAGGCGCCGTGACGACGCCGGTGCCCGTGTAGGTCGTCGCTCCCAGACCGCCCAGGAAGTAGAAACGGGTGTTGGCCGCGGTGCCGGTCAGCGTGCCGTTGTTGGTGAAAGTGGATCCCTGGACCAGGCAGACCATCCCATTGATGACCATGGTCGCGCCGACGTTGATGGTCGCGGAGCCCCAAAGGTTGACCTGTGCGGTCACCGTCGCCGTCTTGTTGTTCGTCGTGTTGTCGATGACCAGGTTCGGGATAAAGCCGCGCAGGCGGAAATTGAAGTTGGTGGTGGTGGCGCCGGTCCCTGCCCGGAGCGTGCCCGTCGCTGCCATCGGCGTACTGGAATTGATGTAGTCGATGGGGGTGGCGCCGGTGCTGGCCTGGACGAGATTGATTGTGCCGCCCGTCATGTTGAAGGTGGCCGCGGCCGGGATGGCGAAGGAGCCGTTGGTGGTGCCGGAGCCGCTGTTGCCGACCGTCGCCACGTTGAAGGTGCCGCCGCTCTGGTTGTAGATGATCGCGTTTGCCGGATTGAAGCGCCCGGAGAGATTGACCGTGCCGCCTTCGATGGTGAACACCGCGCCGGCGGCGCCGGTCATCGTCGCCGCGTTCGACGTGCCCTGATTGAACGTGCCTTGCGATACCTGCAGCAGCCCGTTGTTCACCACATTGCCGTTCTGAGCCGCGACCGTGTAATTCGGGTTGTTGAGCCAGAATCTGAAGCTCACCGGGATGTTGTAGGCCGCCACGGCGAAAACCCGGCTCGTGCCCGCAAAGGTCCCGGAAATCTTGATCGTGCCGTTAGTCATGACCAGCCAGCCGCCCACGACCGTGTCCGTGGTCACGCCGCGAACGGTGAAGCTCGCCGGGTTCAATTCCAGAATACTGGCATTGGAGGTCCCCTTATTGATCGTGATCGTGCGGAGGTCGGTCGTCGCGCCGGTCCCGCCAAACGTGGCATTCGTGGCTCCCACGAACGTGATCATGGCGCCGGCGGTATCCGCGTTGGTCGAGAAATCGAGCGTGCCATTATTGGTCAGGTTTCCCGTGATGCTGAGGACGTGGCCGGTCTGCGTCCCCGCAGGGTTCGATTGGAGCGTGGCGCCGCTCTGCACGGTTGCGTCGGTGGCCACGGTCAACGTTCGTGCGGTCGTCTGTTCGAACTGGAGCGTGCCGGTTCCAGCAACTGAAACCGAGTAGGCCGCCGCAGCGGTGTCAATCGTCACTGTCGTCCCCGCGGCTATGCTCACCTCGTCATTGCTGGTGGGAACCGAGCCGGTGGACCAGGTCCCCGGGCTGCTCCACAATCCCGAGCCGACGGACGCGTTCGGCGTCGGCGCGATGGTCGCCTGGGCGCCGCTGATGAATGCGGTGCTGCCTTCGGTGACCGCATGGAGCTGCCAGGTGTAGGTCGTGTTCCCGAGCAGGTTGGTGACGGCGAAGCTGGTCGCGTTCTGGGCCGCGGTGGTGACGAAGCTGAAGTTCACTCCATCGGTCGAATTGTAGATGGCATAAACGAGCTCATTCGAGGAGTCGGTCCAGTTGAGCGTTATGCCGGTGGCGGACACGCCCGTGAAGGTGAGCGGCTCGCCAGGCGGATTGACCACCGGCGGGGTGAGCAGGAAGGAGCGGCGTGAACCATCCGCGGCGGAGGTGAGGACGGGAATCGAGCCGGCCACGTAGAGGTTATTCACCGGCGTCGCCGCGGTGCCGTCGAAGGTCGGAGCGGGTGTGCCGCTTTGGGCGGCGGTGATTGAGCCGACGGAACCGACGGTGTTGCCCGAAGAGAAACCGATCTGCGGGCTCTGCGAATTGGAGTCAGCCGCGCCGCTGGCGCTCATGGCCATCGAGCCGTAAACGAATTCGATGGTGCCGGTGGTCTCGGAAAGACGCACTTGATAGGTCAGGTCCGCGGTGCCTCCGCCGTTGAAGTTGGCCTGCATGTTGAGCCATTCGACAATCAACACGCGGTTGGGCGCGGCACCGGTCACCTTGAAGTGCACCTTGCCGTTGCCGGCGTGCGTCCGCTGGTCCGCACCGTAGGCGGTGATCAGCGACTGGCCGCTCTGGCCGAGGGGATCATACAGCGTGGTCGAGATCGAGGTCGTCCCGAACCGGAGCGTGCCGTTCGAGTTCACCGAAAAACGGTCCTGCCGCGTGCCATTGAGGTAGAATTCGAAGCCAATCAGAGTCACCGCCGATGCCGTGTCGTCCTGATCGGCACCGATGAGTTGAGTCGTGCCGCTGGACATGTCCGCCAGCGACCCGCTGGTCGCCGTCGCCAGGCTGTATTTGGTGGCGCTGGCGCGCGCCGCGGCCGGGAACAAGGCCAGGCAACAAAGCGCAGCCAGCCACCTCGTCGAAATACTGGGGCGCCGCGGCGAAACCGATTTGCTGCTGGGTGTTGCAAGGTGAGGGTGAAGTTCCATGGGTCAGTAAGGGTGTGCCGCTGGTTGTCGGGTCCTTTGCTTCCCATCGGCGCGCGGAAATCTGGAACTCGGAGTTTCGTCCTGCCCAAGCAGATGCCATTCCCCGCGCGGTTCGGTCCAAGGGCGCCTCGGAACCTCCTGCCTCGTGATCTTTGCGCTGCCAGATTCAACGCAGAGGCCGCAAAGAACGCCGAGGGCCGAGGCGGAGGATGGGACAAGTGGGTGCCGGATTTGGGCGAGCCCGCAGAGGAAACCCTCTGCGTGCCTCTCAAACTTCTCTGCGCCCTATGCGTTTAGAGTTGGTCTCACTTCCGGCCGAGGCGCAGTGCCGAGTCCGCCCTATTTCGCGGGGACGCGGTAGGCGCGCAATCCATCGTTGGCCGTGACCACGAGGAGCGGCGGCTCGCCGGCCTCCGCCGCCAGCCAGGCCACTTCGCTCCGTCGCGCTTCCCCTTTCGAGCTGGCGATGATCGTTCCCTTCTCCGCATCGATGATGAGCACCCGTCCACCCCGCATCGCTGCGGCGAGCCAGCGCGGGTTCGTCCCCGGTGCCGGCAGCAGCGTGTCGATGTGATCTTTGGCGCCGCCCACTTCGAGTTCCCAGCGCTTCCCTCCTTCGCCGTCGAGCGCGAGGAGGGTTTCGTGCTCATCGCTGTAGCGCGTCCCGCCGGCAAGAATCACTGCCTTGCCACCCGGAGCGGCCGCCACGCGGACCATGTTGGCATACAGCTCGGTGGCGAATTGCTTGAGCGGCTTTCCGGCTGCGTCGAAAATATGGACCTTGCCGTCCGCTGCGGTCGTGATCACCTCGACCGCACTGTCACCCAGCACGTCACCCGCGCAGACGTGCCAGACGTTGCCGATGCTGGTGTCCTTCCAGCGCAGCTTCCCATCCGGGCCGAGCACGTGCAGACCGGTGGCGCCGTGGTAGCCGATGATCACCTCGTCGAGGCCATCGCCATCGAGGTCGGCCGGCCAGACGTCATCGATCCCCTGCCCGCCCGGATATCGCCAGAGCACCGCGCCGGCGGAGTCGATTGCCGTCGCTTGCGGACCCCACGCATCGAAGGTCACGAATTCCTGCGCCCCGTCGCCGGCGAGATTTGCCGCGCGCAGGAAGCCAGACACGCGTTCGGTCTTGAACTCACCGGCGCGCTGTCCGCGGGCGTCGAGCACCGCCGCGCGGCCGGTGGGCGCCAGCGCGACGACTCGCGGGCCGTCGGTCGCCACCCCGCTCCAGCGGCCCTCGTGTTTCCAGGCGAGTTCGAGGCCCTGCAATTCCGGCTCTTTGGCGGCCTTCCTCGCGGGACTCTTGCCGGCGAGGATGGCCTCGAGATCACGGGAGAGCATTTGTTTGGTCGCCGGGCCATAGCCCAAATGCACCACGGCGATCGTCCCCGATTTGTCGATGATCACGATTTGCGGAAGTCCCTCCAACGCATACTTCCGGCCGACCTTCCCATCAGGATCGAGCGCCACGTTCAAATGGAGCTTCTGCCGCTCGACGAAGGTGCGAATTCCCTCCAGCCCTTCGCCCTCATTCACCGCGTAAAGCACCACCCCCTTGTCGCGGAACGCTTCCGCGACCCCGGCGACGATTGGCAACTCCTCCACACACGGCTCGCACCAAGTCGCCCAAAAATCGAGGATCACAATCTCTTTGCCGTGATGCTGATCGAGCTCGACTTTGCCCCCGCCGAGCAGATCGAGCACAACCACGGGCGCCGGCGCGCCCGCGAGCGGATGACTCTCTTCCTCCTCCGCATCGACCTTGAGTACCTCCTTGACCGCGGCACGCCCGGAGCACGGCAGCAGCAGCCCGAGCATGACTGAAACGCAGAAGAGGATCCGGTTCATGGCTCCGAGTCTCCGTGCATCGCTGGGCGCTGACAAGCGCCGGCCCAGTCGCCTTACTTGCAAGGCTCTAAGCGGCTCTTCTTCCATCCACCGCGAAGGATCAAATGACCTGCATCTTTCTTTGGAATCTCGCTCTTTTCAGAACTCCTCGCCTTGGCGGTGGCAAATCGTCACCGTCTGCAGCCGTGAAATGCGCGTGCGAGAGCGACATTCCAGAGCTGGAAACATAAAACGCATAAGCTCAGCTCTGATTCGGCGGGCTTGTTCAACCATGGGTGCTGTCGGAGGGCTCGTTCCTCACCTCGCTACACCCTTAGATATTAGGCATCAGAAGAAAATGTTCCAAGCTGGTTCAGCCATTCGGAAAAGCTTGGCGCAAGGCGATAGACGCCAGCCCAAGGATCATCTGCATCGCCCTCCTCAAGAAAAACGTGATAGACGGAGCCGAAATCCTGATCGCTGTAGGAAAGGAGGACGGTATCACCGCAGCCGTCGTCGGCGATCGGCAAGGTGCCAACGGGAAAGTCACTGATCCCCTGTCGGCGCAGATCGATCTCCACAGGCATCCGCCCCAAGAGGTATCTGAGACTATTGACGGAGTGAACGTCCTCGATCCAGCGTCCGTCGGGATGGGGCATGTAATACTCCTGCCCCAAAATCGTCCGACCGGCATCGGCGAGCACAAATGCGCGGTAGTCCTCAGGTAGTGTGACGCCGATCATGCGCTCCAAATCGGCAAGTTGCTCTTCAAGGCTGGTCATTCCAGTGTGCGTAGAATCGCCTAGCGATTCAAGGCAGCACTTCAAACTGGCTCATCGCCCGGAAGCTCTCGTACCTCCCGGAGATATCCTGCTGGCTGAGCGAACGCATGCGTTCGAGGGAGAATTGTTCGACGTTGAAGCTCGCCAGCACCGAGCCCTGGACCACGGCCTTGCGCAGGTTGGCGAAGGTCACCTCGTTGCCGTCGAGGCTGGCGAGATAGCCGGCCAGGCCGCCGGCGAAGGTGTCGCCGGCCCCCGTCGGATCGTGGATATCCTCGAGCGGATAGGCGCCACAACTGAAGAACTCGCCGGGATTGCCGAAGAGCAACGCGCCGTGTTCTCCCTTCTTGATCACCAGATAGCGCGGGCCGAGCGCGCGAATGCGGGCCGCGGCTTTGATCAGGCTGGTTTCCTTGGTGAGTTGCCGGGCTTCGCTGTCATTGAGGATGAGCATGTCCACGCGCTTGAGCAGGCGGAGCAGTTCGTCGAGCGCGATGTTGATCCACAAATCCATGGTGTCGGCGATGACGAAGCGCGGTGTCTTCGCCTGGTCGAGCACGTGGTTTTGGAGGTCCGGGCCGATATTCGCGAGGAGCACGTAGGGCGTGGCTTCGTAGCCGGCGGGCAGCACGGGATTGAATTGCTCGAAGACGTTCAACTCCACGCTGCGGGTTTCGCGCGTGTTCAGGTCCCACATGTATTCGCCCGACCAGCGGAAGGTCTTGCCCGGCACGATTTGCAGGCCGGCGAGGTTGATCTGCCGGGTCTTGAAGTAATCGAGGTGCGTTTCCGGAAAGTCATCTCCGACCACGCCGACCATGTTGACCGGGGAGAAAAAGCTGGCGCCGACGGCGGCGTAACTGGCGGAGCCGCCGAGCAGGTCGGCGTGCTCTTCAATGGGCGTCTTGACGGTATCGAGCGCGATGGAACCAACGACGAGAACGGACATGGGGAATTGCGGATTGGCGATTGCGGATTGCGGATTTGGGGCCGCGTCTTATCAATCCGCAATTCGCAATCCGCAATCCGCAATTTGCAGGCGCGCTTTCACATCGCGGCAGTAGCCTTCGATATCGGGAGCTTGCAAGATGCCGGAGACGATGACGACGCGGCGTGCGCCCGCGTCGAGCACGGTGTCGAGGTTCTCGCGTTTGATGCCGCCGATGCAGAAGATGGGAAGGGTCAGCGCTTCGTGGACGCGGCGGATGTCGGCGAGGCCGATCGCCGGGCGGCCAGGCTTGGTGGGCGTGGGAAAGAGCGGGCCGAAGCCGAGGTAGTCCGCGCCTTCCGCGGCGGCAGCAACGGCTTGCGCGAAGGAGTGGGTCGATTTGCCGATGATCGGCGGCGGCTCTTCGCCGGCGAGCGAACGCCCCGCCCGCCACCGCGCGTCCTCCACGGCGAAATCATCCTGCCCGACGTGCGCGCCCTGCGCGCCGATCGATGGCACGAGGTGGGGGTGGTCGTTGATGATCAGCGGCACCCCGGCGGGTTCCGTCACGCGGATGAGCTCGTTGCCGAGCGCCTCGATCGCGTGCTCGTCCGTGCCCTTCGCGCGGAGCTGGATCACATCCACACCGCCCGCGCACATCCTCTCCGCCACCGCACAAGCGTCGCGCGCGGCGATGTAGCCGAGATCGACGATGCCGTAGAGGAGGGCGGTGGCGAGGGGATTCACGGGCGAAACATCCAACATCCAACATCCAACATCCAACACCCAATCCGGGCTCATCAGCCTGAGCGCCGCATTGGATGTTGAGTGTTGGATGTTGAATGTTGGATGTTCAGCCCGCCCCCCATGAAGACGATCGTCCAAATCTCCCTCGACGTAACCAACATCCCCGAAGCCCTCGAGACCGCGCACCTCGCACGCCGCGCGGGCGTCGATTGGCTCGAAGCCGGCACGCCGCTGATCATCGCCGAGGGCATGAACGGCGTGCGGGCCCTGCGCGCCGCCTTTCCCGGCGTCCCCATTGTCGCCGATCTCAAGACGATGGACGGCGGCTGGCTCGAAGCGAAGATGATGGCAGAGGCCGGCGCCACGCACGTGGTGGTCATGGAGCGCGCGCACCCGGAGACGATCAAAGTCGTGGTGCAGGCGGGGCGCGATTTCGGCGTCCAGGTGATGGGCGACAACCTCGGCGCGCCCGACATGGTGGCGTCCGCGCGACGCCTCGAAGACCTCGGCTGCGACTTCGTCATCCACCACATCGGCTACGACGAGCGCCGCGGGCTGGCCGCGGCGGGCCACCCCACACCGAGCCCGCTCGACCAGCTCCGCGAAGTCGTCGCCACCGTGACTATTCCCGTGCAAGCGGTCGGCGGCCTCTCCATCGAGCAAGCCGTCCGCACTCCCGAGTATGGCGCCCCGCTCGTCGTCCTGGGCGCCCCGCTCGCCATCGATCCCGAGGCCTTCAAGACCGCCGGCGGCGATCTCGAGAGCAAGCTGCGCTTCATCTGCGACCAGGTCCACGCCTACGGCGACATCGGACCCGCCGCGCGTTGAAGCCGGTGACCGCATGGGCGGCGTGCAACCTCGTGGAGCCGGATCCAGAAGCGCACCTTGACCTCCCAGAGCCCCGGTGGGATTATCCCACCATGATCGTGACCCTTGATTCCAAGCGCCGTCTGACCATTCCGGCAGCGCTCGCGCCGGCCGCGCCGGGCGACTACTTCGAGGCCCAGTTTGACCCAGAGGAAGACACTCTCGTCTTCCGCCGCATCGCCACGAACTCCGACTGGCTCGCCGTGCTCAAGGAATGTCCAGTCAGCATGGACGACCTGCCGCCGCGCCGGCGGGAGCTTCCGCGCCGCCGCAAGCTGTGAACTGGTTGCTCGATACGGACGTGCTCTGCCAGCCCGCGAAGCGAAACGGCGATCCGCGCGTTATCGCCTGGCTGGAGCGGGAGAAAGATCGCTGCTACACCAGCGCCATTGTCATCGCGCAACTGGCCTACTGGGTGCGCAGCAAAGAGGGCCGCCAAAGACAGGCCCTGCAAGCCTGGTTGAGCAAGCTCATCGACGCCATGCACGGCCGTATTCACGGTTTCAACGTCTCGGTTGCCCACGTCTGGGCCGAGCAGGAGCACTTGCTGGAGAAAGCTGGCCAGAGAATGCCTGTGGAAGACGGCTACATCGCCGCGATCGCACGCCGTCACGGTCTAACGATTGTGACTGGTAACGACCGGGACTTTCGCCGCCCCGGCCTGAAAGTCTTCAATCCGTTCAAGGAAAGTGACGTTTCGGAGTAACTCGGGCGCGATCGCAAGCACTGCGGCATGCGCCTCATTTTCCGCGTGCCGGCAATTCCACGATGACCTCGAGCGTGGCCCCTGCTAACATCCCCCGCATGGCAGACGATCTCCAATTCGAACGGGCTGATTACGCGGCGCCGCGCACCATGGCGTGCAGTGCGTGCAAGTCGGCAATCCTCACGGAATATTATTCGGCCAATGGCCAGGTGCTGTGCGCGGCCTGCGCGGAGGGGATGCGGCAATTCATGGCCGGCCCGGGACTCGGCGTGACGCGGTTTGGGCAGGCAGTCTTGTTCGGGCTCGGGGCGGCCATCGCGGGCGCGGCGGTTTATGCCGGGGTGATGATTTTTGCGAACGCCGAATGGGCGCTGATCTCGATCGCGATCGGGTGGTTCGTGGGCAAGGCAGTGCGCAAGGGCTCCCGCAATCGCGGCGGCTGGCGCTACCAGTTGCTCGCGGCGCTGCTCACCTACACGGCGATCTGCGGCGCCTATGCCGCGGTCGGGTGGCATCAGATCGGACATCCGGACCTGTCGCAAATCGTCACGCTCCTGGTGCTGATGTATGCCCTGCCCTTCATCGGCGGGGTGCAGAATGTCATCGGGTGGCTGATCATCGGCTTCGGCGTGTGGCAGGCGTGGAAAATGAACCAGCCGCTGCAAGTCGAGATCACCGGCCCGCACGCGATCGGGACCGGGCCACAACCAGCTCCCACCGCCGGTGCCTGACGCCACCGGGCCGGTGACGCCGCCGCACTGCCGTGAATGCGGGACGGAACTCGCTGCCCATCTACGGGCCTGCCCGGCGTGCGGCGCGCTCGTCTTCGTCGATGAATTGAAGCGTCTC
This sequence comes from Chthoniobacter sp., assembly GCA_034667665.1. Classification (GTDB taxonomy): domain Bacteria; phylum Verrucomicrobiota; class Verrucomicrobiia; order Chthoniobacterales; family Chthoniobacteraceae; genus Chthoniobacter. The sequence goes on from JAXDQW010000085.1 coordinate 149,441, forward strand.
GCGCTCGCCGCGCAACGCGCGGCAACGCCGGTGGAAGCGCTCGGGCACTGGCGGCAGGCTTACGCGCTGTTGCCCACGGGTTCGCGCCAGCAGGAGGTCATCGCGGAGAAGATCAAGGCGTTGATCCCCGAGGCGGAGCGGGCGAGCGGAGAGGGCCGGTCGAAGTGGGGAAAAGCGGCGGCCGGCGCGGGCGCGATCGGAGTGATGCTCGCGAAGTTCAAGTTCGTGATCTTCTTCCTGCTCACCAAAGCAAAGCTGCTCCTGCTCGGGCTGACCAAGATGAGCACGCTCTTTTCGATGCTCCTCTCCTTCGGCCTCTACTGGACGATGTGGGGCTGGAAGTTTGCCGCCGGGCTGATCCTTTCCATTTACGTCCACGAGATGGGACATGTGGCGATGCTTTCACGGCTGGGGATTCACGCCAGCGCGCCGATGTTCATCCCGGGGTTTGGGGCCATCGTGCGCCTGCGCGAGGCGCTGCCCACGGCCCGCGAGGACGCGCGCGTGGGACTCGCCGGACCGATCTGGGGCCTCGGCGCGGCGCTGGCCGCGTGGGGTCTGTCGATCGCGCTGCAGTCGCCGCTGCTGGCCGCGGTGGCGCAGGTCGGGGCGTGGATCAATCTCTTCAACCTCACGCCCGTGTGGCAGCTCGATGGCGCGCGCGGGTGGCGCGCCTTTTCGCGGCGGCAGCGCTGGATCGCCCTCGCGACGGTGATCGCCGCGCTCTTTCTCTCCACGGGCCACGGACATGGCGTGCTGTTCATCGTGGTGCTGGGCTCGCTCTATCAGCTCTTTTCCACACAGGCGCCGGTGGAGCCCGATCCGCGCGCGCTGGCGGAATACGTCTGCCTCATCGCAAGCCTCACCGCGCTCACCGGCCTGCCGGTCGCGGTGTAGCCTGGCTATCGCTCCGCAAACTCCGCGACGCGCGATTCGGTGATTTTCGCGACGAAACCGGTGTTGTATTTCCCGCGCACGAAATCCGGATCGCGCATGATTGCTTCCTGGAACGGGATCGTGGTCTTGATGCCGGTGATCATGTATTCGCTCAGGGCGCGGGTCATGCGGGCGATGGCGTGATCGCGGGTGGTGCCCATGGCGATGACCTTAGCGATCATCGAGTCGTAGTGCGGCGGGACGGTGTAGCCGGCGTAGGCGTGCGAATCGATGCGCACCCCGCGTCCTCCCGGCGCGTAGTAGAGTTCGATTTTGCCGGGACAGGGCTGGAAGTTATGGAAGGGATCCTCGGCGTTGATCCGGCATTCGATGGCGTGGTACTTGAGCTTCGCATTGCGCACGAAATGGGAGAGCGGCTCGCCGGCGGCGACCTTGATCTGCTCCTTCACGAGATCGATGCCGTAGGCCTCCTCGGTGATGCAGTGCTCCACCTGAATGCGCGTGTTCATCTCCATGAAGTAGTAATGCCCGTGGTCGTCCATCAGGCATTCGATGGTGCCGGCTCCGACGTAGCCCACCTCGCGGGCCAGGCGGACGCAATCGGCGCCCATGCGCTCGCGGGTTTCCTCATTCATCATCGGCGAGGGGGTTTCCTCGATGATCTTCTGGTTGCGCCGCTGCATCGAACAGTCGCGCTCGCCGATGTGGACCACTTCGCCGTGGGAATCGGCCATGATCTGAAACTCGATGTGGTGCGGATTCTCGATCAGCTTCTCGATGTAAACGCCGGCATTGCCGAAGGCTTTTTCCGCTTCATTGCGGGCGGAGTGAAAGCCCTGCACCAGGGAGCCGTCATTGTGCGCGGGGCGCATCCCGCGGCCCCCGCCGCCCGCGGTGGCCTTGATCATCACCGGGTAGCCGATCTGACGGGCGACCTTCAGCGCGTCCTTCTCCGTCTCGACGATGCCTTCGGAACCGGGCGTGACCGGCATTCCGGCGCGCTTGGCGGTTTCCCGCGCGGTGTTCTTGTCGCCCATCGCGCGAATCGCGGAGGAGGGCGGGCCGATGAACTTGATGTTGCAGCTCGCGCAGACATCCGCGAAATGCGCGTTCTCGCTGAGGAAACCGTAGCCCGGATGGATGGCATCGACGTCGCCAATCTCCGCCGCGCTGATGATGCGATCGATCTTGAGGTAAGACTGGCTGCTCGAGGCCGGGCCAATGCAGATCGCCTCATCGGCGAGCTGCACGTGGAGTGAATCGACATCGGCCTCCGAATAAACGGCGAGCGTCTTGACCCCGAGTTCCTTGCACGCGCGGATGACCCGCAGGGCGATTTCGCCACGATTGGCGATGAGGACTTTATTAAACATCGGGGATGTTCAGTCGGTGGTTGAGAGGCGAGAGCCGGCGATCTGAATCCCGAGCGTGGCTCTCAACGTTGAGCCTTCTTCATTTCAACCGAAAGAGCGCCTGGCCGAATTGGACCGGCTTGCCATTTTCGGCCACCATTTCGGCGATCACGCCGCGGGTCTCGGCCTTGATTTCGTTCATCACCTTCATTGCCTCGATGATGCACACCACGGTGTCTTCGGTGACCTCCTGGCCCACGGAGACGTAAGCCGCCGATTCGGGCGAGGGCGACCCGTAGAAGGTGCCCACCATCGGTGAGGTGATCTCGCGCAGCTTTTCTTTCGGGGCTCCGCCAACGGGGGGCGCAGGTTCGGCCGCGGAGACAGTGGTCGCGACGGGGGCCGGAGCCGAAGGCGCGACGGAGGTGGTGATGACGGGCTGGAAGTCGGTCCCTTTCTTCAGGGTGAGTTTGAAGCCTTCCTTCTCCATCTTGAAGACAGAGAGGTCATTTTTCCTCATCAGGGCGATGAGTTCTTTGATTTCTTTTAAGTCCAATGTGAGAGGCTTGGGTTTTTGCGGAAAGCGCGCATGCTACGCGTCCCGCGCAAATACCGTCAAGCGTCGCCGTTACGACCGTCGAAAACGTCTGCGCCCGGCAGCTATAATCCGCCCTGCAGGACGTCCACGGCGCGGTCGAGCTCGGCTTCGGTATTGTAGAAGTGCGGACTGAAGCGCAGATAATCGAGCCCGGCGCGGTCGTGGCGCAAAGAAGCAATGATGCCCGCGTTCCCGAGGGCCGTGAAGAGCGCGGTGCTGCTGGCCGTTTCATGGCGAAAAGTGGTGATCCCGGTCGCGGATGGGCCTTCGCGCGGGCCAAGCACCCGGAAACCCAGGGGCTCGATTCGCGCCAGGAGAGCCGCCTTCAGCTCGAGCAGGCGCGCGGCCACGGCGTCGATCCCGTGGCCGGCGATGAGCTCGAGGGCGGCGCGCAGCCCGTAGATGCCGGCCACATTGAGCACACCGGGCTCATAACGCTGCGCCGTGCGGACGAACTCAATTTCCTCCTGCGCATGAAAATTCGGGGCCACAACGTTCCAGGCGCCGAGCAGCGTGGGCCGGAGCAATTCGAAGTGCTCGCGTTTGACGAAGACGATGCCGATGGCCAGCGGGCCGAGCAGCCATTTGTGCGCGTCGGCGCTGAGGAAATCGACGTGCGCGACCCGCGTTGGGAAAGCGCCGAGGGTCTGGATGGCGTCGAGGGAGAAAAGCACGCCGCGCTCGTGCAGGAGCGCGCCGATGGCCTCGACGTCGATCCGATAGCCGGTCACGAAATGAGCGCTGGCCAGCGCCACCAGGCGCGTCCGCGGGCCGAGCGCCGCGGCGACGAGCTCGGGGGTGATTTCGCCGGTCTGCCGGGGTTCGAGATACCGCACCGTGAGACCGCGCCGGCGCAGTTCGAGCCACGGATAGACATTCGCCGGATAATCGCCGTGGTAGCAGAGAACCTCATCGCCGGCGGCCCAGGGCATCCCATTGGCAAAAAGCGAAAGACCAAGCGAGGTGGGGCCGAGCAGCGCAATCTCGTCCGGCCCCGCCCCGATGAAGTCGGCACAGATCCGGCGGGTCTCTTTCACCGCGCGCAGGACGTCGTCAAATTCCTGTGGGTTCTGCGCGGCGAGCCGGGTGTACGCGCAGACGGCGTCGGCCACGCTCGCGGGCAGCGCCGTCACTCCGGCGTGAGCGAGAAAGATCTTGTCGCGGCAGACCGGAAACAGCGCGCGGCGTTGCGCCTCGTCTGGGAAGAAGTTCATGCGGCGGCAGCGGCCTCGCGCCGGCGATCTCGAAGCACCGGGAACTCCGCGGATCCCCGGCGGCGCGACCCTGCGCAGCTCACCGCTCGGGCGCGGTTTCGAGAACCGGTGGCGGCGCCGGAGTCGGCGGCGGCGTGGCGATGCGGGTGCTCACGGTGATCTCGCGATAGACCGTCTTCTCCCCCGTCTCGCGATCCACCACGGTCTGCGAGTGCACGATGAAGTTCGGCTTGGGGGGCGGCGGGCGCTTGGGCTGCAAATGGCTCAAAATCATGAAGACGCCGAGATGGGCGACGAACACTCCCATGGCGATGCAGCAGAAAAGGCTCGTGTTCACCGGCGACGGGTTTGTTCTCCTTCTTCGATTAGTTTCCAGAAGCCCTTTTGCTGGCCGAGCTGATCGTCCTCGGTCAAGGGCAGCTTCGCCCGGAAAAGAAAATCGCGAATGGTGTTCTTGTGCAACACGCGATGGACGGTAATGCCTTCGGTCACGCGCTCAAAATAAATCCGATAATCCCGCGCGCGATAGCGGAAGAGACTTTTGCCATCGCGTTCCACGACGCCGAATTTGCTGGTATCGAGATCGTCGAGTTCTTCCGGGAGAAACTGGAACTCGGCGAGCAGGTCGAGCTGCATTTCCTTGGGCAACGCGGCCATTTCAGCGGCGGAGATTTCGTTGAAGACGATCTGGATCACGGGGAGGGATTTCAGGTTTGGGGCCGCCGGCCGGATGCTCGCCAGCACAGTCGCCACGCAACTTCATGCAGAAATCAGAAATCTGAAATCATAAATAGACCCGCTCCACCCGCCGCCCGATGCCGGTAAAGATTTCCCACGCGATGGTGCCGGCCTTTTGCGCGAGCTCAGCGGCGAGGATTTCCTCCCCGCCCTGGCGGCCGAGGAGCACGGCTTCCTCGCCCGCGGTCACCGCCGGGAGCGCCGTCACATCGACGAGGATCTGGTCCATGGTGATCCGCCCGAGAACCGGGCAACGCCGGCCCCCGATGAGAACTTCCGCGCCGCGCCCGGTGAGGTGGCGCTGGTAGCCGTCGGCATAGCCCACCCCGAGCGTGGCGATGCGCATTTCTTTGGGCGTGATGAAGGTCCGTCCGTAGCTGACCCCGCGACCGGACCCGAACGGGCGCACCAGCGTGGCGCGCGCTTTCCAGGTGAGCACGGGTCGCAGACGCGGCTGCCATTCGGGGAGGGGCGCGCTGCCATAGAGCATCAGTCCGGCCCGGACCATGTCGCCCGCCTGGGCGGGAAAGCCGAGCAGGCCGGCACTGTTTTCGATGTGCACGATGGGCGCGGCGAGGCCGACGGCGCGCAGTTCTCCGGCCAGGTGATGGAAGCGGGCGAGTTGCGCGCTCGTGAACGGCTCGTCTTCATCGGCGACCGGGAGATGCGAAGCGATGCCGGTGATCGTCAGCCCGGGAATTTGCAGAATCTCCCGGGCGACCGCCACCGCCTCGTCCTCCCACACCCCGATGCGGCCCATGCCCGTATCGACCACCAAATGGATCGGCACCGGCGCCGCCTGGCAAAGCTGGCTCAAGGCCCGCGCTTCGGCGACAGTCGAGACGGAGGGGACGAATCCGCCGGCGACAATTTCGGCGAGTTCTTCCGGCAGCGCCGGGCCGAGGATGAAGACCTCGGCCGCAGGAAGATAGGTCCGCAATTCACGCGCTTCGGCGACGTTGGCGACACCGAACATATCCGCGCGATCGGCGAGCGCCTTCGCCACTGGCCCGACGCCATGGCCATAAGCGTTCGCTTTGACCACGGCCATCAGCTTGACCGCAGGACCGACCCGCTCCCGGGCGACCCCGGCATTGTGTCGCAGCGCCGCAAGATCGATCTCCGCCCAACAGCGCCGGGCACTCGGGATGGATGATTCGGCTATCATAGGTCGCACATGCGCCGCTTTTCTTTCCACCAATTGGCTGAACCGGCAATCCAACTTTCCCGAAGGCGCCGGCATGCTTACACTAGACAGATCTACTCTGAGCCACCAATGTCTCGCCCTTTGATCCACCGACTTATGCACAAATCGATCCCGTTTTTCCTCGCGCTCGTGGGCGCGGCGACGCTTCCTCTCGTCGTCGCTCAGGAAGCCGCACCCGCGCACCCGCCAGCCACGCCTGGCGCCGATTCCAAGTTGGGAGAGACGAGGGAGATCGAGATCAATCCCCCGGATGGGAGGCCTGAGGATACCAAGCCGATCCCGAAGAAAGCAGCGCCTCCCAAATCACCGGAGACCAAGAAGCCAGAGGTCAAACCGGGCGAGCCGCAAGGTGGATCGGTCGAGGCCCAGAGCACGCCCAGGAACGTGCGACGCATCGTGAGTCGCGTTCCTTTCGCCGAGCGCCCAAAGAAGCCATTTGTCGAACCGGAAGAGCCCAAGCCTACTTTCTGGCAGCGCCTGTTCGGCCGCCGCCGACCGGCCGCGACGCCCGCGCCCGTGACCGCGACCCCCACCCCGGCCCCAGGTGCTCCGAAGGGCACGCCGCGCCCCAAGACGAGGCCGAAAACCACGGCGACCCCCGCGCCTGAGACCGGCTCGGCGACCCCCGCGCCGACGACGCCGAAGCCTTCCACTCCGAAACCGGCCACTCCCGCACCCGTGAAAACCGAAGGCCCCAAGCCGCCGGAGGTGAAGACCGAAAGTCCAAAGATCGAGATCGCGCCGCCGCCGGTGAAAGCAAAAACGGAGGAGCCAAAGCCGGGGGCGACGGGCCCCGAGAAAACGACCGCGAAAGTGGCCTCGGCTTCGCCGACGCCCAAGAAGACCGGGAAGGGGAAGGAAATCCCGGCGTCCGCGCCGGCGGCGACCCCCGCCGTCAAGCGCATCGCGCCTCCACCGCCGACCGGCAACGATCCGGAAGCTCAGGAGAAATTTCGTTACGAAGTCGCCAAGACCAAGGCGCTTCAAGACCCCGAGGTTTCGAAGCTCAAGGAAAAAGCGGACACCGCCACCACCGAAGAAGAGGCTCGCAAGGCTCAGCGCGCCTACAACAAAGCGCTCTTCAACAAAATGCGGGGCATCGACGCGAGCATCAAAGACCGCGTGGATTCCATCGAGGCGGTGATCATGAAACGGCTCGACGAAGGGCAGTAGCGGAGGGCGCAGCGGAGAGCAACGCCTCCGCGACTTGGGGTGTGTGCAGCCGCGGAGCGGCGCCAACCCGAGCGGAGCGAGGCCACGGGTCAGAAAAGATGCGCAAGCCGCGGAGCGGCGACACCCGCACGGAAGCAATGGTTCCGCCGCTACGCGGCTGCCCGCGTTTTCTGATTCCGTGGCCTCGCTACGCTCGACCACGGCTACTCGGGTTCCGCCGCTCCGCGGCTTTAACGCCGACCAACCCAGCTGGGACGCGCCGGCTAACTTGCGTTGCGATAGTTTGCTGTCGATGGTCGCAAAGCTCATGAGAAACCCCTGGCAATTTGCGGTCCTCCTCATCGCAGCAACGATTCCCTCCCCCGCCGCCGAACCCCAAAAAACCGTGAGCCCGCCGATCGCCAGCAACGCCCTCGCCGGCGAGAAATCGCCCTATCTCCTTCAGCACGCGCACAATCCCGTGGCCTGGTATCCATGGGGTGAAGAGGCGTTCGCCAAGGCGCGCCGGGAAGACAAGCCGATCTTTCTGTCCGTCGGCTACTCGACCTGCCACTGGTGCCACGTCATGGCCCACGAGAGCTTTGAGAATGCGGAGATTGCGAAGCTGATGAATGAGCTGTTCGTGAACATCAAGGTCGATCGCGAAGAGCGGCCGGATGTGGACCGCGTCTATATGACCTACGTCCAGGCCACCACGGGCGGCGGCGGCTGGCCGATGAGCGTTTTCCTCACCCCGGAACTCAAGCCGTTCTATGGCGGCACCTATTTTCCGCCCGAGGATCGCTACGGGCGGCCCGGTTTTCCGACGATCCTGACCCGGCTGGCGGCGGCCTGGAAAGAAGATCGCAGCAAGGTGGTCGAGGCGGCGGCCAACGCGATCGAGGCGCTCAAGGAATACACCAACACCGGAGGCGCCAGGGGTCAGAGCGTGGGCCAGGAAGCGCTGGCCGCGGCGTTCGCGCAATTCGTTCGCACCTTCGACGACGATCTCGGCGGATTCGGCGGGGCGCCGAAATTCCCGCGCCCGGTCGCGCTGAATTTCCTTTTTCGTTTTGCCGCGCGCGAGGGCTTGCCAACCCACGACGGGAAAATCGCCGCCTCCATGGCGCTGCTCACCCTGCGCAAGATGGCCGACGGCGGGATGCACGATCATCTCGGCGGCGGCTTTCACCGCTACTCGGTGGACCGCTTCTGGCACGTCCCGCACTACGAGAAAATGCTCTACGATCAGGCGCAGCTTGCGTGCTCCTATCTCGACGCGTTTCAGATCACCGGCGACGCACAGTATTCGCGCACCGCGCGGGACATCCTCGATTACGTCCGCCGCGACCTCACCGACCAGGAAGGCGGCTTCTATTCCGCCGAGGATGCGGACTCGCTGGTCGCGCATGGCCAACCCGAGCACCGCGAAGGCGCATTTTACGTCTGGACGAAAGAGGAGATCGGCCGCGCGCTCGGCGAAGACGCCGCGAAGATCTTCAATCGATTCTACGGGGTCGAGGCGGACGGCAATTCGCCGGAGGGAAGCGATCCGCATGGCGAGTTGGGCGGCAAGAACACGCTCATCCGGCGCATGACGGTGGCGGATGCGGCGAAGTTTTTCGAGATGAGCGAAGCCGGGATCGAAGACTCCTTGGCCGGTTCGCGGCAGAAGCTGTTTGAGGTCCGGGCGAAGCGCCCGCGTCCGCATCTCGACGACAAGGTCATCACGGCCTGGAACGGCCTGATGATCTCCGCGTTCGCCCGGGCCGCGCAGGTGCTCGACGCGCCGGAATATCTCGAGGCCGCGCAAAGGTCGGCGCGCTTCATCCGCGCCCAACTGTGGAAAGACGGCGCGCTGGCCCGCAGCTATCGCCAGGGCGCGAGCGCAGTGGCGGGGTTTTGCGACGATTACGCCTTTCTCATCGCCGGCCTGCTGGATCTCTACGAGGCGGACTTCGAGGTCACCTGGCTGCAATGGGCCGTGGAGCTCCAGACGAAGCAGGACGCCCTCTTCGGCGATGCGCAGGGCGGCTACTTCAGCGTCGCGGAGGGAGCTCCGAATATCCTCTTGCGGATGAAAGAAGATTACGACGGCGCAGAGCCTTCCCCCAATTCCGTGTCCGCGCTCAACCTGCTGCGCCTCGCGCAACTCATCAATCGCCCGGAGTGGCGCGTCCAAGCCGACAAGACCCTGGCCGTCTTTTCCGAGCAGCTCACCAAAGCGCCGACGGCCGTGCCGCAAATGCTTTGCGCGCTCGACGCCTCGCTGGCCAAGCCGCGGCAGATCGTCGTCGCGGGGGGGCGCAACGCGGACGCGACCCGCGCGCTCGTCCGCGAGGTGCACGAGCATTTCATCCCAAACAAGATCCTGCTCCTCGCCGATGGAGGCGCCGGCCAGAAGTGGCTCGGCGAACGCCTGGAATTTCTGCGCACCGTCACCCCGATCGACGGCAAAGCCGCGGCCTACGTCTGCGAAAACTTCGCCTGTCAACTGCCGGTCACCGAGCCGGCGAAGCTGCGGGAGTTGCTGAAGTAGCAACGTTGATAGTTGATGGGATCGGAAGTCGCGAACGCCCGGTCCTCGTCAGAAAGACCCCACGAGGCGGCAAGCACTGGGGTTCATCGGTCAGCCGGTCCAAGGCGGGAAGAGTTCTTGGTTTGCCCACAAGGAAGAACCAAGAACCAAGAACCGGCCAACCGGCCAACCGGCCAACCGCTTTGACAAACCCGGCCGCTCCAATTAGCCTAATCCCAGTTCTTTGCCATTGCTGAGTGATCCGGCCAGTTGCCGGGTCAACGGGGGACCCAAATTCGTTTCGCGCAAGCGGAACTTCGGGGCGTGCGGCGCCTGCGGCGCCGGGAGCACTTGGTGGCTCCAGTCCGACAGCTAACCTCGTAAGCGCCAACACCGAGAGCAAGGACCGGCTTTTCATTAAGGCCGTCCCCATTCTCCAAAGGACGACCTGGATTTCCTTGCCGCAGCGCGAGGATTTCCCTGCACCCAACACGTATGAAAATGCCCATGCGCATCGCGGCTTTTGCCGCCCTTGCGCTGATCGTCCACGCCGCCCACACGGCGTGGCTCACCGGCCGTCAACCTGCACTCCCGCCCACCCGCGTGGCGCTGCAGATCAACGGCTCCGACACCCATTCCACCGCATTACCCTGGATCGAGCAGGAGAAGAAGAGCGTCTCCAGAGCGGCCGCCCTGGCGGTGGCTGGAGCCTGGCTGCTGCTTTTTTGGACTCCGATGCGCCGGCTCTGGAACGTGCTCCCCGGCGCCTGGCGTGTCCGCCGGCCGCTGCCGGGCGGCGGCGTCCTGGCTCGGCCCTTCGGCACGTCCGAAGCGGGCTCTGAAATAAGGCCGCGAACCGAACGATGGCAGCCGGATTGATGCCGGGCGCCCGGGTCAGGACCACCCCAATGAGCGCGTGGAGCCTCCTGACCCATTGGTCTCTCGTCGCCGGAAGCGTTGGGCGAACTGCTCGTCCCGCGCTGGCCGGCGGCGCTGGTGCGCCCCCGTCCAGGCCGCGGCTTCGGTCGTTGGCGCACCGCGAAGGCCATGCGCCGGCGGCGTAATTTCCTCTTGCTGATTCCGCAGGCGCGGCATAGTCTCTTCACGTTCCTCCCCAAACAGAAAGCGCCTCTCCAGTTTCGCTGGAGAGGCGTTTTCAATTTTTGGGCCGGGCTTGCGCAGATGAGCACTTGAGGCCAGCGATGCGCTCTGCCATCGTGCGCCGCGTGAAGCCTGCCCGCGTTCTCTTTCTCCTCGTCGCGCTCGGCTCCCTGCCGGGCTGCGCCGGCTACACGAAATTCCGCTCCACGAACCTGCGCGGCGACTTGATCGCCGAATGGACGGCGCGCGGCGGTTATTATCCGATCAGCGTGGGGTATCGGATCACCGCCGTCGAGCGCATCAGCGGACCGCCTCACGTGCACATCTCCCGTTATCCCAGCGGCTGGGTCACGACCGTTACCGGCCCGCGCATCGTGCACTGGACCACCACCAAACCCGAGTGGCTGGACCAGAGCGACACGACGATGAGCAAGGAAATTATCGAAGTGGATGGTCCCGCGTTCTGACCTGCGGACGGAAGCGGGCCGGCCATGGTGATCGCCGCCGCCGGCCGGGCCGAAGTCGAGCTCCGCGCGGCGGCGGCAGGAACTTAATCTCGCCAGCCATTCCGGGGGCCCATCTTATCCCTTCATGCTGCGTCCGCACCCCTCCCGGCTTTGGCTGCGCCTGGCCTGGCCGGTGCTGCTTTATGTGGTCGCCGGCTCGCTGGCCCTCGTCCTCTGGCTGCACACCTCCGCGCGGCGCGAATCGCGTTCGGTCTTCGCCACGCTCGCCAACACCAATGCGGATTTCATCCGCAGCGCCCGGCTTCCCGCCAACGAGCGGGTCGCGGAATCGATCGGGCGCGTCCTCAACATGCAGGTGTTCTTTCGCTACGGATCCTGGGAAATGGCGCCGGCCACGACCGGAGCGATCAGCTTCGTCAAAGGGCTCGAGCTCGTGCCGCCACCGAGCGGAAAGCTGGAGAAGCACGCGGCGCTGATCCGGGAGCTGACGATGCCGGAAGGCATCGCCCGGGCGGGCCCGGACTTCGAAGCGATCGCGGTGCCGATCGAGAAGGAGGTGAGCCTCGTTCTCGTTCGGCCCATGGAACCAGCCTTCTCCTTCCTGCTGCGCCCGCAGACGCTCTTCGTCCTGGGTGCGTTCTGGCTGCTCTCGGTGGTGCTGGCCTGGTCGCTCACCCGCGGTTTGGTCCGGCCGCTCCGGTTGATCGCCGAGCGCCTCCCGCACATCGAGGATGACTCCGCCCGAACCCTGCCCGGCGCCGAACGTCCGGATGAGATCGGGCAGCTCGCCCGCGCCTATCTGCACACCCGCGCCCAGCTCTCCGACGAGCGCAGCCAGCGCCAGAAATCCGAGCGTCTCGCCCTGCTCGGGCGCATGGCCACCGGTCTGGCGCATGAGATTCATAATCCGCTCGCGGCCATCCGCATGCACGCCCAGCTCATCGACTCCACCCCCGACCACGAACTCGCGGGCGCGGCGCGCGAATCGTTGCCCGTCTTGATCGGAGAGGCCGCGAAGATCGAAGGGCTCGTCAACCAGTGGATGTTCCTCGCGCGCCCCGCGCCTCCGCAGACGGCGCGAGCCGATCTCGCGGAGATCGTCGCCGGCGTCGTTCGCGCGTTGACCCCGCAAGCCGCCCACGCGCGGGTGGAACTGGTCAACCGCGCCCTCTGCGGATTGCCGACGAGAGTCGATGCGCGCCGCCTCGCGCAGGCCATCGGCAACGTCATTCTGAACGCGATCCAGGCCATGCCCGGCGGCGGTTCCGTCCACATCGATGGTTCGGCCGCGGAAGTCGTGCGGCTTAGTTTTCGCGATACCGGCCGGGGTTTCTCCGCCAAGGCGCTGGCCCATCATGCCGAGCTGTTCTTTTCCGAAAAGGAAGGCGGGATGGGCATCGGACTCAGCGTGACCAGCGAAATCCTGCGCGCTCACGCCGGCTCGCTGCATGTCGGCAATGCGCCCGAAGGCGGTGGCCTGGTGACCTTCATCCTGCCGGTCAATCAGTTGATGGTTGATAGTTGATAGTTGATAGGCGCTCTACCCGACATCAACGCCGTCCCCCAGAAGCCGCGCCTATCAACCATCAACTCTCAACTATCAACCCTCCCCATCCCCCATGATCCTGATCATCGAAGACGAACACGCCCTCGCGGCCGCCCTCGGGATGGTTTGCAAGCGGCTCGGGCACGAGGCGCGACTCTGCTCCTCCGGTCAGCGCGGTCTCGAAGAACTCGGCCGGAGCGAATTCGCGCTCGCCATTCTCGACATCGGCCTGCCCGACATGAGCGGGCTCGCGGTCCTCGAACAAATGCGCCAGCGCGCGCCCAAGCTCCCGGCGCTGATCATCACCGCGCACGGCAATCTCGACAACGCCGTCGCCGCCAAAAAGCTCGGGGCCGCGGCCTACCTGGTCAAGCCGCTCGACTTGCGCGACGTGCAGGAGACGCTCCGCCAGTTACTCAGCGTCGAGCCCGTGCCCGTCGCCACGCCAGGGGAGGCGCTCTCCCTGCTGATCGGCGCCGCGCCGGCGCTGCAACGCACCTTCGTGGAGATCGCCCACGCGTGCAGCACCGAGGCGCCGGTGCTCATCACCGGGCCGACCGGCACCGGGAAGACCCTCACCGCGCGGGTCATCCACGCGAACAGCGCCCGGCGCGATGCCCCGTTCGTCACCCTGCACTGCAGCGCCCTTCCGGAGCAGTTGCTCGAGGCCGAGCTGTTCGGCCATGAAAAAGGGGCGTTCACCGGCGCCGCGGCGTCGCGCGCGGGCCACATCGAACGCGCCATGGGCGGGACGCTGTTTCTCGACGAAATCGCGGATGTCGCGCCGGCCATCCAGGCGAAGCTGCTGCGGTTCGTCGAGGAGCACACCTTCACCCGCGTCGGCGGTCGCGAGGATCTCCACGTCGATCTGCGGCTGATCACCGCGACCAATCAGGATCTGCGCGAACAAGTCCGTGCCGGGCGTTTCCGCGAAGACCTCTACTATCGGCTGCACGTCCTCGAAATCTTCCTCCCGCCGCTGCGCGAACGGCTCGGCGACCTGCCGGCGCTCGCCGCCTCATTCCTCCGGCAACTCGCCCCGGAGCGCTCCATCCAGCTCGCCCCCGCGACGCTCGAGCAGTTCCAGCGTCACGTCTGGCCCGGGAATGTGCGCGAACTCCGCAACGTGCTCGAACACGCCGTGGCCGTTTCCTCGGGCGGCGTCATCCTCCCGCAGCACCTCCCGAGAGACCTGCGGTCGGATCCGTCGGACGCGTCGGACGGGTCCGCCCCGCTGGAACCCGCGCTCGCCGCCTGGCTCGACCAGAAGCTGCACGATGGCGCGAGCTATCGCGAAATGCACGACGAGGTGGAGTCGATGATGCTCCGCCATCTGCTCGCCCGCTTCGGTGGCCGGCCCACCATCCTCGCCCGCGAGACCCGGATGAATCGCGTGACCCTGCGCAAGAAACTCGCGCAGCTCGAAAGTCTCGCCGAGGAGGGGGAGGCCGAGTAGCCCACGGCCGCGGTCTCCGTGCGGCAATTTCATGGCTCAGAGTTCACCGTTGAAGGCACGGTCGAGCAAGGTCGGGAGCAGGGCGTCAAGCGCGGTCTCGCCTTGCCGGCGTTCAGCGTGTCCACCTTCGCTTGCAACGCGTCGAGGGCGTTTTTGAATCAGCCAGCGGACGTTTTTAGTTGGACCGCGGCCTGCGCCTGGGGGGCGGCCAGGGGTTTCTGAAACGGCAGCACCTTCGAGCAGAGGAGACAGAGGACCAGGCCGGTGGTGCTGATCGCCGAGACGACGAGGGTCCAGCTTTGCAGGGTCTCCTTTTCCGTGAAGCCGCTCAGCTTGCTCACCGTCCAGAAGCCGCTGTCGTTCATCCAGGAAAGCATCTTCGAGCCGAAGCCGATCGCGAGATAGATGTAGATCGGATGATAGGGAATGGCGCCCGGCTCGCTGATCATCGGATAGATCATGCTCGAAGTGGTGATCATCGCGACGGTGGCGGAACCCTGGGCGATGCGGATGACCGCGGAGACGCTCCAGGCGAGGAGAACCAGATTGACCGCCCGTCCGGCGGCGAGGGCCTTGATGGCTTCGCCGACGCCAGCGTTCTTGAGCATGTAGCCAAAGGCGCCACCCGCGCTGGCAATGAGAATGATGACGCCCGCGGTGGCGAAGGGCGGGCCGATCACTTCCGTGACGCGGGCCATGCTCCAGTCTCGCTGGCGCATGAGGAGGATGACGGCGAGGGCGGCGCCGATGACGAGGGCAATATTCCGGTTGCCGATGAATTCGAGGGCGGCGAACGCGGCCGGGAAAGCTTCCCTTCCTCCCAGCACGCCGGCGAATGAAGCACCGCCGATGAGCAGGATGGGCAGGAGCACCGGCGTGAGCGACCAGGCCAGCGACGGCAACTGGTCTTCGGAGCGCGCGACCATTTCTTCGAGGTCCGCGAGCGACACGCCGCCGGTCTCGCGCATCGGTGCGTCCAGGCGGCGGGCCGCCCAGCGCGCCACCACCCAACCGACGCTGGCGGGTATGATGCCGGCGAGCACTCCGATGAGAATGGTGTGGCCGAGATCGAGATGGAGCGCCTCCGCCATCGCGAGCGGCCCGGGATGGGGCGCCACCAACGAGTGGGTGACCGTCCCGCCGCAGCAGATCGCGAGGACGAAGAGCATGTAATCCTTGCCGGTGCGAACCCGCAGAGCGCGGGCCATGGGCAGGAGGAGCATGAAGAAGGTTTCGAAGAAGATCGGGATGCTCAGGACGTAACTGCTGGCCACCAGTGCGGCGCCCGCGCGCCGTTCGCCAAAAGCCGCGAGGAAGCGGCGCACGACCTTGTCCGCCGCACCGCTTTCGACCAGGCAGGTGCCGATGACGGAGGCGAGCGCGATGACGATGCCGATTTTCGCGGCGATGTTGCCGAAGCCCTCGGTGGTCAGTTCGGCGGCCTGCACCCAATGGCTGTGCTCCTTGAGCGGCGTCGCGGGCAGGGTGCCATATTCGCCGGGAAGCTTTTGCGAGAGGACGCCGGCCAGGAGAGCGGCACAGATCAAGGCGAAGAACGCGTGCAGCCGCACGACGCTGACGAGCAGGACGATCGCCGCGAGACAGATCGCCAGGACGGCGAACGGCCACAAGACCGCGAAGGTCAGCGGGACGTCGGCAGCAAGCAGGAGAGGGGGAAGCACAAAGGGGGTGGGTGAAACCGGAGCTAATCCGCCAGAACAGGCGTGGCAGCGCAAGGCCGACTGGATCAAGCGCATTCTGAGCCGCAGGTCCGGAAAGCCCGTTTTCCAGAGGGTTGCGCACGTTCGACATGGCGCGGAATTGACGGCCCGAGCTGGCGGCGCTACACCGCCGGGGGTGTGGCGCAATCGATCCAATCCATCCGTGACGATCCTCGTCCTGGCGTTTTGCTTCACCTCCGCCCTGGCTCAAGCGCCCATCTTCAGCCGGCGGCCGGTGCTGGACCAAGCCCCGGCGTGGCCGGAGAATTATCAACTCATCCTGAGTGTTTTCGACAAGGACAAGCTTCTCCACGAGATCTCCGTTCTGGTCGCCAGTCTGGAGTTCCGCGCCGATTCCTTCGATCCCACCCTCACCTTCCAGGGCACGCTCGTCCCCGCGGAAAATGGCAGCTTCGTCTTGCGTTATGCGGTCACCGCCGAAATCGCCGTGCCCACTGAGCCCGGCACCGTCCCGATTGGGGCACCGCCTGTTCCGGCCGGGCGCAACGTCCCGGTGCAATTCAAGACCCAGACCGCGCAGTCCACGGTGCGGGTGCGACCCGGCCAGCCCATCGAAATTCTCAAAACGGGCGATCGCATCTACCGCATTTTTCTCACCAGGCACGCCGCGCCGGCCGATGGCGCGCGCTGAATCGAGCGGTTGGCGCGCCCGGTTCTGAGCCGTTCGGGCCCGAGATCCGCCGGATCAAGTGGCTGCGAATCAGCCGTGGAATCCCAGCGGGAGTGCGCTTATGAATACCGCTTTCCACGGCCACCCACCGTTGACCGTGCCTGTCACCGCTGATACCTAACTCCCTCCCGTACCTATATGAACCGCACCTTCACGGTCCTTGGCTGGTTGCTGCTCAGCGGCGCTGGTTTTGCGCAACTCCCGCTGCCCGGCGGCAATCAGCCCGTCCAGCCGCTTCCGCCCCGCACCGCGGCGGTGCCTTCGCGCCAGCCCGGCCAGGAAGAATGGGTGCCTATCCAGTTTCCGAATTCGGAAGTCAAGGAGGTGCTCGCCCTCTACGAGCGGCTGACCAAGAAGCACCTCGTCTATGACAACCAGGTGATCGGCAACGTGAACCTGGTCCTCAGCCAGCCCGTGCCGAAGGAGGAGGCGATCAAGATCATCGAGATCAACCTCCTGCTCAACGGCTTCACCCTCGTGCCGGTCGAGGATCCGAACAAGGAATCGACCATCATCAAGGTGATCGGCATCGGCAAGAACCCGCGTTCCTCCGCCATCCCGATGGTCGCGGACGAGTTGCTCATCCCCGACGGAGAGCACGTGATCACCTTCCTCGCAAAACTCAAATACGCCGATCCCGCGGAACTCGCGCAAATTCTCGGGACCTTTGTGGTGCCGGCACCGGGGCAATTCACGAACATCACGCCGCTCCCGAAAGCCGGCGCACTCCTCATCACCGAGAATACGGCGATGATCCGGCAAATCCTGCGGGTGATTCACGAGGTGGACATCCCACCGGCGGAAGTCCTGAGCAAATTTTTCGAGCTCGAACGCGGGGATGCCGAAGACGTGCAGAAGAAGCTCGAAGACATTCTGACCAAGCAACAGCAACAGGCCGGCGTCGCACCCGGTGGCGGGATTCGTCCGCCGCCCGCACAGCGCGTCGCGACCACGCCCGATGGCCAGCCGGTGCCGGCGGGCGGAGGGCTCGAAGCCACTTCGACGACCATTGAGATCAGCGCGGGTGGGCCGAACGAGGAGAACATCATCCAGGGGAAGATCCGGATCACCGCCGACAAGCGGACCAATCGCATCCACGTGGTCACGCGTCCGGTGAACATGCCCTTCATCGAGAAGTTGATTCGCGAGTTCGACGCGAACGTGAAGTTCGGCAATCCGACCGCCCGGCCGCTGAAATATGTGTCCGCCTCGGATGTCCTTCAGGTCGTCGTCAAGGCCATCTCCGATCCCGGCGCGAAAGAGGAGGGCGCCGCGGGGGCCGGCGGCCGGCCGGGCCAGGGACAAAACCGGCAGCAGGGCGCCGGAGGAAATCTGTTGGGTAATAACAACCGGGACAATTCGTTTGGAGGCGGCAATGGTGGCGGGGGCAGCGGCGGGGGCGGCCTCAGCGTCTCGGAAGGACTCTCCACGGAACCGGTGGACACCACGCCCGATGCCGTCACCGTGGGCAACACCCGCATCATCGCGGACAAGCGCGCCAACTCGATCATTGTCATCGGCAGCGAGGACGTGAAACAGAAGCTCTTCAAGGTGATCGACGAACTCGATAAGCGCGCGCCGCAGGTCATGTTTCATGTCGTCATCGGGGAGCTAAACCTAAACGACAAGGAGCAGTTCGGCGTGGATTACATCATCCGCAACGCGGGGCTCGGCATCAGCCCGATCGTGCTCAATCCCGGCACCGGAACCGGAGGCACCGATGGGACCGGCACGGGGACCGCGACGCCCACGACCACGGGGAATCAACTGGTGACTTTCACGGGCAACCAGCCCAACTTGAACCTGCCCAACCTGTTGAACCAGAACACGGTGAAACAGATTGCGACGGCGGGAGCGGGCGGGCTGACGGGATATTTCACGGCCGGGAACAGCCTCACCGCGATCGTCACCGCGCTGGAGAGCACCAACCGCTTCCGGGTGGTCTCCCGCCCGAGCGTGTTTACGAGCAACCTCAAGAAAGCCATCATCGCTTCCGGCCAGGAGATCGCGGTTCCGACGACCATCCAGAGCTCCGTCAATGCCGTCACCGCGGGCAATGCCGGGCTGGTCACCAACTCCAGCGTGCAATACAAGAACGTCACCCTGCAGCTCGAGGTGGTGCCGTTGATCAATGCCGACCGCGAAGTGGACCTCGATATTCTGCAAAAGAACGATGAGGTGGCCGGCTCGACGCGGATCGACAACAACGACATCCCGACCATCGCGACCCGCTACGTCCGCACCCACGTCACGGTGCCCGACCAGGCCACGCTCGTCCTCGGCGGCCTGATCAAGTCGAGCACGAACCGCGTTCGCTCCGGCATCCCGCTCCTAAGCAGCATCCCGGTGCTCGGCTATCTCTTCAGCAACACCACCAAGGAACGGATCCGGCAGGAACTGGTCATCCTCATTCGCCCGGAGGTGAGTTGGACGCCTCAGGAAGCGATCGCCACGCGCGAACACCACCAGGAGTTCTTCAACCTTCCGCCCGATCTCGAATCCACCGCCTATCCCACCGTCACGAAGAGTCGTTCCGCACCGGACGTGGAGGTCCGGAGAGCGACGGCCGTGGAGCGCACGACGCGGGTGGAAACCACGGTTCGGAAAAAGAAGTAGGCGCCTTCCGCCGTGACTTCGCGCAAGGCCCTCATCGACGTCCTCCGCGCGGCGGGCGCGTCCGACGAAGACGCCGCGCAGCTTGCCGCGATCCAGCCGCCCTCGGGTGGTTCGTGGACAGCCGAAGTGCTGAACACGGGCAAAGTGGACGAAGCCCGGTTCACGGCGGAGCTCGCCGGGCTTTTCAAAACGCCTTTCGATCACATCGAGGCGACCAAGGTCGAGCGCAGCGTGCTCCAGCTCCTGCCGAGCCGGTTCGTCTTCAAGCACCAGATCCTGCCGATCGCGGCGACGGACTCGACCGTCAAGCTCGCGACCTACGACGTTTTCAATCAGGTCTCCCGCCGGCTCGCGCAGCAGCAGCTCAGCGGCCGGAAAATCGAGTGGGTCATCGTCCCGCGCGGCCAGCTCCTGCGCACCATCAAGGCGCTCTACGGAGTGGGCGCGGAGACCTTCGAGGAGATCCTCCAGTCCACCCGCACCTACGACGAGAACCGCGACGAAACCACCGACATCACCGGCGATGATCCGGAGGCCAGCGTGGTCAAATTCGTCAATCAGGTGATCCGCGAAGCCATCTACGAGCGGGCCACGGACATCCACGTCGAGCCGCTCGAAAACGACCTCCGCATCCGCTACCGCATCGACGGCATCCTTCACGAAGTCGCGGTCCCGCCGCAACTCCGGGTCCTCCAAAGCGCGATCATTTCCCGCCTCAAAGTCATGGCGCACATGGACATCGCCGAGCGCCGCCTGCCGCAGGATGGCCGCATCAACCTGCAAACGCAGGCGGGCGCCATCGACGTCCGCGTGTCCACGATTCCGACCGTCAACGGCGAATCCATTTCGCTGCGTCTGCTTTCGCGCTCGGACACCCTGGCTTTCGGCATCGATCGTCTCGACATGGGCGAGAAGCAGGTCCGGATCGTCAAGGGGCTGCTCCAGCAGCCCAACGGCATCATCCTTGTCACCGGACCCACCGGCTCCGGCAAGTCCACGAGCCTCTACAGCTTTCTGACCTCGATCAACGCGGTCACCCGCCGGATCATCACCATCGAGGAGCCCGTGGAATACCGGCTGCCGGGCGTCTCGCAAATCGACGTAAAAACCGAAATCGGCCTCACCTTTGCCAGCGGTCTCCGCGCCATCCTTCGCCAGGATCCGAATATCGTGATGGTCGGCGAAATTCGGGACTTTGAAACCGCCGAGATCTCCATCCGCGCGGCCATGACCGGCCACCTCGTCTTTTCCACCCTCCACACCAACGACGCGGTCAGCGGCATCACCCGCCTGCTCGACATGGGCATCGAGCCCTTCCTCCTCGCGACGGTCGTGCGCTGTTTTCTCGCCCAGCGCCTCGTGCGCACCATCTGCCCCGATTGCAAAATGGAGGCCGGCTATCCGGTGGATTATCTGCTGGAGATCGGCGCGCCTTTTCCGGCCGACATGAAATTCTACAAAGGCCGCGGCTGCGATCATTGCCGCCAGACCGGCTATCGCGGCCGCGCGGCCATCTACGAAATCTGCGTGGTCAACGAGAACCTCCGGCGCATGGTGATTCGCAAGGAAACCGGCACGGCCATGAAAGCGCGCGCGATCACCGACGGCATGGAAACCTTGCGCACCGATGGCTGGCGCCGGGTGCTCAATGGGCAGACGACGGTCGAAGAAGTGGTGCGGGTCACGCAGCAGGACGAAGCGCTCGCGGAGACGGATTGACCGGACCGCCGATGGGGCTTGCTGAAAGATTAGCGATGTTCTGGCCCAATGAACCCCGGCGTGGCGAGTGAGCCGCGCGCGACGCGCTGGAAGTGCGCGGCGCTTCAACTCTACCGGCTGGCCGTCCTGCTGGCGATTGTCTGGATCATCCGCGAGCATCACCTCCGGCTGCGCGTCGGTGGACTCGTGCCGGTGACGGTCGAGGAGGTGAAGCCCCTCTACCCCACGGCCACACGGCTAGCGGAGGATCCGGGTGAACGCGCGGGCTGGTTTGTGCATGGTGCGAATGGACAGGACCTTGGTTATGTCCTGCGCACCTCGCCGGTTTCGGATGCCATCATCGGTTACCGCGGGTGGACGGACACGCTCGTCGCGTTCAATCCCGCGTTGCACGTCATCGGAGTGCGCCTGCGCGCCTCGCAGGATACGCGCGACCACGTCAACGACGTGCGCGACGACCGCTATTTCATGAAAACGTGGAACGGCAAATCCTGGGACGAAGTCGCCCGCACCACGCCGGAAAAGGCGGGAATCGAAGGCGTCTCGGGGGCGTCGATGACCAGCATGGCGATGGCGGAAGGCATCATGCGCCGGTTGCAGGCCGCCAATTCCGCCCTGGCGGTCAAGCCACCGCCGCTGCGCTTTCAAGGGCACGACTGGGGGCTGCTCGCGGTGATCATGGCGGCGCTGGTGGTGGCCCTCACCGGCACCCATGGGCACAAGTGGGTGCGGCGCGGCTTTCAGGTGTTGGTGATCGCCTACGTCGGCTTCATCACCGGCGATCTGCTCGCGCAATCGCTGATCGTCGGATGGGCGCAGTCCGGCGTGCCGTGGCGCACCGCGCCGGGACTCGTGCTCCTCCTCGCCGCGGCCCTGGCCGTGCCGTGGGCGACCCGCAAGCCGCTCTACTGCCATCACCTCTGCCCGCACGGCGCCGCCCAGATGCTGCTCGCACGGATCGCGCCGAAGCGCTGGCGGATCCCGCTGCGGCCCGATTTTGCGCGCGGGCTCCGCTGGCTGCCCGGCTTGCTGCTCGCGGCGATCGTGGCCATTTCCATGCTCCTGCTGCCGATCGATCTCGCGCACCTCGAACCCTTCGATGCCTACGTCCTGCGCTCCGCCGGCTGGGCAACGATCACCCTCGCGGTGGTCGGCCTGATCGCCTCCCTCTTCGTCCCGATGGCCTACTGCCACTACGGCTGTCCCACCGGCGCGCTGCTCGAATTCGTCCGCGGCCATGGCCGCATCGACCGCTTCGGCCAGCGCGACATCGCGGCCTTGCTGCTGGTTCTGGTGGCCGCCGGGCTTTCCTGGAAATACGCGCCAATCCACGAGTGGATGGTGGGGCCGTAGCTCGACATTCCAATGTCGAGACGAACGACCGCCGAAACGAAACCCGAATCCGCCGACTTCTCGACATTGGAATG
>JAXDQW010000086.1:0-131540 GCA_034667665.1 Chthoniobacter sp.
CTCCTGGGTGCTCCAAATCCTGTCCGTCTAAATCCCACCTCGCACGGTCAATAACTCCCATGAAAAAACAATTTGAAACCCAGAGAACATCTTCGCTCGACCACGGCTATTCGGGTTGGCGCCGCTCCGCGGCTGTGACGGCGACCAGCCTCCAAGGCAACAATACAACGACCGGATTAAACGATGAATCTTCGCACCATCCTATGGAACGCGATCAACGGCACGCTCGGGCCGCTCGGTTATGAGCTGCGGGCGCGGGGTGCGCCGGAGAATCCGCTGACCATGGCGTCGGCTCTCGCCCGGGCCCGCGCCCGGGGGCTGGAAGTCCGCACGGTCATCGACATCGGCGCGGCGCGCGGGCGCTGGACGCGGAAGGCCCTGCCGCACTTCCCGAACGCCGACTTTCTCCTCTTCGAGCCGCTCGAAGAACGCCGCCCCGAGCTCGAAGCGCTCCGCGCGGAACATCCGAAGGTGCAATTTGCAATCGCCGCCGCCGGCGATCGCACCGGCGAAGCCGCGCTCACCGTCGCGTCCGACCTCGACGGAAGCGGCATCTACGACACGCCTTCGGCGCACGCGCGCACCGTTCCGCTCACGACCCTCGACGCCACGGTGCGCGAGCGGCACCTCCGCGGACCGTTCCTGCTCAAGTTTGACACGCACGGTTTTGAAGTGCCGATTCTCGCCGGCGCGACCGAGTGCCTCCGCGGGACCGCGCTGATCGTGATGGAGGTTTACAATTTCCAGCTCACCCGCCAGTGCCTGCGCTTTCACGAGATGTGCGCGCACCTCGAGACCCTGGGCTTCCGCTGCGCGGACCTGGCGGATGCGGGCCTGCGACCGAAGGACGGGCTTTTCTGGCAGGCGGATTTCCTCTTCCTGCCGAAGGCGTCACCGCTTTTCGAGTACCCCGCGTTTCGATGAAGCCGCTCTCGCTGGCCATCGTGACCCCGTCGTTCAATCAGGCGGAATTCCTCGAAGAGGCGATCGAATCCGTGGTGAGCCAGCGCTATCCGGCCCTCGAATATGTGGTCATGGACGGTGGTTCGACCGATGGCAGCGTCGAGATCATCCGCCGCCGCGAAGGCCAGTTGGCGGCATGGACGAGCGGGCCGGACGGCGGGCACTACGCGGCGGTGAATGTGGGGTTCGCGCGAACCACGGGCGAGATCATGGCCTGGCTCAATGGCGACGACAAATACCTGCCGTGGACCTTCTCCGTGATTGCCGAGGTCTTCGCGCAACTTCCGGAGATCGAGTGGGTGACCACGCGCTGGCCTTTGCGCTGGGACAAGCGCGGGCGCGCGGTGCGCTGCACGGCCCGGCGCGGCTATTCGCGCGAAGGCTTTTTCCGCGGCGAATATCTGCCCGGCGAGGGCCGTTCGGTGATCCAGCAGGAATCCACGTTCTGGCGCCGCTCGCTGTGGGATCGCGCGGGCGGAAGGCTGGACACAGAGTTTGCGCTTGGCGGCGACTTCGAGCTTTGGGCCCGCTTTTTCCAGCACGCGGAGCTTTTTGCGATCGATACTCCGCTCGGGGGTTTCCGCGTGCATGGCGAGCAGCGTAGCGCGCGGCAGCGCGAGCAATATGTCAGCGACGTGGAGCGGGCGCTGTCGCGGCACGGCGGACGGACGGCGAACGCGTTGGATCGGTTCCGGATCGGAAAGAGTTCGGCGAAGATCGTGCGGTTCAACAAGAACACCGAGGCGTGGGTGATCGAAACCGTCGCGGTCTAAAGTGCCATGAATCCTTCCGCCGAAGAAATCATCGCCGAGCTGAGGCCGCTCGGACGGGAATCCTATAAGAGGGTGATCCTCAAGCACGGCATCCAGGAACCGTGTCTTGGCGTGAAGATCGAGGAGCTGAAAAAGATCCAGAAACGAATCAAGAAGGATCAACCGGCGCTCGATCTTTACGACTCAGGCTGGCCACGTTTCGGCGGGAAAGGCGCATGCCGCCCGGCTCCGCGCCGCCTCCGCCCGCGGCAGTCAGAGATCCTTCGCGAGCTCAGGATGACATTTTTGTAATTTGCGCATCGCCTTCATTTACATCCCTGGCCGTCGGGCGCGGCTCGCGGAGTTGGCCCGCGGCGAGGCGCCGAGCGAGTTCTTCTACGGCGCGGCGGAACTCGCGGCCGCCGGCCACACCGTCGAACACTTCGAGTTCGCGCCGCAATCACCTGCGCCGGTGCTTGCCGCCGGCCTCGACCTGGTCCGCCGCGCGTATCTAACGCCCCCCAAAGTCTTCGGCCACACTTGGGTGAATGCGTGGGCATCCAGCCCGCGGCTCAATGAGTTCGACTGCATTGTGGCCACCTCCGGACATCACGCTTTCGCGCTGGCGGGATGCGCGGCGGTGGGGAGATTGCGGCGGCCGGTGGTGGGGATTCAGTGCGGGCTGTTGCACCATCCCTATTCCGCGCTGCGCCGCGCGATCACCCGGAATCTCCTCCAGCGCATGCATTCGGTGTCCTTCGGCGAGGCGGAACACACGCCGACACTGGAGGCTTTCAGGCTCGATCCCGCGCGGCTGAGCGTGAATCAATTCGGGGTCGATCCGCAATTTTGGACGCCGGAAGGCGAACGCGAGGAGTTCGTCCTGGCGATCGGAAATGACTCGCGGCGCGACTACGCCACGCTGCTGGCCGCGGCGGCGGAGATCGCCGCCCCGATCCGTCTCGTGACCCGCCTGCCTCTGCCGGAGCCTCTGCCGGAGAATGTCACGGTGCTCCGCGGATCGTGGCACGATCGAACCCTTTCCGATGCCGATATCCGCCAGCTTTACCGCCGGGCCCGCTGCGTGATTACGCCCCTGCACAACACCCTCCAGCCTTCCGGCCAGAGCGTCACCCTGCAGGCCATGGCTTGCGGCGCGCCCGTGGTCCTCACCCGCACCCGTGGCCTGTGGAACCCGGACGCCCTGCGGGATGGCGAGAATGTCCGCCTGGTTCCCGCCAGCAATCCGGGCGAACTCGCCGCCGCCGCGCGCGCATTGCTGGCCGATCCGGCAGCCCTGCAGCGACTCGGGGAGGAGGGACGTCGCTACGTCCTGGAACATGGCAACATCGCCGACTTCGCTCGGCGCATCGGCGAGGCGTGTGCGCGCGCCATCGAACAGAAATGACCGCTCCGCGAATTGTCGGGATCGTGCTCGTGCGCAACGAGGATCTGCACCTGGAACGCGCGCTGCGCAACGTCGTGGAGTTTTGCGACGCAATCCACGTGGCCGACCACGAATCCACCGACGGCACCCCGGCGACTCTCGCGCGGCTCGCGGCGGAGTTTCCGAAGATCGACGTCCGCCGCATCCGCGACCCGCGGGAGTCCAACGAAATGCTCCTTCCCTACGTGAGCACACCGACGTGGATCTTCGGTGTGGATGGCGATGAAATCTACGACCCCGCGGGGCTCGCGCGGCTGCGGGTGGAACTGCTCGCGGGGGCGTTCGATCGCTGGTGGGTGGTTTTCGGCAACGTGCTCAACTGCGAGGAGATCGACCTTGACTCCCACAGGGCCTCTGGCTATCTCGCACCGCCCTGTCGCAGCATGACGAAACTCTATAACTTCCGCATGCTCCGCGAGCTCGATGCAAGCGCTCCGCAACGGCTGCACAGCCGCAAATCGCGCGACGTCTTTCACGAAGGATTCCACGCGCTGCTCCGCTTCGATCTCTACAAGGAAACCGCCTGGGAGGACGCCTATTTCCGCTGCCTGCACGCCTGCTTCTTGCCGCGCAGCACCCAGGAAACCGCGGGCGCGATGCGCGAAAACGTGTCGGAGAGCCTGCAACCCCTGCGCCGCCTGAAACGTTTCGCCCGGGGCGCGATCGGGCTCAAGGCGGCTTCGGATTACAAACGCGAAAAGTATATGCGCGGTCCGCGAGTGAGCGTGGATGCGTCGCCCTTTTTCCCGTGATCGATCTCGAGAAGTTCAAGATGAACGTGGCCGAGGAGGCCCTGCTCGGGCGTCTCGCGCGGGAGGCGCAGCCCAAGCTGATCGCCGAATTCGGTTGCGGTTTGACCACGCGATTCTGGGCGCAGCAGACGGAGGCGCGCATCGTCACTTGGGACAATTTTCCCGAGTGGATTGCGCAGGTGCAGGCGCTGTTCAAAGACGAGCCGTGGTTTTCACGCCTCGAGTTCCGCCACTACGCAGTGACGCCCGCCGGACCGCGCGACGTGGAGAAGGATCCGGTGCCGTGGGACGGCCCCAAGTTCGATTTCCTCTTCCTCGATGGACCGCGCTCGGCGCACCCGCCGAATTTTGGCCGCAGCGGCACCTTCCGCTTTGCCACGCAGCACGCGGCGGAGCGCGCTCTGATCGTCTGGCATGACGCCAACCGCCCGCACGAGCGCCAGATGGCCCGGCGCTATTTGGGCCACTGCGCGCGGCGGCGCGCCGCTAATGTGGGGTGGTGCCGTTGGGAAGCGCCCCGCGGCGGGCTGCTCCAGTCGTTCAACCGCTTGAACCCTCTCGCATGAAGGAGCTGGCGCTGCCCGGACTCGACACGGCCTGGCTGGAAGGTCTCAACGAAAGCCTGGACGGATTCCTGACGCGGCTGCGCAGCGATGGACAGCCCGGCCGCTATCTTCCCTGCCAGCGCGGGGTCACCGCGGTCGGCCGCGAGATGGGGCTGGGGTTCAGCTGCTTCGCGCTCAAGCTCCAGCACATGCTCGGACATTGGGACACCCTGCCCGCCGCCGAGCGCGCCGGCTGGGTGGAGTTCATTCAGTCTTTCCAGTGCGACAAGCACGACGGGGCTTTCGTCGATCCCCCCGAGATGAACTACCTGACCCACGGCCGCACCTGGCGCGATCGGCTCTGGAGCGTGCTCGGCCGCGGGAAGCCGAAAGACTTCGCCCGTTCCATTTTGCTCGCGGAGACGAAGCAGGCCATCGCCACCCTCGCGGAGGTCGGAGCGCCGGCCCGCATTCCCTTTCGCGACTTCGCGCTGACGCCGGAAGGGGTGCGCGCCTTTTTCGAAAGCAAGGACTGGTCGCGGCCGTGGGGCGCGGGCGGACAGTCGGCGGGCCTGGTCGTTTTCATCAAGACGCAGGGGCCGGCCCTGCTGCCGGCCCGCGATGTCGAGGAACTCCTGGACGTCTGCCGCGACTTTTACGCGGGGCTCGCCGATCCGGAATCGGGCGCGTATTTCCGGACGCGGCGTCCGGCACATGGGGAGTTGATCAATGGCGCGATGAAGGTGCTCATGGCCCTCGAGTGGCTCGAGGTGCCTCCGCATTACGCGGAACGGCTCATTCAGACGTGCATCGCCCATCCGCCGTCGTCCGATGGCTGCCACCTGGTGGACGCGATTTACGTGCTGCACCAGAGCCTGCGCGGCGAAGCCTCCGCGACCGTCCGCGCCTATTGTGCGCACGTGCTCGAGCTGATTCGCCGGCACGCGCACGCCGACGGCGGTTTTTCGTTTTTCGTGGGCAAGGCCCAGAACCGTTACTATGGGGTGCCCATCTCGCGCGGCCTCGACGAGGGCGACCTTCAGGGCACCTGCCTGCTCGTCTGGGCGATTGCCATGATCTGGAAAATGTTGGCGCCGGAAAGTGCCCGGTGGAAGACGATCCGGCCATGAGG
The DNA here is from genome assembly GCA_034667665.1 of Chthoniobacter sp. GTDB lineage: Bacteria > Verrucomicrobiota > Verrucomicrobiia > Chthoniobacterales > Chthoniobacteraceae > Chthoniobacter. Next base: position 5,592 of record JAXDQW010000086.1, read on the forward strand.
TTCGTCGTCGCGAGCTATGGCACCAAGCACGTCGGGATGCTCCTCACGCATCTGCACTCGATCGCGCGCAGCCATCCCGAGGCGCGGGCGGCGGTGTACTGGCAGGATATTCCCGCGCCGCTCATCGATGCCATTCGCGCGGCCTTTCCGAGCTTCGATTTTCCCCGCACCGAGTTCGAGTTTCACGGCGATTGGATCAAACGCATCTCCAACAAGGTCCGCGCCTGGAATCGTGCGGCGGCGGAATACGCGAGCGAACCCGCGCTGTGCCTGCTCGATGTCGATACCCTCGTGCACCGCGATCTCGCGCCGTTTTTTTCCAGGAATGACGCCGAGGTGATCTTCACCTGGAAGCCGGAGCGCACGCCGCTCAACACCGGCGTCATGCTCGCCCGCGGCGGCGAGCCAGTTTGCGCCTTCCTGCGCGAGTGGGAAAAGCGCACGCTGGAGATTCTCGAAACGCCGGAGCTCTACGCGCAAGCCAACGACTTCTCGCGCGGCTACGGCGGCACTGACCAGATGTCGTTTTTTCAGATGATCGGCTATGAGCCGGGGCGCACGACCTACGAAATCGAGCTCGCCGGTCACCGCGTGCGGTTCCGCGGCGAGCCGTGCGCGCTGCTCAACGAGACGAACTCGCGGCCCATCACTGCTCACACGCACGTGATTCATTACAAAGGCGGCTGGCAGCCGATTCTGATCGAAGGCCGACGCTTCACGCGCAACCGCCCGCGCGCCGCCTCCGCGGAAATGTATGCCCTGTATCTTGAATCCTTCATGGCGGCGTTGCGGCGGGTGAACGACGCGACCGGCGGTTCCTGGACGCCGCGCGACTTCAACCTCCACGCTCCGGCCTGGCACCGGCAGACCAGCGCGGGCGCGCGGGCGCTGCTTTACTCGCTGCACGTCGCCCGCGATTACGTGCGTTCCGCCGGGGAGATGATGGGCCATGCGGTGCGGCTGGCGGCCAGGCAATGGCACGCGCCGCACCAAAGCGCCAAATAACCCCACGAAGAATCTCCATGTCCGACCAAATCGAAACGCGCGGCCACGTCACCGGCTTCCGTGAGGAAATCGAGAAAGCCAAAGCCCAGGGCCGCGAAGAGTTCATGGCGTGGTTCGATCGCTCGCCCGGCGCGGCTGGCGCGATTGTCCGCGGGGCCTGGGATTTTGCGCTGCACATCGCGCGACCGCTCGCCCCGCACCTGCGGGAGCCGGAGAAGAAGACCGTGCTCGAGATCGGCTACGGCGGCGGGCGCCTGCTGGGACCGGCGGCGCGGGCTTTTGAGAAAGCGGTCGGCGTCGATGTGCACACTTGCGGCGATGTGGTGCGCGAAGAGTTGGGCAAGCAGGGCATCCACAACATCGAGTTGCATGCGAGCGATGGCCGGACGCTGCCGGTCCCGAACGAATCCGTCGATGTCGTCTACTCGTTCATCGTGCTGCACCACGTCGAGACGCTCGAGATTCACAAGTCGCTCATCGCGGAAACCTATCGCGTCCTGCGTCCGGGCGGCGTGGCGATCCTCTATCACGGCCGCATCGCGCGGCGGAGCTGCGACACCTCGAGCCCGCTGCGGCTTGCGCTCGACCGCCTGCTCGAAGCGACCCTTTATCGCGACACCTGCCGCGCCAACCCGGCGCGCGTCAATGATGTCAATCTGCGCCTCTCCGAACCGCTCGCCCGCTCGATCGCCCGCGAGGCGGGCTTCACCTGTGCCGGCAGCTTCGTCTCGCGCAAACGAGTGCCCGACGGCTACACGCGTTACGGCACGCAGCTCGGGCTGTTGCTGAAAAAGCCGCTCTGACCCGCCTGCCCACCGATGGCACTCTTCAACTCCCTCCGGGCCCGCTTGTCCGATGCGCTCGCCCCGCCAGGCCGGGTGGCGTGCGTCGCGATCAACATGCGTCCGGTGTTTGCCTCGTGGGGCGGCGGCAATCAATGGCTGCTCCAGCTTTCCCGCTACCTGCGTTTCTGCGGTTATCGGGTGCAGTACGATCTAAGCGGCGAGGTCGATGCGATTCTCATGAATCACTCCGGCCTCACTGGGAAACTCAGCATCAGCCTCGAGGAAGTGCAGGCCTATCGCGAGCGGCATCCGCGCGTCCGTGTGCTGCATCGCATCAACGACAACGATGCACGCAAGAAGACCAGCGAGATGGACGCGCGCCTCGCGCGTTTCGATGCGGTTGCGGACCACACTTTCTTTATTTCCGAGTGGCTGCGCGATCATCACGCCGCGATCTGGTTCGACCGCGCCAAAGCGCACACCTGCATCCTCAATGGCGCCGATCCCGCAGATTACCATCCCGTCGGCAGTCGAGCCTGGCGCGAGGGCGAACCGCTGCGGCTGGTGACGCATCATTGGTCGGACAACTGGATGAAAGGCTTCGGTGTCTATCGCGAGATCGACGAGCTGATCGCGGCGGGCAAGCTGCCCGGCTTTGAGCTGTGGATCGTCGGCCGCTGGCCGAAGGAGATCGTGTGGAAGGCCGCGCGCACCTGCCCCCCGGCGAGCGGCGAGGTTCTCGCGGCGCTGCTGCGCCAGTGCCACGTTTATGTCACCGCCTCCCTCCATGAGCCGGGCGGCATGCACTTCATCGAAGGGCTCCAATGCGGGCTGCCGATGATTTATCACGAAGACGGCGGCGGCATTGTCGAACTTGGGCGCCGGTACGGGCTCGGATTTCGCGATGATGTCGCTGCCGCGCTGCACGGCATCCGCGAACGTTACGCGGAGTTTCGCGGGAAGGTGCTCGCGGCGCCGCCCAGCGGCGATCGGATGTGCATCGCCTATCGTGAGGTGCTTCAGCAAACTCTCGCCCAAACCCCATGAACGAACTCGGCGATTGGTTGAAGCACTTCGACGATGCCGCCCGCCGCGAGCGCGTCTGGCAGCTCGGGCTGCTCACCGGTTTGCGCGCAGAAAAGGATGGGAGTTACCGGCCGGCCAACTTCGAGCGCGGGCTGGTGCTCGATCGCCTCGTCGAGTTGCGCAAGCCGCGCGCCATCCTCGAGATTGGCACCGGCCGCGGATTGGGCGCCTTTGCCATGGCCGCGGCGGCGCGCGAATACGGAGTCGAGAGCGAGATCACGACCGCGGACATCATCCCGCTCTCGCAACCGCAGGACTACGCGCTGGAAGCCGCCGGTGAGCGGAAGCGGATCCGCGCGAGCTGCGCGGAAATTTGGGCCAGGCACCTAGATCCGGAGCTGGTCCGGCGCATCAAGCCCTTGACCGGACCCACGACCGCCACGCTGCCGGGATTGCTGCGCGAGGGCCGCACTTTCGACCTCGTCTTCATCGATGCCGGACACGACCTCTTCAGCGTGGCCCACGACCTTGCCTACTCGGCCGCGCTGCTCGCGCCGGGTGGCGCGATCCTCATGGACGACTTTGCGCCGCTCGAAGAGTTCGGTCTTGGCACGTGCGTCGCCCTCGCGCATGCGCGGCGGCTTTTCGCGCACGTGGAATTGTTTCCGTCGGAAGGTCTGGTCTTTGGCGGGACGGTGCATCCCGAGGCGCCGCGCGGAATGATCTTCCTCGCGGAGCGGCGCGGGGAAATCGAAATCCGGCGCGCGCTGCTGCCGCTCTGGCGGGCCGCGGGGTTCTTGCTCGAGCGCTGTTACAGTCCGCGCTTCTTCCCGGCGCGCGTCCGGGAATGATGATCGGGCAATGGCGCTCCGCGGTGTGGGCGCTGCTGCGGCTGCCCTCGCGGCTCGCGTATCGGCGCGCGCTCGCGGCGCGGAGCTTCACCCTTCCGCGTGGCGAGCCGGTCTTGAGCTATGGCGGAGTTCTGCCGCGCGATCCGCGCGCGATTGTGGCCGGCGGGCACGTGAAGCTCCGGCATCTCGATCGGGCGTTTCCCGAGCGCAAGAATTTCAACGTGCTGTATCTGGTGAGCAGCGCGCTGCCGCCGCATGCGCTGGACTTGGTTCGCTGGGCGAAGAAAGGCGGCGCGAAGCTGGTCTGGAATCAAAATGGCGTCGCCTTTCCGGCCTGGGCCGGGGCGCGCTTCGAAGACACGAATCGGCCGAGGGCGGAGTTGCTGCGGGAGGCGGATTTCGTCGTTTACCAAAGCGAGTTTTGTCGCGAGAGCGCGGACCGCTTTCTCGGCGCGGCACCAGGGCCGTCGCGGGTGTTGTTCAATCCGGTGGATCTTCGCGAATTCTCGCCGCCGGCGGCCCCTCCAGCACTCGACTGCTGGCAGCTTCTCACGGCGGGGACGCACTATCAGCCGTGGCGCGTGCTTGGGCCCATCGAGACACTGCGCCATCTGCTCGATGCGGGGGAAACCGCGCGACTCACCATTGCCGGCGCGTTCCGCTGGCCAAATGCGGAGGCCGAAGTGCATGCGGCCATTGAGCGGTTCCGACTGCGCAAGGCAGTCACTTTGTGCCCGGCGTTCACGCAAGGGGAAGCGGTCGAGCTTTACCGGAGCGCCCACGTTCTGCTCCACCCCAAGTATCATGATCCGTGTCCGACCGTCGTCATCGAGGCGCTGGCTTGCGGCTTGCCGGTGGTGGGCTCGCGTAGCGGTGGGCTCCCGGAGCTGGTCGGCGACGAAGGTGGCGAGCTGGTCGAGGTGCCGCTGAGTTGGGAAAAGGCGTCGGCGCCCGAGTCGGCCAGGATGGCTGACGCCGTGACGCGATTGATGTCCGAGTGGCCCGCGCGCAGCCGGGCGGCGCGCGAGCGTGCACAAAGGCTCTTTGATTCCGATCGCTGGGTGGCGGCGCACCGGGAAATCTTCGCGGCCCTCGTCCCGTCATGAGCGTACCGCGGGTCACGGTGCTAATGAGTGTCCACAACGGCGGGCGCTGGTTGCGGGCCGCCATGGACAGCGTGCTCGGACAGAGCTGGCGCGATCTCGAGTTTCTGATCATCGATGACGCCTCGACGGACGACAGCGCAGCGCAGATCGCCGCCGTTTCCGACGAGCGCATCCGCCTCATCCGGCTGCCGGAGAACATCGGCCTGACCCGCAGCCTCAATCACGGCTTGCAGCAGGCGAGCGGGGAATTCGTGGCGCGGCAGGATGCGGACGATGTCTCGACTTCCGAACGCCTCGCACGGCAACTCGCCTTCCTTCAGGCCCATCCCGAAGTGCCTCTGGTCGGTGCCCAGGCGCGCTTGATGGACGCGCAAGGCCGGTCGCGCGGGGTGCGCGACCTGCCGCTGGAGCCGGTCAGCATTCGCTGGCTGAGCTTGCTGGATAATCCGGTCATTCACACCGCGGTGATCTTTCGCACCGCGACGATTCGCGACGAATTCGGCGGCTACGACGAGTCATTTCCTTGTGTCCAGGACTACGACCTTTGGGCGCGCGTCCTCGAAAAGTACCCGGTCTTCAATTTACCGGAGCGGCTCGTGAGCGTGCGTGAACATGGCAGCTCGGTGAGCGCCATGCGGCAAAGCGAAGCTCGCGCGATGGTGCGGCGGGTGGTGCGGCGACTCGCCGATGCCTGGTTGCCGCAACTCGCGCTCGATGACGCATCGATCGCGCTGCTCTGCGCCTACCGGCGGCACCTCGGACCCGACGAGGTGTCGCCATTTCACGATCTACTTGGGCGTGTCGAAGCGGAGTTCGCCTCGCGCTTTCCGGAAGCCGCCGCGAACCCGGAAGTCGGCCGGACGCGCGCCGGCGTCTTCGCTCGGATCGGCTACAATCTCCTGGCGCGAGACCGCGCCTTGGGGATGCGGGAGCTGGCGCGAGCCATCGGCGCGTGGCCGGCGATCGCAGCCAGGTTGCCGTGGCTGCGGCTCGCGGCCTTGTTCATTCTCGGTGCCAGGACGCGCGAGGTGTTCCGGATGGCCCGCGGTTGATTGCGTGCCCACTACTTTCCAAAGCGTCGATGCGACTCGATCAATGGCTCTGGGCCGTGCGCGTTTACAAATCGCGCACGCTCGCAGCCGAGGCGATCAAAGCGGGACGCGTCGAGGTCGATGGCAGGAAGTCGAAACCCGCGCACGAAGCCCGGGGCGGCGAACTGGTGCAGGCACGAGTCGGCATCATGACCCGCACGCTCCGCGTCCTCGATGCGCCGCCGGCGCGGATTGGAGCAAAGCTGGTGCCCAACTTTGCGGAGGATCTCACTCCGCCGGAAGAGTTCGCCAAACGAGCGCCGCCAAACCTCTTGCCGCCGGGCTTTCGCTTGAAGGGCAGCGGCCGACCGACGAAGCGCGACCGGCGCGACATCGACGAACTAGGCCCCTCGGACGATTAGCTTAGCGTCCGCGGCGCGGGTTGTTCATCGAGAGGATGCCCACTCCGCGGGTGATATTGCCGCTGCCGCCCACCATGATGCGGCGGACCGGCTGGCCGGTCTCCGGATCGTGGGTGAGCGCCGGGTCGGTCATCTTCTGCACGAACTCGAACTGGCGCGGCTTTTCCCGCGGTTTCTGCGGGATGGTTTCGTAAACGTAGGTAGCCATAGCGAAAGCCGGATCAGCGAAACACGCTCACCCACGTGCCGATGGGGAGTTCCTTGAAGAACTTCCGCGCGGCGGCGCCGGGCAGGCGGATGCACCCGTGGGAGGCGGGCCGGCCAGTCACATAGCCCTCGTGCATGCCGAAGTCGCGGCAGCTCAGCCTCATGAAAAAGGGCATGCTGGCGCTGTGATAGATGGTTGAGCGGTGGTCGATGTCCTTGTCGGTGATGACATATTCTCCCACCGGCGTCGGTTTGTTGCTCGTGCCGCTGGAGATCGCGGTGCTGTAAACGGGAACGCCGAACTTGAGCAGCGTCGCGCGCTGACGTTTGAGATCGACCTCGACGCGCAGATCATCGCGGCTGGGCGGCTCTCCTCCGACCAGAAGCTGCACCGCCTCCGGGCAATCGGCCCACGCGGCGAAATAGAGGGCGAGGAGCTGCATGCGACCGCGCGTGAATTGCAGCCGGTTGGCGCCATGCTCGAGGAGCAGCTTCACCTGGTCCTGGCGACCCAGACCGGCCGCGACCATGAGCGGAGTGACCCCGGGCGCCTTTTCCACATAGTGGCGGACGAAATTCTCCTTGAGCAGGTCGCGGAACTCCGAATCGCCGAATTCTTCCAGGGTGACATTCGGATCGGCGCCACAATCGAGCAACGTTTTCAGCAACTCGGAATCGTTCCGGGCCACGGCATAGCCAAGATAGGGCTGCCCGCCTTCGGTCGGTGTTGGCGGTGCGGTGTGCTTCGAGATCAGGAATTTCGCGAGCTTGAGATCGGGTGTGGTCAGGGCGGTGTTCAACGCCTCGCAGGCCTCAGCGCTCCAGCGCGTGAGCGGCGGAGCCTGGCCGAGAATGGAATCGATGATTTCGGCCTGATGGGTCTCGAGGGCGTGCGCTACGAGGTCTTTGCCTTCGCAGCATTCAGCCGGAAAAGGCTGGTGCGCCTGAAGCAGCCGATCGACCAGGGCCGGCTGGCGCGCCGCAATCGCGTAATGCAGCGCGGTGTGGCCGTTGCGGTCCGCGGCGGTCTGCTCTGCGCCGCGCGAAAGCAGCTCCTGCGCAGTCGGCAGATGCCCCACCATGGCCGCGGCCATGAGCGGCGTCAGCCCGGAGTTGTCCGCCTGCCGGACATCGGCCCCGGCCTGGATGAGCCGGGCCGCGGTGGACCAGTCGCGCGCCGAGATGGCCGCGATGAGCGCGGTCCGGCCCCGCTCGCCCACGGCGTTGACATCGATGCCGGCGGCAAAGAAGAGGTCGATGATCGGCCGGTGCGAGGCTGCCACCACCCGGACGAAAGCGGCGCCGGTCCGAGCCACTCCCAGGGCTTCCAACCGGTCGGTCGCGCGCTGTTTGGCGTTGCTGCCCGGCTCTGCGGCTGCGGCCACGGATCCAGCTCCGGCCCCCGCCGCAAGGCACGCGAACGTGACCCGAACAAGCAGCAATGAGATGGATGAGGAGCGCATATGAGTTGAGACCGGCGCGGATTATAACCGATTTCGCAAGCCGCGCAGCCTGATTTTGTCATCGGCTCGGGGCCCCGCTTTCAGCGCGAAGAATCTGGCTCCGGTGGGGCCGAATCCGCCGGTGAAACGAATTTCCGGAGCGGCGTGACAAGGTTGCCGGGGAGGGGCCAGACGCGTTCTTGGATGTGCGGCGCCAGCGCGCGTGAGGTGGCGTAGCCGGCCCAGAGCATCTCCAGTTTGGCATCGAGATTATCGACGTAGTGCAGGGTCCAGGCTTCCGGGGTTTTGGGCACGACCGGCGATCCGAATTGCAGCTCTCCATGATGCGCGGCAATGAGGTGCAGCAGGTGCAGGCGCACTTCTTCGCTGGGTGGCTGGAGCGCGGCCCAGGCGGCGGCTTCCTCGGTGGCCAAAAGCTTGCGCCAGAGCGCATTGACCAGCTCGATGCCGATGGTGATGTGGCCGAGTAATTCGCCGCGTTCATCGAAGGGCATCGCAAAGCCATCGGCGGGCAGCGAATTCTCCCAAAGCTTCCCGCAATCATGAAAGAGCACGCCGGCGATGAGCAGGTCGCGGTTGAGAGCCGGATAGGCCCCGGCCAGCGCGAGGGCGGAGCGCAGCATCTGGGCAACGTGCTCGACCAGTCCGCCGCGCCGGGCATGGTGATTGTTGCGCGCCGCAGCCGTCCGCCGAAAGCGCGGACCATATTCCGCGAGGAAAAGCCGGGCGAGGCCGCGCAAGCGCGGATCCTGGATGGACTCGGCCTGCTGCGCGATCAGGTCGAAATCCGCGGCTTGCTTGGCGCGCACCTCGGGCGGCCCGGCAAGGAGAATCTCCCGCTCCTCCGTGGAAAGCTCGCGCGCGCCCCAGCGTTTGGAGTCGAGGCCATAGCTGCCGTTGTGGGTGAAATCGCCGGTGATTTCGATGAAAGCACCGCCCGCGAGCGATTCGCACAGTGCGAATGCCGGCGAATCGCTCCACGCGCGCAAAGTCAGCTTCGCTTCGGCGTCCGCGAGGGTCAGCTCCCAGAACGGCTTGCCCTCGCGCGTGTCCTTGCGGGCCAGCGCCTCCACCTGGCCCCAGACGCGTGCTTCCATCCGGCCCGTAAGCGTCCCGCGTTTAAGATGGGCGATGGTGAGCGTGTCCACAGAGGAAAGCGGGGGAGATGTATCAACGGGCACGAAGCGGCGGTCGAGGACGAAATAAGGGTGCGTTGGAGCAGAAGCCGCCGGCAGGCGCGCAGCCGCTGGGATGCACCGGTGGTGTTCCTGATCGCGCACGCCGACAATCACACGCTGCGGCGTGCGCGCGTGGCCGAGCCCTTCGGATACGTGATCAAGCTCTTCGCCGAGGCGGAGTGCGCACCGCACGTGCTCAGCCGTCCGGCGATGACCGTGGTCTTGCGCAGCCAGAGACCGGAAGGCGAATCCCAGGAACGAACGGGCGGCGGCTCTTCGGCAAGCTTTGGCTCCACGCCTTGCGCCCAGCCGCTGCCGGCCAGAGTCATGGCGCGGGCCTGCTTCGCTTCACTTGCTCTGGTCGCAAGTCCAGCTCTGCTTCCCATTCGCTTTCATCCGGGTGGAAGTGGAGGGCAAAGCCGACCTCGCGACTGACGTGCAGCATCGCGGTATTCTCGGGGAGAACGTGGCCGAAAATGCGGACCCTGGCTTTTCTGGCAATGGCTACGAGCGCCTGCAACAGGGCCGTCCCCAGACCGTCGCCTTGCCAGCGGTCAGGGACCAGGATCGCGAACTCCGCCTCGTTGAGACCGGGCGTCTTGATCAGACGACCCACGCCCAGGATTTCGTGCTCTCCGTCGTGTCTCCTACGATCCGCAACCAGCGCGATTTCGCGGGCGAGATCGGTGGAGCAGAGTCGCGCCAGCCGTTCGTGTCCGGTGCGGAAGCCCAGACTCGGCATGCCGAAGTAACGAAAATGCACGCTCTCGTCCGACAAGGTCTTGTGGAAGGCGATCATCCGCGGCTCGTCATCCGGCGTGATGGCTCGAACCATGACTTCTGTCCCGTCGCGGAGCGTCAGCGCTGCGGGACGGAAGAGATGGCCATCGAGATAGGCGTGGGTGACCGGCGCCGCCTCGAGCCGGGGCGGTGCCAGGCCCGCGGGAATCACCCTCTTCGTCTCGCTGCCCGGCGTGGTCTTGCGACGCGATGTCATGGCGGGGTCCCGGCGAGGAGTGCGTCGTTCTTTCATCGGCGGGCCCTCCGCTGGCGCCACGATCCGAGGCCGTAGAGGCCGTAGGCGATGGCGGTCATGGCCGTGAGACCGCCGGGGATGAAAAGTGCCGAATAGTCGAGCCGCTGGAAAGCAAGCGCGCCCGCGACGCCACCGCAGAAAAACCCGGAGATAATGAGGAAGCAGAGCCGCAGCCGCAGCGAGTCCACCGGGAGACCGCGCATCGCGTGCCCGAGAAAGATGCCGAGGTCGGTGAACATCCCGGAAAGGTGGGTGGTGCGGACCACCGCGCCGCTGTAAGTGCTCACCATCGCGTTCTGGAGCCCGCAGGCGCACGAGGCGGAATAGACGCCGAGGATGCTGTTGTGCTGGAGCAGAGGGACAGCGCTGCAAAGCAGCAGCGACTCCAGGAGCAGGGCCACGCCATAACGACGTCCAAGCCGCAGGGTGCTATCCTGGATCAGAAAACCGCTGAGCGCCGTGCCCGCCACGAAGGAGCCGATAATGCCGGCGAAGTGCAGCGCCGCCGCACCGTCGAGCCGCGCCAGCGCCGCCGCCAGCATGGACGTGGTGCCGGTCAAGTGGGTGACGGCCTGATGCTCGAAACCGAGCAGTCCAACGACGTTGACGATGCCGGCCACGAAAGCGAGCGCCCAGGCACCGGCCCAGATCCAGCGAGGCAGCCGGGAGATCATCGGGCGCGGTCACGACTGCGGCAGGCGGACGACGAGGACGGCGCGGGAGTTGCGGGCCATCAACTCATCGAAGCCGGCGCGGAAACTGCCGTTCAGCCGGCGCGGCCGTCTCGTGCCTTGCGTGAAAGCACGCTCATAGTCGCGATCCATCTGCGATTCGGAGAGCATTTCCAGCGTGCGCTGACCCGGTTTCGCGGGGGCAGTCATCGGAGGGCAAAAGGAGGCACGCCAAAGTTTCGCTCACATCCCTCCGATCACCTAGGGAAAAGCCTGACCTGCGGAATGCCGCGACCCGGTGCGGCTCAGCGCGCGAGAGGCGCCGCAATTTTTACCAATCGCTGACGAACACGCCACCAACCGCCACGGCCCTCCCGCTTTCGGGGATAGCGGGCAAGCAACTGGCCCGGTAGATTGGCCATGCGTGAGCAAAGCACTCGCCTGCCTTTGAGTCGCCTCGTGCTCTTCCACGCGCTGAAATGCCTCGAGTTGGAAACCATCGCCATGCCCGCCCTTTCATCCGTGATTTCCCGCACTCAGATGGGTGCCCTCTTTGCCGGACTCTGTCTCCTCGCCAGCCTGTCCGTGTGTGCAGACCCCGGAAGGCGATCCGAAGTAACTCAACCTCCGGGTCAATGAACTCGAAAGGACTAACCCGTTGCAACCGCCGCGATTGGTGCGGCGCGATCTTCGCCCGAGTCATCTGCCGCAAGCTATGAAACCCCCCGCACTCCTCATCGCCGCCGCGCTGGCCTTGCCCGCGGCGTGGCACGCTGCCGCCGCCGAACCCGCCAGGCCCAACATCATCGTCATTCTCGTGGACGACATGGGCTTTTCTGACATCGGTTGCTACGGCTCGGAAATTCCCACGCCCAATCTCGATGCGCTCGCGGCGGGTGGCGTGCGCTTCACCCAGTTTTACAACACCGGGCGCTGCTGTCCGACGCGGGCGGCGCTGCTCACAGGACTCTATTCGCATCAGACCGGCGTCGGGCACATGGTGGAGGACCAGGGCGCACCGGGTTATCGCGGCCGCCTCAATGACCAGTGCGCGACCTTTGCCGAGGTGCTGAAACCGGCGGGATATTTCACGGCGATGACGGGCAAATGGCACGTCGGCCAGGAGCAGGGAGTCACGCCGTGGGGGCGCGGATTCGAGCGCAGCCTGAATGCGCCGGCGGGTGGGTTTTACCAGGCCGGCTCCCCGAGGGCGAAATTGTTCCTGAATGGCGAAGCGATCGCAAACGACGACGCGCGGCTGCCGAAGGATTGGTATTCGACGGACCTGTGGACCACGTTCGGGCTGAAGTTCATCGACGAGGCGCGCGCGGCGAAGAAGCCGTTTTTCCTCTACCTCGCGCACAATGCGCCGCACTTCCCGCTGCAAGCGCCGGCGGAGGAGATCGCGAAATTCCGCGGTAAATACCAGGCGGGCTGGGACGCGCTGCGGCTCCAGCGTCAGGCCAAGCAGATCGAACTCGGCATCGTGGACAAGGCCTGGCCGCTCGCGCCGCGGCCCGATGCTGTCAAAGCGTGGGATAGCCTGAAGGATGAGCGGCGGGATCACTTCGACTACCTCATGGCGGTCTATGCCGCCGTCGTTTCGCGCATGGATCGCGCGGTCGGCGACCTCGTAGTCGGGCTGAAAGAACGCGGCGTCCTCGACAACACGCTCATCCTTTTCATGAGCGACAACGGCGGCAATGCGGAGTCGGGGCCGGGCGGACGCGCGGAGGGCGATCCGACCAAAGCCGACTCCGATTGGTTCTGCGGAGAAAGCTGGGCGCTGCTCGAAAACACGCCGTTCCGCCGCTACAAACACTTCAACCACGAAGGCGGCATCGCGACGCCACTCATTGCGCATTGGCCCGCGGTGATGGGGAAAGACAAGGAGACACGGGGAAAAGGAGACACGGAGAAAGGACGCGTTTGTCGCGAACCCGGGCACGTGATCGACATCATGGCGACGTGCCTCGATGTCGCGGGCGCCGAGTATCCAAAGACCTTCGCCGGGCGCAAAATAACGCCGCTTGAAGGCACGAGCCTGCGCCCGCTTTTTGCATCTCCCCATCTCCCCCTCTCCGTGTCTCCCCGTCCTCTCTTCTGGGAGCACGAAGGCAATGCCGCCGTGCGGGTCGGTGATATGAAGCTCGTGCGCGCTGGCAGAAACAGCGCGTGGGAACTTTACGACCTCGCGAAAGACCGCACTGAGCAGCACGACCTCACTGCCGAGCAGCCCGACAAGGCGAAGGAACTCGCCGCGAAATGGGAGGCGTGGGCGGAGCGCGCGCAGGTGAAACCGTATCCGGGAAACGCCGCCCCGAAAGGCGGCGCAAATAAGAAGGCCAAGCCGGAGAACGCAGAGTCGGCGCAATGAAACGCCTGCTCCTTCTCGTCTCTGCCGTGCTCGGCGGAGGCGCGCTCGCCGCGGCCAAGCCGAACATCCTCCTCATCCTCGCGGACGATCTCGCGTTCTCGGACCTCGGGTGCTACGGCAGCGAAATCCAAACGCCAAATCTCGACGCGCTGGCGAAGGACGGGCTGCGGCTCACGCAATTCTACAACTCCGCGCGATGCTCCCCGACCCGTGCGAGCATTCTCACCGGACTGCATCCGCATCAGGCCGGGTTTCCAAATTTGAGCGGCACGCTGCCGAAAACGTGCGCGACGATTCCCGAAGTGCTGAAGCCCGCGGGGTATCGCAGCTATATGGTCGGCAAGTGGCATCTCAATGAGAAGAACCCGCCGACAGAACGCGGCTTCGATGAGTTTTACGGGATGCTCGGCGGCTTCAATTCGTGCTGGAAGGAAGAGGGCATCTACTCGCGCTGGCCGCAGGGCCGGGAACGGCGGGTCTATGCGAAGGACCAGTTTTACTCCACCGATGTGTTTGGAGATTACGCGGTGGATTTCATCAACGACGGGCAGAAAAGCGGGAAACCGTGGTTTCTCTATCTGGCGTTCAACGCGCCGCATTTCCCGCTGCACGCACCGGAGGCGGACATCGCGAAATACGAGGCGATGTATTTTGAGAAAGGCTGGGACCGCATTCGCGAAGATCGCCTCGCGCGGATGAAAGACCTGGGGCTCATGCCGCGCGACCTCGCGCTCACGCCGCGGAGCAATGTGCCGGCAAACCGCTTCAACACGGAGACCGGCTGGGCGGACAAGGACAATCCCGCCTGGGATTCACTGCCCGAAGACCGCCGCCGCGATCTCGCGCGCCGCATGGCCGTTTATGCGGCCATGGTGGATCGCATGGACGCCGCGATCGGGCGGGTCGTGGCGCATTTGAAAACGACGGGGCAGTTCGACAACACGGTCCTCTTTTTCCTCAGCGACAATGGCGCGTGCGCGGAGTGGGACCCGTGGGGTTTTGATAAAAGCAGCGGACCGCAGAACATCCTGCATCGCGGCGACGACTTGAAAACGGTCGGCGGACCGGACAGCTACATCAGCTACGGCAGCGGCTGGGCGAACGCGTGCAACACGCCGTTCCGGCTCTACAAACATTACAACCACGAAGGCGGCATCCGCTCGCCGTTCATCGTCCACTGGCCCGCAGGGCTGAAGGCCAAAGGGCTGGCGGCCGGGCCGGGCTACATCACGGATTTGATGCCGACGATCTGCGCGCTGACGGGCGCGACGTATCCGAAGGAACGCGAGGGCACCGCGATTCTGCCGGAAGAAGGCGTGAGCCTGCTGCCGGCCTTTCGTGGGAAGCCGCTCCCCCAGCGGGAGATCTTCATCGAGCATGAAGGCAACCGCAGCGTGCGCGACGGCGAATGGAAGCTCGTCGCGCTGCACGACCGGCCGTGGGAACTCTACAACCTCGCCGCCGATCCGACGGAAATGCACGACCTCGCCGCGCGCGAGCAGCAGCGGGTGAAGGAACTCGCGGCGGCCTGGGAAGCATGGGCCGAGCGTTGCGACGTGCGCGAAAAACGGCGCGGAAAACCGACGGCCTCGGAACCCGCAACGCCACAGATCGCCAATCGTCCGCTCACGATCCAGTGCGATGTCGAAACGAGCACAAAGGACGGCGTCATCCTCGCGCAAGGCGGGCGCGAGATCGGCTATGCACTCCACCTCGCCGGCGGACGTCCCGTCTTCACGGTGCACTCGGGCGGCGGGCCCGTTTACATCATCGGGAAGACCGCGGTGTCGGGAAAATTTTCACTGCGGGCCACGCTCGACGCAGACGCGGGCATGGCGCTTTTTGTGAACGGCGAGAAGGTAGCGGAGGGCAAGACGCACGGCCTCATTCCTCGGCAACCCAAGGACGGGCTGAGCATCGGCAAGGACGACCTGACCGCGGTCGGCGACTACGCCGCGCCCAACGCACTCCAAGGCGAAGTCACGAACGTCAAAATCACCGCCGAATGAAGCGCCGCCTCCTCGCCGTCGTCGCCTTCCTGCTCTGCGCCTTGGGAGGTTCCGCGCACGCCGAGTCGGCGCCGCACATTGTCTTCCTCCTCACCGATGACCTGGGTCCCGGCGATCTCGGCTGCTACGGCGGCACCATCGCCGCGACACCGAACATCGACCGCCTCGCGAAGGAAGGCACGCGCTTCACCCGCTACTACAGCGCCTCGCCGATTTGCTCTCCGTCGCGCTGCGGACTCATCACAGGAAATTTCCCGGCGCGGTGGAACGTGACGAGTTTCATGCAAACGCGCGCCGGCAATCGCGAGTGCGAGCAGGTGGACTTTCTCGATCCGAAGGCGCCATCGTTGCCGCGCCAACTCAAAGCCGCCGGCTACGCCACCGCGCACATCGGCAAGTGGCACCTCGGCGGCGGGCGCGACGTCATCGATGCGCCGAAGTTCGCCGCCTACGGCTACGACGAAGGCCTGGGCACCTATGAAAGTCCGGAGCCATATCCCGACATCACGACGAAGGATTGGATCTGGTCGCCGCAGGACAGGGTGAAGCGTTGGGAGCGCACGGCATTCTTCGTGGACAAGACGCTCGACTTCATCGCGCGACATCCGGCGCAACCATGCTTTGTGAATCTGTGGCTCGATGATCCACACACGCCGTGGGTGCCCTCAGCGCAGGCGGGACAGGGCGATACGCTGGAGAAGCTCAAAGCCGTGATGGAGGAAAACGACCAACAGATCGGTCGCCTCATGGACGCCCTGCCCGCCAACACCCTGCTCATTTTTGCGTCCGACAACGGGCCGCTGCCGACCTTCGAGCAAAAGCGCGCGCTCGGCCTGCGCGGCAGCAAGCTCAGCCTTTACGAAGGCGGCATCCGCCTCCCCTTCATCGCGCGCTGGCCGGGCCGCGTGCCGGCCGGACGCGTGGACGAAACCTCGGTCATCGCGGCCGTGGACCTGCTGCCCACGCTCTGCGCGATCGCCGGCGCGAAGCTGCCCGAGGGCGCTGCCGGCGACGGCACGGATGTCTCGCAAACGCTCCGCGGCGAAACGCTGACGCGCACCCGGCCGCTCTTCTGGGAATACGGGCGCAACGACAAGTCGTTCAAATTTCCCGGGCCGCGCAATCGCAGTCCGAGCGTGGCGATGCTCGACGGTCCTTGGAAACTGCTCGTCAACGCTGACGGCACGGGCGCGGAGCTCTACGCCATTTTCACCGATCCGAAGGAGACGAAGAACCTGGCCGAAGAGCAGCCTGACCTCACCGCCAAACTGAAAGCTGCCGCGCTCTCGTGGCGGACTGGCCTGCCGCATCTCCCGCCCGCAAAATGACATTCTCCCGATGCTCCGATGCCTGGCGCGGAGTCAGCCCCGACCTTGTTCCCATCCGCCCGACCAGCTTCCTTCCAAAGATGACCATCCTCCGAAACCTCCTCCTCGCGGCCATCGGTGCCGTTTTCTTCATGCCGTTCCTCAGCGCGGCCGACCCCGACTCAACAGGCGACGTCAAGGTGATGAGTTACAACCTCCGCTACGGCACGGCCAAAGACGGCGAGAACCATTGGGACAAGCGAAAAGACTTCATGGCGGAGACGATCAAGGCAGCGAACCCCGACCTGCTGGGGACCCAGGAAACGCTCGGCTTCCAACGCGATTTTCTGGCCGAAATCCTGCCGAACTACGGGGTGCTGGCGGTCGGCCGGGAAGATGGCAAGGAGAAGGGCGAAATGACGGCCATCTACTGGCGAAAGGACCGGTTCGAGAAGGTGGACGGCGGGCACTTCTGGCTCAGTGAGACGCCCGCCGACGCGGGGAGCAAGGGTTGGGACACTTCGCTGCCGCGCATGGCCACGTGGGTCCGGCTGAAGGACAAGGTGAAGGAGGGAAAGCCGGTGTTGTGGGTCAACACCCACTTCGATCACAAGGGGAAGGTGGCCCGGATCGAATCGGCCAAACTGATCCGCAATCGCCTCGGGACGCTTGGGAAAGATTGCTCGCTGATCGTCACCGGCGACTTTAATTCCGGAGAAGGGAGCGAGCCTTACAAGGCATTGTTCGATCTGCGCGAGACCGACGAATCACCGGTCCGCGACAGCTACCGGGTGGCGCATCCGAAGCACGAAGAGAATGAAGGAACGACGACCCCGTTTCAGGCGGCGCCGAGCAAGGGGACCCGGATCGATTGGATCGGAGTTTCGCGGGACTGGAAGGTGATCTCGGCCGGAATCGACCACCCGGATCGCGAGGGGCGCACGCCGTCGGATCACTTCCCGGTCAACGCCGTCCTCCGCCGGTGATCAAAGAACACGGGGCGGTGTTTACGCTCGTTTCGAAGTTGTCCTTCGGAAGGCGCTCTCAACCGGCTGGGTTCAGCTGGCCGTTCCGCTCAGTTCGAGGGCTTCCATGACTCGGAGAGCCGCGAAGGCATCGTTGGCCGCATAGAGCAATTGCCTCGGCGTCAGGTCGGACGCAGCCCAGTTGCTGGTGGTGATGCGCTTCGACTTGGGGAAGCTCTCCTTGAGCACCGCACCGACGGCGGCGCGGACGCCGATCTGCCCGGTGTAGCCTTGTCTGCGGAAGACATGGTCGAGGTCGAGGATGGCTCGGAGCGGGACGCCCAGTCGCGATTGGATCTGTCCGCGGTCGTTCTTCAATCCGAACCCGACCTTCAACACCCGCTCGGACTGGAGCAGGTCCGAAACGAGACCCCGGCAATCCGGCAGATGGAGTTGGAAGATGAACGCTTTATTCCGGAGAGCGAATTGAACGACGTGCGGGCCGCGGCTTTTCTTCCCGACGTTGAAGGTCGGTTTCGATTCCGTATCGAATCCGACGAGTCCCGCCCCCACAATCTCCCGGCCCGCCTGCTCGATCGCCGCTGGGGTCTTCGGGAGGTGAATGCACTCCATGGGGAGCCCGCGGAAAGGCTCCAGCAGAGCGGTTTCGGCTTTCGATGGAGCGATCAGTCTCACGGTCTATTTCTTCATCACCGTCCGCAGTTCCTCGGAGGTGAAAACAATGGGAGAAGCGGCGCCGCTCTCCGTGAGGATTTTGGTCGCGATGAGGGCGGAGACTGGATGGAGCAGACCGAAATGGTCGCTGCCCGGCACCGGATGAAAGGAGACCAGATCAGGATGCGGCGAACGCGTCATTTGCTGAAGGCTGGCAGTGTTTGAGCGACGGGCGGAACCCTCGAAGACAAAAGTCGGTTTGGTAATTCCGTGCATCCAGCGAATCGGCGCCCGCAACTCAGCCTCCTTTGGATTCTTCGTGTCGAAAACGAGAACGTCGTCCCCATAGCCGAGGACGTCGTCGGTGGGACCGAAGGCAAAGACCGCACGGAATTTTGAACTCATCTCCGCCGCCAGCAGGGCGAGGGTGCCGCCCGTGCTGTGACCGCCGAGGTAGATCCGGTTCGGATCCACGCCCGGCACCGTGGAAAGGTAGTCTGCAGCCGCGAGAACATCATCCACCTCACCGTAGAAGTTTTCGAACTGTCCGGGATTGTCGTTACCGCCGCGAAGCGAGGGATACATGGTGATGATCCCCGCTTTCCAGAAGGCGGAGCCGGATTGGTCGTTCGTGTCCGGTCCGGGCGTCCAGGCAATCTCACCGATGCTGTTGCTGAATCCGCCGGCCAGCCAAATGATGGCGGGGCGCATTCCTTCCCTGGAGGGCGGCTGGCAGAGGTAGGCAGCCAACTTTCCCGCCGATGAGGGATAGCGAACGATGGAAATGAAATCCAAAGCCGGTGGAACTACGGGCTCCCCGGCTCGCTCCAGGCGCACGATCTTCGTCACGAAACCCTTCCGGGCATCGGCCAGCACCGGTCCTTGAAGGGCCGGGCTGGATCGCTTTTCGCACCCGCCGAGAATTCCGAGCAGAGCGGTGACGCAGACGAACAAACGGGTTCTCATGGCGGCGCAACGGTCTCCGCGCCGGAGCCATCGTTCGAGCACAATTTGCACAAGCAGAAATGGGAAAGAGCTTCGCGCGCTGCGGATGCGGCCATAGGATGGGCGGAGACCTATTTCCGTATGCCGCGGCCCGCTTGCGTTCTGAGTCTGATCCTCATCTGTGGAGATTTGCACGGTGGCTCCCCACTGGCCGCGGAGGAACCCACGAGAGGGCGCCGGACCGCGCGCGAACCGGTGCTGGCGCGCATCGGAAAAACGCCATGAGCTCTTTTTTTGACTCTGCCCGCGTTCTGCTGCTCGCGCTGCTCGTCATATCCCGCGCCGTGGCGGCCTCGGCGGCGTCACCGCTGGCCGGGCGCGAGAATGACCTGCGCTGGGCTCAACCGCCGCGGGCCATCGCGGCTGGTGTCCGCCTCGAAACCGCCGGGATCGAAGCTTCGGCCGGCGCGACCATCGAGGAACTGCTGAAGGCCAATGGGATTCAACCCGGCAACGACGCCTTCGCGCTGGTCTATGAGCTGAATCCAGATTTGGAGACGCTGCGCCCGCTCCCGCGTAATGTGCGGCTGGTGTTGCCGCGAGTGGAGGGAGGAACCCGCGAGTCCCTCGTGACCATCGCTCTCGATCGGAGGCTCAAGGCGGAGCTCGAACGGGAAATCGCCGCACTCCCGGATCTCAAGAGCATCAATGGTCCGGCGGACGCAGATTTGCGCGAGATCTACGATTTCCTGAAATACCTGCGCACCATTGTCGCCAATGGAATCCTGCCCGTGAGCCGGGAAACGCTCGAACAAATCAAAGCCGAGGCCGCGCTGCTCCGGCGGATCCTGGAGAAGCCCGCAGACCTCGCGAATGAACAGGCAAAGATCACCGCGATTCGAAATGACTTCGAGGTCCGGCGGAGCGCGTTCGCCGAATCGCGGGGCCCCGAGCCGCCGACGCGCTGGCTCGACGCGCGCGTGGTGGTCCGCACCCTGCGCGATGGCAAGGAACTCCCGAATCTTCAGATCTATTACGTCCCCGAAGCGCTCTTCGGGCAAAAGGAGGCGGTGGTCGGACAGTTCCGGCAACTCAGCTCGCCGGCGCAGGAGTTTCTCCCCGAGGCGAACTATCGCCTCTGGGCAGGACAACCGGACAATCCCGCGCCGCTCTCCAATGCCAAGCCGGTGGAAGTCCGTTACCGGGCCGGCCGCGAGCCAATCCCCGTGGACCTGACGATCCGAAGTTCGCCGTGAACCACAGCTCCGGCGGCTCTCAGCCCATGAGCAACGTCTTTATCAGCTATGCCAATGAAGATCGGTCCAAAGCGGAAAAGCTGGCCCATGCTTTGGAAGCCAGGGGCTGGTCAGTGTGGTGGGATCGACACATTCTACCCGGGAAGGATTTCGACCACGCGATTGAAGAGGCGCTGTCCGCCGCGAAATGTGTGATCGTCCTTTGGTCACCCCATTCGGTTACTTCTCATTGGGTGAAGGACGAAGCAACGCAGGCCCGGGAACGGTCCATTCTGCTGCCCGCGCTCATCGCGCAAACCAGGATTCCAATCGGTTTTCGGCAGGTCCAAACGGCTGACTTGTCTGAGTGGCCAGGGGATTCGTCGTCGGCCAATTTCGAGCAGTTGCTGGCCGGCGTCGCGGCGATGATCAGTTCGCCGTCCGTCCTCCGGACTCGCGGAGAGAGCGCGAGCCTGACGCTCACCAGAGCCGCCGTGTCATCGGCTATGCGGTGCTTGCGTTGGCTTCTCTCGTCGCGGTCTTCTCGGGATTCCTGCCTGGCGTGGCTCCACCAGCGGAGACAAATGCGCGGTTTGCGGTGGGCGTTGCCTCATCACTAACCCTGCTGGTGCTGCTCTGGTGCGCGCGGGTGTTGCCACGTCGGGCCAGCTCGGCGCAGGGGATGTGGCTGGCGATCATGTCCTGCGCATTCGCGGGTGCGATCTTCGCGGCCGTCGCCTACTACAACCTATTTGAATCCATGACCTTCGCGTATCCTCCGGAAAACGTTAAGAGGGAATACGTCGCCGGCCGGCAATTGACTCCGGAAGCGGATGCCTACCGGAAAACGCACTCTTCGACGAACGATGCTGAATTGCTCGCCGATTTCGGCGGACTGAAATATCGCGAGCGCGTTTGGACCAGGGAGGCAATCGGACACGCCAAGCTTCTCCTCACGGTGAGTTACACAGCCCTGATCGTAGGCTTGCTGGTAGCGGTGTTTTGTCTCGTCGTGCTGGGCGGTGCGAATCCTGTGCCGATGTCATTGGGAACATCCACGCATTCCACGGTGCGAACACCCGCCGCATGAGAAGGCACTATTTTTTGGGAGCGGTCCTCGCCCTGTCCATATCGTCACCGCCCTGCCGGAGCGGTTCGGAGTCCCCCGCGACGGATCGACCCCTTCCGCGGCTGACGGTTCAAGCCGGTCATTCCGGCAACATCAAATCGATCGCGGTCTCCCGCGATGGACAGCTCGCGGTGACGGGCAGCGAGGATAAGACCGCGATCCTCTGGGATCTCGCCCGGCGCGCCGAGTTGCGGCGCTTCTCCGGGCACCAGATGAGCGTCGAGTCCGTGGCCATTTCGGCGGATGGGCGCTGGGTGGTGACGGGTAGCAAGGACCGCACGGCGATCATCTGGGAATCGGCGACCGGCCGGATCTTGCATCGCCTCGAATCTCCCGAAGGCGAGGTGAACGCCGTCGCCATCTCGCCCGATGGCCGGCTCCTCGCGACCGGCCTGTCCACCCGCGGGGGCGCGGCGCTGCGCGCGGACCCTCCGACGCTCGCCGTGCTCTGGAGCATCGAGACCGGCAAACCGATTGATCACTTCCGAGGCGACTCATACTCGGTGACTTCGATCGCCTTTTCACCCGACGGCAAATCAGTGCTCATGGGCACCCAGGAGAATGTCGCCGTGCTCTGGAACGCGGCGAACGGGAAAGAGCTTTGCCGTTTCAAAGGCCACGCCGGGATCGTCACCGCCGTCGCCTTTGCGTCCTCGGGCAAGACCGTGCTCACCGGCAGTTGGGATGGCACCGCCCGGCTGTGGGATGCGGCCAGCGGAAAGGAAGTGAAACGTTTCCGCAATCCGCGAGGAAAAGTCTTGGCCGTCGCCTTTTCGCCCGATGGAAAATCGGTGCTCACCGGGACATCGTTTCCCGAGAACTCCGCGCACCTCTACGACATCGCTGCCGGCTCCGAGACCCGAAGCGTGGAAATTCACGACCAGGTATTCAGCGCCGCATTCCTCGCCGGTGGAAAGACGGCGCTGCTCAGCGCGGGCTCCGCGATCGCTTTCTGGGACCCTGCCTCCGGGGAGCAGAAGCGCGACCTGTATGGTTTGGCGCGGTCCGTCTCCGCCGCCCGATATTCGCCGGACGGCCGCTTTATCATCACGGAGAACATGGGCGCGCTGACGCTCTGGGATATCGAGAAAGGAGGCGCGCCGCTGCGCTTCGAGAACCACCAGTCGGGCGACTTGGTTTTTTCCAGGAGCGGCCGGCGCTTTCTCGCTGGCAAAGGCACCGTGGCCGAGCTCTGGGACGCGCCGCGCAAGAAGCTCCTGCGCACCTTCGATTTCGCGCCGGACGGCACCGCCAATCTGACGAGCGGCGTCTGGTCGGTGGCGATCTCGCCGGACGAGAAGCTCGCGGTCACGAGCAACGACGCGACGCCGCACCTGTGGGAGCTGGAAACCGGCAGGCTGGTGCGCCGCTTTCCGGGCCATCGCGGGAACGTCACGCGCACGCAGTTCTCGCCCGATGGCAAGCTGCTCCTGACCGGCAGCGAAGACCACACGGTGCGCGTCTGGAGCGTCACGAGTGGCCGACAGCTCGCCGAATTCCCGCGCTTCGCTGGGTTCAATGCTTTTGCCACCTTTTCTCCGGACAGCCAGCACGTGCTCGTGCAGACGGACGACGACGAGCTGACGTTCTGGCGGGCCGACCAGAAAGGGGACGCGTGGAAGATACCGAACCCAAACAATATCAATTGCGACCGCTCCGTCTCCTTCTCTCCGGATGGGCGGCGGCTGCTCGTTCAGGGGCAGCTTTTCGACGTGGAGAAGCGCGCGCTGGTCCGAATGCTCGAAGGCTACTTGTCTGGCGCATTTTCCGCGGATGGCCAGCGGGTGGCGGTGGCAGGTGAGCAGGGCGAAGTGCGCGTGCTCGATCTGACCAGCGGGAAGACGGAGGCTCTCGCGACCGGCCACACGGGTCTGGTCTGGGCGCTGGGCTTCTCGCCCGATGGACGGTGGATCGTCACGGGCAGCTTCGACGGCACGGCGCGCGTGGTTGAGAGCCGCTCGGGACGCGAGCTCTGCCGGTTGGTCGTGCTGAACAAGGGCGACTGGCTGGTGGCCGCGCCGGATGGCCGCTTCGACACCGGCAATCTCGACACCGCGCGCGGCCTGAGCTGGGTCTTTCCGGAGGAGCCATTCACGGCCATGCCCGTCGAGATTTTCATGCGCGACTACTTTGAGCCGGGGCTGCTCGGACACCTCGCCGCCGGCGCGCCCGCGCGCCCCGTGCGCGATTTTTCCAGCCTCGATCGCGCGCAACCGCAGGTCCGGATCGTCGAAGTTGCCCCGGTCGGCGGAAGCGCCGAACGGCTGCGGGTCGGTATCGAAATCGTGAACGCTCCCGAGCATCCAGCCGTCCGCAGCGGCGAGCACGCGCCGGGTGTGCGCGATCTCCGGCTGTTCCGGAACGGTGCGCTCGTGGCAACGTTTCCGGACGGCGGCGGGGAAATCCCGCTCGCATCGGGGGAACGCAAGCGCCTGGACTTCGAAGTCGCGCTGCCTCGCCGATGGCCCGACGAGTTCGAGTTCGCCGCCTATGCCTTCAACCGTGACCGGGTGAAGAGCGCCACCGCACGCCAGCCCTGGAAACGCACGGAAAAGGCGCCGTCCAAGCCGCGCCGGGCGTGGCTCGTGACCGTCGGTGTGAATGTCTTCGAGTGCGAAGAGGTGCGGCCGCTCGCCTTGCCAGCCGAAGATGCCCGACTCATGGCCAGCGCGGTCGGTGCGGCGCTCGATCGCGCCGGGCAGTTTCGCGAAATTATTCCGCTGCTCTTGCTCGCCGAAAAGGCGCCGGCCGCCGACGCCGTCGCGCCGCCCACGAAGGCCAACCTGCGGGCGATCTTTGAGACGCTTGCCGGAAGACCCGCCAGCACTGCTCTGCCCGGGCCATTGGCAAGCAAGCTCGCCAAAGCCACTCCCGACGATCTGCTGCTGGTCTCGTTTTCGACGCACGGAGAGATCGATGCGCAAGGCGGGCTCTTCCTTTACCCGTGCGACACCGGCACCGAACTGGGCGCCCCGCTGCTCGAGCACAGCATTTCGAGCGACGAGCTCGCCAGTTGGATCCAAGGCGTCGATGCCGGAGAGATCGTCCTGCTTCTCGATGCCTGCTACTCGGGAGCCGCGCCTGGGCAGGAATTCCGTCCCGGCCCGTTGGGCGACCGCAATCTCGGGCAGCTCGCCTACGACAAGGGCCTTCGCCTCCTCGCGGCGACACAGGCCGACAACGAAGCGCTCGGCAGCCCACAGAGCTTCCACGGCTTGCTGACGACGGCGCTCATCCGCGACGGCCTCCATCCTGGTCGCGCAACCCGGCAGCAAACGCTCACTTTGAAAGAATGGCTCGAATACGCCGCCGGCCGCGTGCCCGAGATTTACGCGGAGGAGATCCGGCGAAGAGGCGACGCCAAACGCCAGGAGCCAGTGCTCTTCGATTTCGCCCGCTCGAAGAGAGACGTGGACCTCGTTCTCGAGGCGCCCGCTGAGCCGTAATCAGTCGGCTGGCAAACTCCGCGGCGTCGCTCGTGATGACGTGGAAACTGTTGCCGTCTTCCCGGCGAGCGGAATTTCATGACTGACTGCGCGCTCGCGTTTTTCACCGGTTCCGCCATTGGACAATGAGACATGAGTGCCGCGAAACAACAGCCCACCCAGGAGCGCCAGGCGATGTCGTCCGTGCGCGCCCTCGCGAATCAGGCTTTCTCGCGCGCGGCGGGCGCCCCTCTGATCATGGGCAACAGCATTCGTCTGCTCAAAGACGGGAAAGAGAACTACCCCGCATGGCTCGACGCAATCCGCGCGGCGAAGCGTTACGTTCACTTTGAATGCTACCTCATCAACGAGGACGAAGCGGGCCGGATGTTCGCCGACGCGCTCGTGGCCAAGGCGCAGGAAGGAGTGACGGTGCGCCTGATCTACGACTGGCTGGGCTGCTTCCGCAAAGCATCGCGCGCCTTCTGGGGCCGTTTGCGCGCGGCTGGGGTGGAGGTGCGCTGCTATAATCCACCGCGCTGGGACTCACCGCTGGGCTGGCTCAGTCGCGACCACCGCAAGACATTCTCGGTGGACGGCGAGGTTGGGTTCGTGACCGGTTTGTGCATCGGACGAAGGTGGCTCGGCGATCCTGACCGGCAGATCGAGCCGTGGCGCGATACCGGGATTCAAGTGCGTGGACCTTCGGTAGCCGCCATCGAGCGCGCCTTTGCCAGTGTTTGGGCGATGATGGGACAGCCGATTCCCGAAGGTGAGCTGATCAGCCGAAAAGCGCCTGAACACAAAGGGGAGACCGCGCTGCGCATCGTCGCCAGCGAACCCTCGACGGCGGGGATGTTCCGGGTCGATCAACTGGTCGCGGCATTGGCCAGGGATCGCCTTTGGCTGACGGACGCCTACTACGCCGGCACGGGCGCCTACGTGCAGGCCTTGAGCGCTGCGGCCAAGGACGGCGTGGACGTGCGCCTGTTGGTGCCGAATGCCACGGACATTCCACTTCTGAAGCCGTTGTCGCGAGCGGGTTACCGTCCGTTGTTGGAAGCCGGTGTGCGCGTTTTCGAGTGGAACGGGCCGATGCTCCACGCGAAGTCGGCGGTCGCCGATGCGCGCTGGTCGCGCGTCGGCTCAACGAATCTCAATATCGCCAGTTGGTTCGGCAACTGCGAGATGGATGTCGTCGTGGAGGACGAGTCGTTCGCGGGCTTGAATGGAACTGTCCTATCTCGACGACCTGGACAATGCGACCGAGATCGTTCTGGACTCCAGGCAGAAGGTGAGCGCACCCGGTCGGCCGCGCCGTCGTCATCGAGGGTCGCCGAGCGGAGGAGGATCCGTGGGTCGCGCCGCTGCCGGTGCGGTCCGCATTGGCAACGCGGTCGGCGCGGTCTTCATCAACCGACGGGTGCTCGAACCTGTCGAAGCGCGCATGACGGTGATGGGCGGCGTCGCGCTTCTGACCCTGGCGATTCTTTTCGCGTTCTGCCCGCGCATCCTGGCGTATCCGCTCGCGCTGCTCTTTACCTGGATGGCCGGAGCGTTGCTTTCCCGGGGCTATAAGCTGCATCGCGCGAAAGCTTCGCGGGGTCCGAGGGCCACCGATTCCTCATTAAATGGGAAATGAACGACTTTCCTGTGAATGGGTTCAGAAAGGTCCAACTCCAATTACGGCGGTGACGCATCCCTCATCGTTGCACACGGCAATCCGGGTTAGTCTGTGCACGCGGGCCAGATCTTTGGCGCATTTGATGGTTTCCGCCTTGGCCAAAAACACGCTCCGTGATTCGTGATCGAAGGCCACCTTCCATGCTCCCTCGAATGGGACGACACGGACCCGGAAGGACTTCGAAATGATACGCTTTTGAGCTCTCGCCAACCACGCCTTGAACTTCGACATATACATCAATGATTGTTTGGAGGATTTACCCTCGCCTTCTTTCGTAACGGAACATTTCCTATCAAGATTGGTGCCACCCCGCGTCGAAGACGGCTCAAGTGGCTTGGATTGAGCTGATTAAAGATCAATTTCCGGCGTGCAGGCTTGGTCCCAAGCTGGCTCCGAAGGAAGGCACGTCGGTCTCGAAACTGAGCCATCGACACTGGATCGGGGCCGCGGTCGCCGAGGCCGCGCAAGCTCTCCCGACGAAAGGCCCAGTACCCGCGCCGTGAGGCCTCGCCTCGAAAACCGGGGAGGGCCACGCGGTCAGGCCCGCGTGGCGCCATAGACGTTAGCCTGTACGCGCCAGGGGGCACGGAGGGACTTCAGGCGCCGTTGCGCGAGAGCAGAAATGGATTGCGGCATCAGGACTTTGGGCGCCAGGAACACCTCGTCATGTTCAACCACACGTCCCTGTTTCGTCGTGCACTGCTGATCGCTTGCTGTCTGGCCGTCACCCCGGGTGCGATGAGCGCCTGTGATGGCCCGCACGAGATTCGCGAGGCTACCGTCGAGTCGATCGAAGCGTTCATCCACGGCAAGCAGATGGCGGTGCTGACCTTCACCGGATATTCCGGAGCCCAATACGAGGACGCGAAGGCCATGATGGAACAGGCTTCACGCGTCCTCGATGGGCAGGACCCGGCGAAGACCTTGATCAATATCGGCGCCACGGAAGTTGGAATCGGCGCGGTCTATGAACTGGCAAAGCAAAAGGGATTCACGACGATGGGCATCGCGTCCACGCTGGCCCGCGACGAGCACGTCCCACTTTCGAAGTGCGTCGATTACGTTTTCTATGTCAAAGACACTCAATGGGGCGGCCGGATCCCGGGAACCGATGATCTTTCACCCACCTCGGCAGCCCTCGTTCGGTGCAGCACCTCGTGCGTGGCCATCGGCGGAGGCGAAGCCGCCAGGGATGAAATGCTCGGAGCACGGCAGATGGGAAAGCCGGTCACCTTCATTCCAGCCGATCTGAATCACAAGATCGCCCGGGAGAGGGCGCAGAAAAATGGCCAGCCCGAACCAACCGACTTTCAAGGGGCCGCACATGGTGCGCTCGCCAAAGGACTCTGACATAGAAGGGGCCGGGAACCGTTGGGAACCGAAGTCCAACGCCACGGTTGCGTTTCACGCCGTCTGCAAACTCACACGGCAGTCGGCCAGCGAGCCGTCTTTACAAATTTAGCTTCTTCAATTCCTCCACGGCGAAATCCGCGGCTCTGGCCGTCAGAGCCATATAAGTCAGCGAGGGATTCACACAAGCAGCCGAGGTCATGCAGGCGCCGTCGGTCATGAAGACGTTCTTGACCGTGTGGATTTGGTTGCGGGCGTTCAGGACCGAGGTCTTGGGATCACGCCCCATGCGGGCGGTTCCCATTTCGTGAATCGCCATCCCCAAATGCGAACCCTTGTCATACGGGCGAACTTCTTTGAGTCCTGAGGCTTCGAGCATTTCCTTGGCATCGTTGGCCATGTCGAGGCGCATCTTCTTTTCGTTCTCCCGGATCTCGGCGTCGAAGACCACCACTGGCATTCCCCACTTATCCCGGGCCGTCTTATCCAGATACATCCGGTTGTCGGGATGGGGCAGGGTTTCGCCGAACCCGCCCAGCCCCATGGTCCACTCCCCGGGTTGAGTCAGCTCGGTTTTGAAATCGGCGCCGAACGCCAGTTCCGCCACGTTCCGCTGCCAGCCCTGGCGGCTCGCGCCCCCCTGGTAACCGAAGCCGCGCAGGTATTCCCGTTTATCCGCGCCGATATTCTGATATCTCGGGACATAGATCCCATTCGCCCGGCGGCCATAGTAATACTTATCCAAATCTCCTTCCCAAACGCCGCTGGCGCCGACCCGGAAGTGATGATCCATCAGGTTCCGTCCGAGTTGCCCCGAGTCATTCCCCAGCCCTTCCGGAAATCGATTCGAAACAGAATGCATTAAGAGGGCGGTCGAGCTGAGCGCGCTCGCGCAGACGAAGATGATTTTGGCGAAGAACTCACGGTCCTGCATGGTCACCGCATCGCGCACCCTCACTCCCGTCGCCCGCTCCCTGCTCTCGTCATAAACGATTTCCGTCACGATGGAATCCGGGCGCAGAGTTAAGCGTCCCGTCTTGGCCGCCGGGGGAAGAGTGGCGGACTGGGTGCTGAAGTAAGCTCCAAAGGGGCACCCGAACGAACATCGGTTCCGGAACTGGCAGGGCGAACGGCCGACCCCCAATTGTTCTTCGGCCGCTTTCGATAAATTGGCGACCCGGCCGATCGTCATCTTCCGCCCGGGGTAGGCTTTCTCGATCCTCTGCTTCACTTCTTTCTCGACGAAAAACATTTCCATCGGTGGGAGGAACTCGCCATCCGGCAATTGCGGCAACCCCATCTTCTCCCCGGAAATCCCCGCAAACCGTTCCACATACGAATACCACGAAGCGAGGTCCTGGTAACGGATCGGCCAGTCCACGGCGATGCCGTCCCGGAGATTGGCTTCAAAATCCAGATCGCTCCAGCGATAGGATTGCCGCCCCCACATGATCGATTTCCCGCCCACGATGTTCGGGCGAAACCAATCGAAGCGTTTCACCTCCTTGTAGAGCGAATCCGAATCGTTGAACCAATACTTCTCCGTCATCTCATTGTACGGATAATCGCGGGACAATTTCGGATGCGACTCGATCTGTTCGACGGTTAGGCGCCCGTCATATTTCGTCTCCCACGGGGCTTTCAAGGCATACTCGTAACCAGTGACGTGCTCGAGTTGCCTGCCACGCTCCAGCATCAGGACCCGCAATCCCTTTTCGGTCAGTTCCTTGGCGGCCCATCCGCCGGAAACACCCGAGCCAATGACAATGGCGTCATAGGTGACTTCCTTTAAGGCTTCGATGTTCAAGTTCGGCATGGTCTTAAGTGTTAAGTGATTTCGAGGCGGTGTCCGACCGTGAACCTAAAGTTGCGTCAACCGATTGCTCATAAAGCCCACGCTTTTTGCCCCGGTTTCATTGGGACTTCGCCCTCGAACCGGCCCGGAATCGGCAGATACTCGAGCGCCTTGGTGGCGCCGATCTCCGAGGTGAAATATCCGGCCACGGTGAGTTGTTTCATTACCTTGAAGAATTCCCGGTTGTTCCCAGTGGCCTGTTTAACCATGGCGTTCTTCTGGGTCGCGTCCAATTCAGTAAACCCTTTGCCGTGGGTGGCTTTGCTATCCGCATCGAGCCTGGCCAGCCCGGCATAGAATTTCGCCTGCTCTTCCCTTTGGTAGCAATCCCGCATGACTCGAATGATGAACTGCTCGACCCCGGCCGCTTTGGCGCCCGGAGTATCGGTGGTCGGAATGATGGTATCCGCCACCTCGGCCAGGAGCATTTCCTGCTCAGCGCCAACCGGGAAGCTGGCACCGGTATTGATCACCTGCCCCAGCAGGCCGGCGGTCAATTGGGCGGAAATGGCGCCCCCCATCAGGAGGGAGATTCGTTGGACGGCTTCGCGACGGTTCATCCTTTTGGATTCTTGGTGGGGTTTATCGTTGGCTTTCATATGCGAACCCGTGAAAAGCGCAATTCATTGGACCGAAAGCGCCGCCTACTCCTCGCCGTCGTAATAATCCAGCGGTTCTCCGCGGAAGACCCGCCGCTCGGGCGAACGCACGCCCCACTTCTGGCTGTCGGGATAATAGACCGACTCGCCGATCGGGTTGTCGGCCACGACGTAGATGACGAGGTCCGCGTCGCTGTCATTGATCAATTGATGCGGTTCGCCGGGCTTGAAGACAAAAGCATCGCCAGCCGTGATCGGCGTCGTTCCTTCCGCATGCCGGACGCTGCCGGTGCCGGAAATAAGGTGGTAAAACTCCCACTGCGCGCTGTGCGAATGGAAGGGATAGGGAATTTTGCCCGGAGGAATGCGCAGGATCTCCACGTCGAATGGATGCCGCTCGTTGAGATCGGTGGACTGCGGTTTGCGCCCCAGCGCTTCCGAGAGGCACCGGCTCGATCCGGTGAATTTGCCTTTCGGCGACGCCCAGCCTTCTTCGGGAAGGTCGTTGCTGTTGATTTTCTGCATCATCGTTCGTTGCAATTTAGAGACCGCCCGCGATGACCAGCGACTCGCCGCTGAGCCAGTCCGAATCGGAGGTGGCGAAGAAAACGACCGCGGTGGCGATGTCCTGCGGCTGGCCGATGCGGCCCAGCGGGGTTTGCGCCTCGAGTTGCTTGCGGAAATCGCCGCCGGTCATTCCGCTCGTCTGCGTGCCTTCTGTCTCCACCATGCCGGGGTTGACGGAATTTACGCGGATCTTGCGCGGTCCGAGTTCCTTGGCGAGGACCCTGGTCAGGGCATCGACGGCCGCCTTCGTGCCGGAGTAAACGGCGGAACCCGGCGGCGTGAAACGGCTGACGATCGAGCTGATATTCACGATGCTGCCGCCCGCGGGGCCGAAATGTTTCGCCGCCTCCTGCGTGGTGAGGAGCAGGCCGAGGACGTTGAGATCGTATTGCTTGTGGAAATGCTCCTCGGTGATGGCTTCGAGCGGGGCGAATTCGTAGATGCCCGCATTGTTCACGAGCACGTCGAGCTGGCCGAAAGCCTTCCGGGTTTCCGCAAAAAGCGTTTCGATCTCCGCTCTCTTGGCGACGTTTGCTTTCACCGCAACGGCCTTTCCGCCCGCCGCGGCGATCTCCGCCACGACTTTGTCCGCGCCTTCCTTGCTGGAAGCATAATTGACGACGACCGACGCGCCTTCCGCGGCGAGATGTTTGGCGATGGACGCGCCAATGCCTTTGGAGGCTCCGGTGACGACGGCGACTTTCCCGGCGAGTTTCTGTGACATGATGATGATGATTGGTTGGGGTTGCTGATGGATGTGGGATTTGGGCCGCGCCTGCCTCCGGATCACTGGGTGATCACGATGCGGAACATGTGGAAAGCTTCCTGACCGGAGTCATCCTTCAGCGAAACGATCACCGTTTCGTCCACCGGTCGGGCGGGCGCATTCCAGGTCACCTCGCCGTCTGTGCTGACGGTGAGACCCTTGGGCCCGGACTGGAGGGTGAACTCCACGCCACCCGCCTTTGAGACCGCTTCCAACTTGTAGCGGTAGGTGGTGGAGACCTTGCCCAGAGGCGCGACCGAGGTCACGTAACGGTAGTCGATTCCCTGTTCATCCAGCAGACGCCGGACGTTCAAAGGACGCGCGACGATCTTGTCGTTGGTCGGCGGGATGGTCAGCAAAAGTTCCATCTGGGGGAAAAAGTGATATCGCTTGTCCAGCGTGATAGGGCCTTCGGAACTTCTCGAACCTTCGCCCTTCGCCCCAGTCTGCATTTCCTTGAGTTCTTCCGGCATCTGGAGCAGCGCCTGGGAAGAGCCCGCCAGATAGATCCCGATCGTTTTGGGCGTCTTCTTTTCCCGGCCACTGCTGGCTGCGTTGTAAGGCACGCTGATGAAAAACATCGGGTGATAGGAGGGTAGAAAGGTGAGGCCATCGGCCCAATTGCCCTGGCTTTTGACCACCGGAACGAACTGGTTGGTGAAGACGCCGGATTGCGAGGTGAAGATCTGTGCTCCATCCGCACTGGGAACCAGGACTCCGCAAGACGAGTGCTCGTAAAACTCGCTGAACTCATTGTCGTTAAACGCCAAAATGGTGAATCCAGTCGGAGAACTCCCTTTCCGGCAAAGTCCGAACGTTCGACCATCCGCGGAGGCCCGAATGATGGAGTTGGGGCTGGAGATGCTCCGGGTAATCTTCGCGTCGGCGGTGGAAATGGCGGTCATGCTTTCCGCATCGAAAGCGGTGATACTGAAATTGGATTGCGAGTCGCCGGTCGCGGCAATCATCGCCAGCCCCGGAGAAGATCTCCCCATCGTGAGACTCGTGATGTTGCCAAAGGAATTGGCAATGGTTCGCTCCTTTTGAAGGGTTTCCATCGAATAGCGTTGAATGAGGTTTTCTACGGGGCAGACCACGAGAATGTATCTGGAGCCTCCGGCAAATAGGATCTTGTCCTCATCCAGATCAACGTATCCGCGAATCTTGAGATCGATCACGTCGAAGACCGCCAGCTTCTTTGATTCCTTCAGGTGCAGGAGCAGCGAGCGCCCGTCCTGCGCGGCGGCGACATCACTAATCGGCGCAGGAAGACTGATTTCACGGATCCCGGTCAGGTTCACCTTTCCTTTCAGCACGGGCGGGGGAGTCGGAGCAGTCGAACCGCCGATACTGAGCGCTTTCTCGTCCGACGAGAATTCCTGGCCGCCGGATAACACCACCACCGCCTTGTAGAAAATGGCCGGCAGGTCCGTGGACGGCTTCTGGATCTCGATTTTGCCCGCCCTCTGAGCGTCCACCGTCATCGCCGCTCCACCGACATCGAGCGCCAATGCTTTCAGTTCCGGCAAGGGTCCAGCCGGCTTTCCGTCGGCCAGGAAATCAGTGCCGTTGGGAGCGCGCCGCAGCGTGCGAATCTCATGGAGCGGCTTTGGGATGCCAGCGATAGAGACAGCGCGATCCTCGACGGTGCCGATGATTTTTCCCCCGTCGAAATCCAGCGTGATCTGCAATCTGACTTTCTCCGTCTTCTCGGGTTCCCGGCCAGGAACGATCAGCGCCCGAAATTTTCCGTCGTTCCCCTTCTGCGCTTCGGCTCTCCGCGGCGGCCCGTCGCCGCGGAGCTCGATCGAAACCTTCGGCTCCTCCACGGGCGGGCTCAGCCACTCGACCGAAATCGTGAACGCCACTGGCTCGTAGCGGTGCTGGCTGTCCGCGTTGGGCACGGCAACGCCAAGCACCGGAGTTTGCATCCCTTTGATGAGGAGCGAAACGGGAATCGCGAAACCGACATTCACGACGCCGGATGACACGATCCCAATGACCTTTCCATTCGGATCCAATACCGGCCCGCCGGTATTCCCAGGACTCACGCGGGCATCGAGGTCGATCGCATTGAGGACCCCATTCTTCTTCCGCAGCGAGGTGATCCGCCCCACATTCACGCTGATGGGTCCGTATGATTTCATCTCCACCGGCACGGGCCGGCCAAACGGATAACCAAAGCCGCACACTTGTTCGGTTTCGAAAAGCCCGGAAATATCTCCCAGCTTCAGCACGGGCATTTTTCGGTCCGCCGTGACTTTCAAAATGGCGAGGTCAGTGTCCTTGAACCGGCGCACGATCTTCGCCGGGTAACTCCTTTCATCCGTTTCCGCCGGGGAAACCACGACGGTGATGGAACCTTCCGTCACGTTATCAATGACGTGATCGCAGGTGACGAAAAGGCCGGACTCGGAAATGCAGAACGCCGTGCCTGCCCCCCGGGAGGTGACCAGCAATCCTGTGGCCGCCTTGGCCGCCGCCACCTGCTCCTGGGTCAAATCCGCATGAAGCGGCGGCACGGTCGAAAAAAGGAGCGCGACCAGGGAAAGCGTGACCGAACGGGCACCTGGTAAATAGGCCATGGGAGGAAACCTGAATGCCACCTTGGAGCGAGTCAACGGTTGGCACACCGGCTTCCACGCCATCCGAAGAGAATGTGTTTCCGCTGTCCCGCGGCGGAATAAAACGATCCATTCATTCCAGCCCCCCACCCGCCATGCTCAAACCTTTCCAGTTTCTAGCCGTCGCCGCCGTGCTCGGACCGTGCAGCTTTCTTCAGTCCCATGCCGCCGCAACTCCGCCGCCGCCAGCCGACTCGCTGGTCACCAACGAAAACTTCGAGACGGATGCCGATGGGGATCAGTGGCCGGACAAATGGGAGCATCCCAAGGTCGGCGGCAGTTGGGTCGCGGAGAGCAGTAATCATTTTCTGCGGCTGACCTCGACGGAGCCGGGGGCGATGGTGTTGCTCTATCACCCGGTCAATCTTCCCCCGGACGCCGGAGCACTGGAACTGACCTGGCGCCAGCGCATCACCGATCTCAAGCCCGGCAAGCAGGCGTGGTTCGATGCGCGCATCATGCTCGAGTTCAAGGATGCGTCCGGCAACAAGCTCAAGGGGAGCCCCGCCGCGCCGAACGCCCGCAAGAGCACGGATGGCTGGGTCGAGCGGAGCGCCAAATTCCTCGTGCCCGAAGGCGCGCGTCTGCTCGAATTCATGCCGGCCTTGTTCCAGGTGGAGAAAGGCACCTTCGATCTCGATGATGTGGCGATCCGGGTGGTCGAGGCGGCCCCTCTCCAGGAAGCGGCTGGCGTGGCCGCCGCGGCCACTCAGGCCAAGGAGGCCAGGACGGCCGAGACCATGCGCGCCAAAGCAGCGGCCGCAGTCCAGCCGAATGCCTCCATCGTTTCCAACGGCAATTTCGAAACGGACGCCAAAGGGGACGGATGGCCGGACGATTGGGGCCGCCCCAAGACCGGCGGGAGTTGGGAGCAGGAAGCGGGCGGCCACTTTCTGCGACTGAAGGCCACCGAGCCGGGCCAGATGACGATGCTCTACCGGCCGATCGTGATCCCGGCGGGAGTGAAGGCGCTGGAACTTTCGTGGCGCCAGCGCATCACCGATCTCAAGCCCGGCAAGGAGCAGCATTTCGATGCGCGCATCATGATGGAGTTCAAGGACGCCGCCGGCCAGAAGATGAAGGACAAGCCTTCCCCGCCCAATACGCGCAAGAACACGGAGGGTTGGGTCGAGCGGACCGTGAAGTTCCTCGTCCCGGAGAATGCGCTCACGCTGGAGTTCATGCCGGCGTTGTTCCAGGTCGAACGCGGCACCTACGATCTCGACGACATCGTGCTCAAGCCAACCGACCCGGCGGCGCTGGTGGCCGCCGCCCAGGCCGCGGCGGAATCCGAAAAACGCGCCAACGTCGCGCCCGAGGCGCCGCAGCGCGCGAAGTGGCCGCAGGAACTGCACGTCCAGGGCAACCAGGTGCTCAACAAAGACGGCAAAGCCGTGTGGCTCCAGGGCGCCAACGTGGTCAGCCTCGAGTTCTCGATCAAAGGCGAACGGGTGCTCCGATCGGCGCAGGTGGCTGTGGACGACTGGAAAGCCAACATCATCCGCTTGCCGGTGAAGGAGGAGTATTGGTTCGGAAAAAACTCCGGTCAGAAAGACGGCGGCGCCTCTTATCGCGAGCTGGTCGATGCGGCCATCACCCTGATCGCCAACCGCGGCGCCTACGTCTTGCTGGACCTCCATCGTTTTCGTGCGCCCCGGCATGAGCATGTGGATTTTTGGAAGGACGCGGCGACAAAATACAAGGACCACCCGGCCCTGTTGTTCGACCTCTTCAACGAACCGCATGGCACCTCCTGGGAATTGTGGCGCAACGGCGGCTTTGTGGCCGACAAGGACGCTCCTGCGGACGAAGACGCCTTCCTGACCCCGGAGGAAAAAGCCGCGGGCGCCAAAGGCTTCCACTCGGTCGGCATGCAAGCCCTGGTGGATGCTGTCCGCGCGACCGGTGCGCGGAACATTGTGGTCACGGGCGGGCTGGATTGGGCCTACGACCTCTCGGGCATTGCGCAGGGTTTTGAACTCGCGGACAAGGGCGGCAACGGCATCATCTACTCGACCCACATTTACCCCTGGAAAAAGGGCTGGCAGGAGAAGGTGCTCGTGATCGCCGACAAGTATCCGATCCTCATCGGGGAAGTCGGCGCCGATGCCAAAAAGATGTCCTTCATTCCCGCCGAGCAGCAGGAAGACGCCGCCACCTGGGTGCCAGCCATGCTCGGCTTCATTCAACAGCATCGCTTCCACTGGACGGCCTTCTCCTTTCACCCGGCCGCTTCGCCCGTGATGATCACGAACTGGGATTACACGCCAACCCCGGTGTGGGGCGCATTTGTCAAACGGGCGCTCGCCGGGGAGCATTTCCCGCCGCAGAAGCTGCGCTGAGCACGCGACGCGACCGCTCGTTGGGCCGCGCCGGGCGAGATTTCCGACGCGCACATCGCGCTTGCGAAACGCCGTGCTTGTCGCAGTATTCCCGACCCGCGTCTGACCGCGGCGCCCCTGGATGGGTGGCAGAGTGGTCGATTGCGCACGCCTGGAAAGCGTGTTTACCGAAAGGTAACGGGGGTTCGAATCCCCCCCCATCCGATTTTGCTACAGAGAAGTGGCGGCTTTTCCGGTCGGAACGTGCCAAAAACGTGCCAAAATTCCCGGGGTGGGTGACGCCAGTTTGCGCAGGGTCGTCCTTATGTAAGGACTCTCAATTTGAGAGTCCGCCCTATCCGCCCTAGTTGTGAGGGTTCGCGCGCAGTCCGTCGCGCTGCTGTTCCCAAAGTTCGATCTCGAGGAGAGCGAGGCGACACAGCACTCCGATCAGTTTGTCGTCCACACCCGGAACTCCGTCGGCGATGAGGCGCTCGATGTCGGCTTTTCGGTGCGCCAGCTTTCGCGCGAACTCGGCCCGTAGTTTCTCGTCTCTCACGCGACCGCCTGGCTGGGGAGTTGCACGATGTTCGCCACCGGCTTCGGTGGCATGATCTGGAACCACGCCTTGGCCTGGCTCTTGGGCCGCGGGTTGCGGTAGTGGCGGGCGCAGATCTCCGGACTGTTGCCCATTTCGTCGGCGAGCTGGTGGAGGTTGCGCAGGATCGTCGCCCGGTAGCTGCCGTAGCTGTGCCGGAGCGCGTTGTTGCGCCACGTGAATTCGGTGAGCAGCGGCAGCGGTGCGGGATCGATCGATTCCATCTGCAATTGCACGGGCCTCTCGTTCGTCAGCCGTGGCGCGGTCTGCAGGGCTTCGTTGATCGCCTTTTCGAGCCGGCCGCCTTTGCCGAACTCGCGGTCGGGCCGTTCGCCGGCCGGCGCGATGGTGCCGGTGTCGCGCCGGTGCGGGAGCAGCCACTCGTAGGCGTTGTCGAGCAGCGGCACGATGCGCACGCGGCCGATCTTCGAGGTCTCGGCGCGGATGTGGATCTCGCGCTCTTCCCAATCGATGTCCTCCCACCGCAGCGGGTCCTTGCTCTTCTTCGCGTCTTTGGAAATGGCGAGCTCGCCGGTGCGGGGCCCGGAGAAGCAGGCGAAGATGACGAAGGGACGCCACTCGTCGGCCACGTGCTCGAGGATGAGCCGCATCTCGACAACGGTGAAGAAACTGATGGGCGTGCCGAGCTTGTGCAGCATCGGCACCTGGCGCGCGGCGCTGATCTCATCGGGCAGATAGCCGCGGATCCGCGCGAACTGAAACCCCTGGCGGATCTCATCGAGGATGTTGTCGCGCCGGCGGGTGCCGAGGATCTCACCATTGCGTTTGCGCAGCCCGCCCACGCGCTGGCCGGACTCGATCTCGCCATCGAGGAGCCGCACCAGGTCCTGCGTGGTGAGCTCGCGAATATCGGCGCCGGGGAATCGCTCGGCCATGATTCGCCAGGTGCTCGCGATGCCGCGCAGGTAGCGGCCGTCGAGATCCTGCGACGCTTTGCTGGCGATAAATTCGCGCCCCACGTCGGGCACGAGATGCGGCACGCGGCGCAAGGCGGTGAGCCCGGCGGCGACGACCGCCGCCAGGGTGTGCCGGCTGCCGGCGATGGCCCGCCGTTGCTCGCTCCATTCGCTGATCGCCGCCACGGGATCGACGCCATGCTTGCGCGCCTCGGCGACGACGTGGGCGTAGCCGGCGCGATCCGCGGGAGTGAGGGCCGCGGCTTCGGCGCCGCCGCCGTAGATCGCCAGGGCGACCGTGCGCGCCTCGCGCAAGGCCTCGGCGTGATCGGTGAAGGTCTGCCGCTTGCGGCCGTAGCGGCGCGGATCGACGACGGTGCGCCCATCGGTGAGCTTGTGCCAGCGGACCCGGATCGGGCCGGCCACGGCGAAGTTGTCCCGGCGCTTGTGCTTGCTCATTGGGTGCGTTCGCCGCCGCGTTGACCGCGTCGCTGCGTGCGCGTCATTTGGTGACGTAGTAAACGATCAGTGCGGAAATAAGGCCCGACAGCCAACCGATGAAGACTCCCGAACCTGACTTGATGCGGCCCCAAAGACTACGGTCGTCCAGAATCTCCTGCTGCTCCTCTGCGAACAGCCGGCCCGCTAGCGTAGCACCGCGTAGCACCGCGCCGCGCACCGAGCCAGCGCCGGCGTCGAACACGGCCTTGCCTCGTAAGTAGCCCGCATCGATGAGATCTTCGAGGGCCTGCAAATCTTCCGGCGGAACATCCACGCCCTGCTCCGGCAGGTGCGTGACCAAACGAATGTATCGCTCCCGCCATGATTCGTTTTGGCCCAAATGGCTGCTGGGCTTTGTGCTCGGGGTGCTCACGTTCGTGTTGTGGCGTGCGCTCTAACGGCCTTCAGGTCTGCGTTCTCGCGTTTCGCGTCGGCCGCTTCGCGCTGCAGGTCTTCAATCTTCTGCAGGAGCGCCTTTTCCCGCAGTTCGACGAAGGCGAGCCGCTCGCGAACGACCGCGATAACCGACTCCGGTTCCTCGTCCTGCAGCTTCTCCACGATCTGATCGAGCAAGCTCATGGCGTGCGTTCGCCGCCGCGTTGACTATGGTGGGCGATTACCATGAGCGACTCCCAGACCCCAATAGCGCTGCCTCGCCCGAAGGGGAGCCGCCACGTCGAGTGGGACCTCGCTGAGGTGGCAAAGTCAGCTCGCATCATCATCAACGAACTCCAGGGTGGAGCTTTGAATCAGGCTGAGAAAGCAGCCGAACTCAGGAGCGGTGATCTTGCCGCCCACGGCGAGAAAGCGACGCAATAGGCGGACCGCGATCACGCCTTCGTCGGTCAATTGTGATGACGTGATGCCCTGGCTGTAAGCCGACGCGCACACCCAGCCCGTCTCAATCATGCGGTCGATGACCCCGAGTATCTCGGGGGTCAGTGAGTCGCCGGCGTCAGTCATGGGCTTAGGCCGCGACGCTCATTCAGCGCTCGATGATGATGGTCTTCTGGCGCTTCTCCTCGGCGCGCCGATTCATGAGGACCCGCACCGCTTCCCGCGCGACGAGCTCCGGCCAATTGTCCCGTTGCAGTTGCTCTGGCTTCCAAGTCTTCCAGTGGTTGAAGACGTCCACAAAAGCCTTGTTGAGCTCGCTGCCTTTGACGCCGATGTCTGGATAAGCGGCGACGGCCCTTTCTTGCGAGAGCTGTGATTGCGGGGTTGATGCTACCAAGGCATCAGCGCCGGATGGGACGCCGTGGACCGCCATTGAGAGACACGCGGTCAGCGCCGCTGCAGTGATGATGAGTTTCATGGGATCTCTGTGAAGGCTCGCACCGTTGAGCGAGCGCCGACCTGCAGGATGAAGGGACGGAACGGACGCTTTTCGACGGCCCTCGCGGATGGTCTCAATAGTCATGTTGAGCCTTTTTTCCGGCGCCCCGGCTTGTCCACGGGCTCGATCTGCGTGATGAGCGGGATATCCAACCAGGTGGAGCGCAGGCCGTCTTCGCGATAAACCAGCATGGCCCGCCCAAAGGGTGCGATGAAGGCAAAGTCCGGGTGCGGCACGAGCACGGGTGGACGCCCGGGCAGATGGACGGTGAACGGCACGAACGGCGACGCTTCGAGTAGATCCTTAATGGTTTCGGCGTTCATTAGGTCGAGGAGGGCGAGAGCGCTCAGGCCACCTGCTTTTGCGGCTCGATGAGCAGGGTCACACTGACGATGAGCAGGACGGAAAGGTAATGGATATTGCCCGTCGGCTCTTCCACGACGACGTGGGGATGGTCGCTCGCGGCGAGCACAAAATCCGGGTGCGTGACGACATGGGTGCTGCCGTCGGCCATGCGGATGACGAAGGGCTGAAACGGCGCCGCGTGAAGCAGTTGGCGAATGCGCTCTTTCATAGGTCGAGGAGGGCGAGAAGGCTCATGAGCCAACTCGGAATTCTTGGGCCGCGACTTTGGCGGCGCCGGCAGGCTTGCGTTTGCGAGGCGCTGGCTCTCCGCCGGCGGAGAAGCGCGTTGAGTCCGTGGAGGGGACGTTGGCAGCGGGGACATCCGCTGCTGCGGGTTTTACCGGAAGGAATTCCAAGGCCGGTTTTTTCTCCGCTTCGGAGTCGCGTTCGAGCTTCTCAAAAATCGCCTCGCGCATCCATTTCGAGAAGTCGAGTTCGCGATCGCGCCGATCTCCGCTCTTCCTGCGTCGCTCGATCGCAGCTTCGATCTCTGCTCTCTCGGACGGGTCCATGCTGACGCTGTAACCTTTCTTCCCCATCAGGCGGCGACCTGCAGTGGTGGAGTGGGACTTCCAAATTGAGCGGCGTGGACACGATAACGCTGAATCTCTTCGCGGATGCACTTCCTCAAGTACTCGCTCCGGGTCATGTGCTCAGCCTTTCGCCGCTGCTCCATTTCAGCTTCCAGCTCGTCGTCCATGCTCATTGATATCGGGCGGGCTTTCATTACGAACATTTCTTAATTCCTCACAAGAATAACACAAGATTTTTATTGCACGGCGTTTTGGTAAAGATTATTAATCATTCGCAATGCCTAACAAATCGCCACAAAAAGCGCCTCGGCGCGGCCTCTTCACCAAGGCTGACATGTTGAGCTTCGCGCTTGACGCAACTGAAGCGGAGTCAGTCCGCGACAACGCCGCTGCCCGCGGTATTCCGTTCTCGCAATGGTTGCGTGAAGCCGCGCGCGAGAAGCTCGCCCGCGAGACGAAGAAAGCCGCCTGAGCCCATGGACGAGACGCTCGCCACAATCACCTGGCTGAAGGCGGAACTGGCGGAGTTCCGCGCGGCCGGCATCGACGGCTGCTCGCGCTCGCCGAGCGATCGCCAAGCCTACCTGGATCGGGTGGGCATGCTGGCCAGCTACTACGACCGCTGGCATCGAGAGATCGAGGCGGCCTGAAATCCGAAGTCCTCCGCGACGATGAAAGAGAGAGAACTCGTGAAGCGGAAAGCGGCGCGCGCGGGCATCGTGGCGGTCCGTGGTGAGATCGACCGCGTGGAGCGCGCGATGGTGGGAGTCTGCACGCCGGGCTCCTTCAAGCGCTACGATACGCGCCTGAACATCTACCGGCGCCGACTGGCGCGCCTGGAAGCGGCCTGACCCCCACGATCATGCGCGCGCCCAAGGAGTCACCCGCGGAGACGATGCTGCTGCAAGTCATGCGCGAGATCATGGGCGCCCTGGCGAGCGCGGTGCCGGGCGCGGACGAGACACGCAAGATCATCCATGACGCGGCGATCGAAGTGGCGAAGCGGGAAAGCCAATGGCTGACCACGCGCCAGGCCGCGGCCCATTGCGGCTGGAGCCTGCGTACCTTCCAGCGCAAGCGCGATGAGCTGGGGATTCCTTACAGCGAGATTTTTGGCGATCCGGAAGAAGACGAAACCGGCGAGCCGAAGAAGCGGGTGCCGCTGCAGCGCTATCTGCGCGCGGACCTGGACGCGGTGCTCGCGGCGCACGTGGTCTATCCCGCGGGTCCGCAGTTGATCCCTTTCCCGTCGGTCGCGCTGCGCGCGTCCGGCCGCGCCTCCTCGGCCGCATGAAAACTGTCGGTGCCAGTGAAACCCTAAAAAAATGACCGCGCCCGGTTACGAGCCGGACGCGGTCGAGAACTAACTACACAGATGAGAACTAACACGACTGAGCCAGTGATGGAAGACTTAACCGCCGCCGTATGGAGGAGGCTCGAACGCGAGCCCGATGTGCTGCAGGTGATCGAGATGCAGCCGCTCGATGGGGGGCGGTTCCGTTACCTGATCAAGACGCCCTTTGATACCTTCCCGCGATTCGTCATCGGGACCACGGACGCGACCCTGGCCGACGTGAGGATCCGCGCGAAGTGCGGTGCGGAGTGGAACGCGAAGCGACTGTGGGCGGAAGGGCAGGTGGCAGCATGAGCGCGGCCACCGAAGAGCGAACAGCGGAAGGCCTAACCGCGGAGCAATGGGCGGAACTCGGGCGCACGATCGCCCGCAAGATGGCCGATAGCTGGGGAGCCGAATGGAAGCCGCAGTATTGGGATGATGTGTGGGAGGCTCGCACCGGCAAGTGGGCGGAACTGGATGCGCATCGCCCGCAGCTTTCCGCGCTGTGGGAGAGCGGCGAGGCAGGCGACGACGAGCGATACGACTTGTTCAAGGACGCTCTCTATGAGGGCTGGCGTGACGAGCTCGTCATCCGCCTGCGCAGCAAGCGCGACTCGCGTTCCATTCAGGATGTCGGCCTTTCGTCCCAGGACACGCGCATCGACCGGCCACCACGGCACCTGATGCTCGCCGACGGGAAGACCATCGCCGGCTACCTGCATGAGGTCGATGGCAAGCCGCGGTTCGATTTTCGGCTCAGCCACGGCAAGGAGGTTTCGCTCTCGATTCCCGACGACGCGGAGTTTGCGTTCCAGCGCAAGTGCTCGACCGGGCCGGGAATGCGGACCGATCGTCTGCGTCTCGTCCACGAGTCGGGCGGCTACCGCCACTACCTCGGCCGGCGCGACGTGCATTGCGGCCATGGCATTACGCTCGTCCTGCCCGACGGAACGGCCATCGGCGGGCGCTACGAGTGCAACCTGCACCGCGAAGATTGTGAGCCCGTCTTTTACTTCTCGCTCGCCGGCGGGACCCAGGGCTTTGACCGCTGCCTGCGCATGCCGAGCGACGCGGAGTACTTGCTGGAAGGGCGGGCGCTTTGAGGATCACGAGGCCCATCAAGCGGCCGCCGGGAAAGGCGATCCTGGCGAGTTACAAGTCGGCCATGCGGCTCGACACGATCGGCATGCCGGTGGTGGTGGAGCTCGACAACGGCCAGCTCATGAATTCGCGCCTGGCTTCGCTGCCGTGGACGCTGGGCCACGGCGGCTGGGTGGTGAAGGTCGAGGGTTGCGGTGCCGGCGGCTACGACTGCGCGCGGATCAAGCCAACGTCCTTATGTAAGGATGGAAAGGCGGTGGCCGCGTGATATCGCCGGAGGTAATGACGCGCGCATTGTCGGCGCTCCTGCAAGTGCCTTCGGAGCCGGGAGCGATCATTGACGCCGTCCACGAGCTGCTCAAGAAGCGCTACTCGAGTGGAGGAGAATTCTTCCTGCTCTCCCTGAAACATTCCCGCAGCTCCGAAGGACCCGCGATCTGGTGGCGGGCGGACGGAAAGGGTTACACCCGTTCGCTGGTCGATGCCGGCCGCTACACGGCTGAGGAGATCGCGGCCAACGCGAACTACAACGATGGCGTGAATGTGGTCGCGATCGCGGTCGCCGACTTGATCGAGGCGGGTCTGGCAGACGTGCCGCTCGACAAGGCGAAGGCGCTGGCAGAAAGGCAGGTGGCTGCGTGATCCCGAGCAAGCTTGAGATCATCCGCCTTTCGGTTGCGGCTCGCGCCATTGTGGATGCGATCGCGCGCCTCGATGAGCGGCACCTGGTCGCGATGGTGGGGGTCGGCGTGTCGGCCCAGGATGATCCCGAAGAGCAGGCCAATCCCGCTATCGGAAAGTCATCGCGAATCATCCTCAAGCGATTGGAGCTGTTGCTCCGGTTCAAACGCGAGTTGGCGACGATCGAGGAACTGACCACCGCAGAAGTGGAGCAGGCCATGGATGCTCGCTTCGCAAAGCTGCTTGGCTTGTTTGAGGCCGCGGAGGTAAAACGATGAGCGACCCGGCGATGTTGCGTGGCGCACCTTACGGCCCAACGGGCCTGCAGGGAGGCGGTTCAATTCCGCCCTTCGCCGCCATCTCTCTCGAGCGGCATCCGCAGCCGTGGCACCTCGATGGCATGGAGGTCCGCGATGCGCGCGGCGACGTGGTGCTCTCTCTCGAGACGCCCCTCGACCCGGGCGCCGACCAGGACATCGATGAGGAGACCGCGGAGTTCATCATCGCCGCGGTGAACGCTTTCCAGACGGGTGGAAAT
Organism: Chthoniobacter sp.; assembly: GCA_034667665.1. Taxonomy (GTDB): domain Bacteria; phylum Verrucomicrobiota; class Verrucomicrobiia; order Chthoniobacterales; family Chthoniobacteraceae; genus Chthoniobacter. The sequence goes on from JAXDQW010000086.1 coordinate 50,152, forward strand.
GAAGCGCCCGGCGCCGCGCTGGCCGAGCGGTATGGAGAAAGGGGACACGTATGAATCCGTATCGTCCCGTGGCCGTCGAGGAAGCCAGGCAGATCGCGGAACTGCACGGGATCGAGCAGATCGTGGTGTGGTCGTTCCGGACGGACGAAGGCCAGCACGTGACCACGTACGGTCATCCGCTGGGCAATTCGCTGCGCGCCGCGGAGGCGGGCAATGTCATCAAGATCGCGGCCGGTTGGCCTCCGGAGCTTGCGCAAGCGCTGCCACATTCGCTCGCGGAGCTTTTCGCGGCGCTCGACGTGGTGCTCGCGGCGGAGATCTGCAATGGGTCGCTCGCCAAGGGCACGGTGCTCGCGACGCTGACCACCTTTCGCGACGCGGTGAGGGAGCGCGATCCGGAACTCGCGGAGCCGCTCATCCCGACGGCGTGCGAGGCTGCGGAGCCACGCACGGCGCTGGAACAACTGGAAAAGGAGGAAGGCCGTTGAGCGAGACGACTTACCCCCTGGCCTGGCCGCTAGGCTGGCCGCGGTCCAAGTTTCCGAAGCGCTCGAAGTTCGGTCACCGCGGCCGCGGGGATGTATCGATGACCACGGCGCTGGATGCGGTCGAGGGTGAATTGCGACGGCTCGGAGCAGTGCGCTACATGATCTCGACCAATGTGCAAACGCGGCTGGACGGCCGTCCTTACGCCAACCAGGCGCGACCTCGCGACGCCGGTGTGGCCGTTTATTTCACGCTCGCCGAAAAGCGGGTCGTCCTGCCGTGCGATAAGTGGATGACGGTGGAAGAGAACCTCTACGCGATCGCGAAACACGTGGAGGCGTTGCGCGGCCAGCAGCGCTGGGGGGTGAGTTCGCTCGAACGCGATTTCGCGGGCTACGCGGCGCTCAACGAAAGGACCGAAGCGAGTTGCTGGGAAGCGCTCGGCATTGCGCCGGCGGCGACTGAGGCGCAGATCGTGGATGCCTGGCGCGCGAAGGCGAAGATGGCGCACCCCGACGTGCCTGGCGGCTCACACGAGGCCTTTGCGTCGCTCAGCCAGGCCAAGGACATCGCGCTCGCGACGGCGCGCACAGCGAAGGCAGGTGCCCGATGAATGCGACCGCGCGGCTCCGGCCGGAATCTCCATTCTGCGGGATCTTCCCGGATGACCAGGTGCCGGTGCGCTCCTTCATTCCGCTGCGCGTGTATTTGGAAGGACTGGGCAGCGTGCTTTGTTTCATGGTGGACGGAGAGCGGGTGACGCTCGAGCAATGGGGGCCGCTCGCCGACTGCTGCGTCCGCCAATGCGGCGGGACCACGGACGAGTTTATCGCGGCGATGCAAGCCGGCGCGCCGCTGCCGGTGCGGGAGAGCCAGACCTATGGAGCCTGCAGTCCAGGGAGGGTTTTTTGGTGAACCTGTCCCACGAAGCGGCTGCGGAATTGGTGGCGGCGCACGAGATGTTGCGGTCCTCATTGGTCGCCTTGAACGCGGCCCGGCAGCTCGGCCGGTGGAGCGACCCCGCGCACCGCGGCGAAGATGCGGCGCGTAACTCCTTGCGGGATATCCGAGCGACGATCCGGCGCGCCGCGTGCCGCCTCGAGCGGTTGGTTGGCGTGGCGGCGAAGACCCTCCCCGGTGAGACGCTCATTTTGAAGATCGATCGGAGGCTCGCGCGATGACCTGGCTGCAGATCCTCAGCCTCGCCGCGGTGTTTGCTTTGGCGCTGCTCGGCCTCGCGGCCGTACGTGCCGCGCGTCGCCGGCGGCGCTTCGATCGCATGCACGAGGCCGCGGAGGAGAAGCGCTGCCACGACCATTTCAAAGGGGGTGGGGCCTGATCCAGACACCTACTCCAGACCTCTACTTTTGCTGAAAGCCTTCGGGGCGCGGCGCCTTTTCACTACGCCGCGCCCCGGTAAGGCGACTCGATAGTTAACCTCATTAACAATTACAAAAAGACCACATTCACTGGCTTCGCGCCAGCATAAGAGCACGCCTGACCTATTGGTCAGGGCGCCGATTCGTATCTCGGGAAAATCCGAATTTGGCATTGTGCATGGCGCCGGCGCCGCTCTCGAACGGACGGCGCGCATCGATCTAGGCTTGGCCATCCTCCAATGCCTGGCCCGGCCAGGTGTGCCACTTACCCAAGCGGACATCGCCGCCTGGTGTGGATGCGCCCGTGGGCTGATTTATGCGATCGAGCAAAAGGCGCTGCGGAAGCTGCACAACCGCCTGCTCTTCATCCGCGATCCGCGCCTGGTTGAAGCGGTCAAAGAACTCTCGACCTTGGTTCGCCGCGGCGACCGAAGGGAGGCCGCATGAGCGACCTGGTTCCTCGCTACGTGGTGGCTATGGATCGAAAGGGACAGCCGCGCTCTTATCTCGCGGCCAAGAATGGCAGCCGCACGATCGAGTCCGGACAGGCGCTGGTCTTTGTGCGTCGGGATGAGGCCCAGGAACTCGCGCAGCGCAACGACGGCGCGGTGATCGAATGGCTGTTGCCAAGAGAGGAGGCCGCGGTTTGAGCGAGGAAATCCCATACCTGGATTGGTACATGCAGTGCCGTGAGGGAGTGGAAACGCGCAACGTGCCGGAGCAGGTCGCCCGCGTCCTGGAGGTGCTGCTGCAGCTTTCCTTTGCCGCTCCAGAGCCGAAGAGCGAGGCGCGGGTCTATCGCCTGGAGTTGCTCGCCGCGGCGGCGAAGATCAATTGCGTGGGCAATCTGAGCAAGGTGCTGGATGCCGGCGAAAAGGCGAAAATCTTCCGCCGGCGTGAGGAGAGGGTGCAGCGGCGCTCCGGCCGGGTGGTGGCCACGTGCATCGAGACGATTTTTGAAATCAAACCGGCCTGGCAGAATTGGCAACTGCCCGACCGGTACACCCACGAGGTTTTAGCGCGCGCGGAGCGTGCGCTCGCGCTGCTCCGGGATGGTCGCGATCCGGAGCAGGGCGTTCTATTCGAGCGGGAACGCGATCTGGAAGACGGGTTCGTCGCGGCCAGCCGCGATCTTGACAGTAGCGCGGGAGTTGGGGCACTTGTACCCGGTACGACCGGGGGAATTCGGTGCGGCGATTCCGACGTGGTTCAGCCACTCGTGCCCGGTACGAGTGGGACCTCAATGTGTGAGGTTACAGAGGAAACGGAGGCGGTCGTACCGGGTACAACTGGCCCTCCTTTAAAGCTTAAAGTTCCTACCATGGAACCTTTAAAAGCTTTAAAGGGGGAAAGTGCTGCGGGGCAGCGGCTCGAAAGCGCGGCTTCGCCGATGGCTTTGATCGCCGGGTTTGTACCCGACATCGCTCTCGTGGAGCGCATGGAGGCAGCGCTGGGACCGGAGCAGTTGGCGAAATACGGCAAGCTCTGGCACAAGCGCCTGGAGGTCCTGACGCGGCCGATGCGAGTGACGGTGGACGCCTACCACGACCGCGGCCGGGCGCTGCCGCCGATCGCCGTGCCCTGGTCATGGATCCTGGACGGCTATGTCTCGCGCGCCGTGGAGATGGGCCTCAGCGATCGCCTGCTGCCCTGTGACCAGGAATACATGCGCAAGAAGCTCAACGGCACCCAGCCGCGCTGGCGGGCGCTCGCGGCGCTGCTGCGCAAAGCCACCGCACTCTTCGCATGAGCGACAAGGCAAGATCTCCGCAAGAGGCGGCGGCTGAGATGGAAGCCGCGTGTGCAGAGGAGAGAAAGCTGATAAGGCACTGGGAACACCGCGACGGTTACCGAGCTGCATTTCACTGGGGGAGACTGGACCTACTGATGGAGCTCCAGGCTGAGCTCAAGCCTAGGGACGCGCAACCGGAAGGGCGGCGATGAACAACGCATACACGATCAGCGCCGATGGCAGGAGCATCACCTGTCACGCGTGCGGACGGACATCCCACAACTCCAATGACGTGCGCGAAAAGTATTGCGGGCACTGTCACCGTTTCCTCAGTGACCCCGACCTCGACTTGGAGGCGCGATTCCTCGCCGCTCTCGGCCATCATGCGAAGACGCCCGTGATTTTGCACCTGGACGCCCTGTCCGTCTTTGAGCTCGTCGCGGCGCTTCAGCTCGCATGCCGGCATCCCGGCTTTAGCGCGCTCATGAAGGAGAGAGTTAGCGGGTTTGTCCAGGCAGCCCGGGAGAAACTCGGCGCTCTGGACCCGCTCTTCAGCCAGGTGATCGAAAGAGGAGAAAAGCCGCAGTTCGACACTTAACCCCAACACCAGCTATGCGAGTACAAACGACCGTCGTCCCCAGCTCCATTACCGCGGCCAAGAAACCGGCGAAGAAGCCCGCCCCAGCATTGCCCGGGAGCAGACTCTCCGCGGCAATGAAAGAAGAGCCGTCAGGCCGCTTCAAGCCGGCGACCAATGGCAGCGAGGCGCCGACCGTGCTAGAGGCTGCGATGAGCCTCGAGGAGCTGATGCGCAAAGCGATCGCCGCGGCCGGCTGCGCGAACGAGTCGGAGTTTCGCGGCTTACCTCGCGACGAGCAGAACGCCTTTCTCGCTGAGGCGCGGGGCCTGGAGCGCGTGCCCAATCGCGACGGCGTGCAGCTCTATGACCCGGAGACAATCGAACGATCACCGTTCAACCGTGTGATCGGGATCGATGAGCCGGAGACGATCGAATTGATCGACAGCGTCAAACTGCGCGGTGTGTTGCAGAACGGGATCATCCGGCCGGTAAAGCCCGATCCCGCCAAGCCGCTGATCAAGTGGCAGCTCATCGCCGGGGAGCGCCGCTGGCTCGCCGCCAAGGCAGCCAAAGCGCTGTTCCCAGCGAACGTGCGGGACGTGGGCGACACCGAGGCCCTCGAGCTCCAGGGCGAGGAGAATTTCCAGCGCAAGAACCTTAACCCGATGGAAGAGGCCCGCATGTATCAGCAGCTCCGCGATGCCTACATTGGCGAGGGGATGGGTAAGGTGGAAGCGATCGAGCGAATCAAGACGCGGCTGCACAAGGAGAAGTCAGTCATTTACGAGCGGCTCACATTACTCGAGCTACCTGAGAAAGCGCGGGACCTGGTCAGCACCGGCCGGCTGCCAGCGTCGCACGCGGCCTTGCTGGGAGGGTCAAAGAAGATCCACGATCCTAAAACCGTGGAATCGCTCGCGGCCACGATCGCCAACACGCCAGGCAACGCGCCAATTCCGTTTCGCGAAAGCCAGCGCCTGGTCGAGGAGGCGGAGAAGCGCGAGCATCGCCTCGCGCTGTGGCAAAGCCAGCGCGCTGCGTACCAGGCGATGGGTAGGAAAGTCCTGACGGACGCGGAGAACCAGCGAGTGTTCCGTCACGGCGTCAATCACGTGGACCCGCACTCAGGCTTTGTGTGCGGTGCCTCGGAACGAAACTTTGACTTCATCGGGTACAAGTCCTGGACCAAGGCGATGGGGAAACATGCTCCTGATCCGGTGCTGGCTAGGGCGCCCGACGGTTCACCGGAGATCGTGTACGATCTGAAGCTCGCGGAGGCGGCCGTGCAAAAGAATCGGCCGCGCGGTGCGAGCGTTGTGAACGAGTTGCTACTGCAAAGTGCCGAACGCGCGGAGGCTGCGCAGAAGCGCGATCGTGCGAAGGTCCGCCGAGCCGTCTGGAACCGCATCCTCGATGAGTTGGTCGTCGCGGCCGAGCGGGCAGGGGAGAACGAGCGATTCCTGCACCTGGTCTGCGAGAGAGTGCTGGGCCGGATCACGAGCTCGGGCGAGCGCACCAAACAGGTCGTCGATCGCCGAGGGTTGAAGGATGTCCCGAGCAATCGCCTGAAAGAGGCATTGGAAGAGCGGGTCCAGGGTTTCAACGCGAAAGAACTGCGCGGGATGATCATGGAGTCGATCGCCTGGCAGTGGGCTCCGTTCGACTTTGCCCAGGGCTCCTGGGATAAGTCGCTACTCACCTTGTGCGGGCTCTGGGGCGTGGATGTGAAGCGCATCGAAGAGCAATTCCACCCGTCTGGAAATGTCGTCGCGGCGAAGCCATCGAAGCGGCCGCCAGTGGTAAAGAAAGGTCGCAGCCTGCTAACTCCCGAGGCGAAAGCGAGGATTGCCGCTGTGCAACGAGCCCGATGGGCGAAGAAGCGCAAATGATCACCAGCAAGTTCCGTCCGATTGTCACGGGTCCGCTATTTAGATATCGTTTTCGGTTCCGCGCGAACGGCAAAGAGCACGAAGTCCTCATTGACGCTCCAAGCTATCCCGAGGCCTGCTACAGCCTCGCGCTTGTACACCGGCAGAAGCTTTTCCGGCGCGGTCGGGTTCCCAAAGACTTCGAGATTGATCTCAGAAATCCGGAGCTCGTTGAGACGTGAGCAGCGAGGACCGGTTCGTCGCACTGCGCATTTCGCGCGAGGAGCTCGATGCGCTGATCCCGCTGATCTGCGCGTGCCGTTACGAACAGCTCACCCCCCTCGGCTCAGTCGCTCTCCGGATCGTAGCCGCGTCAATTACCGAGCCAGGGACGTGCATGGTCTGCGACTGCACCGACGATGACTGCAGCGGAACGTCGAACTAGAAGAGGGGCAACGACAAGCCATCCTGCTCGCACTGGCGAAACTATCGCTCTCGAGACCGGGCTGGCATCCGGCGTGTCTGACGCCGATCGCGGAGCTGCTGCGGGGTAAGGAGATGTACGAGACGTTCCGTTCGCACGGGCCTGATCGCAGTGCCGAAGCGCTGCGACCTTTCATGGATGTACAGCGCGCCCATGACCTCTTCCACGCAATCCGGATGGGTACGGTGCCGAGTGACTTTCTCAGCGCGGAATCTCGCCTGGCTCTGTTCGCCGCGCTCGATGTCCTTTGCTGGGTACTGAAGCACGCTCACAGCACTGCGTTCACGACCAATCTTGAGGCGATCGAGCGACTACTCGAGGAGCGCGGCTATCAAATGCGAAAGGAAGGCCCCGCGGGATGAGCAAGCGCGTCCACGTCGTTCAACTGCTCTGCCCGCAGCGCCATTGCGTGCTCGGGGCTGCGTATGAAGACGATGCCCAGACTTTCGAGGGAGCGTGCGCGATGATCGAGGCGCAGTTCAAAGCCAAGGCCTTCAATCGCTGGTGTGAGCTGTGCCAGTCGCGCGAGCTGACCTACGAGGACAAGGCCACGCAGTGGGCCACAATGCAGGAGGCCGCGCCGGCATTGATGGCGGCGCAGATTGCCAACCTCGCCACGCGCCGAGCTTACCTACGAGGGCGGGCGGGAAGGAACTGAGTCCTTACGTAAGGACGCTCGCGGCCCTCGCAAAGATGCGAGGGCTTCGCACCTGTGCGACGGCCTCTCACCCGTGCGAAAGCGACGGGTCCTTCCCGGCCCAAAATTCCCACGCGGGTTCCGGACTCCCCATTTCGCGCTAGATGGGATGGGCCCATGATGTCCACAAAAGGTTGACCCCTCGCTGGGTGGGTGACGAAAAAGCGTGAGCATCGAGCAACTCCAAGCACCAGCGACCGCGGACAGGGACGGCCCTCGAAAGCCGTGCGGTGGACCGTAGAGCATGCGGCCACGGAATTCGGCCTCGACCGTCGCACACTCGCGAAGCGCATTCGCGAGAAGAGCATTGAGGAGGGGGGTGACGGGAAGTTCTCGACACACGCCATTTGCGAGGCGGTCTTCGGCGCCGACCCGCGCATCGACAAGGACCGCGAGCAGGCGAAGAACTTCCGCCTAAAAAACGAGGAGCTGCAGCGCGAGCGAATTCCACACGACGTCATCGATGCCGTTGATAACGAGACGTTCCAGGCGATCGCCGCGGGACTCAAAAACGCCAAAGGCAAAGCCCTCACGCCGGACCTCATCAACGAGCTCTTCGCCTCGTTCCGCTCCATGCCGGCGAAACGTCTCCGCAGCCGTGGATGAGATCTCCCTGGCTGAGCGCCGCAAGCGCCGCGCCTGCTATCTCGAGGCGTGCTTCGCGACCTGGAGCATCCTACCGCCGGACCAGTGGGCCCAGACCGTGCGCCGCATGCCGGCGAAGCACGGCGCCAGTCGGCCGTTCTCTTTCGACTACGCGCCTTACCAACGCAAAATGTTCGACGCGCTCTTCGATCGCCGGAATCAGGAGACCGTTTTCCAGCTCTACTCGCGCGGCGGAAAATCCGAGGTCGTCCTCAACGCGGTCGGTTATTGGATCGACGAGGATCCGTCAGACATGTTCGTCATGTGGCCGACGCTGGGGCAGGGGAAGAAGTGGAGCAAAGACCAGCTCATGCGCGAGCTCATCGACCCGACGCCGGAATTGCACGCGAAAATCGGCGACGGCACCGGCCGCCGCAAAAGCGACAACACCTTACTCCACAAAATCTACGCCGGCGGACTGATCGACATCGTCGGCGCCAACTCCCCCGGCGACATTCGGCGCGCGAAAGGCAACCGGCTCTATGCCGATGAGATCGACGCGATCGTCGAGATCGAGAGCGACGAAGGCGACCAGCTCAAGCAATTCAAAGGCAGGGGCGACGAATTTCCGGACACCCGGGAAGTCTATTGCTCCTACCCCTCGCTCAAGGGCAAGAGCCGCATTGAGGCCAAGCTCCTCAAGACCGATTACAACGAGTGGTGGGTGACGTGTGAGATCTGCGGCGGCGAGCCGTTCATCATGCACCGCAGCCAGATCGTCTATGAGCCCGCACGGCCGCAGGACGCGCGGTTGCGCTGTCCGCGTTGCGCCGACCTCCTCACCGATCACCAGCGCTACACCATGTCGCGCGCCGGCGAGTGGCGACCGCGCTACGAGTTTATCGGCAAGAAAGGGTTCCACGCCAATGCGCTGCTCTGGCCTCACGCCGTGGACGAAGTCAAATATCCCGGCGGCTTCCTGCAGCTCGTTGCCCAGGAGGAGATCGACGTCGAGACGAGCGACAACCCCGAACGTTCCCGACGCGTCATGGTCAATCGTCGCGACGCCGAGACCTATCAGTCGGCCGGCGACGCCAAACCCGAACACAGCGCGCTCTTTCTCAGGCGTGAAGAGTACGACCCCGCGCAATTGCTGCCCGCGGGTGTGCTCCTCATCGTCTTCTTCGTGGACGTCCAGTTCGATCGACTCGAGCTATTCATCGAAGGGCACGGTGAGAATCAACAGGTCTGGGCCCTCGATTATCAGGTCATCAAAGGCGGCAAAGGCGCCCCCCTCGTGAAGCCGGATCAGGGTGTCTGGGCCGAACTCGATCGCATCCTTCTTTCGACGAGCTATGCGCATCCCTCCGGCAAAATCCTCCGTCCCGCCGGCGGACTCGTGGACGCCGGCAACTGGCGCGATCACGTCTTTGATTTCACCCGACCGCGAGCGCGCCGAAAAATCCACGCCTCCCGCGGCGACACCGAGCTCTCTCGGCCGCTCGTCGAACGCCGTGCCCGGCGCGAAGGCAAACACAAGACGCCGGTTTGGGTGCTCGGCACCAATGCCGCCAAGGAAGTCATCTACCAGCGCCTGGCTCAGGATAATCTGCAAAGCACAGGCTACCGCCACTACCCAGCGCTTGGACAATTCAGCGAGCAGTTTTTCAAAATGCTCCTCGCCGAAAACAGCGAAGACCGCCAGGGGCGCGACGGCCAGTGGCATAAATGGTTTGGCTGTGAACAAGGCGTCCGCAACGAATCGCTCGACGGCGCCGTCGGCTGCATGGCCGCCGAGAAAATCCTCAAGCCGAAGTACGCGCTGCTCGCCGTTGAGCTCCGCGTTCCAGAGCCCGGCGAGAAAGCGGGTAAACCCGCCCCCAGTCCCGCCGCGTCAGAGAAGCCGGTTGGGAAACCAGCCCCACGGCGCGGCTTCGTCACGCAGGGCGTGAAGCGCGTGGGCGGCTTCGTCGGCGGGTGGAAGCGCTAACCGATCGCCGTCCGCACCAGGCGTGCGCCGGAGGCGCACAGCATCCCGCCCTCGCCGCATTCAGGGCAGTGGTCGAGGTGCGCTTTCACTCCATCGCGCAGTCGGCTGCGCTGCTCCATTTCCTCGAGCGCCTCGCCGAGCGCTCGCTGCTCGTCGGGCGGCTCGATCAGGATGGTGGCGCCGGGCATGGCGCGCAGCATAGCACGGAGCGGGGCGTTCCCGCGCATTGACTCCCGGCGATCGGCGGTCACCGAACTACCGGTCAGGCCCGGAGCGCTCCGCCGGCCCCTTATAAGCGGCCTCTACCCGGACCTTCGGCCTGGCCGCTTTTCGTGCTACGGTGCCCCGCAGAGATGCCCAGAAAGACTCCCAAGCCACGGCCGACGCCGACGCCCGGCGCCGCCCGGCCACCGCCGCGCACCGTCGTGGAGGTAGAGAGGGAAGCCATCGTCGGCCTGCCAGATCGGCGCGAGATGATGCCGTGGGAAGTTCAGGAGTTGAATCGCGTGGCGGAGAAATACCCATGGGTGCTCTTCTCCGTCCAGCAACTCGCCGCCATGCTGAATATCGGGGTGAAGTGCGTCAACGCCGTCGCCAACGAGCCCACGTCGCCCTTTGTGGATGGGCGCAAGGCGAGGCCGGAGTGGATCGTCGAGCTGTTGCGCATTCTCCCCCGCGGTTTCGATGGGCCGAAGTAGCGAGGGCGGCTGCGTGGCAGGAAGCCGTCAAATCTATTTTTAGCGAGATTATCGCTCATGAGCGCTCCCCAGCGCTCCCCAGCGCTTGTGGGCGCTTTTACCGCCGTGGCGGGAATGGGGGCAAAAAAGGTGTGTCATCCTGCAGGCTGTTGACTCCGGCTCCTCCGCCACTCGACGCCTGTGACCTTCCGCTCGCCGATCCTTAATACCGCGCACCGCTTCGCCCGCATTGGTGACTTCTGGCACCTGGCCGCGTCCGGCGTTGGTTTTTGCACCGATTGGCGGTTCGAGTGGCTCGAAAATAGACGGCGCTATTGGGCCTGCCGGGTCAGTCCGGCGCCGTCGCTTTCCGGCGCCGGCGAGTTCTGGCTGAGGCTCCCGAGCACCCACCATCCGATCGCGTGGCCGATGGGAATCCTCCTCCTGATGATCATCGTCCTCGTCCTCTGCTCGTTCATTCGCTCATGATCACCAATCTCGGTCCTCTTCTGAAGCCGGAGCTGCAGAGCTACCAGAATCCTGGCAATCCCCATCTCGGCACCCGGCGCACCACACACCTGCCGCCCTCCGCCGGCGCGAGCGGCGGCCGCGGCAAGCAACGGGAAAACGAGCTCTCCCTCGCGGAGAGCCAGAGCCAGGGCAACGCGATCGCGAAAGAGAAAGCCGACGCGCGGACCTATCGGCGATGGTTCGAGTCGTTGAACGAAGTGGACCAGGCGTTCGCCAGGTTGCACGGCCTGCACCGGCCGCCGCCGGCCGATGGCCGGCCCCAGGGCGGCCCGGCCGATCCGGACGTGGATTTCTGCGACCCGGCCGAACTGCACGCCGCCTGCATCCACGATCACCCCGTCGATCGCCTCGAGCCCCAGCACAATGCCGTGGAAGTCCAGGATCTCTCGCCCGCGGCCGTGCGCGCCGCGTCCGACACCTTCGGCGAGGCCCTGCGCTGGGCCTTGGACGCCGTGGGCCTGGTCGAACTGGGCAAACGCAGCGCCGTCCTCATTGCCGGCATGCGCACCGATCTGGCTGGCGGCCTGCACGTCGATCCGGATCTCGCCCGCGGCTTCCTCTCGCTGTTCCCGGCCTTCCGCCTCAGCGAAGCCATCGAGGCGCTGCGGTCCACCGGTGATATCTACAGCCGCTTCCTGGAATGGATGCGGCGCGCCACATCGATCTCCGCGCTCGGCGAACGCCTGCAGCTTGTCGCTTACGAGCTGCGTCCGGACCTCATCGATGCCGGCACCCTGGCCGAACTTGGCCGGGCGACGAACAAAACCCGGCAGGCTAAAGACAAAGGCGTCAACTGCCTCCGCGACACCTTCGCCGGCCTCAAGGCCCTCGCCATGCGGCCAGACGTCACCCGTCTGCGCTGCCAGCTCGCCCACCTGGCATGAGCACCGATCTCGCCACCCGCGACAGCCTCGAGCTCGCCGAACGCGTCCGGCCGCTCCTGGAAGCGGCCAAGGAAACCTACGCCGAGATCGTCAGCGCCGAGCAGGTCCTCCGCCTCAAACGCGACGAGCTGCTCATGCTCGCTTTCCGCCTTGGCGGGATCCTCGTGCGCATCAAGGACGCGATCGGCCACGGCCGCTGGCTCTTCTGGTTGGGGGGCAATTGGCCCGACCTGGGCGAGCGCAATAGCCAGCGCTGCATGACCCTCTTTCGGGAAAACGACGCCAAATCCGTGGATTCCACGGATTTGAACGCGGAGTCGATCCGCAAGTTTCTCTGGGGCTACATCCCCGCCAAGGAGCGCCCGGAGCTCCCGGGCGACCAGAGGATCACCCCGACCCCGCACCCGCTCACCTTCGTGAACCAGTTCTTCAAGTGGGACCAGCAGTGCAAGATCGGCCTCGCCACCGCGCCGGAACCCGACGTCCTCCGCCACGACCTCGAGCCCGTGGTGCGGCGCATCATCGAAATCGGCGGCCGCGAGTGGGTGGCTGGTCTCCTTATGTAAGGATGGTTTCCAATGGGATTGCGCGTTCCTGGACCCAACTGGCGAACTCCTTGGATTGCGGTATCGACTGCACCCCCCCCACCCCCGTCGTGCGAGTATTGCGCCTCGGTCGTCTCGGGCGACCGCTGCGAATCCTGTGGAGCACCGCTCCGTCACAAGCCCACGGTAAGGCTGATCCAAAACACCGTTCTCGTATGGGCCAACGGCGTCCTGTGCACCATGAATGAGGCAGGGGATCTCCAGCCTGTGCCCTGAGCCCCGTCCCATTGGAAATGAAGTTCACCGGAGGATGTGCTTTCGTCGTGTTTTGGATCGTCGCATGGACCGTTTCCTGGGCTCTTTGGGTGATGCTGTGATGAACCCAGCCCCGGGCCCGTCATTGACAGTCCCGCGCAGGCCGAATGCCTGTGTCGATCCCCACCTCTGAGCCCAGCGCGATCACGGCCGGAGACACGGTGCAGTGGACGCGTTCGCTGCCCGATTACCCGGCGACCAGCAACGTCCTCAAGTACGCTTTCCAGGCGTCTGGAAAGTCGCTGATCACCATCACCGCGGCGGCGTCCGGCGCCGATCACGCCGTCACCATCACCGCCGACGCGTCGGGCAATTATGCCCCTGGCGTCTATCTCTGGACCGCCTACGTCGAGGCCGGCTCCACGCGCACCACCGTCGGCCGCGGCGCGCTCACCATCCTCCCTAGCCCCCTGGCGGCGCTCGGCAGCACCCACGCCTCGCGCATGCTGGTCCTCATCGAGGCGGCCCTGGAGGGCCGGATCCCGAACGGCCTCGAGTCCACCAACATCGACGGCCAGCAGATCGACCGCATCGCCGTCGAAGCGCTCGAGCGCCTGCAGCTCAAGTATCAGCGCCGCGTCCTTCTCGAGCAATCCGCCGCCAGCGCGGCGGCCGGCCTGCCCGTGCGCCGCACCCTCGGCATCCGCTTCGTCCGGCCATGAAGCTCGTCCGCGCCACTTCCCGCACCGGCGTCACCCACACGCGCCAGCCGGACAATACCTGGACCAAGTCCCCGGGCGGCCGCGCCGTGAAGCTCTTCGACGCCGCCATGCAAAATCGCCTGACCAGCGATTGGATGGCCAATTCCCGGCTCAGCGCCGATGCCGAGCTGCAGGGCAAGCTCCCGATCCTCCGCAGCCGCTCGCGTGACCTGGAGCAGAACGATCCGCACGCCGAGGGGTATCTCAAGCTGCGCGAAAACAACGTCGTCGGCCACGACGGGTTCATCCTGCAGATGAAGGTCAAGCTCACCGAGGACCTCGACCCCGAGACCGGAGCCGTGACCTACGACACCGCGGCGAATACCGCCATCGAGCGCGTGTGGCGCCGGTTCTGCCGCAAGGAGAACTTTCTCGTCACGCGCACGCAGCAAGCCACCGAGGCCTGCAAGCTCATCGAGCGCACCATCGGCCGCGATGGCGACCTGCTCATCCGCAAGGTCAAAGGCGCGCCCAATGAATTCGGCTTCGCCCTGCAGCTCCTCGAGAGCGATTACCTCGACGACCAGTACATCGACTTCCGCGGCGTCGCGTGCAATTGCCCGGCCGAGCGCCGGCTGCCGGATGGCTCGCGCTTCCCGTACTGCCAGCGCGGCATGCACGAGGTCCGCATGGGTGTGGAGCTGCACGGCGACTGGAAATTCCCCGTCGCCTACTGGCTCCTCGCCAATCACCCCGGCGACTACTTCTTCGGGAATAACATCAGCCCGCGCCGGACCCGCGTCCCCGTCGAGGAGATGATTCACCCCTTCGTCTTCAAGCGCATCGAGCAGACCCGCGGCATCCCCGCCATGGTCGCCTCCATGCTGCGCCTGCAGATGCTCGGCGGCTACGACGAGGCGGGCCTGGTCGCCGCCCGCGCCGGCGCGCAAAAGATGGGCGTCATCACCAAGGAAGTGCCGGAGGAGCTCGCCGCCGACTTCGATCCGGACGCCCTTGGCGGCCGGACCATCGATGGCTCACCCGGCGAATTCCTCGAGTTGCCCATGGGCTTCGATATCAAGTCGATCGACTGGCACAACCCCACCGAAGCCTACGAGCCCTTCACCAAGGCGCAGAAACGCGCCGCGGCGGTCGGCATGGGCGTGAGCTACTCGAGCTTCGCCAATGACCCCAGCGACGCCAATTTCAGCGCCACCCGTATCGGCATGCTCGAGGAGCGCGAAGGCTACCGCGGCGGCCAGAGCTTCTTCATCGCCCAGATCCTGCGCGAAGTGTTCCCCGATGTCCTCGAGTCCGCCATGCTCCGCGGCCTCCTCGATTTGCCCTTCAGCCGCTTCGCCGAGTTCACCGATGAAGAGGCCGTCTGTTTCTTCGGCCGCAGCTTCCCCTGGATCGATCCGGTCAAAGACATCCAGGCGGCCAAGGAAGCCATCGACCTCGGCGTCGGCACCCGCACCGAATTCGCCGCCGAAGCCGGCAAGGATTTCGAGGAAGTCACCGCCACGCTCGGTCGCGAGAAGACCATGCGTGCCGCGGCCGGCCTGGCTGAGGATCTCGCGGATCCCGCCGCCAGCGCCGCCGATCCCACGGTGGACGACGACGAGCCGCTCGCCATCAAGTCCGCCTACCTCGGCGAAGTCCCACTCACCGCGCTCCCCGATCACGTTCGCGCGACCATCGGTGAATTCTGCCCCGACGCGGATCCCACGGCCAATGTGCTGCGCTACCAGATGACCGTTCCCGAGCTCATCACCAAGGCCGACCAGCACAACCTCGCCACCGCCCGCCGGCGCGTCGCCCGGCGCACCATCGCGGGCGCGGCCGCCGAAGTCCTCGAGCGCAAGGGCAAGCAAATCCTCCTCCTCAATGACCGGATCATCGATGGCCATCATCACCTGGCCAAGGCCGAGAAGGGGAAGATCACGAGCTCGCTCCCCGTCCTGGATCTCACGCCGCTGCGCTATCAGGCTCTTTCCGACTCAAAAAAAAAGACGCTGAACCCGTAGTCGATCCCGCCGCGAAAGGCTGGATCACGCACAACGGCGCTCACATCTTCCTCGGGCCGGATGGATATCCCTCTGGTGGCGGCGGGAGCGGCGGCTCAGAAGAGCACGTGGCCAAAACCGGCATCCATAGCGTCGTCAGAATCGAAGCCTCGGGGCCGGAAGCCGCCGGCGCGCAGCACGGCCTGGCGCAGATCGCCAAGGTGCATGGGATCAATGACCGGCTCAACCCGGTCCGGGTGCGAGCCGAGGCCGCGCGCGTCTCGGCCAGCGACCACGGCGCTTACCGCATCGCCGGAGACGACACTGCCGGCATTTGGTTGCGTCCGGGCGACTCCAGCGCCGCTCTCACCACCGTCCACGAGATGGGACATTTCATCGATCACCAGGCTTTCGGCACCCATCGCGAATTTGGATCTGAATCGGGCGCGATGCCGCGGCTGATGGCAGCGATTCAGAAAGGCCCAGCCTCCACCAAGCTCAAGCGTGAGGTGCGCCTTGCCCGCGGTCGCCGGGATAAATACGCCGCCCATTACCGCTATCTGAACAAGCCCGAGGAGCGCTTTGCCCGTGCCTATTCCCAGTATATCGCCACGCAAAGCGGCGACCCAGTTTTGCGGCAACAGCTAGACCGCGATCGGCAGTCGCGTTACGGAGATCTGATGTACCACAGCGACGAAGAATTCGCCCCGATCGCCGCCGAATTTGACCGGCATTTCTCCGCTCAAAAGCTTGCTCGCGAAGCCTGATCAGGGCTACTGTTGGCCATGAGTTTACCCGCCGCCAGCCTTGCCGCGCCCGCGGTTCGCTCCACCCGCGACGACGATCTGGTCGCGGCGGATGCCGAGGTCAATGCCACCGCCCGGTCGGTGGAAGATGCGGCGGCCATTTACCGGCGGCATGGCGTCGATGAGCGGTCTGCGGGGACGCTGGCCCGCCTGCACTTCGAGCATCATCGGGACGAGCTCAAGGCGCAGCAGGTCGCAGCCGCGAGTCTTACGTAAGACTGGGCAGGGTTCCTGTTTCGCGGAGACGAGCAATCCACTCGTCTGCGTTTTTGAAGCGGATCCGGGTTCCGCCGTCCCAACTATTGAGAAGCCTCGCGTAGTGGCTCTGCAATTTGACGGATTCCTCCAAGGCAACGAGCACCTCTGCTGGCGAACATGGCTTTCGTTTGCCCGGTGTGGTAGCCGGGGCAGGTTGTTCGGCATTGCTGCCCACGGTTTTCACGCCTGGTGCGTTCAGTGCCCGTGAACTGCGCTTGCCCGTCTTTCGACCGTGCCGGGCAACGAAAGATCAAGCATGAGTGCTAAGTCTTCCGCTTCTTCGCCACCGCCTTGGCAGGCATCGTCTTCGGGGTGGCCTTGGTGGTCGTGCGCTTGGCTGTGGGTTTGGTGGCCATGATTCCGCACCCTGATTGACAGCCCCACCTGCGGTCAATGCCGCAGGCCGCTGAAACTCTCCAGTCCGACACCCTCATCATCGAGGGCAGCGAGCCGCTCAAAGCCCTCGGCGCCGTCCAGGACGGCAAGGTTTCCGTCGGCGCCTACGCCATCCGCTTTTCCGCGGCCGATGAGAAGGATCTCACCGGCGAGTACTTCACCGCCAAGACCGACTTCGGTCCGCGCAGTGGCGACGGCGCCGCGACCATGTTCCATCACGGGCAATCCGTGAAGGGCCTCGAGAGCGTGTGCGATCGCACCTTCGCTCCGGTCAAGGCCACGCGCGACGACGTGGGCATCTTCGTCTCGACCGTGCTCGATATGTCCGACGGCCACGAGAAGGCCATCGCCGACCTCTGCGCCAAGGGAAAGCTCAAGTGGAGCTCGGGCAGCGCCGCGCACCTGGTGCGCAAGGCCGCCGACGGCCACATCACCCGCTGGCATCCCATCGAGTTCAGCTACACGCCCACGCCGTGCGAGCCGCGCCTGCCCGCGATCTGCGCGCTCAAAAGCCTCTCCGCGGAAGTCCCCGCCGAAATCACCGCCGCATTCGCGGCATCCCCCGCGCCCGTCGTTGACACGGCCAAGGCAGCGCCTCTGCAGCAACCATCCGCCGCTCAATCAATCACCGTTATGCCCGCCGAAACCCTCACTCCCGCACAGCAAACCGAAGCCATCAAGACCGCCACGAGTCTGCGCCGGGTGGAAGACAAGGAGATCCTCGCGATCGGCGCGAAGTTCGATTGCGTCAAGGAAGCCCACGACTTCATCTCCGACGACAAATCGATGAACGAGTTCAAGAGCTGGATCCTCGAGAACAAAGCCAAAGCCGCGCCCGTGATCACCACCCCGGTGCTCGGCCTGAACAAGGACGAGGTGAAGAGCTACTCGCTGCTCAAGGCCCTGCGCGAGTCCCACGGCGGCCGCCTCTCCGGCCTCGAGAAGGAAGCCAGCGACGCCACCGCCAAGATCATCGGCAAGAGCGCGAACGGCTTTTTCATCCCGCACGACGTGGCCATGGCGAATCTCGCGGAGAGCAACGACCTCGGCATCCGCTCCATCAAGGCGCTGACCCACGCGATCAAGACGCTCAACCAGACGACCTTCGCCAGCGGCGGCGCGCTCGTCGGCACCAATCTCCTCACCGGCTCGATCATCGAGCTCCTGCGCAACAAGCCCCTCGTCGCGCAGATGGGCGCCATGACCCTCTCTGGGCTCGTCGGCAATATCGCCATCCCGCGCATCAGCGGCGGCGCCACCGCCTACTGGCTCAATGAACAGGGCACCGCCACCGCCACCGACCAGTCCTTCGAGCAGCTCGGCCTCGTCCCTCGCCGCCTCATCGGCCGGACCGGCTATACGAAGGAACTGATGAACCAGACGGATCTCAGCGTCGAAGCGCTGGTCCGCAATGATATCACCACGGTGCTCGCCCTGGCCAAGGATCTGGCTGCGATCAACGGCGCCGGCGGCGCCGAACCGCTGGGCATCCTGAATCAGCCCTCGGGCCTGAACAGCGTCACTTTCAGCGCCGCGGCCACCCGCGCCAAGCTCATCGACTTCCAGGCGCAGGTCGCGGCCGACAACGCCTCGCGCGGCGCCCTGGCTTACATGACCACGCCGGCCAGCGCGGCGAAGCAGATGAACATCCCGGAGACGCAGTACTCCACCAAGTTCATCTGGGACGGAAACATCGACCAGGGCACCGTGGTCGGCCGCCCCGCGTTCAGCACGAACCAGGTCCCCGGCGACAAAGTCATCTACGGCAACTGGAACGACCTGATCCTGGCCGACTGGGCCGGCATCGACGTGGTCGTGAATCCTTACACCAACGACGCCACCGGCGTCGTCACCATCACCATCACGCTGTGGAGCGATGTGGGTGTCCGCCACGTCGTTTCCTTCGCCGTCTCGACTGACTCCGGCGCGCAGTAAACAAGCTTCCGCGAGTAACTCCAAAAGCAACTTGAGGGTCCCGTGACCCGCCAACTCTTCCCGATCCATGTTCGTTAAAATCACCCGCGACACCTTCCTCTCCGGGCAGCCTGCTTTCACCGGCGAGACCTTCGAGGTGGACGAAAACACCGCGCGCCAGCTCGTGCGGACGAACAAGGGCCAGGTCATCGAGGCGCCCGAGGATCAGCCCGCGCCCGAGCCGCCCAAGCCCAAGGTCAAGAAAGTCTCCGGCAAACCCGAAGCGCCCGCCGCGTAGGAACGAAGAACCAAGCACCAAGCACCGCAGCACTAACCACCTTTCCCCATGTCCCTCGACCTCAAAAACTCCGTCACTCACGTCACCATCGCCGCCCCCTTGAGCCGCGCCACGAATAACGTGGCCAGCGCGGGGCTCGACCTGCAGCAATTCATCGGCGTCATCGGCGTGCGCGTCGCGCTCGGCGTCAAGACCATTGGCGACAACGACGGCGCGATCACCGTCACCCTGCAGCACGCCGCGAATAATGTCGCCGGCGAAGCGGTCACCCTCGCTGTGGGCAACGTGGCCACGACCAATAACACCGCCGCAAGCGGCACCCTGGCCGTGGATACCCGGGCCACCTTCCGCTACCTCTTCGCCCGCATCGTCCTCGCGGGCACCAATTCGCCCGCCTACCCGGTGAGCATCGAAGCGGTGGGCCTGAAGCAGGTCCAGTAAGAGGAGTGTGACGCCGTGAGTGTGACGCAGACTTCCTAGTCTGCGAATCCCCACGCCTCACCCATCTTTCCGAGCTGTGCGCGGTCCCACGGGCGAAGCAGCCGCCCCTCATCTTAATCGCGGGATGGCGCAGCCTGGCAGCGCGCGAGGCTCATAACCTCGAGGTCGTCGGTTCGAATCCGACTCCCGCAACCAAATCTCCAAATCACCATATGCCCACCTCCGCCCTCCGACCTCCGACCTCCGGCCTCCGGATCTATCTCCCTCTCCTGGACAACGGCAACGGCGCCGTCATGGCCAGCTTCATGATCTGCCACGCCCGGGCCTTCGCCGGCCGCGACGTGCAACTCGATCGAGCGAGCGACTCCCACGCGAACCGCGGGATGAACAAGGTCGCCAACGCCTTCCTAGCCAGCGACTGCGACGTCTGGATCAATCTCGACGCGGACATCCACTTCACCCCGCTCGACGTGGAAAACCTCCTCAGCCATTGCAGCGGATCATCCGCCGTCCCGCTCGTCTATGGCCTCTACCCGAAGAAGCAGGACGACGCGCCGCCCTGCATCGGCACCTTTGACGAGCTTCCGATTCCAGACGCGCGGAATCTCGCCACGGTCCGCCGCTGCGGCCGCGGCTTCATGCTCGTAAAGCGCGAATTGCTCGAGGCGATGAAAGAGGACAACGGCGGCCCCGCCCTGCGCTACCACAATCACGGCGCCGTCGAGTGGGACTTCTTCCCCAGCGGCGTGGTCACCGGCGCGATGTCCGTCTATCCGTCCCATCCGTCCCCTCAGTCCCATGACCCGGATGGCTACCCGCTGCGCGAGTGGATCTCCGAAGACTGGTTCTTCTGCGAACGCGCCCGCGCCCTCGGCGTCCCCACGCTCGTGGACGTCCGGATCGCGCTCGGGCACGAAGGCAGCAAGGTCTATCGCTTCAGCGGGGCCCAGCTCGAGCGCACCGACGGCTGGCACGCCGTGCCCGGCTGGTTTTCCGATGCGGACGCGGAGATCTATCGTCGCTTCGCCAAAGAGTTGCCCGATCACGCCTGCGTCGCCGAGATCGGCTGCTGGCTCGGCCGCAGCCTCGCGGCCTTCAGCACCTTCCTCGTGGCCGAAGGCAAGGCCGCCAGTATCTCCGCGATCGACACCTTCCAGGGCACCCCCAACGAAGGCGACGTCCATTACCGCCTGGTCCAGGAGTGCGGTGGCAGCGTCCGCGGCGTCTTCGAGTCCACCATGCGCGAGTTCGGCATGGCACCGGCCATCTACGAGATGGATAGCACCCTGGCGGCCCACATGTTCTGCGACGCCACCTTCGACGCCATCTTCATCGATGGCGACCACATCTACGAAGCCGTCCGCGCCGATCTGCGCGCCTGGCTCCCCAAGCTCAAGCCCGGCGGCCTGATCGGCGGCCACGATTACGACTACGATTCCGTCCACGCCGCGGTTCGCGAAGTCTTCCCATTTACCGGCGAGGCCATCGTCGAGCGCATCGGCCGCTGCTGGTTTGTGCGCACTTGTCCGCACCTCGCGGTGACCATCACCGAAGACGGCGGCCGCTGTAACTCCTGCCACGCCGACGTCACCTACGACCCCGCCCGCCGCACCTGGCTTTGACAGGGCCTCAGCCACCACTCCACCACTCCACCGCTCCACCACTCCACCGCTCCCGGGGAGTGGTGGAGTAGGGGAGTGGTGGAGAGCTCACCACCCATGGCCACCAAACCCGCCCCCGCCACCCTCACCCCGCTCGTCGCCGAAGGCCTCGCCCTCATCGCCCGACTGGACGCAAAGCGCCTCGAGCGCGACGCCAAGGTCGCCGAGCTGCTCGTCATCGATGCCGAGCTCACCGCCGTTAACGACGCCCTGATCGCCCTCGGCGCCGGCCGGTACCGCGACGAGGAAGGCCACACCGCCCTGGTCGTCGCCGCCAAGGAGGCCACGCTGAGTCCCGACACCTTCGAGCTTCGCAACGCCGACGACGAGCAACTCGCCCGCGTGCTCGCCGCCGACAAATTCAAGAAGCTCTTCGACCGGCACGAATACTGGTCCCCAAAGGACGGCTTTGGCGCGATCGCCGGCGCCATCCTCACTCCCGCCAGGGCCCGCGACCTCATCGCCCTCTGCCTCATCCCGGGCCAGCTCGCCGGCGGCCGGCGCGCTTACCTCCGCTGGAACTGAACGCCATGCCCCTCCTCGACTACTCCCTCGACCCCGCCCCCATTGATCCCGCCCAGCAGGAGGCCGATCACATCCTGGCCGACACCGCCGGCCTGCATCAGCAGTGTGTCCGCAGCGTCCAGGCGATCTACACCCGGATCTGGGCCAACCCGCTGGCGACGCCCGCCGCGATCCTGGCGAAGCTGGGGCCGCGAGCCACGCCACTGTTCATCCTTTCCGCGCAGTTCCAGGAGCTGCTCAACGTCGCCCGCCCCGGCTCGATCGCTCTCGCTCCTCCGGTCATGCCGGAGTTTCACGCGGATGGGACCGTGACATTGCCGGAGGAATAATGGCGATGACCGAACGATACGTAACTACGGCGGGGACGGACACCTACGCGAACAGCACCAATAGTGCGACGCCGATGAGTCTCGCAACCGCGTTTACCAACGCGGCAGCGGGCGATCGGATCAATGTCAAAGCTGGCACTTATACCCTCTCCGCGAGCCTCACCCAAACCAATGCCGCGACAGCTACAACCCAGCCGATTTGGTGGCGCGGCTACAGTGCGACCATCGGCGACCTCGATACGCTGGGCCGCACGGTATCCGGCACGGGTCCGATCGACACCACCGGCTTCCCGACGCTCGACTGCGGCGCTTCGTTCACAATTACGACTGCCGGCTTTACGATCTTTGAGCGGTTTATCGTCACTGCGAATAGGAACGGGGTCGCCTTAGCGGGGGGCATTTCCGCGGCCATTCGGTGGGTGTCGTGCACGAACCTCAATACGGGCGGCTCGACGAGAGCAATCTCCACCAACTCTACTAGCGGGATTCTCACAGACTCGGACTGCACATCGGGAGGCGGGGCAGGGTGTGGTAATCTCAGCGGTGGGTGGAGATACCTGCGGAACCGCTTTAAGGGGGGAACGGGAGCGGGCGCGACAGGCAGCGCCACCAGTGCTTCTTATTGGGTGGACAATCTCTTTTTCGGCTCCGCGGTCGGCCTCGACTTTACCGATAACCGATCTGCTGGCACTGCTTTAATTTACAGCAACACGTTCCAAGGCTGCTCCACGGCTGCTATCCGGCTTCCGGCTAACGCCACAAATCTAAATGGCTTCGCGTCGATCGACAGCAACCACATCACCGACTGCGGTTACGCAATCAACAACCAGAACTCTGCCACCCAGGCCGATTTGGTGGTGCGCAATAACAACCGGACGCGAGACAACACTAATGGTGATGCTGGGTTAGGAGACTCGCCGAACTGGCTGGAGATCACGACCGACACCGGCGGCTCCGCGACCGATTACACGGCCACCGGCAGCGACGACTACCGACTTATTACAGGGGCGGCAGGGCGAGGCACGGCGGCGGTGAAAAACCGGGATGTCGGGGCCACGCAGCACCAGGACGCCGGCGCGGTCAAATTCCAGCCCGGCATGAACGGCGGCATCAACAACTGACCGCGTTATGAAACTCTCCCTCGTCAAAGGCACCACCAGCAAGAGCGTGGAAGTCGTCGTCTCCGATTCCTCGTCGTCAGTCGGCGGCAAGCTGATCGGGCTCGCTTACAACACGGCTTCGCTGACCGGTTACTACCGCCGCGAGGGCGAGTCTTCTGCGACCTCGATCACCCTGGCCAGCTCGACGCTGGGGACGTGGACGAGCGGCGCCTTCAAGGAAGTCTCTGCCACCAACATGCCGGGCGCGATGGAGCTCGGCATCCCTGACGCCTGCCTCGCGACCGGCGCGGGCTGGGTCCACATCACCCTCAAGGGAGCGGCGAACATGGCCCAGATCGACCTGGAGATCGAGCTGACCGCCGTGAACAACCAGAGCGCCGCCTTTGGCCTCGCGCTCGCCAAGGGCACCAACATCACCGGGTTCACCGACGCCGCCGCGGCCCCGAGCGCCGCCGCCAATGCCACGGCCGTGCGCACCGAGCTGGCCACGGAACTCGGCCGGATCGACGCCTCCGTCTCCTCCCGGATGGCCACCTTCGCCTACACCGCGCCGCCCTCCGCCGCCGCCAACGCCACGGCCGTGCGCACCGAGCTGACCACGGAACTCGGCCGCATCGACGCCGCCGTCTCCTCCCGGATGGCCACCTTCGCCTACACCGCGCCGCCTTCCGCCGCGGCCAATGCCACGGCCGTGCGCACCGAGCTGACCACGGAACTCGGCCGCATCGACGCCGCCGTCTCCTCCCGGATGGCCACCTTCGCCTACACCGCGCCGCCTTCCGCCGCGGCCAATGCCAGCGCCGTGCGCACCGAGCTGACCACGGAACTCGGCCGCATCGATGCCTCCGTCTCCTCCCGGATGGCGACCTTCTCCTACACCTCCCCGGACAACACCGGCATCGCCGCGATCAAGGCCAAGACCGACAACCTCCCCAGCGACCCCGCGGATGAATCCCTCATCATCGATGCCACCACGGGGATCATGAACACCATCCTCAGCGCCGCCGAGACGCGCGACGCCCTGGGCCTGGCTGCGGCCAATCTCGACACCGCCCTCGCCGCGCTCGCCACCGCATCCGCACTCGGCGCCGTCGCCACCGAGGTCGGCAAGATCCCACGCGTCGGCTTCGCCACGCGCTGGACCAACCAGGGGACCGGCGCCTCGCACGACGACATCGCGCTCACGGCCGTTTAGCCCTTTAGCCTTTAGTCTTTAGCCCTTTTCCGGCTTTCCCCATGGGTGCCTTCTTCGCCGCCTTCCCGGTCGCCCCGCTCGCCGCCAGCTACGCCGCGGCCGACGACGTGCGCGATGGCATCGACCGCGGCGACGGCGTCCCCGGCACCCTCACCCTGCCCGCCACCGCCGACGTCCGCGTCGGCGTCTCCTACGGCGGCGGGGGCGACGAATTCGCCGGCGCCCTCTCCTCGATCATCACCACCGCCGCGTTCACCGCACCGGTCGCCGCGCCCGCGCTCTCCCTGCGCGAAGAGCTCGCCCGCGACATGGGCTTCGCCATCACTTCTTACCGCCAGACCTTCGAATGGCAGGGCGACGAATACGCCTGCGTCCGCCGCGACGAGCCCACGATGTCAGAGCTCCAGGAGGGAGGCGGCTTCGTGGAAAAGGCGAAGTACTTCCTCGTCGTCGCGAAGGCGGAATTTCCCGACGGCGAGTATCCCACCGACGGCGACCTCATCAACGAAGGCGCCCACCAGGTCAAAGCCGTGAAGGGCCACAAGGATCCCGCGGCCGTGCAGCTCGTCCTCGCGATCGGCAGCGCCGATGAGTGATCCGCTCACTCTCCCGCTGGGCCTCCGGCTCATGCACGCCGCTCGGGATCTCGCGATCACCGTGCCCGCTCTCGCCGCGCTCGAGGTCAAGCGCCGCGACGAAGACACCGCCATCACGCCCGAGTCCGACAAGCCCAAGCGCCCGCGCCTGATCATCTCCGCGACCGACGAAGGCCGCACCGCGAAGTATGCGCCCATCCGCAACTTCCGGCTCGAGTTCGCGATCCGCGGCAACGCCAAGGTCCCGGGCGGCCAGGCCGATCCCTTCCAGTCGCTTTGCGGCGCGCTCGAGACCCTGCTCGATACGACCAATCTCGGGACCGCCCTGACCTCGAGCACGTGGGCCATCGCCGTCATGCTCGCCATCCGCACCGCCGGCTGCGCCCGCTCGATCGAGGGCGATCTCCGCACCGAGAGCTACGTCATCGAGGTGAAGGCGGTGGGGACGGAACACACGGCAGAGAGTTGATAGTTGAGAGTTGATTGTTGATAGGCGGAACCCCCGCGCGGAGCGCGGCTGAAGAGCGGCGAGGCGGCGGCCTATCAACCATCAACTCTCAACCATCAACCCTCCGCCGCCCCCCGTTGACAGCGCGCGGGCAGCACCATGGCCGCCGGCGATCCCATTCTCATCAACCTTTCCGGTGCCACCTTCCTGCTCACCGCAGAGACCGGTTGCATCATCCAGTCCGCCGACCGGACCGTCGATTCGAAGGTCAAGGAAGTGTTCAATTCCGCGCTCGGCTACACCATCGGCTACGTCTTCTTCGACTTCGTCGCGAACCAGGACTTCTCCGCGATCCTCAATGGCGTGACCGGTGTCGCGCTCGCCCAGCCTGGCGTCGCGCTGACCCTGGCCAATGATCTCGGCATTGGGACTCCCAAGAACGGCGTCGCCGCCGGCGGCCTTTACGTGAAGTCCAACAAAGTCAGCCACCAGGGCGAGGACCTCCGGATGATCTCCGGCAGCACCATCCAGCGTCACGGCATCGCCTAAGCGTCGTCCTCGTTCTCGTCGCAATTTCCATGAGCACCGAAGACCGCAAGCGCCTCCACACCGAACACGACGCGATCACCGCTCGCCTGGCCGCCGCCACCGGCGCCGAGAGAGAGACCCTCCTCGCGCAATTCGGCGAACGCCTCTCGCACCTCAAGGCCCGACTCGATGGGCCCGAGCCGAAGGCTCCCAAGTAACTTTCCGCCGGCAACGCCGGCTCAGTCACCCACATCCCCACATCCCCAAAATGTCAGACCCCGAAAACATCTACACCGCCACGAACCGCCTCCTCGGCACCGTGGCCCCGCAGCTCACCCGGGAAGGCCAGGAGTTTAATCTCCGCGGCATCACCCTCCCGCATTACCCGGTCAAGGACACGGCGCTCGCCGCGTGTCTCGCCACGCTCGGCATTCCCTTTCGCGATCCCGCGCCCTTCACCGACGACGTGGGCCTCAGTGAGTCCGGCTCCGAAATCGGCCGCACCACCGTCTGGTGGCTCGGCGACGTCTCGCAGGGTGGGGGAGAGGACGCGCACAAAACCGAGGAGATCCTCGGCGCCTGGATCGAGCGCGCAAAGATGGAGCTCGAGCATCCATTCCATCCGCTGGTCACCATGCGCGCCGCCCTCGATGCGCGCCAGTACTGGGTCACCGTGCTGCAATCGCACCGCGAAGGCCGCGCCCTCCTCCCCATCGAAGCAACGGGCCAGGCCTGCTACGCCACCGACAGCATCCACGGCGCCGCGGTGCTCAAAGCCTGCGGCTTCGCCCCCATCGCCTTCAGCGGCCGGAGCTTCTTTCTCCAGCGCGTCAAAGACGGCGTCGCCGCTCCCCAGGTCCTGCTCACGGCCGCGTTGAACGAAGGCGCCACCCCTCCGCAGTGGATGAGCCGCGTGCTCTTCAACTACTCGCACCTGCTCAAGATCGCCAAGGGCCAGAGCCTCATCATCCGCCAGAGTTTCGACGGCGACCAGACGCTCCTCCTCACCGCCGACTCGACCACCAAGACCCGCGACAAATTCCACGCGCTGCTGTGACTCACGTCGCCACTCACATCACTCCACCGCTCCACCACTCCGGGAGTAATGGAGTAATGGAGCAATGGCTCCGCGCGCCCCCCTTCCGCTGTCCGGAATGTCATTACTGTGCCGATTCCCACGCCGGCGCCTGCTCTCGTCTCCGCCTCTTCTCTCACCGCGTTTTTCCCACCATGATCTCCATTTCCCGCACCGTCACCACTGGCGCCGCCAGCATCACCGAGACGGCCGCCGCGCCGCTTCCGGATCGTCTCGTCCTCAGCCTCCAGGACGAAGCAAACACCACCACGGCGATCGCGTCGGCGCTCTTCGCCGCGCTGCCGGGCTGCCGTCCCTGGAGGCCGGTCCACAACAGCGCCGGCCAGGTCATCGGCTCCGCCACCTTTTTCAATTCATGATCACCGCCGAACTCAGCGACGAGGACATCCAGCGCCAGCTCGCTGGTGAGAGCTTGCGCGGCCCTCGCATCTGGCGCGGTCGCGAGCTCGCCCCGCTCACCCGCGGCCTCCGCGATCTGCGCAACAAAGTCGTCGCCCCCGACGACACCGGTGCCTTCCACGACACCGCCCTCCTCCACATCCTCGCCGAAGCGCATCACGCCGCCGTTTCCACGCGTCTGGAAAAACGTCGCGCTCTGCTCGTCGCGACCGACGATGTCCCGACTTTCCGCGCCGCCGTCAGCCTGCTCATGGACGACCTTAGCGACGAGGACCTCGCCGAAGTGCGCCGGCTGACCAATGAGATCCTCGGCATCGTCGAAGCCGCGGAGGTTTCACTCGCCGAAAAAAAAACCGTCAGTCCGGACCCCGCGGCGCTGAGCCCGATGACGACGCGCTCTTCATCGCCGCCACCGTCCGCGAGTCCGGAGGCTGGACTCCCGACTTCATCCGCTGGGAGCTGAGCCTGGCGGAGCTGCTCCGCTACCGGCACGCTTGGCTTTGGCTCGATGGCTACCGCTGCCGCCGGCGCCGCAGCTCCGGCGCCCACAGCGCGCGCCGCACCCACTTTGACACCGCCGCGGCGAAGTATGCCCCCGGCGTTTAGCCGGCGTCCCCCTTTGCCTATTTCCCAACCGCCATGCTTCCCGGCATCACCATCAACCAAGGCGATATCGACGCCCTGCGGCACAGCTTCCGCGAGTACGTGACGGTGAACCGGCGCGATCAGGAATTCCTGTGGAAGGATCAATCGCGCAAGCTGGCCACCGATCTCTACGTCGAGACCGCCGCGATCGCGCCCAGCAAGGCCGAGATCAGCGCCGATGTGAAAGCGCAGGGCTGGAAGATTCCGCGGAAATTCGGCGACGGCCGGCTCGGCCGCGGCGTGCCCGCACAATGGGTCGGCTGGGCCCTGGCCAAGCGCAATCGGCTCATCCGCAAGCGCGGCCGCAAGAGCAAAAAGGACCACCTCGCCGACGACACCTTCCTCTCCCAGCGCCCCACGCTCGCGCAGATGCAGCGCTTCGTTATCGACATGCGCAATAACGCGCGGCTCTTCCTCGCCTCCGGCTGGCTCGGCGCGATCTTCGATCTCGGCGGCTCGCTCAAGGCCAGCTCCGGCGCCGTCAATCACGAGCGGGGCGGCGCCGTCGTCCGCCGTTCCCCGGGCGAGGTCGAAGTCACCTTCTGGAATCGCACCCCGGGCATCGAGACCATGAACGCCAAGACCGGCTTCGTCGCCAAGGCGGTCGCACGCCGCCTCGCGGACATGCAGATCTACATCGACCGCAAGCGCGCCGAAGCGGCCGCCGTGCTCCACCAGAGGGCCGCGGCATGAGCGATCAAACCGTCCGCACCACCTTCGTCTGGGACACCAACAGCGTCGAGAAAGGCGCGCAGACCTACGAGAAGGCCATGGACCGCGTCCACGGCGCCGGTAAGGGCAACGGAAACGGCCGCGGCGGCATCCCCGGCGGCTCCGCGAACCTGATCCAGGGCGTCAAGGATCTGGCCGAAGGCCGCACCATGTTTGGCGTCCATCGCCTGTCTCACGCGATCGGGGGCATCGGCGTGACCGCTGGTTTCGCGGCCGCGGGCATTGCGGCCGTCGGGGCCGCCATGCACCGGCTCAATAAGGACACCGAAGCCGCCAACAAGGCGGGCGAGCGCCTCGCCCAGACCTTCCAGGGCTCCAGTCGCGACGCCACCTTTGCCTCCGCCGCCGATGGCCCGCAAGCGCTGGGGCGCAAGGCTCAGGATTCGCTGAACCAGATCAACGGCGAGCGCGAGCAACAGGGAAAACTCCAGGACACCGCCCGGCTGCGCGATTCGAACCCGGTGTGGCAGGGCGTCGGGAAATTCTACGACAACGCCATCGCCGGCGTGAGGCAGAGCGACTTCATGACCGGATTGTTTGGCGAGCAAAAGAACCCCAAGCAACTCCAGCAAGAGAGTGAGATGCGGGAAAAGGGCTCCGCCAAAGATTTCGCCAAGCTCCGCGGGCTCGGAGAGGAGAGCTACGCGCACCAGGCCAGCGCCGCGCGGTTCAACGCGCCGGGCGCCGAGAATAATCCATTCGAAGCCAGGCGCGCCGAGTTGGCCCTCCAGGAAAAACAGGAAGACCTCGCCGCGCGCGAGCTACACATGTCGGACAAGAGCCTGGCGCTCATCAAGGAGCGCTACTCGTGGCTGCGGAAAGGCGTCGCGGCCGAAGAGGCGCTCGCCAAATCGCGCCACGAATCGCAATCGCGCGAGCTCACCATCCAGGGCAGCGCCCGCAGCGGCTTCCAGAAATCACTCGCCACCAGCCAGGAGCGCCAGGCGCAGAGCCGCGACCTCCTCGCTTCCGGCAACCTCACCACTGCGCAGCAACGCGCCGAGGGCCTCAACCTGCAGCGCGCCGAAAACGAAGAGCGCGAAACCCTCATGGGCCGGTACTTGAATCCCGATGGCACCCGCCGCCGCGCCGGCGAGATCAACCGCGACATCCGCGCGGATCGCCGCGGCGAACGTCTCCGCGGCCGCTTCCTCAAGAATCTCGCGAACGGCGCCATCGATCCTGTCACCGGCCGCCGTCGCACCACCGTCGGCGGGCTGCACTCCGAGCGCACCGATTTTGCGAAAGAGCAAGCCTTCCACATCGACACCAAGCGGCACGGCCTCGGCCTCGATGGTGACGATCCGGCCTGGCGCGCGCTCTTCCCGCGCAAAGACCGGCCGGCCGCCGCGGCCGCACCCGCGCTGGACGTGACCAAGCACAAGAGCGCCGCCGACATCTGGGACATCCTCAACAAGCGCCTGCCCGCCACCATGAACGGAGGCCGGAACTAGCCATGGCCCGCGGCGACCGCATCATCGTCGGAGCTGGGATCTCCGTCGGCGCGCTCATCCCCCAGGCCGAGCCGAACTTCCGCCAGACCTCCGGCGGCGGCTTCGATTGTGGCGAGCGCACCTGGCTTACCCATCCCGACACGCCGCGGAGCAATTGGCCCCAGCGCGGCCAGCCCGACGCCGTCTATACCCAGATGTTCGTCACCGAGGTCCTCGATCGCCAGGACGCCTCGGGCATGATCGAGCTCACCGCCTGCTATCGCGGCCTCGTCGCCGCCAAGGTGCAGAGCCTCGAGCTGACCTGCGATGCCCAGACCGTCGTCTTCGGCCCGCCGCTCACGGCGCTGCAGATTCCGATCCCCACCGTCACGCGCATTCGCGTCGTCACCACCGAACCCGACTACACCGGCGTCGGCGGGAGTGCGGTCGAGAGTTTTCTCTCCACTGGTCTGGGCAACTTCAGTTGCGGCACCCTCGATATCACCAACGTGATCCTGAACGGCATCACCGGTTGGATCCTCGAGACCCGCACCTGGTCAAAGGATCTCATCCCCATCTGGGAAACGCGGGAGAGGTTCATCTACAAGTACCTCCTGGTCGCATGAGCCTCGAGGACCTGCTCAAGGACATCACCGACGACGCGCCCACCTGGGTCGATGGCGCCTACCTCAAGCGCCTCCTGCAGGCGCTCATCCACGACCGCACCCGCGCCGACGACGCGACCCTCGCCGAGACCCCCACCGACAACGGCCGCGTCCTGCGCGTGGTGGATCCCAATGAGACCGGCGCGGCCCCGGCCGGCAGCGGCCTGCCCGCGTATCCGGGCGCGGACGGCCGTTACTGGCTGCGCTTGGTCAAGACCCTCGGCGTCCCCACGCTCTCGTGGGAAGAGCTTCAGGAGGTCGTGGTGCTCGCCAATGGTGCCCTCGCCACCGAGCAGGACGCCGGCGACGAACCGGTGGAGATATGAGCCTGCCACCGCGTCCAGGCGACGGCCGCTGCTACTGGCTGCGCCTGGTGATTACCGATGGCGCCTCCTCTCTGACCTGGGAGCCGATCTGATGCCGCGTCGCGTCAACAAACTCGGCAAGCGCGGCACCAGCGCCAACTACTGCAAGCTCCTCAAAGTCGACGTCCCGAGCGGCGCACCGGTGGGCGAATTTTACGACTTCGGCGGCATTAACAGCACCGGCCTGGCGTGGCTGCTCGCCATGACCGCGCGCGTGAGCGATTGGCAATTCGACCTCGATGCCACCATCAATGAATGGTCAGCGCCCTTCACCACGCCCGGCGCCGGCGCGCCGCTGCCCTACAGCTACACCACCGCCGGCGGCAATGGCTTGACCGCCGGCCAGGAACACTTCCTTCCCGCGTTCGGCTTCGTGAACGGCTTCGAGAGCTTCCAGGTCGATTCCCCGCAGGAGGTCCTCTATCTGGGCGGAGCCGGCGCCAATTTCGTGGATACCTTCACCGGGGATGGAGGCACCCTCTACTTCCGGCTCCAGTTCCACATGGTAATGGGTTACGACACCACCGACCCGAACCGGACCGGTTTCTACTACAACGGGTACACCACGCTCGAGCAAGAGGCGATCGATGGTTCCGCCGACTCCACCGACCCCGGGACCGGCTACCCACTGACCGGCGGCGGCTACGGTCAATGCGGCTACCTGAAATTCCAGGTCGAGACCGGCCTCGCCCCGCCGGACAACGGCCTGATGACCTTCGCCACCCCCATCTACGGCTGGACCAGCCCGACCACCGGCGAGGGAGACTCGCAGCCCTGTCCCATGATCTGCGACATCCTCATCAAACCCCCCGCGACCAACGGCTATTTCCCCTGGGGCGATGTGATCGACTCGCACACCGGCGAGCTCCTCATCGTGCCGCGGCCGATGCGCGTGTGATGCAATGGGAGTGTTGAAGTGCCGCCGCTGAAATGTGACGCAAGACTTGTATCTGCGAATCCCCACGCCCTACCAAACTTCCAGGGGGAGTGGGTGGAGAAATGGAGTGTTGGAGTGCCCGCCGTTGACCCCCGCGCAGGGCCATGCAAACCGCCCTCGCCACTCGCATCGCCATCCAGGACCTGCTCGCCCTCGATCCGCCGCACCTCGGCAACTTCCTCGAGCGCACCCGCGCCCGCATCGATGAGCTCGCCGCGGCCGCTCCGGATTCCGCCTGGCCGCCGGCGACGCCCGCGATCGACCCCGTCGTCGTGCCGGCCGGCTTCGCCGCCGTGCTCGTCCGCCTGGCCGGGAAGGAAGTGGGAGTCCACGAAACCGGGGGCGAGAATTCCGGCGCCCGGATCCGCGAATATCAGTCCGCCACCAATCTGCCTCCCGACCAATGGCCATGGTGCGCCGCGTTCATTTGCTGGCTCGTGAAAGAGGCCATCCTCACCGGCCCCGTGATCGCCTTCAAACGTCCCACCACCGCCGGCGCCTGGGACTTCGAGCGCTGGGCCCGCGATCAATCCGGCCGCGGCGTCACCCTGCACAAGCCCAAGGACATCGCCGCCCGCGCCGGCGACCTCGTCGTGTACACCTATTCGCACATCGGCCTCGCCGTCGGCGCCGAGACCGCCGGCCGCATCCCCACCATCGAAGGCAACACCAACGCCGACGGGGGCCGGGAAGGGGATGGCGTCTATCGCAAGAGCCGCCGGGTGTCGGACATCCGGAGTCTGATCAGGATCGGGTGAGTTCTGCGTTCTTTGTTCTTCGTTCTTCGTTCCAACCAAGAACCCAGAACCAAGCACCAAGAATCTCCCCCCCGGCTGACAGCCGGCCGGGACTATGAAACGCCTCCTCCTGCTCCTCGCCGCCGTCCTCGCCATCGCCCTCCTCCCCGCCTGCTCCACCACGCAAGAGGAGATCTGGCAAGCGAACACAGCGGGCACGAAACCGACCTACACCGTCGGCGGCTGGCAGGGGGAGGGGGAGAAAGTTGATAGGTGAGAGTTGATGGTTGATGGGCGGAAAAATGCGCGCGGAGAGCGGCGGGCAAAGCGGCCAGGCGGCGGCCCTATCAACCATCAACTCTCAACCATCAACCTTCCCCGCCCCCGCCCCCCATTGACACCCCGCCCCCGCCGCCGTGCGCCTCTACCAAAACCTCACAGACGGAGCGATCACCGACAGCCTGTTCCAGCGCGTCTCCGCGACGCTGCCCTTTGAGATCAAGCGTGGTGACTCCTCGCAAGTCCCCATCCAGATCCACACCGACGGCGTCGTCAGCGCCCTCGCCACCCCGCTGACTTTCAAATTCGGCTGCAAAGTCGCCGGCGATTACGACGGCAGCTATGTGGTGAGCAATTACAACGGCGCGAGCTGGGCCGTCACGGTCACCGGCAGCGGCATCACCACCACCTACACCGTCGCGCCGAGTTGGAACACCGTGAAGGCGAACAACCTCCTCGGCTACGACCCGCTCGGCTTCGCCGAGGTCACCGAGATCCGGACCGTGGGCGACGACCAGGTCAGCGTGAACGGCACCTTCTTCAAGCTGTGGGACGCCGCCGGCAGCGTCGGCGTGTGGATCGACGTAAATAACGCCGGTACCACCATCCCCGTCGGCGCCGCCGCCTGCACCCGCGCGCTCGAGATCACCACCGTGACCGGCAACATGACGGCCGCGCAGATCGCCACCGTCCTCGCGGCCGCGCTTAATACCGACGTCTTCACCTGCACCGCGCTCGGCAATCTCGTCACCGTCACGGATCCCGATCTCGGCAATCGCACCAACGCCACCGCTGAGACCACGTCGTTCACCGTCAGCACGTGGATCAACGGCAGTCTCCCCAACACTCTCGCCGACGTCGAATACATCGACCTCATGGCCGAGATCGAAGCCACGGCCAACGGCGCCGTGATCTCGAGCCAGACTTTCACCGTCCGGCTTTTCCACGATGTGAACCAGGGCGGCGAAGGCACCGCCACCGACGCCACCCCGGCCTACCCGGTCCCCGCGCGGATCGCGCTCAACTACTACGACGTCACCGGCCTCACCGGCGGTACCGCCGGCAAGCTCGACGCCCTGGCCACGCTCAGCACCTTCGCCGTCGGCACCCTGCTCGCGGTGCAGGTGGACGATGCGCCGCTCCTCTGGCGCCTGCGCCAGCTCGTCATCACCGGCGCCACCGTCGCCGCCTCGAGCGTGGTCACCACCTCCACCGCGCACGGACTCACCAGCGGCCAGACCGCCGCCATCGGCGGCAGCAACACCACGCCCACCATCGACGGCAACCGCGTCGTCACCGTGCTCTCGTCCACCACGTTCACCGTTCCCGTCACCGTCACCGTCGCCGGCACCGCCGGCTACACCACCCCGGCCGAGGACACCGCGGCTGGCCTCGTCCGCCCCGCCGACTTCAACAGCGCGACCAACCCCGTCTTTTGGCAATCCAGATTATGATCCCTTCTCTTCCTTCGATGTTCGGCGTTCGGCGTTCGGCGTTGGGCGTTCTCTTTTTCCTCGCCCTGGCGCTCGCCGCGCCCGCCCAAGCCCCGAGCCGCTCCCTCACCCTCTCCCCGAGCGGCACCGCGCTCATCTGGCCCACCTCCGCCAACCTGCGCACCGCCGCCGGCCTCGTCATCGGCACCGACGTCCAGGCTTACGACGCGGATCTCACCATCTACGCCGGGATCACGCCCTCGGCCAACGTCCAGACCCTTCTCGGCCGCGCGGATTACGCTGCCTTCCGCACCTCCCTCTCGCTCGTCATCGGGACCAACGTCCAGGCCTGGGACGCCGACCTCGACGACCTCGCTGACGGATCTCTGACGGGCAGCAAAGTCGGTACCGGAATCGTCGCAACCAATATCACGACCGGCCAGCTCGGCGTCCCCAACGGCGGCACGGGGGCAGCCACGCTGACTGGCTTTTTGAGTGGTCACGGAACCGGGGCGGTAACTGCCAGCACGACGGTTTCGCAATCGTTCAGCGCGGATAACTTTGCCGCGGTAACGAGTTGCGCCAGCGGGGTAATGACAAAGCTCATTCTGGGAACGGAGCGAAGGGATTCAGCCGGTACCTTCGCAAGCTCCAGGTGGACGCCCACGATTGCGGGCATTTGCGTGTTTGCTGGCGGGGTGAACTTCGCTGGCGCGATTTACAATCCGTATGTCTTCGTGCTCTACAAAAACGGAGTAGAGCTCGACCGTTTTGTGCACAACACCAACACGGTCCTCTCCCAATATATAGGGACGTCGCTTCAAGCGGACTGCAACGGAACGGGAGACTATTTCGAGATCTACTTTTATCAAGACACCGGCTCGGCGCTGAACATTTCCGCGCTTTGGTCCGGCATCGTCATCCCCTGATTTTATGAAAGCAAAACTCTACCTCCTCCTGGCCTTGATCGTCACCGTGGCCACGCACGCAGCCGAGCCGAGTCTCGGCGACGCGATCCGTCAGTTCGCGCCCGCGGCGGTCCCCGTCAAAGATTACCTCGTGAGGGACGACAGCGACGGCCGCGGACCGCAGCTCGTGCAGTGGAATGCCGCGCTGGGTCCGCAGCCCACCGCCGCAGACATCGCGACCGCGAAGACCGCACTCACTGCCGCGCGCGCGACGGCCGCCGCCAAAGTAACCGCCGAGACCACCTCGTTCAGCGCCCTCAGCGATAAGCTCGATGCCGGCAATCTCAGCGCCGCGGAGCTCCGCCAGGTGCTGACGCTCATCGTCGCCCGCCTCCGCAAGCTCGAGCGCTGAGCCCCCCTTGACACGCGCCCTTCGCGCGTGACTCTGCTCCCCATTTTTCCGCTCCTGGCTGACGCAGCCCAAGCCGTCCGGGACCCGGCCACGCTCGAATTCCCGCTCAGCGTCATCATCAGCATCGGGCTCGGCTTGGTCAGCGCCGTGGTGTTTATCTTCCGCCTGCTCATCGTCCAGCAGGAGCGCCGGCTCACCCAGGTGCAGACCCATCACGAGCAGATCGTCGCCAAGGCCGACGCCGAGCGCCTGGTCGCCACCCAGGACCGGGGGAGATATAGCGAGCAACTCGAGAGACTCGTCACCGTCATCGCCGCCGACCGGCTCTCCATGCA
Source organism: Chthoniobacter sp. (assembly GCA_034667665.1). Classification (GTDB taxonomy): domain Bacteria; phylum Verrucomicrobiota; class Verrucomicrobiia; order Chthoniobacterales; family Chthoniobacteraceae; genus Chthoniobacter. The sequence continues at coordinate 86,444 of JAXDQW010000086.1, forward strand.
GGAGCAGATGATCAAGACCGTGGCCGCCAATACCCTGGCCCTCACCTCCAACACCGAGGAGCGCAAGACCACTTCCGTCGAAGCCGGCCGCCTGATGAAAGACGTGGCCGACACCGTCATCATCAAACTAGTGGACCTCGGCCTGCTGGCCATCAAGTCCCCGGCCCAAGCGACCCAACCGATTTCCGCCACGTGACGCCCTCCGTCATTTCCAGACGCGTGGAAACGTTCGTCGCCAACCCTCCGTAGGCCGATGCGCGCGCTCGCCTGGTTGCTCTGCCGCTACACCGGCACCATCGCCCTCGCGCGACTGGAGCGAGCCACCCAGGCCGAGCTGCTCCTCCGCGCCTGCCTCGCCCTCGACAGCCACACCGCCTCCCCGCACCAGCGCCCGCCGGCGGAGCTGCTCCTGGTCATCGCCCTACTCGCCGCAGCCGGCTTCCTGGCCGCGTGCCAAAACGTGCCATTCTAGCGGCGCATATTGCCGTTGCTTCGCACGCCTGAACCTTTCGCCGCGGCGCCTTCTCTCTGACCGCCGCGTCAGACACCGCCAGCCGACCCCACTAGGATGGGTTCGAATCCCCCCCCATCCGCTCCTCATTTGGCTGAAACAACCATCCGCTCTGCAAACGCGCCGCAGGTCGATTTCGGCGCGATGTGTTTTTCCGGCGACGTGCGTGCGATGAACCGCAAAAATCATCGACGCCGATCTTTGTGAGCTGTCGGGTATTGCCGATCTGAGAATCCGCCGATGAAAAAGCTCCAACGACTTTGCCGGACTGATGCTGCCGGGTTTCGTTGGAGCCGACGTGAACATCGGCTCGATAGTGACGATGTCAACGAGCGAAAGCTTGAACGCCCGGTCTCATCCGCTGTCGATTCATGAAGGCGGCAGCAGTGCGACTCTGCGGAACTCGGCAATAAACCGGGCGAGGTTCAATTCCTCAGCCGCCAGCAATCTCGCTGATCACAAGAAGAACGCGGTGGCACCGACGGCGATGCCGGCAGCGCCCAGAACCATGCCGGCCCACCAGAATTTGTGGGATTGAGCGAGGATCGAAACTGAACAAATTACCACCGCTATTTGGAGGAGGAGCGCGGACTGATCGCAGCGGTCGTTGATCGAGGATTGGTGGGTCGCCTCAACCTGGAGCAGCTCGGCTTTGGCCTTTATTTCTCCCTTCTCACCCTCGTAACGCGCCACCTCCGTGCGAAGCCGCTCTACCTCGGTGCTGTTGGCGCCTGCCGTGATGGCTCCCGACATTCGACCGACAAGATCGGCGTGCATCGCGCTCATCTGCTCCTTGATGCCCTTGGCTTGAAAATAGCCCCACTGATTCGATGCCTCGTTCGTCTTGATGATGGCGTCCGTCTTCGCATTATCCCCAAGGTTGGCCACGAATGAGAGGAAGATCGCAATGATGGCGATCGTGAGGGCGACTCTTCGCTCGAATGGGTCTTTTGCTTCGGGAATCTCGGGTGACTCTGCCATCTGACGATTCTACGCAAGCCCTGCTGGTCGCACCAGCAACGAGTTCTTCGCGGGCTGAGAACCGAGAGGCCCTGGAGCGCCAGGCAAGCTGCTTCCCGGCTTCAATCAGGAATTCCCACTGGCTTTTCGGAAACAAGCTGCTGCAGACCATCTCTCGGTAACAACTCTGTCCCCGAGAATGCGAACCGCCATCCGCGCGCCCGACGCCGATCGCATTCCTTTGGGCAGTCGTCGAAGCAATAGATCCGCTCGAACCCCCTCGCCAGCTCAGCGCGCTTTCATCGCCCGATGTTCTTACTCCAGATGACGAAGACATCACCTTCTTAGTTCTGCCGTGAGGCGCGCTTCTTTACTTCCGCAAATGCGTCGGTCCCGTTCGGCCGCTTCGCGATGGGTAGTATCCCTCATGGCAACTTGAGGGAAATCGCCCATTCCCGAGAACGGATTTGCCAAGTATGAAAGACTTGTAGCCAAACCCACAAAAGCAACTACGAAAGGCCTGTCATTATGAACGCCAGAAAATCGAGTCTCTTCCTCTTTCTCATTGGCAGACTCAAGCCGGAGGCTTGGGACGCAATTCATCCCCACGGGCCAAGAGTGTCCATCGCTTCACGGGAGTATATGGTGGCGATGGCCGTGAAAGGATTCTCCTCCGAGCTCGAGAATCGTGCGGTCGTCCAGAAACTGGCCGGCGTGCAGAAGACCCTCGTGAAATTTGCCACTGAACGGCTCGCCGCAGATTATGACGATGACAATTGGTGTCCAACCGGGAGGGTGCCCATTCCAATTCCGGTCCCTGGTCCGCTTGGATTCTCCTTTGATGAGGTGATGCTGAACCCCCAGCCGCTTCCCCCAAAAGAGTTGCAGAAGGAAATTGGAGGCTATCTGGTGATGCTGGCTGGAGCCACCTCGCTCGCAAGCGTGGCGAAAGAGCTTGAGGCAGTTGGAAAGAGTCTGCTTCGAAAATCATCGAGATAGGCTGCGACATGACAAGGCCATGGGAGAGAGTTGGAAAGGGAAAGAACAGAGCCCTGAGGGCGTATTTGTAAACCCACCCCTCGCCTTTCAGCCATCCTGGATGGATGCCGGAAACTAGCCGGGGGTAACACCCTCGGACCTCGACACCAGGCGGCGGCTCCGCGGCTGGCCTATCGAGACCTCTACCCAGAGCGTTGCCCTGGGCTGGCTTGTCCCGAGCCTTTGGCCCATCAAACGGGGCAAAAGTGCCTGGGAGCCGCAGCAGCCAGAGGCCAACGCGGAGCGTGTTAGTTCGGAGGAGAAGAAAGCTATCTTACATCGGCGACGGCCCGTCCAGGGACAGCCTAACTCTACTCTGCTAGAAGGCGGGAGGCGAGCGCTCGGGCTGTCGATGGGGGTCCAGGAACTTGACCTCCATGGCGGGATTTGTCACTCTGCGGCACATCGTGAAGCCACTCAAAGCAGAGAGTTTATTTCGGATCGGTTCCATGCTTGGTTGGACGCATGGGTATGTCAAGGGCACGGAAGGAGGAGTTGCCAAGCTTCCCGAGCAAGCCAGGACGGCGCTCCGGGAACATCTGTTGAGAGGGCAAGCTGAATGCGCACGGGTGGGGCTTCGTCTGTGCGCCATTCATTTTGCGGAGATTATCGAGAAGCTCGATCAGGATCTCTACACTTATGAATCCTTCGGGCTGGAAGCCGTGTATTTGAGCGCGAATATCCGCCGCGAACTCTCCGCTCACCGCTTTTTTTACCTCCCATCAGAAGTAACTGCGATGTATGATTCGCCGAGATTATTCGGCGAAGAGGTGGGGGACAGGTTTCCATCGGCGCATGACGACATCACCGAGGCGGGGAATTGCCTCGCAACCAGCCGGACGACCGCAGCGGTATTTCATCTCATGCGGATTGCGGAAGGCGGAGTCCGGGCGATTTGGAAAGCATTGCAGACTCCGCCGCCAACCCGAGAGGACACCTGGGGTTCCATTCTGGATGAGTTGGAGAGGGAGGCGGCGCGACCGGCTGGTGATCGGCACCCGCTATGGAATGAGCATTTTTTGTTTTTCGAGCAGATCGTCGCTGATGCGCGAATGATCAAGAATGTATCGCGCGACGCCACGATGCACGTCGCGGGGACTTACAATCATCAACAGGCAGTGCAAGTGTACGAAGCCGTTCGCGATTTCATCCAGACGGTGGCCACGACGCTGGACGAGAATGGCGGGCTGGTGCCGCGTCCGTCTTCGCCACCTCTTCCTTTCTCGCCTCTGCCTTGAGCGGACCGTACTCATCCAGAGCGGGAGGCGATGGTTTCCTCAGTCGAGCGTCTGGCGATAGCGCTTGATTCCAAGCGTAAGCATGAGGGTCGCGAAGAGCGCGATGGGCCAGAGTTCGCGCAGGATCTCGGCCGCCCCGTTTCCTTTGAGCAGGATGCCACGAACGATGCGCAGGAAATGGGTCAGCGGAAACAGTTCGCCGACATATTGCGCCCAGCGCGGCATGCCGCGGAAGGGGAACATGAATCCGGAGAGCAGGATGGAAGGCAGGAAGACGAAGAAGGCCATTTGCATGGCCTGGAGCTGGTTCTTCGCCACGGTGGAGAAAGTGATGCCCATCGCGAGATTGGCCGCGATGAAGACGAGCGCGGCGACGAGCAGCAGGCCGAGGTTGCCGAGCATCGGCACGTGAAAGAGAAACCGCGACGCGACGAGAATCAGACCGACCTGGATGTAGCCGACCAGGATATAAGGAGCGATCTTGCCCAGCAGCACCTCGGTGGGACGCGTCGGCATGGAGAGCAGGTTTTCCATGGTGCCCCGTTCGCGTTCGCGAGTAATGGCGAGTCCCGTGATCATGACCATGGTCATGGTCAGGATGACGCCCATCAGGCCGGGGACGATGTTGAACTGCGTGATGGCCTCGGGGTTATAGAGCGCGTGGACGCGCAGCTCGATGGGGCTGGGGCCCGCGGCGAGAAAGGCGAGCGGGCCTTTGAGGTCGTTTTGCAAAGCGGTATTGAGCAGCGTGGCCAGGGAGCCGAGGGCATTGCCGGTGGCCGCGGGATCGGTCGCGTCGGCCTCAATGAGCACCGCGGGCCGGTCGCCGCGGAGGAGATCGCGAGAGAAGTTTTCCGGGATGTTAATGACGAACTGCACCTCGCCGCGGGCGAGCGCCGCGCGGCCTTCCCATTCGGTCTGCACCTGCCGGACGAAGTCAAAGTAGGTGCTGTTCTTGAGCGCCGCGAGCAAGGTGCGGCTTTGGGGTCCCTGGTCGGCGACGAGCACCGCCGCGGGCAGGTGCCGCGGGTCGGCATTGATCGCAAAACCGAAGAGCGTGAGCTGGAGCAGCGGGATGCCGAGAATCATCGCAAAGGTCAGGCGATCCCGGCGCATCTGGACGAATTCCTTCACGACAATTCCCCAGAGGCGCGCAAGCGAAATGCGATGACCCCATTTCATGACGAGAAGTTATCCTGCGCTCCGTCCATGAGGTGAATGAAGACATCTTCCAGACCGGACGGAATCTGCCGCCACTCGTACGGCTCCGAGCGGAAGGGAGCGATGGCTTCGTCCAGGGCGGCGGCATCATCTCCACTCACATGCAGCGTGGTGCCGAAGGCCACGGCCTGCTGCACGCCCGGTTGCGCACGGAGTTGTCCGGCGAGCTTGAGCAATTCCGGGCCGCGCACCGACCAGGTGGTCAGCCGCGCATGGGCCACGACCTCGGCCACGGTGCCGTGGGTGAGCAGGTTGCCGTAGGAAATATAGGCGAGTCGATGACAGCGCTCGGCTTCATCCATGTAATGCGTGGTGATCAGAAAGGTGAGCCCCTGCGCGGCGAGCTGATGAATCTGCTCCCAAAAATCGCGCCGCGCCTTGGGGTCCACTCCGGCGGTGGGCTCGTCGAGCAGGAGCAGCCGGGGGTTGTGAATGAGGCACGCGGCGAGAGCGAGGCGCTGCTTCCAGCCGCCGGAAAGCTCGCCGGCGAGCTGGGTTTGCCGGCCGCTGAGACCGAGCTGTTCGATGCTTTGACGCACCGCGGCGCGGCGGTTTTTGACGCCATACATCCGGGCCACGAAGTCGAGATTCTCGGCGATGCTCAAGTCCTCGTAAAAGCTGAACCGTTGGGTCATGTAGCCGACCTCGCGCTTGATGGCTTCGCTCTCGGTGATCACGTCGAACCCGAGGCAGGTGCCGCGCCCCGCGTCCGCCCGCAGCAGGCCGCAGAGCATCCGGATAAAGGTGGTCTTGCCGCTGCCGTTCGGACCGAGGAAGCCATAGATTTCGCCCGTGCGCACCTGCAGATCGATGTGGTTGACGACCGTGCGAGCACCAAAGCGCTTGGTCATACCCTGCACATCGATGGCGAGGTCCGCGGCCATGGATCAGGGTCCGAGTTGCACATCCACGGGCTGGCCGGGGTGCAGCCGCGCCGCCGTCGCGGGATCGAAGATGACCTCGATCATGAAGACCAGCTTGCCGCGGCTCTCCTGGCTGTAAATCACCGGTGGCGTGTACTCGGCCCGGGGCGAAATGAAGCTCACGGAGCCGGCGAAGGGTCCGGTCACTCCGTCCACCACGACGCGCACCCGATCGCCGGGATGAATCGCGCCGATCCGCCGCTCCGGCACGAAGGCGCGCACCTTGATATTCTGCGGCGGGAGCAGGGCGACCACGGGACGCCCTGCGCCCACCCATTCGCCGGCGCGATAAAGGGTGTCGAAAATAAGCCCGGACTGCGGCGCGCTCTGACGTTTTTGCGCAAGATCCCAATCCGCCTTGGCGAGGGCCGCGGCGAGAGCCCGGACGTTCGCTTCCGCTCCAGCGATCTGGTCGCTGCGCAGGCCGAGCTGCGCCGTTTTTAAGTCCGCCTCCAATTGCGACACGTGCTGGCGATCCTGATCCTGGGTCGAACGCGCTCGGTCGAATTCCTGGGCCGCCGCGGTACCCGACCGGAAAAGGTTGTTCTGTCTCGCAAACTCTTTCTCCGAAAGGGTGAGCGCCGCCCGGGCCTGTTTGAGCTGCGCTTCCAGGGCGTCAATTTCCGGCTGACGCTTTCCTTTTTTTGCATCGGCCAGACTCGCTTCCCCTTCCGCGAGTCGGCGTTCCGCTTGATCCCGCGCCGCCTTTTCCAGGCCGCTCTCGAGGGCAAAGAGGGGATCACCTTCCGCCACCTGCGCACCCCGCTGCACGGAGAGCCTTTCCAAGGCACCCGCGAGGGGTGATGCGACATAAACGAATTCGCCCTCGACATAGCCTTGAACCACGTTGTCCCGCTCCGGGTGACCGCAACTTGCGACGAGGCCCAGCGCCACGAAGATGGGAATGGCAATTCTCTGCCAGCAATGTGAGTGGCCGGTGTCCTTCATAGCTTCGTCCTTCCCGCATCTGTCAACACGCCTTCCAGGAAGATGGTGACGATGGCGGAGAGACACGTTGGGGCGGGCAGATTCAGTTCCGAGAGCTTTTGCGGATTGATGAGCGCATCCGTCGCGCCAATGAGAACTTCGATCATGAGGTCGGAAGTAATGTCCTTGCGGATCATTCGCGCCGTGCGCCCCGCGCCGAGGAGCTTTCCGAAATGGCGCTGAATCACCGCGCGCCTCCTGGTCTGCACCAATTTGAAGAGTTCAGGAGCTTCGCGCGCCATGTCCCGCAAGAAGGGTGGCTGGAGTTCTTCCGAATGTCGCCGCAGGCAGGCGAGCAATTGGTGCAGTGCGCTCAGGAAATCCGCGGAGCACTCACCGGTGATCCGATCCAGATCCGCATCGACGGTGCGCAGCTTGTCGCCAATCACGGCCTCCAGCAGGGCGCTCTTGCTCGCGAAGTGCGCGTAGAGCGTTTTCTTGCTCATGCCCAATTCCGCCGCGAGATCATCCATGGTCACCCCCCGGAACCCGTGCGCGAGGAAGTGCCGTCGCGCCTCGGAGACGATGCGTTGTTTGGCCGCCTCTGCGGCGGGCGCTGCACGCGGCGATTCTTGGGAGCGGGATGAGGAACGCATGGGCCGGGTATCCTTTGGAAACTCATCTAGTATTATCCGTTTCCACACCCAAAGCAAGCTCCGACCTTTTTTCAATCTATGTCCGGCGCCGAAGCGCGAAGGAACTACCGAGCCCGCGGTGAAGAGGAGCGGAACTCCGGGTCACCCAGCAAATCCCTGCCAAGCCCTGCAATGGGCGACGGAACCTGCGTCAAAATATCAATCGCGGCTCCCGAAACGGCGCTCGTTGCCTTCACTCCCGGCGGGAGAGGATCGAGGCGAGGCGGATGAAGAGATTGATGATGTCGAGGTAAAGCGCGATGCAGACGTCGATCGCGTTGTCGAAAGTCTTCGGGATGAGCTGCGCGCGGGCGTAGTCGTAGGCGATGTAGAGCGAGAAAATGCCCGCCGCGATGTAATCGACCATCGTGAACGACTTCTTGAAGACAAACGCCTCGAGCAAGCTCACGACCACGAGTGCAATCAGTGAGATAAAGAGCGCGCCGCCGATTCGGGCGAAAGCACGGGGAAAAACGGTACCCAGGCCCATCATGCCGCAGGTCACTCCGCCCGTGAGGAAAAGGGTATTTTGCAGCACCTGCGGGCTGAGTGCATTGACGAAGGGCCCGAGCATCACCCCGGTCGGCACCACCACCAGATGGTAGCCGAGCAAGCTGAGCACGGGATTCTCCGAGCGGGCAAGCATGGTGCCCACGAAAACGCCGGCGATATAGGCGAGGAGCAGCGGCCAGCCAAAGCTGACGTGATGGAAGTAGCTCTGCACCATGGCCGTCACGGCAAAGCCCCAGATGAGCACCGCGCCAATGATGAAGTTGTAGAGGGAGGCGCTGATTTCCCCACTCACCGGGGTGCTGCGGTCGAAAACGTCGGATTTGAACATAAGAAGAAAGGCAGCCGCGATCGGCTCCGCCCTTCATACACCGGCGCGGCGCACTGGCAAGTGACCCCCGGCAGGCCACCTCTCTCGACGCTTGCCCGCGCCGACTGCAGTCACGCTCTACTTCCGGTCGGGCGGCGGAAGAAATGGCCGCACCAGCCGGGTCCAGATCTGGTAGCCTTCGGCGTTCATGTGCAGGCGGTCGGCGCGAAAGATCCCGGGGAGGGGCAGTCCATCGTCACCGAGCATGGCTGGAAACACATTGATGAACTTGAGGTGCGCCTGATCCTTGATGAACGCTTCGATCAGGGCGTTGGCCTTCTTGACCTTCTCGACCTGCGCCCAACGCGCGGGGTTCCCGGCGATGGAGATGAAAGCGATGTCCGCTTCCGGGAGTCCGGCGCGCACTTTCGTCACCAAATCCTGAAAGCGCTGGAACACTTCCTCGGGAGTCCGGCCGTTATTGATATCGTTCCCACCCGCATAAACCACGACGCATCGGGGATGGTACGGGAGGACGATCCGGTCGGCGAAGTGCGCGGAATCACCGAGCTCCGATCCGCCAAACCCGCGGTTGATGACGCGGTGCTCCGGAAAATCCTGCTCGAGCGTGGACCACAGCCGGATGCTGGAACTGCCCACAAAAACGGTGGCGTGTTGTGGCGGAGGGTTCTCGCGATCCGCGCTCTCAAAGGCGGCGATCTCCTTCTCCCACTTTGCGAAATTCGGGGGTGGAGGCTCGGCCCGGAGTCCGGCTGCGACCAGGAGTAGGGCGATGACAACGCGGGTGCTAAAGGGCGGGGGGCGCATGGCGGAAACCATGTCACTCCGCAGGCAGCAAGTCGATGGCGGCCTGGGCAGGTCTGCTAGATGGCTTGCTGCGGGCGCTGGTTTAAGGCGTCGATCCACCCGGAGATCTTCGCGGCCAGCGGCGGGTCGCTTTCCTCGGTGCAGGCGTAAAGGTTGGCCAGCATGCGCGCGAGCATTTGCCGGGGCGTTACCGGTTGGAGATGCTGCGGCGCGAGCAGCAGTTGCTGGCGCTCGACGAGCGCGCGGCAGTCGTCCATGCCGACACGTCGTCCGCCGTGGAACGGATCGAAAAAGTGCTCCTGGTGCCGGACCAGGAAGTGGCCCGGCAATCCCACGCCGGACAAACTCAGCCCGGCGCGCCGCGCCACGAGCAGATAGACCAGGGAAAGGCTGATCGGAATTCCGACGCGGGAATCGATGACTTCCGGCAGCAACGAGTTGTTGATGTTGTAATAATCGGCCTCGTTGCCGCGCAACCGCACTTCGTGGCCGAGGAATTCGACGAGGGTCTCAAGGCAATCGACCTCGCTGCTGGCTTTGCGGAGCCGGCGCGCCACCTCCGCGCCCCAGGCATCGAGCAAGGCCCGCTCGACCGCGAAATCCTCTCCTGGCCGAAACGTCGCCGCGAGACGCCAGGCCGCTTCTTCGAGGTCCCCATGCTCGCCGAAGCCGGCGCAGAGCTGCGCCAGGATGGTATCCGCCTCCCGGGCTTCGATCGCGCCAATCACTTCCCGCAGGTGGTGGGCCGCCGCGGGGCCGGCTTCGGCGAGCAACTCCCGCAAACCAGACAGCCGGGCCAGCCCCGCGCCAGCGAGCTGTCCCTTGACGAGCTGGAGCGTCGTTGGATCGTCGTCGTTCAGCAGGCGCAACAAGGCTGTGCGTTGTTCGAGCATCTCTTCTCATCCTATCCCCGGCCCGCGATCTCGTCCATGCTCCGGCGAAAATCGGCCCCGCTTTCGGCTCGCGCAAAACGAAAATCGCGGCAGGCCCGCGGGCCTGGAGCGGCACTCGGTAAGGGTGTCCGAATGGGGCTTTCCTGAACAGAAATACGGCCGCCTCCCGGAGGTTTTTGTCTCTACAGCGGGCTTGGGAGCGCACGTGACAAGGGCCTCCGACGGCAGGCGAAACCCCGCCTTGGGGGCGGCAAGATTTGTTGCCTTTTACCGCTTGCCACGGCGCGGGGCGACCGCGTATCGATGCGGGCGTTGGAGGAAATTTGGATATGCCGGTACCCACATTACCACTCGACGTCGAGCACCTGTTCGACCTCTGCACGAAGCATCTCGCGCGGGACAGCGAAGACCTGCGCCACAACTATCTCGGCGCCCTTCCCGAGGGTCGCGGACGCTACAGCGAAGGCTGGCGCTTTCCGCATGTAGAGCCGCACTTCAATGGCGACCCGATGGCGAGCGGCGCGCTCAATCGCGTCACCTTCGTCTATCTCGCGCCGCGCGATGCGGCCGATGGGTTCAAGGTCAGCGTGCGCGGCACTTTCGCGCCGCTCTACGAGTTCATCCCGCTCCAGCGTGCGGGTGATTCGCGGTTCTTCGCGACGACCCTGTTGCTGCCCTCCGGTCAGTGTTTTCGCTATCGCTACGCCACGGGCGGCGGCGAGGAACTCGATGCGGTCAATCCCCAGACGACGACCGAAGACAACGGCGCTCGGTGGTCCTCGTTTTTCACGCTCGCCGCGTTCGAGGCGATCACCTTCGAGCGTTGGGAGCGGGTCATTCTCGACCGGCTCACGCGGCACATTCTGCCGTTCAACACCGAGGACGCGCGCATCTTCCTGGAGCGACTGGGCGGACAGCAGCGGTCGAATCATCCGTATCTGGCGCGGTTCGACATCGGTGTCGGCGTGGTCAACTTCCTCGACAAGCTGCTCGCCCGCGAAGAACGCCATCAACTCTTCGCCTACAAAACCTGCCTCTCGATCATCGACCAGCTCGTCCGGCAGCGGAACCCGTATCTGGAGCCACGGGACATGAATGAGGACATGTTCGTGCTCCTCTACGATCAGATGGTGAGCGGCAACGTGCCGGGCTGGGATTACGGCCGCTACGACAACCCGAAGTATTTCCTCGAGATCCTGCGCCGGCACACGATCACGGCCGCATTTTCGCATCCGAAATACGGCGGCAATGCGGGCGCAGCGGCCTGGGATTACCTCAGCGCGCGCTATCGCGATGGCGATGGGAAGACGCTCTTTGACTGGCGGCGCGCCATCGAGCCGCCGCTCGGGAACAGCACTGAATACCGTGGCTAAGCCGCAGCAAGGGAGATCACGACTATGGAAGAATTTGACGCAGTCATCATCGGAAGTGGCGCGGGCGGAGCGCCGGTCGCGTGGGAACTCGCGCGGGCGGGCAAGACCGTGCTGGTGCTGGAGAAAGGACCGCGGCTTCGCACGCAGGAAGATAATGGCCCGCAGGGGTTGAGCGACTTCAAGCGCGACGAGGTCTTCTCCGCGGGACCGGAGAAGATCATCACGCTCGAGGGCGTGGCGAACAAAGGACGGTCGTTTTTCACCAGCCACATTGAACCGGACCTCAATGACGAGCCGCATCTGCACAGCCAGAAGGTGGACGAGGTGCCGGTCGTGACGATCGAGGGCTACACCGCGCAGTGCGTCGGCGGCGGCACGCAGCTCTACGGCGCGGTGTCGCTGCGGTTCACGCCGGATGACTTGCGGCTGCGCTCGTTTAATGCCGGTCGCAGCGGATTGCCCGGGTTGGATCCGAACGACCAGAGCGTTTCGATTCGCGACTGGCCGATTTCGTACGACGAGCTGGAGCCGTTTTATGGAAAGGCCGAGCGGCTGGTGGGGATCAACGGTCAGGCGCAGGGGCAGCTCAAGCCGTTTACCAGCGGCTCGTTTTACCAGAAGCCGCTCGATCCGAATCCGATCAGCAAGTTCGCCCTCGATGGGATCAACGCCGTGGGCGGCACCCCCTATCGCACGCCCCTGGCGGTGATCACCGAGGATCATGCGCCCTCCGGCCGCAAGGCCGGCGATCCGAAGACAAGCTACGTGAACCGCTACGGCGATCCGCTCGGCTATAAGTCGAACACCTGGGTCTCGCTGCTGCGGCCGACGATCCGCGAGTTTCCGAGCAAGATTCAGCTCCGCTGCAACAGCGTGGTCACGCATCTCGAGTCGAGCGGGAAGAAAGTCACGATCGTGCATTACCGCGGGCCGGATGGCGCGAAGAAGACGGTCGCCGGAAAGGTCGTCGTGGTGGCTTGCTCCGCGATCGAGACGGTCCGGTTGCTGATGCTCTCCGCGGAGGAAGACCGCGGCGGTTTCGGCAAGGTGGTCAAGTATGAGGAAGGCGGCAGCCTGCTCGGGCGCTACTTCCTCACCCATTGCTTCGGCGGCGCGGAGACGCGTGTGCGGGGGCGCTTTGACAAATCGATCGCGCTCGACAGCGACTGGGCGACGGACCTCGGCGCGAGCGCGGACTTTATCCGCAACAACAAGCTCTGGGCCGGCGGCGCGATTTACAACAACACGAGCGACCAGGCGCTGCCGCTTTCCTTTGTCCGCACCCATCAGAGCGCCGACCTCGATACGCTTTGGAAAGGCTTCGCCGAAAACGATCAGAGCCTTTACGGCGACCGGATCATCCAGTGGCTCGACGACGACTTTGGGCGGCGGCTTTCGTGCTCGTTCATGGCGAACCAGATTCCGTGGTTCAACAACCACATCCGGCTCTCGAACGTGCGCGACAAATGGAACCGTAAGTCGGCGCAGATCGTGAAAATGTGGCATCCGCACGACAAGCAGGTGATGGACACGCTCGCGAATGTCTGCCGGCAGATCCTTGAGAAAGGCACCGGCACGTCGGCGAACCTCGAATTCGGCAGCGTCTATGGAGAGAGCCGCGATGCCAGCGTGCGCATTGCGAATCACATCCTCGGCGGCGCACGCTTTGGCACCGATCCAAACGACTCGGTGCTCGACAAATTCTGCCGCGTTTGGGACAGCGATAATCTCTACGTGACCGACGGCTCCTTCATGCCGACCAGCGGCGGTGCCAACCCGACGCTCACCATTCAGGCCAACGCCTTCCGCATCGGCGAGCACCTCGCCAAGAACGTCCTCTGAATTATCCACCATGGACCCGCGCTTCGACAAAATCGCCAGCCATCCGGCGAACTCGATCTTCCAGGTCGTCTTCTTCCCGGACCGCATCTACCACGCGCAGTATCTCAACGCGACGCGCAGCCCGCGCTATCGCTACAATGTCCGCGAAGTCCGCTCGAAAGCCGACGCGACCGTGCTCAAGGGCGAGGTCTTCCTGGACGATCGCAAGCTCTGCAATTTCCTGCGCCTCGAATTCCGCGCGAGCCGGCTCGTGGAGATGGTGCGTGAACGGCAGCGCTTCGTGCGCGATGGGTGCGTGGCGTGGCTGAAGGTGCTGCCGAACGATCCGGGGAAGATCGCCGAAGCGCGCGTGAAGCTGGGCTATTGCCCGTGGATCGATGCCTTTCAGGTCGAGATTTGGGAGACGCTCGAGGCGCCGGAGAATCTGCGCCACGACCTCAAGGTGCTCGATATGATGGGGCGCGACGGCGAGATCGTGCGCGTGCCGGCTTTCGGTCCCGCGCTGGCGGACATCGAGAACCTCGACCGGCTTGAAATTGCCTTCCGCGAGAACACGGAATACATGCCCTTTGGTTACACCGTGCCGGATGGTCCGGGTCCCTTCGATGCGGCGTGGGACAACTACTACGAGCGCAACATTCAGGAACCAAACACGCAGGAGCCGAGCAGCAGCCTGAACACGCATCAGGTCAACAATTACCGCATCGATTTCCAGCGCGGCTTCTTCCTCACCGACGCGCACCAGACGCCCCCGGTCCGGTACCGCAACGCGATGATGAACGCGGAAAACCCGGACCGGAAGGACGAGAACATCATCGAGATGCGCTGGATTTTTCAGCAGGAGCTGGGCGGCTCGCTGGTCTTCTTCCACGAAGTCACGATCCCACCCTTCACCGTGGAGGGGACGCATCAGCACATCGGGAGCGAGGAGCTTTACTACATCGTCGCGGGCGAAGGCGTCGCCTACATGGGAGCAAATGACGACCCGAAGCTCGCGCACATCACCCCAGTGAAGCGCGACATTTTCGGCCTCGGGCCGAAGGAATGCCGCCCGGTGGCCGTGAAGCCGGGCAGCGTCATCTACACCAAGAGCGGCGGCATCCACGGCATCGAGAATCCCAATGCGCAACCCCTGCGGTTCGTCGCGTTCCTTTACCACAGCACCTGAGGAGGGCAGCAGCTCATGCAGATCGTCGAATCCGAAATCCCGAACGTCGTCGTCTCGCCACAGCGGCCGAACTACAACGTCAACAACCCCATCCTGCGCGTCGTCCGAGCCGTCGAGCGCGTGGAGCTTGCCGCGGAGCGCGAGCACTATCTTGCGGACTCGCTTCAGTATCTTTTCCCATATCGCGACCTCGCGCTCTACAGCCCCTCGGGCGGCTCGGCGGGGACCACGGATCCGCGCCAGCAGGAGAACAAGGAGGATTTCCAAAAACAGAACATCGCCGACTTCAAGCTGCGCGATCTCTACGTGGCGCGCGGCTATGCGAGCGCGGGCGGGTGGACCGGGCCGTTTTTGCAGATCAGCTATCGCGGAAGTGGCACGGAGCTCGAACGGGTGAACGCGGGCTCGCTCGGTCCGGTCATCCAGATGTGGATCAAGGTGGGCGCGAATCAGACGCAGTCGCTGATCAAGCTTCCCTACAACGAGGGGACCGATCGCTACGAGGTCGAGCTGTGGGGATTTCCCGACGGGAACCTGCGCGACCTGCTCGACGGCAAGGCGCGCGCCTCCTTGGACGCAGGCCGAATCATCGCGCGGCCGGATCTGGTGCGCGGGAGCTTCGGCGATTTTCGCGGGCCCGGCTTTGACGCGGCGCGGGAGAGCGGAAACCGATCGGCTGATCCACAGCCGGTCCTGATCTTTGGACGCGCGCCGGATCACGCACTGCACCCGGTGCGCCCGCTCCGGCTCGAGCTGGCCTTCGCCAATGCGACCGCCTCCGCGTGGGACTCGCTCGGCGGACAGAATTACCGGCTGGAGTTCAACATGCTCTTTCGCGGCTGGCAGAACTACCTCGCCGTCGGCGTCAGCCCGAACCCGCACGGCGGCATCGGCTATCTCGAGTTCCGCAATGTCTTTTCAAACTACTTCGGCTACGAGCGCGAGCGGCGCGCCGCGCTGGGCGGCCTTTGGGAAAACGAGCTCGGGCGCGACCTCGACACCTGGAACCACGACTCGAACACCTGGGAGTTCGGCGACAAGCAGAACGCGAAAGCAAGCGGCCCGAAGCGGGATCGCTACATGAGCGTGGAATACATGGATTTGCACATCCTCCAGCCCGAGTGCGGCATCGGCGTGCACCGGCACCGGGACAATCAAGAAGTCTTCCTGATGCTCAACGGCAAGGGGATGATGGTGGTCGGCGATTGGTGCCAGTTTCCCTTCCGCGAGCGCTGCTTCGAAGTGCGCACGATGCTCGCCGGCGACTTGACCATCTGCAAGACGGGTCAGCTTCACGCCCTCTATAACAAGACCGATACCCCAGCCGAACTCTTCATGTTCGGCGGGTATGACTGAGATCCCAAAGGGCCAGCCGACCCTGCCAGTTTTTTGGGACGCCGTCCCCCTCCCGGAACCACGCGAACGGATTGCCGCGTCGTTGGAAACTGCAACCCGACAGAAAGACCACACACGCCATGAACACACCATCACGACGCGCGACGATCCTCCGCTGCATCGCCTGCGCCTTTCTCGGACTGCTCACCACCGGACACCTCTTCGCGGTTGGCCCGAATGGATTGGGCGCGACCTACGATGCCACGCAGGAGAACATAACCTTCCGCGTCTTCTCCAGCTCCGCGACCCGGATCGAAGTCTGGGTGTATGACCAGCCGCTCGGCGCCGCCGAGAAGGCGCGCTACGAGCTGACTGCCGGTCCGGCGGCCACCGACCCCGCCATCAAGGTCTGGACGAAGACCGTGCCGGGCGATGAGTTGAAGTCCAAAGGCGTGACCGGCACGGTCTATTACGGCTACCGCGCCTGGGGACCGAACTGGACTTTCGACGCCAGTTGGACGCCGGGATCACTCGCCGGCCGCCAGGCGGACGTCGATGACGACGGGCAGCGCTTCAATCCCAACAAGCTGCTCATCGATCCGTATGCACTCGAAGTCAGCCACGACCCGGTGAACGCGAAGCAGACCGACGGCGACATCTATTCCAGCGCGCGCACCAACGTCGATACCGGCGCTCAGGCTCCGAAAGGAATCGTCCTGAAGCCGGGCGCGCCGAACTTCGGGACCAAACCGACGCGCCCCTTCCGGGATGAGATTATCTACGAGGTTCACCTGCGCGGTTTGACCAAAAACGATCCGAGCGTGCCCGAAGCCGAGCGCGGTACTTACGCGGGCGCGGGGCGCAAGGCCGCCTATCTGAAAGAGGTTGGCGTGACGGCGGTTGAGTTTCTCCCGGTGCAGGAAGTGCAGAACGATCAAAACGACCTCCAGCAATCGACGAACGGCGACAACTACTGGGGCTACGATCCCATCGCCTACTTTGCCCCGGATCGGCGCTACGCGGTGGATCAATCACCGGGTGGGCCGACGAAGGAGTTCACGGCGATGGCGGCGGCGTTTCACGCGCAGGGGATCAAGGTTTATATCGATGTCGTTTACAACCACACCGCCGAGGGACATTCGTTCGCCAATGGCCAGCATTCGCGGTTGCTCTCCCTCCGTGGTCTGGACAACCCCGTCTATTACGAGCTCGCCGCGGATCCTCGCTTTTATCGCAACAGCAGCGGCGTCGCTCCCAACCTGAATACGGCCACGGAGCCGGTGCGCAATCTGATCGTCGATTCGCTGGCCTACTGGAAGGACACGCTCGGCGTGGACGGCTTCCGCTTCGACCTCGCGCCGGTGATCGGAAACATCTGCGAGCGGACGTGCTTCAACTACAACAAGTTTGCTCCGAAGAGCGCGCTCAACCGGCTCGTCCGCGAGTTGCCCGTCCGGGACGCGAACGGCGGCGCCGGCTGCGAGCTGATCGCGGAGCCGTGGACATTGGAGAGCTACCAGATGGGTGATTTCCCTTCCGGTTGGGCGGAATGGAACGACAAGTATCGCGACACCGTGCGCTCCGTGCAGAACAAGCTCGGCCTCGCGCCCATCCCACCGGGAGAGATGGCCGCGCGCTTTGCGGGGTCGTCGGACAAGTTTCAGGACGACGGGCGCAAGCCGTGGAACTCGGTGAACTTCATCGTCGCGCACGATGGCTTCTGCCTGCGCGACCTCTATGCCTTCAACGGAAAGAAGAATAACCAGCCGTGGCCGTTCGGCCCATCCGACGGCGGCTCGGACAACAACCTTTCGTGGGATCAGGGCGGGAACCCCGACCTTCAGCGGCAGGCGGCTCGCACCGGCCTCGCCATCCTGATGTTCTCGGCAGGCGTGCCGATGATCACCGGGGGCGATGAGATGTATCGGACGCAGTTCGGGAACAACAACGTTTACAATCTCGACTCCGATAAGAACTACCTCGACTACGCCGACGCGACGCGGTTCCCGCACTTCTTCAACTACAGCAAGAAGCTCTTCGCCTTCCGCAGTGCGCATCCGGCGCTGCGGCGGAAGGAGTTCTTCACTGGCCAGGACAAGAACCACAACGGGCTGAAGGACATCATCTGGCTCACGACTGCCGGGCAGGAGGCCGACCCCGGCTATATGTCGAATCCAGACAATCACTTTCTCGGCTTCCGCATCGATGGCACGGAAGAGGGCGATAGCGTCTCCTCAATTTACGTTGCCTATAATGGGTGGAGCGAAAAGCTCCCGGTCCATTTGCCAGTGAATCTCGGAGGGAAGCAGTGGTTTCGCGTCTGCGATACGGCCGCATGGATGGAGGGACGTGATAACTTTGTCGCGCCGGGAGCCGAGGAGCCGATGGCCAGCGGAGATTACGAAGTGAATGGTCGCTCCATCCTCGTCCTGGTGGAGCGTTAGGGCGTGTTTGTAAACCCGCACCGGGTTAAGGTCTGGGCCGCAACCAAGGAACCGGGGCGCCCCCGTCCCGAGGAGCAACGCGGGGCGGGGGCGCCCCGGCTCCTTGAGAGTGCCGCGCATCGTGAGTTTACAAACACTCCCTGGCAACCTTTTGAAACAACAACCTTCGTCCACTGCCCGGTCTTGCTACTAACTGAATTGCAGCGCAAACGCCTTCAGTTGCGTTTCAAGGTTCGCCGATCGGTTTTCCGCCAAGCTCGGGTTGCTCGGAAGTTTGAGACCGCTGCCGGGTGAACAGCGTGAGCGCAGCCGTCAATTGCTCCGGGGTGTGAGAGCTCTTGAGCCGGCCGGCTTCCGCGGTGGCCAGGACATCACATCGCTCATTCTTCGGATGACCGGAATGCCCTCTGACCCAATGCCAGGTCACGGTGTGTCCTGATGAGATTTCGTCCAGGCGCAACCAAAGCTCTTTGTTCTTTACCTGCTTCTTCCATCCCCGCGCCTTCCAGGCGCGAATCCACTTCGTGATTCCATCGCGCAGATATTCGGAATCGGTGTGGAGTTCCACTTCACAAGGCTCTTTCAGTCGGGCCAGCGCCTCGATCGCGGCCTGCATCTCCATGCGATTGTTGGTCGTCGCGATCTCGCCCCCGACGATTTCTTTTGCCGACCCGTTGTATTCCAGAATGGCGGCCCAGCCGCCAGGTCCGGGGTTGCCGAGACATGCTCCGTCGGTGTGGATCGTTACTTTTTTCACGGTCCGAGTATGGCGCGGTCCATTTTGAAGCAGCGGCAGCGCCGCCCTTTCCGATTAAAACTTCGATTCGAGCTTCCTGATCTGGTCGCGGAGGTCCGAAGGGGCAGCCCCCTCGGCTTCATTCTTTTTCGGCAGGTCGGACGGATATTCCACCGCATACTCGATGCGGAATTGCCGCGCCTGTCTCGGCGGCAGCACCACGTCCCAGCGCAGCAGGCCTTTGCCGTCCGGCTTGATCTCGGGAGTGATCCGCACGTTCTTCACGCGGACTTCGTCGCCCTCGGCCACGGGCACACGATCGGCCAACTGGAGCGAGACCTCGCTGTCGGAAAGGTTTTCGGCGGTGATGACGAACGCGACCTGCATCCGGGTCCCGTTACCCCAGCGGCTCAACTCGCTGTTCTTGCGGTCCAGGGTCCGGCTGAGTTTGATCTGATCCGCCACGCCCAGATAAAGCGAAAACGCTTCCCCCTGCGCCACGAAGGCCGTCTCGGTTGCGCCCAGAAACGCTCCCTCGAGGAAAAGCGAAACGCGCCCCGGCAGGAGCGGCTGTTTGCCCTGATTGACCAGATCGACGGTGCGAATCGCGTTGAGGTTCAGCTCCGGGGCGGCGATGAGCTTCTGCGCCGCTTCGAGCTCGATCGTCCCGATCGGAACGCGCACCGGCCGGCCATCGCTCCGGACCGTCTGGATGCCGAGAGCTTTGAAATGCGCGGTCGTTCCGCGCTGCTGCAGGGTCTGGAAGATTTTCTCGGCGCGCGCCTGACACGCGGCCTGGAAATCGAGATTTGAAATGACTTCGTGCCGAATGGCCGGCGCCGTGTAGGAGAACCAAAGGCCGTTGTTGTCGGTATAGTTCTGCTGCGCGCGCTGAAACGTTTCGCCGGGAGGCGCGAGCAGTTGGGGGATGCCCCGACCCTGGCCCATGAGCAGCGCCTCCAGTTCCGGAATCCGCGTCGTCTCCGTGGGACGCTGCGTCGAGAGCGAAAGGGCGGCTCCCTCCCAATCTTCGCCGGTGGTCTGAATGACGTGCGCGTAAGACGACAGCGTCACCGTTTTGGCCTCGGCCCGCGCCCGCAAGTCGTGGACCGGCTCCCACGTCGCGCCGGGCAGCAGATAGGTCAACGCCACCGTGGCCGGCCGGGCGGCTGCGCCCTTGGCGGTGACAATCACGGTCGATTGCTGAAGCTGCGAGCGGCCTTGCAGTTCGTTGAGCTGCCGTTGCCGCGCCTCGAGTTCCGGCTGCAGTTCGCGTCGCTTGTGCTCGAGATCGCGCCGGGATACGGAAAGCTTCCGCAACGCCGTTTCGATGAAGTCCACCACCGCACCATACTCGCCGACTTTGACTTCGCGAATCGCGGTGTCCTTCGGCAGCTTCTCGAGGGAGAAAGCGCGGATCGACTGGACCTGCGTTTCCTGAGCCTCGAGCACTTTTTTCTCGTCGTCCAACGCGACGATCTGATCGGCGATCTCCTGCACCGCGGCCTGGGCTTTGACGAACTCCTGATCGGTCGCCCGCGCCAAATAATTCCGCTTCACCTGGACGTCGATGATCTGCCCGCTTTCCGCGGGCGAGAGGCCGACCCGGACCGACCCCTCGTCGAGCCAGCCGGGGAGTTTCGCAAAGGCAAATTGCACCGGCTCGGTACTCAAGGGAATCGAAGCCGTCCGGGTGACTTGTGCCCGATCGGCGTAAACGGTCACTTCAGCGATTTTGGAGACCACGGGCTTGGCGGCGTCGGCTTCCGGTGGTCCGGCGGGAGTAGCGGCGGAGGCGGCGTGACCGGCAAGTGCGACGGAGAGAGTGAGGAGGAGGCGACCTTTCATAATGGGGAGAAGCTGAGTCACAGACACGGATTCCGCAGTTCTGTTCAGAGAGGGCGGATCACCGCGGGCGCGCCCGTTTCAAATCTCCGCGGAGATTGTGGGCGGTGGGATTTGTCATGACAATGCGCGTTCGAAAACACCCATGCCGATCTCCCGTCTCCTCCTTGCCCTCCCCGGCGCCGTCCTGCTCGTCTGCAGCTCAGCCGCCGAGCCCGCTTCCGCGAACCCCGAGCCGTTTCCCACGCCGGCCAGCAAGAAAGGCCTTCAGGTCGAGATGCTCGACGATGCGCTGGCGCTCGGCATCAAGCACGCGGCCTTGAATTGCAACCTCGGCCAGCTCATCGAGCCAGCGCCCGGGCCGGGCAGCGTGCGCTGGCAAAGCAGCGAAGGCCGTGAGTTCACGTTCAACGCTGGCTACCTCGAGGCCCTCGATCGAAAGATCAAACCGCTCTCCGAGGCCAGGGTCGTCGTTTACCTCATCCTGCTCAACTACGTCCCGCAGGATCCCGCGAAGCGCACGATCCTCGTCCACCCGGGCTACAACGAAGGCTGCCCGAACCACGTCGCCGCCTTCAACACCGCCACCGCCGAAGGAATCGCGTGGCTGCGCGGGACCGCCGAGTTCCTCGCCGCCCGCTACAGCCGGCCCGACGCCGCGCACGGCCGCGTCTGGGGCTGGATCGTGGGCAACGAAGTCCAGTCGCACTGGTATTGGTACAACCTCGGCCGAGCGAACGTCGAGGAGGTGGCGGACGCGTATGAAAAAGCGGTCCGCATCGTGCACGACGCCGTGCGCACCGCCTCGCAGCACGGGCGCGTCTATCTTTCCCTCGATCACCACTGGACCTGGCGCTTCGACCCGAACGCCCCCGGCATGACCACCGGAGGGAAAATGCTGCTCGATGAGTTTGCGCGCATCGCCCGCGAGCGTGGCGATTTCGACTGGCACCTCGCCCAGCATCCTTATTCCGAAGATCTCCGGGACCCGCGGTTCTGGAACGATCTCTCGGCAACCGACGATTTCGACAGTCCGCGCCTCACTTACCAGAACCTGGAAGTCCTCACCCGTTACCTTGCCCGCCCCGGGCTGCTCCACCGGGGCGAGCCGCGCCGCGTGATTCTCTCCGAGCAAGGCTTCAACTTCCGCGCGGACTGGCCGACCGGCGAGCTCGTCCAGGCCGCGGCGTGGTGTGCCGCGTGGCGCAAGGTGGTGCGACTCGACGGCATCGATGCATTCATCCTGCACCGGCACGTGGACCATGCGCAGGAAGGCGGCCTCCTCCTCGGCCTCTGGACCTTCAAACCCGGCACCATCTCAACGCCGGACCGCCAGCGGCGGATGTATGAGCCGTTCCGGCTTGCCGATACCCCGGAATGGGAGCGGGCCTTCGCCTTCGCGCTGCCAATCATCGGCTGGAAAAGTTGGGACGAAGGGCTGCGGCAAAGTTCAGCCGCCGGAACTCCGTAGGGGCCGATTGGCCGCCTACTGCGGGATCTCGAGCGGGGTGCGGCGGTAATCGGCGACCACCTTGGGCCGCTCCCCTCGCTCCGCCAGACCCTTGTAATTGTCCACGCCTTCCACGATCGCTTCCGCGACCTTTCGCCGCCAGGCGCTGGAGCCGATCAGGGCGATCTCGCCACTGTTGCTGACAAAACCGCATTCGATCAGCACGGCGGGCACGGTGGCGCGCCGGAGGACGGCGAAGCGCGCATGTTTGAGCCCGCGATCGAGCAAGGGAAGATGTCCGAGGAGTGAATGATAGACGCTGCCCGCCAGCACGGTGCTGGGCAGATCGACCACATTGCCCGGCTCCTCGCGCAGATCGCGCTCGCTGTAGGCCGGCCCGTTGGTCGAGGGCGCGCCCCGCGGCGCTATGGAGAAAATCTCGAACCCCTGGGCGTTGGCGTTGGTGTTGGACTGGTTGAAGTGCACGCTCACGAAGATCGAATTGGGGATGCGGTTGGCGATCGCCGCGCGCTCGTCCAGCGGGACGAAGATATCGGACGAGCGCGTCATCACCACTTTGTAGCGCTGCGCCTCGAGCAGGGCCCGGGCGGCCAGGGCGACATCGAGCGCGAAATCCTTTTCGAAGCCGTAGCGGGATACCGCGCCGCGGTCATGGCCGCCGTGACCCGGATCGAGCACCACCGTCTCCACCCGGCCCAGGCCGGTGATCTTTTCGGGCCGCAGACGGGGCTCGAGGACCTTGCCCAAATCGAGCCGCGAGATCAGCGCTTTGGTCCCCTCGACGCGCACCGGAAAGGCCAGCCATTGCTTGACGCCATTGATCAGCACCTCGGCTGATTTCAGGGTCACTTCGAGCTGCGACTCCCCGGAATGCAAGGCAATCGTCGGGTTCGGTGGGGCCACCCCGAGAGCTTCCGAACTGGAGCCGAACGCGGGCGGGCCCAGGAAAGGTTGGGGCTCGATCGGAGGCGGCGCCGGCAGACTGTAAAACTGCGCGATTCCGTCCAGAGTCACGTAGTCCCGGCCTTCAAAGCGGTGCAGTTCCCATTCGAAGGCCGCGGCCTGCGCGAGCGACGCACAGAAGAAAACCAACCCTAACCGGCGGGAGTTCATGCTTGGCAGTTTCATACAACCCCACGGAAGCGCAAGTGTCATGCCGCGCCGTGGCTGGAATGCCCCTTGTTTCCGCGAAAGGCGTTGCGCCTACTTTTTCTCAAAAAGCGGCAGGTATTTCTCGTAACCCGCCTCTTTCAGTTTGGCCACCGGGATGAAGCGCAAGGCGGCCGAGTTGATGCAATAGCGCTGCCCGGTCGGCTTCGGCCCATCATCAAAGAGGTGCCCGAGATGCGCGTCGCTCGTCTTCGAACGGATCTCGGTGCGCTCCACTCCGGCGCTGGTGTCCTTGACCTCGACGACGCTCTCTTTGTTGAGCGGCTGGAAGAAGCTCGGCCAGCCGGTCCCGGAATCGAACTTATGGTTGGAGGCAAAGAGCGCCTCTCCGCTGATCACATCCACATAAAGGCCGGCTTCGTGGTTGTTCCAGAATTCGTTGGCGAAGGCGCGTTCCGTGCCGTTCTCGCAAGTGACCGCGTACTGAAGAGGGGTGAGCTTTTTCTTGAGATCTTCTTTGTTCACTTTGGGCGGAGTGGTTTCGGTCTTGGTTTCGGGTTTGTCCTTTTCGCCGGCCAAAGAGGCCGGGGCGGGAAGCACCGCCAGCGCGCAGGCGACGAGAAAGTGGATCGGAAGGAGTTTTTGCATGGAGAAAGCCTAAGGCAGCGAACGGGAAATTTCAAAGGCGGCATCAGTTGACGCGCTTTGCGCGGGCGAAGCCCTCGTCCATGCGCGCCTCGCTCCGCAGCCGGGCACGGCCGGTCTTCCACCATTTGACCAGCGAACTGGCGACGAGAAAGACCGGCACCGCCATGAGCACGCGCCCTTTATTCGGCAGGAAAAGGAAGGCCAGAAGGCAAAGAAATCCGAACAGCCAGGTGAACGCGGTGAAGCGAATGGCAAACGAGCGTTCCGCCGGCGTGCTGCGTTTCCACGCCGCGATGCGCGGAGCCATCCCTCGGACGAGGAGCACGAGTCCGACGATGGCAAAGACGTAAAACATTGGCGTGCGCAAACTCGTCCGCGGCGCACCGGCTGCGCAAGTCGCAATATCGCAGGCCCGCGGGCGGCGCTCACTCTCTTCTGAATCGCGAGTTGCCCAAACGTGAACCAGGGTTTTGGAAACGCAGAGGCGCAGAGGGCGCGGAGGTGATGATTGGCAGCGTTGACTGTTTGCTGAGCGAAATCATGCATCCCTCCGCCGTGCCCGCTGCTCTTCGCTCCTCTGCGTTCTCTGCGCCTCTGCGCCTTTGCGTTTAATTCTGAGTGCGGCTTTAAGGAATTGCTACCCGGCAGGAAGCTCTGCCGCTCCTGCGCGTTGACATCCTGGCTCGTTCGGGATGCGCTGAAAGGCATGAAGTCTCTCCTCCTTTCTCTCCTCGTCGGGTCAAGCCTTGCCTTTGGCGCCGAGGCACCGCCTCCCACGCTCGGGCTCGGGGCCGCCGCTCCGGATTTCAAGCTGCCGGGGGTCGATGGCCGCGAGTGGTCGCTCGCGGATTTTCAGGAGGCAAAAGCGCTCGTGGTGGTCTTCACCTGCAACCACTGTCCCACCGCGCAGGCCTACGAAGGCCGGATCAAGAAACTGGTCGAGGACTACAAACCGAAGGGCGTCGCCCTCGTGGCGATCTCGCCGAACGATCCGCGTTCGCTGCGCCTCGACGAATTGGGCTACACCGATCTGAGCGATTCCTTCGCCGAAATGAAGCTGCGCGCGAAGGAGGCGGCGTTCAATTTCCCCTACCTCTACGACGGCGACAGCGAGAGCGTCGCGCGCGCCTACGGGCCGGCCACCACCCCGCACGCCTTCCTTTTCGATGCGGCGCGCAAGCTCCGCTACGTGGGCCGCATCGACGACCAGGAGCGCGAATCGCTGGTCAAAGCGCAGGACCTGCGCGCCGCGCTCGACGCGGTGCTCGCCGGCCAGGAGCCGCCCGTGGCGCAGACGAAGGCGTTCGGCTGCTCCGTAAAGTGGGCGGGCAAGCAGGAGCAGGTGCAGGCTTTCATGGAGAAGCTCGCCAAAGAGCCGGTGAGCGTGGAGCTCGTGGACACGAATGGATTGGTCGCGCTGCGCAAAGGCGACGGGACCAAAGTGCGACTGGTGAATTTCTGGGCCACCTGGTGCGGGCCGTGCATTACCGAGTTTCCCGACCTCGTCGAAATCAATCGCATGTATCGCCTGCGCGATTTCGAGTTCGTCTCGGTCTCCGCGAATTACGCCGACGAAAAAACCGAGGTCATGAAGTTTCTGAACAAGAACCAGGCGTCGAACCGCAACCTCCTGCTCTCGGACACCGACAAGAGCAAGTCGGTCGAGGCCTTCGACAAGGATTGGCGCGGCGCCCTGCCTTACACGGTGCTGCTCAGCCGCACGGGAGAGGTGCTCTGGAGACAGGAGGCAGCGATCGATCCCCTCGAATTGAAGCGGGAGATCGTCAAGGCGATCGGCCGCGAAAAGCTCAAGTAGCGTCCGCCCCGACCACGGGCTGCGCCACTACTGCCCTTTGAGCAGCCGGTCGAAGAGCTTGGACATCTGCGCGCGCGTCCCGGCTTCTTCGGCCAGCGCGCGCTGGAAAAAATCGTAGCGGATGCGCTCCCGGGCCTGGGCCACATCGGACTGCGTCCCAGACCGGAGCGCCGCCAGGAAATTCTGCCCGGCGCGCGCGCGGTCCGGCGGGCTGAGATTTCGCTTGCCCACCACGTCCATGAAGTCGCGCAACGGGCGGCTGATGGCGGAGCTCGCAAAGGTGCCCGGATCGACCCGCGCATCCACGCGCAGGGCGTCGATGAGCCGGGCGTATTGCTCCGTCAAGGCGGCGACCTTATCCAGCTCGACCTTGTCCGCCTGGAATGCAGCCCAGACCACGGGCTGCCATTTCTTGACGCTATCGAGGCGGAAGCCGAAGCGGCGGACGCGGTGCTGGCGGGTATCGGTGAGCTCGGCATACCGGCCGGTGATCAGATAGGTGGCGATGCCAATCACCCGGCCGGATTTGAGATGGACGATCGGACTGCCGCTGTTGCCGGGGAGAAATTCGGCGCTGACTTCGATCCGATCCGGCCCGATGCCGAGCAGCTTGCCGGCGAGCGGCTGGATGACGCGCGCGCCTTCGCTGTTGCCGAGCACGAGGATTTCGTCGCCGATCCGGGCGTCGTTTTCGAGATCGTCGGTGGCGACGAGCGGGTTGGGCACCTCGGCGGTCGCGAGGCGCATCAGATCGTGCCCCACCGCCGCCTGCACCGCGCCGGCGGGGACCTTCGCGCTGTCCAGCCGGGTGATGCGCACGCTCGGCATGCCGGCGAGCACGTGCTGATTGGTCAGGACGAAGACGCCGTCTTTCATCCGGCAAATGAAACCACTGCCTGCGCCGCCGCCGCCCTCGATAAAGACGAGGCTCCCGGCAAAATCGTGCACGAGCTGCCCGGCGTCCGGTTCGGCGCCGCCCCGCAGGGCGAGCGCGAAGAGCAGCAGGCAGGCGACTCGCAGCGAGGAAAACACGGCGGGAATCTCGGCTGCCTTCGGCGGAACTGTCCACGGAAATACACGGGAGCCGCCCCGACACCCCCCTCGCTTCCGCAGTGGCGAAATCGGTCGCGCCGCCTATGGTATGTTCCATGAGCCGATGGCTGATGGCTTTGGTGCCATTGTTCCATTTTCCGTGCACTGCCTGCCATTCGCAGACGGCTCCGGACTTCGCCGCTGCCCGCAAACACATGGTCGATGAACAATTCTCGGGACAATACCGCGACGTAAAGAACCCGCGCGTCCTGCAGGCCATGGGCAAGGTGCCGCGGCATGAGTTCGTGCCGGCGGAAGAGCGTCACCTCGCCTACTCGGACCAGCCGCTGCCCATCGGCTACGGCCAGACAATCTCCCAGCCCTACATCGTCGCCTTCATGACCGAAAAGCTGGACCCTCAGCCGACGGACCGGGTCCTCGAAATCGGCACCGGTTCCGGCTACCAGGCGGCGGTGCTGGCCGAATTGGTCGGCGAGGTTTATTCGATCGAGATCGTCGAGCCGCTCGCCCACCGCGCCGAAACGGATCTGAAACGGCTCGGCTATCGCAACGTCCATGTTCGCGCCGGCGATGGTTACAAGGGCTGGCCTGAGGCGGGGCCATTTGATGCGATCATCGTGACCTGCGCGCCGGATCATGTGCCCAAGCCGCTCGTCGAGCAGCTCAAGGAAGGCGGGCGCATGATCATTCCGGTCGGGCCGCCGGGCGCGCAGGAGCTCTATTATCTGGTGAAAAAAGACGGAAAGCTGGAGCAGCGCGCGGTGCTTTCGGTGCGGTTCGTGCCGATGACAGGTGAAGCGGAGAAGCCGCCGCGCTGAGCGCGTAGCTCGACATTCCAATGTCGAGACCGACGGCGGCGCAGCGAGCGAACCGCTCTCGACATTGGAATGTCGAGCTACGCTAAAACGCGAAATTCACCGTGATTGAGCCGAAGAGCTGCCCCTGTTCCTGGGTCTCAAACTCTTCGCTGCGATACGTCAGGGCGTAGGTGAATTTGGTGTTGTGATAGTTGACGGAAGCGCCCGCGCTCAAGTCCGCCACCAAGGGCTTGCGATCCACGGAAGGCCCGTCGCCAAAGGTGTTGCCATCCAGGAAAATACTGTGCGCCACGGCGCGACCGTCGGCGCGGGCAAAGACGTAGGCGCCGAGATCGAAATGCCGCGCCCGCTGGGCCTGCTGGTTGCCCTCGAGGGGCGTGGAGGTGGTTGCCGCCGGGTCAATCCCGGCCGTGCCAAAATCATCCGGCAGATTGAGCCCGAGCCGCAGTTCGCCGCCCAGGTTGGCGTAGGTTTGCACATTGCCCACGGCGAGACCGGCGTGCGGGAGAAACTCCCAGTCGAGTCCGACGCGCCGCTCGTGCCGCGGCCAGCGCCAGGTGTATTCATAGACGAGCATCGCGCCGAATTCGTTGTGCAGTTGATGGTCCCAGCCCTTGGGCGATTCGAAGCCGCGCAGATCGTGCACGAACCGCTGCGCCTCCTCCCCAAAAGACCACGAGCCGACAACCCCCAGATCGAGCACCAAGGAATGCCGCACCTCGGCATTTTTCCAGATCAACCCCACGCCCAGATAGAGCCAGCCCGCGTAAGGCCGATCGTTGGGCAGCAATTCCGCGGTCTCCGTGTTGTCCGGAGTGTAGATGTTTTGGCCGAGCGAAAAGGCGAGGTTCTTCTGGTAATCCGGGCTGTTGAGGAAGGGGAGCCGGTCGATCAGCGGCAGGAGCGGGCTGGCGTACGGCGTGTCGCTGAACTTGCCCAAATTGGTCGAAGACCAGCCGATCTTCACGCCGTTGGTGTAATAGCGGTCAGTCCCGGCGAAGAGGTCGTTCTCGAAATAAATGCTCACCGTTCCGGCGGTGGGGTCGACCGCGCGGCCGGCTTGCGCCACCAAGGGAAGGCAGAGAACTGAAAGGGCGGCGCACCGCAGGAGGAAGGTCATGGAACAGCGAATCGTGAATGGACGCATTATCGGTTGCAACGCAATCGTCGACTGACAGTAGCGCGGACTTTCAGTCTGCTGTATCGCGGATCTCCAATCCGCAAACGCTCAGCCGTGCTGGACGCTGGCGGACTCGAAGTCCGCGATACGCAGGTTTGGAAACCTGCGCTACGGCCGCGCTCAGATCAGCGCGGCGATCGGTTTGCCCTTGTTGGGCGAGGTGTCCGGCCCGGCCAGCGTCAGCGCGCGGCCTCCGGGGACGACCGCCGGCGCGCTCGGATTGACGCCCATGAGGTGCGCAATGGTCGCGTTGAAATCGTGGACGCTGACCTTGTCTTTGGCCACTTCGCGGCCGGTGGGATCGGTCGCTCCGTAAACCTGGCCGCCCCGCACCCCGCCGCCGGCGAGCACGGTCGAGAAGGCGATCGGGTGATGGTTGCGGCCGGCGTTGCCGTCGAGCTCGGGGGAGCGGCCGAACTCCGAGACCACCGCGACCATCGTCGTCGCGAGCAGACCGCGCTCTTCGAGATCGGCGAGCAAGGCGCTGAGCGCGCGATCGAGCACCGCGGCCCGCGCGGCCACCCCCTGATGATTGTTCGTGTGCGTGTCCCAACCGCCGAGGTCCACTTCGACGAATTGTGCCCCGTTTTCGACTAGCCGCCGCGCGAGCAGCACGCCCTGCCCAAAGCCGGCCTGGCCGTAGGCATCGCGGGTTTTGGGCAGCTCCTTGTTCAGATCGAAGGCCTCGAGCGCCTTGCTTTCGATGAGCTTGGCAGCGTCCGCGTACAAGTCGGAATAGGCACGGACTTCCCCGGTGCCGTAGCGAGCCATGAAGGCGCCATCGAGCTGATTGGCGAGCGCGATGCGCTTTTGGATCCCGGGCAGGGTCTCGCCGTGGACGAGGCGCGTGTTGCGCAAGCCGCTGTTCGCATCTTCGACCGGGACCGGCGAGAATTTCGCTTCGAGAAAGCCGCTGCCCGGATGGCCGCCGAGGCTGCCAACATGGATGTAAGGCGGGAGGCTGTCGCGCATCTCGCGGCCGCTCAGCCGGGCGATCCACGAACCGAGCGCCGGATACGTCAGTCCAGGCTGCTTCTCGTAACCGGTGAGCACCTTGTGCACGCCCTGCTCGTGCGCGCCTTGCGTATGCGACATCGAACGGATGATCGCCATCTTGGACCCGTGCGCGGCCAGCAGCGGCAGGTAACCGGAGATGCGCACCCCGTCCGCGCCCGTGGAAATCGTTTCCGTCGGGCCCTGCACGTCGCGTCGATCCGGCTTGGTGTCGAAGGTATCGAGGTGACTCATGCCGCCTTGCATGAAGAGGTAGATCACGCTCTTGGTTTTGGCCTTGCCGCGGGTCTCGGCGGGCGCCGCCAGCGCCACGGCCGCGCCACCGATCGGAATCAGGCTCACGCCAAGAAAGGCGCGCGCGGCGTGGATGATGAATTCGCGGCGGCTCGGTTCGTCGAGTTGGCGGAGGATTTTTTCCATAGAATTGGGGAGGGGGGTTCGGCGCCTATCAACTATCAACTCTCAGCCATCAACTATCTGGCGCTACTGGATGAAGAGAAACTGGCGGGTGCCGAGCAGGGTGTGGGCGATGGCCTCGGTATTCCCGGTGCCGTTGAAGGTGCTGGAGATCATGCGCATTTCGTCGAGGGTCGGCATCCGCCCGAGAATGGAGAGATAGACCGCGTGCAACCGGCCGGAATCGCTGTGGTCGCGGGTCATCGCGGTCGCGAGCGGCGTCCCTCTTTGGACGAGCACATCGAAGAGCGTGCTGTTGAGCATGACCAGCGTCTGCGGCACGGTGCCGGAGCGCCAGCCGCCATCGGCGACCTCCCGGTTCGATTGTCCGAAGACGCGCAGGAAATGCGATTCGGGCGCGGGGTGCGGCAGTTCCGAGGCGCGCACGAGTTGCGCAGCGGTAAACTCCGGCGAGGCCGCGTAAGGCGCCGGCTTGGGCGGCGGGGTGTGCCGGCGCATCTGTTTGAGCTTCTCGCGGGCCTGCTCCTGGACCTCGGTGCGCACCATTTCCTCGACTGAACTCGCATCCGTGGGCCCGTCCGACTCCTCCGCGGGTTCCGGCAGATCAAAGCTGACCTTGCCGTCAAGGTTCGGGACAGCGAGCGCCATCAGCGAATCCCAAACCTGTTCCGCGCTCATCCGGCGCAGCAGCGGACCGGGAAAATCGTAGCTCGCACCCGGGGTGGCGAGGGTGCCCGACTGGCGCGCGTAGGTGCGGGTGTTCGCGACGATCCGTTGAAACTGCCGCAGGTCGAAGTTCACCGCGACCATCACCCGGGTCAGATACCGCGTCAGCTCGGGATTCGCACTCTCCTCGGGAGCGCGGACACTTTCCAGCGTCCCGGAGAACGGCGCGCCCAGCATCCGCGCCCACATTCGGTTGGCGATGGTCAGCGCGAAACGGGGATTTTCCGGCGCCGTGAGCCAGGCCGCGAAAACATCCGCGGGGCGCCGGCCGGAGGCCGGGGGCGCCTGTCCGAAGAGCACCGCCGGCTCGATGGCTTCGTTCGGCTGCCCGTCCGGGTAGCGGTAGTCGGAGGGCAAATGGCCGTCGGCCTGCGGACCATTCCGCACCGCGAAATCGGGGTTCTGCCGCTGCCGCATCAGCTTGCGGGTGAGCTGATCGAGCGTGGACAGGTAAAGACTATTCTCGGCGAGGCGGCGCTGGCTGCTCGTCCGGCGCGCGATTTGTTTCTCGAACTTCTCCCGGACTGTGTCGATTTCGCCCTCGGATAGGCGCGCCATCGGGGTGGCATCCTGGCGGCTCGTGCTGATCGCCGAAGTCCACGCCGCGAATTGATGATAGGCCCGCCGGCTCCACTCGTCGTAGGGATGATCGTGGCATTGCGCGCAGCCAATCTGCGTGCCGAGGAAGATGGTCGCGGTGTTATCCACGCTCGCAAAACGATTGCCCAAATCGCGCAGGTAATAGCCCACCGCCGGCGACTGCGTCAGGCCGCCTTCCGGGCTGAGCAGCTCGCGCACCCAGCGATCGTAGGGCTGATTCGTGCGGATGCTCTCCTTGATGTAGTGCAGGTAGAAATCGCCCCGGACCCGGTCGGCCAACTGGTCCCGGGCGCGGAGGGTGTCGCACCAGTAGTTGAACATCGTGCTCACGTGCCCCTTCGAGGCGAGCAGCGCGTTGATCAGCTTCCCGCTTTTTTGCGGATCGCTCGAGCGGGTGAAGGCGAGGAGTTCGTCGCAGGTCGGGATGCGCCCGACGAGATCGAGATAGACGCGACGGCACCACAGGTCTTCGGCGATCGGCGGGTTCGGCTGGTGGCCAGCGCGGACGAGGCCCGCCTCGATGAGCTGATCGATGCGGCGCGCCGTCGCCGCGACGTCCGCAGCGTTGATCACCTCCTGCTCCACCGCGACCGGCAGCGCGCGGGGCGTCGCACTTTTCCAGTGGCCGAAGTCCGCGCCTTCGCTGATCCAGGTGCGGATGAGCGCGACCTCTTCCGCGGAGAGCGCCTTGCGCTCATCGGCCGGCGGCATCAGATCCTCGTCGCCCGCGGGCAGGCTGATCACTTTGACCAGCAGACTCTTCTCGGGTTTGCGGGGGAAGATCAGATTGTCCGTGCGGGTCTTGGCCCGGATCGCCGCGACGTCGTCGAGCCGGACGTCGCCCTTGGGCTTTTTCGACCGGGCGCTGTGGCACTTGAAACAGGCGTTGTCGAGGATCGGAAGGATCTGCTTCTCGAAGTCGATTTTCTCTTCCGCAAGGGCCGCCGGTCCCGTGAAGATCAGAATGCCGAGGGCGCTGATCACGCGGAGGAACAGCGCGCGCAAGGCTATGCGGGGGAGGAGCATCGGAGGAAAGTAGGACTGCTAACCCCCTCGACAAGGGAAAGTTCCGGGGGCATTTCTCCGGCCTCGGCAGACGATGGCACGGATGAAAACGACGTTGCGTTCGGCGTATGGCTGCGGAGGAAGCGTGACGCCGGTAGTGCGGCGGGGGGCGTCCGCGGAAAAGGTGAAGGCGAAGTTGCGCGGGCTCGACATCCTGGCCGCGGTGCGTGAGTCTGGCGTCCGTGCCGGTCGGGCTCACTGACGGTGAGTCGCGCCTCTCAGGGTTTGAGGGGAACAGGGAAATTTCAACATGCACGCGCGAGGCTCATCCGGATGCAACGGCTGCGCCGGAACGGAAGTTCCGAAGGGAATCGCGCGACGCCTTTCGTCACCACCATCTCCGCGTTTGCAGCCTCCGTTGAATCTCCAACACCGCACGACCATGCACCCAACCGCTCACCGCCCGCGCCTCGCCCGCCGCATCCTCACCGCATCCATCGGCGTGCTGCTCGCCGCCAGCTCCATCCGCGCGGCGGATGTGACCTGGACGAATGGCGCGGGGAACAGCCTCTGGAACACCTCCAGTCTGAACTGGTCCACCGGCGCGTGGAATAACGCCACGTTCGATGGGGCGATCTTCGACTCGACCGGCGTGGGCAATGTGACACTGGCAGCGCCGATCACCGTCGGCTCGCTCATCTTCGCGGCGAGCGGCTACACGCTCGGCGGCAGCGGTCCGCTCACTTTTACCCACGCGGCCAGCGGCGGCCTGGCTCCGGGGCAGATCGGGATCTCCTCGGCGACGGCGCGGATCGATGCGCCGGTGACCGGCACCGCGGGCCTGCAAATCATCGGGACGGGGACGCTCACGCTCTCGAATAGCGCAAACTCCTTCACGGGACTGACGCCGGTGGGGAATACCGGGCTGGCGGTGAATCTCCAAATCGGCAGCGCCACCAGCGCGCTGACCCTCGGGCCCACGCTCAGCCTGGCGAGCGCGACGGTCCTGCCGGCTTCCACGGTGGTGGGCATCGGCGCCGGCGTGCTGGATATCGGGGCGACGAACCCGACGATCGCCGGGCTAATCTTTGCGAATACGAATGCGCAGAACGGCACGACGGGGCGCGTCACGGGTACGGGCACGCTGACGGTGAACGGCGCGATTCAGGTGGTGGGCAACGCTGTCGGCTTCGGCAACCAGATCGCGGCGAATCTGAACATCCCCTCGGGCACGCAGGTCGTCCGGGTGGGCGAAGACGGCAGGCTCGACCAGGAGTTGGTCTTCAACAACGTGATCAGCGGCGCGGGTGGGCTGCGCGTGACGCACGGGGTGGGCACGAGCGGCGTGCCGAATAGTTCCTACGGGGTGGTCGCGTTGCTGGGCAATAATACCTACACCGGCGCGACGACGTTCAGCAGCGACGCGGACAACGTCGCCACGGGCACCAACGCCTCGACCTCGCTGACCCTCGCCAGTGGCGGGATCATTCTCCAGGGAGCGGGCGGTTCCTTTGCCGCCGCGACGACGGTGAGGATCGCGCCCTTTGGTTTTCTCACGCTGGATAATACCGCAGCCCTCGCCGCGGCCGCCAATCGGCCCGCGGTCGCGGCGGGAAATCTCAGCAACCGGCTCTCGACCTCGGCCGCGCTTTCCATGGAGGGCGGAACGTTCTCGATCGTGGGTGCGGCGAGTGCCGCCAGCAATCAGCAGGTGGCCTCGCTCACGGTCAGCGAGGGGGCCAATTCCCTGACGCTCACGCCCGGCAGTGGCGGCTCCTCCGGCTTCAGCGCCACGGGAAATTTCACCCTCGCCTCCGGGGCCACGGTGCTCTTTCGCTCGCCGACGCTCCCGCTGACCACGGCCACGGTGCAGGGCAGCACGGCCTTTACGTTCGCCGGCACCACGCCCACGCCGGTGGGCGGGATCATCGTGGGTGCGATTGGCGATACGGATACGTCCGGCGGGGGCAGCGGCTTCGTCCGCTACGTCTCGACCGGGACTGTGGGGATCGCCCTGCTCGCGCCGGCGGAATACACGGCGAACTTCACCACGGCGGGGGCGAATGTGGACGTGACGGGGGCGCAGACGGTGAACGCGCCGATCACGGTGAATGCCATCCGCGCGGGAGCCTTCACGACCACACTGAATGCGACCGTCACGGTCGCCTCGGGGATGATCCTCGCGTCGGGCGGGGCTACTTTCACCGGGGCTGGCGGGCTGGCTTTTGGCAGCAATCGCGGCTACCTCGTGCGCGGCAATGGAACCGGCGCGCTCTCCGTCGCCACGCCGATCACCGGCTCGGCGGGTCTCACCGCGCAGGGTACGGCCACGCTCTCCGGCAATAACGCCGGCTTGAGCGGGGGCATCGTCGTGCAGGGCTTCCACGCGCTCGAATTCAATACGGATACCGCCGCGACCGCCTTTGGCGGAAGCCTGGATATCCGCCTCGGCACGGCCAAGTTCTCCGTGGCCGATAGCGGCAGTGGCGACGTGAACCTCGGCTCCGCCGCGAGCCCAGCGGATACCTCGGCGCCCATCGCGGTGCTGAATCTCGACAACGCCGCGGTCACCACGTTCGCGCGCAAGATCAACGCGCTCGGCAACGGCGGGTCGGCCGCGGGTGACCTGTCCGTCGTTGTCTCGACCGCGGCCAATACACAGACGCTCTCCGGCGCGATCAGTCTCGGCAACAACCTGACGATCGGGGGTGGAACCACGGGCTCGGTGCTGAATGTGGGCGGCGCGATCACCGGCAACGCCGGCCTCTTCGTCAACTACAATGCCGGAACGCTCAATATCACTAACGCGGCCAGCAACTACGGCGGCGATCTTTTCGTCGTGGGGAACGGCACGGTGGTCCTCTCGTCGGCCAGCCGCAATACCGGCAGTGGCGGCATCACGCAGACAGCGGGGACGCTCGTGGTTTCGGCGGCGGCCAATCTCGGCTCCGGGGTGATCAAGCTGCGGGGCGGCACTTTTCAGACGAACTTCAGCGGCACGCTGAGCTGCGACTTTTCCATCGGCGCGGATCACACCCTGGCGATTGGGAACAACAGCCCCAATTTCACGGGGTCCTTCAACGGCGCGCAGGGGACCATCACCAAGACGGGCACCGGCTCGCTCTCCATCACCGGCGTCGGCGATTTCGCGGGCAATCTCACTCTCGGCACCGGCGCAGGCATGGTCTTCATCCGCAGCGGCGGCCGCCTGCCGAATCTCGGCAGGGTCACGCTCGGGCAGGGCACGCTCTTCCGGGTGGACAACTCCAGCACCAACCTGAGCAACCGCGTGGGAGCGGCGACGAATATCGCCTTCGACAGCGCCGGGGTGACCGGCGGGGCGACGGCGCAGATCACCACCAACTCCGCCACCGACAGCTTCACGCTCGGCACGCTGAGTCTCACCGGCGGCACGGCGGCGAATCCGCACACCAGCACGCTGCTCATCTCCGATAGCAGCGTGGGCGATCACACGATCACCTTCCTGAGTCTCACACCCATCCCGGCGAACAACACGCTCACCGTCTCCGGCACGAGCAATCTCGGGAAGAACACGGCCGGGGGCAGCCGCATCTTTTTCGTCACGCCGCCCTCGGTGCTGAATCCGAACGGCTCCATCGCGGGACTGACCTTCACCGGTTTCGGCGGGACCAATGCGCCCGCGGATTACGATCCGGCGCTGGGCCTCATCGCCTATGTCACCACTTCCGGCACCCTCATCGACAATCTCGCCGCCACTTCACCCACGCCGACGGATGCGAATTTCATCACCACGGGCGGGACGACGACGGCGAACCTCGGCGCAACGATCAAGTCCCTCAGCCTCGGCGCCGGACACGTCGCGAATTTGCTCCCGAACGTCCGCAGCCCACAGTCCGGCAATGCGAATGCCCCAGCGGACACGCTGGTGCTCACGAGCGGCCGGCTGCTGGCCACGAGCGGGAACCCTCAGATCACCGGGTCGGCTGCGCGGCTCCAGTTTGGCAGCACCGGGGCAGCCCGGGCCATGATCGACGCCGCCTCCGGGACGATGCTTTTCCTGCAATCCGGGGTGACGCCGGTGACCACCGGCGGGCTCACCAAGACGGGCGGCGGGACGTTCGCCCTCAATGGCGCCAGCCAGATCACCGGCGACTACGACGTCCAGGCCGGAGTGCTCGATCTGCCACAGACTGGCACCACCGCGTCGTCGATCACCGGCGCCGGCGGCACGACGCTCAATCTCAGCGCGGGCACCCTGACGATCACCGGCGGCAGCGCGACCACTTTCTCCGGAAAAATCTCCGGCCTCGCGGGCGCGAATCTCACCCTCGCCGCCGCGCATACCGGCACGCTCACGCTCACCGGGCCGAACGATTTCCCCGGCACGATCCAGGTGAATGGCGGGACGCTCGTTGCGGGCAGCGCGACGGCTCTGGGCGATGCGGCCACTCCCGTGACCGTAGGCAGCGGCGCGACGCTCGGCTTCGCCGGCAACGCCGGGATCACCAATCAAAACCCCGTGATGATCAGCGGGACCGGGGCGAGCGGCCGGGCGGGCGCGATCGACAACATCTCCGGCGGGAATTTGTTCCTCGGTCCGATCACCCTGGCGGGACCGGCGACGATCGGGGCGGGCGGCACCTTCCTGACGCTTGGCGGCACGATCACCACCAACGGAAACGCCCTCACTCTCAACCCGACAGGCACTTCCCTCCTGGGGCTCACCGCGGCGTTGAACCTCGGCGCCGGGACGCTGAACAAGACCGGCAGCGGCACGCTCGTCCTGCCCAACGCGACCAATTCCTTCGCCAGCGTGAACGTCACCGGCGGCCTGGTCCAAGGCTCGAGCGCCGCCAGCTTTGGCCAGACCGCTGGCGCCACTCCCACGCCGATCACGCTGAACGGCGGCGGCATCCGGTACGGCGCCAACTTCAGTTTCGAGGCGGGGCGCACCTTCACCCTCGGGCCAAACGGCGGCAGCCTCGATCCGAATGCGATGGGGCCGACCTTCTTCAGCGTCATGAGCGGCCCCGGCTCCTTCGCCAAGATCGGCTTCGGCTCGCTCTTCCTCGGCGCGGCGCAGGCCTACGCCGGTTCGACGACCATCGCGAACGGATCGCTTGTCCTCAGCGGTTCAAACTTCCTGCCGGCGACGACGACCGTCCTCCTCGGCACGGCGAACTCCGCGACGTCGGGCTTCCTCGACTTGAGCGCCGGAAGCCAGACGATCGGCGGGCTGAGCCTCGCCGCGGGCAACACCGGCGGCACGGACAACGTGCTCGGCAACACCCGCGTCACCGCCTCCTCACTCATCATCGACGGCACGACGGATTCGACCTTCGGCGGCAGCCTCGGGGGCAGCTTTGCGCAGAACCTGTCGCTGACCAAGCAAGGCCCCGGCACGCAGACGCTCACCGGCACGAACACCTACACCGGCACCACCGCGGTGAACGCCGGCACGCTCGCGCTGGGCAACGGCGGCAATCTGAACGGCAGCGGCGCGGTGACCGTGGCGAATGGCGCGACGCTGGCCATCCGTCCGGGCGTGGCGGGCGCGACCAATCAAATCAACGGCCCGATCACCCTCGGGGCGACCTCCACCTTCACCATGGCCGATGGCGTGGCGAGCCGGCTGAATACCAACGCGCTCACGTTCGCGGGAGGCGCCTCGACGCTGGTTTTCGACGTCGGCGGCACGGCCTCGACGGCGGTGGACAGCATCGTCGGGGGCCCATTTGCCATCTCGACGCCGGGAGGAAAGATCACCATCAACGGCTTCGGAACGATCGCGGATGCCAGTGCGACTTATAATCTGATCTTCAGCGGGGGCGGATCGACGCTGACGACGAATCCACTCGGTCTCGCGAACACTCGCGTCGGCATTGGCGGCCGTGCCTATCCTCTCTCGCTGGTGATTAACGCTGATTCTGTCTTGCTGACCGTCGGCGCCGCGCAGGGCGCGGACCAGGGCTTCTGGAAAGGCGACCAGAGCGGCGTGTGGAATACGAACAACGCCGGCAACACCAACTGGGCGACCTCGGCCGGCGGGGCGGCGGACCTCGCGGCACTGCCCGGCACACTTACCGATGTGATCTTCAGCGCCACCGGCGCGGGCAATCTCACCACCACGCTGGGCACGAACACCACGGTGAACAGCGTCACCTTCACCAGCGGCAGCGGGGCCGTGACCATCGGCGCGGGAAATCAGCTCGCGCTCAACGCGGCGGGCGTGGGCAACATCGCCCTCAACGTCACCGGCGGCTCCGCGGCGCGCACCATCAACGCGCCCCTGGCCCCCAACCCGGCCACCGCTCAGACCTGGAGCAACAACGGAGCCTTCGGCACGACGACGCTGATCCTCGGGGGCAGCATCAATCCCTCCGGCTCGGCCACCATGCCCCTCACCGTTGCCGGCCAGGGCAATACCACCGTCACCGGCGCGATCGGCATCAATCTCACCGGCGGCCTCATCAAGACCGGCTCCGGCACGCTGACGCTCGGGAGCGCCAGCAATGCCTTCACCGGCGGCATCACGGTCAATGGCGGCGTGGTCGCGATCGCGGCCGACGGCAACCTGGGCAGCGGCGCCAACGGTCTGGCGCTCGGCGAGGGCGGCACGCTGCGCTTCACCAGTGCGGCCACGCTCTCTCCCACCCGGTCCTTCAGCGTCATTGGCACCGCGCTCAACCCCAGCGGCATCGACCTCAACACGGGCGTGACCCAGGTGATCGGCGCCAGTCTGCTCTCCGGCAGCGGCGCGATGCGGGTGTCGATCACCGGCGGAACGAGCCCCGGCATTCTCTCCGTCGAAGGTGCCAACGCAGGCTTCAGCGGAACGATCGAGGTTGGCGCCCCCGGCAAGCTCGTCGGGGCCACGCTTTCGCAGCGCATTTTCTCCGCCGTGAGCGGGCTAATCCTGCGCCTGCAAAACTCCGGCAAGCTCGCCAGCGCCACCATTGTGAAGGTGAACAACGGCTCCGGGCTCCAGGTCAGCCAGGGCTCGACGGCGGCGACCAGCCGGATCCTGGCGGCGCTCACTTTCAACAACGGCCGCTTCCAATACGATCCGAACGGCAGCAGCACGATCAGCGACACCTTCGGCACGGTGAACGCCACCGGCCTGCTGACGCTCACCGGCGGCGCCACCGCCGGTCCGGCCGCCGGCACCACGCTGAACTTCAATACCTTCACCCGCACCGACAACGCCACGCTGGCGCTGCAATCGGAGAGCGCGCTCGGGCAGGGCTCGATCGGCGGCGGGGCGAATGCGGGCGTGAACTACAAATTCAGCGGATTGGCGGACGTCGGCGGCTCCGGGACGGGACGGATCGTCGTCCCATGGGCCGCCGCGACCGCGAGCACCTCGGCGAGCGAGTTGAGCAGGCTGGTGACTTACGACGCCAACGGCTTTCGCGCGCTGACCGCCAGCGAAGTCGTCGTGGCGACGAGCCAATCGCAGTTTCTGGCCGCCATCGACGGCGCGAAAAACGTCGAGCTCGCGGCCAGTGTCGGCGTCCCGCCCAACGCGCCGGTCCGCGCCCTGAGCGTCCCCAGCGGCCCTCGCACTCTGTCCAGCACCGGCACCTTGAGCATCGCGAGCGGCGCGTTGGTCAACGGCGGCGCCCTCATCGTGGATGGCCCCACCCTGAACTTCCCCGCCGGCGGCTACGTTCACATCGGCGCTCCGCTGACCGTACAGGGGACCTCCGCGATCACCGGCACCGGCGGAGTCACCACGAGCGCGCTCGGCGCCGACAGCAATTTCCAGCTCCGCCTGACGAACACGGCGGCGAACACCTTCACGGGCGGCCTCTTCATCAACGGCAATAGCCAGGTGATCTTCACCGCGAACAATCAGCTCGGCCAGATCGCCGGCGGGCTGAATGCGGGCACGATCACGCTCGGCGGCGGGCACCTGCTCTTCAACCCCGCAGCCGCCACGACGGTGAGCCTGAGCGACAGCGGGACCAACCGCCCGATCACGGTGAACGAATCCAACGGCACGATCGGTACGGCGGTATCGGGCGCGGTGCTCCAAATCCCTGGCGTGATCAGCGGCGCGGGGCAGGTGCAATTCGGCGGCGGCGCGCAGGCGAGCGCAGGCGGCGTGGTGGAGCTGACCAATGCGAACACCTACACCGGCGGCACGCTCATTTCCCAAGGCATCCTGCGCCTCTCGAATGCCAACCAGCTTGGCACCGGCCCGGTGCTGCTCAATGGCGGCACCCTGCAAGCCGCGGCGAACCTCACCTTCGCCACCGCGCCGACGCTCACGGCCACGTCCGGCATCGATACGGGGGCCAATACCGTCACGCTCAGCGCGGGCCTTGGGGGTTCGGCCGGCGCGACGGGCACGGCGGCGACGACGCTGGTCCTCGCCAAGTTTGGCAGTGGCACGCTGGAGATCGCTGGCGACAGCACCTTCGCCGGCACGCTTACCGTGCCCGTTGGCCGCGTGCTGCTCCGCGGCGCACTCAGCGGCATCTCCGCGCTCACCGCCACCGGCGCCACCGCGCGCCTCGAGCTCGGCGCCGCCGACGGAATCAACGACAGCGCCGCCGTCACGCTCACCGGCTCCACGCTCGCGACCGCCGGCTTCAGCGAAACCGTGGGCGCGCTCACCCTCGGCAGCGGCGTCGCGACGCTCGATCTCGGCAATGGCGCGAGCGTGTTCCATTTCGCCGCGAGCAACGGCCATCCCTGGACCGGCACGCTGAGCATCACGAACTGGAGCGGCACGCTCACCGGCGGCGGCACGGACCAGCTCTTCTTCGGCATCGACGCCACCGGCCTCACCGCCGGTCAAATTGCCGGCATCACCTTCCTGAATCCCGACGGCTTCGCCCCCGGCACCTACGCCGCCTCCCTGCTCGCCACCGGCGAACTCGTCCTCATCCCCGAGCCCAGCTCCACCGCGCTGCTCCTCGCCGGCCTCAGCCTCCTCA
Source organism: Chthoniobacter sp. (assembly GCA_034667665.1). Taxonomy (GTDB): domain Bacteria; phylum Verrucomicrobiota; class Verrucomicrobiia; order Chthoniobacterales; family Chthoniobacteraceae; genus Chthoniobacter. The sequence goes on from JAXDQW010000086.1 coordinate 128,026, forward strand.
GCGCCCGCCGCCGGCGGAGGGCCTGAGCCACTTGTTGCTCACTCGGGACGGGGCTGTGGGAGGGGAACTGCGCGGGGAATAGAAGAGCGCTCGCCGGAGGATGGACCCAAGGAGCTGGGGCGCCCCCGCCCCGAGTTTCAGCAAGGAGCAGGGCCGCCCTCGGCCCTTTTGAGAAGTGCGGCGCAGCGCCGTTAGGGGATCGGGGCGGGGGCGCCCCGGCTCCTTGCGTCAGACCCGTGCGACTTCGCGCACGATGAAAAATCGGCGCCGCTCCACCGGGTGCAGTTCAAGGAAGGGGATCGCAATTCCTCGATGCCCGGACCGGAAAGTCTTCCGGAAGAGATTCGGGGAGCTTGTGTTTAGACACGGGCTCGAAGTTCGGAGCGGCGTCGACTTCAGGAGTCATGTGGCACGCCTTCTCGTGGGATTCAGTCACCCCTGGAAAAACCGCCCGGCGTTTAGCTGGGACTCCATCGCTTGCAGGCTTTCCAGCACGCTGAGACGTGCGGATGCATTCCCGCCAGCGGAAAGCCGTTGTCGGAAAAAGCGGAGTCCGTAGGCTCTCGGTCCTTGATGAGCAACAGCAAGCCAATTCCCGGTCAGCGGTGGGTCAGCGATAGCGAGCCCGAGCTCGGTCTTGGGATCATCCTCAAAGCCGAGTTCGGTCGCGTGGAGGTGATGTTCCCCGCGGCGAACGAGCAGCGGCAATACGCGCTCAAATCGGCGCCGCTCCGCCGGGTGCAGTTCAAGGAGGGCGACCGCATCAAATTGCACGATGGCCAGAGCGTGGTCGTGGAAAGCGCCGAGGAAAAAAAGGGGCTGCTCTTCTATCGGGCCGGCTCGCGGGAGGTGGCCGAGGCGGAGCTGGCCGACTCGATCAGCTTTTCCAAACCCGAGGAACGGCTCCTGGTCGGGCAGACCGATGACCTGCACCTCTTCGACCTGCGGGTCGAGGCGCTCCATCGCCGGAGCCAGTTGCGCAAATCCGCCGTGCGCGGGTTCGTCGGCGGGCGCGTGGATTTGATCCCGCACCAGCTTTTCATCGCCGGGGAGGTGGCGGCGCGGCTGCTCCCGCGCGTGCTCCTTGCCGACGAAGTGGGCCTCGGCAAGACCATCGAAGCGGGGCTGATTTTACACCGGCTGCACCTGACCGGCCGGGCGGAGCGGATCCTCATTCTCGTCCCCGAGCCGCTGATTCATCAGTGGTTTGTCGAATTGCTGCGGCGCTTCAATCTTCTCTTCAGCCTCTTCGACGAAGAGCGGTGCGCTTCCATCGAACAGCACGATCCGGAAGCCAATCCGTTTCTCGACAGCCAACTGGTGATCTGCAGCGTCGGCTTCCTCGCCGAGAATGCGCGGCGCGCGGACCAGGTCCGTGCGGCGGGCTGGAATCTGCTCGTGGTGGACGAGGCGCACCATCTCGAATGGAGCCCCGCGCAGGCGAGCCCGCAGTATGCGCTGGTGCGGGACCTCGCCGCGAATACGGCCGGCGTGCTGCTGCTGACCGCGACTCCGCAGCAGCTCGGACCGGAGGGCCATTTTGCACGGCTGCGGTTGCTCGATCCGGACCGCTACGCCGATCTCAGCCAGTTTCTCGAGGAAGCGGCGCACTACGAACAAGTCGCGATGGCCATCGACCGGCTGATTTCGGGTGACCCTTTGACCGCCCAGGACCAGCAGCTTTTTGGCAGGAAATCGGCGCGCATCCGACGGCACTGCGAGGCCCTGAGCGCGGGGGACGAAACGGCGCGCGCCCAGCTCGTGTCCGAGTTGCTGGATGAGTTCGGCACCGGCCGCGTGATGTTCCGCAACACCCGCTCGGCGTTGTCCGGGTTTCCCGAGCGCAAGGCGTTGCTGATCCCGCTCGAGGCCGGAGCGGACGCGACGGCCCTCAAGGTCAAATGGCTGGCGGCATTTTTGAAGGACCTGCCGGACGCGAAGGTGCTGCTCATTTGCCGCACGCGGGAGCTGGCGGAGGAGATTCACCAGCGTTTGCAGCGGGAGGTGAATATCGCCTGCGGGCTCTTCCACGAAGGGCTCACCCTGCTCCAGCGCGATCGCAACGCGGCCTTCTTCTCCGAGGAAGACGGCGCGCGCATCCTGATCTGCTCGGAGATCGGCAGCGAAGGGCGGAACTTTCAGTTTGCGCACCATCTCGTGCTCTTCGACTTGCCGGCCAATCCTGAATTGCTCGAGCAGCGGATCGGCCGCCTCGATCGCATCGGGCAGACGGCCACCATTCAGATCCATGTGCCCTACCTGCGCGGCACCGAGTCGGAGGTGCTGGCCCGGTGGTTTCACGAGGGGCTCAACGCTTTTGAGAAACATCCGCACGGCGGGACCGAGATCGCGCGTTTGCTCGGCCGGGAGCTGGCTTCCTTGCGCGAGTCTTTCGACCCGAAAAAACTGACGGCCTTCATCAAACGGTCGCGCGAGCAACACGCGAAGATCGCGAAGAAGCTCGAGCGCGGGCACGACCGATTGCTCGAGCTGAATTCCTGCCGGCCCGAGCAGGCAGCGGAGCGGATCCGGCAGATCCGCGAGCTGGATTCGGACGAGAAGTTCGAGGCGTTCCTGATCGGCATCCTCGATCACTTTGGGGTGCACGTTGAGGAGCTGGCTCCGCGCAGTTATCTGCTTCAGCCCGGCCATCTGCGGGTCGAGGCCTTCCCGGCCTTGCCCGAAGAGGGCATGTCTGTGACCTTCGATCGCGCGCGGGCTTTGAGCCGCGAGGATCTCGGCTTTTTGAGCTCCGATCATCCGCTCGTGCGCGGTGCGCTCGATCTGCTCCTCGGCGAAGAATCCGGCAACGCCGCGTTCGGCGTTTGGAAGACACCGGGGCAGGAATCGGTCTTTTTGGAGATTCTCACCGTCGTGGAATGCGCCGCTCCCGCGGCGCTGCACGTGGATCGATTTCTCCCCGCGACCGCCGTGCGGGTGGTCGTGGATCACGCCTTGAACGACCAAACCGAAAACGCTGCCTTGCAGGCGGCGGAACTCGAGAAGGGCGATATTTTTCGGCTGCTTGACCGCGGTGCGGTGAAGAAAAAGATTCTGCCGGCGATGCTGGAAAAGGCGCAGGCCCTGGCGGCGGAAAAGATGACCGTCATCGTCGAGGCCGTCGGCGCGGCCATCGAGACGCAGCTCCAAAACGAGATCGAACGCCTGGAGGATCTCCGGGAGATCAACGATCACGTTCGCCCCGACGAGATCGCGGCGATCCGGCAGCAAAGGACGGAGTTGCGGACCGCGGTCGCCTCGGCCCGGCTCCGGCTGGATGCGCTGCGGCTGATTTTCCGCATTCCATAACGAGAATGTGAGGCCGACTTGCAGTCGGCGCGGGCGAGCGAAGCGACGTGGCGTTTTCCGGTGCGCGCCCCTGCACCGACCGCCTCGCTGATACCGTCTCCAAAGTTATTCATAAGCGGCGCAGGAAGGCCCCCGCAAAGCCTTCCCCGTCGTCTGCGCCGCTTGTGAATAACTTTGCCGCGCGTGCGGCCGAAGTTGTGAACAAC
>JAXDQW010000087.1:0-128698 GCA_034667665.1 Chthoniobacter sp.
CGACCCGAAGGCGTGGGACGTGAAGCAGTTCTTCCGGCTGATCGTCACCTCCGCGACGTACCGGCAAGCGGCCGTCGCCACCCCGGAGAAGCTGGACAAGGACCGCGACAACCGCCTGATGAGCCGCGGCCCGCGCTTCCGCATGGACGCCGAGATGATCCGCGACTACGCGCTGGCAGCCAGCGGCACGCTTTCACCCAGGATGGGCGGCCCTGGAACGAAGCCGTATCAGCCTGACAATATTTGGGAGGTCGTCGGCCTCGGCGGCGCCCGCTACACGCAGGACAAAGGCGAGAACCTCTATCGCCGCACGATCTACAACTTCTGGAAGCGCCAGTCGCCTTCGCCCAATATGGAGGTCTTCAATGCGCCCACCCGCGAGGCCTGCACCGTGCGCCGCGAGCGCACGAACACGCCGCTCCAGGCGCTCGTCACGCTGAATGATCCGCAGTTTGTCGAAGCGGCGCGCCGGCTTGCGGAGGTGGCATTGAAGGAGGGCGGTGAGCCTGCTGCCGTCATTTCGACGATCGCCCGGCGCGTGCTGCTGCGTCCTCTTTCCGCCGCGGAAACCGAAGTGGTCGTGCGGACTGAGAGCGACCTCGAACAGCAATTCGCCGCGAACGCGGAGAGCACGAAGGCCTTCCTCGCCGTCGGCGAAAGCAAGGCCGACCCCAACCTTTCGGCGCCCCAGCTTGCGGCCCTCACCATGGTCGCGAGCCAGCTCCTCAATCTCGACGAAGCGCTCAACAAGTAATCCCTCGCCATGAACTGCAACTCGCATCTGTTTCAGCACCTCCCGACTGAGACGCGACTCGCGCTCACCCGCCGACAGTTCTTTGCGCGCGGCCGGAACGTCCTCGGCGCCGCCGCGCTCGGCTCACTCCTTGGCGACAGCCTTTCGCGGGCTCTGGCCAATGAGGTGGCCGGCCAGCCGGCGCTGCCGCATTTTCCGGCGAAGGCGAAGAACGTGATCTATCTCCACATGGTCGGCGGGCCTTCGCAGATGGATCTCTACGACTACAAGCCGGAGATGGTGAAGATGTATGACAAGGACCTGCCCGACAGCATCCGCAACGGGCAGCGGCTCACCGGCATGACGAGCAACCAGACGCGCTTTCCGGTCGCGCCCTCGAAATTCAAATTCAGCCAGGCGGGCCAGTGCGGGCTGTGGATGAACACGGAGCTGCTGCCTTACACGGCGAAGTGCGTGGACGACATGGCGTTCATCCGCTCGATGCACACCGACGCGATCAACCACGAGCCGGCCATCACCGAGATGCAGACCGGCGCCATGGTCGGTGGTCGGCCGTGCATGGGCTCGTGGCTGAGCTACGGGCTCGGATCGCTGAATCAGAACCTGCCGACCTTTGTCGTGCTGGTCGCGAAACCCACGAACACGGAGCAGGTTCAGGCGATCTCGGGTAAGTTGTGGTCGAGCGGCTTCCTGCCCGGCGAACACGCGGGGGTCAGCTTTCGCAGCGCTGGCGACCCCATCCTCTACATCAACAACTCGCCCGGCGTGACGCCCGAGATGCGCCGCCGGCAGCTCGATGGCTTGAATCAGCTCAACGAAATGGCCTACCAGGCCGTCGGCGATCCGGAGACGCATACCCGCATTCAGCAGTACGAGATGGCCTTCCGCATGCAGGCGAGCGTGCCGGAGTTGACCGACCTGAGCAAGGAACCCGCGCACACCTACGAGCTCTATGGCGAGGAGGCGAAGAAGCCCGGTTCCTTCGCCAACAGCGTGCTCATGGCCCGGCGTCTTACCGAGCGTGGCGTGCGCTTCGTGCAGATCTATCACAACAATTGGGACCACCACTCGAACGTTGGCGGACGCATGCCCAGCCAGTGCAAGGACGTGGACCAACCCTGCCACGCGCTGATCCAGGACCTCAAGGAGCGCGGCCTGTTCGAGAGCACGCTCATCATCTGGGGTGGCGAGTTCGGTCGCACGATCTACTCGCAAGGCGGGCTCTCGCACGAGAACTACGGCCGCGATCACCATCCGCGTTGCTTCACGATGTGGATGGCCGGCGGCGGCGTGAAGGGCGGCTCCATTTACGGCGAGACGGACGACTTTTCCTACAACGTCGTCAAAGATCCGGTCCACGTGCATGACTTCCACGCGACGGTGCTGCACCTGCTCGGCATCGACAACGAGCGCTTTACCTATCGGGCGCAAGGGCTCGACTTCCGCCTTACGGGGGTCGAAAAGGCGACCGTCGTGAAAGGCATCCTGTCTTGATTCAGGCAAGGAACCACAGCTTGCGCCAGCCCCGGCGCGCAAACGATATCGCGCCGCTGACGCGGCTGCCCTGCGTGTTCCGATTCCGTGGCCTCGCTCCGCTCGACCACGGCTACTCGGGTTGGCGCCGCTCCGCGACTGCATTCCAAAGTCCGACAGCCTCCTAGGCGCGTCCGCAGTCCATTCCTCCTATGAAACACATCCTCACAATCATCGCGCTTTGTTCGCTGCAGTCGTTCGCCTTCGCCGCGTCGAAGCCAGTGACGGTCTTCATTCTCGCCGGGCAATCGAACATGGAGGGTCAGGGCTTCATCGCGGCCGATCCGAAACGCAACGGCGGCAAAGGCAGTCTCGAATATGTGGTCAAGGACGCCGCGACCGCCGCGCACTTCAAGCAACTCGTGGACGCGAAAGGTCACTGGCGCACGCGCGATGATGTCTGGATAACCTATCTCGATCGCCAGGGGCCGCTCACCGTCGGATACGGCGTGAACAAGGAGCGCATCGGACCGGAACTGGGCTTCGGCTGGGTAATGGGTGATTCGTTGGAGGAGCCGGTGCTGCTGATCAAGTGCGCGTGGGGCGGCAAGAGTCTGGCGGTGGACTTTCGTCCGCCCAGTGCCGGGAAGCTTCCCTATGAAATGGGCAGGAAGGAGCAGGAGGCCATCGCGCAAGACCCCGCCATCGTCGGTAAATACTATCGCGAGACGGTGTCACTGACCAAGGCCGCGCTCGCCAACCTCAAGCAGCTCGTGCCCGGCAGCGATGGCCGTTACGAGCTGGCCGGCTTTGGCTGGCACCAAGGCTGGAACGATCGGATCAACGACCAGTTCAACGCGGAATACGAGAGCAACCTGACGCACTTCATCAATGACATCCGCAAGGATCTCGGCGCGCCGGCGCTGCCGTTTGTCATCGCCGAGACGGGCATGAACGGCCCCGATGAAACTCATCCGCGCGCTTTGTCGCTGATGAAAGCGCAGGCGGCCGTGGCGGAACATCCGGAGTTCAAGGGCAACGTCGCCTTCGTCGGCACGCGCGCCTTCTGGCGCGGCCAGGAGCAGTCGCCCAGCAACCAAGGCTATCATTGGAACACCAATGCGGAGACTTACTATCTCATCGGCGAAGCGATGGGTGAGGCGATGAAGACTCTCGTGAAACGAAAGTAGCTCCCGGGCGTAAGAATGGAGCGCTGGAGATTCATGAAGCCACTCGTCGCCTTTCTCGCGCTGCTGCTCGTCGCCGCCAGCCGGGTGGTCGCCGCGGACACGATGCCGAACATTTTGCTGATCGTCCTCGACGACGAAAACGCCTTTGCGGGCCGCACCGATCTGGCGCCGCAGCCGGTCACACCGAACCTGGACCGCTTCGCGAAACGAGGCGTTACCTTTGTCAACGCGCAGTGTGCGGCACCGGTCTGCAATCCTTCGCGCTGCGCTCTTCTGTCAGGCTTGCGGCCGTCCACCACGGGTATCTACGAAGACGCTCAAGGTGCGCTTCCCACGGGCCACCTCCTCACGCGCACGACGTCGTTGCCGGATTACTTTCGTCAGCGGGGATACACGACGGCGGGCAGCGGAAAAATCTTCGGCGCTTCCTTCGGTGCCGTCGTCAAGCATCATATCTGGGATCAAACGATGGACACGGGCCGCAAGGGGCGGCTGGAGGACCCGCGGCCACCCAAGGAGAAACTTCCCCTCAGGGGTCTCGGCGGCAAGCATGACTGGGGCGCATTCCCCGACAGCCGCGAGCAAATGGCGGACTGGCAATTGGCCGGCTGGGCGGCTGAGTTCCTGTCGAAACCGCAGCCGAAGCCGTTCTTCCTCGCCTGCGGAATCGTGAAGCCGCACACGCCCTGGTATGTGCCGAAGGAATATTTCGATCTCTTTCCGCCAGACCGCATCACCATTCCCGATCTCGCCCCGGATGAGAACGCAGGTCTGCCCGCCGGGGTCCGCGCCAAGCCCAAGCAGATTAAACAGGAAGCGCCCTTGATCGCGAGGCGCAAGGAGCTGGTGGCCGCGTATCTTGCCGCTTCGCGCTATGCCGACGATTGCGTCGGACGCATTCTCGATGGTCTGGAAAAGGGACCGTTTCGTGACAACACCGTCGTCGTGATCTTCGGCGACAACGGTTATCAGTTCGGGGAAAGGCACACTTGGTCGAAAGGCCAATTATGGGAAGGTTCGGCGCATGTGCCCCTCGTGATGGCGGGGCCGGGCATCACCAAGGGGCAATCCTCGTCCCGACCGGTCAGCCTCCTTGATCTCTATCCGACGCTCCTTGAACTCGCCAGCCTGCCTGCGCGGCCTGACCTGGACGGCGTGAGCCTCGTCCCACTGTTGAAGAATCCGTCCGCGCCGTGGGAGCGACCCGCGCTCACGACCGCCGGTTTCAAGAACCACGCTCTGCGCAGCGAGCGCTGGCGCTACATCCGCTACGCGGACGGTTCGGAGGAACTCTACGATCACGAGAACGATGCCTTGGAACGTATCAATCTCGCCGCCCAACCGGAATTCTCCAAGCTCAAGGCGGACTTGCAGAAATGGCTTCCGCAGGACGACGCACCCAAAAACCCAAACTCATCCAATGGGAAAGACAGCGACGATTGATCATCGCGGGTCCGGCTCACCCCCATCAAGGCAAACCAGCTTCAAATGCCAGGCCGCCCGTTAGCTCTTGCGGAAAATATCCGTGCTGCCGGGGCTTCGCTCGATCCACAGCCAGATGCCGCCACGCATGCCAAGTTCGTTCGAGACGAGTTGCACGTCGGGGGGCAGTTCGAATTTGATGGCCTTGGCGTTGCCGCCACCGATGTAGAGACGGTCGAAGTGAGTCAGGGCGCGAAGCGTCGCGATGGCCTTCTCGACCCGCTGGTTCCACCGGCGCTTGCCCGCCTTCTCGAGCGCCGCATTTCCCAACTGTTCCTCGTAGGTCTGCCCCTTGCGGAAAGGATGATGGGCCAGTTCGAGGTGTGTCGATAGCCGCCCATCCTCGGCAAAGCTGGAGCCGAGGCCCGTCCCGAGCGTAATGACAATCTCCACGCCCTTGGCGGAGATCGCGCCCAAGCCCTGGATGTCCGCGTCGTTGAGCACGCGCACCGGTTTGCCCAGCTTCCGCGTGAGGGCGAGATCGAGGTCGAATCCCTTCCAGGCATCTTGTCCAAGATTATGTGCCGTCAGGACCTTCCCGCGACGCACCACGCCGGGGAATCCCACCGACACGCGATCGTAGTGCGGCAGGGGGGCCACCAAACGAGCGAGCGTTTCCACCAGCAGCTTTGGCGGGCACTTCGGCGGAGTCGCCACCCGGATCCGCTCGGTGATCATACTCCCTTTCGAGTCGAGCAATGAAGCTTTCAAGCCGGTCCCGCCGATGTCGATCGCCAGCGTTTTCAAGCCTGGCGCGGCTTCCGTAGTGGGTGAGACTGAGGAAACAGCGGGTTTTGCGCCGACACGCTTTCCGGGGGGTGTTTTCATGGACGTTGCCGGAATTAGACGCAAGGCCGCTCGGAGATTCCAGACCTGAATCCCAAAGAAATCACGGCTCACAGTTCAGGGATGTTTCGGCGGCGAGTCGCCGCCGCTCGGTGCAGGGAGCGGGGCCGGTTCGGTCCGTTTGATCGGCTCAGTAGAGCGCCCACACCCCCGGCGTGAGCAGCTCGAGGAGATGCTGATCGGGATCGCGGAAGTAAAGGCTGGTGCCCCCGCGCGGCCAGACGACGGTGCTCTCGATGGCGACGCCATGCCGCGCCAGGATCGCCTGCCATTCGCCCAGCTCGCCTCGTGAAATGGCGAACCCGAGGTGCGCCTGCCCGCTGGCCTCATGCGGTGGAATGAGGCCCCCGGGCAGTTGCACCGGAACGCGCGATTCGCCCGCCTTGAAGAGGAGCAGAACGTGCGAGCCCGCCACGCCCAGCGCGCAGAAGCGCTCGTTTCCATCGAGCATTTCCAGCTTAAAGAGGTCGCAATAGAACCGCCGCGAGCGCTCCATGTCCGAGACGGTCAGGCAGGGCTCCGATAGGATCTTCGATAGCCTCTTCGGCGAGTTCGCGCGCCGGGCTGCCGGTCACCGCAAGGGCAGATCGCGGAAGCCGCGGACCGAAAACCGGACTGGTTTTCGGGAACCGTGGAGTAAATGGGGCACGCCCGGGTCTCTTTTCCACGGGGCCCTGCTCACAAGGTCAGTTAGCCCCGAACCAGGCTCTTGGGTCATACCATCTGCCGTGGTTTCCGCGTGGTGGCGCCCGCAGAATCTCCGCCAATTCGAGGGCGAGATGCTGGGCGACATAACGGGTGACATGCGGGTTGGCATCCACGACTGGCCGAAGCAATCGATGCCAGTCACTCAATCTGCCTTGTGACGGCGGCGTGCTGCCGTAGCAGTGATCGATCGTCGCGAGAATAGCCAAAGCCGTATGGCGTAATAAGTATGCCCGCACGTGATTCTCCATCACCCCTTGACTGACATCGGTGACTTTTTCCACGATCTTGCAGATTTCGTCCACGTCGGGCTTGCGGGTTCCTGTGCGGGCCATCGCGATGGCCATGTTGATCTGATCTAACAGCGGGATTTGGCGAATGGAGTCGAAAGCAAATCGCAATTCCCAAGCCAGGTCATCGGCGGTCGGTTCGTCCACGGTGGGATTGTCCAGAACGATGCGAGCGAGCCATTCGGCCGCCAGGTATGTCCCTTTTGGGAGTGGGCCATGCGCACCCGGGGAGGCGTCCGGCAGGTGCTCGAGCACGCGTCGTGCAGCGTGGAGGTAGATGCTCGCGCATCCGAGATGCGAGCCCACGTTGTAAATACCTGCCCCGTGATGGATCGCCTCACCAACAATGTCGCCGATGTCTTTGAGCGTGAGGTGGCCCTTGCCCGTGACCGCGTTTTTGACCACACCGTCCACGTCTCTAATCGCGCGCGCGATGGCCTCGTTAATGTCGCCGTCCGCTCGCGGGATCGAGTCGGTGGAAAGTAGTTTGCTCAGGATGTCTCGCACCAGGTCGGACTCTGGCGGTGACTCCGGTGCCGGCGGGCGATCCACGACCTTGTCGCGAGGCGCAACCTCCGGCCCTTTCGGCGGCTCCGATGCCGGCGCCGGATCGACAACTTTGCAGCGATGCGCAAGGAAAAGCTCGTCGCTATGCTTAACCTCGACTTTTTCCTCGTTGCCGAAGGTGCGTTTCAATTCCGGTGGAAGATGAGCCCACGTTTCCGGGCAAATCAGGATCTCACCGGTCTTGCAGGCGCCCTCCAGGCGCGTCGCGTCGGACACCGCGATCCCAGCGAAATCATGGACGATCAGGCCGCCGTCGGGCGAAGCTGTTCGCTCGAGCACGATTTTCCCGGAGCAGATGCCGATGCGGAAGTGACGCTGGTGCAAGGGCCCGTTTCGGCCCTGATTCCGTCGGTCGGCGACGCGGTGCAGGTTTTCGGCAAAGTGGCACGCGTGCTCGGCCGTTTCGAACGATAGGATCTTCCCGTCGCCGGTGAATTTGGACGGGATCGCTTGGGGAACGATGCCGACGGTGTTCAACGCCGAATCAATCATGTCCTGGATTTGCCGGTTGAGCAGAGCGACGCCCTTGCAGTCCACCTGCTGATCGAGATCCTTGGCGATATTCCGGTAACGCGAAAGATCCACCACTACGATCACTCTCTGGACCAACTCTTCGGTTCTATCCGCCATCGCAATTCTCCCAGAGCTTCTACCCTGTGAACGCCCCCGGCGCCAAAAGCGGGAACTCGCGGCGGACGCTCAACGCTTGGGCGTCGTTCCCGGGCCGGGCGGGTTTGGTCGCGCATTGGATTACCGGGCGGTGATAATGCCTCCGCCGAACGCCACGGCGACCGGTTTGCGCGGGGTTTTCTGGCGTGGAAAGAGTCGGCGGAGCAGCGGAAGAGTGAGCCGGCATAAGACGAGTGAGGCCGCGTACGAGATTCGACTTAGCCGATCGGAAACGGGCCAACAAGATCGTTTTCCAGGTTCATGCGGCGGGTCATGCTCCGGCCCGTTTTGGTGTGAAACAGCTCAGCGCCGGGCGCGCGGATCGAGCGCATCCCGCAGCGCATCGCCCAGAAAGTTCAGCGCGAGCAGCGTGATGGACATGACGAGCGCGGGGAAAAGGAGCAGCCACCAATAGCTTTTCACCGGATTGATGACCTGCGCGCCGTCGCTGAGCAGGGTGCCCCAACTCGCCTGCGGCGCCTGAATGCCGAGGCCGAGAAAGCTCAGGAAGCTTTCATCGAGGATGACCGCCGGGATGGTCAGCGTGAGATAGATCACTACGATCCCAACGATATTCGGGAGCAGATGATGCGTGATGATTTTGAAATGGCTTTGCCCCAGCGAGCGCGCGGCGAGCACGAATTGCTGGCTCTTGAGCGAAAGGACCTGCCCGCGAACGATGCGGGCCATGGTCAGCCATTCGATCAGCCCGAGGGCGAGGATCAGGATGAGGATCTTTGAATAGCCGACCAACCCGGTGAATCCGAGCCTCTGGAGCCACACCTTGACGTAAGGGTCGAACGACGCGCTGGCGATGATGATGAGGATCAGTCGCGGGATGGAATAAAGGATTTCGACGAAACGCATCATTGCCGCGTCCAGCTTTCCCCCAAAATAGCCAGCGACCATCCCGTAACTGGTGCCGATGAAAAAGCTGATCAGAGCGCCACACGCGCCGACGAGCAGTGAAATTCGTGCGCCTTGAATGACGCGGCTGAGGACATCGCGTCCGTTCACATCCGTGCCGAAAGGATGCCCGTAGGCGGGCGGCGAGAATTGGAGCTTCGACAGCGTCTCCGGGTCGTAGCGGAACCAACGCGGGCCATCGAGCGCGAGATACACGACCGCCACGAGGATGAGCATCGCCGCGATGGCGACCGGATTCCGGCGCAGTCGGCGCCAGGCGCCGGGCGGGGGCGGAAACGCTTCAGCCATACAGTTTGATGCGCCGGTCGAGCCACGGGTAGGCCACGTCCACGACCAGGTTGAGCACGACGAGCAAGGTGCAATACACGATGGTGATCCCGCAGAGCAGGAAGGTATCGCGATTCTGGATCGAGTTGATGAAAAAGCCGCCGGCGCCGGGGATGTTGAAAATGGTTTCGACCACGATCGAGCCGGTGAGCAGGTTTGCGGCGAGCGGGCCGAGGAAACTCACCACCGGCAGGATCGCCACCTTCAGCACGTGCCTGGACACGACCTTCGACTCCTTGAGGCCCTTTGCTCGCGCGGTGCGCACGTAATCCTGACCGAGCACCTCGAGCATGCTCGTGCGCATGAGCCGCGCGATGTAGGCGATATAGGGGCCGGCGAGGGTCACCCCGGGAAGGATCATGCTGCTCCAGAAACTCCAGCCGCCCACCGGCAGCCACCCGAGCTTGAGCGCGAAAAAGAGGACGAGCACGGGGCCGGTGACAAATGTCGGGATGCTGATCAGGGCGAGGGCGCCGAGCATCGCCGTGGCGTCGAGCCAGGTGTGGTGGCGCATCGCCGCGATCGTGCCGAGCCAAATGCCGCCAGTGGTGGCGAGCATGAAAGCGAAGAGACCGAGCGTCGCGGAAACGGGCATGCTGTCGGCGATCAACTCGTTCACCGTGTTATCCTTGTAACGCGTCGACGGCTGAAGGTCGCCCTGGAGCACGCCACTGAACTTGCCGCTCACGTTTCTGCGCACGCCGAGATACACCGTGAACTGCTCCCACAGCGGTCCCTCGAGATTGTAGCGGGCGAGCAGCCTTTTCTCGATCGACGCCGGCAGGTTCCGTTCGCGGGTGAACGGCCCGCCCTTCGCCATGCGAGAAAGGACGAAGGTGATTGCGACGACGCACAGCAGCACCACAAGGAGCGAAGCGAAGCGGCGAAGGATGAAAGCAGCCATCACCAGGATGTTCGAAATCCGGAAGCCGAAGTCCGGATCAACGGAGCGGAATTCAGGAAAACCTTACCTGCCACAGTTTCAGACCTCGTCATTCGTCTCCGGCGAGCCGCGCCCGTGCTTCCGTCAGATACTCGGCGTCGATTTCGAAGCCGATAAACTTTCGAACTTCACACGTGGCAGCGGCTGTCGCGGCGTGACCGAGGCCCAGGAAAGGATCGAGCATCACGAGGTTGGGGCGCAGGCCGTGGAGGCGCAGGCACCATTCCGCGAGCTGGGCCGGGAACGTGGCGGGATGCGGGCGATCGCTGTCGCGGCGTTGAATCGTATCGTAGGGAATGAACCAATTGTTGCCGCGGCAACGCCGATCCTGGCCTCCGGTGTGCCCCCAGCGCGCGATGTTGCTCTTGTCGGAATACTCGACGCCCACTCCGAGGCGATCGAGGGGGATATTGCCGCTCCGGGTCAGGTGAAAGACGAATTCGTGGCAGTCGGTCAGGTAACGTTTCGAGTTGATCGGCTTGAAATGCCCCACGCTCAGCTCGGGCTCGCGGCGCGGCTTCACCGTGATCGACTTGATCCAGTGGAGAGTGTTCTGAAGCTTGAACAGTGGCTGGAGCTTGAGCACCAGCTCGTGCGGGAGCAGCGGATTCGCCGGCGAGGCGCCCACGTTGAGGAAAAAGGAGCCGTCCGGCTTGAGCACGCGTTGCACTTCGGCGGCCCAGCAGTAGCACCAGTCGAGGTATTCCTCGCGCGGCGTGTCGTCGGGGTACGAGGAGTAGGCGATGTCCAGATTGTAGGGCGGCGAGGTCACGACCACATCGACGGAATCCGCGGGGAGGGCGGCCATGCCGGCGAGGCAATCTCCGTGGCGCAGATCAAACTCAGTGATGGCAGGTGGATTGAAAAGGTCGCTCATGGTGAGCCGGCGCGGGCACCGGCGGCGCGCATGATTCCCGCACGGCGCGGATTTTGCATTGCCAAAATGCTGAATCGGGTTACAGGTCCCGCTCTTTTTTCGCGCCCCATCCCTATTGTTAATGTTCCGATCCACTCTCGCCTTCCTTTTTTTCCTCGCTGGCGCGGGGTTTGGCCACGCCGCGGATTGCCCCACGGTCCCCGGCAAGCTTGCGGTTCTCAAAAAGGGCATCGCTTACGCTCCGGCCAGCGCGCCCCAGGAAGTGAAGAACGCGATCTGGGCCGTGAATACGATCCGCAAAATGCCGTATCGCTGGGGCGGCGGCCACGGCACTTTCACCGACCGCGGCTACGATTGCTCCGGCACGGTCTCCTTCCTCCTCCACGCGGCAGGCCTGCTCGAACGGCCCACCCCTTCCAAGGCGCTCCAGTGCTGGGGCGAAGCCGGTCGCGGCAAGTGGATCACGGTGTATGCGCGGTCCGGGCACGTTTTCGCGGTGGTCTGCGGATTGCGCCTCGATACCACGGGCCACCGCGACGATGAAGGCCCGCGCTGGCGGGATTGGACGCGCGATCCGCGAGGTTTTGTGGCCCGGCACCCGGCCGATTTGTAGCTGTCTTCGCTCGGACGTCCCGAAGCGGCGGCAAGCCAGCACGGCGCTATTTGGTTCATTTGGTTTCGTTCTGCGACTCCTCCGGTTGGTCCGTCTCTCAGTTTCCACACTTCCCCAAGGGGGGCTGGCCGCGCGCCGCAACACCCGCTATGTCTGTTCACGCAGCGGCCGGCGCAGTGCCGCGGTTTCCCACTAATCTAATGAGCGACCCAGCCCAACTCCAGGCCGAAGCCCAGCGCTTTCGGGATGATTTCCAGCAACTCCGCGAGACCATCGGACAGGTGATCGTGGGCCAGCAGCGGGTGGTCGAGGGGGTGCTCACCGCGGTGATCGCCGGCGGCAATGTGCTGCTCGAAGGCGTGCCCGGCCTCGGCAAGACCGAACTGGTCAAGACGCTCTCCCGCGCCCTGCACCTCGATTTTCGCCGCATCCAGTTCACGCCGGATCTCATGCCGGCGGACATCGTGGGCACCAACGTGATGACTACCGGTCCGGATGGACGTTACCAGTTCGAGTTCCGCCGCGGACCGATCTTCACGCAGCTCCTGCTCGCGGACGAAATCAACCGCGCCACGCCGAAGACCCAATCCGCGCTGCTCGAGACGATGCAGGAAGGCAGCGTCACCGCGGCGGGGACCACCCACGTGCTCACGCAGCCATTCTTCGTCCTGGCCACGCAGAATCCGCTCGAACAGGAGGGCACTTACCCGCTGCCCGAAGCGCAGCTCGACCGCTTCATGTTCAAGCTCAACGTGCCCTTCCTCAATCGCGCGGAGCTCAACGAGGTGGTGCGGCGCACCACCCTCGGCGGCGGGCGCGACGTGGACAAGATCATGGACGGCCCCCGCATTATGGAACTGCGCGCGGTCCTGGAGAAAGTGGTGGTCGCGGATCCCGTGCGCGACTTCGCCGTGCGGCTGGTGCTGGCCACGCATCCGAATGCCGCGGAGTCCGGCGAGTCGGTGCGGCGCTTCGTCAAATGGGGCGCCAGCCCGCGTGCGGTGCAGGCGCTCATCCGCGCCGCCCGGGTCCGCGCGCTGGCCGATGGGCGGGCGCACGTCGCCTTCGAAGACGTGCGCCACTTCGCACCCGAAGTGCTCGGCCACCGGGTCCTGCTCAACTACGACGGCCTCGCGGAGAACCTCAGCGTGCCGGGGCTGGTGGATGAACTGGCGAAACTGGTCCCCGAGGAAGCTGCCGCCTAAGCCGCGCAGGGTTTCCATGGATCGCGCGGCCGGGGCCGGAAGAAACTGATTGCCAGTGCTCCGACGATTATCGTAATGCCTCAATCGACTCTCAGGAAACCTTGGGAGGCTGTGAACCGGATCAACCCACCTAACCGTTTCGGAGGAGAATGAATGAAATCCCTACACGCGATGATCGGCGCCTGCGGACTGTTGCTGATGTTCCATCTGGCTGGCTGCAAAGAGAAATCCATCGTCAAGCCCATCATTACCACCGACACGCTGGAAGATAAGGCCGATGGGCGGCCACCCGAGGCGTTTGCGGACCTGGCGACGGATGTGTTTCCGGGCATGGACGGCGGAGTCAAACTAACCGAGGACGAAGTCAAGGGGCGCAATACGTGGAACCTTTGGTGCGGGGGTGATGAGCAGTTTTGGGATAAGATGGCGCGCGAGGGGTTCGGGCTCTTCGATCTGCTCAAGACCATCGACTCGCGCGACCGCGAGGTGCGGCTGAACAAGTATGGATTGATCAATCAGCCAGGCTTTAAGAAGGCGGCAAAGCCGGACAAGTATGGGCTTTGGATCGATGAGGGGACCGAACCAGCCGGGATCGATCCCGCAGTCTTCGGGCGCCCGACGGGATTGATGGGCTTCCGACTATTTGACAATCCTGACTTCAAAGGGGCGGCGGTGGAAGAGTGGAAGAAGCATCTCGATCCCGCGACGGGTGAGGCGAAGAAGTTTTACGAAGACCCTGACTTTGCCGTCGGGAAGGATCTGATCCGACCTTATCGGGTAGGTGTTTCGTGTGGCTCGTGCCACATCGCCTACCACCCATGCTCCCCCCCCGAGAATCCCAACGAGCCGAAGTATGAGAACCTGGCATCGGCGATCGGCAATCAATACATCAAGGAAGGCGCCACCTTCGCGCCAAATGTGCGGGAGGGCGGGTTCTTCTGCGAAATGCTCAAGACTCAGCCGCGGGGCACCTCGGATACTTCGCGCATCGCGACCGACAACATCAATAACCCGAACGCGATCAACCCCATCTTCCTGCTCGGCGTGCGCGAAAAGCTCCAGGTTGAAGAGGAACTGGCTGGCGGCTCGCTGGCCCTGGCCCAGTTCACCAAACCAAAAACGCTCGTGGCGCATATCCTGAAAGACGGCGCGGACTCGATCGGAATCCCCGGCGCAACGATCCGCGTCTATGTCAATATCGGGATGCATCATCAGCAGTGGCTGCAAAGGCACAACGCCCTGATTGGCCTCATTCCGCAGGAACCCTTCGACATCGCCACTGCGCGCAAGAATTCCACGTTCTGGCTCGCCACTGAGCAGAAGGTGCCGAACGTCGCGGCCTTCTTCCGCCGGCTCGAACCTTACCACCTTGAAGATGCAATGGAGAAAGGCGAGGCGGTCGGGAAGAAGTATATTACCGAGGACGCGGAGGTCATGAAACGCGGAAAGACGGTCTTCGCCGAGAACTGCGCCACCTGCCACTCCAGCAAGCGGCCACCGGCCGGCAAGGACGAGGTGGAGTGGTTCACGGAGCAGATCCTCACGACCGACTTTCGCAAGGATAACTTCTTCTCCGACGAGAAACGTTATCCCATTACCCGAATCAAGACCAATGCCGGCCGCGCCTGCGGAACGAATGCCATGGCCGGGCACATTTGGGATAACTTTTCCTCGCAGACTTACAAGGAACTCAAGTCGGTTGGCACCATCCAGGTCTGGAATCCCTACACGGAAAAGGATGAGGATTTCAAAGTGCCCGGCGGCGGCCCCGGTTACTATCGCACGCCGTCGTTGATTAGCATCTGGTCGTCCGCCCCATTCCTGCACAACAACATGCTCGGCGAGGAGCCGGCTGAACCAAATCCGTCCGTGGCCGGTCGAATGAAGGCCTTCGACGACGCCGTGCAGAAGCTGCTCTGGCCGGAGAAGCGCAAGGGCAAGGAATCCATCTGGCGCACCAGCCGGGACTGTGGGATCCAGCTCCAGGCCTCCCGACTGCCCCCCAAAGTGGTCGATGTGCTGCGCCGCGCGGGTCATATCGAGAAGGACCCGGATGGCACGGAATTCTTCCGGATCGGCCACATTCCGGAGGGGACGCCGATCAACCTGCTTGCCAACGTCAACCCTGATCCTGATCCCTCGAAACTTCACGAGTTTGCCGACTTATTGATCAAGGTGAAGGTGACTTTGGCGAAGATTAAACTGGAAGGACTCGATGCCCCCGCGGCCAAGGCAGAAATGAAAAAGGAGATCGCCCCGGCGCTCTTCAAAGTGAGTAAATGCCCGGATCTCATCGTGGACCATGGTCACACCTTCGGCAGCGAGCTAGCCGACGCCGACAAACTCGCGCTGATCGAATACCTCAAGACGCTCTAACTTAGCTGAGCCGCCAGTAGCGTCGGAGCACCCCGCCTCATCACTCCCAACTCATAACCTCCATCCCATGCCTACCGCCAAAGCCATCCGCAATCCGAAAGAATTCCTAAGAATGTCCGCTGAGGAGCTCGACGAGATCTTCCGCCAAAGCCCCGCCGGCGCGATCCCTGACGGTGAGGGCGAAGGCACGGCGATCATTGCCCCGGGTTCCGCGGTTTCCGACGAGATCGCGATGTTCCTGCATATCTTTGCCTGGAAGGGCAAAGTCTTCGACTCAGCCAATGGTGAGTTGAAAAACAGGATCCTGCCGCTTGGCCACAAAGCGATTATTGCCAAAGTCTATAAGGACAAGAGCTGGTTCGATAAGAACGAAGCCATCATTCTCGACTACTCGAAGACCTCACTGCTTGCGAAGTCGATTCGGGATGAGATCCGCGAGGTTGCTCCTGGCATCTACCTGGGCATCGTCTATTTGGGGAAGAAGAAGCTGATCCATTTCGCCCTGAAGTTCTAGGGTCTCGCTGCAAGAGCCAATTCCGGGCGAATCGCCGACCCTCAGAATGGCGCGCTAGGCCGGTGCGTCTCCGGCACCGGCGAGGTAGCGCAAGGCCCGCAGACTCGGAAGAAAGAAATAGGCCCCGCCCCGCACGGTGACGAACTGGGGCAGTCCCGTCACCCGTCGCCGCAAGCCGCCGTCTGCCTGCAGATTGAAATCGCTGGTCACCGGGCAACCCGGGATCGCGTGGCGATTGCCGAGCAAGGGATCACTCTCTCCCGTTAAGCCCGAGAATTTCGTGCTCGCGATCCACGCATTCTGCAGGAACTCGAACTGGCGCGAAATGTTGGCATTGAGGCAGATGAAGTGCAGGCCGCGTTTCGGATCGTCCGGCGGGGCCGGCGCAAGCGCGTCCTCCGGCTTTAGTTCGCTGCCGTATTCGCGCCCGCGCCGCAGAATGCGGTGGAAGCGAACCGACGACATCAGATCGTCTCGGAAGCCCTTGGGGCCGAAACCGAGCATGATGATGATTTTCTTCAAGAGGCTGGTGGGCCTCGCGGGGAAGTCCGTATTGCGGGGATTTGCCCGACGGACATGCGCACCGAAGGGGCATCGCGCGCCCGCCGGATCGCTGTCGAACGTGAACTGATTCTGGCGAATCTCCTCCTCCTTCTCGATTCCCTGAATGGACTCTTTCTGAATCGGCACCAGTGGATCGCCCTGGATCGTCCGACCGACCATCGCCGCGGCCAGTTTGTCAGCCTCCCCAGGATTGCCACCTGCTTGCCGATGGATGAACTGCCAAAATTTCCGGACATCCTGTTCCAGTTGCCGCAGCACGAGATAGGTCCCATTCCGGCCGAGGTCCTTCTTCTCCGGTTCGTCTTCTGCGGCGAGCAAATCCGCGCTCGTCTCGTCGGCTTTCAACAGGGGCCGATCGGTAAACTTTCCGTATTCGTTGCGATAGCCGAGGAGAAACTCACCGAGCGCTGACACGTTGGTGTAGTCGAGTTGAGGGCTCGTCGGATCGCGCTCCTGCTCCCAATCGATCTTTGGCTGGCTAATGCCGTCGGTGAAACCGAAGGGTTCGAATCCGTCCAGATTCTCGGTCGGAAGCCAGTGCGGCTCCTCGAAAGCGTCACCCCATTGGGCGCCGGTCAGGCTTTGCACGAAGGGATCGAAGCCACCGGGCTCGGCAAAAAACATCACCAAGGCGTGGGGTTCGTTGGCCGGACCGCCCCAGTCCCAGTATTTCGGTGCATTGCCCTCCACATCTCCCAACTGGCGCGCACGACTCTCCTGCGCCATGCCGGCCTGGAATTCGTGCGAAAAGCCCGCGATGATGGACTCGGACACGCCCAGCGCTCGGAGGCCGGGGGCCGTGAAAGCCACCTGCAAGGCCGTAGTCGGTGGCAGCGCCGGTGGTTCTATTTTTTCGGCGTTGCTGACCGGGGCAGAGCGCAACCAGGCGCGCGCCGCTTCCCGGTTCTTCACCCGCACGAGCGCATAAGAAGCGATCGTCATCCGCTTGTAACCAAAACAAACCAACCCCTGCACATCCCGGTAATCGACTTCGCTTGGGGTCATAGCAACGCCACCCATTCGCGGGCCTCTTCATCGTTCATCGAAGATTTCTCGAACCCCTGGCGGAGACGACTGTTCTTTTCCAAATCGACGACCGTCAAACCCGGATAGGCCTTGTACCAGACTTGCGTCGGGATGGTATGGCGGCGGATGTATTCCTTGTATTTGCGTTCGTCGGCACATCCATCAAAGAGGAGCCACCTGGTTCTGGGATAACCGATGGCGCTGCTGAAAGAAGCGTTCAGACCGAAGCCCGTCTTGTTAATGAAATCGTCCATGTAAGCCTCAACGCTGCCGTCGTAGTTGCTGAAAAACACCATCCGATTTTTGTCATCAAGGAACACCCAGCGGGCGAAGTGGATCGTCCGAATGCGGCCCAGGTGCCCGGGCCGGGTCACATGCCGCGCCGCATAATTCACCACGCTGAGCACACCGGTCAGCGTCAGCAGTCGCACGAACCCAGGCTTCCGGCTGCCCAGCGCGCTGAACTGATTCGTTACATCGTGGTCTTCCGCCAACCCCAATTGCTCGGAGTACGCCTGATCCACACTGGGGCACACTTCGGCATCCGTCTTCTCCAGGTAGCGCAGGCGTAGGAAATAAAGTGGCGCCAGCAGCAGGAGCGGCGAGGCCAGCACGAGCAGCAGCGGGGCGCCGACCAGATACAGCGCGTTGGTGATCCACCACCCAATCGGAGTGGGGCTCTCGGCGGATAGCGTGAGGCGTCCCGAGGATTTCTCCCCTTCGACAAACTGGCTTAACTTTGCGTGAAGCTCCCGCGGAGCCAGGCCCTGGAGCGAGGACGCATTGCTCGCGATGTAGCCGTCGAGCGCGGCTCTCAGAGCCGCCTCTTCGCGCACGCGACGCACCGTGCGCCCGCGCCAGTTGACAAAAGTCGCAATCGCCGGCCGGCGGTGATGCTGCATCCAACCCAGGAGATCACTGTCGGGCGTGAATCCTTCGCAGCAGGAAAAGAGTCGGCGCAAGCCATCGGACGCACGCCTCGCCAGCTCGTCCAGGAATGTGTCTTCATCGCCATCCATGTCGCCGAGGAAAGCGAGATAGAGCGGATAGGTGCGCGTCGGCAAACCATGGACGCTCACGTCTCCGATCGTCTTGTCTTCAAGAATGAGCAACCGCGCGAAATGCAGCGTGTCTAACTGGCTGAACGGGATCACCGCGTTGTTCGCGTTCACCCGCCCAGGCGCGTCGTTCATCGAATCGAGCAATCCGCGGAGTTCCGCCTCCCGCGCCGGAGTTACCGTCGCCAGGACCATGAAGCTCGACTGCGGCGTCATGGCGCGCTTACTCGAAGACCTCGTCGCCCGTCGGTTCGAAGTGGGGCACCTTGTTCATCGTGTGCCGCAGCTTCGATAATTCCAGATACATCCGGTGCCGGGCCCGGCTTTGATTACCCAGCGGGCGATGCTCCGCGATGGTATGCCACGGATTGTAGGAGAGCTTCTTGGCGAACTCCAACTGCGCCGGAGAGTCGAACTTTTGTTTGGGAAGCCGCAGCGTGGCCACCGAAACTCGAGGCGAAAGATTCTCCGGCCAGAGCACCGCATTGTTCTCGATCGGCATCCGGTGCGGATCAGTTTGACGCTGCAAGCGGATGTCCAACTCCACATCGCCTTCCGCCAAGGCCGCGGCCATGGCGCTGCGCAAATAGTCGTCGGGCGGACGAAAAGGCAGCCGCGGAATGGGCGTTCGTTTCTTCGTCTTGGGCCAGACGGAGTATTGCATTGCCTGACCTTCTCCCAACAAGTAGGGCACGCAGCTAAAATAGGGGGCTTCCAACGGGCTGCTCTGCGTCTTGATCCACAGTCCCTGCATGATGGAGTCCAGGATGTGCGGCTGCTGAAAATTGAAGAAATGATAGAGTTGCGCGTTTTTCACGCTCCAGAGCTGCAGGTGCGCATTCGCCTTGATGTCTGGCGTCACGAAGGTCGGAGTGGAAACGCCGAACATATCCAGCGTGAACTTCTCCTCCTCCATTAACTTCGGCCCCGGCACCCCCATCAGCTTGATGCTGATACTCATGAAACCCACATCATCGATGTCTGGAGTAATGTAAGGACCCGGACCGGAAAACCGCACCCAGGCGCGGAACGTCTGCGGCTGAGCGTAAATCCCGTGCCGAAACTCCGGAGGAAGATTGTCGTGAACGATAAACTCGCCGCGGAGAATCCCCTGCGTTTTGGTATTTCCTCCCCTCTCGTATCCTCCCGGCTTCCACAATCCGTGCATCTGCTTCGTAAAGCTTTCGATGATCGACTCGAGAAACGCTGCTTCATCTGGAAGCGGCCTTTCCTCGGCGATTTTGAAGCCTTCGTCCTTGCGCTGAAGATTGATCAGAGCCGTGGTCAGACGCGTCAGCGGGTCGCGTAACAAGGCGTCGAACGCCGGCCGAATCCAGGGATCGATGCGTCGTTCCATCTGCAAAAGGAACATCGACGTATCACTTAACCAATCTAGAAACCCCGAACCGGTATCGGCTCGCGGCATCGGGCGACTGGCGTTTGAATTCAAGTCTGGCATAAGCCCAAAGTGGGTGGCGGTTCCTCCGCGGACTTACTGGCTGACTTTGAATTCAAGAACAAGTGCAAAATGCCGGAATGAAGTTGGGTGGCATCAACACAGTTCGCTTTGGCACTTCGGCAACTGTCGCGATCACTTGCGGCTCTCCCGTTCGACCTCCAAATCCAAAGTAATGGGCATCCCGGCGAACTAGAAGTGTGGCAGGGAAGTGAGTGAATCATCCCTCAGGGGTGGCCAGGATCTGCTCAAAACGCGAGCGCAGTTGAGTCGGGAAGCGTGGGGACCACGAGGCATCGATCAAGCCGACCGAAACCAAGTCGCGCAGGTGGACGCGGTCCTTATCGCGGAAGGCGCTGAGCTTCATGCGCACGAGAGCTTCGAGAGAGACCAGGCGGAAGCTGCCGGCATCTTCGCTTTCGTCAATGCGGGCGTTCGGCTCGGGTTGATCCGGTAGCGTCTTTTCCTCCGCGAAGACGATATGCACGGCGTCGCCTACTTTGCCTTGGGGCGTTTCGAGGAAAACGTCCATCGCTCCTGCGCGTCCGAGCGAGGCCACTCGCCGGTGATGAAAGCCCGCCTTTTCGAGCGCAGCAGTCGCACCGGCAAGGTCTTCGCGACGCAGGAGAAGATCCACGTCGCGGGTGTTGCGCACCGCCGATTCGTCGGCGCGCGAAACCCAGGCGGCCACCGCGTTCCCACCGACCACGGCATAGGGCACGCCGGCCGCGGCAAGTGCTGCCGCCGAACGGAGCAGGCGGCGACGGACGTTCTCGACCGCGTCGCTCATGCGCTGCCAGGAGACGGGACGAAGAGTCGTGGCCATGATGATGGGGCGGCGAAGCTTCGTCCGTCGATCAGATCGAGTCTAGGTTTGATTCGTCGGTGCGACTTACCCAAAGGGCCGATCCAGCGTTTGCTGTTGAGAGGGTTGTCGTCGTCGGTATCGCCCCAGTGCTCCGATGACCGCGAGGTCTTTGCCAACTGCAGGCGCAAGTGAGCATTCGTCATGGTAGCGCCAGATTCCATCCGCCATCTCGAGAGCGTCCGGCAACCAGTCCGCGCTCCTTGATTTCAGAAAGACTCCCGCCCCGTGGGCGCCGCTGGGGGCGTGCCGGTGGCATCGTGCCGCAGGGCGGAGCTTTCCTGATAGACCAAGCGGCGCACCCGGTTGATTCCGCCGAGGGGCACATGCTGGGGGAGGGCATTCCAGGGGCTCCAGGAGAGGTTCTCAACGAAGTGCATCTGCTCGGGGGAATCGAAACGTTGCGGATAGATGGTGAGGGTCGCGAGCCGGGTTGGCTCCGAGCTCCATTCCACGGTCGGATCCTCGACCGGCATTGCTGCGGCGTCGGTCTGGCGCTGGACGCAAAAATCAAACTGGGCCGGCTGTTTCTGCAACGTGAGCTGCTCGACCAACGCTTCCCGCAGGAAGTCCGGCGATTGGCTCAGGGGAATCGCCGGCGCGGTGTCGGCGGCTGGCCGCAGATGGTATTTCACCGCGCCCGTGCCGAAAGCGTAAGGCGTCTGACTCCAATACCGCATCGCGAGCAGACTGGAGGTGGCGGGCTTGGTAAACCCGACGAGCTTTGGATGCGTGGACATGGCGAGCTGGGCCGACGGCGTGCCGGAGGCCGTCGCGGCCAGAAACTCGAAGGCGTGGCGCACATTGCGCGCGAAAAAGACGGGATGATCGGCAGTCAGGAAATCCTGCTGCAACGGGAGGCCGCCCTCCTGCGGAACGAGGACCTTGGTCGCCATGCCCCGGACGTCAGGTTTGGTATCGTCGAAGGCCCGGCCATTCGAGAAGCGAACGAGCGCGGTGAACGTCCGCGGCTCCGCAAAAAGCCCGACGCGCAACTCCGGGGCAAGATCCTTTTCCACGGCAAAGGTCGCCCAGAGGCCAGCGTGTTGCTTGGGATGCTCACCGCGGTGCTCCGGCCCGGGCTGGACGCGGTGAACCTTCAGATGGAGCGCGCGGAGCTGCTCCATGAAAGCCGCTTCGTCGGATGGCGGGTATTCTTTACCAATTTCAAGAAGCTCGGAGGGCATGGGACTGGTGGAATCGGGCATAAGAGTGGAGACGATGGGCAGGATCTAGCTGGCGTGCGGAAGGGATGACTCGGCTCGGGCTTTGCGCGCCGCTTGATAGACCAGTGCGCGAGCGTGACCGAGCGAAGCAGGATTGTCGGCCTGCAGTCCCTCCCAGAGACCGCTCGTCGCCAGTGGAAGCGCGATGCACGGGTGCGTCCAATTGACATCAAAGGCGAGGACGTCGAGCTCGTCGGGCGTCAGCGCTTCGGTGAGGTGGATCTCCGCGAGGTCCGTCCACGGGTAGCGTTCCGGATCCCAGACCTGGGTGCAATCGACGGCGTCTTTGTCGTTCCCCGGGCGCAGTTGCCCCTGCAAGAAATAGCGAATTCCGCCATACTGAAACCGGCTCAGAAAATCCTGTCTGAGGTAGCTCTCCGAGCGCGGGTCGCCTTCGAACGGCGGGAAACAGGTGACTCCCTTCGGCTGCCACGAGGTGGGCAACTGGCCGCGTTCCGGCCCGCGGTCGCCCGGCACCAGCCGGAAGCGAAGATACGACATCGCGCCGGAGCGATCGGTGAGCTCGTAGCAGATTTGGGAATGGAAATAATACTCGGTGAACGAACCGCCGCTGCGGAAGGCTTCCGCAAGGATGGCGTCGTCGAGGATTTTCGGCTCCAGTAGCTTCTCCACGCGCTCTTCGTTCGGAGTTGTGACCAACTTAAAAAACGTCCGTGCCGTCCGCACGAAAAGAGATCGGGCGGTATTCATCAGAATGTTCTGGAGGCCCTGCGCGGAAGGGTCGGCTTGCTCGTCGCAGAACTTCACCGATGCCGAGGCGCCATCCCGCGCCCGGTTGTCGCTCCGCCCCCCCGGCGTAGAATGCCGGAGGAGGACCGGATAGGTTTTTCCCGGGATGAAAAAGTCGTTTTCCGGGAACTCGATCGGCACCACGATCCGCGCCTCGCCGCGCGCGCCCACGCCATACGTGTGCGTCGGCCGCCCGTGCACCTTCCCGGCGGCATGAGCGAACATCCCCTGCAATTGCGCAATGATCTGCTGAAAATCAGCATCCATTCCTGCGGTGAGCGCTTCCAAGCTGTGCGACATAAGCGAGACGCGGGCAGGCTTTAGAGTGTTTTGAGGTATTCGAGCAAATCGCGGAGCGAGTCCTGGTTCTCCGCGCCGCTCCAGTCGAGCCGCACACGCCGCTCGCCTTCGCGCGGGGCGCCGTCCCAGCCGCGGCGCACAATGCCGCCGTGGGCGTCGATGGTCAGATTGGTATCGTGTCCGAGCCGCGAAGCGCTGTCCCACCCGGTATCGTAAGGGGTGACTGTCGAATCGACCGCGCGGAGGGCGTCGAGCTTGGCGATCTCCCATTGGAATCCGACTTTGACGGGATCGTAACTCGCGGACCCACGCGCGAATTTGGCCGGCCGTTCCGCCGGGACGAGCAGATGGTAAAGGGTGGGGACGGCGCCATTGTGGAGATAGGGAGCGCGCGCCCAGACGCCTTCGAGGGCGTTGGTGACGTAGCCTTGGTTGGCGGGCTGAGTCCGGTCGAAAAGGATCGAGTCGGCGGGCAACTCGCGCGGCTTGATCCTGGCGCCGTCGGAGTCGGTGATCTCGTAATCGGGCGGCACGCTGGCCACGAAATGCCGGAGAAAGAGCGCCAGCGCCGGGGCATTCAGCACCCGCGAACGGTTGGGATCGGTGCCGATGAGATCGGTCTTGTAAACCGTGTCGTTCCAGCGCTGGTGACAGGCGCTGCAGTGCTCCCAGAACAATTTCTCGCCGCGCTCGGCGCGGACCCCATCGATCGCAAACGGATACGGGGGCGGCGGCAGATGCCCGATGAACCGGGCCGTGATCTCCGCGTTCGCGGTGTTCACCATTTTCGGGTCGCCCGCGACGGCGAGACTCGCGGCGATATTCCGGAAAAAGGGCGATTTTACGCTGCCGTCCACTTGCGCCACACCGCGCGACGCGAGCTGCCAGGTGCTCAGAATATCCGTCACCGTGGCGAGATCCCGGGGCATCGCTTCGTGCGGCGTCGCCATGAAAGTCTTGAAAGTTTCCGCCGGCCCGACCGCCGTTACGCTGTCGAGCAGGAGGAGGCGGGGGATGAGATCGCCGCTGCCGTCCGACTGGCCGGTGCTGCCCCCGTCGAGCGGCGGGGGCGGCTTGTGCCCGGCCGCCAGCTCGGCCGGGCTGGGCTGGCGATAGCTGAGCGTCTTTTGCTGGTCGGTCGCCAGCTCACCCAAGCGGATGCGGCCCGCGAAGGCGGTCAGAATCTCGACCGCTTTGGCCGCCACGGCCTGGCGCTCGCCGGCCTCCGTCGCGTCCGTGACTCCGCCGGTATTGCGGTAAAAATAATTCGGCGGTTTGGCAGCCACCGATTCCTTCCAGCGCGCGGCGGCTTTCTCGATCGCCTCGGGCGTGGCCAGATGCTGGTGGACGGTCTCCTCGAATGCGCGGCGCCATCGGCGCACGTCGAACTGCGTGTTCGGCGCGCCGACCAACTGGCGGAAGCTTCCGTCATCGAGCCGGACGCGCCCGACGTGGCAGGCGCCACAGGTCAGCGCCACCGGGTGCAGCGGCTGCGGAGGATGCGCCGGATCCATCGAATCCCACGAGAGGCCGAGCGGCAACGGACCTTTGGTATTCGGCAGGTAGCCGAACCGCGAAAACTGCTCCTCGGGCTTGCCCCAGATTTCCGGCGCCAAGTCGGGCAGCGAGCGCAGCAGGATCAGCGGCACGCCGCTGAAACCATTGGAGGCGTTGGTAAACCAATGGGCATCGTCGGCGTGCTCTTCGAGATACGCGGCGTGCGGCACCGGCCAGACGTCGCGGTGCACTTTGAGATATTCGATCAAGGCCAGGCAGTCTTCTTCCGACAGCTCCGCTCCGTATTCGTGACCGGTGTTCCGATTGCCGCTCAGCGTGGTGTCGAACTCCCACCGCTCCTGCCCCGGGGCGAGGTGGATTTTCTCCGGCCGGGTTTCAAAGCCGACGTGCTCCGGATCGAAATCCTTGTGCCCGACCGGAAACGAGTCCGGCCGGAGCTCCGGCCGCAGCAAATGATAGAGCGTCGGAACCGAACCGTTGTGCAGAAACGGAGCCGTCGCCCAAATCCCTTCGAGCGGTTTCGCGGGGTAAGCCCGCCCGATTTCTTTCATCGTGTCGCGCCACTTCACCGGAGTCTGCTTCTTCTCCAGTTCGTCCATGAGCGCGCGATCCTCGGGCGACATGACGGCCTTGGCTTTCTGCTGCAAGTCCGTCAGGAGCGACGCGATCGACTGGGCAAAACTGGCTTCCGGCGCCGTGCCATTGAAGACCGGGCGATCGAAGTTGACCGCGTCATTCGGATCGGTGCCAATTTCCTCCGGCGTAAAAAGCCGGAAGACGACCAAGCCCTTCTCGTCGAGCTTGTTCGGGTTATGGCAAGCGGCGCAGTGGCTGTTGTAGAGCTCGCGGCCCCGCGCGACTTTCGCGGCGTCGGGCTTTCCGAAAAAGTCGGGCCACACCGGGGCGGTCAGCTTGTGCACTTGCTGCTCGATCTTCATCTGATTGACGATGTTCACCGAGTCCTTGGGCGCGCCGACGCCAATCGACTCGCCGATGCTCCGCTGAATGACCGAGTTCGTGTTCGCGTTCCAGTGCAACCAGGCGTAGCGATCGATGTTCCAGATCGGCGGGGTGCTCACCGGCGCGTTGACCGCGACCATGTTGCGCTCGTCCTGGGCCCCGTAAAGCTCGACCCGCGCGGTGCCGAAGTCGTCCGCCCGCCCGAAGCCGCCGGCCAGCCGGTGACCCGGCTTCGAAAGCCAGCCGCGGATTTTCAGGAAAGCGACGCGATTCTTGACCTCATCGAGCTCGCCCAGCACCACCCGGAGTTGCGGCACGATGTTGCCGAGAAATTGCTCCGCATCCTGTTTGATCCGCTCCTCAACGCGCTGCCGCAGGTCCAGCCTTCCCTTGGGCGCCGCCGCCTCTGCCTTGTCCTTGAGGGAACCCAACAAGGCCTTGGTTTCAGCGAGCGCCGCGACTTTCTCGTGCAGCAGGCGCACCGCCGCCTTGCGCAGGAGCGAATCTTTCTCCAGCCGCCCCAACTTGAGAATGACTTCCTTGAGCGTGCCGTCGAATTCGGGTTGTCCCACCAGCCGCTCCAGGAAGGCGAAGAACTCCTCCGGATCGTCCAACGTTTTTTCGAGCGCCTTGCCGATCTGGTCGCCGAGTTGGTCCACGTAAAACAAACCCGAGCCGCCATCGACCCGGAGCGTTTGGCCGCCAAAGTGCAAATCGGAAGTGTGGCAGGCGGCGCAGGTAAACCCGAACATTTTGATCGTCCTGCCGCTCGACTCCATCTTCAGCGTATTGGTGACGATACCGACCGGGAAGCCATCCGGGTTGCGCTCCGATTTTTCCGCCGGCACGAGTCCGAACCGCTCCAGGTTCTTGAGATACAACTCGCCGGTATTGAAGTCCTTCAGCGCTCGCACCACCGTCAGCGGGAAGAACCCGCTCCCTTGATCGGTGAAGTGCATGAGATCCGCGTCGAATCCGTCGCGGTGATTCTCGCCGCGCGGGATGGCCCCCGGCGGCGCGGGTTGGGAGAGAGCCGCTGCGCCCGGCGGCGGCGGTTTTTGATCCGCTGCCCCGAGGACCGTTCCAGCCCACGTGAGGAGCGAGAACAGCCCTGCGCCGACCACCCAGTGAGCGTGTGAAATCCTGCCGGATAAGGCAGGAACGACCTCCTGATGCCGATTAAACATAGGCCGAGCAGCAATCCAGCAGCCGCCCGCGAAGGCAAGGTAAATAATGGACATGGATGCATTGATAGGCGGACGCTGACTCTCGAATTCCGCCCTGGCTCGGGACGGTCCAGGTTCGATCGCCCACCGGGAGTGCGGTCCTGTCCCGGCGGGCTCTCCGCCGCACCTCGCTGCAACGGATGTCAGCCTGGAAATGGCTACCCCGGGATGCGCGTGAGGACTTTGTCGCGGGCCGCCGGGAGCGCAGCAGGATCCTGGCGCTTTTGCAGAGAATCGTGGATCAGGCGGCAATCTCCACCATTCTTCGAGGTGCGGAAAATCAGCTTCTACAAGGAGCCGTGCGGCGGTGTCGAAATCCTGCCCACCACAAGCCCCAGGCGCTTGCTTGCTCACGGGGCGATGGCCATGTTTCTGGCGAACATCCAGCTAAACCGAACTTACTTCCGCGTTCGATCTCTGGAACCGCGGCCTTTTCCATCCGCCGATCGTACGCCACCGCGATTTCGTTGGAGAGTTGAAGCATCGGAAGTTGGTTTTCTCGGATATCACCTCACAACGGTGTTATCCTGCAAACACGGTTGAACAATGCGTAGGGTAAACTGTAACATCTCCTCGGAAAAAACAGCTTCACGCGGTTACCGTTTTGGATGAACCGCAAAAATGCAGCCCTCTCCGCCCCACAGCCCATCTTCTGAACGTTAGGCGTGGCTCGCCCCTCCCAGTAACGAACGATTATGAATTCACTCTTTGCCATCGCGCCATACAAATTCGAGGAGTTTTGGGTCTTCGACGACCCAGCCGTTGGCTTGCGACAGGAGCCTTTTGTCAGCGGGGCTGACGACATCATCGACATCCTCACCGAGGACATTGCGAACGCAGCTACTGGCTTCAAACTCGTCTTTTCGCCGCAACCATTTCCCGGCTTCACCGCGCTTCGATTGGAACCGTCCCGAGCACGGAGGCAACTGGTATTCATGGGCAGAGCGAGGCATCGAGGGCTGGCTTTGTCCGGCGCTGTTCAAGTATTTCGAGACCGCTCCCAAGGAGATCTACGTCAAGGCGTCTCCCAAATGACGGCAATGCCTTATCGGGGTTCTCCGAAAAGGGTTCCACTCGCCGCGGAGCGGCTTCACCCGAATAGCCGGCTCCATGACGAAGACCCTTTTCGGAGAACTTCTAGCTAAGGCCTCGAGGCCCTCGCCGTAGTGCAGTCCAATCCAGAGGTGACCGCAGTTGGGGCACTCCCTGTTCTTCCAGCAGCGCTTGCTCAGGACGCGTTGCATGAGTCAGTTGCCGCTCATCCGCCAGTAGCATTCCGGCTGCAGATGGCAGCTCCCGCTCTCGATTGCTGAATCATATCTCGAAATACATTCCCTCATGAAACTGTTCCCGGAACCTACCCTTGATTCTGACGAGTCCATCCGCAATTCGTGGGGGCCAATCGAGGCCGTGTGGGCAGACGACTTTACCTCACCAATCGCCGTCTCACGTTCGAGCCTCATGTTGTCGATGCAGTATTCGGCTGCAAGGGCTCTTCCATGCCGCTCAGCCGCATCACGGACGTTGGCTTGCAGCCCGGCGTGGTCAGCGCGGCTCACCTGCTCGACGGCGGTCTATTCACGCGTCTTCGTATTGAGGCGAGTCACGACTGTCGCGAGTCTTTCTTCGTCCAGCGCGTTACCGATGTTCAGCAGGTCGTTGCCCGGGCCGTGCAATCATTTGTAACCGACCGCCACGCTTAGTTAGCTAACGAGGCTGTCGGACATGCGAAACAGCCGCTCTGCGGCTGCACGCACAAAGTTCGACCGCCGTTCCTCGCCACCCTGGGCTGGAAGGCACAATGCCTTTGGAATGCAGAACTGCTGCTGGTTCCAGACTCGTCCTGGCCGGGAATTCCGAACGG
This sequence comes from Chthoniobacter sp., assembly GCA_034667665.1. Classification (GTDB taxonomy): domain Bacteria; phylum Verrucomicrobiota; class Verrucomicrobiia; order Chthoniobacterales; family Chthoniobacteraceae; genus Chthoniobacter. The sequence goes on from JAXDQW010000087.1 coordinate 28,572, forward strand.
CTTTGAGGCTAGCCTGGAGCCAGGCCGAGAGACGACCCCCGTCGTCGAGCTAGGGAAACATCAGCCCGGCAATGGGTAGCGCCGAGTGAGCGCGAGGACCTTGTCGCGGACCGCCTGGAGTGCAGCGGGATCCGCGCGCTTTTGCAGCGCTTCGTGCATCAGGTCGGCGATCTCCATCATCTCTTCCTCCTTCATCCCACGGGTGGTCATGGCCGGAGTGCCGACGCGAATGCCGCCGCCGAGGCTGATCTTCTCGGTATCAAAGGGGATGCCATTCTTGTTCACCGTGATCCCGGCCTGATCGAGGGTTTCCTGGGCCAGCTTGCCGTTCAGCCCGGCGGGGCGCAGATCCACCAGCATCAGATGGTTGTCGGTGCCGCCGCTGGTGATGCGGTAGCCGTTCTTGCTCAGGCTGGCGGCGAGTGCCTTCGCATTGCTCACCACCTGCGCGGCATAGTCCTTGAACGATGGTTGCAAGGCCTCGTGGAAGCAGACCGCCTTGGCCGCGATCACATGCTCGAGCGGGCCACCCTGGATGCCGGGGAAAACCTGGCCGTCGATGGCCTTCGCATACTTCTCCTGGCAAATAATGATCCCGCCGCGCGGTCCGCGCAAGCTCTTGTGGGTCGTCGTGGTCACGAAATCGGCCAGGGGGACCGGATTCGGGTGCAGGCCCGCGGCCACCAGCCCGGCAATGTGCGCCATGTCCACGAAGAGCCAGGCGCCGACGCTATCGGCGATTTCGCGCATGCGCTGGAAATCGATGATCCGCGGATAAGCCGAGGCTCCGGCGGTAATCATCTTCGGCCGGGTTTCGAGCGCCTGAGAGGCGAGCGCCTCGTAATCGATGCGCTCATCGATCCTGCTCACGCCGTAGTGGACCACGTCGTAAAAACGCCCCGAAAAATTCGCCTTGTGGCCGTGCGTGAGATGGCCGCCGTGCGAAAGATCCATGGTCAGGATGCGGTCGCCGGGCTGGAGCACGGAAAAATAAACCGCGGTGTTCGCCTGGGACCCGGAGTGCGGCTGGACGTTCACATGATCGCCGCCGAAGAGCTGCCGGGCGCGATCGATCGCCAGTTGCTCGACCACGTCCACGTGCTCACAGCCGCCATACCAGCGCCGCCCCGGATAACCCTCGGCGTATTTGTTCGTCAGACACGAGCCCTGCGCTTCCATCACCGCGCGGCTGGTAAAGTTCTCGCTGGCGATGAGCTCGATGTGCTCGAACTGCCGCTGCCGTTCGTCTTCGATCGCCTTAAAAATGGCGGGATCGGCTTCCGCGAGCATCGCGTGGGCCGCGTTCGAGGTGCCGAGCTGATCGAGTTTTTGGACCCGGCGCTCGTGCCGGCCTCCTTCGAACTGGGTGTTCAGGAACGCCTCGACTATCGGGCCCACCTGGGACGGGCCGACGTGATTCTGCGCCAGCACGAGCACGTTCGAGTTGTTGTGCTGCCGGGTCACCTTCGCATCGTCCGGATTGGTGACCAGCGAAGCCCGGATCTGCGGATAGCGATTGGCCGCGATGCTCATGCCGATGCCGCTCTTGCAGACGAGCACGCCGAAGTCAGCCTGCTCCGCGATCACGTCGCGGCACACCGTCTCGGCGAAGTCCGGATAATCCACCGAATCGTGCGAAAACGCGCCAAAATCCGAAACCACCAGGCCCTTCTTCGAGAGATAGTCGTGGACCGCCTTCTTGACTTCGAGGCCGCCGTGGTCGGCCGCGATGGCGATTCGAAGCGGTCGGCTCGCGGTGGCGGGGGGAGCGGCGGAGGCGGATGGCGTCATGGCGTCGGGCTGGTCGAGGTAATGGAGGATGCTCGGGATGGCGCGCTGAATCAGGTCGCGCGTCTCAAAGTAGGCTTGAATGCTGAGGCCGATCGGATCGGGAATGTCGGGGTCGCCCGCCCGCCCGACTTCGTCGAATTCGCGAACGAGGAACGTTTTCTCGGCCGCCTCGGGGAAGAACATCTGGACCGTTTCCCGATGGTGACGCGTCATGACAAAGAGATGCGTTGCGCTTTGCACCAGCTCCTCGGTCAGCGGCTGGCTGCGAAAATCCTCGAGATGGAGGCCCCACGGTTTGAGCACTTCGTCCGAGTATTGGCTCGCGGGCTGGCCCCACCCGGCGGAGACGCCGGCGGAGCTGACCTCGATATCCTTGCGTCCCTTCAAGGCGGCACGAAACAGCGCCTCAGCCATGGGGCTGCGGCAGATGTTGCCGGTACAAACGAAGACGACGTGTTTCACGAGAGGGGCGAAGATACCGGAGGGGGGTTGGGCAAGTCAACGCGGGCCGGGGGCGTCCCTTGATCGGGAAATCCACAGCCGATCCGCGGCCGATCTGCGCCGGTGACGCCGACCAGCGCTCCCAGGATTTGCACCGCTTCGTCTTGGGAAAAAGGGCGCGAGGCGAGGCTTCTGCGGAAACCGGCTGCGGAGACGATTGCGGAGTTTCGTCGAGACTCGGCGAGCCGGAATCAGAATCCTGTTGCCGGGCGCGGCCAAATCGATAAAACACCCGGACCATGGCCGTCAAAAAACTCACTAAATCCGCCCTCCTTCAGCTCATCGCAGCAGAAACCGAGACCGACCGAAAGACTGCTGCCTTCTTCCTCGAGGTGATCACCGAGGTCGCCTTGCGCGAAGTAAAGAAGAACGGCGAGTTCACCCTTCCCGGAATTGGGAAGCTGGTGAAGCAGAAGCGCAAAGCCCGCATGGGACGCAACCCGGCCACCGGCGCGTCGATCAAGATTCCAGCGAAGACGGTGGTGAAATTCCGGATCGCCAAGTCGGCAAAGGACGCGGTGCTCGGCGCCAAGTAGCTCGCCCGAGCTGTCGGCGCACCAGAGATCAAGGCGCTCGAATCCCGAACCTGCCAGCAGCGGGACCCTCTTTCGCCCCGCTGAGGCGGCTCTCATCTACTCTTACGGCGCTGCCTTAAGTGCTATGAGGATGGGATTGGGGCCGCCTTTGAAGATCACTGCGCAAAGGCGAGCGAGTGATGGCTCCCTGGGAGATCTGGACGTATGACTTCCCAATCGAAGGTCCGCATCCGTGCGCAACCCGCATTGGACACCTGACTGGGCTCGCCATAATCTCCATGCCATGATCTCCGTCGAATCAACGGCTGACACCGTCCATCTGCACATCCCGCGTGCCGAAGTGAGCGACGTGCGATTGGCGCAACTTCTGCGCGGCTTGCGTCTGGAGGCGGCAGTCGCCGGCAACAGCATGACTGACGCCGAGGCTGACGCCATCGCCGAGGAGATGAAGGCCGATTGGTGGGCGCGCAATCAGCACCGGTTCATTCCGCCCGCCGCCTCCGCGGGGGCATGAGTCAGCGCCGCGTCATCGTGGACGCGAATATCGCTTTCCGCGCGCTCGCCAGCAGCCACCTTCAATTTGCGGGATTTCGATGGAGTGGAAGCGGCTTCGCAGTCGGGAGCACCACCGCACGCAGCATGTGGTGCCAGGAAACGCAAGGGTTCAGTCCGTCCCGGCTGCCGGAGAGCGATACAGCCGTCCCGGCTGAACTGGGCCGGCGGGACGCCCGCCCGACTTTTCGCAGCCGGGACGGCTGCGCCACTGACCATCACCCAAATCGGATGACAGCTCGATCCAGCTTACGGCGCGGTCGTGACGCCTCCGGCGATGGAGGGCCACGGCAGACGTTGCAACGTTCCTTCTTCCTCACGCAAGGCGGCTGCTTCGAAGAAGAATGATCCCGGCAGATCGATTACCGGTGCGATCGCTTTTGCGATGTCATCCATTTTCCCGGTGCGCGCATTTGGCGCGGCCCGTCGCACCGGCCGCTCGCGGGTAGCGGAAATGGTCGGCAGCAAGGTCAGCGGGATTTTCGCTTCGAGGCGATACCCAAGCCCGTTCCAGCGCGCAGCCACGGCGACCTGCACTTCTTTCGCAGGTGCTTTGGTGCCGGCTCTTTGCACGATAGCTCCACCCTTGTCGTTTTTTGCCTCCCTCTTGCCGTCGGGATGCTGACTGGCCGGCAGGAAGAACGCCGTCTGCTCGCTTTCATTGTCTTTCGCGAAGCGCAGTTCGATGCCCTCGCCATCTTGAAACGGGGTGGAATCCAGCAGATTGGCGAGGATGTGCAGTGAGCCGTCATCGCGGCGCAGGCGGATGTCTCCGATCACCGCGCCGCGGTGAACCAATGAAAGCCCCGTGATTTCCGCCGGCCACTCCGCGTCGAGTCCGTCGATTTGTGCGGTTCGGATGACGTTGCCGCGCCAGTTTTGATAAGGGATCTGCACTCGATCTCCCCGGGATGGCAGGGGCAGAGAGGTGTCGAGCGTGACTTCGCCGGCGAACCGCGCGACCTCTCCGGGGCCGGTGACTTCCAAGATGCGGTCATCCCCGCTGGACACGGAAAACAGCAGGCGCTTCCCGCTCCGGATGTCTTTGATGAAGAGCCCGGTAAAGCTTTCGATGTTGATCGAAATCGGACCGACCTTGGGGCGCTCCCCGGTTTCATCGGCGATGACATTGCCCAGAGTTAGTCCATCGGTGGTAAAGGCCAGATAGTTTGCCGGCTCGACGTTGTGCGCGATGACCATGTCGTCCACCACCCCGGCGATCCCGGAGACGGTGCTGAACTCGGCGAAGTCGGCCCGCTCGGAGTGCGCTCCAATGACCCATTGCACGCGGCCACCTTGCATCTTGATCAGCCGATTCTCCGCGGCCCGATCCCAAAACGTAAGGTGGCGCTCGGGACCCGGATTGGCGGCATAATAAACGGCGCCGTCGGCCATGGGTGACACAAAGGTCCAGCCATCATGATAGCTCGGTTGACCCGCGTCGAGATAGGACTTGAACGCTCCTTCCCGATAATCGGGAATGCCATCTTTACTGATTTGTTTTGGGCTCAGAGTTCCATCGAAGCCGTGCAAAACGAGATCCCGGTCTATCCAGGCAAAAGTGGCCGTCGGCAGGCCTCCGAATCGCTCGTCATCCTGCATCAACCCATCGCCGTTTCCATCTCTCCACGACAAACCAGCCTGGTCGCGGGACAGATAAGCGGCCGGGACCCATCGCTCTTTCCCCCAGATCCATAGTGCGGCGCCGGGCGGCGCGGAGCCCCGATTGTCCTTCGAAGGCCGGAAGAGGTAGCGCCTGCCATTGGTGCCGCTGAAGACAATAACATGGCCGTAGCCGTTCCGGGCGACTTCGGCGATCGCTTCGTTGGGTGTCTTTCCGTCGGCGCCCAGGGCGAGATCATGAATCGCCGTGATTTGCCAGCATGCAGCCGGATCAAGCGGATTGGCAGCGTACTTCTCGTAATCGATCCTCGTTTGGATGAAGCGGGAATCGGGCTTGCCGGTATTGTAATAGACGGTGTTCGGGGCATCCAGGTCCGGACCAAAGGTGTTATAGGCGACCGGTCCGCAGAAATCTTCAAGCCAGCGCCCGGAAGTGGTTAGTTTGACAAAGCGGTTGGGCACCTTGGTTTCTTCGGCAAGCCATAAGTTACCGTCCGGACCCACCGTTATTCCGGTGACCTTTTCGAAAGCCAGGGGATCGTAAGGAACAAGGTCCGCAGGTTTGCCGCCCGGCCTTCCCCAGGTGGAGAGGAGCTTGCCCGCCTGGGAGAACTTCTTGATCTGTTGGCTGGCCCCGAGATCCGACACATACACGTTTCCATCTGCATCGACACAAACAGCGCGCGGCGCTTCCAGGTCAGCGGCCAGCAAAGGGGTCGTCTTACCGTCTTTGAGAGCGAGGACCTGCTTTCCGCTGCAAACCAAGAGGCGCTCCGCATCGAGGCGACAGAGTCCTTGCGGAGCGGGCACGGCGATGTCGGGCAGAGCCTTCCCGCTTCCCAGATCGATCCCACCGATTCGATTCTCCGCGGGCACTGAGAACCAGGCCCGCTCTCCCGCGATCGCGAAGCCGGCGATTGCCGCCTCGGGCGACACATTCGTTCGCGTCCTTGCTTGCTCGCCTTTGCCGAGGTCGCGTCCCGTCTGCGGGTCGATCCGGATCAAGTCCACCGTGGATTGCCCTTTCTTTCCGGTCCGATTGAGAAGGCAGGCTTTTCCCTCATCCGTGGCAACGGCGAGGATCAGACCGAAGCCGCCGGCGGAGCGTTTCCAAAGCGCTTGTCCGGTCGCCGGATCTATTTTGCGAAAAGCCGGGGGCCCCTCTTCCCCAGCGCCGCCCATGTAAATGCCGACGCTATCCGCGGCGAGCGATTTGTAGTCACCATGCTGTCCGCCGATGCCTCCCAAGCCATCCGGGGTCCGGTAAGGTGGCCGGCCAGAACTGCCCACGCTTCCCACAAACCGTGATCCCACGCCGTCAAAGAGGATGGCCTTCCAGCGGTATTTGCCGGCGGGAAGCGGCTCGCCGTAACGATCCCGCCCGTCCCACTCGAGCCGCTGGAGTCCCTTCTCGCATCGTTCCGCTCGCACGAGTTCACGCACGATCCAGCCGGTTTCGTCGAGCACCACCACGCTCACGCGTCCTGGACGCGGTAAATTCAGCTCGATCGGCACCCCCGCCGCTCGGCCCTCCGCAGTGGCTGTCCTGGGGGACAACGCGGGTGCCTTGTCCACGAACCTGGCCACGCCCCAAGTCTCGGGATACAGCCTCGCCTCGGTGGGCAAATCCTCCACCGTCAGGCCCGGGCCGCCCCTGGCGTGCCACCACAAAGCGCCAACATTGGTGGTGCCGGCCGGGTCGGAAAAGATCACATGGAGGTCGAAGGCGATCTGGCCCGCGGGTTCCAGGCCCAATGACTTCCAGGGAATGGCGACTTCCAGAACATAGCCGCCGCCAGTGATCTGATACTTCGACTTCGCGCCGGCGAGGGGCGCGACATAATCGAAGGCCGCTTCTCCCGCCGGAGAGAGGAAGACATATGGCTTTTTCTCCTTTGAAATCGGGCGATAGACATACGCCTCATCCTCGTTATTGCGCCGCGCCAACAGCACCCGCTGCCCTCCTCCCGAGCCATCCCCGAAGTAGAAGGCGACCGCATCACCCCCCTTGAGCATCTCCTGGGGTTGGGCCGCGGAATTGCGTAGCGGGCTCTGGTCCACGACCTCGACCCGGGCATAAAAATTCTTCGCGTCATACCCCAGACGGAACAACGCCTTCCCGTCCTTGTCGCTGATCGCCTGCTCGGGAACATTCGCCCAGACGCTGGCGTCACCATCCAGTTTCGGCGACGCGAGCAGTCGGACGACGGGCACCGCCGACTCCGTCTCGCGGGCCGCGCAAAGGCGCAGCGGAACAACGGCCATGAGAATCAGCAAATGGTATTTTTTCATGAGGGATCTCGACGCGATGGAGAAGCTCCAAACGCGCCGAGTATTCAGCATCTGGCGCCTCGATAGCCAATGAGATCATTCGCCGCTGCCGGCCAAGGGCCACTTCAGAAAACGTCTCTCAGACCGTTGAAAGGGCGTTGACGAAGCGCGGCACGATATCAGTTTGGTCTCGTCCTCCGGAAGCAAGCGTACCGGAACGCGGACTTTGGCGTTGTAGAAACTTCCGTTTGAGACCACTCCCAGTCACTACGAGGTTCCCTTCGATGAAACAGACCATTCTTCTAACTTCGCCTATCTTCCTCTCCATGTTTCTGCTGCTCCCTGGAAGGCTGGGAGCTCAAAGCCCGAACGATCTGGTTCGCGTTGAAGTTCGGGTGGATTCTGAAAGCGACCACAAAGACATCAAGGGCGCCACGGCTGACACGGTGACGCAGAACAAGACCCTCCAAATTGCGATCAGCGGTAAACCCAGGAGCTCAGAAACGCGCACCGGCAAATGGACCGTCTATGGCCGGGACCTAAAGGGCCACGAAGTCACCGTCTTGGGCTCGGGCGAGTTCAAGCTGGATCTACCGGCCAGCGGGCAGCAAAAAACTGCCTCGACGAAGATCACGACGACCTCGACCGCGGCGCACACGGTTGCCACCGCCGCCGCCTCCTCTAACAAAGCTAAAGGTGGCAACGTCCCCAAAGCGAAGAAAGTTGAAGCAGCAGGAGTCAAGTACGCGGGCTATGGAGTGGTGGTAAAGGACGGCGACAAGATTGTTGGCGAGGCTTTCGACCCAGTAGGATTGAAGCAGGAAGTTAACAAGTAAGGAGAGCGAGAAACTGCACCCCACTGCGCGCGGGGTTCTCAACCCCAACGGGGTTGTGTCGCCGTCGCTGCAACCCCGTTGGGGTTGCAGGCCTTTTTCCACACTTCCCAGGGCAGCTCGTTCCTCGCAACCCTGGGCTTGGAGCCGGAATCCCTTTGGGATTCGGGTCTGCAATTCCCGAACGGCATTGGCCCTAACCCGGCCCCCCCTGCCTCGATGACAAAAGAATCGTTGCTGAAGCGCGGCGGCAGGACGTAACTTCGCCCGCATATGAGCGCCCCAGAATTCTTTGCCGCCTATCCGGTGATGCCCTGCGCCGACGTGGCGCGCGCGGTTGCCTACTACCACGATGTTCTCGGCTTTAAGGTGAAGGTGGTCAGCCCGGACAAGGCCTACGCCATCGTCGAACGCGGCAGCGTGGAGTTGCACCTTGATTCACCTGTTTATGCCCGCGAACACACGGTCGGCAACGCCGAGTGCTACCTTTGGGTCAAAGGCGACATCGACGCGCTGCACGCCGACTTCCTGAGCCGCGGCGCGCTCCAACTCCACCCCGTGGGAAATCGTCTTTACCAAATGCGCGACTTCTCCTGCTGTGATCCCGACGGCAACCGTATCACTTTCGGTGCGGAGCTTCCGCACGGCGCCGAGCCATCTTCTGGCAAATAATCAGCAACACCCGCTCTCGTTCGGTCGTTGGGGTGGATTTGGCCTGATTGCCCGCAAAGTCGATGACGACGTTCGGAAAGTCGAAGTCGTGCGGCATCAGCCTACCGGCGCCCGCCATCGTGGGACACACGCATGGAGGGTCGGCCCCGCGAAGGACCATTGCGACGCGCTGTTGGCGCTGCTCGGCGCCTCATCGTAACGTTCAGAAGCCGGCGGCAGCAGTGCCTTTTCCGTTGGTGATTCCATGAAGCTGATCTTGATCATCCTCCTGATCGCAGCAGTGATCGCGCTGATTGGTTTCGTCGTGCCGCAGTTGCAGGATTCAAGATCGGTGGGCGATGGTTCTGCGTTCACGCCGAGGAAGACCGAGCTCGTTTCGATGGCGCGGCCGCCGGCCCGGCCCCGGCTGGGGAGCTCCAGCCTCTCCAGCACCCAGGGTTCGATTGCCTGGGCGGCCGCAACCCCGGCCCTCCGGCTCCTTTCGCTCGACGGAGCAGTCGTCAAGACCTTGCCGGAGGGATTGCTGGTGCGCGATGCGGTGAGCGGCGAAACGGTTTTTCTCACCGGGCATCCATTCCACGGGGAACTCGCGGACAATGAGGCCATCAAATGCCTCGTGGTGGAGGAGGGCGTCCAGCGGTATCCGGGCCCGTTCTGGATTCCCCGCACCGCGCGAAGCTTTCGCTATATCCCCCCAAAGCCGAAGTCGGCGAATTGGATGTGGGAACGCTATCGCAATCCGCTGGAGCAGCCGGTTCGTCGGTGAAGGCGGGCGCCGCTCGCCGCGCCCTTTCCGCAAGAACCGACAGGCCTGTCTGCGCAGCGCATGAGGTTTTGCGGTGGTGCAATGCCTGCAAAGGGAATACGGAATCCGTTCCGTGCGCTTCCACTTTGCTTTTCTGACCCTGGCCTTCGCTTCCGCTCTGGTTCGTGCGGACGATTGGCCTCAATGGCTCGGTCCGCAGCGCGATGCGGTCTGGCGTGAAAGTGGCCTCCTGGAAAAGTTTCCGGCGACCGGCCCCAGCGTCCGGTGGCGGGCACCGATCGGCGGGGGCTATTCCGGCCCGGCGGTGGCCGAGGGACGCGTTTACCTCCTGGATCGCCAGCTGGCCAAAGACGTCAGCAATCCGCGCAACGCCTTCGAGCGCGGGCGGATTCCGGGCAGCGAACGCGTGCTCTGCCTCAACGAAGCCGATGGCAAGCTGCTCTGGGTGCACGAGTACGATTGCCCCTACACGGTGAGCTATGCGGCCGGGCCGCGCGCCACTCCACTCGTGAGCGGCGGAAAGGTTTACACGCTCGGCGCGGAAGGAAACCTCTGTTGCCTCGATGCGGGCACGGGCCAGGAGATTTGGGCGCGCGATTTCAAAAAAGACTTCGGCGTCACGACTCCGATGTGGGGTTTCGCCGGACATCCGCTGCTCGATGGGAACAAGCTCATCTGCCTGGCCGGCGGCGACGGCAGCGTCGCGGTCGCCTTCGACAAAGACACCGGCAAGGAGCTTTGGCGCGCCCTCAGCGCGCGGGAGCCGGGCTACGCGCCGCCCATGATCTATGAGGCAGGGGGCAAGCGGCAGTTGATCGTCTGGCACCCGGAGGCGCTCAACTCGCTCGATCCGGAAACCGGCGCGCTTTATTGGTCGGAGCCGGGAAAGGCGAACGCGGGCATGACCATCGCTACGCCGCGCAAGCTGGGCGATCTGCTCTACGTCACCTCGTTCTACAACGGCTCGGTGATGTTGCGCCTCGACGCCGACAAACCCGGCGCCACCAGGGTCTGGCAGAGCAAGAAGGCCAGCGAGAAGGATACCGACGCCCTCCATTCGACGATGTCCACACCCTTCCTCGAGGACGGTTACATCTACGGGGTGTGCAGCTACGGGCAGCTCCGTTGTTTGAAGGCCGGGACCGGCGAGCGGGTTTGGGAAACGTTCGCGGCGACGACGGGCGGCGAGCCGGTGCGCTGGGCCAACGCCTTCCTGGTGAAGAACGGCGGACGCTTTTTCCTCTTCAACGAAAAGGGCGACCTGATCATCGCGAAGCTCACTCCGCAGGGTTATGAGGAGATCAGCCGCGGCCACCTGCTCGAACCGACGAACACCGATCCTCATCGTCCCGTGGTCTGGTCCCACCCGGCGTTCGCCAATCGCTCCGTTTACGCTCGGAATGACCGGGAAATCGTCTGCGCCTCGCTGGCGGCGGATTGAACGGACGTGTAAGGAGGACCCAGTGTGCCAGCAACGGCGCCCGCGGTCAGGATGGTTGTCCGACCGGGCACGCATATTTGGTGTTCTGGAGAGAGGGTGATGATAGTGATCCGCGTTGGAGAACGTTCTTCCATGAAGCATCACACCCTTCGTTCAGGTCTTTGGGTCCTTCTCGTCTGGCGCGCGATCGGCGAAGTGGCGATGGCCGAACCGCCGAACGTCCTCGTCATCATCGCCGATCAGTGGCGCGCGCAGGCCTTTGGATTCGCCGGCGATGCGAATGTGGCGACGCCTAACCTTGACCGCTTCGAGCGCGGGTGCGTGAACTTCACGCAGGCCGTGGCCGGCATGCCGGTCTGCTCTCCGACGCGCGCGACCTTGCTCACCGGACAGCGCCCGCAGACGCACGGAGTTTTTCTCAACGACGTGACCCTCGACCCGAACGCCGTCACGATCGCGAAAGAGCTCACGGCCGCCGGCTACGACACCGGCTGCATCGGCAAGTGGCACGTGGACGGGCATGGCCGCACGGGCTTCATTCCGCGCGAGCGCCGGCAGGGGTTCGACTACTGGAAGGTTTGCGAATGCACGCATGGCTACAACAACTCGGTCTATTACGCGAATGGGCCGGAGAAATTGACGTGGGAGGGCTACGACGCCATCGCGCAGACCCACGACGCGCAGCGCTACCTTCAGGATCACGCGAAGTCGGGCAGACCATTCCTCCTCTGGCTCGCGTGGGGGCCGCCGCACAATCCCTACGAAACCGCGCCGGAGAAATATCGCGCCCGGTATGCGCCGGAAAAAATCCAACTGCGCGGCAACGTCCCGCCCGGCGCGCAGGAACAAGCGCGCCGGGACCTGGCGGGTTATTATGCGCACTGCACGGCGCTGGATGATTGCCTCGGCGATCTGCTGCGGACGTTGCAGGAAACCGGCCTCGATGAGGAGACCATCGTGCTCTTCACGTCCGACCACGGCGACATGCTCGGCTCCCAAGGCCAGCAGCGAAAGCAACGGCCATGGGATGAATCCGCGCGTGTGCCGATGCTCTTCCGCGTGCCGGCGCAGCTCGGCGTGCAGCCGCGCCGCGCCGAGGGAACCATCAACAGCGAAGACGTGATGCCGACTTTGCTCAGCCTGTGCGGAAGGCCGATCCCGAAGAGCGTCGAGGGATTCGATTTCAGCGCCTACCTGCGGGGCGGCGTCGATCCATCCGGCGGCGCGACCATCATCCGGTGCATCGCACCGTTCGGCGAATTCCAGCGCGACCGGGGCGGCAAGGAATATCGCGAGGTGCGCACGGCCCGTTACTCCTATGCGCGCGACCTCGCGGGGCCGTGGCTGCTTTACGACAGCCAGACGGATCCGCTGCAACTCGACAATCTCGTCGGCAAACCCGAGCACGCGAAGCTCCAGGCGGAACTCGACGCCCTTCTCCAAAGCACGCTGGCCGAGCAGCACGATGAGTTTCGACCCGCCGCGGAGTACATCGCGAATTGGGGCTGGAAGGTGGATGCGCGCGGCACGGTGCCCTACCAGCCGTGAACACAAGCCGAAGCAGTCGTCCTCAAAACGGGGTGTGATTAAGAGCGGTGCAGAGGTGTCCATGAGGAATTGAGGAAGAGAGCAACGCCAACGGCGTTTCGTCCTCCAGCCCAGGGTTGGAGCGAAGAATGAGCGACTACCCTGGGAGCTGATCGAAAAGCCCCCAACCCCAGCGGGGTTGTGTCCCTGTGCCGCTCCCGGCCACAACCCCGTTGGGGTTGGTTTCGTCTCGATTTCGTTCCCAGGGTAGCTCGTGCCTCGCAACCCTGGGCTGGAGGACGCAACGCCCTTGGCGTTATGCGCCACTTCTAATCACACCCCGCAAAACGCCCTTGAAGGTTTGGGCTGCAGCGGGGTTCATGACCATATGAAACGCTTCCTCCCCTTGCTGATCTCCCTCTTGCTGTGCATCGCGCGCGCCGAGGAGCAGACGCCGATGCTGGTCCGCGCCGGCAAAGTGATCACCCAGCCGGACTTTCGTCAGCCGCTGGGACCGGAATGGTCCGTCGCCAAAGGCCAATGGACCCCAACCGATGGAGTGCTCGCCGCCGTCGAGATCCCGGATGAGAAACACGTGGCCGTGCTCCATTTGAAAACCGGCCCCGTGAACATGGTCGTCGATTGCGAGTTCCGCTTCCAGGGCGGCAAGATCTTCTTCGTGGGGTGCGACGGAACCAGGCACGTGGGCCGCCTCGTGATCACGGAGCAGAGCGCGAAACTGGCCGAGGATTCGACCGAGGTGAAGGGGAAGTCACCCAGTCACGTGCTCGCCGAAACGAAGATCGATCTCAAGCAGGGTGACTGGCAGCGGCTCCACGTCGAATATGTCGGCGACCAGATGGCCGCGCGGCTCAATGGGCAGGAGATGAAAGTGCAGCACGAATATCTCGCGACGCCGAAGGTGCGCTGGTGGTTCGCCGCCGGTGGCGACAATGTGCAACTGCGCAACGTCCGCTTCAGCGAAGGCCAGCCGCTCGAAACCGCAAAATGACTTCCTGGTTCCCCTTCCCCGCAGGCGCTTCTGCAACACCCCAACGCGATTCCCCTATGCTCCTGAAAACCCTCGTCCTCGTCGCGGCTCTCCTGTGCGCGACGCCCCTGCACGCCTACGATCCGCTCACGTATCCCGCGGTGATTCCTCCCGAGCCGCGCGACCTGGCGGTCCAGGACGCCACGCGCGAGCGCGAGATCCCGCTCCGCGTCTATCTGCCGGGGAAGAGTGGCGCGGCGCCCGTCGTGCTCTTCAGCCACGGCCTGGGCGGCACGCGCAAGGGCAGCGCCTTTCTCGGCAAACATTGGGCGGCGCGCGGATACGTCGCCGTCTTCCTCCAGCATCCCGGCAGCGATGATTCGGTGTGGCGGGACAAACCGCCGGCGGAACGCTTTGCGGCACTGAGCGAGGCCGCGTCGTTGGGCAATTTCCTGGCGCGTGTGCGCGATGTTTCCGCCGTGCTCGATCAGCTCGAAAAATGGAATGGCGAGAGCGGCCACGAGCTCGCCGGGCGGCTCGACCTGAAGCGGATCGGCATGAGCGGCCATTCCTTTGGCGCCGTGACCACGCAAGCGGTGAGCGGCCAGAAGTTTTCCGCCGGCGCAGCGATGACCGACCCACGCATCAAAGCCGCCATCGCCTTCAGCCCGAGCAAGCCTGCGGTCGGAGATGTGGCGACCGCCTTCGGATCCGTGGCCATTCCGTGGCTGCTCATGACCGGGACCGAGGACGTCGCGCGCCTCGGCAGCCGGACGATCGGTCCGGCGGATGTCGCGTCGAGGCTGGCCGTCTTCCCCGCGCTGCCCGCCGGCGACAAATACGAGCTGGTGCTCGAGGGCGCGGATCACTTCGCCTTCACCGACCGGGGTGAATTCGCCGGCGAGAGCCCGCGTAATCCGAACCATTATCGGGTCATCCTCGCGCTGAGCACGGCTTTTTGGGACGCCTTTCTCCGCGACGATGCGGCGGCGAAAACATGGCTGAACAGCGAGTCCCCGCGCCAGTTGATGGAGGAAAAAGACCGCTGGCAGCGGAAGTGACCGGCTGAAACTCGTCCTCCACGCTCGCGGATGCGCTTCCTCCCGCAGGTCAGTCGGTTCGCGGTTTGCTCGTCAGGAATTTCAGCAGCTCGAAAACCTTCTGTTCAGGCAGAGCCTCGAGCAGCCCGGGCGGCATCAGCGATTGGGGGAGTTTTTGCTGATCCTTGAGGTCGGCCCGGGCCACGACCACGGGTTCCGCCACGGTCCGCAGGGTGATGGCGCTGTCGGTCTCCTGCTCGATCAAGCCGGAGACGACCGTGCCGTCTTTTTTGGTGAGGACGTGGAGTTGGAAATTCTCGCCGACCACGGCATTGGGATCGACGATGTTTTCGAGGAAGTAATCAACGCCGTTGCGCCACGAGCCAGCGAGGTCCGGCCCGAGCTTGCCGCCGACGCCATCGATCGCATGGCAGACCGCGCAGATCTGGTTGAACGTTTCGTGCCCGGCATTGGCGTTGTAGGCCCAGAGCGGCGCGGCGGCATACGCCGTTTTCAAACGCGCGAGGGTGGCCTTCGTTGCTGCCGAGGATTCGTTCACTTTGCCCCACGCCTGGTCGAGCAGTAGATCGACCTTGGCATCGTGCAGGTTGCGCATCTGGCGAACTTGCAGGGCGCTGAGGAACTTGCGGTCGAAGCGCCCGGCCTGCACGGCTTGCAGCAGCGGCAGGGCGAGCACGGCGCGGCTGGTCAGCGTGGTCAGCGCGGCGCTGCGGTCCGCCGGATTCAAGCGCTCGAAACGCTGGATCAGCGCCTCCGCGGTGGCCGGATCGGCGGAGCGCGAAAGCAGCGGGATGACGGCCGCGCGAAAGACGTCGAGGTCGAGCAGGCGCGCGAAGATTGGCGCAGCCTCCGCATCGCCGACGCGTTTGAGCAGATCGAAGGCGAGTTGCCGTTGCGGCAGCGGCTGGGCTTCGTCGGCCAGAATGCCGCGCATTTTCGTGAGGACGGCCTGGTCGCCAAAAAGCGCGGCGAGCTGATCGGCGGCGCTGCCGAGCGCAGCATCGCTGGTCTTCGCAAAGCGCGTGCGAACCTGCGGCCACGCGGCGGGCATGGGGACGGTGGCTTCATCCTTCAACCCAAACGCGAGGAGCCGCAGGTTGCGGGCGGCGGTTTCCGCGGGCTGCGTCGAGAGCTGCGTGAGAAAAAGATCACGACCCTGCGGCACCCGCGCGGCCGCCCAGCGGATCGAGTCCGCGAGACTCGGCAGCGCCGTGGCATCGGCCAGCGCGAGCGCCCGAGGGAAGTCCTCCGCGACGACCGGCGCGAGGCCGAACCAAATCATCTTCGGCAGGAATCGGTCGTCCTGGTCCTCGCCGTGCGCGGCCAGCGCCGTGGCCACCTCCCAGACCTGGGGCGCGGCCAGCATCGGCAACGCGGAAGCGAGCGCGAGCCGCACGGTGGGCGACGGATCGGTTTTGGCCAGTCCAGCGAGCACCTCGCCACCGAGCAATGGCCGGCCTGCTCGCTCGGTCGCCAACTGCACCGCCCAGGCGCGCACGATGTCGCTGGCGTGCGCGGCGAGCCTGGCCAATTGCTCCGCGTCGAGCGATCCGATGACGTGCAGAGTCCAGACCGCCCGCAGCACCGGCGCCGCCTCCTGGCCAGCGGCCTGCTCTTGCAACAAGGCAACGGCTTTCGGATCCACCGCGCGGCTGGTGGCGCGCTGCTGCAAAAGACCGCGCGCCATGCGGGAATACCAGTCATTGCGATGCGAGTGGAGCTGCGCGAGCTCGAGGTCGCTCTTTGCGCCGAGGTCCACCTTGACGGGATGGTAGGTCTCGGCCCACGACAAGCGATAGATGCGGCCATTGGTGCGATCCCATTTTTCCGGCGCCGGATTGTGGCAGTGCTGCAAGTCGCACCAGTCGATGAGATACACCGCGCCATCGGGTCCGGTCTGCAAATCCACCGCCATGTAGCGCGGGTCGGGCGCGAACAGGAGATCGAAGCCCGCGTGCTGCGTCTCGTAGCCGGAGCCCTGGTGCACGTTGACCTGATGGTTCATCTGGTGGCCGAAAAGGTTGTTCGTGAAAAGGTGGTCGCGAAATCGGTCGGGCCAGTTGTCGCCGAGGTAGATCATCGTGCCGACGTGCGAGTGGCCGCCGTAGATTGCGTCGCTGCCCGGCTTGCCCGCGCCGCCGGCTCCACTGTCGTAGCGCGCGGAGGCGGGCAGATAGTTCTTCAGGGCGGGAGCGAAGTCGGGTCCGGCATTGGAAATAAAAGGTCCGTAGTTCGCGTTCGCCTGGTTCCAGAAATGGCCGTTGCGGATGACGTGCGTGGTGCCGCCGCCGCCCCAGAAGCTGCGGCAATGCGTCATGAAGAGATGGCCGTTGCTGTTGAAATCGAGGCCCCATTGGTTGCTGCCGCCGTGCGCGAAAATCTCGAATTCGTGCCGCACCGGATGATAACGCCACACGCCGGACCGCAGCTCCGTGCGCCCCGCTTCGGGCGTGCCTGGCGGGCCGATCAGCGAACGGTTGAACACGCCCTGATTTCCATAAAGCCAGCCGTCCGGTCCCCAGCAGAAACTGTTCAGCGTCTCGTGCGTGTCTTGAAACGCCCAGCCGTCGAGCAGCACCTGCGGTTTGCCCGGATGGTCGTCGGCGTCCCGCGGAATGAAGATCAGCTCCGGTGCGGCGCCGACCCACACCCCGCCCAAACCGACCTCGAACCCGCTCACCAGATTCAAGCCTTCGATGAAAATCGAATGTTTCTTGAACGTGCCATCGCCGGCCACGTCCTCGAAGATCGAGATGCGATCCTTGCCGGCGCCCTCCGGCTGCTTGTTCGGATAGCTGTACGCCTCCGCCACCCACAGGCGCCCGCGCTCGTCGATGGCAAAGGCCACGGGCTGTTTCACGTCCGGTTCCGCGGCGATGAGTTCCGCTTGAAAGCCGGGCGTGAGCATCAGGCCCGCGACCACTTTCTGCGCATCGGCGTTCGCAACCGCCGTCGGCTTCGCCGGGTTGGGCTGGAGCTGTTTCAGCACCGGGCTTTCCTTTTGCCGCGAAGCGCGGTCCGCGGCAGGAGCGGGCGCCGCGGCCGCCGGCGCGGGCGTGAGGGCGGGTTCTTTATCGTGAAAAACGAAGTCGTCGAAATTCACATGCCCCCAGCCGACGGTGCCTTCATCGATCAGCCGCACGAAAATGCGTTGGCCCGCAGACGGCCGCAAATCCAGCACCTCGCGGCGCATGTTTTCCATCTCCAGGCCGCTCGCGCTCTTGAGCACTTTGCCGCTCGATTCCTCGACGATCTCCACTCGCGTCTGCTCCGTATTGCGACCGCCGCCGACCAGGAAGCTGGCCCACGGATGCGTGACTTCGAAGCTCGCGGAAGTCAGCCGCCCCTTCCCTCTGTCGCCAATCTTCTCGTAGCCGCCGATCCAGAATTCCCCCGTGTGGTTGCTGGATTCGGCGGGCTTGCGCGCGTGAACCGTGTCGCCCTTGATCGGCTGGCCTTCCCAGGCATTTCCTTCCGCTTTCCAGTCATCGAGGGTTCCGCTTTCAAAGCCGAGATTGAGCGGTTTGCCATCCGCCCCGAGCGGCTTGATCGAGACGACATCCGCCGGCAACAGCCCGCCGGTCTCCCGACGCGGTGGCGCCGCGATGGCTGGTGGCTTGAGCTTCGCGCGCTGGCCTTCCACGCCGCCGAGCTTCTCCCAGGTGATCGCATTCGGAGTCGGCGGCAGCTCTTCAATGAACACCTCCTTCACCTGCACGAGCGTATTGCCGCCGCCGTGCACCTGGATGCCGATCAAGCCATCGCTCGCGATGTCCGCATCCTTCTCCTCGTAGTCCACGCCTTGCACCCCGTTGATCCAGGTCTGGATGCGCGTGCCGTCGGCTTTGATCACGTAATCGTTCCAATCCCACAGCTTGAGCGCCGGGCGCAGCGCCTCCATGTCCGATTTCGCCATCAGCCGGTTGCGGCGACCCTCGTCATAGATCGCGCCATACCACGACGGCTCGCCGTAGTCGCACTGATAGCCGCAAACCTCGTGGCCCGTCGGATTGCGCTGCGTGCGAATCTGGATGCCCGAGTTGATGAAGCCGGTCTTGGGATCGCCTGTGAGCTTGATCTTCAGATGCAGGATGAAGTTGGCATACGAGGCCTTCGTGCAGAGGAAGTCATTGTAGGGGATCTTGTTCCCGTCGCCGCCGGTGAGGCAGCCGTCCTTCACCGCCCAGAGCAGCGGAGGCGGCGCCTCCCAGCCAGCGAGCGTCCTGCCATCAAAAATGGCTGTCGCCTTTTCGGAACGAGGCGGCGGTGGCGGAGTTTCGGAGAACGCGGATCCTGCGGAGCAACAGAACAGTGCGGCGATGACGAGGCGAAGCGATGATTTCATATTCGAGGGAGAACCGGCTTTGATTTGACGATACACCGGACTCATTGTCCGCTGGATTTCACGGAAAGTTCGATGGGATTCGTGCTCAGCGCGACTCCCGGGATCGTTAGCAGGTCCGGGCTTGTTCAATCAGGGTTGCATGCCGGCTGCGCGGCATGCGGCTTTTGAAGTCAGGCGTAGCGGTCGAATGGCGAATTGACGGCGCGGGCCACGGGAATACGGTGCGGGCGTCATGGAAGCCATCGCCGAAAAACTGGAGAACAAGCTCCACGAATGAAAACCGGAAACCTCGCAAAAGGTTCGGGCACTCGTGGCTGAAATCATCGAACTGGCGGATGACGATGCTCGGGATCTCGGCCGCTCGCGGAGCGTCGAGCAGGAAGTGATGGACATAATCGATGCGCCCTCGCCCCGCGTTGCGCCTCGGGGCGGGGGCGCCCCGGCTCCTTGGTTGCGGCCGAGACCTTCACTGAGTGCGGGTTTTCAAACACGCCCTAGTCTGCGCTTCCATTAGACGGAGAAGCTAGTCGAGCAGTCTGCGCGATAGGAAAGGGTAGGAAGTGCGGGGCACTCTTTCTTTAGTTACGGGATGTCGATGCGCAGGAACGCTTGCGTCTTGTCGGCAAAGTTGGCGAGCACGGCGACGGAACCGGTTTCGTTGTAGCTGCGCGTGGCTCCGTAAGAGCCGGGCAGCGTGTTGAGCAAGGTAAAGCTGGTCAGCGTCGGGCCATTGATCACCGGCGCCGTGCCGGTGCGCAGGAGGCGGCGCAGCTTGCCGCCGGAGTCGGCGGCCCACAGGCCCAGCTTGTTCTTTGCGTTCGTATCGCCGCCGCTGGTCTCGGCGAGAAAGAGGATGCCCGCACCGTCGCCACTCGGCAGGGCGTAGGAGATGAACTTGCTCCACACGGCTTCCGTGAGGTTTCCGTCGAGATCAGGAACCTGGCCGCCGAGGCGCGCGGCCAGGCGCAGGTCGGCGGCGTCGCCGCAGAAGAGCGCGGCCTTATCCTTCGCTCCTACATCGGCGCCCTGGAGGGTGGAAAGGAAAGCGACGGCCCCGGCATCGTTCGCCACCGGCTCGAAAAAGGAGGCGTAGCGGGGACCGTCCACGTCCGAAGAGATCGGCGTCAAGCCGTCTTCGCGGGCGAAGGGTGTCCACGTCGTGCCATCCGGACTGGAGAGCAGCACGGTGTCTTCCCTGGCCGTAACTCCCGCCAGCTTTTGTTGGAGCGTCGCGGACACGACAAATTCCGGCGCGTGGCTGCCCATGGCCGGCAAGCCAAAGCCCGTCCATTTTGCCTGCGCGCTCACCGGTGTCGCGGCGTCGGCGGTGGACAATAGTTTGGTCGGCAGGCCGTCGTGCGCGAGCTTGACGATCTGCACCTCGCCACTCGCCAGCGTTACCTTGGCCACGACCAGGTTCTCGCCCTGCCAGCGGCCCTGTCCCGGTGAACCCAGAGCCGGTTGCAGCACGCTGAAACTTTTGATCGCCGAGCCCGGGACGGTCTGCAGCGGCCTGCCTTCGCGCAACAAGACCAGGCCCGTTTGGGTCCCCGTCAACAGCAGCAGCGCGCTATCGTCCTGGGCCGTAACGACATTCGGCGCCGGCGTCAGCGTCACGACGGCGAGCAACTGCCCGTTCCGCACCGAGAGGCTGCTCACCGACTTGAGCTTCTCCCCGTTGGCGAAGCCCGGAACGTCCCCGCCTTCGCGCAACAAGAGACGCATCTCCAGCCGATTGGGCGAGAAGAGATCTCCCCACACGCCTTCATCCGAACCTGACACGGACCCGGCGAGCTTTGCCTTGAAAGCGATCGCTCCCCCGGCCGTCATCACCGGATCAATGAAGCTCTCGAAGGTTGCCCCCGGCAGCACGTGGCCTGCGGCATCCAGTGCGGGGCCGGTTTGGTAGGCCGGCAGCGTTCCGGTGCCAGCGGCATCCTTCACGAAGATCGCGCCGAGCTTCGCCTTGCCGCTGAGGACGGTGACCCGCGCCACGATCTGCCGATCATCGCTCAGCGCGGGGGTAAAGAACGCACCAAAGGTAGCTCCTGCGGGGAAGTATCCCGACGGCACGAGTTCGCCGGTCGGCTGCTTCTTAACGATGGGGCCGGCCTGCGCCACCGGCGTCACGATCACCGCCGGCGCCGCAGGGTCGAGCACGGTGACCGTGAAGGTCTTGCTCGCGCTATGGCCTGCTGCATCCGTGGCCGTGGTCGTGACGATCGTCGTTCCGAGGGCAAAGGTGGACCCGGAAGCTGGCGTATTGGTCGTAGGATATTCCGTGCCTGTATTATCCACGGCCGAGGTTGCAAAGGTGACTGCCGCACCGGCCGGGCTGGTGGCCTCCACCGTGATACTTGCCGGAACGGTGATGACGAGCGGCCGAAACACCACGACGTGATCAAACGTCGCCGTGCTCAACGCGCTGTTGTCCATCGAGGTTTGAACCAATCCCAAATAAACTGCATTGGACATGGAATTGAGAGTCACCGGCGCGACTTGGGTCCAGGAAACGTTGTCGCTCGAGATGGAACCGGTAAAGACATTGCCCACGCGTTCGAGTTTTACCCAATAGGGGACGCCGATTGAACTTACCGCCCCGCCATTCACGGCGTTCCCACCCACGGCTCCGCGATAATCAAATTCCGCGCCCGCACCTGCCTGTAGAATCAGGTCCACGAATCTTGAGTTTGCGTTCTGTGTTTCCCGCATCATCACCCCGCTCTTGCCTCCGCTCTGGGTCACGATTCGCGCAATCACTCCGCCGTCTCCGGTCAGGGTTTGATAGGCATACTGGAAGCCGTCACTCGAGCCGCCGATATCAACTCCTGATCCAGTAAGGGTGAAGGTCCCATTGCTGTAGCCAGCGCTGCCCGCGGCTCCCACATTGCCAATATCATTACCCACCCATGCGCCGGTGATCTGAACCGGAATAGGAACGGCAGTCACCTCGGCGGAATTGGCGCTCTCGCCGGCGAGATTGACCGCCGAGATCACATAATAATAGGGCGTGCCGACGACGAGGCCGCTGTCGGTGCGGGTGAGTGCCGCAACGTTGATCACGTTTGGGTAAGGGCCGCCGGCGGTCGTGGAGCGTTTCACGTTGTAGCTCGTGGCCTTGCCCACGGCCGACCAGGACAGTGACACCTGCGAGGTCCCGGCCGTGGCGGCGACGTTTTGTGGTGCCGGCAAAGGACTGGCCGCGAAGGCGGCGATCTCGGTGTCCGCCATCGCCCGGCTGTAGATGCGGAAATCGTCGAGCGAGGCGTTCAAATACGGATCGGAGAACTGTGATTTGCCGAGGTAGTTGAGCGTGGTGCTGCCCAGGCTGGAGGGCGTGAGCGTCATGGCCGTGCTTTGGCCGACCTGAACGCCATCGAGGTAGAGCGTGCCGGTGCTGCCGTTGAAGACCACGGCCACATGCGCCCAGGTGCCGGAGGGAGTGGCCGTGGAGCTGCTGATCTGGTTGACGGCGGTTTCGGGGACGCCGGGGGTGCGGATGGAGAAGCGCAGCTTGTTGGCATTTCCGCCGGTAACATACTGCGTGGTGAGGAACAGGTAGTTGTCCGTGCCGGTGCCGAAGTCGAAGATGCGCTGCGAGGTGGCCACGCTGGCGGTTTTCACCCAGCACATGATCGTGGCATTCGTCAGATTGCTCACCACGCCGGCGGGGAGAGTCACGTATTGCGAGGAGGCCTGCGCGAGGGTGAGCGCATTGTCCAGGTGTCCGTCGTCCCACGTCGGACTGTTGACGGTGGTGGCGTCGAGGCCGCGTCCGCTGGAGTCCGCCGCCAAGGTGCCGGAGGTTTCGTCGAACTTCAGGTGAATCCGCAGATACGACGGAGTGACGGCCACCTCGGCCGATTTCGGGCTTTCCCCGAGGGAATTACTGCTCGTGACGATGTAGTAATAGGTAACCCCGTTGGTGAGGCCGGTGTCGATGAAGCTGGTGGCGGTCAATCCCGAGCCATTGGCCACTGGCGTATAAGTTCCGCCGCTGGTCAGGGATCGCTTGACGGTGTAGGTGGTCGCGGCGTTGGGCACGGTCCAACTCAGGTTCACTTTGCCGTCGTCCGGGATGACCGTGACATTATCGGGAGCCTCGGCCGCCGGGTTGGCCAGGGCCGTGAGCTCGGAGGCGCTGAGGGCGCGGCTGTAAATTCGGAAGTCATCCAGCGCCGCGTTCAAATAGGGATCCGCGTTGAACTGAGAGCGGCCGAGGTAGTTGAGCGCGGTGCTGCCGAGGTCGGACGGCTTGAGGGTCATCGTGGTGGTGATGCCGACCTGCGTGCCGTTGAGATAAAGCCGGCCGGTGGTGCCGGTGAGCGTGACGGCGACATGGGCCCAGGTGCCAACCGGGAGGGCGACCGAGCTGTCGATTTGATTCAGTGCGCTCCCCGCGGGATCCTCCGTCACGCCGGGCGTTCGGATGGCGAAGCGCAGCCTGGCGGCGTTCGGCGCGGTGCCGGTGTATTGCGTGGTGAGGAACATGTAGTTCGTCGTGCTGGTGCCGAAATCGAAGATGCGGGAGAAGGTCGCGAACGCTCCCACCTTCACCCAGGTCGAGACCGTGAAGTCGCCGAGACCGCTGACGATGCCGCCGGGCAGCGAGAGGTATTGGGAAGCGCCCGACAGATTCACGGCGTTCTTGAGGATGCCGGAGGTCCAGGTCGGCGTGTTGAAGAGGTTTCCGTCCCAAGTGTTGCCGCTGGAGTCGGCGGCCTTGGCGGCGCCGGTGCTCTCGTTGAATTTCAACCAGGCGACGAGGTCGGAAACCACCGCGACGCCTTCATTCGAGTTGACGCTCTCGCCCTGCACGCTGTTGGCGGTGACCACGTAGTAGTAAGTCGTGCCGCTGACCACGGTGGTGTCCGCATACGTCGTCGCGGTCACTCCCGTGGCAATGCTGGTGGGATAAGGGCCGCCGCTGGTGGTGCCGCGCCTGATGTTGTAGGACTGGGCGTTGGGCACGGCGCTCCAGGTGAGCGTCACCTTCGCGCCGGAGGCTCCGGCGATAAGGCCGGTCGGCGGAAGCGAGGGGGCGACCGAGACCAGCGCGGCGATTTCCGAGCCGGAGAGCCCGTAGTTATAGAGCCGGAAATCGTCGATTTTTCCGTTAAAGAGCGGATCGGCGGCAAACTGGGATTTGCCGAGGTAGTTATAGGTCAGAACGACGTTGCTCGGCTCGTTGGTGAACGAGTTGCTGGAGGCCACCGCCGTGCCGTTCACATAGATGGTGGCGGTGCTGCCACTCAGCGTGACCGCGACCTGCGCCCACTGGCCGAGCGCCGGGATGGGGGCATTGAGGATTTGTGTGATCCCGCTTTCCACGAATTGGAAACGCAGGTTCGATCCGACGAGCATGAGGGCGAGGTATTCGTCAGTGCCGCTCCCGAAGTCGAAGATGCGTTGGTTGTCGGTGCTGGAATTTCGCCAGATCCAGGCCGAGGCGGTGAAGTCCTTGTAAAGCGTGCCGGACAGGGCGCCGAGATCGACGGAGTTGGTGCTGCCGTCGAGGTTCAGCGCCTGTCCGAAAACTCCTGTGACGTAGCTGGCGGTGCCGGCGATGGTCGCGGGTGCACCGCCCTGGCTGTTCGCCCCGGAGCCATCGAAGGCGTATCGCGCCTGAATGGCGGGAGCGACGACCTGAATGGTGAACGTCGCGTCGCTCGACAGGCCGGCGGCGTCGGTCACGCGCGCGGTGAAGGTGTTGGTGCCGACCTCGCCTGCGGCGGGCGTGCCGGAGAGCGCGCCGTTGGACGCGACGCTCAGCCATGAGGGGCCGGTAAGCTTGGAAAAGGAAATCGTGTCGCCCGTGATCTGATCAGGATCGGAAGCCCAGCCAGAGAGCGAGGTGCCAGGGTAGGATTGGCCGGTCGTGACCGGCTCGCGCGTGAACGGAGAGCCGAACCACGTCGGAGCGTCGTTGACGTTGTTGACGGTAATTCGGAGGTCGGTGTTGTCGCTGGCGCCATTGGAGTCGGTGACGCGGATGCTGAACTGGTTGAGACCGACGTCGGCGTTGGCAGAAGTGCCGGAGAGGGTGCCGTTGGCGGCGACGATGAGCCAGGCGGGGCCGCTGAGTTTGGTGAAGGTCAGGGAGCCGCCGTTGGCATCGGTGGCGGCGCTGGCCAGGCTCTGCGCGAGGGTGCTGTAGTTGACGCCCTGGTTAACGACGGGAAACACCGTGGGCTTCGCGGTGAAGATGGGGGCCTGGTTGGTGCCGCCGCCGCCCCACAGCGGGTAGATCTCGGCGCCGGTCAGGCCGCGGGAGTAGATGCGAAAGTCATCCAACAACCCATTGAGGTAGGGGTCCGAGGCCGACTGCGACTTGCCGAGATAGTTCTGCGTCGTGATCCCCAGTTGGTAAGGGCGAAGCGTTACGCCGCTGGATGTGCCGACGGGCACCCCGTTGAGAAAGAGCGTGCCGGTGGTTCCGGTGAGCGAGATGGCAAGGTGCGTCCACGTGCCGGTGGGGATGGCGACCGAACTGTCGATCACCTGCTCGCTCGCGCTCCAGGTGCGGATGACGAAGCGCGGACGGCCGGTATCCGAGCGCGCGGTGAGAGACATGGAGTTGCCCGTGCCAGTCCCGAAGTCGAAGATGCGCGCCGACGCCGTGCTGGCGGTCAGCTTCACCCAGGTGGAGATGGTGAAGTCGTTGGTGGAAGCAACGACGCCCGCCGGCAACGAGACAAACTGGCTGCTGCCGCTCAGGTTCACGGCGTTGCCGATCTTGCCGGCGGCA
This sequence comes from Chthoniobacter sp., assembly GCA_034667665.1. Classification (GTDB taxonomy): domain Bacteria; phylum Verrucomicrobiota; class Verrucomicrobiia; order Chthoniobacterales; family Chthoniobacteraceae; genus Chthoniobacter. Next base: position 54,230 of record JAXDQW010000087.1, read on the forward strand.
AAGGTGGCGCCGCCGGAGAGCGTGCCGGTCCAGCCGTTGCCGGACGCGTCCGCCGCCGTGGTGCCGCTCGCTTCGTCGAACGCCAGGTGCGTCGCAGCACTGACCGAGCCCGAAATCGCAGCGCTCGCCTCGGTCGAGGCCAGGCCGGCACCGGCGGTGTTGAGCGCCTTCACGATGTAATAATAGGTCGTGCCCGCTCCCACACCGGTATTGCTGTAGCTGGGGGATACCGGCTCACCGACCGTCAGATATGGACCGCCGCTGACCGTCGCGCGCTGGACCAGGTAGCTCGTGGCGCCGCTCACCGCTGGCCAGCTCAGGGCCACGCTTCCGCTACCCGCCGTGGCGCTCAGGCTCGCTGGTGCTCCGGGCGGAGAGACCGTCGTGTTGCCTTGAGACATCTCAATGCAGTCGATGCTATAACCCGGGCTCAAGTATCCCGAGCCGCCGGATCCACTGATGGGATAGATCGTCAGAGTATTGGTGCCAGTGACCAATGCGCTGGCGGGCACTGAAAACGTGTAGGTGGTGTTGTTGCCCCGATAGGTGCCGACCGTAAGCGTGCGCGAGTCGGGTTGCGTGGAGGCCCCTTGCAATCCGCTCGTCCACGAGTTCACCGCGATGTTCGGCCGCCCACCGGCGTAGGCGGTAGTGAGGCCGACCTTCACAGTGCTTGCAGCGAGTTGTCCTGCGGTCAGATCGAACTGCACGACCTGGTTGGCGTTCACACCCTTCCATTGGTAACAGGGCATGCCGGTAACTGGCGAAGAGGTGTCGACGGCATAGGGCCCGGGAGCCCAGGCGGCGGTGCCGTTGGTTCCGGTAATCCGCACGTCCGAGGGGTGCATGATCGTGACCTTGCCGCCGTTGAGGAACTCCGCCGGCGTGCCGTCCCAATTGCCGATCCGCCACAGCGGCACCGTGCGCGACGGATCGGCGGCGATCGCGATGGCGCTCAACGCGACCGTGCCTCCGGCGTAGGCCGTGACGCTGGCGGAGTAAACTGAGAACTCATTCTTATAGACGCGCATCGTGTAAGTGCCCGGCAGCATGTTCGTCATGGCGAAGGAGCCGTTCGCCGCGCTCGCATCCGTCCAATATTGGGCGGTGCTGTTGGAGAAACCGACGGTGTAGGCGAAGCGCGTGTCGCGACCGGTGATGCCGCCGCAGGTCACGCTGCCACGGCTGGACGCCCCGACGTAACCGGTAAGACCCAGGTTGGCGACCCATGAGGTATCCGGCGTAGTCGGCGTCGTGCCGTCGGTAAAGACCAGCGTGTAGGGGCCATTCAGGATGCTGGTGCGGAAGGCCTCGGTCTGGCCTTCTCCGTAGTTGAGGATGTAAGTGATTTCCTGATCGGAAGCGCCTTGATTGATCAGGCTCCGGTAGAACGGGCCGCCGGAACCGCCTTCGTTACTGTCCCGCAAAATCCACAGGCCGACGTTGGTCCCGGTGGCCCCGATGTAGGACCAATCCTTGATCCGCATATTGGAATAATGCTTGGAGCGGGTCTGACCGATGAGCGCGGTGTTGGTGTTGGAGGAACTGAACCCAAAAATGTCACCGGATTCCACGGTGAAGTCGGTGTTGCGGGTTTCCGAGAAGGACGGTCCATTCGGCAGCTTGCTGGATGGGATGCGCAGGATATAGCGGCAGAGCCCTCCGCCGGTCACCGGCTCGGTGGTGAAATAAGTCGCCATGTAGATGTGCGGATAACCATTGCGCGCCAGGTAGTAGTGCGTGAGGTCACCCGCGACGACGGTGACTTTGATGTAATTTGTGTTCACCACTTGCGCGGCGACAGATACGGCCGAAGTGCTGTAGCCGAGGAAATCGAAGCCGGAATTGATCTGCGAGCCGCGCGATTGGTCCTGATACTCCACCCCGTTATAGACGAGGCTCATGAGGTCGCCCGCCGACTGGGTGCTGACGCCGTTATCGGTGCGGCGAACTTTGAAGACCAGCCCGCCGCCGGTGTCCACGGTGTAGTAATCTGTGGCCGTCGTGAGACCGAATGCGCCGAGGGCCGACGAGGCGGAAATCAGCGCAAGGAAAAGGCACAGCACGCAGGCCGTGATGAAATTCGCACGGCGCGATGCGCTTCTTTCCGGGGGGAGCGGTAGCTTCATTAAGGGGGGACTTGGATCTTAGCGAGGCGCCGGTGCCTGCGGAGTGCCCTGCGAAAACTCGATGCAGTCCAGACTATAGCCGGGACTGAGAAAACCCGGGCCGTTGGAGCCGCTGAGGGGGCTGAAACTCATCGTGTTGGTGCCGGCGAGCAGCGCGCTGGCGGGCACGGAAAAGGTAAAAGTGGTGTTGTTGCCCCGATAGGTTCCCACCGTGAGCGTGCGGGAGCTGGGTTGAGTGGAAGGGTGCTGCGCTGGGGCATTCCAGGAGTTCACCTTAAGGTTCGGCCGCGCGCCGCCGGCCGCGGTGGTGATGCCGATCCGGATGGTGCTGGCTTTCACCTGCGCGTCGGTCAGGGTGAACTGAATCGTTTTGTTGTTGTTGCCCGGGACAGCTTTCCACTGGCAGGCCTGCATTCCCTTGGCCGGAGTGGAGGTTCCCACGATGTAGGTGCCCGGATCCCAGCTCGCCATCCGCTTGTCGGATGGGTGCATGGAAGTGATTTTGTCGCCATTGAGGAATTCGAGCGGCGTGCCATCCCAATCGCCGATCCGCCAGAGCGGGACCACGGCGCTGGGATCACTGGTGATCGCGATCGGATTGTGCGCCGTGGCTTTTCCGGCGGCGACGGTCACGCTGGCATCGGTGTAAACGGACAATTCATTCTTATAGACCTGCATCGTGTAGGTGCCGGGAAGCAGGCCCGCCATCGTGAACGCGCCGTTCGCTGCATTCGCCACGGTCCAGTATTGGGCGGTGCTGTTGGAAAAGCCGATCGTATAGGCGTAGTGCGCGTCCCGCCCGGTGACACTGCTGCAGGTCACGCTCCCACGGCCGGCCGCGGGGACAGAGCCGGTCAGACCGAGGCCCGACATGAAGCTCATCTCAGGCACGGCGGGAGTGGTTCCGTTGGTAAAGCAAAGCGCGTAGGGGCCGTACAGCATGGGGAGGCGCCTGACATCGGGATTACCGTGCCCCGAGTTCATGTAGTTATAGACTTCGGTGCTCTGGTTCTGGATGTCGCGGTAGAAAGGGCCACCGGAGGAACCCTCGCGATTGCCGTAGGCCATGAAAACGCCCCGGCCAGGGCCCGTGATGCCGCGGATGGAAAGGTCCATGGCGCGCTGGTTGCCGTAGTATTTCGAACGGGTGATGCCGGTGGCGCTGTTGCCGAAGACGTCTTTGGATTCGATCGCCCCGGTGGTGCCGCGGTTATCCGAGTCGATCGGGGCGTTGGGGAACGGTCCGGTTTGAAGGCGGGTGATCCAGCGCAGCTCACCGACATTGGGCTCCTTGGTGGCGTAGGTCGCCATGTAGATGTTGTTCACGCCTTCCTGGACGACATAGTAATGGGTGAGATTGGCGACGACCCCATTGGCGCTGTCGGTCGAGACGGTGATGACAATCGTCTTCAAATTGGCCTTCGCAGTGACGGTGGAGCCGCCGAGGCCGGAGGCGATGCCGGACTCCTTCTTGGGGTTGGGGTCGTTGAGCTCGGTGCCGTTCCAGACGATGGAACGGATGCCGCCGCTGCCGCGGTTCACCTTGAAGACGAGGCCGGCGCCGGTATCGACGATGTAGAATCCGCCGCTTTCGGTGAGGCCGAAGGCGGCAAGAGCGGACGATTGGGAAATCAGCGCCAGAACAAGGACCAGCAGGGTGATGGCGCGGCGTGCCGCGTTCCTGGGAGGGAGGGTTGGTTTCATAAAAAAGGAGAGGTTTGGATTCACAGGTATCCCACCGGCTTCTGCCCGCCGGAAAAACATCCAACATCCAACATCCAGTCGACTCTGCGCGTAAATCCGCGCAGCGGCACGATGCGCTGCACGAAACGCGGCTGCACGAGCGCGGTCGGTTGATCGTTCGGGGCAGGCATGGGGGCACCACTTCAGTCCGAATTCGGGCCGAAGGTTAGCAAACGAGAATAGCGTCAAAAGCCACGCTGTCGTCGCGTATCGAGAATTTGCGCCTGCCCGAAAGTGCGGCAAGTGACCCGTGCGCAAGGGGGAGAAGCGGAGCAAATCCATTCCCGAGATCGTCTCTCCACCTGGATTGGGCGGCCATCCCGCAAATCTGATGACCGCCCGATTTTTACGCTTTCCACCTCTTTCGCGGCTCCTTTCACCCTCGGCGACGGGACGACGGTGGCGCAGAATTGGCTGGCCGAGAGGCTGCGCATGGGCAGCGCACCAACGTCAACCAGCAGTGCGTCGGTCCAAATCGAGCGCTGCCGATCTGCCGGACGGACTGAAGGCCTTCCTTGGGTCTGTCAAAAGATGAACCCTGACCCTATTTGCCCTATTTGCCCCTGCTGACCCTATTTGCCCCTGACCCTATTTGCCCGCTGACCCTATTTGCCCGATTCTGACCCTATTTGCCCGATTTGCGCAATGACCCACCCCCGCGAACAAGCTCTATCGCGCAGACCTACTCGACTGGAGGTCAGGCCACTTTGCCCGATTCATCGAACGGAATCTTTCGGTGGGAGCGTCTGCATGAGGCGCTCCTTGCTGATCTTAATTTCGGACGCTTCCAGGATCTGCTTCGCCTGCCGCAGCCGGGTGATTGCACTGGCCAGCGCCGAATAGTCGCGTCCCGACGGCAGCAGCAAAATGTCCATGTCGTCTGCATCCACGATTTCCGGGGCAAGCCCAAACCGGCGCGCCACCGCCTGCGCCTCGCTGTGCAGCATCTGCTGCTGAGTGCGTTGCTTATCAAGCTCGTTCTGCCACTGCTTGATGGTTTGCTGCTGCTCTTCGAAGGTGCGAACCCTCAGGTCCGAGCCATCGATCTTGAGGGTCAGATTCCGCATGAGCATTTCCAGCCGGCTTTGAAAACGGGCGACCGCAGCGATCTCCTCCCGCATCGCGCTCACCTCCTCCGCCAGATTTTGGATTCGCGGGTCCGGCGGCGCGACGGGCGAGACGGGCAGGGAGGAGCGCGGGCTAGGATCGTCTCGATCAGCACGGGTGAGAGCCGACGCGATCTCGCTCTTTGTCTCGGCGGGAGAGAGTTCCGGGCTCTTCTGGATCAGGAATGCGGTGCTTGCGATGACGATGACTGCGCAGCAAAGCAATCCTGCAATCCACGCTTTTGAGTGGGACATACGTGAGGTGTGCTAGCGGCCTAACGACATGGATCACTGACCCGGCGCCACTCGCTCCCGACCTGGAACGGACGCGCTGTCGCCGGGTTCGGTGCATCCGCTTTGTTCAACCTTCGGTTCATCTTCCAGAGGCGCATAGATACAGAAACCTACCTTTATTCGGCGGTCACTCAGAATCCTCATTGTCTCCGCTGAAATCTCGAGCCCCTCATCCGTCTCAGTCATAAAAAACCCACAAAACAGATCGACATCGTAGTCCCTCGTCAAGCTCTCCCAGAGAGCCAGATCTTTGTTGACGCGGTTGAATAGCTCCACCACTTGCGCGTCGAGATTCGCGGGCATCTGCTCCGTGGCATCGAGAAGCCACGATCCGCTTTTGTGTAGAATCTCCCGCGGTGTCGAGCATCTGATCTGTCCTTTGGCGCCGGACTTTGTTGGCCGACAACCAAGCAGCCGAGACAATTCTTCTGGATCAAGTGAATCACCAAAAATCCTCAATGTCGCAACAGACTTGTGGAGCGCAGCCATTTTGCAGGTCTAACCAGTAATTCTACGAGTCTGATTATCACCCGTATTGGGGTGATTAACCAACAAAGCGCGGGATTCGGAGATGGGCCTCATTTTCTTCTCAGACTAGCAGGGGGGCTGGGGCGTCGCGAAGGGCTTTTCCTCTGTATCCGGGGATTGTGCGGCGGACGAGGCGCTGCCACAAGACCGATGCGCTGAATGGGGGCGGGCCGCGAGGTTAACTCCAGGGCGTTGTAAACTTACGACGCGCCAATCTCAAGGAGCCGGGGCGCCCCCGCCCCGCGTTGCTTCTTGGGGCGGGGGCGCCCCGGCTCCTTGGTTGCGGTCCGGACCTTTACCGGATGCGGGTTTACAAACACGTTCCTGGACCTCGGTCTTTGATCAAACGCCGGTCTGTGTCCTGATCGGTCAGACTTCCACCAGCACGGCGAGGGCCTGTCCCGCTTCGACGGTCCGGCCTGGGGCGACGAGGAGGCGTTCGATCCGGCCGGCGGCTGGCGCGGTGATCGCGATTTCCATTTTCATCGATTCGAGAATGAGCAGCTTGTCGCCCTCCGCGACCGTCTCGCCTTCCTTGGCCACGACCTGCCAGACGCTGCCGGGCAGGTGCGCGGAAATCAGCCGGGCACCGGGCGGTAGTTCGATTTCGCCAGGGGCCACCGCGGTTTCCGGTTCTGACTCAGCCACGTTTTGCCCGGCCGCCACCCAGCGCTCGCGCTCCTCCGCAAAGGCCGCGCGTTGCTGGGCGCGAAAGGTGTCGATGGAGTCCGCATGGCTGGCGAGGAAGCGCTGATAGTCACTGAGCCGAAAGGTCTCTTCCTCGACGCGCAGACGAAACCGGCCGGTGAGGAAGTCCCCGCGGTGCCGCCGCAGCTCGGCTGCGGTCACCGGATAGAATCGGATCTGATCGAAGAAGCGCAGCAGCCACGGTTTCCCCGGCTCGAAGTCGCGCGTGCTACGGTAGGTGTTCCAGACCTGCACGGTGCGGCCCACAAACTGATACCCGCCCGGTCCTTCCATCCCATAAATGCAAAGGTAGGCGCCGCCGATGCCGACCGCATTCTCCGGGGTCCACGTCCGCGCGGGGTTGTATTTGGTGGTGACCAACCGGTGCCGGGGATCGAGCGGCGTCGCGACCGGTGCGCCGAGATAGACATCGCCCAGACCGAGCACCAGATAGCTCGCTTCGAAAACGATGCGCTGCACCTCCTCGATGCTCGGAAGCCCATTGATGCGCCGGATGAATTCGAGATTGCTCGGACACCACGGCGCATCCGGGCGCACCGATTGCATGTATTTCTCGATCGCGATCCGGGTCGAGGGATCGTCCCACGACAGCGGCAGGTGGACGATCCGCGACGGCACTTCGATTTCATCGAGCTCCGGCAATTCCGATTCGGCGCGGAGCAGCGCGTCGGTGAGTTCCTGGAGCGGCAGGGTGCGGCAGTCGTAGTGGATCTGGAGCGAGCGAATTCCGGGCGTGAGGTCGAGGATGCCAGGGACGTGATTCTGCTCGAGCCACTGCATCAGGGCGTGGGCCCGGAAGCGGAGCGGAAGGTCGAGCACCAGCGGGCCGTATTCCACGAGCAGATACTTGTCGCCGGCGCGCCGGTAGCAGACTTCCACGCGGCCCGGCTCCGCGGGGATCCGATGCTCGACGGCCTCTTCGTCCGCCGGCACCACGGCGCGGCGCCGGGTGTCGGGCATGTCCACCAGCGACTCGATCTCGCGATCCTGCTCGAGCTCGCGGGCGTTGGCCTCAGCGAGGGGCAGGCGGTGAAAGCGGACGGTGTTGCCGGGCCGGAGCTGCCCGATTTTCCAAAGCTCGCTCTGCACGATGCAGGCCGGACAGACGAACCCCCCGAGGCTCGGACCGTCCGGACCGAGAATGATCGGCATGTCGCCGGTGAAATCGATCGCGCCGATGGCGTAGGCATTGTCGTGCAGATTGGATGGATGCAGCCCCGCTTCGCCGCCATCCGGGCGCGCCCACTGCGGCTTCGGACCGACAAGGCGAATGCCGGTGCGGTTCGAGTTGTAATGCACCTTCCAATCCGTGGCGAAGAGCATGGCCATGTCGTCCTCGGTGAAGAAGTCCGGCGCGCCGTGCGGGCCATAGAGCACGCCGATCTCCCACGCGCTGGGGTAAACCGGCACGAGCTTCGAGGGCAGCGTCGTGCCCGCGGCCGGGTCGGCGTCGCTCTCACCGAGATGAAGGACATCGCCGAGCCGCAGGGCGCGTCCGCCGTGACCGCCAAACTTCCCCAGCGTAAAGGTCGCGCGGCTGCCGAGATAACGCGGCTCCTGCAGGCCCCCGCGCACCGCGAGGCAGGCCCGCGCGCCCGCGCCGTCCACCGCGCGCATCCGCAAGACGTCCCCCGCGTTGACCGCGATCGTCTCCCAGCGCGGGGCGCGGATGCCGTTGATCTCCGCTTGGAGATCCGCGCCGGTGAGAGCGATTTCCGTGGCGGCGTTGAAGCGCAGGGTCGGCCCGGTCATCATGATCTCCAGCCCGGCGGCGGACTCCGGATTGCCGACCAGGCGGTTGGCGAAACGGAACGCGAGATGATCCATCGGACCGGAAGGCGGCACGCCGACCGCCCAAAAGCCGATGCGCCCCGGATAATCCTGGACGGTCGTCTGCGCGCCGGCTTCGAGCACATCGATGGTGCGCGGCTCGTAGGCGAACGCGCCCAGGAATCCGGTAGTCACGCCGCCCGCGGCGAAAACTGGCGAAGCGATGACCTGCCGCAAGTAGGCGAGATTGGATTCGATCCCGCCGAAGACCGTTTGCTCGAGGGCGGCGCGCAGCCGCGCGATGGCCGTCGCGCGATCGTCCGCGTGCACGATGATCTTGGCCAGCATCGGATCGTAGAAGGGGGTCACCTCGGTGCCATTCTCGACCCAGGTCTCGCAGCGCGGGCTCTCGTGAAACGACACCTCGGTGAGCACCCCGCAGCTCGGCTGGAAATTCCGGTGCGGATCCTCGGCGTAGATCCGCACCTGGATCGAATGCCCGCGCGGCTGGTGTTGGTAGGCGTCAAGCGGGCTCGGATCGCCCGCGGCGAGGCGCACCATCCATTCCACGAGATCGACTCCGGTGACCTCCTCCGTGACCCCGTGCTCGACCTGGAGCCGCGTGTTCACTTCCAGAAAGTAGAACGCGCCGCTTTCCGCATCGAAGACGAATTCGACCGTGCCCGCCGAGCGGTAGTTCACGGCCTGGCCGAGCTTCACCGCCGCCTCTGCGAGTTGCGCGCGCTGGCTGGCGCCGAGACCGGGCGCCGGAGTTTCCTCGATGACTTTCTGATTTCGCCGTTGCGCCGAGCAATCGCGCTCGCCGAGCGCCACGACCCGGCCCGCTCCATCGCCGAAGATCTGCACTTCGAGGTGGCGGGCGCGCGCGACGAACTTTTCGAGAAAAATGCCGGATCCCTGGAAATGGCTCTCGCCCAGCCGCTGCACCGAGACGAAGGCCTCGCGCAGTTCGACCGCGCTCCCGCAGACCCGCATGCCGATCCCTCCGCCGCCGGCGCTGCTCTTGAGCATCACCGGGTAGCCGATTCGCTCCGCCGCTTCCTCCGCGGCGTTGGCATCCGCCAGCAAATCAGTCCCCGGCAGCAGCGGCACGCCGTGTTCCCTGGCGAGCGCCCGCGCCGTGTGCTTGAGTCCAAACGCGCGCATCTGCGCCGGAGTGGGCCCGATGAAGGCGAGCCCGGCCCGTTCGCAGGCCTCCGCGAAGTCCGCGTTTTCGCTGAGGAAGCCGTAGCCCGGGTGGATCGCCTGCGCCCCCGTCTGCGCCGCCGCGGCGAGGATCCGGTCAATCCTCAAATAGCTCTCCGCGGGCGGGGCCGGCCCGAGGAGCACGGCTTCATCCGCGTCGGTGACGTGCAGCGAGTGCGCGTCGGCCTCGGAATAGACGGCGATGCTCCCGATGCCGAGCCGCTGGAGCGTGCGGGTGATCCGCCGCGAGATGACGCCGCGGTTGGCGATCAGAACTTTGGAAAACATCTCACCAATCCCCCAGCCGAGTGGAAGCAGTGAAACGGACCGTAGGCGAATTCATATTCCTCGAGGGTGATAGCAAAGGATCAGCCTTTGTCCCACAGCGACTGGCAGCGCAATTCCAAAAAGAATTCCCCGGCTCGGTTGCCGCGGGCATCCGCGGAGCACTGTGCAGCCAGCGAGAATCCCGTCCCACTGCAGGAAGTAGCGAGGGCCGGCACGGGTGGCGTGCCGGCCCCGAGTGCGTGCGACGCGACTGGCCCGGGGCGCTTACTGCGCCACCGGCGCGGCGTTCGGAACGATACTCACGCCGCCCGTTTGATCCGGGCCAAGGAAGTAACCCGAAGCGCGGCTCTGCTTCTGGAGCACCACACCCGCGAACTTGAAATCGCTGCCGCCCGAGTGGGTGAACGAACCGGAAACTTCACCGGAGGACGCTTTGATATCCACCTTGATGAAGTGCGTATTCGGATCCAGCACCTCGGTTTGGGAGTCCACATCGATCGACAGCTTGGCGAGGAAAGGATTCGGCGTCAGGCTACCGTCGCTGAGCGTGAATTGGGCCATGCCGTTGGTGGCCGCCAGTCCGGGCAGGGCCGCCACTCCGTCTTGCTCCTCGAACTTGCTCGCCACGAAGTCCGTGCCGATCCCCACGGCGCCGAAACCATCGGGATAGACGTCCGCGCCCTGCGGCTTGAACCAGGCGAGGATGGGGCCGGTGGCGTCGCTGGCCGCGAGATCCTCGAAGCCGATCACTCCGCTCACCGATCCCTGCTGATTGTCGGTATAGATGAAGAAGGGCAGCGTGTTGGTCTTCGAGAGCGTCCCTTTGTAATTCACCTTCGAGCCGTCCGCGAGGGTGCCACCCATCTTGACGGCTCCCTTTTTCGAGATGCTGAAGGTGACCACGCCATCGCCTTGCGGGAATTTGTCCACCGTGAGGCCGTTTTGCGCCGCCGTCCGCCGGGCGAAGATGCCAGTGTAATCGCCCTGCAACGCGGGCGACGGAATGCGAGCCTTTCCATCATAGTAGGCGCGATCCGCGTCGATGGTGGCAAAGGCCGTGGCGCCATCCATGAGTGTGCCGGTGAGCTTGTCCGTGCCGGACAGGTCCACGGTCAGAGCGAGGGTCAGGGGCGTGCCGGCATCGCGCTCCAGCACCAGGGTCGGATTGCCATCGAAGGTAACGGCGCCGGTCATCCCCATGGAGCCTTTGAAAGAGAAGGTCTCACCCGCCAGCATGATCTTTCCGGTGACCTTGCCCTTTTTATCCACCTTGCCCTTGAGCATTCCCGCTTTCGCAAAGGCGCGGGTCCCTGCGGCGCTCACGAGGCCGTTGTAGTTCCCCACGCCGGGCGGCAGGGTTTCGCTCTTGGTGATCGTAAACGGCTTGGAGAAGACATTGTCCCCTTCATCGGATTCGGGCACCTCACCTAGGGTGTCCAGCTTGAAGGTGAGGGTGTGTTTCCCCTCGGAGAGGAAGCCGAGGTTGACATCCGTATCGGTCACACTATCGCCCGGAGCGACCTGGATTTGGCGGTCCAGACTGCGAAAGAGCGTGCCGTCCAGATACACTTCCGTGATGAAAAAGGCCCGGGCCGGCGCGTCCCCGACGTTGGCATAAGCGATGTCCACAAAGACCGGGGAGGTGCTCGCAATCTTCGCCATGTCGGTATTCGTCCCCATCGTATCGGAGATCACGATCGGCCCCGACCAGCCGTCCGGGGTGGTCGGCTTGAGATTCGGCTGGCCCACCGTTACGCTCACCGTCGCGCTGTTGTTCAGCGTGCTGTTCTCCGTGCTGGCGGTGGTGACGTTGACGGTGTTGTCGGCCGTGCCGCCGGCGACGGCTTTGGCGCCGATGGTGACGGTGGCCGAGCCACCGCTGGAAATAGGGCCCAGGTTGGCGGTGACCGTCTGGTTCACGTGGCCCACCGTGCCGGCAGAAGTCGTGGCGCTATCGAAGACCAGAGTGGGGGGCAGCACGTCCGTCAGGGTCACCCCGGTGGCTTGAGCCGACCCGTAGTTATGGACCGTGGCGGTGAAGGTCACGAAGTCATCCACGACCACCGCACTGCTCGAGATGTCGAGCGTCGGAGAGAGATCGGCATTCGCGCCGGTCGTCGCCACCGTGACCGGGGTGAGCGTCAGGGACCAGCTGCCCAGCGATCCCGAATCAGAAGGGACTCGATCAGTCGCGTAAAGGGACCACGTCCCGTTCGGATTATCGCCCGTGAATGCCGCCAGCGCGCCGGCGTAAGGTTGGGTCGGGGCCGGGGCCGGCAGACTGGTGCCTGTTCCGCCGTTGGGAGCTGGCTGGTAGGTTCCTGAAACCAATGTCGCCGGCGGTAAACCGGCCGCGTCGTCATCGAAGGTCAGATTCAGGTTTACGGCATCAACCGACCCTCCGATCCGAGACATGATCAACACTTTCTTACCGGCAGGACTCACGAGGAGGAACTCAACGTCCTCCGGATAGGTATGAGAAAAATTGCTCAACGTCACCGTCACCTTGCCCGCACTCGTTCCCGCACCCGCGACCGTCAGGGTCGAGGGATACGGAGTTCCATTGCCCGAACTCGGAATCGAGATCGCACTGCCACCGGAAAAAACGGTGGGACTTCCCGAAATCCCGATCTTGAAGGTCACGCTGAAGCTGCCCAGGAAGTCCGAGCCGTCGGTCAATTCGAAGGTCGCGATGACTTTGCCACCCGGCGATCCATTTCCCTGGAAGGTGAAGGTGCGCGAGGTGGTCGCGTTGGGGGCGACTGCGCCGTAGTCCGCAGGCGCGCTCGGAGAATTGACGCCGCCGGTGGCCAGCAGCCGCGCCATCAAGGCCGTGGAAGCCACCGGGCCGACGTTCTGCAAAGGGACCGAGATGGTGAGCGTCTCACCCGGATCGAGAGCGCCGCTGGCGGGATCGCTGGTGCCGGTCGCCGGAGTATAGCTTTGGGCCGTGATGGTCGTGACGCCCGGTTCGATGATCGGGCCGGCGGGCACCGCCTGCGCCGCCAGGAACGCATCCACGAGCCCCGCCCCTGAATCGCGATCCGGCCCCGGCCCCTCGATGTCGAGCGCGGTACTTTTCATCGCGGCGACCACTTCCTCCGGCGAGAGTCCCCGATTGCGCGACCAAATCAGGGCGGCGATCGCCGCCGCGTGCGGCGCGGCGGCGGAGGTGCCGAAAAAGGGTTGAAAGCCGGGCACTGAAGTCGCCACGCCGTCGGCGGCGGCGAGATCGGGCTTGCTGAGGAGAAAGCCGCCCGTGGACGAGAAATCTCCCGGCGTCAGCGGCACGCCGTCGGGCGAGAAAAAGACGCGGCGCGGGCCGTCGCTGCTGTAATCCTCGACGGGATTCTGGGCTCCTCCAACGAAGGGATTCGGGAAGGAAGTGGCCGCATCCACGGCCGCGACCGCAATCGCTTTGGCCGCGGAGGAATGGCCTTTGTTTACGCCCGGAGTGCTGATTTGATATTCACCACGGACGCACCCCAGGTTGAGATAGCGAGGCTTGGCACTGACGCTCTTCACGATGACCGAGCGGGTGTTGATTAGATTCCCATCGATGAATTCAAATGGGTCCTGAGTTCCGTTCTGCGTGTTGGTCGAAGCGGCGACGACCGCGGTGCCCGCGGCGTTGAGGATGTACAAGTCGTAATCGTTCCGCGAAGCGCCGGCCGGGTCGGCCCAAAACAGCGAGTTGCCGAAGGCGCCGGCCGTTTGGGTATTGAAGGTCTGGTTGCCAAAATCGTGCAAACGTCCCCCGGCCCCGATGGGCGAACTGGTGGGGCCTCCATCCTTGAAGTCGCCTTCCCACGTCCCGCTCGTCCCGTCATTCTGATTGCCCTCATTACCTGCCGCACTGAAGTAAAGCGCTCCATCGTTGACCACCTGAGTCACGGCCTGCGCCACCGGGCCATCCTGGAAAGGTGATTCGTCGAAATAGAAAACGTCGTCCACGATGATGTCGCAGCCAGCCTTCCGCAGGTCGATGATGTTCTGGGCAAACTGAGCCTCGCTGGTGAAGGCGGTGGCGAAAAACAGGTCCGACTTGGGCGCAAGATCGTGCACGATTTCGAGCATCGCCGTGCCCTCGCCGTCGGCTCCGGCATTCAGCCCGCTTTGGCCGGGCAGCACCGTCACCGGCCCGAGTTCGCCAGAACCTTGCGAGGAGCTCAAAAAGTCCACGCTATCGGACAGGACCCCGATTTTCAGTCCGAATCCCTGCGCCTTCAAAGTCGTCCGCACGACGTCGGCCCGGTGGGTCTTGTCACCTTGGGAAGTCGTCGGACCGGCATTGGTGATCGCCATCACCGCGGGACGAATGAACTGGACGTCAGGGCGCGCCGCGAGAGTTTCGAGGGACTTGAGCGGCACCCGCGCGCGAATCGCGCGGAAGCCGGGCACGCTCGAAACAATCGTCCCGCCCTCGGCCTTAATCGCTTTGAGCAGCGCATCGCTCACGTCGGCTTTGATGTCCACCAGCTCCAGTCCGTCGGCCGCGACCTTGACGCCCTCCGCAAAGCTTTCGAGGCCGGCGGCGAATTTTTCGCCGCGGCTTTTCTTCATGGCCCAAATCAACTGCGAATCCAATTTCTGTTGCGCCGGCGTGCGGGCGTCTTTTTCCGCCTGCAAGGCCGCGATCTGGCCCAGCGCCGCGGCGCTGAGGGTCTTCGGTTGCTGGGCAGACGCCAAAGGCGATCCTGCCATGAGGGCCAGCGCGGTGAGCGCCAGCAGGGTTTGTCCCGCCTGTTTCCGTTTCATGGTATGTCTCTCTCTTTCGCTCTTGTTTTCAGGTTCTGATCTCGCTGGAAGACGCTGCTGAGAATTCACCGGAATGCAGAATGCCGTTCCGGTTTGCCGGCTGGGGAGGGTCCGTTAATTTCTCCGGTTTTTACTTCCCGCGCTCCGACGACAATGCGGCGGTTGTGCCAATCTCCGGAGCCTCCGAGCAGCTCGTGGGGAGGATGCAGTCTCACCCGCCGATTCGCAGAATCCATTGTTTTCTGCGCCGATCACGGCTCCCTTGGGTTGGGTGCACTCATTGTAGAGAATGCAGTTTTGCCGAATTTGGTTTCCGCCTCAAATGCATTTTCTTAAAATTTGCCCGACGACGCAAGCGCCTCTTTATCAGTCTTTTGTGTGCGGCGCCCGGTCGCGTCGGACGCCGCTTGCATTTCACCTTCAATCCTCACGTAGCGCCGCTCACCCCGGCCACGGGTGAGTGGCAGCCTGTCCTCGGCACCACGATCTTTTTGGGGCCTGGCCTTCAGCTTTCTGCTCACGCCGTTTCTGACGCGTTTCCGCCGCGACCGGCCACCACACTGCGAATTTTTCCGGCAATCCGGCGCGAAGGAAGTATATGGATCGGGGTCCGATGATGCCGATGCCCCACATTCTCTATCGCTCCCTCGCCGCTTGGTGGCTCATGGTCGTGCTGGCCTCCGCGCCGGCGGCGTTGGCCGAGGATTTCGAGGTGCCGCTGCGGCTCGTGCTCGTGGGCGATTCGACCGTTTGTGCCTACCCCACGAAATCGCCGACGCATGGATGGGGAGAGTTCATCCAGGGGCGGATGCGCAGGCGGGTCGAGATCGTGAACCTGGCCCGGGGAGGGGCCAGTACCCGGAGCTATTGGAAGGAGGGGTGGTGGGACGCGGCGCTGCGGGAGAAGCCGGCGATGGTGCTCATTCAATTCGGCCACAATGATCAATCCATGAAGATCGACCCCACCGAGTATCAGCTCAATCTGCTGCGGCTCATCGAAAGCGCGCGCGCGGCGGGAGCGACCCCGATCCTGGTCACACCGATGCAGATTCGGGTGTTCGACCACCGCGGCCGATTTGTCCCTTCCCTGACTCCTTATGCCGCCGCGATGAAGCAGGTGGCTGCGGAGAAAGGGGTGCCGCTGATCGACCTGCACAACTTGAGCAGCCAGCTCTACGCCCGGCTCGGTCCGGCCGGAAGCGCGCAACTGGCCAACCTGCCCGGCGACACCGTTCACTTCAACAAGCTGGGAGCTCAAGCGATGGCGGAGCTGGTCCTGCGCGAACTCCCTGCCGCCGACCCCCGCCTGCGCCGGGAAGTAGTCACGCTGGCTCCGCCTGCGCAGGTTGTTCCCGGCCCGCCAAAGCCCAAGAAACCGCCCCGGCCGGCGCGGAGCTGAGGTCCGTGACTCAAGGCTGACCGAGGACGACGAAGTAATCCTGCGGCTCGCTTTGCAGCTCCGCAGTCCACGCTTCACCAGAGACCACGGTCAAAAGGCGCGTGGCAAAACTCCGCCGTTTCCGTTCCGGCATGTTCCCGCCATCATCCGCGCAGCTTCACGGGCATGCAGGGCAACACCTTTACCTTCCTCCTCAACGGCGAGCGCCTCGAAGTGCGCGATGTTTCGCCGAATACGACCTTGCTCGATTGGCTCCGGCGCTCCGGACGCGTCGGGACGAAGTGCGGTTGCGCCGAGGGCGATTGCGGGGCGTGCACGGTGGCGCTGCTCGATGCTGATGCGCACGGCCGGCCGGCCTGGCGCTCGCTCAATAGCTGTATCGCGCTGCTGCCGATGTTTGCCGGACGGGAACTCATGACCGTCGAAGGCCTGGCGCGGGGTGGCGAGCTGCACCCCGTGCAAAGCTGCCTGGTGAAGCACTACGGCTCGCAGTGCGGATATTGCACGCCCGGTTTTGTCATGTCGCTCTTCGAAGGCTACCACCGCGAAGACCTGCGCGAGCGCTGGCAGATCGCCGATCAGCTTTGCGGGAATCTTTGCCGATGCACCGGCTACCGACCCATCCGGGACGCTGCCCTGGAGCTTCTCGAGAGTCGAACCAGCGGCACGTTCGTGGCCGCGAAAGTCTCATCCGAACGGCCCGATGGACCGCACGCCTGTCCGACCTTCCTGCGCCCGACTTCGCTTCCCGAACTGCTCGCGTTGAAGCGGGAATTCCCCGCGGCCCGGCTCGTGGCCGGCGCCACGGAGGTCGGGGTCGAGATCAACAAAAAGTTCTCCCTCTTCCCGCGTTTCATCTCCACGGATGCCGTGGTCGAGCTGCGCGAGATCCGGGCGACGCCGGAGGCCTGGCACCTCGGCGCCGCGGTCACGCTGACGGCCATCGAGGAAGCGCTGGAACACGAGTTTCCGTCGATCGATCGGATGCTGTTGCTCTTCGGCTCCCGCCAGATCCGCAATCGCGCCACGCTCGGCGGCAACCTCGCGACCGCCTCGCCCATCGGGGACGGCGCGCCGGTGCTGCTCTCGCTGGACGCGTCGGTGGTGCTGGTCTCGGAGCACGGCGAGCGCACGGTGCCGCTGTCCGAGTTTTTCACCGCGTATCGACAGACCGCGATGCGTGCGGACGAAGTGCTTAAGAGCATCCTGGTGCCCCGTGGTCGTCGCCGGCGGGCCGAGTTTTACAAGGTCTCCAAGCGGCGTGAGATGGACATCAGCATTGTCTCGGCGGCCTTCTGTGTGGAGACGGATGCGGACGGCATCGTCCGCCACGCACGGCTGGCCTTCGGCGGCGTCGCGGCGATGCCGGCCCGGGCGCAGCGGGCGGAAGAGCGGCTCGTCGGGAAGACCCTGGAAGCAGCGCGCGGCGAAGTCGCCGAAGCGTTGCGCACCGAGTTCACGCCGATCGATGATGTTCGCGGAAGTGCGGCGTATCGGCGCGCGGTGGTCGTCAGCTTGTGGGAGAAATTCTGCGGGAAGACCGATGCTCCCGGAGACGCGAACGATCCGGACCTGGAAGACCGCTTCGCCGACTTCGTTCCCAGCCACCCCTGGCCCATCGATTCAGCTTCCCGCGCGCTCGCTCACGAGAGCGCGATCGGCCACGTCACCGGCCGCGCGGCTTACGTGGATGACACGGCGCAGCACCGATCGATGCTCGAGCTGTGGCCGGTTTGCGCGCCGCACGCGCAGGCTCGCATCCTCCGGCGCGACGCCAGTGAAGCGCTCAAAGTGCCCGGCGTGCGCGCGGTGTTGCTGGCGGAGGATGTTCCCGGACACAACAACGTGGGCGTCACCCGCAAAGACGAAATCCTGCTCGCGGACTCCGTGGTGTTTTTCCATGGGCAAATCGTCGCCGTCGTGGTCGGCGACACCGTCACCGCCTGCCGCGAGGGCGCGTCGCGCGTGGTGGTGGAATACGAGCCGTTGCCGCCGATCCTGACGGTGCCCGAGGCGATCGCCGCCGACAGCTTTCACACCGAACCAAACTTCATGCGGCGCGGCGACTGGCGCGCGGCGCTGCGGTCCAGCGCACATTCGATCGAGGGCGAGTTCGAGACGGGAGGCCAGGAGCATTTCTACCTCGAAACGCAGGCGGCCTGGGCGGAGATCGATCCCGACGGGAACGTCTTCGTGGCCTCCTCGACGCAGCATCCCAGCGAAATCCAGACGATCGTGGCGGAGGTGCTCCATCTGCCGCGCAGCCGCGTGGTGGTGCAGTCGCCGCGCATGGGGGGCGGCTTCGGCGGAAAAGAGACCCAGGGCCACACGTGGGCGGCGCTCACGGCCCTGGCGGCGTTGAAGACGGGTCAGCCGGTGCGGGTGCAGCTCGACCGCGACCTCGACATGCAACTGACCGGCAAACGGCACCCTTTTCACGCCAGGTTCCGCGCCGGCTTTGACGAAAAAGGCCACCTCCAGGCGTTGCAATGCGAGCTCATTTCCAACGGCGGCTGGTCGCTCGATCTGTCGATGCCGGTGACCGACCGCGCGATGTTCCATGTCGATAACGCCTATTACATTCCAAACCTCGAAGTGAGCGGGCGCGTCGCGATGACCAACCTCACTTCTCAAACGGCGTTTCGCGGCTTCGGGGGACCGCAGGGAATGCTGGTCATCGAGGAAATCATTGACCGCGTCGCGCGGCGGCTCGGCCTTCCGGCGCACGAGGTCCGCGAGCGGAACCTGTATCACGGCAGCGGCGAGACCAACACGACCCATTACGGCGAGGAGATCGGCGACAACCGCATCCCGGCGATCTGGCAGCAATTGCTCGCGAGCTCGGACTTCGCCCGCCGACGCGCGGAGATCGCGCGCTGGAATGCACGCCGGGAACGGAGCAAGCGCGGGATCGCCATGACGCCGGTGAAGTTCGGCATCAGCTTTACCTACACGCCCTACAATCAGGCCGGGGCGCTGGTGCTCATCTACCGCGACGGCACCGCGCAAGTGAACCATGGCGGCACGGAAATGGGGCAGGGCCTGCACACCAAAATCCTGGGCATCGCGATGCGCGAACTGGGGCTGCCCGCCGATCGTATTCGACTGATGCCCACCGCGACCGACAAGGTCCCGAACACGTCGGCCACAGCGGCGTCGAGCGGCTCGGATCTCAACGGCGCGGCGGTCCGCGACGCGTGCCGGCAGTTGCGCGAGCGGTTGCTGCCGATCGCCGCGACGATGCTGGGCGAGCGCTTTGGGCGCGTCGTGAGCGAGGCATCGGTCCGCTTCGAAAACGCCGCGGTCTTCGCTGCGCCGACCGAGGCGGTGGAGTTCATGGAAGTGGTCGATCGCGCTTACATGCAGCGCCTCAGCCTCGCCGCGAGCGGCTATTACGCGACGCCCGGCCTGCATTGGGATCGCGTTGCGGGGAAAGGCCGACCCTTTCACTACTACGCGTGCGGCGCGGCGGTCAGCGAGGTCGAGGTCGATGGCGACACCGGCCTGAGCAAGGTGTTGCGGGTCGATATCCTGCACGATGCGGGCGATTCGTTGAATCCAGGCGTGGACCGCGGCCAGATTGAGGGCGGCTTTGTGCAAGGCATGGGCTGGCTGACGGGCGAAGATCTGCGCTGGGACGCGCAAGGCCGGCTGCAATCGCACAGCGCCAGCACCTACCAGATTCCCGCCTTCAGCGATGCCCCGGCCGATTTTCGCGTGAGCCTTTTTCGTGACGCGACCCAGACCGGCGTGATTCACGGGAGCAAGGCCGTCGGCGAGCCGCCGCTGATGCTCGCGATCTCGGTCCGTGAAGCGCTCCGCGAAGCCGTGGCCGCTTTCGGCCGCCATTCCGGCGAGATCCCGCTCGCCGCGCCGGCCACGGCGGAGGCCATCTTCTGGGCCATTCGCCGGCAGCAGAAGGATGCCGTATCATCCGCATCAGGCGCGGGCCTTCCAATATTCCCATGAAACTTCACCCTCCCCAACTTTCGTTCCTGGATCGCGCGCGTGCGTGGCATCGGCAGCTCTGGCTGTGCGGCTCGCTCCTGCTCTGCCCGGGCCCGGTTTTCCAAGCGTGGTCCGCGGAAGCGAACGATTCCGCCTTTGAAGCCGCCGTGCTGACTGGACTGGAGTCGGACGTGGAAACCTGTAACAAGGCGCTCGCGACGAAGCCCGATTCCCTGCCGCTTTACTCGCGCCGTGGCGATTGCCACCTGTTTCTCGGGCACGCGGCGAAAGCCATTGCCGATTTCGAAAAGATGATCGCGCTCGACCCGGCGCAGGACGCGCCGCATTGGCGGCTCGGGATTGCTTACTTCTTCGCCGGCGACTTCGCCAAATCCGCGCGGCAGTTTGAGAAGTATCACGCCTACGACGGGAGCGATCGCGAGAACGGAATCTGGAAATTTCTGGCCCAAGCGCGTCAGGAGGGCGTCGAGAAAGCGCGCGCCGGAATGCTCGTTTACAACCGTTTCGACCGGGAGCCCTTTCCCGCGTTGTATGAGATGTTCGCCGGAAAAAAGACAACCGCTGAGGTGTTCAGCGAGATCGCGAGCAAGGGCCTGGGGAACGACGATCGGGTGATGTTCTTCGCCAATTACTACACCGGGCTCAACGAAGACCTGCTGGGCCACCGCGAAAAAGCGCGCGAGTTGCTGCGCAAGGCCCTGGCGAGTCCCTGGGGCCGCACCGCCGAAGGTGGTCCCACCTACATGTGGCAGGTAGCGCGATTGCACGCGGAGCGGCTCAAGGGCGAGCCAGCCGCGCCCTGAGCAGGTGGATGCAAGGCGAAGACGCGAAACGCCAGACTTCCTAAATCCTAAATCCTAAATGGCCCCGCAGCCCCCCCGCGCCCTCCGCCTCGGCGCGGTGCTCTTTGCAGGGACGGTCTTCCTAGTTTCCTGGTGGCACTGGTGGACTTTCCAATACAGCACCTTCGACGCTGCGTTTTATGTCCAGGCCCTGTGGCTGGCGCTTCGCGGAAAATGGATGGTTTCCCTGCTCAACGTCCCGCTCATGGGCAATCACGCGGAGCCCATTGTCTTCCTGCTCACTCCGCTCTTTGCCATCTGGCCGCACCCCATGCTCCTGGTCGCGGTGCAGAGCGCGGCGCTCGCGTCGATGGCCTTCACCGGGTTCCGGATCGCGACGCGGCTGGGACTGGACCGGGCCGGCGCGACCTGTCTCGGCCTGGCCACGTTGCTCACCCCGGCAACGGCTTCCGTGGCCATCCATGAATTCCATCCCGAAGCATTCGCGGCTCCGCTGTTGCTGCTTCTCATCGAGGCCCGGCTGGCGGAGCGTTCCAGCCGTTTCTGGCTCTGGTTCCTCGCGGTGCTGGCTTGCAAGGAAAACATGGCGCTGCTGCTGGTCGCCTTTTGCGCCGTGTTCGCAGCGCTGGAATGGCGGCGTCCGCGCGCCTGGCAGATCCGTTGGAATCTCGCGCCGCTGCTGGCCGCCGCAGCGTGGCTCATCATTTGCGGCCGGGTGATCAGCCCATGGCTGAATGCCGGCAATGTCGATTACCTCCAGCTTTACTCCCACCTCGGCAGTTCCGGCGGCGAGATCGGAAGGATGTTCTTTCTGCAACCAGGTCGCGTCCTCGGCGTTTTTCGCGACGCGTTGATCCACGGCGATATGGTCTGGGCGCTGCTTCTGCCGCTGCTCTTGCTGCCCTTGCTGCGGCTGCGGTGGCTGCTCATCGCCTCACCGATCCTCCTCCAGCATCTGCTTTCCTGGCGCTCCAGTGAATGGTCGCTCGGCGCCCATTACGCGGCGCCGTTCATTCCGCTCTTTTGGATGGCGGCCGCTGAGGCGCTCGCGAAATGGCCGTGGCGCCGAGGTCTGGCCATCGCGGTCGCTGCGGCCTGCGTGCTGGCCCACCTCCGATTCGGACCGGCGCGCGAGTTGATCGCAGAGGCTCCGGCCATGCGCGCTAAACTCGAAGAGCGCGAATGGAAGGCCGCGATGCTGGCGGCGATTCCGCGGGAAGCGAGTGTCACAGCCTGCCAGCCCTTTCTCTCTCATCTGGCCGGCCGCGAGCGCATTTACTCGCTGCACCATGTGCTCAAGGGGCTCAAAACGCTGAGCCGGGAGCGCTACGTCCTTCCACCGCCAACCGACGTCGTGGTTATCGATTACGCCGACGCCACGACCTTCAGCCCCGCCTCCGGCTTTTATCATCCTCCCAGCCGTGCCGGGGCCGTGCCGTTCATTCCTTCGAGCGATCGTCTGCTGCACGAGTTTCTGAGCCGGCAGACCTGGCAGGTCGAGGCGCGCAACGAACTTGCCGTGTTCACCCACGGAGAGCCGCGCCCACCCTTTCCGGCGGCTCCGGCTCCGGCGGCCCTCGATGCGGAGAATAGGCTTCTCTTCCTCCGGATCTCCGCGGAGTCGCCGGGCGGCATTCAGTTTCGACTCGCGTGGGAGTTCGGCGCGAATCGCCAGCGTTTCCCGTGGCTGATGATGGTCTTGTCCGACGGCGTGCAACTGCATCCATTTATCAAGGGCGCCTGCGCACCGGAAGCGGGCCCGGGCCGTGCCGATGAGCAATGGACACTGGTGCTGCCCGATTCGTTGCCGGCCGGGAATTACGGGGTGTTCGCCATTTTCTACGATGCCAACGAAGGCGCGTGGCAGAAGAAGCTCCCGCCGAAGGATCCGGCGTTCGTCCTGCACACCGTCGAATTCGGCCATCACCAGTTCGATCCCGGCGCCCTTGGCCCGCCAAAGTAGTGTCGGACTTGTTTCCGGGGGGTGTTACCGGGTGTTACCCCCGGCTGATTTCCGTGACTCCTCCGGCGTCAAAGTGCATGACACGCTCTAAACGAAGCGGCCTATCATGACGTCTTGAGCAGTCCCGTTAAGACCGTCGCCATCTCATTGGCCATTTTCTGCCAGGAGAACATTCCGGTCCGATTCAGCCCTTTGGCGATGAAAGCATTGCGAATTTCGGGCTGTTGAATCAGGCGCAGAGCGCGGTAGGTCTCATCGGCATCGTGAGAAGCCACGTAGAGGGCGGCCTCGCCGGCCACTTCCGGGAGCGGGCCATTCGGGGAGGTGATGACCGGGCACCCACAGGCCATCGCCTCAATGATCGGCATGCCGAAACCTTCGTAAAGAGAGGGATAAACCAAAGCGATGGCTCCGGCATAGGCGCACTCCAATTCCTCATCCGGGAGATCGAGTAAGTGGAGGGAAGCGTTACCGGCCAGTTCTGCAAACTCCGGTTGAAGGCTTTCCCCGGGACCAGTGCACACGATGGCATAAGCGCTCCGCTCGTCGTGGAATTGGGCGAAGGCTTTGAAAAACTGAATGATATTCTTATAACTGCTCCGGCCCCCGCTGATCAGAAAGTACGGCTTCTCGATGCCGTGCCTGCCGCGAAACGCGCTGATCCGCTCCGGGCTGGGTTGATGAAAGCCGACCCCATTGTGGGAGACGGTAATCTTCTCCGGTGGAATCCCCGGATGAAACCTGGCCAGGTCGTTCGCGGTGTTTTGCGAAACGCAAATATATAAACTGGCTTGCTTGATGGCGCGAAGCTTTTCCGCCCACATGGCGTGATTCAGATCGGCATTCAACAGCTCCGGAATCATGTCATGGACCAGAAGGGCGGAAGGCGTGGTGCGCGCGGTGGTGTAATAGGAGGAAATAAACAACTGCGCGTTCTTATGATCGCAGACCTTTTGAATGAGCTCCCGATCCGACGAGGTGTTGCCGTAATCGTGAGCCGGGAAATCCAGGTAGCGGAGGCCCGGAATGCGGGGGGCTTTGCCGGCCCGATCGAGGACGAGCAGGCGCTTTCCGAAATCAGTGGCCGCCCACTCGGAAAGCAGGGACCGCCAGACCCGGGCGATTCCAGTGTTGTAGTACTGAAAGAAGACCGCATCCACGACGATATCTACCGTGGATTGTCCGGTAGCGCGCGTGGCTTCAAAGAGCCAGTCTGTGCCGGGCAAGGGGGCGATGCTCAATCGGTCGAGCTTGTCCACCTTGGTTTCATCGTGCACCCAGGGAAAATAATCTTTGAGCGCACAAGGAAAGTCGTCATTTGCCTGGAGTCGCTTCCAGCTTTCCACCGCGTTCCGGTAGCCGTAATAGACCTCCTTGAATTGGAGCTGAGACTCGGTGGCATAGGCATAATGGTGGAACACCAGGCCCGCGGCTTCCGTCTCGGCGTGCCGGAGAGGATTGATGGCGCTCTGGTCCGCCCATCCACCGTCCGGTTGGAGCGCCGCCAGGCGCGGGGGTTCGTGGGCAACCCAGTGACAACTCGGGTAATACCGCCAGGTCCTGAGCCATTCCATTCCTGGGTTTTGCGAATAACAATTGCGGGTGCTGACCGCCAGCTCCCTTCCGACAAAAAAATGGCACCAATACAAAGCCGCCGTCAGAGAGTGATCCTGCAGAAATAGATTCCTCGCCGTGGTCAGCTTTTCCACCGTCCACAACTCGTCCGCGTCAATCTCCCACAAAAGACACTCGCGCCGAATGCTGGCCAGGGGCGCACCGACCATTTCGAGCTTTCCATCCCAATGGAGGCCGGCCGGCTTCCGGTAAATGCTTATCTTGTCCGGAAATTCGGCGGCCAGTTCGTCGAGGTACTCTGCGGTCCCATCGCGGCTGCGTCCCAGGAAATGGAGATCTTCGGTGACCGCACCGCCATTTCCCACCGACCACGCCGTGTCATGTTTTAGATCGGCCACGCCCTCGACGATGTGCCAGTGCCAATCGAATGGCAGGGCCCGCAAGATGTCGATGTGGTAGCGGATAAACGGCATCCCATTGAGGACGATGGTAAAGAAATGAACGGGGAGTTCCCTTTGGAGCTCCACCCGCTTGAAGACACAAAACCCATTCCGAACGGAACGGTTTTCGGAAATGAGCTCGTAGTTCGGGTCGTCCTTGAGCTGGAAGTAATTGGTCCAGTTCTTAAAAGCATTGATGTCATCGAGGGCGATGTACCTGGAGCCGTAAACATGGCGTAGCTCCGCCTCCCCGGTAAACTCGCTGCCGTCGATCAGGACCAGGTCGAATGCGTCGATCCCGCGCTCTGCCTTAATCAGTTGGATTCCATTCAAATCACAGCCGTGGCTTCTCACATAATCCAGATCCGCATCCAGCCAGCCGAGAACGGTTGCTTTTGGATAGGCTCGGAGGGCGGACTGAACGCTGTCGCAAAACGTGCCGACAGTCTCGTAAGAGGCAAATTCGCTTACCGGGACGGACGAGACGTTATAACAATGAACGAAAGCAAAGTCCTGGTAAGTGGCCTGGAGTTGGGAAAAACGCGCGGCCGACACTTCCATGCAAAAAAGGTCAGCCTTCGTGGACCTTTCCTTTAGTCCGGAAACGAAGGCAGCCGTGCTGCCCCCGCCGGCCGACGATCCAATTTCGAGGATCGAAGCGACATCCGGCAGCATGGCGAGTTCCCTGAGGGCGTCGTAAAAGGCGTCATTCTTGATTTCGCCGGGAATAATGACATCCAGGACGCTGGCTTTCTCCGGCTTGTCGATCCGCCGGAAGACACTGAAGCCATTGCGGACGGAGCGATCTTCAGCGATCACTTCATAATTCGGATCTGTCGAGAGCCGGAGGTGATTGTGCCAGTTTTTGTAAGCATTGATGTCATCCAGTGCGATGAGCCGGGCGCCATACACGTGGCGCAATTCGGCCTCCCCGGTGAATTCGCTGCCGTCGATGAGAACAAGGTCGAACGCTCCAATCTTCTGCTCGGCCTTGATGAGCTCGATGCCGTTCAGGTCGAGGCCATGGCTCCGCACGTATTCGAGGTCGGCATCCAGCCAGCCTAGAACCACGGATTTCGGATAGGCGCGGAGGGCTGACGGGACAGTGTCGCAGAACGTGGAGACCGTTTCGTGAGTGGGGAAATCGCTTAAGGGGACTGAGGAGACGTTATAGCAATGGACGAAATCAAATGCCTGGTAGGTGGCGCGGAGTTGCGTGAAGCGAGTGGCGGAGACCTCCATACAATAGAGATCTGCACGGCTGGGTCTCTCCCTAATGCCGGAAACAAACGCCTCGGTGCTGCCGGCACCAGCCGACGAGCCGATTTCGAGAATCGTGGCGACGTCGGGTAACGTCGCCAACGCCCGGAGCTTGTCGTAAAAGGGATCACGGGTGATTTCTCCCGGAATGATGACGTCTAAGACGCTCGGGCACTGGGGTGTGTCATTCCGGGTAAAGACACTGTAACCGTTTCGGTAGGAATGGTCTTCGGCGACTAAAGCATAGTTCGGGTCCGCTTTGAGTCGGAGATGGTTGCTCGCATTCTTGTAGGAATGAATGTCATTGAGCGCGATATACTTTGCGCCATGGACGTGGCGCAAGTCGGCCTCTCCGGTGAAATCCCCGCCGTCAATGAGAACCAGATCGAATGTGTTGATGCCGTGCTGAACCTTGATCAGAGAAATGCCGTTGGCATCAAGGCCCTGCTGTTTCAGATACTCGATGTCGGCGTTCAGCCAGGCAAGCACGACCGTTTTTGGATAAACATCAGAGCCTGGCGCGGATTCCAGGGAGGCGCTCAGCGCTTCCGGCGTCGGAAATTCGCTGCTGCAGACGGATGAGCACTTGTAGCAATGGAAGAAATCCAAAGTTCCGTAGGTCGCCTGAAGTTTGGCAAAGCGAGGGGATGAGATTTCCAGGCAATACAGCTCGGTGCGGGCAGTTTTCTCCTTCAATCCAGAAATCAGAGCCTCGGTGCTGCCTTCGCCAGCGGAGGAGCCAATTTCAAGAATGGAGTGGACGTCCGGACGCATGACCAGAGATCGGAGGAGAGCGGAGAATGAATCGTTCTTGATCTCGCCGGGGATCAATGTGTTGAGGTGGCTGGAGTGTCTATCGGGGCTATCCATTTGTGGAGAACTCGTTGTCGGTGGATCCGAGCTTCCCTTTGCGCCTGGGCGGAGAGAACTCCCAGAAGGCGAGGGTGGCGTGACTATTCAGAAAGCATGAGGGCAAAAGCCTCCTCGAGATGCTTTGTGATAAGGCGGGTGTCAAAGATCGAGGCTTGGGCGATCTTCTCCTGAAGCTCCTGCTTCAGCTCCTGGAGTTTCAGCGGGGAAGTGGCCATTTCCACCGCGAAATCTTCGTATTCCTGGGAGGTGGCCTTGGCGAGTTGCGGCATTCCGATACTGGCGAGAATACTGGTGGCGACGCGGCTTTGAAAGCTCTTGCCGGTCAAGGTCAGGACCGGGAGGCCTGTCCTGAGCGCGTCGGTCGCGGTGGTGTGAGCATTATATGGGTAAGTGTCGAGGAAGAGACCGGCCAAACGATAGCGGGCCAGGTGATCCGCGACGGAGGGAACGCGCGTGGCAAAGATCAGGCGGGATGCCGCGACGCCACGGAACTCGGCTTCTTTTCGAAGATTATCTTCCGCCGCGTCGTTCAACTTCATCAACCAGAGGACGCTGTGGTCAGTGCGCTTCAGGATTCGCATCCAGGATCCGAAATTGTCCGGATTCATTTTGTAATCGTGGTTGAACGAACAAAAAATAAAACCATCGGCGGGAAGATTCATCTCCTCACGGGTCGGAGTGCGTTCAGCGATGGTCAGTTTGGAATCGGTGGGTAGATAGCAGCCCGGTAAATGAATGACCTTTTCGCTGTAAAAGGGCCGGTCCGAGTCGGGGATCACGGTGTGATCAGCGAGAATGTAATCGAAGTAAGGGGAGCCACTGGTTCCGGGGTAGCCGAGGTAGCTGACCTGGATGGGGGCAGGGCGGAAGGCGAAAATGTCCGGTTGAGCGTCCATGGTGGGTCCCGCCAAATCGATGAGAAGGTCGATTTCGGAGGCTCGAATCAACTGGGCGATTTCCCGCGCGGTTTTGCCACGGACATCAAGGAAATGATCGCTGGCCGCGATGAAGCGATGACGCAGGATGCTATGGTCATTTGTTCCAAGGGAGAAGGCATGAAGCTCAAAGATCTCCTTGTCGTGGTGCTCGAAAACACCCGCCATGAGATGTCCGACGGGATGCTCCCTGAGGTCCGGAGAAACATAGCCGATGCGGATCTTGCGGTGGTTGAAGCTTTCGCCGGACCAGAGCTGTTCGGATTGGAGCGGATAGGCTTGCTGGTTGAACACCTGGGAGCAGGTAAGTTGATCCTTCGGCGAATCGCAGATGGCGAGAAAAGCGAGTGGCTTGCAAGCGCGTTGTCCTTTTTGGACGGCCCGGATCAGCAGGTCCCGATTGGTTGCGAAATCTGTCCAATTGCAGCTATGGAGACGGGCGTGGGTGAGGGCGCCTAAAGCGTAGTCGTGTTCCGGGTCGATGCTCAGGAGTCGGCTGAAAAACCGGCTGCCTTCATCATGCCGATTAAGAATGGTCAGGGAGGTAGCCAGATTGACCAGAGCGAGTTTGTGTTCTGGATCGAGCTGGAGGACCTGATTGAACTGAATTAGGGCCTGAACGTAGTCTTTGGTTTCCCCGAAAATGATTCCTTTCTCGATCAACGCTTCTTTGTAGGCGGGGTTCAATTCGAGAGAACGGTCCAGATGCTGGTGCGCTTCGGGAAAGCGCCGGCATGCTTTAAGTGCGCAGCCGCGGATGTACCAGCCGTAGGCGGAACCAGGATCCAAATTCAGGCACTTCCCGGAATAATCCATCCCCTCCTGGAGTTTACCCTGATTGATGAACATGGCGGCAAGGGAATAGAGCGCGACAAAGTGGTTGCCGTCCTCCTCCAAGGTTTGGAAAAAGACCGCCTGAGCCGCCTCGATATTGCCGGCATTCTGCAGGCCCAGTCCGCGAAGAGTCAGTTCCGAGACCGTGTTAATGGGTCCGGGAAGGAGGGCCACCAGATTGGCGCGGTGGCTGGCCGCGATCCGGTGAGAGGGATCAATCGCCAGAACCTTGTCCAATTGGGCCAGAGACTGAACGTAATCCTGGCTGCTGAGGTAGATGTTCGCCTTTTCCACCAGCGCCTCTACGCAATTGGAATCCAGCGTGAGAGCGTGATCGTAATTGAGGAGCGCCTCGTCGAAGCGGCGGCCGGCCTTGAGCGCCGTGCCGTGAATATACCAAGGCAGTGAGGAATGGGGCGCGGAAGCGAGGCAGCGTTTGGCATAGGCCAAACCGTCTCCGTTTTTGCCCTGGTTCAGGCAAATGGCCGCCAGGGAGTAGAGCGCCACGGGGTGCGCTGGGTTCGCCTCCAGGACGCGTTGGTAAATGGCGACCGCCGAATCCGTTGACCCCGCGCTTTGGAGCTCCACTCCGGTGCGAACAAGCTGTTCAATATTGGGCGCGGCAAATGCCATACTTATCTGACATTTGAGCCAGGAGACTGAAGGAAGCGATTAACCAGGGAAGCGGAGGAGCAGACAACCCTGAAGAGTGAAAACAAAAGTCTGTTTGTCAAGCTTTTTCAAGCTTCGCGGAAGCTCTCCCGCAGGCCGCGCAAGAGCGGATCGAGCAGATAGTTAATCAAACGGCGCTTTCCGATATGGACTTCTCCGGTAGAGGTCATTCCTGGAAAGAGAGTTCTATTTGGAGGCAAGTGCTCCATCCGGCAGCTTTCCAACTCCACCGCCACCCGGTGCGAGCCGCCGTGAACAGCCCGTTTGTTGGCGACCGCTTCCAAATCGAGGGCGTTGCCGCCAGAGACGTGAGACTCGTGGCTGATGGAACGGATTCTTCCGCTGAGTCCTCCATAGCGCTGATACGGGAAGGCATCGATTTTGATCAAGACTGGATCCCCGACGGCCACCTCGCCAATCTCCGAGGAGCCGAGTTCCATTTCACACAGAAGTGGTGCGTCGGTGGGCGCCAGAATGATGAGTGGCTCAGTTTCTCGCAGGACGGACCCAACCGAGCGGTTGGCGATATCCAGGACGATGCCGTCGGCGGGGGCTGAAATCACCACCAGGCTGTTGATTCTTGAAGATTTGGTCAAGGCGGCGTCCAACTGGGATTCCTCGGAGCGCTGTTTGGTAAGGTCCTCGAGCAGAGTTCTACGCCACTCCTGGACAAAGCTCTCCTTTTGAGCCTGTGCAGTATTCAGTTGATGCTGTTTTTCCACCAGGCGATCGACGGAGTCCTGGAAATCCCGCTCCGAGATGAGTCGCGAACTCCTGGCTCCGAGGAATTCGAGTTGGGAGTTGGTTTTTGATTTCCACAGATTCTCCTGGATCCCTTCGACCGACGTGGCGATCGCCAATTGTTGTTTCAGAATTTCCCGCTCCGCCCCGATTCTCAGCAGACCTGCCTCGGATTCCTCGATCGTTTCGCTGAAGGCTTTGATCCGGGATTGGTATTCATTGGCCCTCTGAAGAAACAGCTCTGACTGCAACAAGCCCGCCTGACCGTCGGAAGATTCCGGTTGGTAGCCGGTGCCGTACGCTTCGCCCTCAATTCGTTTCACCTGCGCGTGGACCAATTTTCTGCGTTCATCGAGCGCGGTCAGGTCCGCCTGGGCGAAGGTGGGATCCAGAGTGGCGAGGATTTGTCCCTTGTGGACCGTGTCGCCGGGTTTGACCAGCAAACTGCGGAGAACAGTCCTTTCGAAGGCCTGGAGCACGATGGGGGGGCCATCGTAAGTCAGTTTGCCCGTGCCCTGCACCACGACATCGACCTTGAAAAGAATGGAAACCGCCATCGACACCACGGCCAGGAAGACACAGTAATAGATCGTACTGCGAATGCCTTTGGGAAGGGGTTCTTCGAGCAAATGGGTGAGGTCGCCCTGGAAAGGAAGCGCCGCATCGAGAATATTTTTTTGGAAGGTGAAGATGGACACGTCGGCAAGCCTCTCAGTGAGGACCATGGTGGGGCTCGCCGGTGATTTAGCAGCAAGCGTGCTTATCCGGTGTTTTTCAGATGCGCCGTGCGTATCTTGGTTGCAAGCGTGAACCCGAATGGCGCACCGGCCATCTTATCACCCTGGCTCTCCCGGGACTGATGCCGAAAGCGGGAGAACTTTTGTACCAGCGGGCAAGAAACTCACCCTCTGCGAACCGGCCCGGATTGCCGAAGGGCAATGTCGATTACTTCCTCCGCAACCTTCGTCTGGGTATCAGTGCAGACCTGAAAAGGAACCGCTCAATTCGGTGATGGCTTTGGTCTGTTGTTGCCAGAGATGGGAATAGATTTCACAACGTTCCAACAGATCGGCATGAGGCGCGAAGTCAACAATCCGGCCTCGATTCAGGACGAGAATGGCATCGGAGTGGACCAGCGAGGAGAGGCGATGGGAGACAATGATCATGCTCCGGCCTCGCGCGATTTGGGAAAGATTGCGCTGAATGATGGATTCGCTTTCGGGATCGAGGGCGCTGGTCGCCTCATCAAAGATCAGGAATTTGGGCTGGGGAAGCAATGCTCTCGCGATGGCGATTCTTTGGCGCTGCCCCCCGGAAAGATTGGTAGCGCCTTCTTCGAGGAAGGATTCGTAGGCCATGGGGAGCTGGTCGATGAACTCCTCGGCGCCAGCGAGGCGGGCGGCAGCGATAATTTCCTGGGTCGTGGCGCCAGGGTTGGAGGCAGCGATGTTCTCCGCGATGGTGCCCCGGAAGAGAAAGCTATCCTGGAGGACGACTCCAACATTTTGTCTCAGGTGGGTGAGGTCAATCTGCCTGAGATCAACGCCGTCGAGTTTGATAATTCCCTCGGAGGGAATCTGAATCCCCTGCATGAGGCGCGTCAGCGTGGTTTTTCCGGAACCGGAGCGGCCGACGACGCCGATCACCCGACCGGGGAGGACGGTGAAGGTCAGTTTTTCGAGAGCAGAAACGGCGGCGCCCGGGTAGCGGAAGCTGACGCCTTCAAAGTCGAGGCGGCCGACCACTGGAGGTTTGCTCCCCCGAAACTGCGGGTCGCGTTCGGGTGGGTGGTTCATCACCGTGGCGAGCATTTGCACCGAGAGTGCCGTTTCCTGGTATTCGTTAATCAGCTTCACCATTTGCAGGAGGGGACCGCTCACCCGGCTCGAAAGCATGTTGAACGCGATGAGGGCGCCCAGCGTGAGATTCCCGTTAAATACTTCGACGGCGCCAACGCAGAGAATCGTCATCAGCATCGTCTTTTCGAGAAAGCCGGTCAGGGTGGTGGCAACGATGCCGAAGTGGCCTACCTGTGCGCTCTTGCGCACCGACGCGACGACTTTGCTCTCCCAGGACTCCTGCTTGGCTTGTTCGAGGCAGAGAGATTTAACAGTCCTTATCCCATGAATGGTCTCGATCGAGAGAGCTTGCCGGGCGCCCTCGGCGGCGAACAATTCATTGAGCCTGGCGCGAAACATCGGAATCATGATTCCAATGATGGCGGCGATGGAGATCGTAAAGACGGTAACGACGAGGGTCAGTTTCCAACTGTAACTGATGAGAAGAACGATGAGGACAGGGAGGGTCGCCGCCTGCAAGAGGGTTTGGAAAAGGCTGCCGGTCAGAAAGTGGCGAACCCGGTCGGTTTGCTGAAGGTTTCTAAAGATGACGCCGGCCGGGATTTTTTCAAAGAAATCCATCGGGAGGCTGAGAAGTTTGGAAAACATCTTAGCCGAGAGAGTCGCATCGACTTTGTTGGTCGTTGATAGAGTGAGATTTTGGATCAGATATCCGAACAATCCCTCGAAAAGCGCGGTCAGTGCGGCCACGAAGGCGACCACATACAGAGTTTGATAAGTCCGGTGCGGAATAATCTTATCGACAATAATATTAAAGAGCAGCGGGGTGATGAGCCCCAGGATGCTCAGGACAAATGAGGCGATCGCGATATCGCGAAAATATCGTTTGTATTTGAAGATCTCGGTGAAGAACCAACCGAACCCGAATTTCTTCTCCACGGTCCGGGTCCGTTTCCGGGGGGCGCAAAGAATGAGGACGGAACCCCAATTCTCGGCCAGCGTGGCGAAGGGCACCTGTTGAATTCCCGCCGCTTCGTTTTCGATATCGACGACAAAAGCGCGGTAGCCAGCGGAGGGATCGCCCGTAATATCGACGATCACGATCCAATGCCCGGTCGCGCGTCTGGCTAAGACAGGAAAACTGCCGCCCAATCGGGTGAGGCTCCGGACGTCCGAATTCCGGATCGCGCGCGCCTCCAAATCGACGGAACCAAGGAGCTTGAGGATGGTGCTTTCCGGATCAGCTTCGTTTCCGGAATTAAGAAGTTCCTGAGGGTAGGGCCTTTTGTAATGCGCGGCAGTTAAGATGAATGCTCGGAGAGCCGAGTGGTAAGGAAGCACGAAGGACGAGGGTGCTGGTTGAAAGGGCTAAGGAAGCGACTTCTCGAGCGGGAGAGAGAGACTGATCAATCGGTGCAAAGCCCTCGGGAACGGGCGGGACTAGTTATTGCCACTGAAGAGGGCATTGTATTGGACGGTGGAAAACCCATTGATCTGGGTGGAGGTAAACACGTTGGCCTGGGTGCTCGTGAAGGCTTCGAGGGAAGTGCTGCTGAAGGCGTTGACCTGGCTGGTGGTCAGAGAGACGATCTGGTTGGTCGTCAATGAGGTCAGCTGGCTGGAGCCGAAGCCGATGATGGCCGAAGTGGTGAGGGCGGTGAGGGTCGCCGTAGTGAGGGCCGCGACGCTGGAAGTGGTGAAGGCCTGGATCTGGGAGCTGCTGAGGACAGCGGCGTCGGCGGTTTCAAAGCCAATCACCTGGCTCGAAGTCAGCGCATTGATCTGATTGGTGGTCAGCGCAGTGACCTGGCTGGTGGTCAGCGCGGCGACCTGGGAGGTGGAGAAGGCTTTGATGCCTGCGGTGGAGATGTGATCGGCTTGAGTAAGGGCGCCGATCTGGGACGTGGTCAGGCCGACGATCTGGGTGGAGGTGAGGACTCCGACCTGGCTGCTGGTCAATCCGGCGACGGTGGTGGTGTTGAATCCAGAAACCTGGGTGCTGCTCAGAGCGGTGAGCTCAGAAGAGGTAAACCCGGCTGCCTCGGTGGTGGTAATGGCGGCCAACTGGGAGGTCGTCAGGCCTTCGATGCCCGAGGTGCTGAATCCTCCGATCTGGCTGCTGCTGAGGGCCTCGACCTGGGCGGTGGTCAGCCCGGCGACCTGGACCGAGCTCAGCGTTCCGATTTGACCGGTGGTCAGGCCGGCCAAAGTGCTGGTCGAGAACCCAGCGAGTTGCGAGGTAGTCAGGCCTTTGACGCCCGTGGTGCTGAAGGCCGAGATCTGGGTGCTGCTGATGGCCGCGACCTGGGAGGTATTGAAGCCGGTGATTTGAGCCGAGTTGATGGCGCCCAACTGAGTCGTGGTCAGGCCGGCGACCGTCGCGGTTGCGAATCCGCCAATCTGGGTGCTGGAGAAGGCGGCGACTTCGGCGGTGGAGAAGCCAGCGGCATCGGAGCTGGTCAGCACGCCGAGCTGGGAAGAGCTCAGCCCCTGGACTCC
Source organism: Chthoniobacter sp. (assembly GCA_034667665.1). Classification (GTDB taxonomy): domain Bacteria; phylum Verrucomicrobiota; class Verrucomicrobiia; order Chthoniobacterales; family Chthoniobacteraceae; genus Chthoniobacter. Next base: position 88,522 of record JAXDQW010000087.1, read on the forward strand.
AGTGGTGCTGAAGGCGCCGATCTGGGTGCTGCTCAGGGCGCTGACCTGAGCCGTGGTAAAGCCGACGATCTGAGTCGACGTGAGCGCGCCCACTTGAGCGGTCGAGAGTCCGGCCACGGTATCAGTGATGAAGCCGCTGAGCTGGGAACTTGCGAAAGCGGCGACTTCGCTGGTCGTGAAGCCCGCGGTATCGGTGCTGGTGAGGACGGCGATTTGGGTGGTCGTCAAGCCCTTGATTCCCGTGGTGCTGAGCGCTCCGAGCTGGGTGCTGGTGAGCGCGTCCACCTGGGCGGTAGTGAGTCCGGAGATTTGCCCGGAGCTCAGGGCGGCAACCTGACCGGTGGACAGGCCGGCAACGGTGTCAGTGGTGAAGCCGGCGACCTGGCTGCTGGAGAACACGGCGATCTCGCCGGTGGAGAAGCCTGCGGTATCGGTGCTGGTCAGAGTTGCCAACTGGGCCGTGGTGAAGCCCTGGACTCCGCTGGTATTCAGCGCGCCGAGTTGGGTGCTGGTCAGGGCGCTGACCTGCGAGGTGGTGAGGCCGGAGATTTGCAGGGAGCTGAACGTTCCGACCTGGGAGGTGGTGAAGCCGGCGACCGTGTCGGTGGTGAAGCCGCCGATTTGCACGCTGGAGAGGGCGGCGACTTCAGCGGTGGAGAAGCCGGCGGTATCGGTGCTGGTGAGGACGGCGATCTGGCCGCTCGTCAGCCCCTTGATTCCCGAGGTGCTGAGCGACCCGAGCTGGGTGCTGGTGAGCACTCCGACTTGCGTGGTCGTCAGCCCCGAGATCTGCGTGGAACTGAGAGCACCCGCCTGGCCCGTGGTCAGGCCGGCGATGGTCCCGGTGGTGATTCCGGCCACCTGGGCGGTGTCCAGCCCCGCGAGGGCCGCGGTGCTGAGCGACCCGAGCTGGGTGCTGGTGAGGACTCCGACTTGCGTGGTGCTGAGCCCGGATATTTGGGCCGAGCTCAGGGCGTTGACTTGAACCGTGGTCAGTCCGGCCACGGTGTCGGTGGCAAGGCCGGCGACCTGGCTGCTGGACAACACCGCAATCTCGCCGGTGGAGAAGCCTGCGGTATCGGTGCTGGTCAGAGTTGCCAACTGGGCCGTGGTGAGGCCCTGGACCCCGTTCGTGTTCAGCGCGCCGAGTTGGGTGCTGGTGAGCACACTGACCTGCGCGGTCGTGAGGCCGGAGATTTGGAGGGAGCTGAGCGTTCCGACCTGCGTGGTGGTGAAGCCGGCGACGGTGTCGGTGGTAAAGCCGGCCATCTGTGCGCTGGAGAGGGCGGCGACTTCAGCGGTGGAGAAGCCGGCCGTATCGGTGCTGGTGAGGACGGCGATCTGGCCGCTCGTCAGCCCTTTGATTCCCGTGGTGCTGAGCGCCCCGAGCTGGGTGCTGGAGAGCGCGTTCACCTGTGCCGTCGTGAGTCCGGAGATTTGCCCCGAGCTCAGAGCGGCGATTTGACCGGTGGACAGGCCGGCAATGGTGTCAGTGGTGAAGCCGGCGACCTGGCTGCTGGAGAACACGGCGATCTCGCCGGTGGAGAAGCCTGCGGTATCGGTGCTGGTCAGGGTGGCCAACTGGGCCGTGGTGAAGCCCTGGACTCCACCCGTATTCAACGCGCCGAGTTGGGTGCTCGTGAGGGCACTGACCTGAGCGGTGGTGAGGCCGGAGATTTGCAGGGAGCTGAGCGTTCCGACCTGGGAGGTGGTGTAGCCGGCGACCGTGTCGGTGGCGAAGCAGCCGATTTGCACACTGGAGAGGGCGGCGACTTCAGCGGTGGAGAAGCCGGCGGTATCGGTGCTGGTGAGGACGGCGATCTGGCCGCTCGTCAGCCCCTTGATTCCCGAGGTGCTGAGCGCGCCGAGCTGGGTGCTGGTCAGGGCGCTGACCTGGGAGGTGGTGAGGCCGGAGATTTGCAGGGAGCTGAGCGTTCCGACCTGGGAGGTGGTGAAGCCGGCGACCGTGTCGGTGTAGAAGCAGCCGATTTGCGCGCTGGAGAGGGCGGCGACTTCAGCGGTGGAGAAGCCCGCGGTATCAGTGCTGGTGAGGACGGCGATCTGGCTGCTCGTCAACCCCTTGATTCCCGCGGTGCTGAGCGACCCGAGCTGGGTGCTAGTGAACACTCCGACTTGCGTGGTCGTCAGCCCCGAGATCTGCGTGGAACTGAGAGCACCCGCCTGGCCCGTGGTCAGGCCGGCGATGGTTGCGGTGGTGATTCCGGCCACCTGGGCGGTGTCCAGCCCCGCGAGGGCCGCGGTGCTGAGCGACCCGAGCTGGGTGCTGGCCAGGACTCCGACCTGCGTGGTGGTGAGCCCCGAGATTTGGGTCGAACTCAGCGCGGCCACCTGGGCGGTGGTCAGTCCGGCCACGGTGTCGGTGATGAATCCGCGGACCTGGGAACTCGAGAGCGCGGCGATTTCTCCGGTGGAGAAGCCCGCGGTATCGGTGCTGGTGAGCACGGCCACCTGGGCCGTGGTGAAGCCCTGGATCCCGCTGGTGCTCAGGGCGCCGAGCTGGGTGCTGGTGAGGGCGCTGACCTGAGCCGTGCTGAGGCCGGAGATTTGCAGGGAGCTGAGAGCCCCCACCTGCGCGCTGGTCAGCCCTGCCACGGTATCGGTGATGAGGCCGCCGATTTGCACGCTGGAGAGAGCGGCGACTTCAGCCGTGGAGAGGCCCGCGGTATCGGTGCTGGTCAGGACGGCGATCTGAGTGGTCGTCAATCCCTTGATGCCGGTGGGGCTGAGCGCCCCGAGCTGAGTGCTGGTGAGCACGCCGACTTGCGTCGTCGTCAGCCCGGAAACCTGCGTGGAACTCAGAGCTCCCGCCTGGCCTGTGGTCAGGCCGGCGATGCTGGCCGTGGCGATTCCGGGCAGTTGCGCGGTGTCCAGCCCCGCGATTGCGGCGGTGCTGAGCACCCCGAGCTGGGTGCTGGAGAGTCCCCCCACTTGCGTGGAGCTCAGTCCGGAAACTTGAGCCGAGCTGAGGGCGTTGACCTGAGCGGTGGTCAGTCCGGCGACGGTGTCGGTGGTGAATCCGCGGACCTGCGAGCTGGAGAGGGCGGCAATCTCACCGGTGCTGAAGCCCGCGGTGTCGGTGCTGGTCAGGACGGCGATTTGGGCGGTCGTCAATCCCTTGATTCCCGCGGTGTTGAGCGCGCCGAGCTGGGTGCTGGTGAGGGCCCCCACCTGAGCAGTGCTGAGTCCCGAGATTTGAGTCGAACTCAGCGCATTGACCTGAGCACTCGTGAGTCCGGCGACCGTGTCGGTGAGGAAGCCGCCGATTTGCACGCTGGAGAGAGAGGAGACTTCCGCGGTGGAGAAGCCCGCGGTATCCGTGCTGGTCAGGACGGCGATCTGCGTCGTCGTCAGGCCCCGCAGGCCGCTGGTGCTGAGAGCCCCCAGTTGGGTGCTGGTGAGCGCTCCGACCTGCGTGGTGGTGAGCCCCGAAACTTGGGTCGAACTCAGCACGGCCACCTGGGCGGTGGTCAGTCCGGCCAGGGTGTCGGTGATGAATCCGCCGACCTGGGAACTCGAGAGCGCGGCGATTTCACCGGTGGAGAAACCCGCGGTATCGGTGCTGGTGAGCACGGCCACCTGGGCCGTCGTGAGGCCTTGGATGCCGCTGGTGCTCAGGGCGCCGAGCTGGGTGCTCGTGAGGGCGCTGACCTGAGCGGTGCTGAGGCCGGAGACCTGCAGAGAGCTGAGTGCCCCCACCTGCGCGCTGGTCAGGCCAGCCACGGTGTCGGTGATGAGCCCGCTGATTTGCCCGCTGGAGAGAGCGGCGACTTCAGCAGTGGAGAGGCCCGCGGTATCGCTGCTGGTCAGGACGGCGATCTGGGTGCTCGTCAGTCCCTTGATGCTGGTGGTGCTGAGCGCCCCGAGCTGGGTGCTGGTGAGCACGCCGACTTGCGTCGTCGTCAGTCCGGAAATCTGCGTGGAACCAAGAGCCCCCGCCTGGCCCGTCGTCAGGCCGGCGATGCTTGCCGTGGCGATTCCGGCCAGTTGCGCCGTGGCCAGCCCCGCGATTGCGGCGGTGCTGAGAGATCCGAGTTGAGCACTGGAGAGTACTCCGACCTGGGTGGAGGTAAGCCCCGAGACTTGGGCGGAGCTCAGAGCGTTGACTTGAGCGGTGGTCAGTCCGGCGACGGTGTCGGTGATGAATCCGCGGACCTGCGAGCTGGAGAGGGCGGCAATCTCACCGGTGCTGAAGCCCGCGGTGTCGGTGCTGGTCAGGACGGCGATTTGGGCCGTGGTCAAGCCTTTGACTCCCGTGGTGCTGAGGGCCCCGATTTGGGTGCTGGTCAACGCGCCCACCTGAGTCGTACTGAATCCGGAGATTTGGAGCGAGCTGAGGGCTCCGGCTTGCGCGGTGGTCAAGCCGGCGAGACCCGTCGTGGAGAAGCCTGTAAGTTGGGTGGTGGTCAACCCCTTGACGCTGGCGGTGCTGAGGCCGCCGATCTGAGTGCTGGTCAGCGCTCCGAGTTGGGTCGTCGTGAAGCCGGTGATCTGCGCGGAACCAAGGGCGCCCAACTGAGTGGTGGTCAACCCCGCCACGGTATCGGTAATGAATCCGCTGAGTTGCGCACTCGAAAGTCCGGACATTTCACTGGTGGTGAAGCCCGCGGTATCGGTGCTGGTCAGGGCGGCTACCTCACTCGTCGTGAGGCCTTTGATGCCGGTGGAACTGAGGGCGCCCAATTGAGTGCTCGAGAGCGCGGCGATCTGCGTGGTGCTCAGTCCGGCAATCTGGGCCGAGCTCAGGGCGTTGATCTGAGCGGTGGTCAGTCCAGCCACGGTGTCGGTGATGAATCCACGGACCTGGGCGGTGGAGAGAGCGACGATTTCGGAGGTGCTCAAGCCCGCGGTGTCGGTGCTGGTGAGGACGGCGATCTGAGCCGTGGTCAAGCCTTTGATCCCCGTGGTGCTGAGAGCCCCGAGCTGCGTGCTGGTCAGCGCCGCGACTTGGGTGGTGCTGAGCCCGACAATCTGGATGGAGGTCAAAGCCCCGATCTGGGTGGTGGTTAGTCCGGCGAGAGTATCGGTGGTGAAGCCGCTGAGTTGGGTGCTCGAAAGCGTGGCGATTTCACTGGTGGTCAAGCCGGCGGTGTCGGTGCTGGTCAGGACGGCAAGCTGGGTGGTCGTCAGCCCTTTGATACCCGAGGTGCTCAGGGCGCCGAGCTCGGTGCTGGTGAGCGCGCTGACTTGCGTCGTGCTGAGGCCGGCGATCTGCGCGGAACTGAGAGCCCCCACCTGCGCGCTGGTCAGTCCGGCCACCGTGTCGGTCATGAAGCCGCTGAGTTGGGTGCTCGACAGAGCGGGGATTTCACTGGTGGTCAAACCGGCGGTGTCGGTGCTCGTCAGAACGGCGATCTGCGCCGTGGTCAACCCCTTGATCCCGGTCGAGCTAAGGGCGCCGAGCTGGGTGCTGGCCAGAGCGTCCACCTGGGTCGTGGTCAGGCCGGAGACTTGCGCTGAGCTGAGAATTCCCACCTGCGAGGTCGTGAGACCGGCCAGGCCCGTGCTGGTGATGCCCGCGATCTGCGTGGAGGTAAACCCTTTGACTCCGCTGAAACTGAGCGCACCAACCTGGGTGCTGGTCAGCGCACGCAACTGAGTCGAAGTCAGCCCGACAACTTGAGCCGAGGTCAAAGCCCCGACCTGGGAGGTGGTTAGTCCGGCAAGAGTGTCAGTACTGAAGCCGCTGAGTTGGGCGCTGGAAAGAGCGGCGATTTCACTGGTGGTCAAGCCGGCGGTGTCGGTGCTGGAGAGGACGGCGATCTGTGCGGTCGTCAGCCCCTTGATTCCCGTGGTGCTCAGGGCGCCGAGCTCGGTGCTGGTGAGCGCGCTGACTTGCGTCGTGCTGAGGCCGGCGATCTGCGCGGAACTGAGAGCCCCCATCTGCGCGGTGGTCAGTCCGGCCACCGTATCGGTGATTAGTCCACTGAGTTGGGTGCTCGACAGCGCGCGGATTTCACCGCCGGTCAGGCCGGCGAGGTCGGTGCTGGTCAGGACGGCGATTTGCGCCGTGGTCAACCCCTTGATTCCCGTGGTGCTGAGGCCCCCGAGCTGGGTGCTGGTGAGCGCGTCCACTTGCGCGGTGCTGAGTCCGGCCAGTTGCGCTGAACTTAGAATACCGACCTGCGTGGTGGTCAGCCCCGCGATACTCGTGCTGGTAAGTCCGGCGATCTGCGTGGAAGTAAACCCTTTAACTCCACTGGAACTAAGTGCGCCGACCTGGGTGCTGGTGAGCGCCCCCAATTGAGTGGAAGTCAGCCCGACAACTTGAGCAGAGGTCAAAGCCCCGACCTGGATGGTGGTTAGTCCGGCAAGAGTATCGGTAATGAAACCGCTCAGTTGGGTGCTCGAGAGCGTGGCGATTTCACTGGTGGTCAAGCCGGCGGTGTCGGTGCTGGTCAGGACGGCGATCTGCGCGGTCGTCAAACCCTTGATTCCCGAGGTGCTCAGAGCGCCGAGTTCGGTGCTGGTCAGCGCGCTCACTTGCGTCGTGCTGAGGCCGGCGACCTGCACGGAACTAAGAGCGCCCACCTGCGCGGTGGTCAGTCCGGCCACCGCATCGGTGCTGAAGCCACTGAGTTGGGTGCTGGAGAGAGCGGCGATTCCGCTGGTGGTCAAGCCGGCGGTGTCAGTGCTCGTCAGCACGGCGATCTGCGCGGTTGTCAGCCCCTTGATTCCCGTGGTGCTCAAGGCGCCGAACTCGGCGCTGGTGAGCGCGCTCACTTGCGTCGTGCTGAGGCCGGCGATCTGGGCGGAACTGAGCGCCCCCACCTGCGCGGTGGTCAGTCCGGCCACCGTATCGGTGACCAATCCACTGAGTTGGGTGCTCGACAAAGCGTGGATTTCACCGGTGGTCAAGCCGGCGAGGTCGGTGCTCGTCAGGACGGCGATCTGCGCCGTGGTCAAACCCTTGATTCCGGTAGTGCTGAGGCCGCCGAGCTGGGTGCTGGTGAGCGCGTCCACCTGCGCGGTGCTAAGTCCGGCCAGTTGCCCTGAACTTAGAATACCGACCTGCGTGGTGGTCAGACCCGCGATGCTCGTGCTGGTAAGTCCGGCGATCTGCGTGGAAGTAAACCCTTTAACTCCACTGGAACTAAGTGCGCCGACCTGGGTGCTGGTGAGCGCTCCCAATTGAGTGGAAGTCAGCCCGACAACCTGGGCAGAGGTCAAAGCTCCGACCTGGGTGGTGGTTAGTCCGGCGAGAGTATCGGTAATGAAACCGCTCAGTTGGGTGCTCGAGAGCGTGGCGATTTCACTGGTGGTCAAGCCGGCCGTGTCGGTGCTGGTGAGGACGGCGATCTGCGCGGTCGTCAAACCCTTGATTCCCGAGGTGCTCAGAGCGCCGAGTTCGGTGCTGGTCAGCGCGCTCACTTGCGTCGTGCTGAGGCCGGCAACCTGCGCCGAACTCAGAGCCCCCATCTGCGCGGTGGTCAGTCCGGCCACCGTATCGGTGATCAATCCACCGAGTTGGGTGCTCGACAGCGCGCGGATTTCACCGGCGGTCAGTCCGGCGATGTCGGTGCTCGTCAGAACGGCGATCTGCGCGGTCGTCAAACCCTTGATTCCCGTGGTGCTGAGGCCGCCGAGCTGGGTGCTGGTAAGAGCGTCCACCTGCGCGGTGCTAAGTCCGGCCGCTCGTTGTAGTCCGCCGCCACGCTTCCTGCGTGGTCAGGCTCTGCGCCGGGTCGGCGCGTCGTCTCCGCCTTGAGCACCCGGTGCATCTGCCGTGCGGCTCCCTTGTTCTGCGGACACCCGGAGCGGGTAAACTCCACCGTCATTCCCCAGGCGCAGCCACCAAACGCGGTGAGGACGCCTCCCTGCGCACCCGAGCGCAAAAAAAACTATAATTTCCCGCGTAAATCCATTGACGATCCGCAGCCACTGGGGGAAAAAGGGGTGGTTCGGGGCGATTTGGTTCGCTAGCCCCTCTCACCCTCTGTCATGCCGAACATCAATCTGAACTCCCCCGCGCCTGCCTTTACGGGCGAGTTCCGCCATAAAGTGGAGGGGCGTAATCGCATTACGATCCCGGCCAAATGGCGCTTCGAAGAGGAGGTCGAGCTCTTCATGATTCCCAAGACGCTCAAGAAGTGCATCTCGGTGATGACCCGCGCGGAGGTCGAGCGCATCACCGCCGAAGCCGACACCATGGAACCGGAGGATCGCTCGAACTTTCTCGACACGTTCGGACGCCATCTGCGCCAGGCCACGCTCGACAAGGCCGGCCGGATCTCCATCCCCGACGATCTTTGCAAGCTCTTCGGCATTGCCGGTGAAGTGTTTCTGTCCGGGTCGCTGGCGACTTTCAATATTTGGAATGTCGCGGACTTCGAAGCCAACGAGGCTCCGGAGAAGGCGCGGAAGGAAAGTCTGATGCGGAGGCTCGGCATATGATTGCGACCGTCGAACTCTCCACCCTGCGGCGGTCCGGCACCAAGATGAAAACGCGCTCCTACCAATTCCACGAGTCGGTGCTGCTCGCCGAAACCCTGAAGCTCCTCGAGCCCGAGGCGGGCAAAATCATCGTGGACGGCACGCTCGGCGGCGGCGGCCATAGCGCGGCGCTGCTCGCCGCGGGGGCGCGCGTCATCGGGCTAGACCACGATCCGGAAGCGATTGCCTTTGCGCAGGAGCGGATCGGCGAGGTGGGCGATGCGTTCACGGCGGTGAGGAGCAATTTTGTCAAAGTGGGCGAGGTCCTCGATGCCCTCGGCATCGCGCAGGTCGATGGCGCGCTGCTCGACCTCGGGGTCTCTTCGCGCCAGCTCGATGCGCCGGAACGCGGCTTCAGCTTCATGCACGACGGCCCGCTCGACATGCGTATGGATCCCGACGCGCTGGTCAGCGCCGCGGACCTCGTCAACACCATGAGCGGCGAGCAACTCGAACGCATCTTCCGCAACCTCGGCGAAGAACCGGCGGCGCGGAAAGTGGCCGCCCGCCTCGTGCGCGACCGCCTGGTGCGCCCGTTCACCACCACCCGGCAACTTGCGGAAGCGGTCGAGACCGTGATCCCGCGCCGGGGCCGCACCCATCCCGCCACGCGCATCTTCCAGGCCTTGCGCATCGCGGTGAATCGCGAGCTCGACGCGCTGGAGGAAGGCTTGAGCGGCATCGCCGCGCGTCTGGCGCCGGGCGGCCGCTTCGCCGTCATCACCTTTCATTCGCTCGAAGACCGCCTCGTCAAGACGTTCTTCAAGACGCGCGCCACCGCCTTCCTCGACCGGCCCGAGTGGCCGGAGGCGCGCCCGAACCCCGGCTACATTTTCCAGCAGATCACCCGCAAGCCGGTCATCGCCACCGATGCCGAGCAGCGCGCGAACCCGCGTTCGCGCAGCGCCAAACTCCGAGTTGTAGAAAGGCTCTCCCATGTCCGCGAATAAACGCCGCCACGCCAACGCCGTCCCGATTGCTTCCTTCGCCTCCTGGCTGCTTATCGGCATCTTTGCCTGTGCCGGCGGCCTCGGTTACGTCTGGTGCAAGAACCAACTGCACACCACCGGGGCGCAGATCAAGTCGCTGGAGCGTGAGCTCACCGACCTGCGCAACAAGAACGAGGTCGCCCGCACCCACATCGCGCAGCTTTCTTCGACCAAGGCGCTCCAGGACCGCTTCGACACGGGGTTCATCAAGCTGACCAAGATCACCGACGAAAAGATCGTCATGATCCACGGCAAAGCCGTGGACCGCTCCGGCAACCAGCTCCGGGCCGTCTCCAACGAAAGGACGCGCGAGTGAAGACCACGGCCAGATCGAGGGCGCTTCTTACCTGCTTCCTGCTGGCCGGTGCTTTCACACTCTTCTCCTTCCGCCTCGTTTACGTGCAGGTGGCGATGGCGGACGAGTTCACCGCGGAGGCGGCGATCAAGCACGTCAAACAGCAGGTCATCCACGCGCGGCGCGGGGTGATCCAGGATTTTTACGGCGAACCGCTCGCCCAGAATGAGCCGGTCAAGACGGTGGTCGCCGACGCTTCGCTGATCAAGGACCAGGAGGCGCTCGCGGTCTTTCTGTCGCGGTCGCTGAAGATGCCGGTGCCGGAACTGCGCGGAAAGCTGGGGCGCATGGTCAAATCGAAGGTGGAGGGCAAGCTCGAGCCGTGCCGCTACATCGTGCTGAAGAAGGAAGTCCCGGAAACCGTCGCGACGGAGATCGCCCAGTTCCTCGCTGATCCCCAGGCCCGCCACATCGTCGCCACGCCGGAGGCCGTGCGATTCGAGCAGGATTTCGTCCGTATTTATCCCAACGGCCCGCTGCTCAGCCACGTGCTCGGCTACGTCAATAGCGACATCACCGGCGTCGAAGGCGTGGAGCGCAGCATGGAGCAGTATCTGCGCGGCAACGACGGATTCCGCTACATCGAGCGCGATCGCACCGGCAAGGAAATCGTCCCGTATCGCGGCCAGGAACGCGACGCCCACGATGGCTGCAACGTGAAGCTGACCATTGAAATGGGCTTGCAGAATATCGTCGAGCAGGAGCTCGCCACGGCGGTCAAACAGTATCACCCGAAGAGCGCCACGGTCATCCTGATGCGCCCGCAAACCGGGGAGATTCTGGCCATGGCGAACCGGCCGAATTTCGATCTGAACCAGCAATCCGGCGTGCCGGAGGATCACCGCCGCAACCGCGCGATCACCGACATCATCGAACCCGGATCCACGTTCAAAATCGTGACCACCGCCGCCGCGCTGACCGAGCGCGTGGTGCGGGCCGACACCATGATCTTTTGCGAAAACGGCTACTGGGATTGGTGCAAGCTCCACGATCACCATCCCTACTCGGATCTCAGCGTCACGGACGTCCTGGTGCGCTCGAGCAATATCGGGGTCGGGAAACTCGCCGCGCAACTCGGCGACCAGAAGTTCTACGAGTACGTGCGCAAGTTCGGCTTCGGCGAACGCACCGGCGTGGCCCTGCCCGGAGAGGTGGGTGGGATCGTTCATCCGCCGCACCAATGGAGCAAGATTTCCATCACTCGCATGCCGATGGGCCAGGAGGTCGCCGCGACCCCGCTGCAGATCGTCACGGCGATGTGCGCCATTGCTAATGGCGGCCGCCTGATGATGCCGCAAATCATCAGCGAGGTGATCGATTCCGAAGGCAGGACGATCGGGCGTTTTCCTGCCCAGGAGGTCCGGCGCGTCGCTTCCAAACAGGCCTGCGAGGCGGTGCGCGATGCCCTGGTGCACGTGGTCAGCAAGAAAGGCACGGCGGCCCTCGCCGCGGTGCCGGGATACGACGTCGCCGGCAAGACGGGCACCGCCCAAAAGACCGACGAGAACGGCCGGATGACCCATGAAAAATATGTCGTCTCTTTTGCCGGTTACCTCCCCGCCGCGGATCCGGCCTTCGTCGCCCTGGTCATGCTCGATGAAGCGCAGACCAAGCACGGCGAGAACTACGGCGGCCTCGTCGCCGCGCCGGTCTTTTCGCGGATCGCCGAGCGCGCGGCGCGTTACCTGGGGCTCAAGCCGACGAAGATTGAAATGCCCGATGGCACCACCATCGCCATCGACACCACGCAGCTTCGGGATCAATGAAACTCGAAGCATTGCTCAAGGATGTGGCGAGGGTCAGCACGAGCGGATCGCTCGACCGCGAGGTGAGCGCCATCGCCTACGATTCGCGCCGCGTGAAACCCGGCTCGGTATTCGTGGCCATGAAAGGCGAAAAGGTGGATGGCGCGCAGTTCATCGACAACGCCATCGGCGTCGGCGCCGAGGCCATCGTCAGCGAGACCGGATTGGCCCATCCGCGTGCCACCAGCATTGTCGTGCCCGACGCGCGCGTGGCGCTGGCGGACCTGGCCGCCAACTTCTACCAGCACCCGGCGCGGCATTTGAAAATCGCCGGGGTCACCGGCACGAACGGCAAAACCACCACCGCCTTCCTGATCAAACACATCTGCGAAGCGGCGCAATTGCGCTGCGGGCTGATCGGCACGGTCCGCTACGAAGTGGGCGAACGCATCCTGCCCGCCGCGCGCACCACCCCGGAATCGCTGGAGGTTCAGGAACTCCTCTGGCAGATGCGCTCCGCCGGCTGCAAGGCGGTGGCCATGGAAGTGAGCTCGCACGCCCTGGTGCAGGCCCGCGTGCGAGGGGTCGAATTCGACGCCGCCCTGTTTACCAACCTGACCCAGGACCACCTCGATTTTCATCAGACGATGGACGCTTACTTCGAGGCCAAAGCCATGCTCTTCAGCGGGCTCGCGGCGCAGAAGAAAAAGGGCAAGGCGGTGATCAACCTCGACGACCGCTACGGCGCGCAGTTGATCAATCGCTTCCGGAACGAGCTCCCGCTCATCATCTACGGCGTCGGCGCGCAAGCCGAGTTCCGCGCCAGCAATGTGCGCATCGATTTTAACGGCACTAGCTACCAGCTCGACGCGAGGGGCAAGAGCTACCTCGTGCGGCTGCCGCTGATCGGACATTTCAACGTTCACAACTCGCTCGCCGCCATCGCCGGCGCCTTCGCCATGGGCGTGGACGTGCGCACCGCGGTGCTCAGCCTCGCCAATGCCACCGCGGTCCCCGGCCGGCTCGAAGCCGTGCCGGCGCAGCGGCAATTCCGGGTCTTCGTGGACTACGCGCACACCGACGACGCCCTGCTCAACGTGATCAAGACCTGCCGCGAGCTGAATCCCGCCCGCCTTATTGTAGTCTTTGGCTGCGGCGGCAACCGCGACAAGACCAAGCGTCCGCGCATGGGCGCGGTGGTCGATCAGCACGCCGACCACGCGATCGTGACGAGCGACAATCCGCGCAAGGAAGAACCCCTCGCCATCATCGACGACATCAAGCCCGGGATGCGGCGCGGCCAGTACGAAGTGATCGTCGATCGGCGCGAGGCCATCTTCAAGGCCATCGCCATGGCGGAGCCGCGCGACATCATCCTGATCGCGGGCAAAGGGCACGAAACCTATCAGGAGTTCGCGGACCACACCTCGCCCTTCGACGATGTGGCCGTGGCGCGGGAAGCCCTCGAGGGCAAGCGCGTGGAGGTCAGCTGACCATGGACGCCACGAAACTCGAGACCATCGCGCGCTGGGCCGAAGGCACGCTCGTCGAGGGCCAGCCGTCGGGGACGATCACCACGGTCTGCACCGACTCGCGCGCGCTCAAGCCCGGCGATCTCTTCCTCGCGCTGCGCGGCGAAAAGTTCGACGGGCACACCTTCGTCGCCGAAGCCTCCCGGCGCGGCGCGGCCGCGGCGATCGTCGAGGAGGTGGCCGGCGGACTGGCGCCGGGCTTCGCCGTGATCCAGGTCGCCGACACCCTGCGCGCCCTTCAGCAGCTCGCGGCCGCCTATCGGCGCAGCCTCCCGCTCCAGGTCATCGGCATCACCGGCAGCACCGGCAAGACGACCACCAAGGACCTGACGGCCTGTGTCCTGGCGGAACATTTCGAGGTCACCAAAACCGAGGGCAATTTCAACAATCACATTGGGCTGCCGCTGACCATGCTCCGCGCGAAAGGCCGCGACGAGGTCGGGGTGTTCGAGATCGGAATGAATCACCCGGGCGAGATCGCGCCGCTCGCCGCGCTCGCCGGGCCCGAAGTGGCGATCATCACCAACGTCGGCGTCGCCCACATCGAATTCATGGGCTCGCTGGAAGCCACCGCGCAGGAAAAAGGGATGCTGGCCGAGGCCTTGTCTCCCAGCGGGACGGTGATCCTCAGCGCGCACGACGACTTTGCCCGGTCGATCGCCGCGCGCACCAAGGCCGACGCGGTTTTCGCGGGCATCGAGGTGGGCGATGTCCAGGCCAAAAACCTCCGGCCGCACTTCACCGGGACGCGCTTTACGCTCACCGCGGACGGCCATTCCGTGGAGGCGGAATTGCCCGTGCCCGGCGAACACATGGTGCGCAACGCCCTGCTCGCGGCGGCGGCCGGCCGCGTCTTCGGCCTCTCGCTCGAGGAATGCGCCGCGGGCATGAGCAAGCTGCAGCTCACCAAGGGCCGGCTCGAACACAAGGTGGTGCGCGGGATCCAGATTCTCGACGATACTTACAACGCCAACCCGGACTCGATGAGCGCGGCCTTGCGCACCCTGGCCTCGCTGCCCGCCGCCGGCCGCCGCATCGCCGTGCTTGGCGCCATGGGTGAGCTCGGCGCGGAAACCGAGCGCGGGCACCGGCAGGTCGGCGACGTGGTGGCGCGCGAGCACATCGATGCCCTCGTGGCCGTCGGGCCGCAGGCCGAATGGATCGCCGAGACGGCCTGGCGCGGCGGCGTCGAGAAAGTGGTGAAAGTGGCCACCAACGACGAGGCGACCCGGCTGCTGCGGGAACTGGCGAAACCGGGCGACGTGGTCCTGATCAAAGGCAGCCGTTCGGCGAAGATGGAGCGCATCGTGGAGGGCCTGCAAACGCCATGATGTATTACCTGCACTACCTCAGCGATCGGCCGGGTTCGGAGTTTTTCAAGGCCTTCAACGTCTTCCAATACATCACCCTCCGCGCGGTCGCGGCGGCGGTGACCGCCTTCCTGATATCCCTCGCCTGCGGCAACTGGGTCATCCGGCGGCTGATCTCGCTGAAGATGGGCCAGCCGATCCGGACCAAGGAAGAAGTCCACAAGCTTTACGAATTGCACGGGGGCAAGGCGGGCACGCCGACCATGGGCGGGGTGCTGCTCCTCGGCGCGGTGCTGATTTCATCGCTGCTCTGGGCGCGGCCGGACAACAGCGCCGTGTGGCTCCTGCTCTTCTCCCTCGCCGTCTGCGGCGGCCTCGGTTTTTGGGACGATTACCTCAAGATCACCAAGAAAAGTTCCGCCGGCGTGAGCGAGCGCACGAAGCTCCTCGGCCAGGGATTGCTCGCCCTGGTCGTGGCGAACTATTTCCTGCTCAACCCCGCCATCGAAGTGCAGGCGCGGGCGCTCTACGTGCCGTTTTACAAGGACCCGCTGATCGCGAATCTCGGCATCTTCACCTTCGTCTTCTTCGCGCTGGTCATCGTCGGCGCGTCCAACGCGGTGAACCTGACCGACGGCCTCGACGGTCTCGCGGCCGGTTGCACCGCGACGGTCGCCTTCTGCTACGCGGTGCTCGCCTACGTCTGCGGCCACGTCAAAATCGCCAGCTACCTCCAGATCCCGTTCTATCCGTTTGCCGGCGAGCTCACCGTGGTTTGCATGGCCCTGGTCGGCGCTTCCTTCGGCTTTCTCTGGTTCAATTGCCACCCCGCGAAAGTCTTCATGGGCGATACCGGTTCGCTGGCCATCGGCGGGATGCTCGGCGTCGTTGCGATCTGCACCAAACAGGAGCTGCTCCTCGTGGTGGTGGGCGGAGTTTTTGTGATGGAGGCGGGCTCCGTGCTCATCCAGCGGACCTGGTTCAAGATCACCAAAGCCCGCTACGGAGAAGGCCGCCGCGTCTTTTTGATGTCGCCCATCCATCATCACTTTGAGCTGAAGGGCTGGAAGGAGAACACCGTGATCGTCCGCTTTTGGATCCTCTCGATCATGTTCGCCTTCCTCGGCCTGGCCACCCTCAAGCTCCGCTAAATGTGTCGTACGCCAACCAGTCAGTCGCAGTGCTCGGCGCCGGCGAAAGTGGGGAAGCCGCCGCCGTCTTGCTCAAAGAAGAAGGAGCCATGATCACGATCCTGGACACCGCCGAAGAGAACAAACTCCGGAAAAAAATCGATGCGCTTCGGGCGCGGGGCATCCGCGTCCTCGCGGGCCTCGCCGCCGAGCACGAAAGCCTGCACGGGCGCTACGACCTGAGCGTGCTCAGCCCGGGCATCGACCCGGCGGTGCCGCTGGTGCAGAACTTCATCCAGCGGCGCATCGAGATGATCGGCGAGCTCGAGCTGGCCTACGAAATGTGCCGGTGCCCGATCATCGGGATCACCGGCACCAACGGCAAAACCACCACCACGCAGCTCGTCGAGAAAATGCTCAACGCCTGCGGGGTCAAGACCCTGGCGGCGGGCAACATCGGCCCGGCTTTTTCGGCGCGCGTCCGGCAGAGCCAGGACCTCGATGTGATGACGCTGGAAGTCAGTTCCTTCCAGCTCGAATCGATCCGCCGCTTTCACTGCGGGACTGCGGTCTGGCTCGGCTTTGCGCCCGACCATCTCGATCGGTATCACTCCCTCGAAGAATATTACGCCGCCAAGATCCGCATCTTTGAAAACCAAACGGCGGAAGACTGGGCGGTGGTCAACTTCCGCGACAAGCTGCCCGAGCTGAAGGCAAGGAAGCTCACCTTCAGCGCTTACGTGGCCGGCGCCGACTTCGAGCTGCGCGATGGAGTGATCCATTTCCGCGGGCAGCGCGTGCTGGCCATGGCCGACACCCGGCTGCGCGGCGTCCACAACGCGGAGAACCTCATGGCCGCGCTGGGCGTCGGCTATCTGCGCGGCTTGAGCTTCGCGGGGATGGCCGCGCCGCTGGCCGAATACCAGCCTTTGCCGCATCGCTGCGAGCTGGTGCGCACGTTCGCCGGCGTGGATTACGTCAACGACTCGAAAGGCACCAACCCGGATTCGGTGGAGAAAGCGCTGCTCTCCGAGCTGCGTCCCGTGGTGCTCATCGCGGGGGGCAAGGACAAGGGCTTCGAATTCGACATGCTCACGGAACTCGTCGCGCAGAAGTGCCGCGCGGTGGTCGTGCTCGGCGAGATCGCCGACCGCCTCGAAGCGCTCTGGACGCCGCGCGTCAAAGTCGTCAATGCCGCCTGGTCGCTCGAGAAGGCCGTGCAGCTCGCGCGCGCTCTCGCGCAGCCCGGTGATGTGGTCCTGCTCAGCCCCGGAACGTCCTCCTTCGACATGTTCAAAAACTACGCCGACCGCGGCAATCAGTTCCGCGGCCTGGTCCATGCCCTAACCGCCCAATGAAACTGCAAGTCCCGCAATTCCTGACCAAGCGCCCCGCCTTCCTCACGCGAATCAAGACGCGATCGAAGCCGACGAAGACGTTGCACGCCGCGACCGCGGCGCGGCGCATGTCCCCGAGTGCGGAAGACGACTACGACGATGAGCCAACGACCCGCCTTTCGAGCGCGTTCTTCGTTGTGCTGATTCTGCACGTCGTCGCCGTGGGCGGCATCTACGCCTTCAACAGCATCAAGGCGCATCGGCGCGGACTCGAACCGGCCTCCGCCAAGGTCTCCGCTGCCAAGCCCGAGCCTGTGGCGACCGACAAGCCGCGGACCGAGGCGGGAAAGAGCGAGACGCAGCCGGGCGACGCCAAGCCGTCTCCGGCGACGATCGCCGCCGCCCAGGCTGCCGCCGCGCAGGCCGCCACCGCGCCGGTTTCCACCGGGAAATTTTACCACGTCAAGCAGGGCGACACGCTCACCCGGATTGCCGCGTCGCTGGGCGTGACCGTGGCGGAACTCCAGTTCGTGAACAGCGCCAAGGACCTCGCGGTGCTGCGTTCGGGACAGATCATCAACGTTCCGGCGAAGAAGACGACGGAGCGGCTCGCCGCGGTCGAAGCGCCGGGAGCGCCCCTTGCCGTGGCGGCGAAGAAAACGGAGGACGCGCCGGCCAGGCCCGCGCCGGCGCTCCCGAAGAAAACCGAGGACAGCGCACCCAAGGCTCTCGCGCGCACCTACGAAGTGCAAAAGGGCGATACCGCCACGTCGATCGCGAAACGCTTCGGGGTGCCGGTCGAAGACCTGCTCAAGCTCAACAAGGTCACCGATCCGAAGAAGCTTCAGCTCGGCCAGGTCCTGAAGCTGCCGGTGAAAAAGCTGAATTGAAGGGACGCACGCACCCCTTTGAACGTCCACCGCAACAGCGTTTATTTTCTCGTTGTCGCCGTCATTGGATTGATTGCGCTGGGCCTGGTGATGCTTTCGAGCACCGCCGCGTTCGCGCCCGGCAATCACGGCGACCAGCTCTTTTTCCTCAAGCGCCAGGCCATGTGGCTGGGCGTCGCCACCGTGGTGTGCCTGGTTGCGTCCTGCCTCGATTACCATCTTCTGGAACGATTCTGGTGGCTGCTCTTCGCCGCGGCGTTGGTGCTGCTCTTCTTTTGTTTTGTGCCGGGAGTCGGGATGCGCATCAAGGGAGCCGCCCGCTGGATTCACGTGGGCACCGCTTCGTTCCAGCCCTCCGAGCTGGCCAAGCTGGCCAGTGTCACGGCCCTGGCCTGGTGGTTCGCGCGGGACCACCAGACGGAGCGGAGCTTTTGGAAGGGTTTCATCGTTCCCATCCTCGGCTTTGCGGTGATCGCCGCGCCCATCGCGCGCGAAGTGGACATGGGCACCACGGCGCTGCTCGCCATGACCACTTTCATCCTCATGTTCGTCGCCGGCACGCGCTGGCGCTACCTGCTGCCCATGATCGGGCTGGGCGTCGGCGGTCTCGCTTTCGCCATCACCAAAATGCCCGAGCGCATGGGCCGCGTCCTTTCCTTCCTGCACCCGGAAAAATATCCGGATAATGCCTACCAGCAGATTCAAGGTTTGATCGCGCTCGGTTCCGGCGGCGTGACGGGCCTCGGCCTGGGCAACGGACGGCAGAAGATGGCTTTCCTCCCCGAGGCGCACACGGATTTCATCCTCCCGGTCGTTGGCGAAGAACTCGGCCTGCGGGTGACGCTCCTTATTGTCTTCGGCTTTATCGTGCTGATCATGTGCGGCGCGATCATTTCCCTGCGGGCTCGCGACCGTTTCGGCATGCTGCTCGGTTTTGGCATCGTGGTGCTGATCGCGCTCCAGGCCGCGGTGAACATCGGCGTGACCACGATGGTCCTGCCGAACAAAGGCTTTCCATTGCCTTTCATCAGTTACGGCGGATCCAACCTCGTCTTCTGCCTGCTCGGCATCGGGATTCTCATCAACATTTATCGCCAGGGCTTCACCGAGAAGGAAGAGAAGGCGCGCGTGGTCCTGCCGGCGCGGATGAAAAACCGACGGCTGCAGTGCCGCCTCTGACCGATGAACTTCGTCATCGCAGCAGGCGGAACCGGGGGGCACCTGTTTCCCGGACTCGCCGTCGGCGAGGTGTTCCTGCGCCGCGGGCACCAGGTCATGCTGATCATCTCGGAAAAAGAGATCGATGCACTGGCGACGCAGGGCCGGGGCGAGTTTCGCATTGAACGCGTGCCGGGAGTGGGCTTGCAGAGCAAGTCGCCGCTCGCGCTGGTGCAGTTCGTCTTCCAGTTTCGCGCCGGGTTGAACCAGGTGAAGGCGCTCTATCGTGAGTTCCAGCCCAGCGCGGTGCTGGGCATGGGCGGATTCACTTCGACCGCCCCGATCCTCGCGGGGCGGTCGCGAAAAATCCCCACCTTCGTTCACGAATCGAATGCGATTCCCGGCAAATCAAACAAGCTCAACGCCCGGCTCGTCACCCGCGTGCTGCTCGGCTTCGAAGAGTGCGCGAAATTTTTTCCCGCCGGAAAGAGCGAGGTGACCGGCACGCCGATCCGCACCTCGCTCGTCGAGCGGCTCGACAAGACCCGGGCGCTCGCCCCTTTCGGACTGGTTCCCGGCCGGCCCACCTTGCTCGTGATGGGCGGGAGCCAGGGCGCGCACGGGATCAATCAGGCGCTGATCAACGCGCTCCCGCAACTCGCCGGCACCCCGCTGCAAATCATCCATCTGACTGGCAGGCAGGACGAGCAGCTCATGCGCGACAGCTACGCGAAGGCCGGAATGACCGCGGCGGTGGCGGCGTTTCATCACCGCATGGAGGAGGCTTACAGCGCCGCCGACTTCGCCATCACCCGCAGCGGCGCGGCGAGTCTCACCGAGCTTTCGCACTTCGCGCTGCCGGGCATTCTCATCCCGTACCCGTACGCCGCGGAAGATCATCAAACTTTGAACGCGAAAATCTTTGAACGCGCGGGCGCGGCCACGCTATTAAAGGAGCGCGAAACCACCGGCGAAACTCTCGCGAGCAAATTGCGCTGGTTTCTCGACGACCCGGCCCGGCTCTCTGACATGTCTTCCCGCTGCGCGAGCCTTGCGCCCAAGCAGGCCGCGGAGCGTGTGGCCGAGGTTGTGATCGCTCATTCCAAGGCAGTTACCAGTCACAGTGAACAGTAATCAGTCTCCAGTTTCCACCGTTGGCGAACGCAGCGCATTCCGCTGCACTGATCACTGCGCACTGATTACTGAATACTCGGAAAGGAGGCGGTAAAATGGATACCGGCCAAATCCTCGCAGACATCCTCGTGGGCGGTGAGTTGAAGATTCATCTCATTGGCGTCGCCGGTTCGGGCATGAGCGGCATCGCGGGGCTGCTCCTGGCGCTCGGGAACACCGTGAGCGGCTCGGACAACGCGCGCACGGTCGAGATCGACCGGCTCGAAAAGCTCGGCCTGCATTTCCACCTTGGCCAGGACGCGGCGAACATTGCCGACGCCGATTTGATCATTTTTTCGTCGGCGATCCGGCCGGGGAATGCGGAGTACGACGAAGCCCTGACCAGCGGACGGAACATGGTGCGGCGCGCGGACGCGCTCACCGCGATCATGAACTGCAAAAAGGGCATCGTGGTTTGCGGCATGCACGGCAAGACCACGACTTCGGCCATGGCGGCGCACGTGCTGAAGGTCGGGGGATTGCACCCTTCGCACTACGTCGGCGCGGAAATCCCGATCCTCGGCACGAATGCGAACTGGGATCCCGAGGGCGAACACTTCGTGGCCGAGGGTGACGAGAGCGACGGCACGCTGGCGTTCTACCATCCCGAGCACGCCATCGTGCTGAACATCGAGGAGGAGCATCTCGATTACTACGCCGACCTCGCGGCCATCGAAGCCGTCTTCAATCAACTGCTCAGCCAGACCCGCGGGACGGTCTTCTATTGCGCGGACGATCCGAACACCACGCGGCTTTGCTCGGCGCATCCGGGCGCCATTTCCTACGGCGAATCGCGCCTCGCCTTTTATCGCTTCGACGACATGCACGCGAAGGACTTCCAGTCGCACTTCCGCGTCCTGCGCGGCGGCGAGTCGCTCGGAGCGATCACCCTGAACGTGCCGGGCCGGCACAATGTCAGCAACGCGGTGGGCGTCATTGCCCTCGCGACCGAGTTGGGGGTTCCGTTTACGAAGATCGCCGAAGCGCTCGAGACTTTCCGCGGCGCGCGCCGGCGGTTCGAGATCAAGTATCGCAGCGACCGCTACATGATCGTGGACGACTACGGGCATCATCCCAGCGAGGTGAAAGCGACGCTCGCCACGGCGCGCAATACCGGTCGCAAGCGCGTCCTCTGCATGTTTCAGCCGCACCGCTATTCGCGCACGCTGAAGCTGAAGGAGGAATTCGGCCGCGCCTTTCATCACGCGGATTCGGTGATCATTGGGGACGTTTATCCCGCGAGCGAGCTGCCCATTCCCGGGGTGTCCGGCCAGACCATCGTCGATGAAATGCTCCGCGAAGGCCACGACGCCGCGGTCTTCGAGCCCGATCGGAAAAAGATGGCGCTCGGCATCGGACGGCTCCTCGAGCCCGGCGATTGCGTGATCAGCCTCGGCGCGGGCAACATCCACGAGGCCGCCACCCTGCTCGCCAAAGACGTGGCGCTGCTCGACGAACTCCAGACGGTGATGGGCAGTGGCACCATCAAGCTCTACGAACCGCTCTCCAAACACACCACCATGCGCGTCGGCGGACCGGCGCAGTTTTGGGCCGAACCGGAAACGGAGGAGGGATTCGCGCGGCTCGTGCGTTTCTGCACGCTGCGCGAGATCCCGGTCTTCGTCATGGGCCGCGGCTCGAATTTGCTCGTCCGCGATGGCGGCATCCGCGGCGTGGTCGTCCACCTGGCCCGTGGCGAATTCAAGAAGATCGAAGTGCGCGAAGGGCAGATCACCGCGGGGGTCGGCGTGAAGCAGAAGGAGCTCGCCTACGCCGCGCGCGACGCCCAGATCGGCGGCTTCGAGTGGCTCGAAGGCATTCCCGGTAACGTCGGCGGGGCGCTCCGCATGAACGCCGGCGCGATGGCCGGCGAGACCTTCCGGCAGGTGGTCAGCGTGCGCTTCATCGATCCGCACGGCAATTTCCACATGAAGACGCCGCCGGAGATGGACGTGCACTATCGCCACTGCGGGACCCTCGAAAAGAACTACGCGGTCTCGGCCACCTTCATCGGCCATCCGAGCACGCCGGAGGAGATCGAGGGGCTGCTCGACACTTCCATGCAGAAGCGCCGCACCACCCAGCCGCGCGAGTCCAGCGCCGGTTGCATCTTCAAAAACCCGGAACAATGCCCCGCCGGGAAACTCGTCGATGAGCTCGGCCTCAAGGGCGCCCGTGTCGGCGGCGCAAAGGTCTCCGAAGTCCACGGCAATTTCATCGTCAACGACGGCGGCGCCACCGCCGCCGATCTCCTCGCGCTGATCGACAAGGTCAAGGCGACCGCCATGCGGGAGCGCGGGATCAAGCTCGAAACCGAAGTGCAGATCGTCGGCGAGGAGAAAGGAATCCATGACTGAGATCGATCGGGCGGGAACGTCCAAGACCCAACATCCAACACCCAACATCCAATGCCGCGGTGCGCTGGCGGACGCCGTTGGATGTTGGGTGTTGGGTGTTGGATGTTGGATGTTCAGTTCTTCCGCAAGATTCCCCGCTCTTGGCTCGTATTCCCCGGAATGCAAAACACCTCATTCCCAATGATCGACCTTCACGGAAAAAAAATCGCCGTTCTGATGGGCGGGCCCGGCTCCGAGCGCAAAGTCTCGCTCGCCTCCGGGACGGGTGTGGCGAAAGCCCTCCGCGAAATCGGCGCGGACGTCCACGAGGTCGATGTCGCCGGCGCGGACTTTACGCTGCCGCCGGGCACCGAAGTCGCCTTCAACGTCATCCACGGCACCTTCGGCGAAGACGGCCAGGTCCAGCGCATCCTGGAATCAAAGGGGGTGCCTTACACCGGCGAAGGCGTGGTCGGAAGCGAGCTGGCCATCGATAAGATCGCAACCAAGAAACGTCTCGTGGAACGCGGCGTGCCGACGGCGCAGTATGAGATCCTGCGCAACGGCACCCAGCCAACCCTGCCGCTCCCCTTCGTCATCAAGGCGCCTCGCGAGGGATCGAGCGTCGGCGTTTACATCATCCGCGACGCCGCACAAGTGCCCGAGACACTTCTGGAGGCGCAGAAGTACGGACCGGAGCTGATGGTCGAGCAGTTCATCCAGGGCCGCGAACTGACGGTCGGTATCGTCGGCGATCAGGCCCTGCCGATCATCGAGATCCGCGCCAAGAAGGACTTCTACAACTTCGAGAACAAATACCCGTTCCTGAATCCGAACGCGCCGGGCGCCGATCACTTCTGCCCGGCGCCGCTGAGCGACGCCGTGACGCAACGCGTGCAGGCGGTGGCGCTCGCGGCGCATCGGGCGCTCGATCTGGAAGTTTATTCCCGGGTGGACGTGCTGCTCACCGTGGACGAAGAGCCTTTCGTGCTCGAAGTGAACACGATTCCCGGAATGACCCAGGCGAGCCTGCTGCCGGAAGCCGCCGCGGTCGTCGGGATGAGCTACCCCGAGCTTTGCCGCCGCATCATCGAACTCTCGCTGGCCCGCTTTCCCCTGCCATGAGCACCCGCCCCACCGGCAACCGCCGGACCACCAACACCCGCCAGCGCAAAAAGCAGCAGCACCTGCTCGACGTCAAAATCCGCGCGAGCACCGAGCGCCGCCGCCGCGCGAGCCGGATTTTCAGCATTACCTGCAAGCTCATCATCTTCAGTGTGCTGGGCCTCGGCTCGTGGATCGGCGGCAAGGAAGCGCTGCGCCGCTTTGTGTGGGAGAACCCCGATTACGCGATCCGCGAAGTGAAGTTCACCACTGACGGGACGCTGACCCGCGAGCAGATCCTCAAGATCGGCGACCTCGCCGAAGGACAGAACATCTTCCTGGTGAACCTCAGCAAGGCGCGCGCGGCCATCGAGAAGCTGCCGCAAGTCGAGACCGCGGAAGTGACGCGCACCCTGCCCAACCGGCTGGCGATCAACCTTGCCGAGCGCCGACCGATCGCCTGGGTCGTGTCGAAGGCCGACGAAGATCCGACGGTTTCGGAAAAGGCTTTCCTGATCGATGCGCGGGGCACCCTTCTGAAAACCAAAGTCCGCCTCGAAGAATACCTGCACTTCCCCGTCATCTCCGGCGTCGAGACGGGCAACTTCGTGCCCGGCGAGCGGGTCGTGACCAGCGAAATGAACGCCGCCCTCGAATTGATCCGGCTGACCTCCGAGAGCACGCGTTTCCAGGCGCGCCACGTGGACCTCGCCAAAGGCTATTGCCTCGTGGTCACCGATTACAAACGCGCGAAGATCACCTTCGGCCTGGATCGGATCGAGGCCCAAATCAATCGCCTGAATCGGTATCTCGCGCGCGCCGCGGAGGATCAGCGGGAAATCCAAACCGTGAACCTGCTCGTCGAGCGCAACACCCCGGTGACCTTTGTGGACCCGACGGTGCCCGAGGGCGAAACGGACGCCGCTGCCGGCAAACCGGTTGATCCCAAGGCGAAGCCCGGCGTCCTCGACAAAGGCAGGCTCGCAGTCCCGATTCCGAAAGCCGTCGCGGTGGCCACTCCGGCAGCGTCCGCCACACCGAAAGCCGGTTTTCTTTCCGCTTCCAAAGACAAGACCAGTCCTACACCCGCCCCCCGCGCTGCGGAGGGCCCAAAGAAACAACCGTTTCGCCTCACCCACTGATGGCCAAAGAAAACATCGTCGTCGGACTTGAAATCGGCACCTCCAAAGTCTGCGCCGTCGTCGGCGAAACCAAGCACGACGGCACCATTCGCATTCTTGGCGTCGGCCAGGCTCCATCGCGCGGCGTACGCAAGGGCGAAATCGTGGATTACGAGACCGCGAGCAAGTGCGTGCGCGAGGCGCTCGTGGATGCGGAGGAAAAGAGCGACGTGATGATCGGCAGCGTCTATCTCGCGATCACCGGCGGCCATATCGATTGCTTCAACAACCGCGGCGCGGTAAACCTGCCCGACGACCGGGATGAGATTTGCGAGGAGGATTTCGAGGACGTGCAGGCGAGCGCGCGCGAGGTGAGCATCCCGGCGCCGAACATGTTCGTGCACTCGCTCCTCCAGCATTATTACGTGGACGGCCAGGACGGCGTGCTGAACCCGATCGGCATGCTCGGGCGCAAGCTGGAGGCGGAATTTCACATCATCCACGGCGTGGCCACGCGGATCAAAAACAGCGTGCGCTGTGTCAAGGAAGTCGGCCCCGAAGTGCTCGACGTGGTCTTCAGCCCGCTCGCCACCGCGCAGGTGGTGCTGGATCAAAACCAGAAAACCCTCGGCGCGCTGGTCATCGACATGGGCGGCGGCACCACCGATTACATCGTCTATGTCGATGGCGCGGTGAAAGAGAGCGGCTCGCTGCCCATCGGCGGCGATCACATCACCAACGATATCTCGCTCGGCCTGCGCATCCCGATGGCCAAATCCGAGAAGGTGAAGGTCGAAGACGGCAGCGTCATCCTCGGCAACTGCCTGCCCGGCGAGACGGTGATGCTGAAGGACGAAACCGGTTTCGCAGGCAAGGAAATCGAGCGCGAGATGCTGAACACGATCATCCATTGCCGGGTGCGCGAAACCTTCGAGCTGCTCAAGCGCAAGCTCGATGCCGACAACTATCTGCACTTCCTCGGCGCGGGGCTGATGCTCACCGGCGGCTGCAGCCAGCTCAAAGGCATCCAGCATCTTTCGGAGGAAATCTTCGGGCTGCCGGTGCACGTCACGCATGCGCAGACCGTCTCGGGGCTGACCTCGGCGTTTGAGAACCCGCAATTCTCGACCGCCATCGGCCTGATCAAATACGCCGAAGCGGTGCAACCGGCGCGCCCGCGCGGGATCTTCTCCCGCCTCAAACAAAGGATCCCCTTCCTCGGCCTCTGGTGAAAAACCCCACTCGCACCAGCCGACCCAAGGAGGCTCTGAATTTCCCAAATAGACCAACCGGCTGCCGCGCGAGAGCCTCCTCGCGCCCGCGGCCACGATGAGCACGCCATGATTGACCTCCAACGCAACTATTCCTCCGCCTCCGCCGATGTGCGGATCAAGATCGTGGGCCTGGGCGGCGCGGGCAGCAACGCCCTCGACCGCCTGATGCTCGACGGCATCCCCGGCGCCGAGCTTGTGGCCATGAACGCCGACTCGCAGGCCCTGACCAGCTCGGTGGCCATGGAAAAGGTGCAGCTTGGCCGGGTGACCACGCGCGGTCTGGGCGCGGGCGGCGATCCCGAGATCGGTTACGCCGCTGCGGAGGAAAGTCTCGACGACATCCGCACCGCGCTCGACGGCGCGCGAATGGTCTTCATCTGCGTCGGGCTCGGAGGCGGCACCGGATCCGGCGCGGCCCGGCTCGTGGGGCTCGTCGCGCGGCAACAGGGGGCGCTGGTGATTTCGTTCGCGACCATGCCTTTCGCGTTCGAAGGCCGCCGCCGCACGGCGCAGGCCGAGGAGGCTCTCGCGGCGCTCCAGTCGGTCTCCGACGTAGTGATTTGCTTCGACAACGACAAGATGGGCGACGCCGTCTCCCCGCGCGCGGGGATCCAGGAAGCCTTCGCCGCAGCCGATCAGACGATCAGCCAGAGCGTGCGCGCCGTCGCCGCGCTGGCGAACCAGAAAGGCATCATTCACATCGGCTTCGACGAACTCGCCTCGGCCTTGCGCGGCGCCGGCCGGGGCGCCTCCCGGTGTCTGTTTGGCTTCGGCGAAGCGGAGGGCGACAACCGCGCGCACGAGGCGCTGGCGCGCGCGCTCAAGAGTCCGCTGATGGAAAAGGGGCGCATGCTCGAAGACGCCCATAGCGTGCTGGTCAACGTCAGCGGCGGCAGCAACATGACGTTGAACGAAGTGCAGATCCTCATGGATGAGTTTGGCCGCCACGTCAGCGATCAGACGCAGATCCTCTTTGGCACCAGCGTCGAACCGCGGCTCGGGCAGAAGATGAACGTGACGATCATCAGTTCCATCCCCACCGGAGTCGTCGCGGCCACCGAGGCGCCGCGGCCCGTTACCCGGCGGGAATCTTCGCCCGTGGCGCCGCGCGAACCGGAGCGTGTGGCGGAGCCGGAGTTGCTCCGCGAAGAGCCGCCTGCGATCGTTCCCGCGCCCGAGCCGACGGCGGCGCAAACGATGGCGCCGGTCACCCCCGACGCGGAACTGATTCCCAACGGTCATTCGGCGGCGGCCAGCGCGCAGGCCCGCGCGGCAGCCGCGGCGGCCAAGAAAGCCGCGCGCGAAGCGAAGCAGGAGCAGATGCAATTCGAGCCGGTCACGCGTGGCCGCTTCGAAAAGAGCGAGCCGACCATCGTGGATGGCCAGGATCTCGACGTGCCCACCTTCCTGCGGCGGAACATGAAGGTGAAGTAGGCCTCCGGGTTCGCCGAAGTTCGCGCTCTCCTGCCCCGGATGACGCCGCCGACCGTGACGTCGCCAACGGCGAGATCGCCTCGCCCAAGAGCAGAGAAAAATATCGAGCCAGCCCGGACCCGGGTATTTGCTTGTAACAGCTGTTACGAGCAAATATTCAGGCCCTCGAGAATGAAGGCGCGATCGGAGGAGTTGCTGATGGTTCTGCTCTGGAGCGTGGAGGCTCTCGCCACGCCGACGTGGCGGAACCTGAATTCATCTTTCGAGAGCTGGGCCTACCGGAACGGGTTCGGCAAACGCCTCGAGTATCTGGCGAAGGAGAGATTTCTTGAGAAGCAACGCCAGGCCGGCACTCAAGAGTGGGTCATCCGGCTGACGGAGCGGGGACGATTGGCCGGTCTCGGCGGGCGCGATCCGGAACGGTGCTGGAAGCGTCCATGGGACGGGGTCTGGCGGATGGTGCTTTTTGATTTGCCGCAGCGCGACCGTCAGTTGCGCATGCGGCTGTGGCGCTGGTTGCGTGCCAACCATTTCGGTTACCTTCAGAACAGTCTGTGGATCGTGCCCGACCTCGACGACGAATTGACCCGCGAATGGTCGGCGAAACACTCCAACGTGGAAGCGTTTGCGGTCTTCGAGGGTCGTCCGGTTCGGGGGGCTTCGGATGCGGAAGTGGTGGCCGGCGCCTGGGATTTTGAAGAAATCAATCAGGCCTGGCATAGGTATCGGGCGCATCTCGATCGAGTGCCCCTGACGGAAGGCCAAGCGCTGCCCTGGCGTGAGGCGCTGCTGGACTGGATTGGGGAAGAGCGTGCACTGTGGAAGGAGGCGATCCGAGGGGATCCGCTGTTACCGGAGCGGCTCCTGCCCACTGATTACGAAGGGCAAACCGCCTGGCGGCATCGGCGGGAGGTGTGGAGCGGGCTCAGCCGGGAGATGCGCGACGCGGGAAAGGAGTGAAGCGGCCGGCAATATTTCGATGTTACAGCTGTAACATCGAAATATTGCGGAGGCGCCCGGACGATCGGGAATGGAGTTTCGACTTTGGCGTGCCGATCAGCGGCTTTAGACATGCCGGATGCGCTTCCTCCTCCCGCTCGTCCTTTCCGCCGGCCTCGCCGGCGCCGCCGATGAATTCCAAGCCACGCCCGATCACGAGGAGCGCGCCGAGGTCCCGCACGGCACGGTGACGCAGATGCCGGCGTGGGAGTCGAAGATTTTTCCGAACACCACGCGGGATTGGTCGGTGTATGTGCCCGCGCAATACCAGGCCGAGCAACCGGCGGCGGTGATGGTGTTTCAAGACGGTCACGACTACGTCAATCGCAAGGGCAACTGGCGGGTGCCGATCGTTTTCGATAATCTGATCGCGCGGGGCGAGATGCCCCCGACGATCGCGATCTTCCTCGATCCGGGCCACGACCTCACCAAGGAGAAACCGCAGAGTCCCTGGAAGAACAGCAATCGCAGCCTCGAGTACGATTCCCTCGGCGATCGTTATGCGCGCTTCCTCATCGAGGAGATCCTGCCCGAGGTCCGGAAGCAGTGGAAGCTGAGCGACGATCCCGAGATGCATGCGATCTGCGGAGCGAGTTCGGGCGCGATTTGCTCCTTCACGGTGGCGTGGGAATGCCCGGATCAATTTCGCAAAGTGCTCTCGACGATCGGCTCGTTCGTGAATCTCCGCGGCGGGAACGCGTATCCGTCCCTCATCCGCAAGACCGAGCAGAAGCCGCTGCGAGTCTTTCTCGAAGATGCGAGCGGCGATCTCGACAATCCATTTGGCAACTGGCCCCTGGCCAATCAGCAAATGGCGGCGGCGCTCCGCTACATGAAATACGATGTGCGCTTCGATTTTGGCGACGGCTACGGGCACAACTCCAAGCACGGCGGCTCGATCTTCCCAGAGGCGCTGAAGTGGCTCTGGCGAAAGTAGGACGTCCAGACGGCAGATGGCAAATGGCAAAGTTCCCTTTCGCGATGCCATTCGTCGTTCGCCGTTCGCCATCATTGCCATTTGCCATCGACTATTGGCCATTCTGCCATATGCACATCGCCATGCGTTCCCTCCTCGCCTTCTTCGCCGCGGCTGCGTCTTGCTTCGCCCTCACTCCCGAACAGAAGGAGGTGCCGCTCGAGGCGGATTCGCCCGATCCGAAGCTCGCCAAGATCGTGCTCATCGCCGGGAGCGTGAGCAGCAAGCCCGGCGGCCACGAATACTTCGCCGGCTGCGCGCTGCTCATGAAATGTCTCAAGGCCACGCCGGGCGTCTGGCCGGTGCTCGCGGCCGAGGGTTGGCCGAAAAATGAGGCGGTGCTCGATGGAGCCAAGGCCATCGTCTGCTACATGGACGGCGGCGCGAAGCTCGCCTTCCTCCCCCCCGAACGCTGGGCGAAAGTGCAGCGCCTCGTGGAAGGCGGCGCGGGCTTGGTGATGCTGCACCAGGGCGTGGAAGTGCCGGCGGAGAAAGCCGACGTGTTTCAGTCGTGGCTCGGCGGCGTGTTCCAACCGGACATCGGCTGCCGCGGGCATTGGGACATGGAGTTCTCGAAGTTCCCGAATCATCCGATCACCCGCGGCGTGCAGCCCTTCACCGCCCCGCACGACGGCTGGCTCTTCAATCTGCACTTCGCCCCGAAAAACGTGACGCCGTTGGTGGTGGGCGCCGTGCCGGACAAGGCGCGCACTTCAGCCGATGCGAAAGCCAACGCGGGGCGTGACGAGGTCATCGGCTGGGCTTTTGAGCGGGCGGGGGGCGGGCGCTCCTTCGGATTCACGGGGTGCGACTGGCACGCCAACTGGGGGATCGAAAGCCAACGCCGCATCGTCGTGAATGGCATCCTCTGGGCCGCCGGCCTCGAAGTGCCCGCGACCGGCGCGCCGGTCCCGCTCGCCCCGGAAGACCTCACCAAGAACTTCGACGACAAGGGCAAGGCCGCGGCGGCGCCCGCGCCATGAAGCTGGCGTCCTTCCTCGCGGTCGCGCTGCTCGCCGCGACCGCGGCGGCGCAGGACCTCGCCGGCGACCTCACGCTCCATCGCTTGCTCATCGATGGCGAAGGCTGGCAACCGGTCGCGGAAGGGCTCGGCTTTGCCGATGGCCCGTGCGCCGATGCGCAGGGCAATTTCTATTTCTCCGATCTCAAAGCCGGCGCGATCTTCCGCGTGGCGCCCGATGGTACAAGGACAAAGATCGCCGACGAGGGCGCGAGCGGCCTCAGATTCGGCCCGGATGGACGGCTCTATGCCTGCCAGGGCAGCAAGAAGCGGCTCGTGGCGATCACCCTCGCTGACCAGCAAATCGAGGTGCTCGCGGAAGAGGTGCAACCCAACGACCTGGCAGTGACGCACCGCGGCCACATTTACTTCACGGAGACCGGGAGGAAGCAGGTCACCTTCCTGAACCCGAAAACGAAGGAAATGTGGGTGGCCGACACCGGCATCACCGCTCCGAACGGGATCACTCTTTCGCCCGACCAGGGCACCCTGGCAGTGAGCGATTACGGCGGGGAGTTCGTCTGGACCTTCCGCATCGAACCGGACGGCTCGCTCGCGGCGAAGGCGCCCTACATGACGATGCGCCTGCCGATCGATCCGAAGGCGGAGTCGCAGTTCAACCAACCGCCGCCCTTCAAAAAAGCCGCGGGCGGTGACGGCATGACCAGCGACTCCATTGGCCGCTACTACGTGATCAGCGCGCTGGGCGTGCAGGTCTTCGATCCGACTGGTCGGATGTGCGGCGTGCTGCCGAAGCCGCAGGCGGACAAATCTTTGACCAGTTGCGGCTTCGCCGGCCCGGATCTTGATTTTCTTTACGTGACCAACGGCGACAAAATCTTCCGCCGAAAGGTGCAGGCGACGGGGAACCTCTCGTTCCAGCCTCCATCGGCGAAGTAGAGCATCGCCTCACGGGCGAAGACCCTTTCCCATCGGCGGGCAGGATGCCCACAGTCCCCACAGGCAGGATGCCTATGCTCCAGGGATGGCTGCGCTCCCGGCTCAGCCCTTCGTTGTAGGCGCGTAGCGATAGTAAACCTCGAGCATCAGGATGCAGAGGTTGGTCCGGTAAAATGGGCCGGCGCCGTCGGGTTTGGTCAGCGGGCCGGGGGACTTGGTGCTCACTGGCGGCCAACTGCCGTCGGGGCTCTGCGCGGTGCAGAGCTCGTCCTGAAACATTCCGTTCCACTTGGTCCACGGCCCTCCGCCGACCATGAGGCACGCCTGGGTATTGTAATACCAGGCGTAGAGGTCCGCATTCGCGCCACCGTATTTCACGGGCGGGTGATCCTTATCGAGCATGAACTTGATGCCGTCGCGGATCAGCTCATCCTTTTTCTGCAGCAAGAAATAGGTGCAGAGCACGCCCACGCCGGTGAGGCTGTAGCGGTCCTCAGCGGTGCGATAACCAAATCCGCCGCGGTCACCCTGGACACGTTTCAGATTCAGGACCGCTTTGTCCAGCGCGCTGTCCAAGCCTTCGATCTTCAGACCGGAAAGATAGGCGGCCTTGAGCGCCTGGATCTGCCAGCCGCTGACGGAAGTGTCGCTCTGGCTCTTGTCATACGAATACATCCAGCCGCCGTCCGGCCCCTGACCCTGCACGATGTAATCGATGGCCTGCTTGAAGAGCGGCTCGGCTCGGTCGTCCTTGGTCATCGTGTAATACTCTCCGAGCGCGTAGGCGGCAATGGCGTGCTCATAAACGCCGCTGCTCGCGCCCCAGCCGCCCTTGGTCATCGAGAGCCGGCCCTGGAACTCGGTTCCTTGTTTCAACAACCACTCGACGGCCTTCTGCACGGTCGGTCCAAACTCCGGGGAGGTCGGCAGCTCACCGTGGCCGAGAAACGAGAGCAGCGCGAAGCCCGTCATCGCCGGCCGATTCTCCCGCGACCAGGAGCCGTCTTCGTTCTGATTCTTGACCAGCCAGCGCAGGCCGCGCAGGACGGCTTCCTCGCTCTTTGGTTTGCCCTTGTTTAAAGCCATCGCTGCCTCTCGAGCTTTGCCGCCCATCCGTTGCATCATGCTCGCCGGAAGGTTCGGATTCACGCCAGACAGCTTCCCCGTCTTGATGGGAATTGGGTCTGTTATGATTCGGGGCTCGGAGATCGGCTTCATCACCGGCTGCACCGGCGCCATGGCGAATTGCTGCTGCGGTGCCAGCACGGTGATGGGGGGGATGATCGGTGCGTTCGCAGCCGGTGGTGGCGGCGTAAAATCCTGCGGTGTGATGGTCGGCTCGTCCTTCGGCGCCTCCAAGATGATCTCGGTGTTGACGAGGTCGCCGCCGGGCGCGACGAAGTCGTTTACGTCTTCGCCGATGTTCTTGATGATCACCAGGCCGCCGCAGGTGATCACGATCACGGCATGAAGCAGCATGGAAAAGGTCAGGAATCGCGCCTGCGCGAGACGGAGTTGGAGGCGTTTGAGCAGCGGTGTTGGTTCGTGTTCGGGATGCATGGAGCGATGGGGTTGAGGTTCATCGCGCCCTTTAGCACCGGCCGTGCCGACCGTCTGCGTGCCGCCATTTCACAGAGAAAAAAAGCGGTCCAATCGCAGGAAAGGGATCACGAGTCCCAGACCGTGTGGCCACAAGGCATCCACGGCGGCGGGCCATCTGGATAGACCCTATCCGCTCCGAAGAGCCGCCCGCGACTCGGGGTGACAGGCCGCTGCTTGGGTGCCACATTCAAGCGTTTTCAAAAGATGCGTGTCCATTCCTGGTTCCTGATCCTCACTCTCGCGGCGGGAGCTTGCCTCGCCGGAGCTGCCGACAACGACCTGCCGAAGCGTCGCGAGGGCGACGCCGCGGAGATAGACGAGAAACTGTTCCTGAACGACCTGGGCGACGCTCTGCCCCGCGCCGGGCGATCCGAGGATCTCCTCGCACCGGAGCCCGCTCTCGATGTCGAGGCCGCCCGGTCCGATTTCGAGCGCGCGCAACGGAAGGAACTACGCTGGCAGAAGCTGGCGAAGGCGGGAGTACTCGCCGTGGTCGAGGTCGAAACCTGCACCCTCCAAACCGCGCGGGCTCGGGTGAAGTTTGAGGTCGCGCAGGCCGCGCAGAAGCAACGTGAGTTCGAATCGCTCCGAACGCGCGCGAGTGGCGGTCAGATTCCCGCGGACGCCCTCGCCGCGGCCGAGGCCGCCTGGAAAACCGCGCAGGCCGCGGCCGCCGAAGCGAACGAGTCGCTTCAGCGCCTGCAGCTTGTCCAGGCCGAAGCAAACCTCGACCGCCAGCGCCGCCTCCTTGCTGCTGGCGCCGGGTCCCGAAACCAGCTCGAGCGCGCGAAAAGCCTGCTGTTGCAACTGCAGGCGGCTGCGCATTGAATCGGTCCGGCGCGCGTGCGCTGCTCCCCCATGAACTTCACCTTGCTCGCTGCTGCGTGCTCGCTCGTCACCGCTTTCTCCGCTGCCGCTGCAACCCCGAAGCCGGCGCCGGCGAATGTCCGTGTCGAAGTCCAGATCGTCGCCGTCCCGCTGGCCAAAGCCGTCGAACTGCTGCCCGAGCTCCGCGATCCCGACAGCATCGACGAGGCCTTCACCCAGATCCAGGAAATGCTGAGCAGCAGCGAAGCGAAACTCATCGCCTGGCCGGAGTTGAGGACCAAAAGCGGCCAGCGCGCCGTGACCGAGGACGTCGAGGAAATGCGCTACCCGTCGGAGTATGTCGAAGTTTCACGCAGTGAGCACGAGCCGCCCCCGCCGAAAGACGCCAGCAAACGGGTGGATCAGGATCCGATGCGCCCGACCGCGTTCGCAACCCGCAACATCGGCGTCACGCTGGAAGTCGAAGCGGTCGTCCTGGGGGACAGTGCGACGATCGATCTCCAGGTCGCACCGCAACACGTCCGTTTCCTTGGCTACGAGAGCTTCGATGCGAACCCGGAGGCGAAAGGGCGCGAGGCCAAGTTGAAACAACCGCGCTTCTACACCACGAAGACGAACACCAGCCTGAGCTTGCGCAGCGGGCAGCGGGTTTTGCTCGGTTCATTCGTTGTGCCGGAACCATTGGACCACATCGAATTCTTCATCCTCCAGGCCCAGCTCATCCCGGTCGAGGCACCCGCGGCGGCCGAGGAACACGAAGGGCCGTAGGAAGAATTTAGGAAGTGGGAAATATGATTTAGGAAGTGCCTGGGCGCGTATTTGTGGCGGCTTGAGCTGCGTCACACTCACGCACTTACGGCGAGAGGCGTTCGATGATCCACGAATCGTCGGGCTGCCGCGTATAGCACAGTCGATCGTGGAGTCGGCTGTGCCGGCCCTGCCAGAACTCGATGGTCTGCGGGCGCAGGCAGTAGCCGCCCCAGAACGGGGGCAGGGGGATCTCCGTTTCCCCGAAGCGGTCCAGCGCCTCCTTGAATTGCTCTTCAAGTTGTTCGCGTCCGCGAACCACGCCGCTTTGCCGGGAGGCCCAGGCCCCGAGCTGGCTGGGGGTCGGACGCACCGCGAAATACCGTTCGCTCTCCTCACGAGACGACTGCGTGACCGCGCCCGTGATGTTCACCTGCCGCTCGAGCGCGCCCCACCAGAAGGTCAATGCGGCGCGCGGATTCGCGGCGAGTTGCCGGCCTTTGGCACTTTCGTAGTTGGTGAAAAAGGTCAAGCCGCGCTCATCGCAAGCCTTGAGAAGAACGGTGCGCGACCACGGCTGTCCGTCGGCATCGACCGTCGCCAGGGTCATCGCGTTCGGTTCGAGCAGATCATGATGCGCCGCCTCGGCGAGCCAGCGGTTGAATTGCACGATCGGATTCGGATCGAGCTCGCGCCGGCGCAGCCCGCGCTCCGAGTAGTCCCGGCGGAGAGCGGCGAGGGCGGAAGAAGACAAAGGCATTTAGGAAGTAGGATTTAGGATTTAGGAAGTGGAGGCCATTTAGGAAGTAGGACTTAGGATTTAGGAAGTGAAGGCCGCGCAGGCCGCAATCCGACTCCCGAAATTGCTCCGACTTCCTAAATCCTAAATCCCACTTCCTAAATCCCCATCACTCTCGCTTCGGCGGCAGCTCGACGACTTCGAACCAGTATTTTTCGAGCGTCTGCAGAATATCGACGAGCGCCTCAAAGGTCACCGGCTTCACGATGTAGCTGTTCACGCCGAGATCGTAGCTGCGATAGACGTCCTCGTCGGCCTTCGACGTGGTGAGCACGACCACCGGAATGGTGCGCAGGTCGGGATCGCTCTTGATCTCTTTCAAGACCGTGCGGCCATCTTTGCGTGGCATGTTCAAGTCCAGAAGAATGAGGCCCGGACGCGGGGCGTCGGCGGGGGACGCGTAGCGGCCTTGTTTCTTGAGATATTCGATCAGTTCCTCGCCATCATGGACAAAACGAATGGCGTTCATCAGCCGCCCCTCCTCGAAGGCCTCCTTGGTCAACGCGCAGTCGTCCGTGTCGTCATCGGCCATCAGGATCGTGATCGGCATCGCTTCTTTTCGGTTCATGGAGTTCGGCGGAAGGTTGATTCACGGGGAGCGTCACGATGAAGGCTGCGCCCTGGCCGAGGACACTGCTTGCCACGATTCGCCCACTGTGGCGATCGGTAATTTTTCGGCAGACCGCGAGGCCAATCCCCGTGCCTTCATATTCCGTGCGGCTGTGCAGCCGCTGAAAGACGACGAAAATCTGGTCGGCAAACTTTTGGTCGAAGCCGATTCCGTTGTCCTGAATGGTAATCTCGCAGACTTGCTCGCCGAGTTGGGCGCCGGTGATGAAATTCTCCGTCATCTCGAACTCGCGGCCCGAGATCCGCACGACGGGCGGCTCGTCCAGCTTTTGGAATTTCAGCGCATTGCTGATCAGGTTTTGCAAGAGCTGCCGCATTTGCAAGGGATCGGCATCGATCGCCGGCAACGGGCTGACTTCCACCCGGCCGCTCCGGCGCTCGATGGCCACTTCGAGATCGGAGAGCACCTCGGCGAGGATCTGGTTGAGATCGCAACGCTCGAAGGGCTGCGCGCGGCTGGTCACCCGGGAGAGCATCAGGAGGTCCTGAATCAGCACCTGCATGCGCTGGGCGGCATTTTGCATGCGGCCGAGATAATCGAGCCCCTGCTCGCCCAGGCCCGGCGCGCATTTGGCGCGGAGCCGGTCGCCGAACGCCTGGATCTTGCGCAACGGCTCCTGCAAATCGTGCGACGCGACGCTGGCAAAGTTCGCCAGTTCGGAATTCGAATTCTCGAGCTGGGCGGCGAAGCGCACGAGCTGTTCCTCGGCCGCTTTGCGCTCGCTGATGTCCGAGCTGATCCCGACCAGCCCCACGATGCGTCCGTCGGTGTCGCGCAGCGGAACCTTGGTGGTCTCCAGCCAGGTCTTGCCGGTATCGCGCAGGATTGGTTCTTCGCGATTCAAGATCGGCTGGCCGGTTTCGATCACCTGGCGGTCATCCTCCTGGAAGCGGGCCGCCGCGGCCGGCGGGAAAAAGTCGAAAACGGTGCGTCCTTCGATGCTTTCTTCCGACTGCAGGCCGAGATAGCGGCGGTGGGCGAGATTGTGGAGGATGAAGCGGCCCTTGGCGTCTTTGAGGAAGACGTGATTGGGCATGGTGTCCATGATGCTGCTCAGGAGGTTGTGCTCCGCGGCGAGGGATTCCTCCGCCCGGCGACGGGCGGCGATGTCACGCAGGATCATCGAACAGGCCACCACCAGCGCGCCAAAGGTCAGCACCGAACCGGCCACGATCGCGACCATCGTGCCATGAGCGACGCGCCGCGTGAGATCGGCGCGTTCCGCCAGGGTCTTGCGCTGCTCGTTCTCGAAGTCATCGAGCAGGCGGCGGATTCCCGCCGTGAGATCCTCGCTGGCATGTTTGCTGAAGAGCGACGCCGCGCCTTCCGCGCCCTGCACGCGACGCTCTTCAATCTCCGCCATCTGGAGGGCGAGGCTGCGCTGCATCAAGTTGCGGAGCCGGTCGAGCCGCATGGTTTGCTCCGGCGACTCGGTGGTGAAGGATTTCAGGGCCTCGAATTTCCGGCTCATATCGGTCTGCGCCTGCTCAAAGCCGACGAGGAAACGCTCGTCGCCGCCGACCAGGAAACCGCGCCGCGAACTCTCCATTTCCATGAGGTGCCGCTTGGCCTGCTCCTGAATCTCCAGGACCTCGTGCGCGTGCGCCACGCGTTCAGCGCTCAGGATGAAGATCGCCGTGCTCGCCCACGAGATCAGCGCGATGACGGCAAACATCGCGAGCAGGAGACCGAACCCGACCAGGACCTTGCGCCGGATCGTGGACCGGTTCGGCGCGGAGCGGGAGGAGGGCATGGGTGAAATTGGCGGAGGAGGTGGGATTCGAACCCACGGAGCCTTGCGGCTCTCCGGTTTTCAAGACCGGCGCATTAGACCGCTCTGCCACCCCTCCAAAGTAACTGTGATGGTTATTTTAACGTTGGATAACGCCCGCGCGTCCGAAAAGCGGCCGGCCATCTTCCGGCCAGGTTTCTACTTTGATTGCCGAATGCGACGCAAACGAAAGAACGGGAATCTGGCCGGGAATTCGATGCATCGAAGGAAAGGGAGCCTCCAACTTACCAAGCTGACGCCCGCAGACAAGCGCGACAGGCGCCCCGAAGGGCTGGACCTCCCGGCCACCCGTGGCGAACGACACTTCATTGCGAGGCGTCGCTGCGGAATGGCTAGCGATAGATGTCCACGAGGAAGAGGAGCGCTTCGCCTTTGCCGATGTTCACGATCGCGTGCGGGACATCGGCGCGGTAGGTGGCGGAGTCGCCGTGCTCGAGTTCCTCCGTGTCGAGGCCGGATTCGACGCGAATGCGGCCTTTTTCCACGACCAGGAATTCGCGGGTGCCGCCGAAGTGCGGCGCGCTGCGCAGGGCGCCGCCGGGCTGGAGCTGGACCTGGTAGAACTCCACGTCCTTTTCGAGCTGGAGCGGCGAGAGCGTGCGGATCTGGCAGTCTTTGTCCGAGCGATAAAGCTGCGCGCGGTCGCTGCCGCGGATGACCTGCACCGCCGAGGCGGCGTCGGGTGCCTCGACCAGATCGCCGAGGGTGACACCGAAGGCGCGGGCGATGCGCATGGTCACGGCCAGCGTGGGGTTGGCTTCGTTGCGCTCGATCTGGCTGAGCATCGAGCGGCTGACCCCGCTCGCGGTGGCCAGCGATTCGAGCGACCATTTGCGCTCGGTGCGCAGGCGCCGGATGCGTGCGCCGAGATCGCCGACGGCGGCTTCCGCGGGCTCCGGGGCCGGCGTGGCCGCTTTGCCGCGGGGTTTGGAGTGGGAGGGCATGGGAGCTTTTTAGCGGCAAAGCGCGACATCCGCTATACCGAAAATGTTTCTTGCATCCCGGAATTTGCGTCGTATATCCCGGACGAACCCTCCACTATCCCGCACAGCCCATGAAAGCTCTCGTCAAAGCAAAATCGGAACCCGGCCTCTGGCTGCAGGATGTTCCCGAGCCCAAGTGCGGGATCAACGATGTCGTCATCCGCGTGCGGAAGACCGGCATCTGCGGCACCGACCTGCACATCTACAATTGGGACGCCTGGGCGCAAAGGACGATCCCGGTGCCGATGACCGTGGGGCACGAGTTCGTCGGGGAAGTGGTCGCGATCGGCTCGAACGTCAATGACTTCAAGCTGGGCGACGTGGTCAGCGCCGAGGGACATGTGGTCTGCGGACGCTGCCGCAACTGCCTCGCGGGGCGCCGCCATCTTTGCAAGGACACCCAGGGCATCGGCGTGAATCGTCCGGGGGCGTTCGCGGAGTTCATTACCGTGCCGATGACGAACGTCTGGCTGCACCGCGATGGGGTGGATCGCGAGGTGGCCGCGGTCTTCGACCCGCTCGGCAATGCCGTGCACACCGCGCTCAGTTTCGACCTGCTCGGCGAGGACGTGCTGATCACCGGCGCCGGGCCGATCGGCTGCATGGCGGCGGCCGTGGTGAAGCACGCGGGGGCGCGTTTTGCCGTCGTGACCGACATCAACGACGACCGCCTCGCGCTGGCGAAAAAGCTCGGCGCCGACGTGACGGTGAACGTGACGCGCGAGAAGCTCGGCGACGTGCAGCGGCGGCTCGGCATGAGCGAGGGATTCGATGTCGGCCTCGAAATGAGCGGCAGCCCGGCGGCCTTCCGCGAGATGATCGGACAGATGTGCCACGGCGGAAAAATCGCCATGCTCGGCATTCCGAGCGAGGAGACCGCGATCGACTGGAACAAGGTCATCTTCAACATGCTCACCATCAAAGGCATCTACGGCCGCGAGATGTACGAGACGTGGTACAAGATGACCGTCATGCTGCAAAGCGGCCTCGACCTCGCGCCCGTCATCACGCACCGGTTCCATTACACCGAGTTCGAGCAGGGCTTCGCCGCGATGAAATCGGGGGAGAGCGGGAAGGTGATTTTGAATTGGAAAGAGTGACTTGGCTTCGGAGCCGATTTGTGTCACTTTTCGCCATGGCCAAAACCGCCGCCTATCCGATTTCCGCCGAGGACGAGCGCTACTGCGAGCAGAT
The DNA here is from genome assembly GCA_034667665.1 of Chthoniobacter sp. GTDB lineage: Bacteria > Verrucomicrobiota > Verrucomicrobiia > Chthoniobacterales > Chthoniobacteraceae > Chthoniobacter. The sequence continues at coordinate 128,333 of JAXDQW010000087.1, forward strand.
CGAGCATAGCCTCACGGAAGCTCATCAAATTCTCAAAGATCTCGCCCGCGAAAGGAAGGAATACGCCCGGCGAAATCCTCCCCGGCCTCGGATCGTCGATGAGATCAAGGCGCTGCTCGGAAGCTATTGACGGTGCAGGCGGCAAATTCGACGCTTGGAATCTGCGCTGGTGTATGCCAACTTCAACTATGCCCAAGACTGCTGACGCTCCGCTCTCTGCTGAGGACAAACGCTATCAGAAGCAGATCGAGCGCAATTTAGCCAAGATCAAGAGGATCCAGGAGGAGATGGCTGCGGAATGGAAAGCGATGGAACGACTGCAGCGTCCTCGCCGGTCGATTGTTGAAGAGGTGAAGGCCATCCTCG
>JAXDQW010000088.1:0-28182 GCA_034667665.1 Chthoniobacter sp.
CGCCGTAGCGCTCGACGAAGTATTCGCCCTGGAACGCCATGCGATGCTGAATGGCGATGCCGCCGCCGAGCGCGTGCAGGCGTTCAATGTTGCGATCGGAGATCGTCTCGCAGTGGTCGAGAAACCAGTGCAGATCCTGCAGCGGCGCGGCGCGGTTCACCCGCTCAAACACATCGAGGAAACGCGTGATCGATTCGTCGTAGGTCGCGTGCAGGCGGAAGGGCCAGCGATTCGAGGCGAGCATCGTCACCACTTCCTCCAACTCGCTTTCCAAGCTCGGCGGCAGATCAGGACGCGGTTCGAGGAAGTCCTCAAAGTCCGCTGCGGAAAAGACCAGCATTTCGCCGGCGCCGTTCATTCGGAAAAACGGATCGCCTTCGCCAGGCTTCGTCATCCGCATCCAGCGTGCGAAGTCGTCCTTCTCCGCCTTCGGTTTTTGCGTGAAGAGGTTGTAGGCGATGCGGACGGTCAGCTCGCCGCGGTCGTGGAGCTGGCGGACAATCTCGTAGTCCTCGGGATAATTTTGGAAGCCGCCACCCGCGTCGATGCAACTCGTGATGCCGAGCCGGTTCAGCTCGCGCATGAATTGCCGCGAGGAGTTATATTGATACTCGGGTGGCAGCTTCGGGCCTTTTGCCAGGGTAGCGTAAAGGATGTTAGCGTTCGGCCGGGCGATGAGCAGCCCGGTCGGCTCGCCGCTCTTATCGCGCTGAATCTCTCCACCGGGCGGATTCGGCGTGTCGCGCGTGTAGCCGCACGCCTTGAGCGCCGCTTTGTTCAGCAGCGCGCGGCAATAAAGGTGCAGGATAAAAACCGGCGTCTCCGGCGTGACGGCGTTGACTTCCTCCAGTGTCGGCATGCGGCGCTCGGCGAATTGAAATTCGCCCCAGCTCCCGACCACGCGCACCCATTGCGGCGCGGGCGTGCGCTCGGCCTGAAGCTTCAGCATGCGCAACGCATCGGCGAGCGAGGGCACGCCGTCCCAGCGCAGCTCGAGGTTGTAGTTCAAGCCGCCGCGGATGAGGTGCAGGTGCGAGTCATTGAGTCCTGGAATGACGGTGCGCCCGCGCAAATCGATGTCCAAGGTGTTCGGTCCTCGCTGATAGGATTCGGCGTCATCCACGCCGACGATGCGTCCGTCTTTCACGGCAAGATTGCTGGCACGTGGATTCTTCGGATCGAGCGTCGCGATGCGTCCGTTGTGAATGATGAGATCGGCGTTCATGTGGCTTTTCCTTTCGGTTGCGGTGGCGGATGGAGCCAGGCGTGCAGCAGTCGCGTGATCAGTGGCATGACCAGCCACGTCAGGCAGACGACGACGCAGGCGTTGAAGACGGCGCTAGCCAGCACGAAGGGCCACGCGCGAAACAGCGGCCCGAGCGTGAGGTTCAAAATCGTCACGAGCGGAAAGACTCCGAGATACGTGGCGACGGCCATTCTCCAGCGCGCCGGAGGATGCGGCGCGCGAAACCACGCTTCGAGTCCGTGCAGCGGGCGATAAATTGGCTCGCCCTCGGTCAACTCTCTCGCCCGCTCTTCCCACGCCTTGAACATCGGCGAGGCATAGAAGGCATCGCGCTCCTGCCCATTGGCGAAGGTGCGGAGGATGCCGTATTCGCGCGAGTCCGAGCCCGGTGGCGGCGTGAGCATGCTGGCACCCTGCACGCCGTCGTGCGCGAAGGATGCTTGCAGAAACTCGCGGAGCTCCTGCTGGAATGCGGCTTCGCAGCCGGGGCGCACGCGACGGGTGATGGCGAGGTGAATCATGTCGCTCATTTCAAAATTGCAGTGAGAGCGTGGCGGAGAAAAACCCGGTGCTGGTGCCGCCCGCCGACGTGACATAGTTGTCCGTGAAGAAATAGACGTAGGAGGTCGAGAACAGCGCGTGCCGCTGGAGCCGCCAGCTCACGTTCACATCCAGCGCGGTGCCGAGATAAGTGGAGCGGTTGTCGGTGACGGGAATCTGGATGAAGCCGGGCGGATCGTAGATCGCGTCGCGTGAGCTGTAGCGCCAGAAGACGTCCACGCCGCCGCTGATTTCCAGCGCACGCGCAGGATGCACCGTGAGCGATGGGTGCAGGTCGATGATGTTCGACGGCCGCAACAGACTCGCGTCGTTGAAATAACCGCTCTTGAAGAAAAGCGGGTCGAAGGTTTCCTGGCGGCCGTCGTTTGGATCGCGGTCGCCGCTGGCGATGTCGAATTTCACGCCGAGTCGCGGCTGCCACACCGCTTCGCTCCAGGTGTAGCCGGCATTGATGCTGCCGGTCCACGCGAGGATGTCGTCGTCGCCGAAGCTCCCGAACTGCACGACGCCTTCCGTGTCCCAATCCCAGGCGCCGCTTTCCCCAAAGAGCCGGAGCCCGAGCGAGTGCCGATGCTGCATCGCCTTGCCCGATGCGTACACGGAGTTCTCCCTCGCCAGCCCGAGGTAATAGAGATCGGCTCCGCGCCGATGCGGCGCGTCGAACCAATGCGTGAGGTACGCGCCCCAGAACGTGGTGTCGTCGTCTTCGAGATCGAAACCGTTGGTGCGCTCTTCGCCAGGGCGCGCATAGAACGCGACGGCGTCCCAGTTCGCGCGGTGATACAGCAGCTCCGCGCCGTCGAACTTGAACGGGATGTTCGGCGACGCGCGAGTCGCGACGAGGCGGCCCGAGCCGAAACTCATTCCGAAACGGCCGACGCGCATGGTGAACCGCTCCTCGCCAGAGAGCCACGGGACGAAGTCGATGAACGCGAACTGTAAATCCGCCGGATCGTCCTGCGGCGGCGGCGGGGGAAGTTCCTCGCCCCAGACGAGACCGGAGATGCCTTCGACGAAGATGCGCACCCGCTCGCCGAGATGGAGGTCAGCCTCGAGCGTGAGCCGTTGCAAGAGGTAGCTGTTGTGCCGGCCGCTGAAGCCGAAGTCGGGACGGCTGATCACTTCGGTGCGCTCGCGCACTTCGCCGCCGAGCGAAAGAAACCACGTCGGGTCGCCTGCGCGAAGCTGCAGGTATTTCACCGCGTCGAAAGGATCCGTGCGGAGCGTCGGATCGCGAAGATACGAGTAGTCTTCGTTGAAGCGCAGCGGCAGGTACGCGGGCGGCGACTGCGGCTGCTCCAGCTCAGCGGCTGTCGCGAGCGCAAGCGGCATCGTCAGCAGTGCAGCGGGCCAGCGCATGGGCGTTACTTCGAGAGTGTGCTGTAGTGAGCGGCGTCGCGCCGGCCGAGTTCCGGCAGCGTGGCCGCGATCCCCTTGCCGATCTGCTCGACCGCGCCATCGAAATACGACGGCCCGGCTTCGATGACCCACTCGGTGATCGCGAATTTGTCCGCGAGCCCCTGTGCTTGCAGCCGCTGCTCCGTGTCGTACGCCGAGAGCACGCTCTCGACGAAAGCGCGATCGCCCTCACCGACATCGATCTTCGAGTTACCCTGATCCCGAATCACCGGCGCCCACGCGACGCGCTTCGCCTTTAGACGCACGGCCTCACGCGTGGCCACTCGCCCCACGACGCGCAAGGTATCGAGCGACAGCGAAGACTCTTCACCGAGTCCTATAACGAGAAACGACTTCGCAGGAATGGAGCCCGCCGGCGGCAGGAACAAGATCGACTCGCCTAACTCGCCGACAAACTCACCGCGATTGCGCAACGCAGAAAGCAGCCCGCCAAGATGCGCATCAGTATCCTTTGCTGCGCCCTGGTAAGTATCGCCGGTAGCTTTGTGCTTAAAGAGGCAGATGATCTGCAGGTCTGAGTCCTGTGCGTAGGGACCGGTCATTTTCACCGAGAAGGCGATACCGAGCGGCTTGTCGCCGACGGAAGTTTCCTTGGGCGCAGCGCCCGCTTCGCCGCGACTGGACACCGTGAGCAGCGCGCCGAACGCCAGCGCCCAGAGGGATGAAACGATGGTCTTCATTGCGATGCCTCAGTGCTTCTTCTTCGCGGGAACGACCTGCGGCTTTTGCGCCGATTGCGGTGCGTGATGCACCATCGTGTAGGCGTATTCGACGCCCACGCCGTATGCACCGCCCTGTTGCTTGAGCAGACCCATGAGTGCGTCGTAGTGCTCCCTCTTGGCCCAATCGCGCTGCCATTCCAGCAAAGCGCCAATGGTGGTCAGCCTCACCGCGCCGGCCTGCACCATCCGCGAAAGCGCGGCTTCCTGAGCGGCTGGCGAAGTTGCGCCGCAACAATCTTCGACCACGTAGATATTGTAACCCGCGCCGAGCATTTCAATCGTCGGCCAGGTGATGCAAACTTCCGTCCACAAGCCGGTCATGAGGATGTTTTTTCGCCCCGTCGCTTCGATGGCTTTGCGGAAGCCGGCATCGTCCCATGAATTCATGGAAGTGCGTTCGACGACCGGCTGACCGGGAAATACGTCGAGTAACTGCGGCCAGAGGTAACCGGAAAAACTCTCCGTTTCGACCGCCGTGAGCACGGTGGGCACTTTGAATTCCTTTGCGACTTTGGCGAGAAGCGTTGTGTTGTTGATGAGAGTTGCGCGATCAGCGCTGGCCACGCCGAAGGTCATCTGCGGCTGTTGATCGATGAAGACAACGGCGCTGTCTTCCGGCGTGTAGAGTTTGTGGTATTGGTTCATGGAATTCTTCCTTTCGTATTTCGGTAATTGCTGTTGATGGCTGTGTGTAAGAGAGTTTCCGTACCTCGATACTTCGTCGCGGTAATGCATCACTTTTTTCTCAAGCTATCGAGCGCCGAAATTTCAAAAAATCTTGGTTTTCCTCGCGGCCACGGCTTGCATCAGTGAGTGACGATAGGAGCGGGCTTTTCTTCCTCTGGCCAGAGATAGCAAAAAACGACCGTCGTGACGACGATGCCTATCCGAGAGTCTCGACGATTTTGGTGCGGCGCAAAGTTGGCTTCATCTCTTGTGGTGCGGCTTGCAACTACATTGCCGCTTCCGCGGCGGGAGCGAAATTCCGAAGCTGACCCCGCCTACCGCGCTGACCTGTCCCTCGATGAAATACTGCCACTCGTCGACGAATGAGGCCAGAGAACAGTTGCGTGGCAGCTATTGAAACAGTGCCGGCAGCTTCACCAGCGTTTTCCAAATGCCCCACGCCAGTGGAAGGCCGACGATCAGCCAATAGAGGATGAGTTGCGTCGCAGAAGTCGATGCGGTTGTCTTGTCCATATTAGTAGGGTTAGCGGGCTGAGGAATGTTCCGGTGCAGGCTCAGTGCAACGGAAAGCCGCTCTATTGGACGGAGAGCTGCCGCGGTAATGATAGCGCGCGGCAACAGGGCGAACGGCCAGGTTGCAGAGGAGGCCGATGATCAGCAGGCCAGCCATGAGATACATCGCCGGCGCGTAGAGATCGACGCCAGTGGCACCGCGCTGCTGAAGCCAGACGCGCAGGTAGTTGACGAGCACCGGGCCGAGGATGCCGGCCACCGACCACGCGGTGAGCAGCCGCCCATGAATGGCGCCGACCTGCATCGCGCCGAAGAGGTCCTTCAAATACGCGGGGATCGTCGCGAAGCCGCCGCCATACATGCTGATGATGACCACGGACACGACGATGAAAAGGACGTGACTGCCCGCGTGACCGGACATTGGCACGAGGCAATAGAGAATCGCCCCGAGGAGCAGGTAGATGATGTAAACGTTCTTGCGACCGAGGTAGTCGCTCAACGAAGACCAGGCGAAGCGGCCCGCCATATTGAAAAGGCTCAACAGCGCGACGAAGCCGCCCGCGGCCGCCGCGCCGATGCCCTTCTTCACGATCTCGCCGCCCGAGCCGGTGACCTGCGGAAACATTTCCTGAATCATCGGCGACGCTTGTTCGAGAATGCCGATGCCGGCGGTCACGTTGAAGCAGAGCACGACCCACAAGCACCAGAACTGCGGCGTGCGCCAGGCTTGATCGACGGTGACATTGGCGGTGGTGATGAGCTTGCGCGCTTGCGCCGGCGGCTGAAAGCCAGCGGGCTTCCAGTCCTCGGCCGGCACACGGACGATGAGCGACCCGAAGAGCATGACGACGAAGTAGATCGCGCCCATCACGACGAACGTCGGGACAACGCCGTTGGAGGTCGCCGATTTGAAAGCGTCCATTAGCATCAGGCTCAGGTTCGAGCCGATGAAGGCGCCGCCGCCAAAGCCCATGATCGCCATGCCGGTGGCCATGCCTGGCCGGTCGGGGAACCATTTCACCAACGTCGAGACCGGCGAGATGTAGCCGAGCCCGAGTCCGCATCCGCCGAGCACGCCGTAGCCGAGATAAACGAGCCAAAGCTGATGCCACGCGACGCCGAGCGCGGCGATGAGAAAGCCGCCACCGAAGCAACACGCCGCGGCGAACATGGTCTTGCGCGGCCCGTTTGCCTCGACCCAGCGGCCAAAGACTGCGGCGGAAATTCCGAGGAATGCGATGGCGATGCTGAAGATCCACGCGAGCGAGGGCTGGCTCCAATCACCCGGCGCGGAATGCGTGATCCCGATGGATTGCGTCAGCGGAATTTTGAAAACGCTGAAGGCATAGACCTGCCCGATGGAAAGATGGACGGCCAGAGCGGCAGGCGGCACAAGCCAGCGGCTGAAGCCCGGCCCGGCGATGGTGTTTTCACGATCGAGGAAGGACATAGAATTAGGAGTAGGATATGTTTTTTTGACTTAGCGTGGCGTTACGACGATCCCCTCCTTCGGAATTGCGTCGAACGTCGCCCGATCGATGCGCAGGTGCGCCATGACAAGTTCCGGCGGGGTGTGAGCCAGCCACTCCGAGAATGAGAACTCCTGGTAGAGGTCGCTCTTGAACATCTCAAGGAACACCAGATCGGTATCCCCCGTGTTCTCGACGTAATGCAGCAGCGTTTTCTGCACGTAGCCGACATCTCCCTGCTGAAAGTTCATCGTCCGCGCTTTGTTACCTGTCGCCACCACCGTCATTCGGCCTGTTCCAGCGATAAAGTACTGCCACTCGTCGGCGTTCGGATGCCAGTGCAGTTCCCGCATTCCGCCCGGATGAACGGTGACCATCGCCATCGTCGTGGTTGAAACTTTGAACTTGCTCGAATCAACAATGCGCACCTCGCCCCCTTTCGTCTGCTTCGTCGGCGGCATTTCCATCGTGCGAAAAGCAAAATCCTGAGGTGACTTTCCGAGTGCCCCGGCCGCTGCTTGCTGATCGGCCTCCATTCCCCCTGGGACATCCGTTTGGAAGATGAACAACTCTTGCTTGGGCACATTCGCAAAGGCCTTTTCGCCCACGCCGAAATTTTTCGATAACACCTCGGGCGCCAGATGAGCCATCGCGTCGCTCAACAGCACCGTTTCCGACTCGGAAAAATCACCATCGTCGAACACGAGCATGAATTCGCAACCGTCGGGATTGAGGCCTTGAATCGAGTGCGGGATGCCGCTCGGGAAAAACCAAAGATCGTTCTTCTTCACATCGGCGACAAAACTCTTGCCGTCCGCGTCAATCGCCGTAATCCGCGCTGTCCCGTAAAGCATGATGGCCCATTCGGCGGACGTATGCCAATGCAGCTCCCGACAGCCTCCGGCTGTGAGTCTCATGTTAACACCCGCCAGGGTTTTGGAGACGGGGAGTTCCCGGACAGTCACCTCTCGTGACCATCCGCCTTCGTAAGTGCGCTTGTTCGCAAAAGAGAACGGATACTTGAAGTTTTGGACCAGGCTCTTGGAGTCCGTGGAGGGTGGCCACATGGAATCCGGGTTCTGGGCATCAAGCGCCGGATTGCCCGGGCCAGGATCACTCCTGCTCCTGTCCGCAGCCATCGCCGGAACTATCCCAGCGACCGCCAGCGCCGCCGACCCAAGTCCCAGGAATCCACGCCGCGTGAACTGGTCGCGCTTTACTGACCTCACATTCGCATCCGTGACTGATATCTGATTGGAAGTTTTCATAGATAGTTAGCGGTGGTGTGTTCGCGACCGAGGAAGGATATAGGTTTAGGAGTGCGCCACGCTTTCGGCGGGCGTCGGATTTAGCTGTGAGTTGGTTTCTCGCAGTGCGGCGTGGAACTCGGCGGCGGCTGCGTCCGGATCTGGCGAAGGCGCGACCGTGATGTCGATGCTCTTGCTCGTCGGCGTATTACTGCGGTCGGCGGCGCTATTGATCGGCACCAGCACGTTGCCCTCGGGGAAGTAAGTCGCCGCGCACCGGCGTGGGATGGCGAAAGGCGCCACCATGAAATGCCGCGCGGTGCGTTCCTCGCCTTCGAAATGGCTGGTGAGGTCGACCATCTGGCCCTGTTGCAGACCGGCTTCGCGAATGTCGTCAGCATTTAGGAAGACAACGCGGCGGCCGTGATAGACGCCGCGGTAGCGATCGTTGAGGCCGTAGATCGTTGTGTTGAACTGATCGTGCGAGCGGATGGTCATCATCAGGTAATGGCCGGGCGCCAGGTCGTGCCGCTCGATCTGCGAGACGATGAACTTCGCCCTGCCTTCGCCGTTGTTGAACTTGCGCTTATCGCGCGCCTCATTGGGCAGGTAAAAGACATCGCGCTTGATCCGCTCATTGAAGTTCTCGAAGCCGGGGATGACGTGCTCGATGCGATCGCGGATGCGGTCGTAGTTCGCCGCGAGCCCTTCCCAATCCACCGTCGTGGCATCGCCGAGCGTCGCTCGCGCCAGCCGCGCGACGATCGCCGGCTCGCTGAGCAGTTGCTCGCTCGCGGGCTCGAGATGGCCGCGCGAGGAATTGATGATGCCCATCGAATCCTCCACGGTGACGAACTGATCCCCGCCCGCCTGCCGGTCGATCTCCGAGGGGCCGAGGCACGGCAGGATCAGCGCAATTTCGCCGGTGATGAGATGCGCGCGATTGAGCTTGGTCGAGACGTGCGCGGTGACGCGGCAGCTTTGCAGCGCCTTCGCGGTGTATTCAGTGTCCGGCGTGGCGGAGAGGAAATTGCCTCCCAAGCTGAGGAAGAATCGGATCCTTCCCTGACGCATTTGCTTGAGCGTCTCGACGGTGTCGGTGCCGTGCTCGCGCGGCGGAGTGAAGCCGAATTCTTCGCCGAGCTTGTGCATGAACTTGTCGTTCATCCGCTCCCAAATCCCCATCGTGCGATCGCCCTGCACATTCGAGTGGCCGCGCACCGGGCACGGTCCCGCGCCGGGCCGGCCGATGTGGCCGCCGAGCAGGAGGAAGTTCATCACCTCCTGGATCGTCGCGACCGCGTTCTTGTGCTGCGTCAACCCCATTGCCCAGCACGCGATGATTCGCTTGCAACTCATGGCGATCTCGGCTGCCTCGCGGATTTGGTCGCGCGTCAATCCACTGCCCGCGAGGATGTCGTCCCAGCTCGTCGCGCGCAGATGCTCGACGAACGCCTCGAAGCCGCTCGCATGGTCGCGAATGAACTCGCGGTCGAACACCTCGCCTGGCCGCTTCTCTTCCTCGGCGAGCATCTCCTTCATGATCCCGCGCAACGCCGCCATGTCGCCATTGATGCGCACCGGTAGCCACAGATCGGCGAGCGGCACGCCTTTGTTCATCAGTAGCTTCACGGGATAGGTCAGCACGTTGTCGTATTCCTCCGGATTCGGATTCACCACGCGCATCAGGCCCGACTCAGGCAGCGGATTGATCGCGACGATCTTCGCGCCGTTGCGCTTCGCGCGTTCGAGACTGGTCAGCATCCGCGGGTGATTCGTGCCCGGATTTTGCCCGAGAATGAAAATGCCATCGCACTTCTCAAAATCCTCCAGCGTCACGCAACCCTTGCCGATGCCGATCGTTTCGTTAAGCGCTGCGCCGCTCGATTCGTGGCACATGTTTGAGCAGTCGGGCAGATTATTGGTCCCGAATTGCCGGACGAAAAGCTGATAGAGAAACGCCGCTTCATTACTCGTGCGCCCGCTGGTGTAAAAGGCTGCGGCATCCGGCGATGGCAGCGCGTTCAGTTCGTGCGCGAGAAGCTGGAAAGCCTCATCCCACGCGATCGGCCGGTAGTGCGTCGCGCCCGCGCGCTTCACCATCGGATGCACCAACCGGCCTTGCTGCTCGAGCCAGTAGTCGCTCTGCTCGAGCAATTTGTCGATCGAGTGTGCGCGGAAAAACTCAGGCGTCGCGTGCTTTTTCGTCGCCTCGCTGGTGAACGCCTTCACGCCATTCTCGCAAAATTCGAACATGTGCCGGTCGCCATCGGGACTCGGCCACGCACAGCTCTGGCAATCGAAGCCATCCTTCTTGTTCACCTTCAGCCACGTCTTGATTCCGCGCATCGGTCCCATTTGCCGGAGCGTGAACTTCGCGCTCTCCGACATCGCTTGGAGTCCCGCCGCGACGTGCTCCGGCTCACTAAGTTTGGCTCCAGGATTCTCAATCGGCGGCTGCGCGCCCGGCGTCGGCTGGTGACAGTCCCGATGCGCATCTTTGTGGTTTTCAGTCACAGGCGCCCCAAGCCCGATGTGCGTTGGCTTCTGCGCCACGGTATCGAGATGTTGCGCATGCCTCGGATCCTCGTCCCAACGCGGGTCCGGCGGCTGATGCTGGTGATTGGGATGATCGCGATTCATTGCGGCGTTGTCTATTGGGTATGCGTGGCAAGTTATTCGATCAGAGCTCCTTTCAGGATACTCGTCTGTAAACTTGTTTGTACGTGATAGTTTGAGATAATCTTGGGCTCGTTTCTGTCACCTGCATAGTCAGCGTCCGTCCATCATGGCTTAGAGTGTAATCATTAACTCTGCGCCCGTCTGCTGAAGTGAATGTCTGCGCCAAACGCCGGCCTGCCAACTGCATGCTAACGTTCACCTTTCCGCCGTCAGGACCAACCCAAGCGACAGGTGCGCCCTTCGCCGATGTTCGTAACGGCGGCTGGTTATCCACGGTGACGCTGATTTCATTCGGAGAAGAAGTGATGACTACCTGGCGGTAAGCGGGGTTCAGCTTCTTGAGGCGCCCTCGAGTGATATCTCGCGTCACGAAGTTCAGCTTACCCACCGCGTCCTCGATCACCTCATTCATATTGTCGCTGTCGGTTTCGTCCAGGATGTAGGTTCCATCCAGGCCGGAGTCCTGTGCTGCAACTAGTGTGTTTGAGCCGACAAGGATCGCACTGCACAGCAGGACGAGGCAAAGTGTCGACACGAAATTAGTCATAGCCATTTTCTCCTGGGCGGGTGACGAGTTCACGATTACTTCTCCTTTTTTGTTTCATTTCTACTGAACGTACGTGGCCGCTTCTTCGATTAGAGCCGCGACTTCCTTCGGCCTGGAGACGTACACAGCGTGACTGGCGCCCGAGACTTCGACCTTACGGCTCTTGGCTCGCTCGGCATACCACCGCTCCAAGTCCGGATTGATGGCGCGATCCTTCGTTGCTACCAACATCCAGCTCGGTTTGCTTCTCCATGCAGGCGTGGTGATGGCTGCTTTAAAATTGTTCGCCAGGTTGAACACCTGCGATCGCGCCATGAAGGCGGCCTGCTCAGCAGACAGGTCGGCGGCGAAGTACTCATGAAACTCCGCGGGATCAAGGTAAGTGAAACCGTCAGTCGTCTTCTTGATCGCCGTTGACTTGCTGAGGTCACTTGGGAAACGCTTTCCGACGTCAGCCTCATTCTCTCCTTCGTCCGGCATGTGGGCAGCGATATAGACCAAGCTGGCGACAGATGGATCTGTCCCCGCTTCGGTAATGACCGCTCCCCCATAGCTGTGACCGACCAGAATGCATGGTCCATCTTGTTGAGCCAGGACACGCTTCGTCGCGGCGAGATCCTCCTGGAACGACGTCTCCGGCTCCTGAACGATGCTGACGTTATAGCCATCTTTGACCAGAATATCGTAAACGCCCTTCCAGCCAGACCCATCTGCCCAAGCGCCATGCACAAGTACAATGTTTTTTACGGGTGCTGCGAAAGCCGGTGCAGTCGCCAGGCAGAGGGCGAAAAAGGCGGCGATCGCCGCTGTAATAGGGAAGGAAAGGCTTTTTTGGCTCATATAGGTTCCTAAATTGTTGTTTTCTGAGTCGTGCCCAACCGGAAAATGTTTTGTGTGTCTTATTTTGTAGCTTGAGCTTGTGAGGCAGGGGCGGCGCGGATGGTCATGCCGTTGACGAGTGAGTCGAAGGGGGTGGCGATGACTTTGTCCGCGGCGGTGACGCCGCTGAGGATTTCCACGCGCTGGCCGAAGTCGCGGCCGAGCTCGACTTTGCGCAGTTCGACGAGGCCTTGCGCATTCACGACACCGACTTGCAGGCCCTCGGCGCGGAAGAGCAGCACGCTGGCCGGCAGGGTGAGCGCCGGGGCGGCGGTGATGCTGGCGAAGCGCACTTGCGCGTAGCTGCCGATGCGGATGCGGCCTTTGGAGTTGTCGGCCTGCAACTCGGTGAGCAGCGTGCGCGAGGTGTTGGAAACGGCTTCGGAAGTGGTGACGACTTTGGCGGGAAAGGCCTCGCCGGACAGCTCGGGGATGAGCACGTCGGCGCTCTGGCCGGGACGGATGTCGGCAGCTTGCGTCTGCGGGACGCGGACATAGACGCGCAACTTCTCCATCTGCGCGAGGTGGAAGAGTTCGCGAGTGCCGCCGACGCTGATGAGGTCGCCTATATCGACATTGCGCGTGGTGATGGTCCCGGCGAATGGCGCAAGGACGCGCTGGAAGCCCTGCGTTTCCTCGAGCCGACGGACGTTGGCGCGTTCGGATTCGACGGTCGCGGAATTGACGGCGACGGCGGCGGATTTTTCATCGGCCTCCTGTTTCGAGACGGTCTTACTGGCGAGCATCATTTGCCAGCGGGCGTCGGTGATTTTCGCGAGGTTGAGGTTCGCTTGGGCGACGCCTAGCTGGGCGCGGGCCTGGTCGAGCTGCTGGTCGATTTCGGGCGTGTCGATTTCCGCGAGCACCTGGCCGGCGGTGACGCGCGCGCCGATATCGACGTTCCATTTTTTCAAGTAGCCGCTGACGCGGGCGAAGATGGAGGCCTGGAGCTGTGGCTGCACTTCGGCGGGAAGCACGAGGCCGTCGTCCGCCTTGCCGGGCTCGGGTGAAACGACCGTGACGGTGGTGGTGGCGAGCGGGGCGATGTCGTTTTGTGCTGAGTTGCGCTGAAGCAGGCGCGGGATGAAACCGGCGACGGCGCCGATGGCGATGAGCACCGCGAGGATCAAGACGATGCGGCGGAGCGGCACACGATGGATGGGCTGCGGGGCGCCGTGTTCAGGCTCGTCGTTGGTCTCCGTGGATGCGGGTTTGGTTTCCAAAGTTTTCATGGTGCGTGGAAGAATCAGGTGAGTGTGGGCAAAGATTCCGGCTTCGGGATCGGCACGGGCCGGACGACGCCGGTGCGGCCGTGCATGAGGCTGAAGACGACGGGGACGAAGAAGAGCGTGGCCACGGTGGCGAGGATCAGGCCGCCGATCACGGCGCGGCCGAGCGGCGCGTTCTGTTCGCCGCCGTCGCCGAGGCCGAGGGCCATCGGCACCATGCCGATGATCATCGCCGCGGCGGTCATGAGCACCGGGCGCAGGCGCGTGGAACCCGCTTCCCAGGCGGCGCGAATGGCGTCGCGGCCTTCGGCGAGATTCTGCCGAGCGAAGGTGACCACGAGCACGGAGTTCGCCGTGGCTACGCCGAGGCACATGATCGCGCCCATCATCGCTGGCACACTGAGCGTGGTATCGGTAAGGTGCAGTCCCCACGCGACGCCGGCCAGCGCGCCGGTGAGTGCGGTGAGAATGATGAACGGATCGAGCCAGCTTTGGAAATTCACCACGAGCAGCAGGTAGATGAGCACGATGGCCGCCACGAGGCCGACGGCGAGGCCGATGAAGCTCGCGCGCATCGTCTGCGCCTGGCCGCGCAGGATGATGGTGCTGCCGTGCGGCAGCGTCTTCTCCGCGTCGGCGATGAGCGGCTTGACGTCGTCGAGCACGCCGGCGAGATCGCGACCGCTCACGCCGCCATAGACGTCGATCACCGGCATCACGTTGTAGTGCGAGTAGATCGGCGAACTGCTCGTGCGTCGGACGCTGGCGAGGTTCGTTAGGAGCTGGCCCGCTTCGGTGCCGGGCTGCGTCGCGGTGATCGGCATCGACTTGAGATCGGCCAGCGAATCCATGCGGTATTCCGGCGCGCGGACGTTCACGAGGTATTGCACGCCGATGCGGCTATCGAGCCAGTAGCCCGGCTGGACCTGCGAGCTGCCGGCCAGGCCGAGGAGGATCGAGCCCGCGATGTCGCGCTCGCTCAAGCCGATCTGCGAGGCCTTGGTGCGGTCGATGTCAAAGGCGAGGCGCTGCAAGTTTCCCGGCTGCTGCACTCGCACATCCACGGCGCCGCGGACGTGCCGCACCTTCTCGGCGAGCGCGGCGGCGACGCGGCGGTTGCCCTCGATATCGCGGCCCACGATCTGGATGTCGAGCGGCGCGGGCAGGCCGAAATTGATCGTCTGCGTGACGATGTCCGATGGCAGGAAATAGAAGAGCGCGCCGGGAAACTGCTGGTTCAAGCGCAGCCGCAACTCGCGGATATACCGGTCCGTCGGGCGATGGCCTTCATTTAGCGAGACCATGATGTCGGCGTCCGCGGGGCCGGTGGTGCCGCTGTCGCTGTAGCTCAGATTGATGCCGGAAACGGGCAGGCCGATGTTGTCGAGGACGCCTTTCAGCTCGCGCGCGGGGATCACTTCGCGGATCGACTTCTCCACTTCATCGATGAGTTTCGCCGTCTCCTCGATGCGCGTGCCGGTCTGCGCGCGCACGTGCAGACGAAAGGCGCCGGCGTCCACGGTCGGGAAGAAATCGCGCCCGAGAAATGGGATGAGGACGAGCGACGCCGCGCAGAAGCCGAGGAAGACGAACACGAAGGGTTTGCGATGATTCAGCAGCGTGGAGAGGACATCGCGGTAGAGATCGCGAAAGTGCGTGAAGCCGCGCTCGAAGCCCTCATGCATCGCCACGAACGGCCGCGCCCAACTCGCGGCCGGCTTCTCTCCCGTAGCGTGAGCGTGCTGGTGATGATCCTCGAACCACATGACCAGCGTCGGCACGAGCGTGCGCGAGAGCAGATACGAAGCGAAGACCGCGAACACGACGGCCTCCGCGAGCGGCAGAAAGAGATACCGCGCGACGCCGGTGAGAAAGAACATCGGCACGAAAACGATGCAGATGCAGATCGTCGAAACGAACGCGGTCGTGGCGATCTGCTGCGCGCCATCCACGATCGCCTGCCGCAGCTCTTTGCCCATCGCTAGATTGCGGTGAATGTTTTCGATCTCCACCGTTGCGTCATCGACGAGAATGCCGACCGCGAGCGCGAGTCCGCCGAGGGTCATGAGATTGATCGTCTCGCCTAGCGCGCTGAGCGTGGCGATCGAGGCCAGCACCGCCAGCGGAATGGAGATGGCGATGATGATCGTGCTCCGCCACGAACCGAGGAAGAGCAGAATCATCAGCGCCGTGAGCGTCGCCGCGATTACACCCTCGCGCACGACGCCGGAGATCGCGGCGCGGACGAAGAGCGATTGGTCCAGAAATTCCTTCACCGTCACGTCCTCGGAGATCAGCGTCTTGAGCGTGGCGGCCATCGCGCGTTTCGTTCCGTCGGCCACGGCGAGCGTCGAAGCCGCGCCGTTCTTCAAGACCGTGAGCAGCGTGCTGCGCAGGCCGTCCTGGCGGACGATGTTCTGCTGCGGATCGTTGCCGTCGCGCACATGCGCCACGTCGCGCACGCGGATCACCGCACCTTCCACCGTCTTGATCGGCAGGTCGTTGAGGTAGTCGATGAGTGCCGGGCTCGTGTTCACGTCCACCGGATATTGCTTCGCGCCGATCTTCGCGTTGCCGCTCGGGAAAACGATGTTCTGATTCGAGATCGCCGTGACCACGTCCTGCGACGAAAGGTTCTTCGATTCGAGCGCCTTCATGTCCAGGTCGACCGAGACGAGGCGTTGCTTGCCGCCATAGGGATAGGGCACCGCCGAGCCCGGCACGCTGATCAAGCCGACGCGGATTTGATTCAGCGAGACATCCCCGATCTGCTGCTCATTCATCGTCTTGCTGCTGATGCCGTATTGAAGGATCGGCACGGACGAGGCGTTGTATTGAATGACGAGCGGCGGCGTGGTCCCCGGCGGGAGCTGTCGGAGAATGGTCTGCGAAACCGCCGTAACCTGCGCCACGCCCGCGTCCGGCGAAGTGCCCGGCTGGAAGAACACCTTGATCACGCCGACGCCGTCATAGGACGTGGACTCGATGTGCTCGATGTTATTGACCGTGGTCGTGAGCGCGCGCTCGTGGGTGTAAACCATGCGCTGCTCGATCTCCTTCGCGCTGAGCCCGGTGTAGGACCAGATGACACTGACGACCGGGATATTGATGGACGGAAAAATATCCGTCGGCGTGCGCATGAGCACAAACGGCGTCACGAGCAGGAGCAGCATCGCCGCGACGAGAAACGTCAATGGCCTGCGCAGAGCTAGGAGGACGATCCACATAACGCTATCCTTTCTACAGGAATCCGGCGGTTGAATTTCATTCTCTATTCCTCTTTGGAGGCTCACTCGGACGTCTCAGTCCATCGACGACTCGCCCGAGCCCGACGTAGAATCTCCAGCACCGCCAGCACAAGCCATCTTGCTCGGTCCACTGCGGATGCAGCATCTTGATCATCTCCACGGTGGACGCGTGGAGATCGCCCTGCTGGTGCATCAGCCGTCCCGGAATCTCCGCGATGCGCGCCGACTCGCGACAGAGCGGGCACACGTGATTCCGCGGCGACCGCGGGTGGAGATCAAAGCCATCGCTTCCCCGGGCGATCGAGATGCGGATGGCATTCAGGAGTGCTTCGTCGCTGAACGGCTTGGAGAGAAATGCGACGGCCCCTCGCATCATCGCCGATGTTTGCTCCTTCTCGTTCGCATGCCCCGAGATGAAAACAATTGGCGGGCGTTCCAACTCCATCCCGGTCAAATGCCGCTGCAATTCCAATCCGCCCATCCCGAGCAAGCGCACGTCGAGGACCAGGCACGCCGTTTCCTCCATGCTCCCCTGTCTGAGGAAAGTCTCCGCCGCGGCAAACTCCTCCACCTTGTAGCCGGCCGATCGGATCAAGCTGCTCAGCGACTCGCGCACGCACGCCTCGTCATCCACGATCGAGATGAGTGATCGTTCGGTGTTGCTAGCGGAGGTCGGTTTCATGAGAGCAAAGTGCTCTCGCCCGCTCATCGCCTCAATTATACCTTGGTGTGAAGCCGCTATACTCGCGGTAAGGCCGTTGCGCCACCTAGCTCTCGCCAATCAGCCAGCCGGCGAGAAAGACGAGCGCGCCGCCCACGACGACTTGGAACACCGCCGAGAGCAGCGGGGTGTCCATGTAGCGTTTCCGAATCCAGGCGATGACCGCCAATTCCGCAGCCACGACGACAAGGGCAATGGTCGTGGCGAGATGAAAATCGTGGATGAGATAAGGCAGGGTATGCCCCAGACCGCCGAGGGTGGTCATCAGGCCGCAGACGACACCACGAATCCATGGCGTGCCACGCCCGCTGAGTTTGCCATCGTCGGACATTGCCTCGGCGAAACCCATGCTGATGCCGGCGCCGACCGACGCGGCCAGTCCGACCTTGAAGGTGGCCAGCGTGTTGCCGGTGGCGAACGCGGCGGCAAATAAAGGCGCGAGCGTGGAGACTGAGCCATCCATCAATCCGGCCAGTCCCGGCTGGACGAAGCGCAAGACAAACAGCCTGCGCGTCGCTTCGTGCTCGTGGCTTAATGCACCCGATGTGGCCTGGGCATCCGTGATTTCCTCGGCGGTGGCTTCGTGCCGCTGCTCTTCCTGGGCGAGGTCATCGAGGAGTTGGCGAATCCCGGCATCGCTGGTCCGCTGTGCGGCGGCTTCGTAAAAGCGGCGCGCTTCGATCTCCATCAGCGCCGCCTCCTCGCGCGCCCGGCCCGGCGCTAGAGCCGCGGTGAGCCACGAACGGCGGCGCACCATAAAGCCCTTCACGTCCTGCCGCCGGATGAGTGGGATGTGTTCGCCAAACCGCTGGCGATACACCTCGATCAATCGGTGCCGATGCCCGTCCTCCTCCCCGGCCATCCTCGTGAAAAGTTCCGCGGTGGCTGGAAAATCCGCGCGCAGCGATTCGGCGAAGTCGCGATAGATGCGGGCGTCCTCTTCCTCCGCGGTGATGGCCAGCGCAAGAATCTGCGCTTCATTGAGATCACGGAAGTGCATCGCCAAGACTCTTCACCCCCACATCTCAAGGCGAGCCGATAGATAGCTTCGCCAAGTTACTCGCAGCCAGTTAGCTATTCGTTTTTCCGGCCGCCGTCGTGTTCAGCCGCCGCATCAGCCGGATGAAATCCTCGTCCGACCCCGCCAAAGCGGCCGGGGAAGTCAGCCAACGTCGCGCCTTCCTCCACTAACAACTCCGCCTTTTCACGAGCGATTGAAGACGATCAGGGAGTGGCCTCCTGTTTGCAGATTAGCCGCCATGCGGCTGCCCATGATGCCTAGACCGATAAAACCGATTTTCATTGGGTCCTTCCAGCGAGTTCGGTGACAGTTTCAATCTCCGCGAGCGGAGCGCGCGCCTCTTCGGCGTCGAGGACTGGATCGGGAATGCCAGGGCTCATGTCACTCTTGGCTGGTCTCCTGTTTGTGCGATTTGCTGGTGGTGAGTGGTTAAGGGACGCTGAGCACGATCTTGCCGACCTGCTCGTTCGACTCCATGTAGCGGTGCGCTTCGACCACCTGATCGAATGAAAACACGCGCGCGATTTTGGGCTTCAGCGCCCCATTTTCCAGATGCTCGAGGATCCACGATTTGGCGCGTTCCAACCGCTCCGGATTTGTCGTGATCAGGGTCAGCTTGTAGGCGCGGATCGTGAGATCCTTCGTGAGCGCTGTGATCAAGGGAAAGGTCGCCGGTCTCGGATCCATCAGCCCATAGAGAAAAACGTTCGCGGATGGAGCGGCGGCTTCGCACAAGGCTTCCAACTGCGGGCCGATGACTGGGTCGAAGATGAGGTTCGCGCCTTTGCCATCGGTGAGCCGCTGCACTTCCGCGGCGAGGTCGCTCTCCTGCGTGTTGATGACCGCGCTCGCGCCTTCGTCGAGCAACGCCTGCACCTTGTCCGCTTTGCGCGTCGTGGCGATCGGACGCGCACCGACGGCGTTCGACATCTGGATGGCGGCAAGTCCCACGCTGCTGGCCGCGGCGGTGATGAGGACCACATCCCCGCGCTTCATCCCGCCGAATTCGATCAGCATGTAAGCGGTGCCATACTGCATCCACGTGGCGGCGGCTTCGATCGAGGACAGGCGATCCGGTGTTTTGACCATGACGGAAGCTGGAAGAACCACCGAGTCGCCGTAGGCGCCGTACTGGTTCATCGAGAAGGCCGGGACGCTCGCCGCGCGGTCTCCAGCCTTGAGTCCCGAAACACCGGGGCCGACTTCCTCGATCACGCCGGCCGCTTCGTAGCCGAGCATCGAAGGCAGTGCCGGCGTCTCGACATACTGGCCCCCGCGGAACATGACCTCGGCGCGGTTGAGGCCGATCGCCTCGACCTTGAGGCGGATCTCGCCGGCTTGCAGGGGACGGGCGGGCACCTGGTCGTATTGAAGGACTTCCGGGCCGCCGGTTTTATGGAAACGGATGAGTGTGGACGATGGACGAGTCATGATCTTCGAGGAGTGAAGAGTGGCTTCACGAGAGGGATTCAGCGGCTTGTCGCCGGGGTTTTGGTGTCGATCGCGCGTTGCTCGACTTCCTTTACGAACTCGTCATCGAGTTCCACGAGGGCGGCTTTGGTGTTGCTTTCGAGGTGCTCCACCTTCGAGGTGCCGGGGATCGGCAGCATCACCGGAGATTTCTTCAATAGCCACGCGAGGGCCAACTGGCCGGGAGTCGCTCCGAGCCGTTTCGCGGCGCGGGAGAGCGGGCTGTCCGCATTGGCCATGCTGCCGGCCGCGAGCGGAAACCACGGAATGAAGCCGATGTTTTCCTTCGTGCAGTAGTCCAGCACGGCCTCGGAGTGGCGGTCCGCGAGATTGTAGAGATTCTGCACGGTGGCGACTGGAGCCATCCGGCGCACGGCCTCGATCTCACCGACGTTCACTTCCGACAGGCCGATGTGGCGGATCTTCCCTTCGCGCTGGAGATCGAGCAGCACCCCGATCTGATCCTCGAGCGGCACCTTGGGATCGATGCGGTGAAGCTGGAAAAGGCCGATGCAATCCACCTTCAAGCGGACGAGGCTCCCCTCGCAACGCTCGCGCAGATACTCCGGGCAGCCATCCGGCTCCCATTCGTCGGGGCCGGAACGCTGCAAGCCGGCTTTCGTCGCAATGAGAAGATTCTCCGGATACGGATGCAGGGCGTCCGCGATCAACTCCTCGGAAACAAAAGGCCCATAGGAATCCGCCGTATCGATGAGCGTGATGCCGAGCTCGAGCGCGCGCCGCAGCACGGCGAGGCATTCGTCGCGATCGTCGGGTTCGCCCCAGACGCCTTTTCCGGTCAGGCGCATGGAGCCGAAGCCGAGGCGGTGAACGGGGATGTCTCCGCCGATGAGAAATGTGCCGCTCTGCGCGGCGGGCTGGTCGATGAGTGTGGTGTTCATAATGGATGGATTTTTGGTGGATCGAGCGATGAGTGGTGTTCGCGGAATCAAACCGCGACCGTTGTTTGGATGTTTTCGATTTCCGCGATCTCTTCCTCGCTGAGGTGGAAATCCGCCGCGCCGATGATGCCGTTGAGCTGGCTGGGATTTCGTGCGCCAACGATCGCGCCGGTAACGGCGGGATGGTGCAGGGTCCAGGCAATGGCGACTTCGCCGGGGGTCCGTCCGTGGCGGGCACCTACGGCGCGGAGCCGTTCAACGAGGGCAAGATTGCCGGTAAGTTTGGGCTCCTGAAATTCCGGGTTCTTGCTGCGCCAGTCCGTCGGCGGGAGTGCGCGGATGCGCTCGCGAGTCATGGCGCCGGTCAGGAGCCCGGAGGCCATCGGGGAATAGACGATGACGCCAACACCTTCGCTCTGGCAGAAGGGAAGCTGTTCCTCCTCGATGTCGCGACGGATGAGCGAGTAGGGCGGCTGCAGCGAGGTGACCGCTGCCGTGCGCTGCGCCACTTCCAGTTCCGCGACGGAGAAGTTCGAAGCGCCGATCCAGCGAACCTTGCCCTCCTTCTTCAAGTCGGCGAGCGTCTGCCAGCCCTCCTCGGTTTCAGCGAGGTCGTCGGCGGGCCAGTGGATCTGATAGAGGTCGATGACATCGACGCGCAGCCGGCGCAGGCTGTTCTCTACTTCGCGCCGGATCGAGCATGCGCTGAGCGCATAGTCGATCTCGCCCTTCTCGTTCCAAACCATGCCACACTTGGTAAAGACATAGGGGCGCGCGTGCGGCCAGTGGGCCAGCGCTTTGGCCACGACCTCCTCCGAGTGCCCGAGACCATAGACGGCCGCGGTGTCGATCCAGTTGATGCCGAGCTCAAGCGCCCGGTGAATGGCGGCAATGGAGTCGTCGTCGTCCTGCGCGCCCCAGCCGAACTTCCAATCGCCGCCGATAGCCCAGGCTCCAAAGCCGATGGGTGTAATGTAGAGATCCGAATTTCCAAGGATGTGTGTTTTCATAAATTAGACTGTCGATTGATTCACGACTTCGCGTGTCGGTAACTCACGGAGCCGCGCTGCGCCGCTTGAACGACTCCGCATAGGAGCCATCGCGCGCCGTAATGAGCGGGTCGTCCGAAGGTTCAATGCCAACGGTCAGGCGTCCGGGAGTGAAGAGCAGTTTTCTCTGCATGGCATCGCTATGCACGACGGTCCTGCTGATCGTCAGCGTGCCAAGATCAACCACCTTGCGATCGTCCGGCCACGCTTGAGTCGGATCGTTGGTTTGGTCGCCGGGCGCGGCAAGTTGCGCCTTGATATGGAACGTCGCCGGTCCTTCAGCCAGGCGCAGCGGCAGATCGTCCACCAGATAGTTCGGCGATCTCCTCGCGGCGTCTTCCTTGCTCAAATGCACGATCTTCTCGGGCGTAATGATGTAGCGGAACGGCTGTCGCTGGCCCGCTTGGTTAGTGAACACAAACGCATCAATGCCAAAATACTGTTCGTCGGCGAAACTGGCGGGCGTGCCGACGGTGGCGTTCGCTTTCTCCACGCTCGGGTGGCTTTCGAGAAACGCTTCGAGCTGCGGCGACCTTGGTGCGCCAGGCGGGCTGGTCGCGGCGGCCAGTTGCAGATCGCGGAAATCCTCGGGCGTCGCCACGGTGAAGAATTTGAGCGAGTTGAGGACGATGTCACTGTCCACGTCGTTGGGCAGATGAAACTTGATCGCCATGCCGTGAGGATTGGCCACCGGCGCGGCATCGTGCAAATCAGGCATGCCGCCCGCATCGGAAAAACGCGCGGTGACCGGCAGTGTTGCACCGGCGAAGATCGGCGATCTGCTTAACGCTGCAGCCTCCACTGTCGGCGTGAAGCTGCCTTCGACGACGATGCCCTTCGCATGATTTGAGCGAAAGCCGGAATGCACGCCATAGCGCGCGTTCAGCGCGTCAACGACCTCCTTATCGATTTTCGGGTTGTCGTTGGGGTCGATTACCGGAGTGGAAGTGGGCTGCTCCTCGGTTCCGCACAGGCCGCTGCGGAGAGCGAGGATTGCGATGATGCTGAGAATGCCAAACGGTTTCACAATGGTTATTTGTGGCGACTGATTGTTGTTATAGGTGTCGGTAAACTCTCGATTATGTGCTGATTGAATCCTGCCTCTAGTTATGCCTTGAAAAACGCCAGGAGGTCCCCCTTGACCTGATCCTTGTGCGTAGTGCACATACCGTGTGGCGCGCCTTTATAGATCTTGAGGGTCGCGTTCTTGATGATCTTGGCCGACAAGAGGGCCGAGTCACCAATCGGCACGATCTGGTCGTCGTCCCCGTGAAGAATGAGCGTCGGCACATCGATTTTCTTCAAGTCCTGGGTCTGGTCTGTCTCGGAAAATGCCTTGATGCAAAAGTAGGCGGCAGGGAAGCCAGCCATCATCCCTTGCAGCCAGAAATGACTCGCGCGCACCTTCCGAAATCTTCGCCCCCGGCCGGTTGTAACCGTAGAACGGCAGGGTGAGATCCTTGAAGAACTGCGAGCGGTCGGCGGCGACACCGGCACGGATTCCGTCGAACACTTCCATCGGCAAACCGCCCGGATTGGCAGCGGTTTTCAGCATCAGCGGCGGGACCGCGCCGATCAACACCGCCTTGGCCACGCGTTTCGATCCGTGCCGGCCAATGTACCGGGCGACTTCGCCCCCACCGGTGGAATGGCCGACATGGATCGCGTCCCTCAAGTCCAGCGCCTGGACCAACTCAGCAAGGTCATCGGCGTAAGTGTCCATATCGTTGCCATTCCAAGGCTGGCTCGAGCGACCATGGCCGCGGCGGTCATGTGCGATGCAGCGGTAGCCGCGCGAGGCTAGAAATAGCATCTGATCCTCGAAGGCGTCCCCACTGAGGGGCCAGCCGTGGCTAAAGACAACGGGCTGTCCCGTGCCCCAGTCCTTAAAGTAGATCTGCGTTCCGTCCTTGGTGGTGATCGTATTCATTTGCTG
Source organism: Chthoniobacter sp. (assembly GCA_034667665.1). Lineage (GTDB taxonomy): Bacteria > Verrucomicrobiota > Verrucomicrobiia > Chthoniobacterales > Chthoniobacteraceae > Chthoniobacter. The sequence continues at coordinate 23,549 of JAXDQW010000088.1, forward strand.
TTTCATAGAGCAAGTTACCCCCGCACCAACTGGCCCCTCAATTATACCTTGGTATGAAGCCGCTAACCGCGGGTGCGGAGCGGGCGGCCGCCGCGGTCGATTCGCGCCGCTCCTCCGCCTTTCATCTCCGGCACTGGTGGCGGCACAAAGGTCGCGGTGGCGAGCGTGCAGCCGCCGGGACCGATCCAGTTTTGCGTGCGCCGAAACTCGCCCGGATCGCGCTGGGCACCGCGCACGTTTTCGAGCAGTTTGCCGTGGATCTCGCGGATGAGCCGCAGGCTGAGGGGGAAGTTCGTCAGTCGCTCGAGCCCGTATTCATCGCGCCGGTTTGTCACTTGTGCATGGTTATCTCCTGTTGATTCCGTGATGTTGTTTATGACTTGTTTTGTAATTGGATTTCGCATGACCGGCGTTACCCCACGCCGAGCGCGTTCAGCAGTGATTGGTCGATGACGTGGGTGCTCACGGCAGTTGGTCGCGGGCTCAGGAAGGGCCTCAAGGTCGGCGTCTCGAAGCTGAGCGTCGGCGGGGACGTGACGGATCGCCTGCTCGCGCTCGCGGCGAAGGCGGACGATGTGCTCGCGTTCGACCTGGACTGGGAGATCACATCGTTCGCCACATTGGCGGCCCCGTGGGCGTCGCGGCCACGTCGAAGAAGGGCAGGAAGGGCGAGGCGTTCAAGGAGAGCCTGGGACAGCTTCTCAAGAGCCACGCCATTGGGATCGGCGCGGGCCTCGGCGGCGGCGCGCTGCTGGGCGGCGGCCTTGCCGCGGCGAAGGTGCTGCGGCACGGCCGCGGCGGGCTGAAGGCCGCAAACTCCCTCGCGCGGCGCAACATGCTCAAGGAAGCGGCCAAGGCCGGCGATCTGACGTAGGGCGCGCTCCGCGGCGGATTCATCGGCGCCAATGTGGGCAATGTTGTCGGGGCGCTCCACGGCACGCACGGCAAGAACGCGCGGGAGATCCAGAAGAAGCATCACGCCTGAAAACTCCACCCATCGTCATCCCGAACGCAGTGAAGGATCTCTGACCAATGTCGAGCGCTCCGCACCGCCGTTGCCCACGGGAATCAGAGGTTCCTCGCTTCGCTCGGAATGACGGGCCGCTTTTTGCAACCGCTCCAATCCGTACGTAAGGCCGCAATCCTGCTTAACGAATGCGAGTTATTTCCTTTGAAGGCAGAACGCTGGTGCCTGGCATGATCGCAGTGGAGTTCGCCGATGGCGGCGGTCGGCCGCGAAACGCGAACGGTGAGTTTGAATCGAACGATGGCGGAGTCGTTGATCCGCACACCATGACGCGGGCCTACGGGCCTCCGCCGTCCGCCGCAAATCGAATGCTGCCGGGCATGGCTGCCAGTGCTGGCGGGATCACCGCCGCCGCTCTCCTCGCCCGCAAATTGAAGCGCCGCAAATAGCCGTTATGGATATCCCACTCAGCGTCATTCTCGGGGTCGGATCCGGCCTGGTCACCGCGAACGTATTCATCTTTCGCCTGCTCACTGCCGCCCAGGATCGCCGCCTCGAGGCGGCGGAGAAGCGCAACCAAAGCACGATGGAGCATCACGAAGCGTTCGTCCGGAAGGCGGAAGACGAGCGTAAAGCGTCCGCTCAGGATCGCGAGCGTTACATTGCGCAGTTGGAAAAGCTCGTCACCAATATCGCCGCGGAGCGCAACGTCTTGCAGGAGCAGATGATCAGGACCGTTGCCTCGAACACCGAGGCGTCGAACTGCAACACCCGCGCCCGCGAAGCCGCCACCGTCGAGGTGGAACAGCTCATGAAGGAGGTCGCCGGCGTCGTGATCATCAAACTCGTTGATTTGGGTGTGCTGCCCATTCCGGGAAGAGTTCCGCCTTCGCCGAGCACCTCAGGCGCTGAACTAAATCAGCCAAAGGCAACCGCCAAATGAAGTTATCGAATTGCCAAAAACCACAACGCAGATTCAAGGATAGGCGCTTTACCTATAGAGGTCGGAGTCGCGGAATAATGAAACAAATTGCGGCAACGAATCAGCGACAAAATACTCGTTCTGATGAATCCGAGTCGGATCGACTTCAATTCCCAATAGCGAGACAACCGGCCACATCTTCTTCGTGGTCCCAGAAGTAAATCTTTCCGCGACGCGGGCCGTCGAGCCCGATGCAAAGCGCATTTCCGAAATCATCATCGCCAAAAACCAACAAGTCGGTGGAAACGCGTCCCTCATACACCGCACGCCTCTCCTCAATCTTCCTGCTACTGAAAAGACTGTATCCGTTAATACCTCCTCCTGGCACTTCCGGACACAACTCGTCGGGAATCGCCACGTCTGGAATCCAAGCGCCGTTCGCCTCCGCGAGCAGGATGCGCAACTCCGATGGGAGGGTTACCGCGAGATCCGCTTCAAGTTGCGATAACTCCTCCGGTGTCGCGGGCGGATTTACTGTCCGTGGGTGTAACGCGTCGATCATGCGCTTAGACTAAAGTGCCTACCCAAAACGACGAGGAGATAGGTAACTGCGATTCAGAATCCGTCGGGTCATGTTCATGGCGTCGGCAAGGCACCACTTTTATGCCCATTCGAGTCCGGAAAGCGAGTGCGGATCGTGGCGTGACCAGTTTTGGGGCGCCGGTTCCTCGCTCGTTCCCAAAGTGGGGCTTTCGCTCGTTCCAAAAGTGAGGCTTTGGGAACGCAAGTGTCGCAGGGAAGCTGCGCTTCGCGGTGGGAGGCAGCAGTCTCAACCACCGGCCGCTCAATGAAATTGCTCCTGAAGCGTGCGTCCCCAAAGCCTCACTTTGGGAACGAGCGGGAAGATGGGAAACAGCTTACGAGGGGATTTGGTAAACTTTGATGAGCGCTTTGGCCGTTTGAGTTCCTGCAGCGCATCGGCACTCCTCGGCTTTCACTTCCCGGCCGCTGGAGTGTGAGCGTAAATTGCTTCGATGCGCAGCTTAGCCTCCGCTTCCTCTCCCTCTCGCGTCTTCACAAATCGCATGGTCAGCTCGGTGTTCGGCTTCTTCCAACGGATCGGCGGCGGGACCGGCTCACCCTCTATCGACGCAGTGAGACGCTCACCCTCGCCGTAACGCTTGGTATAGCCCTCCGCAGCCGAGCGGAACTTTTCCTCGATTGACGCAGTTTCCTGCTCGGGCTTTTCGTACACTACTGCCATTCGCGTGAGCACACCCTGTCCGAAGCCAAAGAGCCAGCGGTGCATTCCCCGCGGCAAGGCCCCCTCGGCCTGCACGACTTCCTCGCTGCCCTCCTGTTGTCGAGTGACATTCACGCCCCGAAGATTTCCCAACATCTTCTCGATTTGGTCAATCGACTGGCCCCACTTCAAGCTCAGAGGTGGGGCAACCTCAGTGCCCGTGTCGGCGCGGACGAAGACATTAACGGGACCCACTGCCGAGGGCTGCACGCGGGTCACGGTGTAACCGCTATCGGCGGTGAGCGTCAGCGCCGTGCCTTCCGCCGGGGCGGCCTCGGCCGCGCCAAATTCCGCCACGATTCGCAGCGCGCTATCCTCAGCGGAGGGGCGCAGGACAGCGCGCCCTGCGCCAGCCGCCGTGACGCGGTACTCGCCTTTCAGCCGGGAACCGACCGACGGCGGACGATTAGGATTACGCGGCCCCGCATCCGGCCAATTGGGTGGCGGCGTACTTTTTGGACGAACGGCTGGCTCCGGAGCAGCGGCGGGTTGCACCGACGCTTGGGCGAAGAACCGCTCGAAGAAGCTCGTTCCTTTCGGGGCGACGGCCGGGTCATCCAGGCCGAATGCTGGAGGAAGATTGATGAGCAGAGATGTGATCAGCAAAAGTTTCATAGTATCGGTTTTCGCAAAAGGCAGAATCTCCGGACATGTTCAGGATCAGCCGTCCAAGCCGAAATGTCGAAGCGAAAGGCGAGCCGATGGGCCGGCCGCAGAACGTGACCCTGGGTTGACAGGACGCGGGTAGGGCATGCGCCAAGCCCCCTCCAACCGCACCCACTATTTCAGCGTCGCCGAAGAGATCGGCTTTCACGTTCCTTTCCAGGGCAGTGTCGAATTTGACGACGCGATCATCCGCGATGTCGCGGTGATAACCGGCGATATCGAGGCCTAGGGGCACGACCTAATTGTCGATGGCACGACGGTCAAACAGCTCCACGCGCTGGCGAAGAAGAAGGTGCCGGTCAATCTCGATCACGGCAGCGGCATCAAGGACACCTGCGGATTTCTGACCAATTTCCGCATCGACGAGAACAAGCTGCGGGCTGACTGGCACCTGCTTCGCTCGCACGACGAGACGCCGAAGATGCTGGAGCGCGCGGAACGCATGCCGGAGTGCTTCGGCATGTCGGTGAAGTTCAAGGGCGGCGGCGAGAAGAAGGGGCTCAAGAAGTTCGCGCGCGCCGAAAAGCTCATCTCGGTGGATTGCGTGACGCAGCCGGCGGCGAATCCGGAGGGGCTGTTCAGCGTGCCTGGCTCGCCCTTCGGCCGACCCCCGCTAGTCCCTTCCGCCTCCTCGCAGTTGACACGCACACGGCGGGGTATGCCTCGTGCAACTCAAAACCCCAACCGCGATGCTGGCGAGCCGACGCTGGCCGATGTTCTGGATGCGATTCAGCAACAGAGCGAGACCCTCGCAGACCTCGGCACCCGGATGGAAG
>JAXDQW010000089.1:0-138440 GCA_034667665.1 Chthoniobacter sp.
CCCCCCCCCCCCCCCCCCCCCCCCCCCCCCCCCCCCCCCCCCCCCCCCCCCCCCCCCCCCCCCCCCCCCCCCCCCCCCCCCCCCCCCCCCCCCCCCCCCCCGTTCACGAAACTCCTCACGTGCGTACGCGAGGAGAATTGTCCCTGCAAGTTTTTATCCAAATGGGATTTGGTCGCCGGGGGTGATTGAACCGCGTTCGAGCTGAGTGCGACCCGAGGCAGGGACGGCACCGAGTTGCGCCGCCCCTACCCGGGTGTGGCTCGACATTCCATTGTCGAGTCTTCCGGGCTTCAAATCAGTTTTTCGACGATCGTCTCGACATTGGAATATCGAGCTACACGCGACGGCGGGCGCGCCGGAATCCGAGGAGCGCACCGAGTCCGCCCAGGAGACTGACGAGGGCGCCGGGTTCAGGCACCACCCCGATCACCAGATCGCCGGTGGCTTGCGTGAAGGTGAAGTTCTGGCCTTGAGAGTCGCCGGTCCAGACGCCCGAAGTGTTCGTCAGGCTGCCGGAGTAGCCGCCGCTGCCGGCCAGCGTCACGTTGAAGAAATCGCCGGTCGAGGCATTCGTGAATTTGAACAGGTCGTAGGTGCCATTGGGGAGCGTGCTGGAAATGTCCAGGGTGAGGATACCGGCGTAGGTCAGGGTGGAACTGGCGCCAAGGTCGATCGCGTCGTATCCGCCCGCCGTGCCGCGGGCGGTGCCCTGCAACTCGAAGGTCGTGTTGGTCGCGTTGCCGCCGAGGGTGAGGTTATTGGTAAACGTCAGCAAGCCGGCGGAAGCACCCGGTTTCAGGCTGCCGCCGTTCTGGACCGTGGTTGCCCCGCCAATGACGCCCGTGCCGCCGAGGGTGGCGCCGGAGGAGACGGTGACGGCGCCGGTGGCGGAGCCCTGGACCCCGTTGATGAGCAGGGTGCCCGCTGTCACGTTGGTCGGACCGGTATAGGAATTCGTTCCCGAGACCGCCCAAGTCCCGGCGCCACTCTTGATCAGCGAAGTCGCTCCGCTCCCGTTGTCCACCAGCGCGGCCGCCAGGGAATTGGTCAAGGTGCTGGTGCCGCTCAGGGTGAGCGCGCGCGCGGTATTCGTCCCAGACAGCGTGAGAGCGGTCGCGCTAGTGAAGTTCACGGCGCCGCTGCCGGAGGCGTCGAGCCTGCCGCCACTCACGCCGAGCGTCATCTGGCGGTTGGTGCTGTCGCCGGCGCCGGTGTACTGCAAGGCGCCGCCATCGAGAACGAGGTTCGCCGGAATGCTGGTCGAGGCGCCGATGCTGCTGCTCAATCCGCCATCGCGGAGTTTGACCACGGCAAGGGTGCCCGCCTTCACGCTGGTAATGCCGGTATAGGAGTTGGCCACGTTGCTCAGCGTCCAGGTGCCGGTGCCGACCTCGCGGGTCACGGGCAGCCCGACCGTTGTGCCGTCCACAATGAGTCCGGAGATTTCACCGTCGCCGTTGCCGCGCAGGAAAATCGAGCGCGTCGCGGCGATGGGGGTCAATGCGCCGGTGAGGGTCAGCTTGCCCGCATTGGACAAGAAGGTGGTTCCGCCGCCACCCGAGGTGAGGCTGAAGTTGCCTTGGATAATGTTGTTCCCGCCGTCGTTGATGATCGCGCCCGCCCCGGCAATCGGAGTCGTCCCATTGAGCGCGTCATAACTGGTGGTAAAGCTCATGCTGGCCGGCAGCGTGATGGCTCCCCCGCTCCCGTCCAGGCGGAGCGCAGGCTGGCTGGTGGGATTGGTGGTCGGACTGATGGTGATGGTCTTGGTGCCTGAGCCGAGTGCGTTGCTGTTGGTGATAATCACGGCGCCGCCATTAATACCCACGTTGCCGGTGAAGGTGTTGTTCCCGCTCAGCTTCCAACTCGTATTGGCGCCACTGGCAATCTTGACCAAGGCGAGAGGCTCGTTGGCCCCGGGATCCGAGATCACGCCGCTGATTTCATTCGCGCCGGTCGAAGTCCCGGTCAGGCTCAGGGTCTTGGCGGTCCCAGTGGCCGCGCCGAGGATGTTGCCAGAACCGTCGGAACTGACGGTGCCGGTGAGGACCAGTTTGTTGTTGGTGGCGCTGCTGTTGTCGAGGATGCCGCCGCCCGTGGTTCCGGAAAGCTCGATAGGCCGGTTGGTCGTGCCGTCGGCGGTGCCCACGTATTGCAAAGTGCCGGTGTTGCCGAGATAGCCGAGGCGGATCGCGCCGTTCTGATATGAGCCGGTGCCGAGCGAGCTGTTGCTGCCGAGGTTGGCGAGCGACGCGACGGCCAGCGTTCCGGCCTGGACTTCGGTGATGCCGGTGAAGGAGTTGTTCGTCCCGCCGATGGTGACCAGGCCGGTGCCGGTCTTGAGCAGACGCGCGCGGGTATTGGCGACCTCCGCCAGCGTCGCGTTGATCGTGCCGAGGCCGACATCGATCAGATCGTCGCTCGTCGTCAGGACGCCCAGGCCGCTGATGGAACCGCCCAGCAAGGTGATGCGGCCCGTCGGATTGTTGCCCGCACCGCTGGCGAGGGTGCCGCCGTTGACGATGATGCCGCCCGCGCCGAGCGCGTTGGCGACTCCGAGCGTCACGGTGCCGGCATCGATCTGGGTGGTGCCAGTGCGGGAGGCCGCGGCGGCGTTGAGCGTCACATTCCCGGCGCCAATCTTGGTGACGCCGCCGGTGCTCCCGGCTCCGCCGAAGGCCTGGGTGAAGACCACATCGTTGGCGCCCACATCGAGGATGCTCTGCTGCGCGGTGTTCGTGGTCACGATCGTCGGAGCGGTGGCACCGCTGCCGGTCAAGGTCCCGTTGCTCGGTCCGAGCAAGGTGATGGCGTGGCCATTGGTGATGTCGGAGGTGTTCGCGCCACTCCAGAGCAGCGTGCCGCCGGCCAGGCGAATCGCGCTGCCTGTTCCGAGTTGATTCAAGGCGGTAAAGCTCAGCACGCCTTGGTTGACGGTGAGCGCTCCGGTGAAGGTGTTGGCCGTGGCGGCGGTCAGCGCCAGGGTGCCCGCGCCGGCCTTGGTCAGACCCACGCCAGCGCCGATGATGTTGCTGCTGATGCTCAGCGTTGCGGCGGCGGGCGTGGCATTGCTCGAGGTGACAAACACCACCAGCTCGTTGGTCGTGGCGCTGGCGGTCAGGTTGCTGAAGCCGCCCAGGGTCAGGCCATTGGTGGTCGTCCCGGCGGTCATGAGCAGGGCGCCGCTGGTCAAGGTGAGCGTCTTGGTCGCGGTGCCGGTGAGATTGAACGCCGCGGTGCTGGTATCGAGGCGCAGCGCGTTCACCGTTTCGTCCACGGCGCTGATGGCGGGCGCAGCCGCAAAATTGACGTTGTCGGTCGCCACCCCACCGACAAAGGCGGTGGCATACTCGGTGGCCACGGTCAGCGGCCGGAGATTGTTGGAAGTCACGGTCGCGGCGGTCCCGTAGGTCACGAAGGTATTGCCCTCGCTGCCCGCGCCCGAGAAGGCGGTCCCACCGATGGCGTGAGGGATGATTTTCAGCGCCGTCGAACCCGCAGCCGCCCCCGCGCCACCGACCAGTTCTGCGGCGCTGAAGCTGCCGGGCAGAGTAACTTGGACGCGGCTGGTCGCCGTCGTGGCCGCCAACGTCCCGAGATTGGGACCGCGCAACAGGACGGTGGCGCCGTTAGTGCGAACCCAACCGTCGGTCCCGCTGTTGAGCAGGAGGGTCGAGACAGTGGCGGTCCCAGTCCCGGATTGATGCTCAAACGTAAGGGTGTTTGCCCCTTCCGCAAAGGTGAAAGCATTGGTCGTCTCGGTGATCGCGCTATTCTGGTTGATGGGCACGTAGAAGCCGTTGCTACTGGCCGTGCCGCGCATGTTCACGTTGGTCCCACTGAGCAGATGCTTGGCGGCGGCGATGAGCTGGGTGTCTTGCAGCACACCACCCCGGATATTGATCGTGCCGACGTCATCAATCCCGGACGCGGCCTGAACAGAACCCAGCGTCAGCATTCCGCCAAAGACATTCACCGTGCCGTTACCGGCTCCGTTCCCCTGAATGGTGAGCGTGCCCGGCCCCTGCTTGGTGAAGGTGCCGGTGCCGCCGAAGTCGAGGATGCCACTGAGCGTTTTGTCCGCGGCCTGATTCACCACGAGCGTGCCGTTGACGAGTTTGACATTGGTCACGGTGGTAGTGCCGCCTTCCAGACCGCCCACGGTCTCGGTGGCTCCGTTCAAATCCAGCACGCCCACCGGCGAGGACCTCAAAGAAAGGATGATCGGTGAATTATCGCCGATGCCCTTGCCGCCGGAGGGTCTGACTGATCCGTCAAAAATATAGGTCGGGCCCTGGTAGGTGCTGTTGCCCGCCAAGCCCAGGATGCCCGGGCCCTGCTTCATCACCGTCTGGTCCGAACGGATGTCGCCGCTGAAAGTGGTGACGCCGGTGTTTTGCAGGACAAAGTCGAGCTCGTGCAGCGTGTTGAGGGACTCGAGCGTGCTGCCCGCGGTGCCAATCCCGATATTGTTGGCCGCCGCGGTGCTCGTGACGAGGAACGTGCCCGAGGTGGAACCGAAGCCCTTGCCGGCGGCGACCGCCACCGTGGAGGCGGCATTGGCGTCGTAACGCAGGCTGCTGATTTTCAGATCCGTGGTGACCGAATTGGTGAAGCCGGTGGTGGCGTTGATGTCCGCCCCGTCGGTCCAGGTGCTCGCATTCGCGTTGGTCGTGCCGGTGAAAGCCCCGGTGGAGTTCATGAAGCGCGAGACGCCGTTCGGCTCGGTGGTGATTACCCCGGGAAGCGCTCCCGCCCCGGTGGCCTGCGAATTCGTCAAGGTGAGGCCGATGCCCCCGGCCGGCAGGTCCACAGTGAGGAAGCTGGCCGGCTGGAGGCGGCTGAGGCTGGTGGCCGCGAGGGTAGTCCCGCTGCCGGCGATGCGGAGGGTCGAGAGCCCGGCATTCAACTGGAGCAGGCCGATCGTTTCCGTGACAGACGCAGGGGAGTTCAGCCCTTGCAGAACGAGGGGGCCAAGGGTGCTGGTCGCCTGCGTGGCAGGAGTGATGCCGCCGAAGGACACCGTCGCGGTATCGCTCAACTTGCCGCCGGGATTGAGCGTGTAATCGAGGATCACCGTGCCATCGCTGATGGTGGTGACACCGGTGTAGGTGTTCGCGCCACCCAACTGGAGAGTTCCGGCGCCGGTCTTGATCAGGCTGGCGGCGCCGCCGATCACGTTGGCGTTCACAGTCAAATCGACGGGCGCATTGCTGGAGTCGTTGACGAGGAAGGTCCGGGCGACCCCGGCCAGGTCGAAATTCCCGGACACCGCACCGATGTCTCCGATGGTCGCCGGTCCGCCCTGAACGCTCGCCGTGGAATAAGTCAGCCCGCCCGTGGTGCCGGCGAAGGCCAGCGTGTTGTTGCCGAGCAGGATGGTCGCCGGCGCGTTGGCCACGGCGTTGCCCAGATTGATCTGCGTCGCCGCGGTGCTGTTACCGGCGGTAAAGGTGGCCGCTCCGGCGGTCTGCATTTGGGATAGATCAAGGACGCCGCCAAAGACGCGCAGTTCCGCCCCTGTCCCGACATTGTTATTGACGCTGCCCGTGCCGACGAGCCGCAGGATGCCGCCGGTGGCGCTGTTCGACACCCCCACCTGGGTGTAACCCCAGTTATACGTCGGGGTGCCCGCGGCTGGTTGAATGGTCAGGATGCCGTCGCCGCTTTTCTGGAACAGCCGGGCGGTCGCTGCGACACTCGCCACCGATCCTCCCAAGGTGAGAGAGGTGCCGCTGGGAACGGTGAAGATGCCGTCGAAGAGCATGGTCACCGTGCCGGTGAGGCGCGGCGCGCCACCCACGACGGTGACGTTGCCACCGTTGTTGGTGATGAAGCGGATCGGCTCCGCGATATCCCCGGTGATGTTATTCAGCTCCAGGAAGGCGCCGTTGACGATCTGGGTCTCGCCCGTGGCGCTGCCCAAGGCCCCTGCGCTGGTCACCGCGAGGGTGCCGGCGTTGACACTCGCGATCCCGGTGTAGCTGTTGCTGTTATTGGTCAGGATCCAACGACCCGTGCCCCCCTTGTTCACGCTGGTCACGCCGCCGCCATCGCCCAATTGCGGGCGGAAGAAGTTGTCCCCAGTGCTGAGGCCCTGGAGGTTGAACACCCGCGCCGCGCTGCCGCTAAAGGCGATCGAACCGGTGTTGGAGAAGTCGATCGTCCCGCCCGCGAGATTGGTGATCGTCCCCGTACCTCCGCCCGTGGAGTTGTTGGTCCCCAGGGTGAAGAGGCGATTCGTCGTATTATCCCCGAGCCCGGTATAGCGCAGGATACCGCCGTTGAAGACGAGATTTGCCGCGGCGCTGCTCGCCGCGCCGATGGAACTCGGCTGACCGCCGTCCGCCAGCTTGAACGCTTCAACAATGCTGACGTTGGTGGCGCCCGTGCCTACGATCGTGGTCACGCCTGAATAGGTGCTCGCCGGGTTGTTCAGGGTGAGGGCGAAATTGGTATCCGCCTTGGTCAGGCCGAGCGCCCCGCCGCCGACGCCGTCCTGAAGGAGCCCGGTGTAAACCGAGTTGGACGTGTTGGTGACGGTCAGCGTGTGGCCGGTGGCATTGGCATTCTCGATGATCGCGTTCGGATTGGCCCCGGCGAGGTTGGCGATGTTGGGCGATTGGTTGTTCAGCCGCAGGGTGCCGCCGTGCATCGTCACGCCATTCTTCGTGGTGCTGTTCAGCGCCCCGGCGTTGTTCAAGACCACCACGCCGTTGTCCACAAAGACACCCCCGGTAAAGGTATTGTTCCCGCTCAACTGGAGCGTGCCCGGTCCGGTCTTGGTCAGCGTGGTGATGTTCGGCGAACCCCCGCTGTCGGCAATGACCGATTGGATATCGAGCGTGTTCGCCGCCGAGTTCTGATGCACCACGAGGTCGCCGATCGCGGTCGAAGTCTGGCCGGCGGTGAGCGTGCCGTTCTGGATGATGCTGTTGAAGGCGCCGCTGACCAGCAGGCCGCCCTTTTCCACGCGCAAGGTGTTGCCCGCCCCGATGTCAAGGGTCACGGCGGAGGCTTGCGCGAGATTCAGGGTGTTGATCGTCCGGCTCGCGCCCAAGGCGGCCGGACTCGTGGTGGCCTTGATGTTCAGGCCAGTCGTGTAGCCGGTCACCGCCGGGTCGATGGAGTAATCGCCCGCCACGAAGGCGGTCACGGAACCAACGCCCGTGTCATACTTGGCGAACTCGTCGCCAACAGTCGCCCAGCCCCCGATCAAGCCCGCCGCCTGCGCGTTCAAGACCACCCGGTTTCGGGTATCGAGGCCCAATCCAGCGCCGGTGAAGTTCACCGCCGCGCCCAAACCGCGCGTGCCGAGGCCGGCCGCGGCGCCAAAGGTCACCGCGCTCGTCTGCCCGGCGTCCGCCTGGGAGGTGGCGAGGGTGATGGCGCCGGAGCTCGGGATCAATTGGCCGAGCGTCTCCGCGTAGTTCACGGGCCCGCCGTTGTGGGCAAAGTTGAAGGTGCCATTGCCCGAAAAGGTGAGAGTAGCAGCATCGGCAATCCGCGCGCTGCTGGCCGCGGCCAGGGAGTTCGTGATCCTCAAAGTGCCTCCGCCGGTCACGGTGAAGGCAGTGCTCCCCACCGAGGCGACGGGCCCGCTGAGTTCCACGGTGCCGTCATTCACGGCGGTGGAGCCCGTGTAGGTATTCAACGCGAGGAGGGTGATCTGGCCGGCGCCATCTTTGGACAACCCGCCGCTTCCCAAAGTCAGCGGCCCCTCGACCACAAGGTTGCCCGCGCCACCGACGACCAAGGTGAGATTCGCCGAGGTCGCACCTTGCGCGAGAATGAGCGTCCCGGCATCGGAATTGATGCGCGCTTGCGCGGCGATGGTGACCAACCCGCCCCACGTATTGTTACCCGTAATGTTCCGCAGAGCACCGGCATTGTTGATGCCACCGCTGCTGATCGTCAGAGGCTCGGCGCCGCTGAAGGAGAGATTCGAGCCGCTCAGTTCCAAGGCGGCCCCGGCGGCCACGGTGGTGGCGACACCCGGCAACCCGAGGGCATCGCTGGTGGTCGCCCGCAGAACGCCGGCATTGATCGCGGTCGTGCCGGCGTAGGTGTTGCCGCCGCCGAGCACGAGCGTGCCGATGCCAGCCTTGGTCAAGTTGCCACCGTCGATCACGCCACCATAAGTCAGCGTCGCGCCGAAATTCACGTCGAAGGTGCCCCCGGCCTGCCCAAGGAAAACCCCGCGGTTCGAGTTGAGCGTCAGGTTGGACACCGCGTTCAGGGTGGCACCGGTGAGGAAGAGCTGTTTCGGCGTCGCGGAAGCCGGCGCCACGCCGAGGTTGTTGTCCACGGAGATGCGCAGGGTGCCGCCGGTCGCCGTGGTGGCTCCGGTGTAGGTATTGGCGCCGGCGAGGGTGAGGATGCCGGTGCCCGCCTTGACAAATCCCGCGCTCGCCGTGTCGCTGACGATGTCGTTGACGACCACCGGGTTGGCATTGCTGACGGTGAGGGTGCGGGTGGTCCCGCCGAGATCGAAGGTCTTGGCGGTAGCGGCCGCGCCGAGCGTGATCAAGCCGCCGGAAGGGCTGGCGGAACCGAGCGCGACGTCGCCGCCGATGACCACCGCGTTGTCAAAGGTGCGCCCCACGTTGTCGAAGTTCGTGAAGGTGCCGCCGTTGAGCGCGAGGGTGTTGGTCGCGGAGATCGGACTGCTCCCGTCGAACGTCGCGATGGAGAGGGTCGCGCCCGGGTTGACGGCCACCGAAGAGGCCGTGGCCACAGATTTGACCAGCACGAGGTTGCCGCCGCTCGCGGTCAGGGCGCCGGTGAAGGTGTTCGCCGCGATGTTGTTAAGAATCAGCGTGCCGGTGCCCGACTTGGTCACCGCCACCGCTCCGGATCCGTTGTTCACCAGATTCGCGCTGACGACGAGTCGGTTGAGCAACGGTTGAGTCACATTGAAGACCAGTTCGCCGGCGGTGTTGGCTCCGTTGCCCGCGGTCAGAGTGCCATTGACGATCGCGCCATGGGCGAAACTGCCGCCGGAAAGGATGCCGCCGCTGACCAGGCGGAGAGTTTTCCCGGAAAGATCCAGCGCGGCATTGGGCGTCGTCGCTCCAATCGTCGAGAGGTTGAGGGAGTTGGTTTCCACCGTCGCTCCACCCGCCGGGGTGAGCGTCGTGGTGCCTACCGGCAGATTGAGATTGTTGGCCGTCGCCCAAGTGCTGGCGTCGGTGCTCGTGATGTAATCCGCCGCAGTCAGCGGGGTGACCGAGCCAGCGACATACTTGGCGAAGTTGTTGTCCACCGTGGCCCAGCCGCCGATGATCCCGTTGACCGGGGTCGGCGCGGCGGTGAAGACGATCTGGTTCTGGACGTTCAGGCCCAGCCCGGTGCCGGTGAAGTTCACCGTCGCTCCGGCGGCGGGCCGGCTGAGGGACGCGAAAGTGAGGGCGCTGGCGCCGAGGGTATTCTGCACGGTGCTGATCGTCGTGGCGCCGCGATTCAGCAGGAGGGTGTTCAGGTTTTCCACGAACCCGGTGGCGCCGGCGGTGTTCGAAAAAGCGATCGTCCCGCCGTTCGAGGTGATGGTCGCCGTGTCCGCGATGCGGTCGATATTGTTGGCTGCGGCGGTGTTGACCAGGGTGAGGGTGCCGCCGTTGAGGACAATCCCGCTACTGCTGTCGATCGAACCCGCCGTCCCGCTCAAGGTCAATGTGCCGGCGTTAATGAGGGTCGGCCCGCTGTAGGTATTGGCTCCCTGAAGGATCAGCGCGCCGGCCCCGGTGCCGACTTTGGTCAGCGAACGAGAGCCGCCGGTTTCAGTGATGTTGGATGAAATGGTGATGCCGCCGGTGTTCGTCGAGCTGATCGAGGTATCCCCCGCCAGGGTGAAGGTGCCGCTGCCGGCTCCGGGGGCGAAGCTCAGGGCGAAGGCCTGGTCGTTGTAGATCGCGCCGGCCGTGGCGATGCCGGTGCCGCTCACCGTGACCGGCTCGCCGGAAATCGCCACCGCCGCGCTGTAAACGCCGAGCGCCGCGCCCGACGCGATGGTCGTCCCCTGCCCGGTCGCATTCGAACCCAGAGAGGTCAAGTGACCCACCAGCAGGGTGCCGTCATTGACGAAAATCTGGCCGGTCAGGTTGGCGTAGCCCGGCGAGCCGGTGCTGGTGTAGCCAAACTTGAAGACGCCGCCCCCGGTCTTGGTCAGATCGCCGGAGCTGTTCCCCAACTGGCCGGCGTCATCGATGACGATCGACGCTCCCGCCGCCACCAGGATACCGCCCCCGCCGGTGCCAAAGGCAAAGACCTTGCTCGAGCCAGGAGGGTTAAAGGTATCCACGCCGCTGAGGAAGCCCAGGGTGCCGCCATTGGTCAGGGTGATGTTGATGTTTACACCCAGGTTATTAATGCCGCCGTTGCCGTTCAAAAGCGTGCCGCCGGTCACGTTGAGGGCACCGAAAGTATTCGCGGCGTTCATCAGCAACAGCGTGCCCGGGCCGGCCTTGGTGAAGGTGCCCGTGGAAGTGATTGCACCCAGCAGGCTCACGTAATTGGCCGCGGGATTATTGATCGTGACGAGATGGTTATTGGCTCCGCCCGTCACCGCGCCGGTGAAGGTCAAGGCGCCGCTGTTGACCGCATCACCGAGAACCAAATCCGCGGTGAGAGTCGTCGGGTTGAGCAACGTGTGCGGCGTCGCGCCGTTCGAGGTCAGGGTGCCGCCGTTGAGGGTCAGGGCGCCGGCGGCCGTGCCGCGGCCGAGCGAGAAGTCATGACCGATGACGACGGTGCCGCCATTCAGGGTAACGCCGCCGGTGAAGGTATTCGCCCCGGTCAAGACCAGCGTGCCCGCGCCGCCCTTGGTCAGCGAGGTGGCAAAGTTCGCGTTGCCGGCGATGTTGTTCGCCACCGTCGAAGAGATGGTCAGCGAGTTGGAATTGACGCTGATCGGCAGGTCCACCGCCACGGTCGGAGCCTGCTGGCCGAACTTCAAGACCGGCACGGAAATGATGTGATCGGCGTTCCCGGAGACGATGCCCGACTTGATGGTCAGCGCATTGTTCGCCGTGCCGCTTACTGTCAGCGCGGTGCCGGAGGAAAGCGCGAGGGTATCGAGATAGCGATTCGAGGCGCTGTCGAGGAGGAGGTCGTTCGCCGGCGCCGGCGTATCGGCGAGGGTGTCGTTCAGCCAGGTCGTCTCCCCGCCGAGCACCACGGGCGCGATCGGCGCGACCGAGAAGTTTCCGCTGCCGATATCCACATACTGCGCGAAGGCGCTGCCCACGGTGGCCCAGCCGCCCAGCGGACCCGGCACCGGAGGGGCTGTGTTGATCTGGGTGAAGACGATCCGATTCTGCGTGCTGGCACCGAGGCCGTTGTCCGCGAAATTAAGGGTCGCCCCGCTGTTGCGGATCAGGTTGGCAAAAGTCAGCGTGCTGGTCTGGCTGGCGGCCGCCTGGCTGGTGCTGATGCTGGTCTGACCGCCATTCAGGGTGAGCGTGCCGAGCGCCTCGGAGTAGTTGGTGGCGGCCGCGCCTTCGTGTTGGAAAATGAGGCTGCCGCCGCTCGAGCTGAGGGCACTCGCATCATTGACGCGGGTCCCGCTATTCGCCGTCGCGGAGTTGGTCAGCTTCAGGGTGCCGCCGTTGGTCAGGTTGATGGCGGTCGTGCTCGAGAGGGCTCCGCTGCTTCCGGTCAGCTCCACGGTGCCTCCGGCGATGCTCGTTACCCCGCTGAAGCTGCCGTTGGCGCTGAGCGTGAGAATACCGGCGCCTTCCTTGGTCAGCTTGCCGGTGGTGGTCGCGAGGCCCACCGTATCGATCACCACATTGCCCGCGCCGCCGACGGTGAGATCCGTGGCGGTCCCGGAGATGCCGCCGGTAAGCGTGAGGGTGCCCGCGTCCGAATTGATGCGGCTCGCGGTGGCGAGCGTGACGGCGCCCGCAAAGCTGTTCGCGCCGCTGATGTTGCGCAACGCCCCGTCATTGGCGATGCCCGCGCCGCTCAAGATCAGCGGCCGGGCGGCAATGGTGGAGTTGCCGGCAATCTGCAAGGCCGTTCCGGTGGGGATGGTCAGGGTGGTCGCGCTGATACCCAGCGCGGTCGAGCTGGCCGCGCGCAGCGCGCCCGCCACCAGGGTGGTCGTTCCGGTGTAGGTATTCAGGCCGGAGAGGATGAGGGTGCCGGCCCCGGTCTTGATCAGGCTGTCGCCGCCGGTGCCGTTGTCGGCCACGATCCCGGCCACTTCCAGGGAATGGCTCAGCGTGACGACATCGAAGGTGGCGGTGCCCGCCGCCGTCGGGGAGCCGATGAGGACCCCGCGGTTGGCATGGAGCGTCGTCGGCGCAATCGCGCTCAAGGTGCTGCCGTTGAGCACGACGTTATCCAGCATGAGCGTGCCGGGCGCCGCGCCGAGGGCGGCGTCGGAATTGATCTGCAGGACGCCGGCCTGGACGTTCACGCCCTGGCTGCCGCCCCAATTGAGGCTCGCCGCATTGTTTCCGGTGAGCACCAGCGTGCCGAGGCCGGTCTTGGTCAGCGAACCCGTGCCGGTGATCACGCCCGCGAGGGTTTGCGGATTGGTGGCATTGACCGTGATCGTCCGCGCCATCCCCGTGCCCCAGGCGGTGGCGCCGGAAAGGATCAGGCTTTGCGCGCCGAAGTTGCCGAGGGTGAGATTGGCGGCGCTGCTCCCGAGCGTGAGGGGATTGTTCACGAAGCGCAGCGTGGCGTCCGCGGTCAGGACGGTAATGTTGCCGCTGACCTGGAGGGTTCCCGAGCCGACCGGGCCGTTGGTGGCGGTGGAGCTGCTGGCGAAGATGACGCCGCCGTTTTGGAGATCGAACGTTCCCCCGAAGGTATTCGAGCCGCCCAGTTGAACCAGACCGGTGCCGGTCTTGAGAATGCCCGTCGCGTCCTGGATCGACGCCGCAATGTTGAGCCCGGGCTGCAAGGGCGCCACGTTCACGCCGTTTACGGTGACCGCTCCAATGTCGAGGGTCGGGTTGACGGCGCCGTTGAGATCGAGAACGCCGTTGATCACCGCGGTGGTGGTCACATTGTTCGAACTTGCGCTAATCGGCGCAGCACCGGTCAGCGTGAGGACGCCATTCGTATTCACCGTGGGCGCGGTCGCCCCGCCATTGTTGTCGAAGGCCAGCGAGGTTAACGTGTTCGTGCCGAGCAGGGTGAGCGTGGAGCTGCCGTTCAAGTTGACGGTCTGAGCTCCGATCGTGCCGTTTACCTGCGTGACGGCGCCGCCATTGATGGTCAGCCCGCCAGCCGGAAGGTTCGACGGAGTCCCCGCAGCTCCGATCTGGACGGTGTTCTGGTTGATGATGGTCCCGCCGCTGTAGGTGTTGTTCGGGTGCGCGAGAATGATGGTGTTGCTGCCCCAGATGCCCCCCCAGGGAATCAACCGCACGGGCTGGTTGTTGGGGCTGTTCGCGATCTGGGAATTGATCGTCAAGGCCGCGGTGCCGTTGGCGTAATAGTAGAGGAACAGATCGCTTGGAGCGGAGGGAGTCGCACCGCCGGCGGTGAGGACGCCGGGATTGGCCGTCGTGCCGATCGAGGTCGCACCGGCCGTGCCGACGACGTTCTGCACCATCAAACCGCCGCCGGCGAGATTGAGGACGTCGCCCGTGCCGGGGCCGGCAAACGTCAGGGCGACGGCGCCAGTTTGATTCGAGGCCAGGTTCAGCGTGTTGACGATGACCCCGCCGGAGGGCACGACCCCGCCCGCCGCAAGACGGATGTTCTGGCCCGGCTGGCTGGTCGCCGGCAGCGCGGTGCCGTCGTAGCCGGCGAAGCCCGGGGTGTTCAACGAACCTACTCCGAAAGTGGAGTTGTAGCTCGCGAACTCCACTTGAGTAGTGGGGAAGAAGAACGCCGACGCCGCCCATGGCCCGACGATGTTATTCGTATTCGTCATTCCCCCGTTGACCAGAATCCGCTCCGCGGTGCCGATGGTGCCGAGGCTGCCCACGGCACTTCCCGCCGGCACGTTATAGATCTGTGCGAAGCCGATGGTGGCGCCGGCCGCGGCGGTGCGGCTCAGGCTGGTCAGAGTCAGGGTCGCCTCCGAAAGCAATGTGGCCACGCTGCTGCCGTTGGCGGAACTGATCACGGAAGTGCCTTGCACTGCCGTCACGTCACCGACTAGTTCCGTCGAGACGGTGTTGTTGCGGCCCTTGAAAGCCAGCGTGCCGCCCCGGAGGCTGATCGCCTTGCCGTCGGCGAGGCGATTCGAGTCGTCCTGCAACCCGTCGTTGAAGAGCATCAGGGTGCTGTAATTAATCGCCACCGCGCCGGTGCCGGAAAGCTTGCCCGCATCGCGAACCACGGTGATGCCGCCGTTGAGCAGCGTCCCGCCGGTGTAGGTGTTGTCCCCGCTCAGCGAAAGCGTGCTGCCGCCCGAGCGGGCGAAAAAGACGCTGTCCTTGATCTGGCCCGCAAAGGTCGCGCTGCCTGCCATGTTCGTCACCAGCGTTCCCGTGCCGGTGCTGCTCGTGACCGCACCGCCGACCTGCGGCGTATCCGCGCCGCCGGTTCCGGAGGTGGCCAGGGTCCCCACAAACTGAGCGTTGCCGGCCAGATCAAGGGTGCCGACGCTGTTGACGTTGTGGTTGAGGTTGAGCGGCTGGTTGGCGAGCAGGGTGTTGGTGCCGCCGGTCAGCTTCAGGGTGCCGCCGTTGACTTGGGTTGCCCCCGAATAATAGGCCGGGCTGACGATCTCGAGGGTGCCATGGTCCGCCTTGGTCAATCCGCCGGTCGAGCCGGTGATGGTGCTGTTGATGGTCAACAACGGGTTGTTGGCTGGCGTCGTGGAATCCAGCACGTGGAACATGAGCTCACGGTTGCTGGTCGAGGTCAGAATACTGCGGAAGCTGCTCCCGATCCCGGTGTTGCCCGTGAGGGCCAGCACGCCGCCGCTATCGAGCTGGAGGGTGCTCCCGTCCGGGGTGATGACCCCGCCGCCGCTGCCCAGGGTAAGAGAGTTGACGATCGTGGTGCCGATCGGCGCGGTAATCCCGGACGATGTGGCCACGTTGGCGTTGGCCACGATCGTGGCGGACGTTTCACCCGCGACTTGTCCGAGGCGCAGCACGCCATTGGTCGTGGCGTCGTAGGTGGCGAAAGCGGTGCCGAAACCGGTGGCGCTCTGATCCACCACAACCCAGGGAAGGATGCCGCGATTGTTGGTCCCGGCGAGGCCGGTCTGCCCGATAAAGATGAAGGCGGTCGTCGGCTTAACGGTGGCGACCCCGTTTCCAGGCGTGTTGCCGAGATTGGTGCCCCGGATCAGCAGGGTGGCCCCCCCATCGCGAGCGATGGCGCCGCTGGAGGTCAGCGTCAGTGGGTTCGCCGCATCCGGAGTGAGCGTAATGATCGCGCCGGCTCTGGAAGGGGCGAGGTTGGTGCCGAAGTTTTCCGTCGTGGGCGTGGAGACGGTGCTGTTTCCGCTGATCTTCAGTTCGCCGGCAAGATAAGTCGGCCGGGTGCCGAGGCGGCTGTTGACGTTGGTCCCGCTATTATCGAGGAACACCGTCGAGCCCTGGCCGAAGACATATGTGCCAGTACTCGCGGTCATGGCGCCGGCTCCGCTGAACTTCAGCGTTCCCGGCCCGGAAACGTTCAATGCCCCGGTGGTGCTATTGGCTGCGGTCAGCGTCCACGTTCCCGATCCGAGCTTGTTAATGGCCCCGGTGCTGCCGACCCCCGTGTTGAGCGAACCACTGCCGGCACCGGTCAACGTAAGAGCGAACGTCGCGGGGGTCAGGGTGGAGGGCGTCAGAGTCAGGGTGCCGCTATCCACGCCGATCGTGGCGGCGCTGGCCAGGGTGATCGCGCCGGTCCACGTATTGGTTCCGGAGACGTTTTGCAGCGCGCCGCCCGAATTGATGCCGGTATTGTTGAGGGTCAGCGGCCGATTGTAGATGATGCTCGTCCCGGTCAATTGCAGCACGGCGTTGACGTTATTGGCGACCGTTGCCCCACCCGTTCCCAAACCCGCTGCGGTCGGGACTTTCACGGCGCCGGCGTTGATGGTCAGCGCTCCTGTCCAGCCCGTGTTGTCCACCGCAAACTCCAAAGTGCCGAGCTCGTTCTTGGAGAGGTTCGCGGCCGGAAACGCGGAAATATCGAACGCCCGATTGAGTTGGAGCGTGCTGCCATTGGCCACTTCGATCGTGCGGGTATCGGTCGCATTCCCGAACTTGATGCTGCGCGTCGCCGGCAGGATCACCGTTCCGCCGGTCGCCCGCAGCGCCGAGCTCAGACCGGCTCCAGGAGTCAGGACGATATTGTTGGCGGCCTGCCCGAGTTGCCCGTCGTTGGAGATCGAGAGGACGCCCTGGGTGATGGTAATGGGACTGCCGGCGACGAGACCGAAGTCGTTCGTCGCGTCGATCAAGACCATCGTCCCCGCGCCGCCCTTGGTGATGCCAAAGCCACCGCTGATCTTACCGCTCAAGGTCAAGCCCTGCACGATATTGGAAGCCTGGGTGCCGTTGACCGTGTAGCTTTGCGCCGCGGCCAGGGTGATGTTGTTGCTCAGCGCCAGGCCGTAGCCGTTGAAGGGCGTGACCGCCAGGAGGTTGGCGGCATTATTCAAGAGGGTGCCGATCGAAATGGTTTTGTTGACCGCCTGGTTAAAGGTGCTGGCCGCACCGATGCGGCCCACCGCATAGCCTCCATTGCCCGCCACAAAAGTGAGGGTGGTCGTGACGGGGGTAAGGGTGATGGTGTTCGGGGTGCCCAGGCCATCTCCATCGTTCGCCAGGCCGAGGATGCCTTGCGCACCGAGCGAAATGGTCCCGGAGTAAGTGGTCCCGGTCAGCAGGTTTGCGGTATTGATCAGCACCGTGCCGTTGGTGCCTGCGGTGGTGCTGCCAATGATGCTCATGTTGCCGGCGCCACTGAGCAGACCACCGATCGTAAAGTTGGTCGCGTTGGCAACGGTTTGGAATTGCCGGGCCGCCGCGGTGAAATTCCCGTTCGCGGTGATCGGCCCGCTATAGATCGCCCCGGACGTGTTGGCGCTGATTAGGGCGCCGCTATTGAGAGTGATCGCGTTGTCGATCAATACGTTGCCGTTCACCAACTCGCCGGTGCCCCCGATGGTGACCGTTCCGGTGCCGAGGGCGCGCGCGTTTTGCACTTCCACGAAGCCCGCGCTGATCGTCCAGTTCGAGCTCAGTCCGGCGTTCGCTGCGGACATCTGGAGGTCGCCTCCCCCGGTTTTGGTGAGTGCCCCCGACCCGGTCAATTGGCCGGCCGTGGAGAGGAAAATCTTCTGCGCGGAACCAGCGCCCTGAATATCAATGGTGCCGGCACCCGCCAGATTGATCACCCGCGTGGCTCCCACAGTGAGAGTCCCCGCCGTCCGCTGGCTGAGCGTGCCGCCGTTGAGCGTGATCCCGCTGCCGGCGCCGCCCAAAACGCCATCCAAGATTCCCACCACCACGGTGCTCCCACCGGTGATGTTCAGTCCGCCGGTGAAGGTGTTCGCCCCGGTCAAAGTGACCGCTCCAGCGCCGGTCGTGGAAAGCTGGAACGGGCCGGAAATGATGCCGCTCAACGTCATGTTCCCGGCGACGGTGGCATTGGAGCCGAGAGTGATCGGCCCGCTCTCGGTCGCGGCCGCGCCGGAATTGATCAGGGCGCCCGCGCCGCCGTTGCCGGTGCCGTTGAGGGTAAGCGCGGTGGCGATGGTGGTGCCGTTGAGGTCCAGCGAACCCCCGCTGACCACCACGGGGCCGGTGCTCAGCGCGGTGGCATTGCCGACTTTGAGCGTGCCACCGAGCACGTTGGTGCCACCGGTGTAAGTGTTGGCGACGCTGAGCAGCACGCTGCCGGCGCCGGCAGCGCTGTTCAAGGTGAAGCTGCCGGGCCCGGAGATGGCGCCGGAGAGCGTCAGAGTCGTGCCATTCGCCGCCGAAGCGCTGGTGTTGCTGGACAGCACGACCGGCGCAGAAATGGTGTTGTTGTTCGTGCTGTTGGCCAGGGTCGCGGGGCCGGCGAGCGTGCCGGTATCGAGGAAAAGGCGCGGGCTGGTGCCGGTGCCGGCGGCGAGCGTATAGGTCGCGGCACCCGAATTGGCGAAGGTCAGTGACCCGGCGTGCTGCTGGCCATTGAGGTTGATCGTGGTGGCGGGACTGGCGGCTCCGTTGTTGATGGTGACCGTGTCGTTGGTCAGCCCGGGGACGCCCGCGCTCCAGTTGCCGGGATCGTTCCAATCCGCCCCGGCGGCGCTGGGCAAGGGGGTCGGGTTGTTGAAGACCGTGGTAATCGGGGTGGCGTTTCCGGCGGCTGTCAGGTCCACGAAATAGGCGTTCCCGGAAACGGGATTGATGTTGACCGTGAAGGTGAGGCGGCCGTTGGGAGTTCCGGACGGAATGCTGAAGTTGGCCGCAGTCGGAAGGGCGGTGCCGCCGTCGTTACTGAACCCGATGAGGTGGTAGGTGCCCGGAACGCTCGGGGTGAGGTTGATTGCGACCGGGGCGGCGCCGCCGGGGACGGTCAGGCCATTGAGGCCGGTCACGTTGATCAGGTCGTTGCTGCCCGACGGGGTGCTCAGATCGTAGCTCAGACCGGTGCCGGTGCTGACCGTGAGACCGCCGATGCCGAGCGTGCCGAACCCACCGACCCCGCCCGGAGTGATCGTTCCGACACCCGCGGAACTCAGGACGGTGCCCGAGAAGCTGCCGGTCGGGCCGCTGGTCAGGACGCCGCCGCTGTTGAGAGTGACGCTGCCGCTGCCGGTCGCCGAGCCGCTCGTGTTCGTTACGTTGAGGATGCCAGTGCCGCTGACGGTGGTGCCGCCGGTGTAGGTATTGCCAAAGCTCAGGTTGGCCGTGCCAGCGGTGACCGTAAGAGACTGTCCCGAGCCGTTGAGGGCATTGGCGAGGGATTGATTGAGCGTGCCACCTCCGACGGTGACGATGCTCGTGCCCAAGGCCCCGATCGAGTTGGCATTGACGATGCCGGCGTTGACCACCGTGGTGCCGCTATAGTTGTTGGGGCCGGTCAGGGTGAGCGAGCCGCCATCCGTCTTGCGGAGGGTGCCCGCCCCGGTAATCGGACCGGTGATGGCCAGGGTCTGGCCGCTGTAACTCCGGAAAAATCCCGTTCCGGCGAGCTGGATGGTGCGGCCTGGCTGGTAGGTGGAACTGACATTCGCCAGCAGGCCGCCGCCGTTGAGCACGATGGCATTGGAGATCGTGCCAAAGGGCGTGTCATTGGTGCCCGGGTTGACCAACCCGCCGGTGATGCTGGCGTTGCCGGTGAAGGTATTGGCGCCCGTGAGGCTCAGGTAACCGGCGGCGCCGCCGCCGCTGTCGCTGGTGTCGCCGGAGCCTTTGATCGTGATGCCACCGGTGCCGGTAAGCACCGCGCTGATGCTGTTGATCAGGGTGGTGTTGACCGCCGAGGCGTCGATGTTCCCGGCCACGCCGAGGTTGATGCTGGAGCCCGCGCCGCCACTGACCGTGACGGCGGAACCGACGTTGAAGGTGAGGGAAGGCGTCGCCTGGGTGACGTTCGCCGCCAGGGTCAGGTTGCCGGTGGTGAACCCGATGGGGCCCGTGCCGAGCGCGTTGTTGACGTTGGCCGCGATCGCGGGACCGCTAATCTGCGTGCCGCCGCTGTAGGTGTTGCCGCCCGCACTGGTGATGGTGACGGTGCCCCCCGCCGTTGGCCCATAGGTCAGGACGGACCCGGCGCCGCCCAGGATATTGCCGGAGATCGTGACCGCGGTATTCTGCGCGTTGATGCGGGCGCTGCTGCCGAGGGTGATTTGGCCGGCGTAGGTCCCGGTATTGAAGCGAATCGCGCCGAGGTTGCCCCCGGATTCAAGCGGCCCCACGCCGTTGATGGTGATCGGGTTGGCGATCGAAACGTTCGCATTAATCCAGAGCTGGCCGCCGTTGGTGCCGCTGCCGTTGACGGTGATCGCCGCGGTTGTCGCACCGAGCTGGGCCTGGGTTGACACGCGCACGCGCCCCTGGTTGAGCGTGTAAGTGCCGGTGAACCCGGCATTGCTCGCCGAGGTCAGGTCAATACCCGAAGGTCCGGAGGCCGTATTGCCCGTCAGGGTGATGTTGCCCGCCCCCGAAATGGTGTTTGCCACGGTGACCAGGGCACCCGTTGCGGGCGCTTCGATCAAGGTGCCGGCCACGCTCAAAGCGCCAGTCGGCAGAGCCCCGGAGACCGTCTGATTGCCGACCTGGAGTTTCGCCCCGCTGTTGACGGTCACGGTGCCGGTGCCGGTGTTGGCGCCGGTAAGGATCAGGCCACCGGTGCCCGCGACGGTGAGGTTGTTGGCGCCAAAGGTGATTACGCCGCCTTCGGTCAAAGTGTTCCCAGTCAGGAGGCCGGTGGCCGTGCTGACCGTGCCGTTGGCGGTAATTGTCGGGTTGACGGCCGCGTTCACCGCAACCGCTCCGGTGCCGAGGTTCAATGCCTGGCTGCCGGCGAAAGCAAAGCTGCCAGCCCAAGTCTGCGCGTTGGTGTTGGCGTTGATGATCGCGCCGGCCGTCGTATTATCGAGCGTGCCGCCGTTGATCACGAGCGTGCCCGTGCCGATCGCCTTGGTGTTGTTGAAATTGAGCTGGGTGTTGGCGGCAATGGTCGTGTTGCCCGTGTAGGTATTGATTCCCGACAGCGACACCGCCCCGGTCCCGGTCAGGGTCAACCCGCCGCCGGTCCCGCTGATCACACCGCCCAACGCGAGATCGCCACCCGCGGCGGTCATGGTGAGCGTTTGCACCGTCGTGGCGGCGATGGCGAGGTTGATCGTTTGGAGCGCCGTGCTGCTATTGGTGATGCCGCCGCTGGCGAGGGTGATGGAATTGCCGCCGATGGTGAAGGCGCTCGCACCAGGATTGAAGGTGATGCCCGTGAAGCTGAGCGCGGCGGTCAGATCGTTGGTCAGGGCCGTGCCGGCCGCACCCGCCACCCCAAAGAGCAGCGAATCGCCGGCGATCGGAGGATTGTTTCCACCGGTCCAGACACCGGTTGACCAATTGGCGAAAGCGTCGCCGACCCACAAGTCCGCCGCCGCTCGGGCGGAACCCGCCCCGGCCATGAGCGCGGCACAGACGGCGAGCGACGACGAAAATCGAGCGAGGGAAACGCTCAGCGCGCGCGGTTTGACCGCCAGGACGGGACGATTGGGGGTGCGGAGACGCTTCATGTTTTGAGATTGGGCGGGAGCGGGCGAGGGCGAAGGGAAGTGTCGGAGGCCAGCCAAGGCCGTTGTCCACTGCGCGTTTCCGTTGGGATTTGCGCGCCGGAAAATGCGGTCAGCCTCCCGATCGGGAGACCGCCTTCCATCAGTCCGTAGGTTGGGTGGATGGGAGGCAAAGTGCTGGGGATCCGCAAAGATCTTGAGACAATGGCAATTATTAATCGCACGGCCCCCAAGCGGTCAAACCATTCATCCATGCGGTCGCGGGTTTTCCACCGGGCAGCTGGGGCTACACCGGCCCGCTGGCCAACAGCTCCGGTGTCTGGGAGTTTTTGGTTTTTCATCCCTCCATCCCTCCCTCACCGTCCCTCCTCACCCAGCCCCTTTTGGCTCCGCCGGGGTAGGAAGACGCGGTTAGCGATTGGAGACGAGCGCCCGGCGGGCCCGCCGGAAGCCGAGGAGGACACCCAATCCGCCCAGCAAACTGACGAGGGCGCTCGGCTCCGGAACGACGAGCAGATCGCCGGTGGCTTCGGTGAAGGTGAAGCTCGAGCCCAGGGAATTGCCGGTCCACACACCGGAGTTGTTGGTCAGGTTGCCGCTGAAGCCGCCGGCCAGCGTCACGTTGAAGAAACTGCCCGACGGCGGGTTCGTGAACGAGAACAGGTCGTAGGTGCCAGCGGGGAGCGTGCTGGAGATGTCGAGCGTGAGGATGCCGGCGTAGGTCAGGGTGGAAGTGGCGCCCAGATTGATCGCATCGTACCCACCCACGGCGCCGCGGGTGGTGCCTTGCAACTCGAAGGTGGTGTTGGTGGTGTTGCCGCTGAGGGTCAGGTTGCTGGCAAAGGTCAGCAATCCCGCGGATGCGCCGGGCTTCAGACTGCCACCGTCCTGAATCGTGGTCGCCCCGCCAATGGTCCCCGTTCCACCGAGGGTGGCTCCGGAAGAGACGGTCACCACCCCGGTAGCGGCACCCTGAACCGCATTGACCAGCAGGGTGCCCGCAGTCACGTTGGTCGGCCCCGTGTAGGTGTTGGTGCCGGCCAGGATCATGGTGCCGGCGGTGGTCTTGTTGAGGGCGGCCCCGCCATCGAACTGGCCGAGGTTCGCCAGCGTTCCGGCGGCGAAGGTGGCGGTGATGGGAAGCGCGGTAGTGCCGATGTTGTGGGTCCC
Source organism: Chthoniobacter sp. (assembly GCA_034667665.1). Taxonomy (GTDB): domain Bacteria; phylum Verrucomicrobiota; class Verrucomicrobiia; order Chthoniobacterales; family Chthoniobacteraceae; genus Chthoniobacter. The sequence continues at coordinate 22,325 of JAXDQW010000089.1, forward strand.
CAGATCCAGCGTGCCGCCGGTCAGACTCAGCGTGCTCGTGGTTCGGGTCGCCGTCCCCCGAACGATGTCACCCGCCACGGTGGTCGTTCCTCCACTGACGTTGAGCGCCCCCGAGGCCGTGATCGAACCGCTGGCGGCCGAGTTGTTGCCGAGCCGAATCGCCCCGCCAAGGGCCGGGCTGTTGGCAACCGAAACGGTGCCGCCCGAAATATTGAGCACGCCGCTGACGAGCGCCGCAGTCGTGCCGGTGTTGGTGTTGTTGCCGAGATCGACACCGCCGGTCCCAATGATCACCGAACCGCCGCCGATGCTCAGGGTTCCCGCCAGGGTGGCGTTGGAGGGAGCGGAACCGGTGCGGAAACCGGCCTGGACGCTGGTGGCGTCGAGGGTGCCGGTGTCGAACTTGAAGTCCGCATTGAGGGCGCCGGTGCGCGCCTGGTTCATGATGGTCAGGTTGCTGAGCAGCAAATCCGCGGAATGACCCGTGAAATCGACCAGATCATTGACCCCGACCGCGGTCGTGCCAGTGGTCGCGCCGCCGCTACCGACGTTGAAAGAAGCCCGCCCGGTGCCGGTGGTGTCACGAACGATGACCGAGCCCGAGGCGCCATTGAAGGTGACCGAGCCGATATCGCGGGCACCGGTGCCAATGTTGATGCCGCCGGCGTTGATCGTGGTCACGCCGCTGCCGAGCTTGAGGGTATTGATCTGGGTGGGACCATTGTTGAACTGGCCGCCATCGCCGACGGCGAGAGTCGCCGTGGTGATGGTGGTGGTCGCCGGCAGAATCAAATTGGCGACACCGCCCACCACGTTGGTGCCGGAAAGGTTGGCCACCCGGAAGACGCCATTGGTGGTATTGAGGGAGACATTGAACGCGCTGAGGCCGCTCAGATCGACGTTCGCCGTATTTGCCGCGTTGGCGGTGGCACTGGTCTGTCCGCCAATGACAAAGCTGCTGTTCGCCGCGGTGTTGTTGACCGCCAGCGTGCCGCCGCCGGTCGGCGTGAGCGTGGTGGTGGTCACACCGGCCACGGCAAGATTCTCGCCGACGAGCACATTGCCGGTCAGCGTCAGCGTCTTGCCGGCGCCAATATTCATCACGTTCCCGTTGGTGCTGTCGGTCTGGATGGTCAGGCCGCCGATCACCTCGCTAAAGTTCGTGACATCGAGAAAGCCCTGGGTGGACGCCACGCCAATGCCATTGTTACCGATCACGATGGTCGAGTTCGGCGAGAATGCATTGGTCGCCCCGCCAGTCAGGGTGCCGGTCTTGATGGTGGTCGTGCCGGTATGGTTGCTGAGGCCGCTGAGGGTGGTGTTGCCCAGTCCCACCAGTTGGAGATTCAGCGCGGCTGCGGCGTTGGTAAAGCCGCCGGCGAAGCTGCTGTTCACGTTGGTGGTGACATCGGTCGCCGAGATGCCGCCGAGGGTCAGGGTCGCCGCGGCGCCGGAATTGGTGATCAGCCCCGTCCCGGCAATCTGCTGGGTGATTTGCGCAAAAGCATTCAGGTCGTATTCCCCGCCCGCGTTCACGGTCAGCAAACTCGTGTTCGGAAGGGCGTTGGCGACGCCGTTCTTGAGCACGCCGCCACTGACGATCGTCGCGCCGCCGAAGTTATTCGTGGCATTGCTCAAGACGAGAATGCCCGGACCGCTCTTGGTCAGATCGGTGCCGCCCGTCAACTGGCCGCTGATCGTGCCCGTGACCAGCGGACTGCTCACGTTGATCGCATTGGCGCCGGCGCCGAGAGTCACAACACCGCTTAAGGTCAGGTTGTTCGCGGCCACCGTGCCGCCGAAGGTAAAGCCGCCACCGGTGACACTCACCGCATTGCCGATGGTGAAGGCAGCATTGCCAAAAATCGTGGAATTGGCCCCGCCGCCCGAGAGGGTCAGCGTGCCGGTGCCCACCGGGCCGCTGGTAATGGCCGGCGGAGTGCCAACGCTCGCCACGCCGAAGATCAGCGAACCCTGGCTGAGATTCACGCCCGTGGTGAAGGTGTTCGCGCCGCTGAGCACCACGGAACCAGTGCCGGTCTTCGTGATCTGACCGCCGGCGCTGGTGATCGGCGCAGAGATAACGAGATCGATCGGCGAGAGACCGGAGGTGTTGATGACCGGGGTGGCGTTGGTCAGGGCGAGGGCCGTCCCGGAGACGGTCGGGGTGTGGCCGAGGTCGTTGTTGATCGAGGTGATCGAGGCGCTGCCGGTAAGCTGCGAAAGGTTCAGCAATGTGCCCACCGCCGCGGTGCCGGTGCCGCCACTGGTCCCGTTGCCGTTGAAGTTCAGGCTGTTGAGGGTGTTGGTCCCCACGAGCGTGAGAGTGCCGCCGGAGACCCAGGTCACGTTGCTGGTGGGTGCGATCTGTCCCTGATTGGTGACCATCGTCACCCCCGCGTTACCGATGGTCAGATCGCCTGGGACGACGATCGAGCCGGGCTGACCGGAAAGGTTGAGAACGCCGAAGATATTGCTGCCACCGTTGTTCACCGTGGCACCGGTGTAGGTGTTGGAGAGCGCACCCACGGTCACGACCGCCGTGGCGCTCGTGGCAATGGCCGGCTGCGAGAGGGTGAGCGTGAAGCCCGTGGCGTTGGTTCCGGTGACTGCCGTGATCGTCGTGCCGCCGAGAATATTGGGGCCGCCGATCGCCATGCCGGCGGTCGGCAGGAAGGCGGCGCCGCCGGAGAAGGCGTTGGCGGCGGTGGTCACCGTGTTGCTGTTGATCGTCGTTCCGGAGGTCGCGGCCGAGGCCGGCGGGGTAAAGGTCGTCTGAATATTGGTGCCGGCGACCACTCCGGTGCCGGTGGTGATGGTAATGGTGTTACCCGCAATTCCCGTGATGAACTCATTGGCCGGGATTCCGGTGCCGGTCACCGCCATGCCCACGAACAAGCCCGCCGTATTGTTAACGTTGAAGGTCGCCGTCGCCGCCGTAATCGTCGCCACCGTGTCCACAATGAGCGGATTCAAGGTGATCGTGCCGCCGCCCGAACGGACGAGGCTGACTACGGCACCGGAGGCAGCATTGTTGACGATCTGAGAGTTGATGGTCTGCGCCCCCGCGCCATTGGTGTAGATGTAAAGGCTGGCCGGGGTTGCCGCCGCTCCGCCGGCCGTCAACTGGCCACCCTGAATGGCGACCGTCTGAGCCGTATTAATGAGCAACCCACCGGTGCCGAGGTTGAGCACCTGGCTGGCATCGAACAGCCCGATGGTCGTCGCGGCCGCAGGCGCCCGGACGGCCAGCGAATTGATGGTGCGCGAGGTGACGCTCTGCACCGTCGCGGTCACGTTGATATTATCCGTCAAAACACCCGCTCCCAGCGCGGCGCCGGAGTAAGTTGGGAAACCCGCGACGCTCAGACCGCCGACTCCCGCCGCATTCGTGTAGCTGGCGAAGTCCAGGCCGTTGTTGGCGATGGCCCAGCCGCCGATGAGGTTGTTGGTCAGATTCGCGGCGGTGAAAGCCGCGCCGTTGAGTTGCGAGAGGAAGACGTGCGGATTGCCGGAAGTCAGGCCAAACGTCACGTTGGTGGCGTTGCTGAAGACCAGTGTCGCATTGTTCTGCTGGACGAGGTTTCCGACGTTCAGCGTGTATGAGCCGGTCTGCGCGCTGTTGTTGTACTGCGCGGTGCTGAACTGGTTGAGCCCCTGAGCCAGTGTCACGGCGCCGGTGCCGGTGCCGATGCTCTGGCTCTCCACGGCCTGGCCGGCCGCGACGAAGAAGGTGCCACCATTCAGGTTGACTGGGACCGTCGGGGAAATCCGAGTGGTGCTGTCGCTCAGCCCGGTGTTGTCCAGGGTCAACTGGGCGTAATTGATGTTGATCGCGCTGGTGGCGGTGAGCGCGCCGGAATCCCTGAGCGCCACCACGCCACCCTGGATGTTCGTGCTTCCCGTGTAGTCGTTGACGCTGGTCAGGGTCATCGTGCTGCTCGTCGGGCTGCCGGTGCCTGATTTGTAAAACGAGAGCGCGCCGCTGATTTTCCCGCCATAGGTGGTGCTCACGGTGGTGGCCGGGACACTGATCAAGTTGGCCGCGCTGGTGCTGGTGATGATGTTGTTGGTCTGGCCGGGCGCCGTGTTGACGCTGGCGATGCGCTCGAAGGCCTGTGAATTCCCATTGAGATCCAGCGTGCCGGCGTTGACGAAGAGACTTTGCACCACCGGCACGGTGCCCGTCGGCTGCACCAGAACCGTGTTCGCCCCGGCGTTGAGCACGACCTTGCCGCCATTGATGGTCAGGCCATTGGTGCCGGCGGCACCGGTGAAAAACTGCGACGCATTCAGAGAGAGGGTGCCGTCGTCGGCCTTGACAATTCCGTTGGTGGTGGCGGTGATCGAGCCGTTGAGGTTGAGGGTGGTGGCTGCTCCCACCACGTGAACGTCCATGGTGATACCGGCGCTGGTCATCGCGCCGATGTTAATCCCGGTGTTGCCGCTGACGGCGAGCACGCCGGCGGAACCAATGGTCAGGGTTTCCAGACCGGCCCCGCCGAAGCTGCCACCGGAGGTTCCGAAGGTGTTGACCAGGCCGCCGCCGCTCAGCAGCGTCAGGCTGCCGACGGGAGTATTCGTGGCAATCCCCTGATTGGCGCTGCTGGAGCTCAAGGCGAGGTTGAAGGCGTTGGCGGCCGCCACCGCCGCATTGGGGACCAGCGTCGAAGTCGTGGTCAGATATTCATTGGCCGGGTTGAGAAGACGCAGGCCGTTGGTGGCGTCCTTGAAGACAAAGGCGCTCACGCCGCTGGCTGTATCCGTGGCAATAATATCTGGACGGATCGCGATCAGGGTGGAACCAGCCACCCCCGCTCCTTGAGTGCCAGGAGTGACGTAAGCGCCGGTCACGGGCACATTTGAGTTGCCGGCGGTGCCGGCGGCAGCGATGCCGAGGTTGTCGGCGTTGATCCGCAGGCTGGATTGCCCGGATTGCGCACCAACATTGAACACCGGGATCGTCACGCCCGAGGTGCCGACCGAGGTGATGTTAATGACGCCGCCTTGCGGGAAGTTCAACTGGCCGATGCCTTCGGTGATGGCCGTGCCGTTGTTACCACTGACGTTGAGGGTGCCACCCTGCATGCTGAGGGTGCGGGGGGCCGAGATGGTCGTGGCCACGGTCGGCGAAACGAGCAGGTATTGCCCGCCGAGGCGGTTGCTCACCGGGTTGGTGCTGTTGTCGAGCGTCAGCGTGCCGCTGGTCTGCAGCGTGTTGGTGGAAAAGCCCACTTTGGCCGCGGGGCCGCTCAGGGAAACGAGCCCCCGGCTGACGGTCAGCGTGCCCAGGTTCGGGCTATTGAGAACCCCGCCGCTGTTGTCGGCGGTCAAGACCATCGTTCCCGAGCCGATCTTGGTCACGTTAAGCAGGCTTTGGACAAAGGGATTAACGAAGGTTCCGTCGAAGGTGACGCTGGCGACGTTGTCCGCCCCGGTCGTCAGAGTGGAGACGTTGGCGGTGGTCAGCGTGCCGGCCGTATTGGTCGCGGCGATATTGTTGGTCACCGTGCCGGTGCCGGTCAGCGAGCCAATCACGCCGTTGTTGCCGCGGGTGTCGAGGATGGCGCCGCCCGCCAGATTGACTTGGGAGGTGGCGAGCGAGGCAAAGGTGGCCGCCGCGCCGGTGGTGACTGCCGCCTGGCCAAAAGCCAGGGTGGTGCCGCTGGCGACGCTGGTTCCGTTGGGGTAGGAGTTCTGGCTGCTGACGCCAATGACGCCGCCGCCGCTGAGGACCAGCGGAGTGGCGCTCGGCGCGGTGAAGGCGAGTGCGGCACTGATATTCAAGCCGACTTGCGCCGCATTGATCGGGTTCGCCGCAATGCTGATGGTCGGCGCGGCATTGCTCAGGGTCACGAACCCATTGAGTTGCGGAACCAGAAAACTGTTGGTGTTGTTCGTCTCGCTGATCGTTCCGGAGACGGTCAGCATGCCAGACCCGGTATTCAAGGTGCCGCCGACGCCGTTCAAGTCACCACTGGTGTTATCCAGCGTCAGGTTGGCGATGGTGTTGTTGAAGCCCGCGAGACTAAGGGTGGCGCCCCCCTTGAGCGTCACCGTCGCGGTCGGGGCAATCTGGTTGTTCGCCGCCAGAGTGGTCGTGGAGTTGAGCGAGTCCTGCTGCCAGACACCACCGGTAATGACGAGGTTGCCTGGGATTGCCGGGCCACCCGTGGAATTCAAGGTGGCCTGAATCCCATTGAGATAAGTCGTGCCCAGATAGGTATTCGGCGCGGTGAGCGCTATCGTTGAATTGACCGCATTGGCCGCCTGGTTCGCCCCCATCGAACCGATCACCACGTTCAGGCCACCGCCCACCCCGTTGTCCACGATTCGGGAGTTGACGGTCAGCGTGTTATTGCCCACGTGCAAAAAGAGTTCCGGCTGGCCCGCTCCGGCGGTCAGGCGGCCCGAGTCCACCGCCGCGCCGATGACCTTGGCGTTGGCGTCCGCTCCCGTCAGCACGCCCCCGGTGGTCAGCGTCAGGGTGTCGGTCGCACTGGTAAAGGTGAGCGTGACCGCAGCGTTGATGATCGACAAGGTATTGAGCGTCACCCCGCCGGTTGGAAGAGTGAGGCTGGCGTTGGCGCGGGCATTGGCACCCGCAGGCACGCTGCCCGTGGCAATGGTGACGAGATTCTTGTTGAGGTTCTCGATGCCGTTGGTGGTGTAAACGGCGAAACCGGGCTGGGTGCTCTGGCCGATGAATGAGTCGTTCTGATAGGCAGTCGCCCACGCGCCGATGATGCCATTAGTAAGCGTGGGATTGGCCGCCAGATAGACGTGGGCCTGGTCCCCGATACTGCTGGCTTGCGCGCCGCCGCTGAAAAAGGTCACGGTGCCGCCAACATTGTGGGTCAGCGAGGCCCCAGTCCCGGTGCCGATGGTCAGGTTCGCCCCGCCGTTGTTGGGGGAGACGGTAATCAGCGAGCCACCGCTGTTGAAGGTGGCGTTGCCGATGCTGATCGCGCCCTGCACGCCGTTGCGGGCATTATAGGTGAAAGCGCCGGTGTTAAAGTTGACCGGTGCCGCGACCGGCAGGCGGTTCGTGACCGCCTGCGTGCCGGTATCGGTCCAGGTGAGTGCGCCGCCGTTGAGATTGATGGCGCTCGTGCCGGTGAAGGCGCCCAGATCCTGGAGAATGGTTTGCCCACCCTGCATCGTCGCGGTGCCGCTGAAGTTGCTGGGGGATTCCAAGGTATAAAAGAATCCGGACGAGCGGACAAAGTTCAGGTTGCCGTTGATTGAGCCGGCAAACGTCTGGGTGCCGTTCAGGACGGTTTGAAAGGTCGAAAGCGTCGCGGAGGTATTGGTCAAGATCCCGCCGCTGCCCGGCAGGGTGTTGCCGCTGTTCAAATTGGCCAACATTTGGTTGGTGCCATTGAGATCCAACGTGCCGCCCTGGTTGAGTTGAGTCACCTGGGAGTTGCTGGTGAAGCCTGTCGCACCCGGACCCTGCCCGGCGTTGGGCGCGATGTAGATCGTCTGGTTATTGCCGGCGAACTGGAGGACCCCGCCATTGACCACGGTGTTGCCCAGGTAGAGTTCCTTCGCACTGAGGATCACCGTGCCGCCGTCGGCCTTCGTGAAGTTACCCGTGGAATTGGCGATCTGGGCGCCAATGTTCAGCACCGACGTTCCGACGCTGTGCACGATCAGCTCATTGTTGCCGAAGACGGCGAGCGCGCCAGGACCGGTGATCGTATTCGGGTTGGCCGCGGTGCCGCTGAGGTTCAGCAAGCCGCCACTGATCAGCGGCAGCACGGAACCGGCGCCAATCGTCACCGCGATCGGGGCCGTCGGATTATTCAGAGTCAGCGAGTTGATGTACTGTTGACCGGTATTGCCGATGGTTGTGATCGGCGCCGTCAACAAGGTGTTCGCATTGAGAAGGGCGAGGCTGTCGGTTTGGCCGTTGAGCGCGAAAATCAGCGGTTGGAAGCCATTGGTTGTGTCGTAAGTGACAAAGCTCGTGCCCAGTCCGGTATTGGTTTGGTCGATCAAGGCCCAGGCGAGCACGCCGCGGTTCGTGCCGATGTTGCCGACCTGGTTGCCACTGTAACCGGGGTTGGCCTGCGTTCCGTCGCCGAAGCCGGCCACGCCCGGATTGGCGGCGCCGGTGAAGGAAGCCAAGGGGGCCGTTCCCAAGCCGGCACCACGGAACAAGGAGGTCGCCCCGGCGGTGCGGGCGAAAGCGATGTTGGAGGTAAAGTTGAAGAGCAAGCCGCCGGCGGCATCCGGCTGGAGGGTAATCACGGAGCCGCTGTTGACAAAGTTGGGCTTGCCGTTGGTGGCCGTGGAAATCGTTTCCTGGGTTCCGCCGGCGTTACCGATAATCGTCAGATTGCCGTTGACGGTAAGGAAGGTGCCCGCATTCGTCAGGTTGCCCAAACGATTGTTGAGATTGGTAACCGAGTTATCGAGCTTAAGCGTGGCGCCGCCGCTGATATTGACCGGTGAACCACCCGTAAACGCACCGGCCGCGCCAGTAAGAATGAGGGTTCCCAACTGAATATTATGACCGCCCGTGGTGGTCGGCACGCTGCCGAGGATGGTCACCGTATCCTGGCCGACCTTGTTGATGCCGATGCCCGTTGTCCCGCTGTTCAGGACCGGCGCCGAGAGGATGATGTCGCCGCCGGGATTGGCCGCATCAAAACTCGAGCTGCCGATGCCCAGGGCACCGGTCCAACTCAAGGCGCCCGCATAGGTGGAGGTGGTGCCGGGGGCGTTGTTGATCAACGCACCGAGGGTGTTGTTGACCGCATAACCGGTGAGGCCCAAATTGCCCGCGCCGAAGGTGAGCGTCTTGGCGGCCGCCGGCGACTGGCCGTTAAGGTCGAGCCCGGCGCCCGTGGTGAACGTCACCCCATTGGTGGTGCTGGTGCCCAGGGAGTTCACGCTGCCGAGCTTGAGCATGCCCATGGTCACGGTAAGCGCGCCGGTGAAAGTATTGTTACCCGCGAGGTTCAGGGTATTTGGTCCGACCTTGCTCCAGGCCTGGCCCGCGACACCGTCGGTCACGCTGCCGTTAATCGTGATGTCGCCGTAGCCGCCAATAGTGGGCACCTTGGCGTTGATCGCCGTGCCGATGGCGACAGTGCCGGCGACACTGGCCGCCGCAGCGTTGCTGTTGTAGAGGGCCCCAGGGGCGAGGGTATTGGCCTGGGCTGGACCGGCGCCATTTAGAGTGATATTGCCCGCGACATTGGAGATGCCATTCAAGTCGAGCGTTGCGCCGGAGTAGTAGCTGATGGAAGTCGGCGTGCCGGCCGTGGCGGCGGCCGACAGGACAAATTGGGTCGGGCTGGTGATGCTGGTGATAAATGCGCCCGCGGGGACAGTGCCCGTGCCGCCAGTAACGTTGACGCCCTGGCCGACGAATAGCCCCGCCGTGCTGGTCACGGTCACCGTGGTGCCAGCGACGAGGGTGGTGCCGCCGGTGACGGTGGTGAGATTCGGATTGCCCACGATGGTGGACCCCGTGGTCAGGGCATTGGGAGCCGCGACCACCAGGCCGCCGCCAAAGACATTCAGGGTGCCGTTAAAGGTGCCGGCGCTCGGGCCGAGGGTGAGCGAAGCGTTGCCGATTTTGGTCAAGCCGTTGTTGGTCCCAGTGGCGCCGGCAGCGGTGGCAAGGACGCCGGTGGGTGTATCGGTCACTCCGCCGATGAGGTAGAGCACGCCGGTCCCCGTATTAATCGTGACGCCGCTGCCGACCTGCGTGGTTCCGATCGAGCCGATAAACCCCGTGCCCTCGACGTTGTTCACGGTGAGGGTCGAGTTGTTGCCCAGATTGAGGGTGCCGACGGCGCTGTTTAATTGCGAGGTGACCCCGTCCAGGGTGGCCGAGTTGCCCGCGGCCAGGATGACGTCGTTATTGACCTGGGCGGCGCTCAAATAGTTGTTGCCCGCGTTGGCGACGCCAGTGGTGTTGTACGAGAGGTTGCTGACGGCAATGCCCTGCCAGCCCACGCCGGGTGCGGCAAGGGGCCCGGCGGTGGTATCGGGACCGTTGTAAATGAGCTGGATGCCCGAGCCGCCGGCGCCGTTCTGGTGCATGACGGTGATGGAATGGCTGCCGGCCGTCAGCGCCAGGGAGGCCGTCGTAAAGCCCGCCGCATAGCCGCCCGCAGCCGAGGCACCGGCCGAGCCGTCACCGAGTGCGAGCACCCGCACGCCGTCCACGAAGAGCACCCCTTCGTCGTCCTTATCGAGTCCAAAGTTATAAAGGCCCGCGTTGGTGACCTTGAGAATGCCCGTGTATTGCTCCTGATCCTGAACCGGCCGCGGGCCACCAGTGGTCAGGACGTTCACGGGGTGATTGAAGATATCCGTATCGCTCGAGGGCATCCCTCCGACGACGGCTCCAGGCACGAGTCCGCCAACGGTGAGCGCGGTGAGCAACGGAGCGGCGGTAAAGGAATAAAAGCGGCCAGCCAGTCCACCCTGGGTGTAGTTGGTAAGGTTGAGGTTACCCGGGGTCGGGGTGATCTGCAGGGTCGAGCCATTGCTGAGGATGACGCTGCCCGTGCCGTAGGGTGTCGCAGCGCTGTTGGCTTGAGGGGCCACGATCTGAGTCCCCGTGATCGTGGTGTTGGTGGTAAAAGTGTTGTTGCCGCTAAAGGCAAGGAGACCCTGACCGATGTTGATCGGCCGGTTGTTATCGTTGAACCCACCCGGAAGGATGATGGTCAGACCCGAGGCCGGATTGAAAGTCGCAGGAGTTGCGGGGAACGCGGTGGTGAGATTGGTCCCGGTGAATTGGAGCTTGTAGCCATTGCTGCCGGAAACGTTGAGGGTCGTGGTCGGCTGCGAAGTCAGAGTGCCGAAGATAAAGGAGTTGTTGGTCTGGGCACCGCCATTCGGCGCAATGTCGATGAAGGCGTTGGTCAACCCGGAACTGAGCGTCACATTGTTCCCAAAGATGGATCCGGTGTTGCTCCTCAACTGGAGCAGGCCGCCGTTGATCGTTACGGAGCCGGTGCCTAAGGGGTTGGGGGCGGTCACCTGGAGGGTGCCGCTGTTGAGAGTCGTCCCGCCGCCGTAGGTATTGTTATTGCCCAGCACCAGGATTCCCAAGCCGTTCTTGGTCAGGCTGGCGCTGGCATTGGAGAGCACCCCGCCAAAGGTGGCGGTCATTTGCGGGGCCGCCACCGTGATGGCGGTATTGGCGGACGGCAGCGCGACGTTGCCGTTGAGGGTCAGATTGGTGATGCCGTCGAAAGTGAAGTTGCCCGAGACGGTCACCGGATTGGCCACGGTGCTGGCCGCCCCCGCCAAAAGCGTGGTGTTGGCTCCAATGGTCAGCGTCCCGGTGCCGAGCGGACCGGCAGTGACGGTGCTGCCCACGGTGGACGGAGCGCTGTTGCCGCTGATGATCAAGCCGCCCTGGCTGAGATTGACCCCGCCCGTGAAGGCGCTGGTCGTCGAGGTCAGTTGCAGATTGCCGAGACCGGTTTTGACAATCTGTCCGGCATTCTGGATGACGGCGGTGATGTTCAGACCCGCGGTCAGCGGAGCGATGGCCTGGCCATTGACCGTCGTCGGATCGATAAAAATGGTCTTCGAGGCGTTGGCGAAGTCCAGGGTGCCCGAGATCGTGGCCACGGTGGCCGGGTTGCTCGGCAGGATCACCGAGATGGGTGTCGGATTGGTCAGCGAGAGCACGCCGCCCGTCGCGACAGTCGGATTGGTAACATCGCCAATGTTGTTGAAGACCAGGCTGTTGAGGGTATTGGCCAGAACCAAAGTGAGGGTCGAACCGCCGTTGAGAGTCACGACGTTGGCGGGGTTGATCTGACCGCCATTGGTCACTTCGGTCACAAGGGCATGATTCAGGGTCAGCCCGCCCGCGGGCACCACGACCTGGCCGGCTGCGCCATTCAGAGTCAGCCCGCTGTTGGTGGGACTATTGCCGAACCAGCCGTTGACCACCGTGCCGCCGCTGTAGCTGTTGGCTCCATTGGTCAGGCTATAAAAGGCGGCGTTGTAGGTGCTAATGATCAGGCGCAAATTGGCGCTGCCATTCGGGTCCACGATGCGCGAGTTGATGGTGCGCGTGCCCGAACCGGAATAGGCGTAGAGGGGCACGTTGCCGTTGGCGTTGTTCACAGCGGCCGCCGGGGTAATGGCGCCCCCCGACGCGGTCAACCTGCCACTGTCCACCGTGGCACCGATGCTGAAGGCGCCGGTGCCCATCAGCACGCCCGAGGTCAGGGTGAGGGTGTCGGAGGCGTTGGTGCCAAAGGTGACATTTTGGCTGTTCGCGTGGAGGGAGTTGAGGAACAGACCGCCATCGGGGACGACACCAGTGGCGGAAAGCTTGATATTTCGGATGGCCGAAGCGGGCCCGCTCGTGATGGCCAGAGTGGTGGTGGCGTCATAACCCGGACCGCCCGTGGCATCAATTTGCGCCAGGCCGATGCCGGGGATGTAGGTGGCGAGATTCCCGCCGCCGGACTCAAACTGGGGCGTGACGCCGTTGATCACAGTGGGCGCACTGAGGAAGGAAATGCGGACGCCGCTTCCCAGCGTGGAGTTTTGGTTCAGGTTGATCGTTCCGTCCACCCCGGTGGTGTCGAAGCCGGAAAAGGTGAGCTCCGCCGAATTCACCCCAGTGCCACCGGCGACCATATTGATTTGTCCAGCGCCCCCGACCAGCTTGAGAACACCCAGGGTTTCCGTGGAGACGGTCTGAGCCCGGCCATTGAAGGTGAAGCTGCCGCCATTGGAAATGATCGGCACCGCATCGGGGATGCGGTTAAAATCATTGACCGTGCCCGTGTTGGAGATGGTCAGGTTGGCGAAGTTGAGGTTGATCGGAGTCGAAGCGGTCAGACCCGAGAATTTGCCGGAATCAATGAGCTGCGTGTTGTTGCCCATGAGCAACAAGCCGCCAGTGAACGTTTGGTCACTGTAAATGTTGAACGCGTTGTTGCCGCTCTTGGCGAAGAACACGTTCCCGGTGATCTGGCCGCCCCAGTTGGACGCCACGCCGCCGGCATTCACCAGCGTGCTGGCGCCGGTCAAAGTGGTGATGATACCACCGGACCCGCTGAAGGCGTTGCTATTGGGCGAGCGCAAGTCGCCCACGAGTTGTGCCGTTCCGTTCAAATTGAGCGCCGCGCCGGGGCCGACGGCCAGATAGTTTCCGACCGTGGCGCCCTGCACGCCGGGGAAGAGGGTGTTGTTGATCCCCGTGGCGAGGGTCACGGTGTTGTTGGTGCCTGGGGTGAAAGTCCCGGTGCCCCCGCCGTTGATCGTAAAGTAGTTGGCGCCGGTGTTGAAATATTGCTTGCTGTTGAAGGTCACGTTCCCGTCGAGGCCCTTGGTGACGTTGGCCGCGCCGGTGATCGCGCCGTTGACGACCAGGGTGTTGCCCGCGCCAATGTTCAGGCCGATTTCCGTGGCTCCCCCGGCAACGATGGCGCCCGCGCCGATCGTATTGGTCCCGGCGCCGGTGCTCAGGAGGTTGCCACTGGCAAGGGTGTAGGTGCTCGAGGCCCCGGTGGCACCCGAGTTCAGCGTCGTGCCCGGCCCGGCCAGGTTGATGGAGCCGAAGGTGCGGGTCGCCGAGTTGACCACATTGCCATTGGTCATAAACCCGGTCCCGAGCTTGATGTTCTCACCCGCCGACCGCAAGGAGGTGAAGGAGTTGATGTTGGTGTCGGCAGTCGTACCGTAGGTGAGATTCGCCGTAGCCGACGTGGAGGCAGCGGCTGACAGGACGTAAGTCGTCGAGTTGGTAATGCTCGCGATCGTCGTTCCCGCGGTGATTCCAGGGCCGTAAACGACCATTCCGGGGGTCAACACAGAGGTATCCGCAACCGTCACCGAGGTGGTGGCGTTGGTCGTCGAACTGATCGTCGGAATGTTATAACTGGCCAGCGCCTGGACACCCAGAGTATTGGCCGCAAGTCCAGTGTTGTTGTAGGTGGCAAAATTCGTCCCGTTGCCATCGATGACGATGGCGCGGGGAATGATGCCGATGCTCGGCGCGCTTAAAGTCGGGGCGGTGGTGAAGAGAACCGTGTTACTCGTGGCGCCGAAGTTGGCTCCGGTGCCAGCCGTCTTGAAGGTCAGGGTCGATCCACCGGCGACGACGTTCGAGGCGAGGCTGGCAAAGGTGAGGGTCGAGCTTTGTGCCGTGGTATCCACCTGGATGGTGTTGCCGCCATGGCTCGAGGTCAGCGCGCCGATTCCCTCCACCGAAGCGCCGCTGGCATTGGCGACATATTGGAAGGTGCCGCTCGCGAGGTTCATGGTCCGGAGGACGCCAAGGCGGTTGTTGACCGGAGCCGCGCCGGTGTCGTCAACCTTCAGCGTCGCGCCCGAGGTCACGGTATTTGCCACTGCGGCGGAACCGAACGTGCCCGCACCGCTGAGGGTGAAGGTGCCGCCGTTGACATTCAAAGCGGTGACGTACAAAGGACTCGCCGCGCTGAGATTGAAGGTGCCCGTCCCAAACTTGAGCACTTGCCCGGCATTATGCAGGGGGACCTGCCAGTTGATCGTCCCCGCCCCTTGAAAACCAATCGAATTGACCCCCGGGCTGGAATAGGTGCCCGTAAAGTTCAAGGTGGCTCCAAGGTCCGCGCCCAGGGTGGCGGCGGTCCCGGACGTCTGCGTGATCGCCCCGTTATAGATGTTGACCCCGGAAACGCTTTGGATCGATCCACCAGAGTTGATGCCACCGAATTGATTGCTGTTGGCATTGAGCGTCACCGGATTGACGATGGTAATTCCGCCGGAGAGCTGCAGAGCCGAGCCGAGGTTGGTCACGGTAATCGCCCCCGAGCCAAGCGCGGTGGCGTGGCTGATCTTCACCCCACCTGCGTTGATGTTGATGGCGCCAGTCCAGGTTGGGTTGCTCACCGGGGCGGCATCGGTGCCGATGGCAAGAATGCCGTTTTCGTTCTTCGCCAGGGAGGCGCTGGCCGCGGCCGAGAGATCGAAAGCGCTGGTCAAAGTGAGGGTCTTGCCATCCACGACCTCAATGGCCCGGGTATTGGACGCCGTGCCGAATTTGATCACCCGCGCGGTCGTGATGTTATCCGTCGCGCGAAGGGCGGAGGTGCCGGTGCTGGGAGTCAGCGCGACCAGGTTGGCGGCGGCGCCGAGGCCATTGGTGGCGCCCGCACCGGTATCGCTCGCGATCGAGACCGTGCCTTGAGTGATGTTAATGTCGCCGGTAAAACTGTTGAGAGCACTACCCAGCACCAGCGTTCCAGCACCCGCCTTGCTGAAGCCGAAGCCGCCGGTTACCGGAGCGCTGAGGGCCAGCCCTTGAACGAGATTGGAGGCCGTGGCGGTCGCGACCGAGAAGGTCGGGGCAGCGGTGGTAATGGACGTGGCACCGGTGAGGTTCAGCCCATACTGGTTGTTGTTGTTCACCGTCAGGGTGAACGCGCCATTCGTGGTCAGCCCGCCGCTCGCAACGACGGTCTTGTTGAGCGCTTGAGCCGCCACGCTCTTCCCCACCGTGATGGCGCTGCTCCCCGACAAGGTCAGCGGATCGGTGACCGTGGCCGCCAGCTCAGGGGTGGCCAGCCCGTTACCATCGCCAAGGATCGTGAGCGTGCCGCCGGAGAGATCAACGAGGTTCGCGTTGGCCAGGGTGCTGCTGTTGGCGGCGCCGCCGAGCTGGAGGTTGGCGAATGCTTTAAGGGAGAGGGCGCCGGTGAACCCGGAGGTATTGGCGGTTAACAGCAAAGTTCCAGCACCGGCGGTCGGGCCGACCAGGGTCACGGTGCTGGCGCCCGTCAAAATGCCGCTGACAGTCAAGGTACGCCCCGTGGCCGGCGTTTGAAAGTCACGCAATCCGAAGTTGAACGGATTGCTGGCCGTGATCGTGCCGGAATAGGTGCTGTTGCCGGAGTTTCCGCTGATCGTTCCCCCGCCGACGCCAGCGGTCAGATTGCCCGTCCAGGTCGAGTTGGTGACCGCCACTTCGCCGCCCGTCAAAGTAATCAAGGGAGGCGTCGTGCCCAGAGCCTGGGCGTTTTGCAGCTCGATGACGCCACCGTTCGCGTTGACCGAGCCGGTGAAGCCGGTATTGGCCGCACTAATCTGCAAATCGCCCGGGCCCGTCTTGGTGAGGCTTGTGCTGCCCACCAACTGCCCAGCCGTGCCCATCAATAGTTTGCCCGTCGTGGGAGTGCCTTGCACATCGAGGGTGCCGCCGCCCGTGCCGACGGTAATAACGCGAGTCGCGCCCAGAGTGAGGGTGGCGGCGCTCGGGACGGAAAAGGCGCCGCCAGTGGTGAGGGTGATCCCGTTGGCAGCGTTGCCGAGCTGGTTGTCGTTGGTTGCTCCGAGCGTGCCTTGGTTGATGGAGATCGCCGTCAAGGGGGTCGGGCCGGTGAAGGTGTTGCCCACGCCATTGGAGAGGACCATGGTGCCGGGACCGGTCTTGGTCAGGCCGCTGGTTCCAACAAGCGCGATTCCGGCGGTGAGATCCGTCGCCGCGCTGCTGGTGGCATCGGCGACGGTAAAGGTTCGGGTGGGGCCGGTGCCCAGGTCCACACGCGGGGCCAGGGTGGAAGTGCCCGTTCCGATGACAAACGTGGAGGCAGCGGTCCCGGTCACGGTGACGTCGCCGTTGAGAATCAGCCGGCCGCCGAGATTGCCAGCCGTCGTCGCGGGGTTGATCGTGAACGTGGCGCCACTCATGGTCAGCCCGCCCGAGCCCACGGTGTAAAGGGTTTCGTTAACGGCGTTGTTGCCTCCCATGAGGGTGGTGCTCCCAGTGTTACTCAGCGAATTTGAGCTCCACTGCGTGCCGCTGTTGATCGTCAAGCTCGCGGCGTTCTGGCTCACGGCATTGGTGACCGTGACGAGTTGGCCAGTGGCCCCGGTCGTTTGGGTGGTCCCGCCCGTCAGCGTCAAGCTGGAGATGGTTTCGCTCTTGCCATTAAAATCGAAGCTCCCGGAACTGACCGCCACCGCCGCGGTATTGGGGATCTGATCGTTGGCATTCAAACTGACCGCGCCACCGGCCACGGTCAGATTGCCACCGATGGCATTCACGCCGGCCGTCTTGCCCAGGGTCAAAGTTCCCGCGGAGACCGTGGTCAGACCGGTGTAAGTGTTGGGCGAGGCTCCGGACAGCACGGTGTTTCCCGCACCCACCTTGGTCAAAGTAAGGCCCGCGCTGCTTTCACCGATGACGGTGGCGATGGTCAGGGTGCCAGCGCCGCCAATGCTGGCATTGCCGGCGAGGGTCACGGTGCCCGCCACGCTGCCGGCGGTCCCGCTGATCAGTGCGCCCCCGGCGCCGGCTCCGGTGCCGTTGATCGTGATGTTCTGCGGGATGAGCAGCGCCTGAAGGTCCAGCGAGCCGCCGCTATTAACAGTGATGGTTTGGCCGGCGGTGCTCCCGGCGGCATTGACGTTGGCCAGACGGAGCGTGCCGGAGTTGACGATGGTGTTACCCGTGAAGGTGGCGAAGCCGACGCCGGTCTGGCCGAGGATCACCGTGCCGGTCCCGGAGCCGGTCACGGTGAGATCTCCCGCCCCACTGAGCTGGGTCGCGTCATCCAGGGTGAAGGCGACTCCCGTGGCCACATTGAAGGTGCCGCCTCCCGTGCCGATGGCAAAACTCTTGGTATTGGTGCTGCTCGGGTTTGAGCTGGAAGTCGGGCTGACCGCGCCACCGTTGGTCAGCGTGATGCTCTTGCTGCCCGAGCCCAGAGCGAGCGGATCGCCATTGACCCCACCCGACCCAGCAAAGGCCAGCACGCTGGTGCTGCCATCCACGGTGATATTCCCCGTGAAGGTATTGCCGGTATTGGTGAGAGTGAGGGTGCCTCCATTCACGGCAAAGCCGCCGCTGCCGATGCCGACGATGCCGCTGAGGGTCAGCGCGCCTCCGCCGGACTTGATGATGCCGAAGGTGGTGCCGGTGACGTCGCCCGTCACCGCCATCGTCCCGCCCGTCCCGACCTGCCACGTCTGCGCGGCGCCGATGCCGAGTGTGGCGGAGATCGTGTTTGTCCCCGTGATCTGCGCGCCGGCATTGATCCCGCCCGCCCCCAAGTTCAACGTAAACGCGCCGCCGCTGAGCGTCCAGGCGTCGGTATCGAAACGAAGGCCATTAATCGCGCGGGTCTTGGTCAAAGACGGCTGGTTGGCGGTTGCAGCGCCCGTAAACAGCCCGATGTCCGTCACCAGATCGTCGGTTGGAGCGGTGCCTCCCCAGTTTGACCCGAGCTCAAAATCAGTACTGGTCGTGCCGGTCCAGGTGATCGGCGCGGCTTTGGCGACGCTCGCGCCGGCCATCAAGGCGGCGCAAACCGCCATTGCGGAGGAGAATCGACCGAGAGAAATGCTCAGCGCGCGCGGCTTGTGAAGGGAAACGCTGGGTGTGGAGGAGTGAAGACGCTTCATAAGTTGGGATCGGGCTGGGCTTGGAAACGGCGCAAAACTGGGGCGGAAAAGATCAATTCAGCGGACCGAGTCGCCGTGATGGCGACACGCCGCCAAGGCACACGTGACGTGCGCAAGTATGGTAACTGTTGGGGGTCCGGGGGAGAATAATAGGACGCGGAAACTTCGGGGGGCGAAGTTAGTCTTCGCAGCTTTTGAGGGCCGGTCAAAACAAAATTATCGAACGCTCTAAATGGAAGCGTAAGCTATTGCCGTCGTGGCGTTAAGAGGGTCTCGATTTGCTGAACATTTCACCCTCTCGGGTGGCCATCGTCAACGAGACGGTCAGGCTGACGGTCGTTCCGGTCGAGTGATGATAATAATCACCCTCTCGGCATCTTGTCGCCATTCATGCCTGGGTGCCAGGACACGGATCCGCCTCGCCTCATGATCCTCACTCCAAACGGGCGGCTACACCCGCCTGAACTTCGCCGCAAAGGCTCCATCGACGCTATCGACAAACGGCAGCGTCCGGCGGCTTTCTAGGAAGCGCAGCTCCGGAACCGCCCTCAGCGCCAGCTCGACAAAGCCTTCGTTTTCCTCCGTCTCCAGGCTGCAGGTGCTGTAAACCAGCGTCCCGCCCGGCTTGAGCAGCGTGGCGGAGCGACGCACGAGGGCCAGTTGCTGCGCGGGCATCCGGATAAAATCCTCATCCGAGAGCCGCCAGCGGACGTCCATCCGGCGCCGAATCACGCCCGTGTTGCTGCACGGAGCATCGACCAGGATCCGGTCGAAGCTGGCGGACTCGAGCGGAGGGCCGGCTTGCATGCAATCGTGCATCAGGATTTCGGTGTTGGTCACGCCGAGACGCTGGAGGTTTTCGCGCAGGCGCGCGAGGCGGCTCTCGTAGATATCGCAGGCCACAATCCGCCCCTCGTTGCGCATGAGTTGCGCGAGATAACTCGTCTTCCCGCCGGGCGCGGCGCAGGCGTCGAGCACCCGTTCACCGGGCTGTGGGCCGAGCAGGTCGCAGGCGAGCAGCGTGCTGGGGTCCTGCACATAACAGAGTCCGTGGGCGATCCAGGAAAAGGGAATGGTGCGCACCTTGATCATGAGCGGATGGGCCACCGAAGGCTCGGCCTCCGGCGTGGCGCGCAGCAACTCGCCGGGGGTGACCTTGAGTTCGTTGGCGCGGACGTGCAGTTCGGCGGGCTGGTTGTTCCAGGCACAGAGCCGCTCGGCGGCTTCGTGCCCAAAGGCCGCCTGCCAGCGCGTGACGAGGAACCCAGGGTGCGAAGTCCGCACCGCCAGCGGCGCCTGCGCCAGCGCGCTCTCGAGCGCTTCCTGCTCGCGCAGCGCCCGCCGCAGCACGGCATTCACCAAACCGCGCGCGCGACCACTGAGCTCGACGGTCTCATTGACCGCGGCATGCGCGGCGGTGCGCATGTGAAAAATCTGGTAAAGCCCGAGGCGGAGAATCGCGCGGGTGCCGGGGTCAATCTGGCCCTCCCGGAGTTGCACGACGAGGAAATCGAGGCGGCTGAGATTCCGCAGCACCCCGAAAAACGTTTCCATGATGAACGCCCGATCCAACGGGCTCAGCCGCTCCTGCTCGAAAACGGTGTGCAGGATTTCGTCCGAAAAAATGCGCCCCTTTTCCCACTCGAGGAGCGCGCGAACGGTGAGTTGGCGTGGGTTCATGGCATGCGCGGGGCCCTGGCACCGGGGAGTATCTTAACCGGAACGGGCGGGTAGCCGCAACCAGAAGACGCGGAGAAAAGGAGAGACGCGGAGACGCGGAGAAAGCGACCGTCTCCGCGTCTCCGCGTCTCCGCGTCTCCGCGTCTCCGCCTCTCCCCCCTCTCCGCGTCTTCTCCTGCTACTCCTCCGTCGGAAACGACCGGCCGACGGCGTAGTAGGTGAAGCCAAGGCCGCGCATGGTCTCCGGGTTGAAGAGATTGCGCCCGTCAAAAACCATCGGGGTGTGCATGCGCGCTTTCACCTCGGAGAAATCGACGTTCTTGAACTCCTTCCACTCCGTGGCCAGGAGCAGCGCTTCGGCGCCATCCACGGCGTCGAGCGGGGTCGCGGCCAGTTTCACCTTCGCCGGGTCGATGAGCTTCCATTCCACGGCTTTCTCGGCGCCCTTGGGATCGTAGGCCGTCACGATGGCGCCTTCAGCCACAAG
This sequence comes from Chthoniobacter sp., assembly GCA_034667665.1. Classification (GTDB taxonomy): domain Bacteria; phylum Verrucomicrobiota; class Verrucomicrobiia; order Chthoniobacterales; family Chthoniobacteraceae; genus Chthoniobacter. The sequence goes on from JAXDQW010000089.1 coordinate 42,882, forward strand.
CTGGTTGACGAGTTCGATGGCGACCGAACTGCGCACGTCGTCGGTATCCGGTTTGAAGGTCAGGCCCCACACGGCGATCTTCTTGTCCTTCAAGACCCACAACGCCTCGCGGATCTTGGCAATGTAGCGGGCGAGCTGGTTCACATTGATGCGCTCGACCTCCTCGAGCAGCTTGAAGGGCGTCCCGAGTTGCTTGCTGATGGCAATGAACGCCTTGACGTCTTTCGGAAAGCAACTGCCGCCGTAGCCGAGGCCGGCGTTGAGGAAGTTGCGACCGATGCGGCGATCCATGCCGATGCCGTCGGCCACCATCTCCACGTCCGCGCCGCTCGCTTCGCAGATGGCGGCGACGGCGTTGATGTAGCTGATTTTCAGGGAGAGAAAGGAGTTGGCCGCGTGCTTGATCAGTTCGGCGCTATTCACGTCGGTGACCAAGATCGGCGCCTTGAACGGCTCATAGACCTGCTTCATCAGGTCGGTGGCCTTTTGGCTCGCGCTGCCGATGACCACCCGGTCGGGGTTCATCAAATCGGGCACGGCGCAGCCTTCGCGCAGAAACTCCGGATTGGAAACCACGTCGAACTCGGCGTCTTTGTTGTAGCGCCGGATGGTGTCGGCGACCTTCTGGCCGGTCTTCACCGGAACCGTCGATTTATCCACGACGACGCGGTATTGCCCCGGCTTGAGGACGCCGGCGATCTCGCGGGCGACGCGCTCGATGTAAGTCAGATCGACGCTGCCGTCGGCCTGCGGCGGAGTGGGCACGGCGATGAAGACGATCTGCGAATGATCCACTCCATCCTCGATGGAATTGGTGAAGCGAAGTCGGCGCGCCGCGACATTGCGATGCACCAGGTCCTCGAGCCCGGGCTCGTAAATGGGGATCTTGCCCGCCTGGAGTGCGTCCACTTTTCGCTGGTCGTTATCGACGCAGACCACGTGATGGCCGACTTCGGCAAAACACGCGCCGGAAACGAGACCGACATAGCCGGAACCAATGATGCAGAGATCCATGTTTTAGATGTTGGGATGATTAGAGCTTCCCCGCGCCGGCGCGGGGCCGGGCGGGCGGAGAAGGCGGGGGATTAAGCGGGAGGGCTCTGAGCAGCGCAAGAGAAGAGTAGGCGCGGGGCTCGAGCGGTTGGGAAGCGGCGTGCGGTGATTCCCGCACTTCCATCCCCCACCCCGCCCCCGGCACCGTTATTGATTCTTACCCGAACCGCTGCCGCTCAGGTCTTCAGGGTCGAAGGTGAAGGGGACGCGAACGCCGGGCACGTCTTTGAGGGTGAAGGTGAGGAGCAGACCGAATTCCTCGGTGCTGTTGCTGCCCGCCTTCTTGACCCCGCCGTTGTCGCGGACGACGACGCCGAGCGAGGCCACCCAACTCGAGAGATCACGGTGCAATTCGTAGCGCTGCCCCTCGAGCACGCTGTCGGTATATTCATAAACTTCCCGGAAGCTGAAACCCCAGTTCTCGCCCAGGCGCAGATACCCGCCCACGTTGATCAGACTGCTGTCCGCAAACTGAGTGTTCCCGGAGATATAGCGATGGCCGAGGCTGAGCTGGATATTGCTGTTGACCAGGAAGGTGGCCGAGGTGTTGACCTCGCTGAAGCCTTCGTCAAAGACGGGAAGTTGCGAATCCAACTGGAAGTTGACCCAGGGCACCGGCGTCCAGCGCAGGCGGTTGAAGAGATTCGAGAACGTGCCCGAATCCGACAGCGGCATCAGACTGCCGAAATCGGGCCGGTCGATGTTGACGTCGAAGAAGGTATTTAACTCGAGCCAACTGAAGGTGAGATTGTCGCGGCGCGTTTGCAGCCGGTTGCGCAGGCCGAGCCGGACCACGGACCAGTTGTCGATCGAATCGATGGAATTGAATTGCGGGAAGTCCACCGGCGGAAGCTGGGTCGAGCGATTCAGCCGGTCGAACTGAAGAATGTGGTCCGGATCCTCGCCGGTATAGGTGAACGACGCGTTCATATACGGCTGCACCACGTGGCGCAGGCCGTCGAGGCCCAAGGCGCGCGACTGCACCCCGTCGTAGGCTTTGGAGAACTTGAAGGAAGCCTCCAGCCCGGCGTTGACCACCGGCCGGAAGACGGAACCTTCCAGCCGCAGTTTCTCCGAAGTGGTGGTCACCGACGTCTTGGTCGTCTTTTTCTGGCCCGTCGCGGGATCGATTTCAGGAAGGCCAGTCACGGGATCGATGACATCATTCTCGGTCTCCACCGTGCGAACCACCTGTTCGGTGAAGCCGCCGTCCTGATAGTAAGTGCCGCGGACGCTCACCCGCGGAACCAGCGACAGCCAGCCGCCATACGTTCCCGGCCGGGAGATCTGGTGGAAGGTGTCGGCTCGAAACGTTTCGTAATCCGGAAACAGGGAGTCGTCGGCGAAATTGCGCTTCAGATAGCCGGCGCTCGTCTCGCCTTCGTAAAAGAGGCCGCTCTTGCCGAAAATCGGCTGCCGCTTGACGTCCAGCGCGCCCTCGGGCAGGCGCTCGGTGCCGTCGAAATCCTCGTTGATCTGCTTTCGCGCGAGCAGGCTCAGCGTGTAGTTTTCGTTCCACTTGACCAGCGAAACGGCATTGTCCGGATTCGGGTTTTGGCGAAATTCACCCGGCGCGAAGTCCTGCAAAAACCTGCGGTCGCTGAGCTTGTTGATGTCGATGGACGAATAGATGTCCTCCGTCCAGTAGGTGCGATCCTGGAGGGAAACGCGATAGCGGGTGCTATCGATGCCTTCCCGGGCGAGGGCGGTCTTGTTCGTCCCGGGATTCGCATCGTCGATGATATAACTGCGGAAGCGTCCCCAGCCCTTGCCATGCTTGCGCTCGCGCTCCTCGGCTTGGGAATTGGTCTCGGTCACGCTCGTCAGATTGCTGTCCGCCGCCACCGCGCCGCCTTCCTGCCAGCGCGCTTCGAAGCCCAGACCGATGCCGCGCTCACTGAAGAGATCGAGCCGGATCTTGCCGGACATGTTCTCCGCGAGCGGGAAGGTGTATTGGGTGAGCAAAGACGCGCCGAGCACGCTGCTGTAGCCGGGCGACATCGTGAAACTCTGCTCCTTGTTCAGCGACTGATACAGATACGGGTACCAGAACACCGGGGTCTTGCCGATGTAGAGGCGGGCGTTCTGGAAGATGATGCGGTCGTGCGGATAGATGCGCACGGTGCGCGCCTTGATCACGAAATCCGGCTTCGACGAATCGCTGGTCGTGAAGATTCCGCCTTTGACGAGATAGGCGTTGTTGCCCATGGAACTGAGCGTGTCGCCACCGAAGTTGAACGGCGTGAAGTTGCCCCGGAAATCGGCGGCCTGCAGCACTTTGGTTTCGAGGTTGTAAAGGGCCCGTTCCCCAGTGAACTGCTGGCCGTCGCGATAGATCCGCACACTTCCCTGGACGAGCACGTCGCGGGTGTCGGGATTGTACTGCGCATATTCGCAATAAATCGTCGTCCCACCGTAGCGGATGACGACGTCCCGATCAGCCACCGCGATCCCGCCTTCAAAACGGGTTTCCTCGGCGTTAATTTCGATGGGCACATCGCCGAAGCTGCCGAATTGCGCGCGCGCGCCGGAGACACTCAGGAGCAGAAGCGCGATGAGAAGCAGCAGTTGTTTCATGCAAAGAGCGCCGAAGCTAGCGAAGCAATTTGATAATTGCCAAGGGAAAAGGGCGGGGCCGCGGTTCCGGCGAGGCGGCCGCGCGAGCTGACGCAAGGGCATTTTCCGCCGCGATCATGCCTGCCCCCGGCATCAGCCTGCCCCGCGCGGCCAGGCGAAACCGGCGAGTCGGAAGTCGTTCGGGTTGTGGATCGATTTGTCCTCGACGCCGTTCGTCAGCGTGAAGGGGTAAGGCCGATCTTCGCCTCGAGGATCTCCTGGGCGGGCGCAGGCGCTCAGCGACGCGCCGGCTCGGCGACCCAGTCCCACGTCGGCAGGGTGCGGCCGTCGCGCAAGGTGAGGCCGCGCGAATTCATGGGCTGGGAGTCTTCCTGCGCCGCCGGGCGGGTGGCGATGCCGATAATCCCGAGCTCACAAAGGTCGCGCATTTCGCCGGCCGAGGAACGCCCATCGCTGTTCGTATCGAACCAGGCCCGGACGCCGCGCAGCTCCTCGCCGGTGAGCGTCCCGTCGCCATTGTCGTCGAGCACGGCGAGCGCATCGTAGCCGGTGCGGCGGAAGATCTCGAAAGTGTAGCTGCCGAAAAGCTGCCGCCCCGAGGTGATCGCGCCGCGTCCTTCGGGATCCCAGACGAGAAAAGCGGTGGTCGGCCGGACCCAGGGCCACCGCTCGCGCGGACCGTATCCGCGGAGGTCGAAATCGACGCGCGTCCGCGGCGCAAGCAACGGACCGAGGCGCGCCGCGGGCTTCAGCGAAAAGACGATCGGGGTGATCGCGCCCATGGGCAGTTTCTTGAGTTTCTTCAAGGCGGAGGTCACTTCCTTGATGGCGGCGAGGTCCGGCGGCTTGAGCTTCGCCCGATCGCGTTCGGCGAGGCGCAGGAAAGCCTCGCCCGCCTCATGGCTCACCAGGCTGGCAATGCCGCTCGACGGCAGCCATTGCAGCCTGGCCTCGCCGGCGAACGCGGATCGGAAGGACTGCAAATAGAGGTCGCGCGCGGACGCCGGCGTCAGGGCGCGCAGTTCGGCGGGCAGATTCGCTATTTTCTCCGTGGCCGCCCAGGCGGCGAACTGCTCGGTGAGCGAGGCCAGCCCGAGCAAGTACAGGCCATTCTTCGGTTCCAGGCGGAGCGCCTCGTGAAAGCCGACCGCCGCTTCGCGAGCGTGGGAAGTCATCTCCGGCGCGGGGAGGTCGCCGGTCGGCCGCCAGTTTTTTTCTTCGAGCTGACGGGCGCGCTTGCCCCGGGCCTCCTCGAAGGCGGAGGCCTTCTCCGATGAGGGTTTCGGTCCGCGTTCTCCGATGTCCTTGAGCGCCAGCTCCTCGGCGCGCTTTTGCCGGGCCCCGTAGAGTTCCGCTTCGATCATCCAATTCTCGGCAACGACAGGCTTGCCGCCGGGCTCGGCCGGCCGCAGCACCGGCACCGTTTTCGCTCCGCGAGAAAAGGCGAGGTAATGAATCCGGGCCAGCGTGTACTGGCCGTCAGCGCTGGCCGGGTTGGCATCGCGGCTGGCCTGAGCATCCTTGATCAGCGGTCCGATCGGCGCCTGCTCGGGAGCCATGAATTCCGCCTCGGCGGCCAGGGGGAGCAGGGCGGCGACCAGCAGAGCGCGATACGCAGGCATGTTCGTGGTGCAACCGGGGATTGCTACTCGAAGCTCACCAGATCGCGCAGGGCTGCGATTTTCTTGGGGCCGATGCCGTGCACCTGGTCGAGTTCCTCGAAGCTGTGCAGCGGACGCGCGCGGATCATTTCCTCGGCGGTCTTCGGGCCGATCCCGGGCAGCGATTCCAAATCGGAACGGGTGGCGCTGTTCAGCTTCACTTTGTGCGGCGTGGGAAGCGAACCGCCGGGTTTGAGGCGCCGCTTCACCGTTTCCAGCCAGGGAGCGCGTCGATCCGTGCGCTGCGACTGCGCCCAAAGACCTTTCCGATCCTGCGCCGCTCTTTGTTCGAGCGAGCGCAGCTCACTTTCCCGTTGCGCACCGGCTTCGGCATCCGGGAATTCCGGAATCTCGCCGGTGACCCGCGCAAGCCCCGCCTGCACCAGCGCCCCGTCGAGCCGCTGGCCGTCGCGTTCAACGATGGCGTAACGCCGTTCGATGCGGCTTGCCCCCGGCGCGGTCTTGAGCCGCGTGATGACCCGGAATGGCTTCGCCAAGAATCTCGCCGTGAACTCCTTCGCTTCCGCACCCGCGCGGAGGGTCTGCTCGTTCGTCACGCCGAAATAGGCGGACTGCTCACGCAAGCGCGCTTCGTAGGAGGTGGCAGTCTCCGGCGCATCGACGGAGTAAAGACGCAGCACGAAGAGGCGGTTTTCGTGCGTTACCGGAAAGCTGTCGCCATCGAAGTAGTGATCTGGCACGAGCGTGCATCCATCCCATTGCTCCCACCCGCCGGCGAGCGGAGTGGTGCCGGCGACGCTGATGAAGGGGCCGACCAGGAGCAGGCACAGAAGGAGGACGATGGGCACGCGCCCGCCTTCGCCGCGCGCGGAGAGCGAGTCAAGCGCGGGTTTGGGGTCCGAAGCCCGCGGCACTTCATTGAGGGGAGGAAGTAGTCAGTGCTCAGTCCTCAGTGCTCAGTGCTCAGTAATCACTGATCAGTGGAATGTTGGTGAGGTGAGGCAGTCACTGAGCACTGAGCACTGAGCACTGAGCACTCTCGCCCGCGCCGCCACGCCGGCCCCAGCCTCACTCGCTTGCCTTCCGAAAGTTTTCTTGAATCCCCCTCTTCGCGCCCGCAGGATCGCCGCAAAATCCCCCCTTTATGGAAACTACCGGCACCGTCAGCGCCATTTTACGCGAGAAAAATGCAGTCCTCTGGTCCATTCCACCGACCGCGACCGTTCTGGAGGCGATCGCGTTGATGGCGGAACGGAATATCGGCGCGCTGCCCGTGCTCGAAAGGGGGAAACTGGTAGGCTTGCTCACCGAGCGCGACTACACTCGCAAGGTCATTTTGAAGGGGCGATCCTCCAAGGACACCCTGGTCGGGGAAATCATGACCCGCCAACCGATCGTGGCGCAGCCCGAGGACACCGTGGGAGATTGCATGCGCTTGATGACGGAGGAACGGGTGCGCCATCTGCCGGTGGTGGATGGCGAGGAGACGGTCGGCATCCTATCCATTGGCGACCTCGTGAAATGGACCATCTCCGCGCAGACCGCGACGATCGACCAGCTCACGAAGTACGTCTTCGGCGAAACCTAGCCGCGGAGCGGCGCCCCGCCGTGGCGATGGGTGTGACTTGCCCCCGACATCGCGGCGTTTTGTCCGGCAGCTCGGATTTTCAGGAAAGTTAAGAGCGGTCCAGAGATGGCCGGGCCTGGTCAACACTTGTGATTTGAACGGCGCGGGGGCTGAATGCGCCAGGCTCATGAAGCTTCCCCCCGCAATCGCGCTCTTTCTTGCCGCCGCCCTTTGCGCACGGGCTCAGGACGCGCCGGCACCGCCCGCATTGGAGCGAATCAAATACAATCATCCCGGCCTGACGGTGGATCTCGGCGTCGGGTTGTGGGCGTTTCCCCTGCCCATGGATTTCGACGGCGACGGAAACTTCGACCTGGTCGTGGATTGTCCCGATTCGCCCAACAACGGAACCTACGTATTTCAAAATGCGACCGGGGACACCGCAAAAGCTCCCCTGCCACTCTTCAAACCCGGCCGCCGCATCAGCCGCGGGATCCAGTTCGCCCAGGTCAGCTTCGTCGATGGAAAGCCGCGCGTGCTCACCCCCGGCGCGGAGTATCCAGATTTTCTCAAAAGCGGCTTGAGCGAGCCCGCCAAGCTGCCGCTTCCCACCAACGTCCATCCGAGCAAGGTGCGCGGAAATTTCTGGCGGCTCGTGGACTTCGACAGCGACGAAAAGCTCGACATCATCGTCGGTGCCGACGACTGGGGCGAGTACGGTTGGGACAACGCCTACGATGCGAGCGGCCAATGGCAGAAGGGGCCGCTCCGCGGCTTTGTCTATTTCCTTCGCAACACCGGCACGACGACGGCGCCGGTTTACGATCAGCCTGTCAAAGTCATGGCCGGCAAGGCGCCGCTCGAGACATTCGGCTGGCCTTGCCCGAACTTTGCGGACTTCGATGGCGACGGCGATCTCGACCTGATCTGCGGCGAGTTCCGCGACAGTTTTACCTACTTCGAGAACATCGGCACGCGCACGGAACCGCTCTACGCGCCGGGGCGGAAACTCACCACGCCGGAGGGTCAGCCGCTGGCCATGGATTTGGAAATGATCACCCCGGCGGCGATCGATTGGGACAAGGACGGCAAGGTGGATTTGATCGTCGGCGACGAGGACGGAAGGGTGGCCTTCCTCCGAAACACGGGCAAGCTTTCCGCCGATCACACCCCGGTCTTTCTACCGCCGCGCTATTTTCGACAGGAAGCCGACGACGTGAAGTTCGGCGCGCTCGCGACGCCGTTCGGGGTCGATTGGGACGGGGACGGCGACAACGACATCATCTGTGGCAACAGCGCGGGCTATATCGCTTTTTTCGAAAACCTGAGCGGCCCCGGAGTGGAAAAGCCGAAGTGGGCCGCGCCTCAATTTCTCCAGGCCGACCGCGAAGTGATCCGCATCATGGCCGGGCCGAACGGGAGCATCCAGGGCCCGGCGGAGGCGAAGTGGGGTTACACGACGCAAACGGTCGCGGATTGGGACGGCGACGGCCTGCCCGATCTCCTCGTCAATTCGATCTGGGGCAAGGTGATCTGGTTCCGCAACATCGGCACGCGCACCGCTCCGCAGCTCGCGGCCGCGCAACCGATCGAAGTCGAATGGAACGGCCCGCAACCGGCGCTGGCCTGGGGCTGGTTGCGTCCGCAGGGCGCGGAGCTGCTCACGCAATGGCGCACGACTCCGGTCGCCGTGGACTGGAATCAGGACGGCTTGGTGGACCTGGTGATCCTCGACCAGGAAGGATACCTCGCCTTTTTCGAGCGGGCCAAACGCGACGGCAAACTGGTGCTGCTCGCGCCGCAGCGCGTGTTCTGCGACGAGAAAGGCCATCCGCTTCGCCTCAATAGCGGGACCGCCGGCAAGAGCGGACGGCGCAAGCTGTGCGCCGTCGATTGGGACGGCGATGGGAAGCTCGATCTGCTGCTGAATTCCAAGAACGCGAATTTCTTGCGCCAGGTGGACGCCCGCGATGGAAAATGGCTGTTCAAGGACATGGGTCAGCTCGATCCGCGAAACATCGAAGGCCACGATGTCAGCCCCGCGGTGGTAGATTGGAACGGCGACGGCATTCCCGATTTCCTCGGCGGCGCTGAAGACGGGCACTTCTACTACCTGCGTAACCCCCGCACCGGGCGATGAACATCCAGCCCCGGGTGATGAACATCCAACACCCAACATCCAACACCCAACATTCAATGAACGCTGCGCGTGGGTCTATTGGACGTTGGGTGTTGGATGTTGGGTGTTTGATGTTCTTTCCGGGATTCCGTCCTTCCGCATGACCTCGCCTGCCTCCCGCACATCCGGCTACGCCTGGGCTGTCGTCGCCATGCTCTGGCCGGTGGCAATGCTCAACTACCTCGACCGCCAGATGCTCTCGACGATTCGCGCCTCGATCCGCGCGGATATTCCGAGCATCGGCAGCGACCAGGATTTCGGCACGTTGATGGCCGTCTTCATGTGGGTCTATGCGCTGCTGAGCCCGATCGGCGGCTTTATCGCGGATCGGTTCAATCGGCGCTGGACCGTGATCGGGAGTCTCTTCGTCTGGTCGGGAGTGACGTATCTGACCGGCCACGCGAACACCTATCACGAGATGCTTTTCTATCGCGCCCTGATGGGCATCAGCGAGGCGTTCTACATCCCGGCGGCGCTGGCGCTAATCGCGGATTTTCACCAGGGAAGCACGCGTGCGCGAGCCATCGGCGTGCACCAGACGGGCATCTATGCGGGTCTGGCCCTCGGCGGGATCGGCGGCTACATCGCGCAAATGAGCACCTGGCGGAACTGCTTCACGTGGTTCGGGGGCGCGGGCGTGCTCTACGCCGTGGTCCTGGCGATCGGGCTCAAAGACGCTTCGCAACCGGAGGGGGCGGACACGGCGAAGAAACCGGCGGTTACCATCGGCGACACCCTGCGCGCGCTCTGGAGCCAGCCGGCGTTTTGGATTTTGGTCATCTATTTCACGCTGCCCGCCATCGCGGGCTGGGTGACCAAAAACTGGCTGCCGACGTTTCTCGCCGATCGGTTCCAACTCAAGGAAGGGCCCGCGGGCCTCTCCGCGACGGGCTATATCCAGCTCGCGTCGTTCGTCGGCGTGCTGCTCGGCGGCAGCCTGGCCGATCTCTGGATGCGCACCACTTCGCGCGGGCGCATCCTCGCCAGCGCCATCGGCACGATGCTGCTCGTGCCCGCGCTGCTCGGGCTCGGCTACGCGTGGAGCCTCAGCGCGGCGGTCGGTTTCATGATCCTCTTCGGCATCGGCTGGGGCTTTTTCGACTGCAACAACATGCCGATCCTCTGCCAGATCGCGCGCCCCGAGCATCGCGCCACGGGCTACGGCTTCATGAACATGGTGAGCATCAGCGCCGGTGCGGGCGCCACCGTGCTGCTCGGCTGGATGCGCGACCACGGCATCCCTTTCTCGATCGCGTTTCTGATTTCCGCCGCCGTCGCCCTGCTGAGCGCGATCCTGATTCTTTTTGTCAAACCGCGCGACCCAAGCGAGCTCGAGCCCCGCTCGTGATCTCTCCCTTCCCCGGATCTCCATGAAGCCACGTCTCCTCATCATGCTCGCCACCCTCTTCACGCCCTGCTTGCGCGCCGGGGAGCCGGAGCCCGGCTTGCTCTCCTCGGAGTTCATTTACGAAAGCGCGCCGTTCCCGAGCTGCCACGCCTCGACCATTGTCGAAACGAAGAGCGGTCTCGTGGCGGCCTGGTTTGGCGGCACTCGCGAAGGTGCCCCCGACGTGGGCATCTGGCTGTCCCGTCACGCGGACGGCCACTGGACGCCGCCGGTTGAAGTCGCCAACGGCGAGCAGCCCGACGGCCAGCGGCACCCGAGCTGGAACCCCGTGCTCTTTCAGCCGAGGACCGGACCGCTGCTGCTCTTTTACAAAGTCGGGCCGAGTCCCAGCGCGTGGTGGGGACTGCTCCGCACGAGCAACGACGACGGCAAAACCTGGAGCGCAGCGCGGCGGCTGCCCGAGGGCATCCTCGGCCCGATCAAAAACAAGCCGGTGCAGCTCGCCAACGGCGACTTCCTCTGCCCGACGAGCAGCGAGACGGCCGCGGTTCCGAGCCAATGGACGGTCCACTTCGAGCGCAGCAGCGATGGCGGCGCGACCTGGTCCGCGACGCAGCCGCTGAACGACGGTCTGACCATCAGCGCGATTCAGCCGAGCATTCTGTTCCTCACCACCGAAAAGCTGCTCGCGATCGGCCGCACCCGGCAGAGCAAGCTCTTCCAGATCACCTCCGACGACGCCGGCAAGGCGTGGAGCGAGATGACGCTGACCGCATTGCCCAATCCGAACGCCGGCACCGACGCCGTCACCCTTGCGGACGGCCGGCATCTGCTCATCTACAACCACACCGCCAAAGGGCGCTCGCCGCTCAACCTGGCCGTGTCGAATGACGGCAGGACCTGGCAGGCCGCGCTCGTTCTGGAGAGCGAGCCAGGTGAGTTCAGTTACCCGGCAATCATCCAGACCCGCGACGGCCTCGTGCATTTCACCTACACGTGGAAGCGGCAAAAGGTGCGGCATGCGGTGGTCGATCCCGCAAAGCTGGTCACCCGCGACATGCAGGACGGCGAGTGGCCTACGACGGTCGCAAAGTAGGAGTATGGTTTCGCTCGGTCTCGATTTCGGCACCGAAAGCGTCCGCGCGCTGCTCGTGGATTTACGCGGGCGCGAGCGCGCCTCGGCGGTGGCGAAGTATCGGCACGGACAGATCACCGATACGCTCCCCACCAGCGGCGAGAAGCTGCCGCCGGATTTCGCTCTGCAACATCCCCAGGACTGGCTCGACGCGTCGGCGAAAGCGGTACGCGCGGCGTTACGCTCGGCGGCGATCGCGCCCGACCAGGTCATCGGCATCGGCGTCGATTTCACGAGTTGCACGATGCTTCCCGCGCACGGCGACGGCACGCCGCTCTGTCTCTTCGAAATCTTCGCGCGCGAAAAATTCGCGTGGCCGAAGCTGTGGAAGCATCACGGCGCCAAGCCCCAGACGGACCGGATCAACGCGCTGGCCCGCGAACGCTCCGAGCCGTGGCTCGCCCGCTACGGCGGCGCCATCGGCCTCGAATGGTTTTTCCCGAAAGTGCTCGAGACGCTGGAGCGCGCACCGCGGGTGTATGCGGCAGCCGAGGTGTGGTTGGAAGGCGGTGACTGGCTGGTCTGGCAACTGATCGGCGCCCTGGCGCACGAGTTGCCCCGCTCGACCTGTCAGGCAGGCTACAAGGCCATGTGGAGCCGCGAGGACGGATTTCCTTCGCGCGAATTCTTCAAAGCGCTGCACCCGAAACTCGAAAACGTCGCCGCCGAAAAAATGCCGGGCCGCTTTCTCGCACCGGGCGAAATGGCCGGCCCACTCTGCGCGGCGATGGCGAAGAAATTCGGCCTTGCGGAAGGCACGCCCGTCAGCGCCGCGATCATCGATGCGCACGCCGGCGTGCCGGGGTGCGGCGCGGACGAGCCGGGCGTGCTCGTCATGGTGATGGGGACGAGCAGTTGCCACATGCTCAATGCCGCCGGGAGCCGGCCCGTGCCGGGCGTCGCCGGCATCGTGGCGGATGGCATTCTGCCCGGACTCGTCGGCTACGAGACGGGCCAGGCGGCGGTCGGCGATGCTTTCGACTGGCTGCGGCGCACCCTCGGGGAGCGGGGTTTCGCTTCGCTCACCGCGCGGGCCGCCGCGCTGCCGCCGGGCGCCGACGGCGTGCTGTGCATGGATTGGTTCAATGGCTGCCGCACGCCGCTGATGGACGGCGCGCTCACCGGCGCGTTCACCGGCCTGACGCTCGCGCACGGCCCGGCGCACCTGCACCGCGCGTTGCTGGAGGCGTCGGCCTTCGGTCTGAAATGGATCGTCGATCTGCTGCGCGAGCACGGAGTTCCCGTGCACCGCTTCGTCGCCACCGGCGGCCTGCCCCATCACAGTCCCCTGCTCGTGCAAACCTACGCCGACGTGCTCGGTGCGCCGGTCGCGGTGCATCCGAGCAGGCACGGCCCCGCGCTCGGCGCCGCCATCCTCGGTGCGCTCGCCGCGGGCCGCGCCGCCACCGGCTTCTCGAGCGTCGCCGAAGCGATCCGCGCCATGGCCTCTCCGCCCTCGGTGCGCCAGGCCACGCGCGTGGTGAAGCCCCAACGCGCGGCGGCCAAAGCTTACGCGAAGATCTATCCGCGCTACCGCGAGCTCGCGTCGGCGCTCCAGCATTTGCCATCGACCGCCACGAAATGAAGACGACCAAACTCAAACCGCGACAGGTGCATCTCGTCGCCAGCGGCGATTTGCGCCTCAGCGCGAACCGCGTCTGCTGGCCCGCGCAGCAAACCATGGAGGCCGCGTTGGGCCGCGCGCTGGCCGCCGAGGGCTGGAGAATCCGGCGCGCCCACAGCGCGGACAAAGCGAAAGGCCACGGCTTCATCGACTCGCAGAAAAGGGGGATCGAAGTCTTCCGCGACCTGGACCCCGACGCGCCGCTGATCGTGGCCGAGGCGGTCTGGCAATACTCGCATCACGTCCTCCCCGGACTCACCACCCACCGCGGGCCGATCCTCACCGTGGCGAACTGGAGCGGCACATGGCCCGGCCTCGTCGGCCTGCTAAATTTGAACGCCTCGCTCACCAAAGCCGGCGTGCGTTATTCGACACTCTGGAGCGAGGATTTCACCGACGCCTTTTTTTGCGACGGCCTGCGCGACTGGCTCACCACCGGAACCGTCACGCACGACCAGTCGCACGTGCGCGACCTGACGCTCCTCAAGCTGCCGGCCGAAGAGGAGCGCGTTGGCCGGGAGTTTGGCCGGCGGCTGCGGCGCGAAAAGGCGATCCTGGGCGTCTTCGATGAGGGTTGCATGGGAATGTTCAATGCCATCATTCCCGACGAGCTGCTGCACCCGACCGGCCTCTTCAAAGAGCGCCTCAGCCAATCGACTTTATACGCCGCGATGCGCACGGTGCGCGATGCCGACGCCGCCGCGGTGCTGGCGTGGCTAAAACAGCGCGGGTTGCAATTCCGCTTCGGGCCGAACGAGGAGACGCACCTCACCGAGGCGCAGGTGCTCGAGCAGTGCAAAATGTATGTCGCTGCCCTGCGGCTGGCGGACGAATTCGGCTGCGCGGCCATCGGCATCCAGTATCAGCAAGGGCTGAAGGACCTCACGCCTGCCAGCGATCTGGTCGAAGGCATGCTCAACAATACCGATCGTCCTCCCGTGCGCAGTGCGGATGGTCGCCGGGTGCTCTTCGCGGGCGAATCGTTGCCGCATTTCAACGAGGTGGACGAATGCGCCGGCCTCGACGGACTCGTCACGTATCGCCTCTGGCGCGAGCTCGGCTTCGCGCCGGAGAACACCCTGCACGATCTGCGCTGGGGACAGCATTATCGCGGAAACGGCGTGGACGACTACGTCTGGGTGCTGCTCATCAGCGGCGCGGCGCCGCCGGCGCACTTCCTCGACGGCTGGAAGGGCGCCAGCAGCGAGCGCCAGCCGCCCATGTATTTCCGGCTCGGGGGCGGCACCCTCAAAGGCGTGAGCAAGCCCGGCCACATGGTTTGGAGCCGCGTCTTTGTGGCCGGTGGCCGGCTGCACGCCGATCTCGGCGTCGCCAAAGTCGTGAAACTTCCGCCCGAGGAAACGGAGCGCCGCTGGCGTGAAACGACGCCCCAGTGGCCGATCATGCACGCCGTTTTCAAAGGCATCACCCGCGATCAGATGATGGCGCGGCACCAGTCGAATCACATCCAGGTCGTCTATGCGCCGAACGAAAAGCAGGCCCACCGCGCCGCGCGCATCAAAGCCGCGGCCCTCGCCGAGCTCGGACTGACCGTCCACCTCTGCGGCGAAGTGCGCCTGAGCTGAGCTGAACTGACGACCAAGCGTGAGCACCTCGGTTCACGCTCGCGCGAGGGCTCCGTGCCCTCGTGCGCACAGCTCACCGGGCTGATCCGGTCGGCGGCGCGGCCTCCACGACGGCGCGGAAGCCGGTGAAGACGACCTCCTTTGCGCCTTTCCCGAGTTTGAGGTGGACCTGGCAGGTGTCGGCGTCCGCGGGAATCGGCAGTGCGAAGAACTCCATGCCACCGCCGGCGTAAAGGTAGGGCTTGAGCAAATACTCGGACTGCGGCTTGGGGCTGGCCGCGGAATGGAATCGCAAGCGGATGGTCAGGGCTTCCACCTGGGGGGAAGCGGCCACGAATTCAAAACGCGCGAGCCGGCCTTTGAGGTTCGCGGGAACCGGCCACTCGGCTTGAATCGCCCCGCCGTCCGCCGCGCGATGCAGACGCGCGGGGAGCGCGGGAATCAGTTGCTGCCACTCCACCGCTTCGGGACCGAGGATCTGGGCGGGGGGCGAATCGGGCTGGCGGCGGCGGTAGAAAATGAGGTCGGGATTGTCCCCCTTGGCGAAGAGTCCGGTCAGCGTCCAATCGCGCTCGGGAGTCTCGAAGTAGGAACCCAGCGCCGGCTGCTTCTCGATCTCCCTTTTCTCTAGCGCCTTGCGGGTGTTCAGCCAGACGAGCTTGCGCGCGTACCAAAATTCGGTGCAGCCCGCGGCCTGCGCTTCGAGCTTGTCGGTGCGATGCAGGATCTCGTTTGGCGCGGTCCAGGTGAAGCGCCGCGCGGACTTCGCATCCACCAGGAAGATGATTTCGCGCATCGCCTTGTGGGAAAAAACCCTGGTGCCCTCGGGGAGCGCGGCAAGGTAGCGGCGCATTTCGGGGACGAAGCCCAGGTCGAAGCGATCGCGCGAGGTGGCGGCGAAGAGCAGCACGGTGAGAAAGACGCCGGTCTGGATCGGCCGGCGCGCGTCACCGGCGGCGAGCTTTGAGCGCTGCGCGATCCAGGTGCAGGACGCCATCAGGCCCAGGGCGGCGAGCACCGACATCGGCACGACGATCGCGCAGAGGAAGCGATCCGCGTCGCGCACCAGCGGGCGGTACGGCCAGAGGCTTTGCGGCGCGCAGGCGTAGAGCAAATAGAGCGCGGCGAACCAGACGACGATCACACGCCCAAGGATGCCGTGGCGCCGCCACGCCACCCAGGTCCCCGCGGCGCCGAAGAGGCAGTAAGGCGGCGCGAGCGGGTTGCCCTTCCACAGCGTATCGAAAAAGCGAAACGGCAGCGACCAGGGGTTGGGAAACTCGGTTCCCTTCGCGCCCTTATTGCCGGCGTTGGCGGTGAGGTCGTGCAGCCAGTCGTGGAAGAGCCGCTTGTAGAAAAGGCATTCGCCCGCGTAGAGCGCGGCGGCGATCGCCCCGGCGACGACGATCCAGCCAAAGCGCCGCGGAAAGAAAAGCAACGTGCACAGGATCACCACCGGGACGATGAACACGCCGGTGACCCGATTGGCTTCGATGACAAAGATGCCGGCCCCCATGGCGGCGGCGGCGAGCAGCGTGCGGCCGCGTCCTTCGGCGTTCATCAGCGCCCACCAAGCGAGCATGACGGCCGCGCCCAAGACGCCTTCGGAAAGATCGGGCATCGGCCGGTAGCAGACGGTGTCGAGCAGCGGATGGAAAAGAAACGCGACGCCGCACGCCCAAGCCACGACCGCGGAGTTCGTCAGCTTTTTGCCAAAGCCAAAGCCGAGCGCGGCGCCGCCCGCGAGGTAGAGGAGCGGCTCGCCGTAATAGGAGGTGAGGCCAAAGCCGAAGATGCTTTGGAGCACCCAGCAGATGCCCCAGACCGGCCAGCGGAGGTCGTGGAAGCTGCCCTTCTGCCACGCCGCCAGACCGCGCTCGTGAAGATCGAAGGCGAAACTCCAGTACGTCAGGTCATCGCCAAAACCCGGCTCCTGAAGGAAGAGCAGCCCGACGCCGAACGCCACGACGACGAGCGCCAGCAGATGCCAGCGGGCCTTCATCGAGGGCGGCGAAACGGCGCGCTGACGGCCAGCCAGAGACATTCCGCCAGCAGGGCAAGGTAGATGAACCAATAGGGCTCAAAGACGAACCGAAAGCGCGACCGCACATTCGCGGTGAGCATGATCGTGTAGAAGAAAGCGAGCAGCGTCAGACCCCAGGCGACGTGGAAGGGCTGGAGCACCCCGCGGCGGAAAGCCACCACGATGAGCCCGATCGCGGCGGCGAGAAAATAATAGGGCACGCCATAGTGATAAATCGCGACGGTCGGCCAGCGCGGGTTGGGCACTTGGAGGTCCGGGAAGCGCCCGTAATTCACCGTCGCCAGCCAGCGGTCCTGCAGGGTGTTGAACCAGGGGACTTCGCCGTAGTGGGTGTCCACGAAGCGATTGAACCCCTCGATATCATTGATCTGAATCCCGGTGAGCCCCCGCGCGAGCGCGAGGTTGCGGCGCGGGGAATCCACATAGGCTTCGCGCTGCCTCTTGAAAAGCCAGTCTTCGTCGAGCCGGCCACTCGGGGCCTCGGTCGCCATCGCGCGGAACTTGTGATACACGTGCACGGGCAGATAGCCGAAGTTCTTCCGGCAGGTTTCCATCGCCAGCTTGAGGCAGAACTCATTGACGCTTTGGTGCTTCGAGCTTTTTCCCTGTTCCGGATTAGCCTTGAGGTAGCGCCCGACACTTTCCGCCACGGCCCGGCGGTCGTTCACTTTTGGAAACTGCGGCCGGACCTCCCAGCGCGCCTGCAAGTCGGCGCGGATCGGGGCGATGTAGGGTTCGAAGCCGGGAGCGCATTTGAGCTCCTGGGGCGTCAGGCGGGCAACCGAGGTGTAGAGCAACAGGCCGGCCTGGGACGTCTTGGTGATGAGATTCGTGACCACGGCGACGGCCACGATGATCGCGAAGCGCGACCAGTCCGTGCGCCAACGGCGAGCATGGAGCAGCACCACGAGGAAGATGCCGAAGCCAAAGAGCAGCTTGCCTTCGGGCCGCGCGCCCGCTTCGAGAAAGAGCGCGACGAGCAGGAAAATGAAGCGGGCGCGCGATTGTTCGAGCGTATAGAGCGTGCCCGCGAGGGCCACCAGGGCGGTGGTGAAGACGAAGACCGATTCCGCCATGAGCGTGTGCTCGAACCACAAATAAAACGGATTCATCGCAGTGAGCACGGTCAGCGGAACGATGAAGATCTTCCAGAATCGGAACCACAGCCGGCAGAGCAGCCCCACGAGCAGGATGAATCCAAGGCCGAGCAGGTGCTGGAAAATCGGGATCGCGATCAAGGCCGGCACTCGGACCAGAAACGGAATCGTGAAAAGGATCGGCACGAGAAAGGTCTTTTTCCCGTGCAACTCGAAGCGGTGCTCCTCCAGCAGGACGTGGGGTGTGGTCAGGAAATCCGGAGCGTCATCATGGAAGAAGGCGTAGGGGCAATGCATCGTCAGCGCGATGCGCAGCGCCAGACCGACGAGCAGGGCCGGGAGGCACCAGGCAAGAAATTCGCGCGTCCGCGGATCCCGGAACGTGGCTTGAAGGTTGGCGAGGATGGGCAAGGGGCGCTGATTTAGAAGGAGCGCGGCATGGATGACAAACTTTCATCCGCAGCATCTCCCTCAGAATCATCCCTTCTCGTGGAGCGCGGAATGGCGGAGGAAGATGAAGAGCGAGAGGCGGAGCAGGGCGTCCGGCGCGTGACATCCGGGGGCGGCGTCCATAGAAAGCTCGCGATGCCCGACCGACTCCGCTCCTTTTTTGCGCGCTATCCCGTGGTGCGCGAGGCGTTGCTCTGGGCGTTGCCGGCGATCGCGTTCGGCGCGGTGCTGCGTTTGCTGCTCCTCAGCTATCTGCCCTATGCCTATTGGGGCAGCGATTCGCGCTCCTATTTCAGCTTTGCGCACATGCTGTTGGAAAAGGGTTACGTGAGCCTGGATGAGAAGCGCCGCTACCTTTACCCGATCCTGCTGGTCCCGGTGTCGGCGCTGCCGGGCGCGCCCTTGCGCTGGCTGGCCTGGTTCCAGCACGGGCTCGGTCTGGCCACGATCGTCCCGCTCGCCTACGTGATGCGCAAGACCCTCGCGCATTGGCGCTGGTGGATCGTGCCGGTGACCCTGGTCTGGTCGGGGATGCCGATGGTGCTCTGGTACGAGCACGAACTGCTCGGGGAGAATGTCTTCTTCGCCGCAATCGTGTGGGCGATCGCCGGCTGGTGCGCCTGGGTGAATGAGGCGCGGCTGGCGCGGGCGCAGCGGCTGTTTTGGTGGTTCTTCGTGCCGTTCGGACTCTTCCTGATCACCAAACCATCCGGGCGGTTTGTCTGGCCGGGCGTGTGTCTGGGACTGGTCCTCGTCGCCGCGTGGCGCAAGCTGAACTGGCGCCTTTGGGCCGCGCTCGCGGCGCTGGTCCTCGTGACGTTGACCGTCGGCTCGAAGAAACAGGCCGCGTGGCTTCTCTACGTGGCCACGTTTCCGCTCACCCGGCTCGAAACGCCGCTGCACGCCGATTACAAGGCCGAGATTCGCGACCTGGTCGAGCCGCTGCGCAGCGAGATCGACACCTATTATCTGCGCGACCAGGTGCCGTTCACGTTTCTCGAAAATCCCGGGAAACAAGAGGCGCGGCCCCTTTGGAAGGAACTGGACACCGACGCGAAGAAGAAGGCGCGGATTTACCTGGATCTGGCCATCGAGGGGATCAAGGCCCGGCCCGATCTCTTTCTCCACCTCGCCCTTCAGCGGGTCGTCGCCTCGGCCAATCTCTCGGAGTTCAAAGAGGAGCGCTTCACGCCCGAGTACTATCCCGCGCGAGTCGAACATCATTACGAACAGGCGATCGAGGAGGTCGCCAACGGCAAGCCCAGCGCCGTGCGCGCCGCCTTTGCGCTGCCGAAAGCCGGGCCGCTGCCGCCCTGGCCGGAGTTTCGTCAGCGGCTCTCGCCACGCCCCGATTCCTTCGCCGCCCGCGCGATCCTGGGGTGGGTGCGCGGCTTTGAAGCCGTGGCGGACGTGGTGCGGATTCCCGAATCCAAGGATCTCCGCGAACGTGCCTTGCGCCACATTCGGCCGACCCTCCTGGGGGTCTGGCTCCTCGCCGGCGCCGGGCTGTCGTTGCTGCCGGCGTATCGCAAGACCCTCGGCGTCTGGATGTTCGTGGCGCTGAGTTACCTGCTGGGCGTGTTCCTCGTTTCCCAGCCGAATCCGCGCTACTTCGGTCCCGCGTGGGCGATGCTGGTGCCGCTCTTTGCGGTGCCGATGGATACCGTTGCGCGGCGCATTCGGCCGCCGCGCTCATGAGCCCGTCCTGGAAAGCTTCGCGCGACTGAACGTCCAATATAGGTACGGTGAAGGTCTCATGAGTTGATGAATCCGAGACCCATTTCCTTCGTTGTCGCCGTGGTTCTTTTTGGCTTGGCGCCCTTCTTGAGTTTCGTGCCGGAGTTTATTGCTGGCAATGCGCAGGGGGTTTTCTTTGCGTTTCCGATCTACTTTCTTTTTTGGAGCGTAGTGTTGAGCGGCTTGTACAGGGGATACGCATCGAGCCTGTTTCTGATCGGACTTTACACCCTGTGGCAGTTGGTCGGTCTTTTTGATGAATACAATCGGTCCCACGTCCTGAGATTTGCTTTCCAGATCATCGCATGCGTGGACTTGATCGGAGCGTTCGTGCTCTGCTTTTCCGGTGAATGTCGGGTTTGGTTTCGTGGTGCGATCGAGCTGAATCATCGGAAGAAGGTGGCCAGGCAAAGTCGGCGTTGATGGCCTCCGGCGGGCTTCTCACCCGCTTCCCTGACCTCCAGGGAGGGTGGCACTCGTCCGTCATAGCCGCGGAGCGGCGCAAACCCGAATAGCCGTGGTCGAGCGGAGCGAGGCCACGGAATAAGACAACGCGGGAGAGCCGCGTCAGCGGCGAAACATTGCTTCAGCGCCGGGTGTCGCCGCTACGCGGCTTGCTCCTCAACCCTCTGATCCGTGGCCTCGCTCCGCTCGACCACGGCTACTCGGGTTGTGCCGCTCCGCGGCGGCTCGAATAGCCGGCCAAGAAGCGACGCCGGTTTCCAACCACACCAAGGCAAGGTGCAGCCGCGCCAGCACCGTGCCGGTCGGGCGGCTGGCGCGTGACATCCGCGCGCAGCGTCCATAGAAAGTTCGCGATGCCCGGCAAAGTTCGCTCCTTTTTCGCGCGACAGCTCCTCGTTCGCGAGGCGTGGCTCCGGGCTTTGCCGGCGATCGTGGCGCCAGGCCGCCTGCCCGGCGGGTTTCTCGTTGCGCAGCCGAATCCGCACTCCTTCGGTCCCGCGTGGACGATGCTCGTGCCGCTCCTGGCGGTGCCGTTCGACACCGTCGTCCGGCGCATCCGGCCACCGCGCTCATGAACCCGCCCCTGTCGCTCCCTTCCGAAATGAGGTACCTGTTGGCCTGGGCACTGTTCCTGTTCGCGGTCTCGCTGGCGCTGGACAGCCGGCACAATGACTTCCCGTATTACTACCACCCCGACGAACCGGGCAAGGTGGAGCAGGTCCTCACGGGAAAGTGGAACTTTCACCATCCGATGCTGCTGCTGGCGACGACCAAAGCCGCCGTCGATCTCGGTCGTGCGCCGCGCACCGAGCAAGCGGTGGTCGAAACCGGCCGCTGGGTTTCCGCCACTTTCATGGCGTTGGCCATCGTCGCCTTTTCACTTCTCGCCTACGCCTGGCGGGGCTGGCCCGCGGCTGTCGCAACCGGCGGCGCGCTGGTCCTGAACCACCAGCTTTTCGAGCTGGCGCATTATTTGAAGGAAGACTCGGCCCTGCTCGCCGGGCTGGCGCTGACTTTCCTGATGCTGCTGGCTTGCTGGTGGCAGCCCTCCCCCTGGCGCGCCGGCCTGCTCGGCGCGGCGTGCGCCCTCGCGGTTTCCGGAAAATACCTCGGCGCGGTGGCGATCGCGCTCGCCGTGCCGGTCCTCTGGAAGGCGCCGGGCGAGCGGCGCGCGGTCCGTTTCGCGGCCTTTGCCGCGGGCCTGACTCTCACCTTCATCGTCGTGAATCTGCCGCTGCTGCGGCACCTCGCGACGTTCCGCGACAGTTTCGGACGGGAGGTGAAACTGGTGGTCCAGGGCCAGGGCGGCATGACCCGCAGCGTCCCCCATGCGCAGTACTGGAACATCTTCATCGACAACACCACTCCCGCGATCTGGCTGCTGCTCCTGATTTTCCTGCACGCGCGGTGGCGGGAGCGCCGGAACGTTTCGCTCCCCGAGTGGATGATCATCGGCTTCCCCTTCGTCTATGCCGTGGCGCTTTCCTGCTCGCCGAAGTCCAACGACCGTTACTTTCTTCCCGCGACCGCCGTGCTAACGCTGCTCGCCGGGCTCGGCACCATGGACGCCGCGCGCCTCTTCACCCGCCTGACCCGGGGGCGCTTTTGGAAATGGGGCCTGGTCGCCGCTCCGGCCCTGCTGATCCTCGGGCAACTGCCCAGTTGGCTGCGCTACGAAGAAGCCTTTCAGCACGACGACACGCGGGAACTAACCGATTGGCTAAGGACCAAGGTGCCGCCGGACGCCGTGATCGCCAGGGACAGCCACGTGCGACTGCCGGATCCGAGCCGCAAGAAGGACGCGGCGCGCGTCGGCGTCATCCCGCAGAAGGTGGTCACCGCGCGCGTCCCGGGCCGGAAACGCGTGCGGTTGGTGGGCGAACTCGGCACCCTGGAGGAAATCATCGCCATGGGCGTGACCCACGTGGCGGTTTCAGAGAGCGATTACGGCCGCTTTTTCCTCACGGGACTGCGCCCTCAGGAGGGCGAGGAACGGGATTTTGCGCGGCAAAAGGCGTTTTATACGGGGTTGCTGCGCGACGGGGAACTCGTCTTCGAGCGGGACCGCGGAACGGTCATTTACCTGCACCCTGGAATCCGTGTTTACCGGATCGCCAAAACGCCGTCCGAGGGAGGTTAGCCCGAGAGTTGATAGTTGATGGGCGCCGCCAGCAGTTCGCGCGCACAAAGTCGATCGCGGGCCCATCAACCATCAACTCAGCCGGAGAGTTGATAGTTGATAGTTGATAGTTGATGGGCGCCGCCAGCAGTTCGCGCGCACGAAGTCGATCGCGGGCCTATCAACCATCAACTCTCATCCATCAACTTTCCCTTGGCGCCGCCAGCAGTTCGCGCGCACAAAGTCGATCGCGGGCCCATCAACCATCAACTCTCATCCATCAACTTTCCCCTCACGGCAGACACGCCGGACCGAGCGGCTCGAAGCTCTTGTAAACCAGCGAAAACTCCTGGTGGCCGAGGGCTTCGCTCGCGGTCTTTTCTCCCGCGGCGACCCGCAGGATGCGGTCGTAGATTTCGCGGCCCACTTCATCGAGCGTGGCCGCCCCCTCGAGGATGCGGCCGGCGTTCACGTCCATGTCTTCACTCAGCCGGCGGTACGTTTCCGGATTCGCGCAGATCTTGATTACGGGTGAAATCGCCGAGCCGACGACCGATCCGCGGCCCGTGGTGAAGAGGGTGAGGTGCGAGCCGCAGGCGATCAGTTCGCCGATTTCCTGGACGTCGCTGATGTTGGGAAAACCCCAGCGGACCTCGCCGTCGGGCACGACGTCGAGCAGGTAAAGACCGGGCCGGGGCGGCACGTCGCCCGGCGTGAGCAAACCCGTGATCGGCGAGTTGCCGCTCTTGCTGTAAGCGCCCATCGACTTCTCTTCCTGCGTGGTCAGGCCGCCCTCGGCGTTGCCGGGGGCGAAGCTGCCGTGTCCCATGGTGGTGTAATAGCGCGCCGCCTTGTCCACACACGCGACCAGCGCCGGGGCCAGTTCCGGCCGGGCGGCGCGAGCGGCCATGATCTGCTCGCAGCCGATGAGCTCGCCCGTTTCTTCGAAGATCGCGCGGGCTCCGTTTTGCACCAGCAAATCGAATGCCCGGCCCACCGCGGGGTTGGCGGTGATGCCGCTGGTCGCATCCGAGCCGCCGCAGACCGTGCCGACAATCAGTTCATCGACGCCCAAAGCGGTGCGCGGCGTGGCGGCGATTTGCGCGCGGGCCGCGGCGATCCAGTTCTGGCCTTCCGCGATGGTCCGCCGGGTGCCGCCCTCTTCCTGGATGGCAAGCAGTTCGGCGGGCCGTCCGGTGGCCCGAATCTCTTCGAGCAGCCGGCCCCGATGAAAGCCTTCGCAGCCGAGCGAAATGAGCAGCGTGGCTCCGACATTCGGATGCGTGCAAAGCTGCCGGAGCATCCGATGGGCGTAGGCATTTGGATAGCAGCCCGGGAAGCCGAGCAGGTGGACGCCTTTCTCCCGAAACGGGAAGACCATCTCCCGCGCCACGTGGTGCGCGCACTCGACGAGGTAGGCCACCACGACCAGGTTGCGAATGCCTTTGCGTCCATCGGAGCGGAGGTAGCCGGTCATCATCGGGAAACAGTTTCGCTTTCGCCGCGGAGGAAGGTGGGAAGGTAATCGCTGCGCAGATTGTGCATGTGGACATGGTCGCCCGGCGCGATGGCTTGCGTCGCCGAGCCGATCGGCGCGCCGTATTTGAAAATCTTTTCGCCCGCGGCGATGGCGCGGGCCGCGAGCTTGTGCCCGAGCGGAAGCCGCGCCGCCACGACCACCTCCTGACCTTCCACCGAGATGCGCTCCCCCGCTTCGAGCGCGCGAATCACGGTGAGCACGTTGTCCGCCGGGTGCAGGCGGAGCAGCCGTGGATCGGTGGGGTGCATGGTCAGGGACATTAATCGAAAAGTTCGACGTTGGCTGCCGCCGGTTTCGTTTCCGGCATCCAGAACCAGGCCACGACCGCCGCGGGCAGGAAGAGTGATCCGGCGTAAAAGAGCGCCAGCCGATGGTCGCAGATCGCGCCGGCCCCGGTGCCGACCTTGGCGAAGAGGCCGAACACGACCGTGCCCGCCGCCGCAAAGAGCCGGCCGATATTGTAACAAAAGCCCGCGCCAGTGGTGCGCAGGAGCGTCGGGAAGAGGGGCGGGAGACACATGGTGAAAAGGGCAAACACGCCCTGGGCCGCGCCAATGAAAGGCAGCCAGACGAGCACACTCGCGGCGTCGCGCACGCTGCCGTAGGTCAGCATCATCAGCGCGAAATAGACGAACATGAGGGCGGCGATGGCTTTGCGGTATCCGATGAGCCGGGCCAGGGCTCCCGCGGCGAAATTGCCGCAGATCGCGCCGATCGTCAGCCGATAGAGCGCCTGGTTCGCGAGCGCATCGATGTGCGCCTTGTCCCAGCCCGCGGTCTGCGCGAGCGCGCGCAGGTGCGCCGAGTGCCAGAACATCAGCGCCCAGTGCGCCGTGAGGCCGAGCGCGCAAATGAGGGCGACGATCAAGGTGACGCGCCGGATCTCCGGCCCGAAAAGAGCCGCCAGCCCGGGCGGCGACTCGCGCGCCGAAGCATGCGCCGCGGCCCATTCCGGCGGTTCCGGCACGGCGCGACGAATCCAAAGCGTGAGGAACGCCGGGAGCACTCCGACGAGAAAAATGACGCGGTACGGTGCGGACTTGAGGAGGAAACCCGCGAGACAGGCGAGCAGCACGCCGACATTCACGCCCGTTTGCAAAATCGCGGCCAGCCACGGGCGCCAGCGATCCGGCCAGGTTTCGGCGAGGAGCGACGCACCGACGGCCCATTCACCGCCGATCCCGAGCGCCGCGAGAAAGCGGAAGATCAGTAGGTGCCACCACTCCTGCGCGCAAAACGAGAGCCCGGTGAAGAGCGCATAAGTCAGGATGGTCAGGCTCAGCGTCCGGCTGCGGCCCAGCAGATCGCCGATGCGCCCAAAGAATGCACCTCCCACCGCCCAGCCGGCGAGGAAGGCAGCCTGGATGATTGACGCCTTGACGGACACGTCGCGCGCCGTCGGCGCCAGCCGGAGCAACTCCCCGACAAAGGGCAGCGCCACCAGCGTGTAGAGGTGCATGTCCAGCCCGTCGAACATCCAGCCGAGCCAGGCGGCCAGGCCGGACTTCTTCTGCTGCGAAGTGAGATCGGAAAAGCGCTGGGGCTCAGGCACGGAGGAGACGGATGTAGCAGCCGCATCTGGAGGGTCACACCCTTTTCGGCGTCGAACCATCGCAAATCAGAACCCCCTCACATCGGCTGCAACAGGGAGGAATGTCCGCTGGCAATTGCCCGGCACCGCGCCCATATTCCCCGCCCCTTTCCTATGTCGATTTGGAATCTTGCCCATCCCTGGCTGAGCGATCTGGTGTCTTATGAACCCGGCAAACCCATTGAAGATGTGGCGCGCGAGTTGGGGCTGAAACCCGGCGAAATCATCAAGCTCGCCTCGAACGAAAATCCGCTCGGGCCATCACCGAAGGCGCTCGCGGCGATGCGCGAGATGCTGGAGCGCTCGCACTTTTATCCCGACGGGGGCGGCTACCACTTGCGCGAGGCGATCGCCCAGAAATTCGGCTTCGAACGCGGCAACGTCATCCTGGGGTGCGGCTCGAACGAAATCATCGAGTTCATCGGCAAGGCTTTCCTGAATCCGGGCGACGAGATCGTCGCCGCGCGGCACGCGTTCGTGGTTTACAAACTGATGGCCACCCTGTTCGGGGCGCAGACCATCGAAGTGCCGGATCCCGGTTTCGCGCACGATCTCGACGCCATGGCCGCGGCCATCACGCCGAAGACCCGCGAGGTGTTCATTGCCAACCCGAACAACCCGACCGGCACGCTGATCGCGCAAGCCGAGATCGAGCGATTCATGGAAAAGGTCTCGGACGACGTGATCGTGGTCTTCGACGAAGCCTATTATGAGTTCCTCGAAAACCCGCCGGATACGCTGAAGTTCGTCCGCGAAGGGCGCAATGTGGTGGTGCTGCGGACGTTCTCGAAGATCCAGGGTCTGGCCAACCTGCGCATCGGCTACGGGCTCGCCAAGGCCGGGCTGATCGACGTGCTGCAAAAGACGCGGCAACCGTTCAATGCCAACGGCATCGCGCAGGCCGGGGCGCTCGCGGGCCTGCTCGACGAGGAGCACCAGCGGCGGACGCGCGAGATCACCATCGAAGGCCGCAACCATCTCCAGACCGAGTTCGGCGCGATGGGCCTCGAGTTCGTGCCGAGCTTCGCCAATTTCGTGCTGGTGAAAGTGGGTGATGGCAAGGCGGTCTTCCAGGCGTTGTTGAAGCGCGGAATCATCGTGCGCGACATGAATTCCTACGGGCTGCCGGAATGGATCCGCGTGTCGATTGGAACCCGCGAACAGCTCGAACGCTTTCTCAAGGAGCTGCGCACGCTCCTGTCCGTCGCGGTGGGGTAGGGTGGGCGTCTCGCCGGCCGGTTCGTCTCCTCCGCCACCTCGCTCCATCCTACCCGAGACCGGCGCTCGCGCACGCCGCGGAGCTGCGTGGCCGGGGTCGTGACCCGGAAGCCACCACACTCTCACGCACCGAATTTCGCGATCCACTTCGCCCGCGCTTCCAGAATTTCTGCCACCGTTCGGCGCGGGCTCATTTCGAACACGAACAGCGTATCGCGAGGGAGCAGCGGAATCAGTTGGTCATATTCCACACTGCCGGTGAACGGCGCCATGTGATCGCGTCCCGGCCAGGCGGTATCGTGCAGATGGCAGCCCACCAGCCGCGGGGCGACTTCCTTCAACCATTCGAAGTGATCGAGGAACCCGAGATTGTGCTTCACCTGGACGTGCCCGAAATCGTGCCAGTAACCGACGTGCGGCACATCGAACTGCTCGAGCACCGTGAGCATCTCCGTCTCGCTCGGGATTTCCTCATAGCTGTGCCGGCTTTCGACCCCGAGCGTGATGCTCTTTTTCTCCGCATACTCCGCCGCCCGCTGGAGGCAATCCAAGGCTCGCTCGAAATAGGGCTGCGCTTTGGCTTCGCGCTTGCGCACGCACTCCAGCTTTTCCTTCACGAAACCGCGCGAGTTGTGCAGGCCGACCTCCGCCATGCGCACGAGCCGGTCGGTGTAATCATCGATCGGCGTGCGGCCCAGGTGCAGGACGACGAACGGGGCCTCGAGCCGCTCCGCGAAATCGATGGTCTGGAGGGTGTGCTTGAGGGCGCGCTCGCGCTCGCGTTCGTCGGCGGACGAGAACTGGTAGCAGTCGGGTGCCGCGCGGGTGATCTCGATGGGCAGCGGGCAGAAGTTGTGCAGGCTCGAGAAACGCACCTTGCCCGCCTTGAACATCCGCAGCGCGCCTTCCATCAGAGAAAGCCGGATTCCGTGCCCGAGCTCGACGCGCTCGAAACCGAGGGCGAGCAATTCCTCGCACATCTGCTCGCCGTCCGTGTGGCGGCCGGAATTCCAACATGTCGAAATGCTCAGCATCTGCGGGGAAAAGAAGGCCGTTAAGCTAGCCGCCCTGTCCCGCACCGCAATGCTGAAGCCGAAGTTAGAGCACCCGAACGCCCTCTAAACCAAATGACCAAATGCCGGAAAGGGCCTGCGGGATTATGCGCTGGCGCCTCGGTTCATTTGGTCATTTGGGTCCGCTTTGGTTTTGGAGCGGTTTGTCGCCAAACGAGAGCGCAGCAGCGGCTCCGCCAGCGCGCGCGGCAGCAGTAGGGCGCGGGCGCGCGGCTACTTCGCCCAGGTGATCAGCCGCAGCTCGTGGGCCTGGGTCAGATTGGGGTGGGTGGGAATGACGCGCACGTTGAGGCCGTAGCTCCCGCTGTCCGTGGCGGGCACGGTGCCGGTCCAAAGGTGGTTGCCATCTTCCAGTTTCCTGGCCTTGCCGAGGTCCACCGTGGTCGGCTTGAGGATCTCATTGTTCAGCGTTTCGCCATAGTAAGCCTGCACCGTGACGAATTCCGGCGCGACGTGCCCGAGATGCACCACGGCTTCGACGGTGGGCGCATCGCCCACAAAAACCCCGCTGGCCGGCGCGTTGACCCGCACGTCCACGATGCGGATTTGCGACCAGTGTTTGCGGATGTTGTCCTTCCATTTCGAAAGCTCGAGGGCCTTCCGGCCGCCGTGGGCGGAAAGCACGTCGTGCGCGTGCGCGGCCGGTTCGTAGAGTCGCTCGGTGTATTCCTTGACCATGCGATGGGTGGTAAAAGCCGGGACCACTGTGCGAATGGATTCGCGCATGAGTTGGATCCAGGCCACCGGCAGGCGACCGTCGGGCTTGGCATAATAAAGCGGGACGATCTGCGCTTCGAGGATGTGGAAGAGGCTGGCCACATCGACTTCGTCCTCGAACTTGGGATCGATTTGCTCGGTGGTTTCGGGAATTTCGGCGCCGATCGCCCAGCCGGACTTTTTGTTGTGCGCGTAAGCTTCGCACCACCAACCGTCGAGCACGCTGAGATTGAGGCCGCCATTCGGCGGAAGCTTCATGCCGCTGGTGCCGCTCGCTTCGAGGGGACGTCGCGGCGTGTTCAGCCACAAATCGACCCCCTGGTAGAGTCGGCGCCCGACATAGTGATCGTAGTCTTCCACGAAGACGATCCGGCTCTCGAATTCCGGCATCCGGGTGAATTGATAGACTTTCTGGATGAATTGTTTGCCAGGCTCGTCCTTCGGATGCGCCTTGCCGGCGAAAACGAACTGCACCGGGCGCTCGGCGCTGGCCAGCATCTTGTGCAGCCGCTCCGGGTCGCTGAAGAGAAGCGTGGCGCGCTTGTAAGTGGCGAAGCGGCGGGCGAAACCGACGGTGAGCACCTCGGGGTTCAGCAATCGGTTGGCGTGCCGAATGTTTTCCGGCGATTCGCCCAGGCGCTCGCGCTGGCGACGCACGCGTTCGCGCACAAAGTCGATCAGGCGGGCCTTGAGTTTCTGATGGGTCGCCCAGAGTTCTTCGTCGGGGATTTCATACACGCCGCGCCAGTAGTCCGCGTCGGTGATCTTTTCCTCCCACTGCGGAAGGTACTTGTCGTAGAGCTTGCCAAACTGGGGCGACATCCAGGTCTTGGTGTGAATGCCGTTGGTCACGCTGGTGATCGGGACCTCGTTCTGCGGCACCCCCGCCCACACATCCTTCCATAAGCCCTGGGAAACGCGCCCGTGGAGCGCGCTCACCCCATTCGCATGGCGGCTCGTCCGGAGCGCGAGGATGGTCATCGAAAATGGTTCCGACGCGCTGTTTCGAAACTGTCCGAAGCTCACGAAGGTGGGCCAGTCGATGCCGACCTTGGCCGGATAATCGCCGAAGTATTTGCGCACCAGATCGAGCGCGAAGGAATCGTTCCCCGCCGGCACCGGCGTGTGGGTGGTAAAAACGCTTCCCGAGGCCACGATCTGCAGCGCGGAGTAGAAATCCAGCTTGTGATCGGCGACCTGGCGGCGAATGAGCTCCAGCGAGAGAAAGGCGGCGTGCCCCTCATTCATATGATAGACGCTCGGCGCCACCCCCATCGCGTGCAGGGCGTGCACGCCGCCGATGCCGAGGACGATTTCCTGTTTCACCCGCATCTCATGATCGCCGCCATAAAGCTGCGCGGTAATCTGCCGATCCTCTTCGGAATTCTCCGGCACATCGGTATCGAGCATGTAGAGCGTGATCCGGCCGATGGCCAGGGCCCAGACCTTGACCTTCACGTCGTGTCCGAGAATGGCGACGCCAATGACCAGCGGCGCGCCGTGCTTGTCCACGGCCGGCTTGAGCGGGAGATGGGTGAAGTTCTGATTCAGGCCGACGCTCTCCTGCCAGCCCTCCTTATTGATCTGCTGGCGGAAGTAACCCTGTTTGTAGAGCAGCGTGAAGGCGAGAAACGGGATATCGAGGTCGCTCGCCGATTTGCAATGGTCTCCGGAGAGAATGCCCAGGCCGCCGGAATAATTGGGGATGCTTTCGTGGAAGCCGAACTCCGCGGAGAAGTAAGCCACGGGGCCCTTGTGCAGAGGACTCTCCGTGCGCAGTTTGCCATAGGTGTCCGGCCGGGCGAGATAAGCCTTCAGTTCCGCATGGACGACATGCATCTCGCGCAGGAAGTCGTCGTCCCCGGCCACCTCCGTGAGCCGCGCCTGTTTGCAGAGCTGGAGCATGCGCAGCGGATTGTGATTCGTCTTGTGCCAGAGTTCCGGGTCGAGATCGCGGAACAGCTTTCGCGCCTCTCCCTCCCAGGTCCACCAAAGGTTGAAGACGATATCGCGCAGCGGTTCGAGCGCCGCGGGAAGTTTGGGGACGACGTTAAAGCTGCGAAGGGACTGCATGGTACCGGGGTGTGTTCGTGTGGTTTATGGGCGCCCGGAGCGGATCTGGGAAGCCTGCGCGTGAAGCGGGGGAGGCTTCCCGCCGGCACGGAACTGGGCAGCCGGGACGCCTGCCCCACTGCGCTACACCGGCACCGGATCGAGCTTCCAGATCTCGCGGGCGTACTCGGAGATGGTGCGGTCGCTCGAGAATTTGCCGACGCGCGCGGTGTTCAGGATCGCCATTTTCGCCCAGCGGGCTTTGTCCCGGAAAGCGGCATCGACCTTCAATTGGCATTCGCTGTAGGCCTCGAAGTCGGCCAGCACCAGGAACGGGTCATGGTGGACAAGGCTGTCGCGCAGCATGGTCAGCGCTCCGGGCTCATCGGGGGTGAAGTAGTTGGAACCGACCCAATCCACCACCGCGCGGAGTTCTTCGTTGGCGTTGTAGTAGTCCTGCGGCTTGTAGCCTTGCTTCACCAGCTTGGTGACCTCCTCGACGGTCAGCCCGAAGATGAAGATGTTGTCATCACCGACTTCCTCGCCGATTTCCACGTTGGCTCCGTCGAGCGTGCCAATGGTCAGCGCGCCGTTGAGCGCGAGCTTCATGTTGCCGGTGCCGGAAGCTTCCTTGCCGGCGGTGGAGATTTGCTCGGAAAGGTCCGCCGCGGGCACGATGCGTTGCGCGAGCGAGACGCGATAGTTGGGCAGGAAGACGACCTTAAGTTTGTCGTTGATCCGGGTATCGGAATTGATCTTCGCGCCGACGGCGTTGATCGCCTTGATGATGCACTTGGCCATGTCGTAACCCGGCGCCGCCTTGGCCGCGAAGACGAAGACGCGGGGCGTGGCGACCAATTCCGGGTGCTGCAACAAGCGGCGGTAAAGGGCGAGGATGTGGAGCAGGTTCAGGTGCTGCCGCTTGTATTCGTGGAGCCGCTTGATTTGCACGTCGAAGAGCGCCGTCGGGTTCACCGAGACGCCGCACTGCTGCTTGATGATCCGGGCGAGATCGATCTTGTTGGCGTGCTTGACGGCCATGAAGTCGGCCTGGAATTGCGGGTCTTCGGCGAGCGGCTCGAGTTCGCGGAGCTTGTCGAGGTCGCGTTCCCAACCGTGCCCGATCTTCGAAGTGATCAGGCTGCTCAGGCGCGGATTGCAGGCGAGCAGCCAGCGGCGCGGGGTGATGCCGTTGGTCTTGTTGTTGAACTTGCCGGGATAAAGCGCGTCGAACTCCGGGAAGAGATCGCTCTTGAGCAGTTTGGTGTGCAACGCCGCGACCCCGTTCACGGAGTAGCTGGCGACCACCGAAAGATTGGCCATGCGAACCATCTGATGATGCCCTTCCTCGATGATCGAGAGCTTGCCTTTGATGTGCCCATCGCCCGGCCACTTCGCTTCCACCACTTCGAGGAAGCGCTTGTTGATCTCGAAGATGATCTGCAAGTGCCGGGGCAGCACTTTCTGAAAGAGGCCGACGCTCCACCTTTCCAGGGCCTCGGGCAACAGCGTGTGGTTCGTGTAGGCAAAAGTGCGCGTGACCAGCGACCAGGCCTTTTCCCAGGTCATGCCGTAGTCATCGTGGAAGACCCGCATCAGCTCCACAATCGCCACCGCCGGATGAGTGTCGTTGAGCTGGATGGCGACTTTGTCGGGAAACTCCTCCCAGTCTTCGTTGTCCTTGCGGAAGCGGCGGAAGATGTCCCGCAGCGAACAAGCGACGAAGAAATACTGCTGCACCAGACGCAGTTCCTTGCCGCTCTCGGTTTTGTCGTTCGGGTAGAGCACCTTCGAAACCGTCTCGCTCACATTTTTTTCCCGGACCGCTTCGGTATAACCGCCGCGATTGAAGGCATCGAGGTCGAATTCCGCCGAGGCTTTCGATTCCCACAGTCGCAGGTAATTGACGGTGTTCGTGCCGAATCCCGGAATCGGGATGTCGTAGGGCACCCCGATCAGTTTTTTGGTTCCCGTCCACCGCGGCACATAGCGGCCCAGGTCGTCGAAGACGTTTTCCACGTACCCGTAGATTTCAATTTCCGTGGAATGCTCGGGGCGCACGATCTCCCACGGCGTGCCGAAGTGCAACCAGGCGTCGGGCAGCTCGACTTGATGGCCATTGCGGAACTCCTGTTTGAACAGGCCGTACTCATAGTGGATGCCGTAGCCGATGGCGGGCAGATCAAGCGTGGCGAGCGAATCCAGGAAGCACGCGGCCAGGCGGCCGAGGCCGCCGTTGCCCAAGGCCATATCGTACTCCTCGTGGCGCAACGACTCCGTATCCATGCCGAGCTGCTGGAGGGCGTGCTCCATGGCCTCGAAGATCCCCGCGCTGTAGAGGCTGTTGGAAAAGAGCCGTCCCATCAGAAATTCGAGCGAGAAATAATAAACCCGCTTGACGTTGCCTTTGTGGTGGGCGGCCTGGGTCGCAATCATGCGCTCGATAATCACGCTTTGGACCGCCTGGGAGGTGGCGAGCCACCAGTCGCGTTTGGAGGCGGTTTGCGCGTCGCGCGCGAGACTGAACTTCAAATGGCTCTGAATCAGAGCCTTGAGACCAGTGACCGATTTATCCATGCCGGAATTGAATTGAGCAGGTGCACGCATAAGCCGCGTGTATCCTTGCCAAGCGCCGTTCAACACAAGGAAAAACGCGCCCCGGAACAGGGAATCGCCGGCAGAAAACGGGGCGGGGCCGGGGCGCCCGCGCGCTGCGCGAAGCTCGTCCAGCGCAAGGCATCGAAGCTGCTAAAAACACCGGGATGTCTTCTCGAAACCGCGGCTTCAGCCTCGTCGAATTGCTGGTCGTGGTCGTGCTGGTGACGTGCGCCTACGTGTTCATGTACGGGCCCAGCTCCTCGTGGGGACAGAGCCAGCGCAAAGCCCAATGCGCGCAGAACCTGCAGCAAATCCACGCCGCTCTGACGCTCTACGCGGCCGAACACGAGGGTGCCTATCCTGCCCTGCCCGGGACCACGACTTCCGAGCCGCTGCTCAGCCAGCTCGTTCCGCTTTACACGACGGACACCGCAGTTTTCGTCTGCCCGGGCAGCTCGCACTCGGCGCTGCCTGGTGCGCAGCCGTTTGCCGAAAAGCGCTGCAGCTACGCCTATGTCATGGGCCTGAAAAAAGGGTCCGCACCCGACGCACCCCTCGCCAGCGATGGGCAGGACGGGGACACCTCGAAAGTCACCGGCAAACCGCTCTTCTCCGTTTCAGGAAAGGCGCCGGGAAACAATCACCGCGGCTCCGGCGGCAATCTGCTCTTCGTGGACGGTCACGTCGAATCGTGGGAGGCTCTCGCTGCGCGGGACTTCGTGCTGCCGGCCGGCGCAGTGCTGCTGAATCCCAAACCCTGACCTGATGAGCGACCGGGCCCTCAACTGGCTTTTCAAGATTGGTCTGGTCCTCGCCTTGCTGGCCATCGGCGGCGGGCTGTGGTTCTACACCATCGGGCGCAAACCGCACGTCCTACTCTCCGCGCCGATCAAATCGCCGGACCGGTCGCCGAGCCTCCATCCCGTGGGACCGAACGAGGTGCTGCTCCTCGTCGGCACGAAAGCGACGCTCTACGATCTCACCAGGAAGACCGATCGCTGGAGCGTTGACCTTGGCAGTATCGGTAAACCCGCGGCGCCTACACCTCCCGCGACGCCGGCGCCCAAGGCGATTCCGCCACGGGCGACACCACCACCTGCGGCGACCCCCGTGCCCGCCCGGCCCGTCGAAGAAGGCAAGCCCGATCCGCTCCTGACCGCGCGGGTGAAGCGGCGGTTTGCGAAGCTGGAAAAATGGGCGGCGGACTTGAATCAAAAGCGCGGGAATTTGAAGACCCCGTTGCAAATCGAGGCCTTCAACGAGGAAGCGGCGAAATATCACGCCGAACTGACGGCCGCCCGCGTCGAGGCGGCGCCATTGCACGCACGCGAGATCGCCGCAACCCGCGCGACCCCGGTGAGCCCTGCACCGGAGCCGGGGGAGCCAGAGGAGGCGGTCCATCGTGACTATGGCAACCTGCCGAGACTCGAGATCGTCTCCGACCACGGCGGAATCTGGATCGTGCAAGGCAATCGCGTGATCGGCCTCTCCCAGGCGGATGGCCACCTGATCAAGAATCTCACCGTCGCGGGCAATGTCTCCACCGTCGCCCGCGGCAACCAGCATCTCTACGTGATCGCCTCGCTCGCGGATGGCCGGCAAGCGCAGATCACCCGGATCGCGACAAACGACGGCACGCCGACTTCCCTGACGCTGCCCGTTCCGCCCGAGGCTCCCGCTTTCACCTGGATCGAGAACGGCCCGCGGAAACCGAGCACGCCCGAGCTGCGCACGGTCTTCAACGCCAATTGCAGCGCGTTGCTCCGGCTCGATGTGCGGCTCCTGGAGCAGAAAATCACCGAACGTCAGACCCTCACCGGCGACATGGTTTCGGACTTCGAAGAGGCCGACAAAAAGACCACCGGCGGCTGGGGCAATGATGCGGCTGTTTTCGCCCAGGCCATCGCCAAGGATGCCGAGCGGGAAGCCACCGGCGGCAAGGAATACCTCGACGAGAGCGCTTACGAAGTGACGCTACACCGGCCTTTCGAGGAGGGCCTGCCGGATGCCCACGCCACCGTGCACGGCCGTCCCGAGCTCTTCTCGACGCCAAGTCTCGACCTCGTCGTGGCCGGTCTGGAGTTGCTCGCCTTCGATCACTCGAACAAGAAACTGTGGCAGGCCAAACTCGCAAATCCAATTTCCCAGGCACCCGATCGCTTTGACGCAACCGGCAGCAACTCCACGACGCCGTGTATCGAGGCCGGCGACCGGCTCTACGTTTTCGATAGCGGGTATCTCACGGCCCTGGCGCGCGACACGGGGCAGCCGCTCTGGCGCCTGCCCGCGCCGGGCATCCGGAAGTTGCAGCTCGATACCGCCGGCGCGCTCTATGTCGCCACGAGCACCGGTCCCCGCGGTTTCTCGCAACTTCTGAAGCTCGATGCGAAAACCGGGAAGATTCTCTGGAAGGTCGAGAAATACGACGACTGCTTCATCTCCGGCCGAGACATTTACGCCACCCGCGAAACCCGGAACTCCGAGGACGTGGTGAACCAGGTCTTCGACTCCAGCAAAGCCATCCCCTGCCGCTGGAAGATCTACAAGCTCAGCCCCCGCAACGGCGAACCGCAGTGGGATTGGTTCCAGACGCGCCGGCCATTGCAGATCGATGTCGAACACAAGCGGGTGGCCCTCCTGTTTCAGGACGAGCTGCAAGTGCTCACCTCGATCGCGCTCTGAGGCGGCACCCTGCGGAACCGAATCCAACGCAGAGGACCCGGGGGAGTTTGAGAGGCGCAGAGGTAGGTTCTCCTCCGCCGCCCTTTTTTGCGGGTTTCTGCCTTTCCTCGGGCTCATTTGGCAGGACAATGATGCCCCTGCCAGCTCAGCGATTCGTTGCTAAGCCAACACCCCCCACATCATGAAATTCCTGCTCTTCCAAGCCGCCATTGCCTTGAGCCTGTCGGTCTCGGTAGCTCCTCGCGCACACGCTGCCGATCCTGCGAAACCGGCAATTCGCATGGTCATTATCGGCGATTCCACGGTCTGCGAATATCCAGCCGACAGTCCCCGGCGCGGCTGGGGACACTTCATTCAGGGGTATTTCAAGGATGACCTCCAAGTGCTCAATCTCGCAGCGTCGGGGCGCAGCACGAAGACGTTCATCAAAGAGGGACTCTGGAAAAAAGCGCTCGGCGAAAAACCGGGGTTCGTCCTGATTCAGTTTGGCCACAACGATTCGCACGGTCCGGAAAAGCCGGAGTCCACGGACGCGGCGACCAGCTACAAGGATTTCCTCCGGCGTTACGTGGACGAGGCGCGGGCCAGCGGAGCCACGCCCATTCTGATCACGCCAATGTGCCGGCGGATCTTCGCCGACGGCAAACTCGACGATGCGCTGCTGCCCTACGCCACCGCGATGAAAGAGGTGGCCGCGGAAAAGAAAGCCGCGGTGGTCGATCTCCACGCCACCAGTGGCGCGCTCCTCGCGCAGCTCGGCGAAGCCGCCAGCGCAGGGTACGCCAACGAGTCTGGCGATCGCACCCACTTCAACGAAAAGGGAGCGAAGGCCATGGCTGAACTCGTCATGAAAGAGCTGCCCGCAGCGGAGCCTTCCTTGCGGGAGTATCTGCGGTAACGAGGACAGCCGCCGTCACTGCCGTTCGCCCTTTATCTCTCCGTCGCGGGGCCCCCGATCGCCGCGAATTCGGCCCTTCACGCCTCCGCGACAACGAAGCAGGCCCCTGACCCCTCCTCGATCGTAAGTCTCGCGCTGCTGTCGCGCGCACCAACCGACGCGGACTGCGCCACAACGGTCGGCGACACCCAATGCTCGCAATCTGGTTTGCCGTGCGCTTGATTCTTCCCATGAATCGTTTCACCCCCGCTCTGGTCCTCTTCGCCTCGGCGTCGCTGGCGTCCGCCGCTCCCACCTTTGATTGGCCGCAATGGCGCGGCCCGCAACGCTCCGATCTCTCTGCCGAAACCGGTCTCCTCAAGCAATGGCCACCCGAAGGTCCGAAGCAGCTTTGGGTCTATAAGAACGCCGGCAATGGCTATTCCGGACCGGCGATCGTCGGCGGCACCCTCTTCACCCTCGGCACCCGCGACGGCAAGGAAATCGCCCTGGCACTCGATGCCGCCACGGGCGCCGAACGGTGGTTTACGCCGCTCAGCCCGGTGCTGGGCAATAACTGGGGTGGCGGCCCCAGAGGCACCCCGACGGTCGATGGGGCGTTCGTTTATCTGCTCACCGGTCCCGGAACCCTCGCTTGTCTTCAAGCCAAAGACGGCAAACTCGTCTGGCAACGCACCATGCAGGAGCTTGGAGGCAAGACTCCCGGCTGGGGCTACACCGAATCCGTGCTCGTCGATGGCGACCAGGTGGTCTGCACCCCCGGAGGAGCACAGGGCGCTATCGCCGCCCTCGACAAGAAGACCGGCGCCACCCGCTGGCAATCGAAGGATTTCACCGATGGCGCGCAATATGCCTCGATCATTCCCGCGAACATCAATGGGGAGCACCAGTATGTGCAGCTCACCATGCAAACCCTGGTCGGCGTTTCCGCGAAAGATGGCGCGGTGCTCTGGCGCACTCCCTTCCCCGGGAAAACCGCCGTCATTCCCACCCCCATCGTCAAGGGCAACGAAGTCTTCGTCACCGCCGGCTATGGCGTCGGCTGTCAACTCATCCGGATCGAACCCGGCAACAAGCTCACCGTGGTTTATGAAAACAAGACGATGAAGAACCATCACGGCGGAGTCATCCTCGTCGGGGACCATCTTTACGGCCACAGCGATGGCGTGGGCTGGGTCTGCATGGATTGGAAAACCGGCAGCGAAGTCTGGAGCGAGAAGGGCAAGCTCGGCAAAGGCGCCCTCGGCTATGCCGACGGGATGCTGTATTGCCTCGAGGAATCGACTGGGAATGTGGCGCTGGTCGAGGCTTCCCCGAAGGGCTGGAACGAAAAAGGCCGCTTCAAGCTCGATCCCCAGACGGACATTCGCAGCCCGCAAGGCCGCATCTGGACGCATCCGGTAATCAGCAACGGCCGTCTCTACCTGCGCGATCAGGATTTTATTCACTGTTACGCGGTGAAGTAGCGCGAGGGCAGCGACCGCGAGAGTGACTCACATCCTCATATCCTGCCCAATCGTCCTGCCTGTGTTCCCCTTTTAACCCTCCAACCGGTTCGCTCGTTTCCCGCAAGAATCCACGAGTTTGGCCGCTGGCACTGATTATTCCCCCGCCTTCGGCGATTCCGAAATCGCGCAAGGCAGAGCCTTGCCGCCTCGCTCCCCTACGCCGCGTAGTATTTCGGATACCGGTAGTAGTAGTAATCCGGCATCTCGGTATCGAGGCAGTTAAGGATCAGTCCCAGCACGTTCACCTGGCGCTGGTAGAGCGCATTGAGCGAGTTTTTGGTCAGGCGCGCGGAGGTGAACTGGGCGCGCACAACCATCAGAGTGCCGTCAAAGTTCGGAGCCATGGAGGGCGTGTCGTCGGTGGCGAGAATCGGCGCCGTGTTGAAGATGGTGAGATCGTAGTGCTCCTTGAACTGTTCGAGGAGCGTCATCAGGATCGGTTTGAGCAGAAGCTCTCCGGACTGGTTGGTCACCGGTCCCCGAGGGATGATCGAGAGGTGAGAATCGCGGGTCGGCTGCACCGCAGCCTTCCAGTCGATCTCACCGCGCAGAATGTTTGACAAACCCTGACGCCCCTCAACGGCGAAGAGCTGGGCAATATCGCCCCGACGCAAGTCGGCATCGACGAGCATCACCCGGGCTCCCGCGGCTGCCATGGTGATCGCGAGATTGCTGGCGATGGTTGATTTGCCCTCGTTCGGGATGGCGCTCGTAATCAGCAGCGTTTTTAGGTCGCTCTGATTGGGCATGAAAATGAGCGACGAACGAAGACTGCGGAAGGCCTCGGCGTAGGTATAACGTTCGTCGTCGCTGTGGAGCAACGGCAGCCCGGAATCGTCGCGCGTATCGGCCACGTTCGGAATCTGGCCAAGGATCGGCTCTGAGAAGTGCTCGAGCATGTCACTCGAGGAGGCGATACGATCGTCCGTTCGGTCGAGCACGAGGAGAATGATCAGCCCCACGATGGCGCCGCCGAGCAATCCCATGAGGATATGTTTGCCGGTGCCTCGCGGAACTTCGACGCTCGCGCTGGCCTTTTGCATCACGACCCAGGGATCGTTGCTCGTCGCAGTCCCGCTATCAATGATGGTCCTGCTGGCAATCAGTTTTTCCAATTGGCTTTGGGTCCGGGCGACGTTGCTTTGCAGCGTCTGGTATTCCGCGTCCTTGCGACTGGCGGCGCGAACTTTTTCGTCCCAGGTTTCAATGCTGGCATCGAGGCTTTTCATTTCCGCCTTGACCGTGACAATGCGCGAACCGGTGGCTTCTCGATTCTGATCTTTGATGGTTTCAATGCCGAGTTTCAGGCTGCGGATATCGTCCTGGATTTTCTGCAAGCGCGGGTGCTTCGGCTTCCAGACGGTGCTCCAGCTCGCCAGCTCCGCCTGCCGCTGGATCAGCTCCTGGCTCTTTCTCAGATATTCATTGTAGAGCTCGCCGTTGAAGGTTGGCCCGGCATCAGCGGGCGCCCCGCTGCCAACCCCACCCGCAGCGGGCACCACCTTCGGACTGGAGCCCTGCACCGGCGTGGTGAGCAATTGGTCCGGTGTCAGGTTTTCGAGACGTTGCAGCTCATTCTGCAGTTGCGCCTGCTTGTTCTTTAGTCCCGAAAGGAAGACCGCGGAACTCTTGCCCTGCTCGGCCCAGAACTCCATGTTGTTCAATTCCGCAAAGTTTTGGAGCCTGGCTTGCTGCTCCTCGAGCTCGGCCTTGGTCGTGTTGATCTGATCTTGAAGCTTCTCCATGACATCCCCCTTGGTCCCGGTGCGCCCCTCGAGACGAAAATTCAAAAACTCCTCCATCACCGCACCGACGTAGAGCTGGGTGAATTCGGGATTCGAGCCAACTCCGC
The DNA here is from genome assembly GCA_034667665.1 of Chthoniobacter sp. Classification (GTDB taxonomy): domain Bacteria; phylum Verrucomicrobiota; class Verrucomicrobiia; order Chthoniobacterales; family Chthoniobacteraceae; genus Chthoniobacter. The sequence goes on from JAXDQW010000089.1 coordinate 83,214, forward strand.
TGACCAGCAGGATGTTGCTGCGCGGAACGATCGTGGCCGAAATCTCAGCCGCGCCAATCAACTGCGGCGCCAGCAAGCGAACTTTCTCCTGTGCCCGGCCAAGCACCACGGGATTCCGCATCGTCTCCGTGGAGGTGCCGAAAAAATTGCCGGTCGTGTCCGTCCAGCCGCCTTTGATTTCGTGAATCAGTTCGTCCCGAATGTTGAGACGCCCGACCGATTCGAAGAGCCGCGGCTTTTGAAAGGCCACATAAGACTCATAAGCGAGGCCGATCCCGATGGTGAGCGCCAACACCCACCACTGCCGCCGCATCAGCGCCCGAAAGCGATAGAGCTTCACGCCCAGGGTGGCACCCAATGGCATGACGGTTGAATCAGAAGTCGCGGAGTCCATTACAATTTACCCCAGACTCGGGGAACGTGAATGCGGTCGCCGTCCATTAAGACCATGTCTTTATCCAGGACGCCGGTTTGGAGGATTTTTTTAACGTCAATCTCATACCGTTTGGTCACCCCATTTTCGATTCTGGTGACTTGAACCTTCCGATCATCGCCGAAATCGCGAACGCCACCGGCCTTCAAGAGCGCCTGACTCACGGTCAGGCGATCCCCCGCGGAAAGATCCAGCGGCCCGACCGCTCGAATTTCACCGGAAAGAAGAATTTGGCCGGCTTTGACCAACTGCCGGCTGACGCGATCCAACGAGAGCCGCACCGTGGCGGTATAGTAATAGTCCTTTTCCAGCAACCGCTTGATCTCAGTCGCCGCCTCGCCCGTGGTTTTTCCCGCGACTTTCACCCGGCCGTAGGGCGGCACGTCGATCTCGCCTGTTGCGGTGACGACCCTCGGAAAGCCTCCCTCGCGATCCTGCTCGATCTGAAAGGTAACCTCGTCGCCGGCAGCAAGTTTCTTGTCCGGGTCCACCACTTCCATGCGGTCCCCCGGGTAGTAACCGGCCGGCGGGCCAGTGCGCACTGCCTCAGCCCGCGGAGCTGGCCCTTGCGCCATCAGCATCCCTTGGGCCGCCAAAATCCAGGCAATTCCTAGTATGCAAGTGTAATGGTAGCTAGGCATGGGCCATGGACGATTGGGGTTAGAATTTGTAGTAGAGGCTTAGGAACGCGAGATTCTGGTAGTAATCGGCGTCCGGAAGATTGGAGTTTTTAAGTAGAAAGCGATAATCGAGCCCAAGGGTGAGAGAATTTGATAAATGTTGCCGAACGCCAAAGGTGGCGCCGTACCGATCGGCCTTTTCCGCCCCGGAACCGGAGGTTTCGTAGTGCTCGTAAAAGATCGCCGGCCCGATGTCCGTCTTTTCGGTGACCTTCCATTCGGCGTCGTACTCGACGTGGTAGAGGTCATAGAAGTTGGTGGCGAAGCCGATTTCGGATGTTTTGGAGGCGGAGAGGCGATGGCGGAAAAAGTCACTCGGCTTGTTCTGGATTTCGAACTTCAAATACCAAGTGCTCGAATCCGAGGTGTCGCGAGCCTGGCCGTTGACTGATGCTTGCTGCGCGGGAGTCAGACTAAGGCCTCCGAAAGTAGAGTTAACGAAGTCGCTCGCTCCGTCGTAAGCCAGATCCTGGTAACCACCCTCGAGATAAAGATTGGTGTAATCTGAAATCTGTAACTGGAGGAACGGCCCAACCAGCAGGTTGTATCCGTCAGACCGCTCGTCAGTTTGAAAGTCAATGTAGCTATAGGCCGCGTTCAGACCCACTTGCAACGCCGGCGTAATCTGCACCGCCGGGCGTGCATAGACGGTGTCGATGGAGCGATCCTGGTCATCGAACTGCTGGCCTCCAGCGCTCCAAAGATTGTAGTGATCGTACCCGAGGGACAGATCCAATTGCTGATTGATCTGCCAATCCATGTTGATCCCGGCCTGGTTCTCGTACCGCTTGTATCGAGCCACGTTGCTGAGTTCCGGGATATCGTAGGTGTCCTCCTGATAGCTGAACCGGTCGCGCACCGTGAATTTCAGCGAGGCGATGAAAAAGGTCAGGGCGAGTTCCGAGTTTGGCGAGAGCAGGATGCCGTCGGTGTCCAGCTCGGAATGGTCGAAGTACTTCGCATAAGAGGCTTGGACGCTGAACCGGAGAGTGTTCAGTTCGCTCAGCCGCCAGCGCGATTCGAGATCGATCGTCGGGCGAAAGATAAAGTCCGACTCGCGGTTTTTGTCGGAAAGATTGATGTTGTCGTTCCACTCCAGACCGACCCCGGCCGCAAAACTGAAGCGCAGAGGCCCGATCGCGAAATTGTACTTCTCCTCTTCCTCGAGTTGCTCGACGTTGGTGAGTTCCTGGCCCGGGCGGAGTGGCCGCAATCCGCTGGGCGAGCCTTCCTCGTAGGAATATTCCGACGGATAAACGGGACCAATGCCACCCGATGAACGGGAGGTGCCAAAATTCCGGAAGAAATCCTGCGCACGCCCGGTCATTGGCTGCACCAGTGCAAGAGCGCCAGCCAGGAATAGGGATCGGCTCAAAAGTGTTTTCATAGGTTTTCGCACAGTCGCGCAGATACTCTGCATTCGCGCAAGAATTGCAACGGCAAAAGCGCCAACGAACCGAAAGAAACCGCGCGGCGGCCTATTTTTTCCCAGCCTTCGTCGTCGGTGTCTCGGTTGCCCGGACGATCCGGAAGCCGTAATTGTCAGTGCTGCTGTCTGGCGCGGCATGGACCCGGCAGGAGGAAAGCAGGCTGAGTTTCAAAGCGCCATTGTACCATGAAGCACCCCGGAGGACTTTCGCTTTCGACTCGTTGTTCCACGAATCCATGCACCACTGCCAGACGTTTCCGCCCATATCAAAAATGCCGAGCTTGTTCGGTGCGAAACTCCCCACGGGCGCGGTCCACGCAAATCCATCGTCATAGCCCCTGATCGCTACGTCCGAGCCGGTTTCCTCGCCCGTGTAGTTGCCCGCCCCCTTGGGCGGCGGCCAATCCGTGCCCCACGGATAGAGGTCGGGTACACCCATATCCCGGGCTTCGGGAGTTCGACCCGTTTCCTCAGGAAGACCGACCGCTTTGCTCCACTCGGGGTCATAGGGCAATCGGTAAAATTGATTTGGCGCGAGGCCCCCCTCCTTGCGCTCCTTCTCCGTCAGCCATTTGCAGAAGGCGATCGCCTCGTTCCAGGTGACGTTCACCACCGGATGGTCAGGTCCCTGGCGAAATCCTGGACCGCGCCAGGCGGTGGACTTGAGGCTGGTCGCCTTGGCGAAATTCTCAAAATCTTTGACGCGCGTCTGCCAAATGCAAAAGGACACGTCCCCGACCGGCACGAACTTCATCCCCAGGCTGTTTTCGAAACTGCTCGCGGTGGATGCCGGAGGGGGAGCCACGGGCTCGGGTGTCGCAGTGGTCTTCATGGCGAGCAACGCCGGCGTCGCCGGCTTGACCTCTGGAGCCGGCGGGAGCGGCCTTTCCGCGCGCGCCGCCGCTGGGGCTGGGGCGGCGGCGCCTGGATTCTCCAATTGCCGACGGCGGTCGTCGATCTCCTTCATTTTCTGTTCGAACATTGCTTTCATTGCGGAAATCTCATCATCCAGCTTGCGACGCTCGGATTCCACCGCCTGCCGCTTCCGGTCGGAGTCTGCCGCGGCGCGTTCCGAAGCAGCTCTCGCATCGCTCACTTCCTGTTCGGTGCGTTTCACTACCGCCACCTGCTGCTGCCGTGCCAGGTCGCTCGCGGCCGCCGCCTTTGCCGCCTCTGTGGCTGTTCTCTGCCGTTCCGCGAGGGTGCGTTGCAGGGCCAGGATTTCGGCTTCGGCCCTCTCCTGGGCGGCCAGCTTCTCCTGATTCTGCGCTTCGAAATCCGCGAGTGCCTTGCGGGCGTCCTCCGCCACACGCGCTTTTTCCGCGGCTAGTTGCTGCGCTTGTTGGGCAGCGGCTTCGGCGGTCTTCTGCTCATCGGCTTTCTTCTTGCGCGCAGTGGCGAAGTCGTCCGCCGCCTTTTTCGCAGGGCCAGCCGCCTTGGTCTTTTGATCAATCGTTTTTTGCGCGTCGGCCAACGCCGCTTCCGCGGTCTGCAGTTCCTTGAGCTTGTCCTGGTGCGCCTTTTCGGCGGCCGCCGCTTGTTGTTTCAGCTTCTCCAAGGAGGCCGCTTTGTCCGCGATGGCCTGATCGTCAAGCGCCACCTCAGAAGCAGGGGAATTCGCGGGTTTGGCGGGCGTTTTCGCCACGGGACCGGCGGCGAGAAGGACCGGCTCGCTCGGCAGTGCGGGTTGCACCGCCAGGGAAGTCTTCGGCGGTTCAACCGGCGCGATGGAAGCCGGAGCGGGATGCTCATTGCGCGTTTCGAGGCGGGCGGGCGGCTCCGGTTTTTCCGAGGCAATGACCGGGATCGAATTCTTGACCGAGGTTAGTTCCGAACGCTCTGCAGGATCCGTCGTCGCAATCGCCGCCGGCAATGATTTGTGGCCCCCTCGATGGGAGCGCTGGCCGAACCACATGATAATCAGTGCGGCGACAGCCAGGGCTGCGGCCATCTGCAGCCAGAACTTTCGTGACGAAGAGTTTCGGTTTTCGGTTCTGAGTTGATGAGGTGCAGGCTGGCGCCGCGGAGTCCTGACCGCCATCGGCAGCACCGTGATCGACGGCTTGGGTTCATGAACTGGTGGAGCAGGAACCAGGGGCGTTGGTTCCGAGGCGACCGACACCGGGACATCCGGCGTTGGTGCTGCGGAGAATACCGCGCTTTCCACCGGTTGCTCGGCGTGCTCGACGAAAGGCGGTTCCACCGCGGGCGCGGGTGATTCACCTGGCTCGGCTCGCTCGGAAGCGAGCGTTTCAGCTTTCAGGACGCTGGGGGCGGTCGCTTCGGCTGGCGGCTCCTCCATCACTTCCTCCGGAGCGGCGGCCTCGGGCTCTTCCCGAACGGCGGGCGCGGGCACCTCCACCACGGCCTCTGCTTCAGGCTCCTCGACCGCAAACGGCTCCTCCGGGAGCAAGGATAGGTCGCCCAGCTTGGCCAGAATTTGCTTTGGTGTTGCCGGCCGGTCTTCACCCGCCTTGAGCAGGCAGGCCGCCACGAGATCGTCCCAAGCCGGGGGAATGGCGGCGCCCGGCTTGCCGCTCACGGCACGCACTTGTGAAATGCGCGCCGGGACGGTCTGACGGACCTGTTCCGCGACATCGCCCCGGGAAAAAACCGGTTCGCCGGTCAGGAGTTGAAAGATCAGCGCTCCGACGCCATAAACATCGTCCGTGGGCGCGGGAACATGCCCGAAAATCAACTGCGGGCTGAGAGCCGACAACCGGGGATTTCGCGAGGTCCGTTTGGCCGCGCGGTTGAGCGCGTCCTGAATGACGCGGCTAATCCCAAAATTGGCCACCAACAGCTTCCCGGACTCGTCTAAAAACAGGTTTTCGGGTGAAAGCTCGCGGTGCATCAGATTGATTTTATGCGCCTCCTCCAAGGTCGCGCAGAGCTGGGCCATCCATGGTTCAACCTCGCGGGCCTCCAAGCGCCCCCTTTTCCGCAACAAAGCAGCCAGCGACTGGCCCTCGAATCCATCCATCGCGATGGCGGCCCAATCAGCCTCTTCCACCAAGTCGTAAACGCGCAGAATATTCGGATGAATCAAGGGCCGGTTGCGCCGGACCTCCTGGCGGAGATCCTCCATCGCCTCGTCATCCTGGCGCACCGTCTCCGGCAGAAAGTGCAGCGAAACCGCTTTGCCGAGGACCTCATCCTCCGCCGCCCAGATAATCTCGTCACCCCCCGTGACGATTCGGTGCTTGAGCACGTAGCAACTGGCGAGCTTCTGGCCATCTTCAAAATTCAAAGGCGAGATGGATGGAGCGGTTTCTGTGTCGGTAGTCACGAGAGAGTTGGGTGGAGTGTGGAACCTAGCGAGGCGGCTTGGCTGGCGAGTGGGCAAGCAAATGGCAGACCACTAGAGAGGGATATCGTTGGAAGCGAGCATTGCCAACCCATAATTTGCGAGGCGCGAAGAATGGGGATGCGGTCGAATGAAAGAAAAAAGGGAAAAAGCCTTGCGGGCAGCGGATAATTCTCCATACTGTCTCGAATTTCCAGAATCGTTCGTGCGTTGATAAGTACGAAAAATTTTGATTCCCAAATTAACATCGCTTCCTATACAACACTAAATTCAATGAAGACAACGTCTCTCGTCCTGGTCGTGTCGGTCGTCTGCTCTGCGTTTGCGAGCGCCGCGGAAAGCGATCTCGCCTCAAGGCAGTTGCAGGTTTATCCGAAGAATCTCGCCCGGCAGCATCTCGGGTCGAACCTGTTTCTCTTCAATTCCGCGACCCGCACCTATGCGCCCACCGAAGCGGCCGCCGCGTGGCTTGATGACGACATCACCACCGGCTGGGCGATTATGGCGGGCAAACAGCATTACCTGCTGGCGCTCAGCGAACCGGAGGTGTTGAGCAATTTCAGCATCTCGACCCGACCCGCGACGGGCACCATCACCCTGTATGCCGGCGACGAACCCGCCACGCCGGGTGCCAAGTCGTGGACGGTCATCGCTCGCGACCTGCCGCTGGAATTGGTGAACAACAAGAAGCTGGCGCGGCCATTCAGCCGCTTTGCGAAGTATTTGCTCATTGAAACCGACATCGCCGAGCCCGGCCCGATGTTCGGCCTCTACGTGTTTGGGGAGAAGCCGGCGGTCAGCTATAGCTTGCTCAAGCGCGTCCAGCCGATCGACGCCCGCGCCATCTTTGGCCAATACGTCAACGAACAGACGAACTTCAACCTGAGCGGACTCTACAGCGGAGGCCGGGTCAGCTACGCCAACTCGCCCGACACTTACCTCGCCTGGCAGAGAGCGATTGATGACAATCCGGAATCCGGCGTCGCCATCGCCGCAACCACCAACGAATCCGGCGCGGTAATCTCGTATGGACAGCCCCGGACGATCTCCCGGATTTCGGTCTTCACCGATCCCGGCGCCAAAGGGAAGCTGGACTTTTACGCGATGCCGGCCGCCGCCCTGGCCAACCGTTCCGCAGTTTCTCTCGAAGGAGAGACCCCCACCATGAGCATCGTCTTTGATGGCACGAACCCACGCGCCAGTGTCGAGTTCCCAAGCGTTGAAGCTGGGCAGCTTGCCCTGCGCTGGACGCCGATCAGCGCCGCGGACAGCCTGACCCTTCGCGAAGTGAGCACGTTCGATGGTCTGACTCTGAATGACTATGAAGTCAGCCTGAGCCCCGCGGCGGTGGCGGAATACCGTGAAGGCAGTTCCGATGGCTCCAAGGAGGGCAAGGATTTCGTGGATCCGAAGAAGAACCCGACACCGCCAGAGGTCGCCCTTGCCCCCAATGCCTCACCTTACCTCCCGGGCTCGCTGGGTTTCCCGCCAACGCCGACGCGGCGCACCGTCCGCATCCCGCCGGTCAGTCCGTAAGTTTTACTCCGAAGCTGGTGTAAAGAGCGCGAGAACTTTTCTCGCGCTCTTTGCTTTTTCACCCCGGACCTTCCCGGCAAGCTCCCGCCGTGCTTCTCTGGAACGTCTTCTCGCAGGTATTGCTGCCCATCCTGGTGATGTTCGGCGCGGGCTGGCTGCTCGAGCGCCGCTGCCGGCTCGACCTCGGCACGCTGGTCCGATCGAACATCTATCTGTTCGTTCCAGCGTTCATTTTCGTGCAGATCGTCCGCTCCGATCTCACCGCGGAACTGGCCTTGCGCGTCGTCGCGTTCACCGGCGCGATCATCGCGGGCATGTTCATTCTCAGCGCGCTGGCCGGACGGCTGATGGGCTACCCACGGCCGCTGACCCGGTCTCTCCAGTTGGCCACGATGTTCTACAACTCGGCCAACTACGGCGTGCCACTGATGGCACTGGCCTTCCCCGCCAACGGCCCGCTTGTGCAAGTCTTCGTGATCGTGACGATCAATGTGAGCACCTTCACCGTCGGCCTGCTGCTGGCCGCTTCCGCGCATCGATCCGGCTGGCGCGCGTGGCTGCCGGTGTTGCGACAGGTGTCCGTCTGGGCCGTCGCAGCGGCGCTCATCGTGCGCGGCTTTCACCTTCCGGTCCAGCAATGGCGCTGGCTCTGGGTCCCGCTGGGATATTTTTCCGACGCGCTCGTGGGGATCGCGCTGATTACGCTCGGCGCGCAGATCTCGAAAACCGAGCGCCCCAAGCACCTCTCGCGGCTGGGTTGGGCGCTCGGCCTGCGACTGCTCGGAGGGCCACTCCTCGCGTGGGCGCTGGTGGGCGCCTTCGGGTTTACGGGTGAGACGGCGAAAATCATGATCCTCAGCGCGGCCTTCCCCACCGCCGTGAACACCGCGTTGATCGCGCATGAATTCGATGCCGACGTCCACTTCGCCGCGTCCGCCGTCTTCGCTTCCACCTTGTTCAGCATGATCACCGTCACCCTCCTCATCTCGTTGCTCTGGGTGATTTGAAATCTGGATGCCGCGGATGGGCGCGAAATCCGGGATCACATGGCGCTTCCGCCCTCAATTTGCTCGCGCGAGTCGATCGTCAACTCTTAGCTTTTGCGTTCCACCATGGCCCAACCCTTCCTCCTCGCCCGCGGCTCCGAGCCGGTTTTTTTCGATCCGAAAATGGGCAACCGCCACGGGCTCATCGCCGGCGCCACCGGCACCGGCAAAACGGTGACCCTGCGCGCTCTCGCGGAAAACTTCAGCGAACTTGGCGTCCCCGTGTTCATGGCAGACGTGAAGGGCGATCTCAGCGGGCTGGCCAAGCCGGGCGCGCCGAATCCGAAGTTCGAGGAACGCGCAAAACAGATGCAAATCAAGGATTTCACCACCGCCGGATTTCCAGTCACTTTCTGGGACATCTTCGGCGAAAGCGGGCATCCCGTCCGGGCCACCGTCTCCGAAATGGGTCCGCTGCTCCTCGCCCGCGTCCTCAATCTGAACGACACCCAGGAGGGCGTGCTCAACATCATCTTTCGCATCGCCGATGAAAACGGGCTGCTCCTGCTCGACCTCAAGGATCTGCGCGCCATGGGCCAGTTCGTCGGTGAAAATGCGGCCCAGTTCACCACCCAATACGGCAACATTTCAGCGGCCAGCGTCGGCGCGATCCAACGCAACCTGCTCACGCTCGACAGCCAGGGCGGCACCAAACTCTTCGGCGAGCCGGCCATGAATCTCGACGATTTCATCCAGACCGGTCCGGACGGACGCGGCGTGATCAATATCCTCGCCGCCGAAAAGCTGATGCAAAACCCGCGGATCTACGCCACCTCTCTGCTCTGGCTGCTCTCCGAGCTTTTCGAGCGCCTGCCGGAAGTCGGCGACGTGGACAAACCTAAGCTGGTCTTCTTTTTCGACGAAGCGCACCTGCTTTTCGAAGACATCCCGAAGGCGCTGGAAGACAAGATCGAGCAGGTGGTCCGGCTCGTTCGCTCCAAAGGCGTCGGCGTTTTCTTCATCTCGCAGAACCCACTCGACATTCCCGATACCGTCCTCGGCCAGCTTGGCAACCGCGTGCAGCACGCCTTGCGCGCTTTTACCCCGCGCGATCAGAAAGCCGTCAAGACCGCCGCCGAAACCTTCCGCCAAAACCCGAAGCTCAACGTCGCCACCGTGATCACCCAGCTCGGCGTTGGCGAAGCGCTTGTCTCGCTGCTCGACGAAACCGGCACCCCCGGCATCGTCGAGCGCGCCTTCATCCGCCCGCCGCGCAGCCAACTCGCACCCCTCACGGCCGCGGAGCGCGCCCAGGTCATCCAGAGTTCCCTCCTCTACGGCACCTACGAAAAGACCGTGGACCGGGAATCCGCTTCGGAAATGCTCGCGGCCCGAGCGCAGCAGGCCGCCGCCCAGGTGCCCGTCGCGCCTCAGCCTGGCGGTGGTGGCATTTCCTCGATCCTCTTCGGCAGCACTGGGCCCCGCGGCGGACGGCAGGAAGGACTCGTGGAGAAAATGGCGTCGAGCGCGGTGCGGAGCGTCGGCAGCACCCTTGGCCGCGAGATCATCCGCGGCGTGCTCGGCTCCATCTTCGGCGGCGGCCGGCGCCGCTGAAACCCTCCCCTCGAGCTCGCTCAGGACTTGGCCGGCCACTCCCGCCCGGTGATCAGCCGCGCTCCGCGTCCGTAGGTCACGTAGGCATAGGCCCAACTGAAAAGAACGGTCAGCTTGTTCCGGAAGCCGACGAGGAAAATGACGTGGATAAAGAGCCACGCCAGCCAGGCCAGCAGCCCGCTGAACTGCATGAAACCGGCATCCGCAACCGCGGCATGCCGGCCGATCGTGGCCATTGTACCCTTGTCGAAATACTCGAATCGCTCCGTCCAACCTCCGGCGAGCAGGCGGCGAATGTTCCTGGCCACGTGCCGGCCTTGCTGCATCGCCACGGGTGACAGACCCGGCAAGGGCGTCCCTGCCTCCGGCGCGCAGTGCGCCTGGTCGCCGATCACAAACACTTCCTGGTGGCCGGGGATGCTCAGGTCTTCCTTGACGATCACGCGCCCCTGCCGGTCCTGCGGCACCCCGAGACTCGCGCCGAGCGGCGAGGCGGCATTCCCGGCTGCCCACACCATCGTCCGCGCGAAGATCTTGTCCCCGCCCTTCAAAGTGACGCCATCCGCTTCGATCGACTCGACCATCCTGCCCAATTGCACCTCGACGCCGATGTCGAACAACTGCCGCCGGGCTTTTTCCGACAATTCCGGCACGTAAGTCGGCAGGACCCGCGGCGCCGCGTCGAGCAGGATCACCCGCGCCAGCGAGGGATCGATATGCCGAAAATCCTTCACCAGCGTGACCCGCGCGATTTCGGAGATCGCGCCGGCCATTTCCACCCCGGTGGGTCCGGCGCCGACGACGACGAAAGTCATGGCCGCCCTGCGCACCGCGTCGTCCTCGGTCTTCTCTGCGATCTCAAAGGCCATCAGCATCCGGCGCCGGATTTCCAGGGCATCATCGAGGCTTTTCAAGCCGGGCGCGAACTTCTCCCACTCGTCCCTTCCGAAGTAGGAATGGCGCGCGCCGGCGGCCACAACCAGATAGTCGTAAGGAATCTCGCCGTCCTGCGTGATCACCTTTTTTCCGGCGACATCGATGCGTTGCGCGGCGGCGAGGATCACTTCGGTGTTGTCCTGTTTGCGCAGAATCACGCGCAAGGGCTCCGCGATATCGGCCGGCGAAAGCGCAGCCGTGGCCACCTGGTAAAGCAAGGGCTGGAACAGGTGGTGATTTTGGCGGTCGAGCAAGGTCACCCGGACTTTATCTTTGCGGAGAGCCTTGGCCGCTTCGAGACCGCCAAAGCCGCCACCGATGATGACGACGCGAGGCAGATTGCGCTGATGAACTTTCATAGAATCGAGGACCTGACTCGTGAATAAAGCACGAAAAGCCGAGCTTGTGAAATTTTTCACAAGCCAGTCCCGCGGCCGCCACGGGTCGCTCGCCTTTCGGATCGCACTTGGATTTCTTACCGGAGGCGCGTCCCGCCTCGGGGTGGCGCGGAAATGTCACGCGGTGGGTCGAAGAAACCGTTGCGCCGGAAGCGCCGCGGCTCATAGACTCCGGGCTTATGGTTCCAGCCATTGAAGCCCCGAGCCGCCCCTCGGAGCCGACGCCGATGAATACCGAGCCCACGAAGCGAATCTATCTAGAAGCGTATCGCTGGATGCTGCTCGCGCGGACCGTGGAGGAGAAAATCGCCAGCCTCTACCGCGGGGGCAAGATCCAGGGCGGCGTTTTTCTGGGCAAGGGGCAGGAGGCGCTCAGCGTGTCGGTCGGCATCTCGTTGCGCAAAAGCGATCTTTTTGCCCCGCTGATTCGCGATCAGGCCGGACGGCTGGCGTTTGGCGAAGACTTGCTCGATTGCACCCGCAGCTACATGGGCTCGCGGCTCGGCCCGATGCGCGGACGCGACGGCAATGTGCACCGGGGCCGCCCGCGGGAAGGAATCATGGCCATGGTCAGTCATCTCGGCGCGATGATTCCCGTGATCGCCGGCGCTCTGATGGCACGGCGCTTCCGCGGCATCACCGACACCGTGGGCGCGACTTGCCTGGGCGAAGGCGGCACCTCCACCGGTGCCTTTCACGAAGCGCTGAATCTGGCTGCCGTGGAGAAGCTCCCGCTGATCATGGTGGTGGCGAACAATCAGTACGCCTATTCGACCCCGAATGACCGACAGTTCGCCTGCCGCGATCTCGTGGACAAGGCGATCGGATATGGGATCGAAGGTCATTCGCTCGATGGCACCGATCTCGCCCAATGTCTCGAAGTGATGGGCGAAGCGGTGCGGCGCGCCCGCGAAGGGCGCGGTCCGCAACTGGTCGTCGCCTCGCTGCTGCGCCTGGCCGGTCACGGCGAACACGACGATGCCAGCTACGTCGATCCCGCGTTGCGCGAAGGCGCACTCGGGCGTGATTGCCTGCGCCTCGCCGAGCAGCATCTCCTCGAGCAGCGTTGGGCGGACGCCGCGACCCTCGAAACCTGGGGCGAGGAAGCGCACCAGCAGGTCGAAGACGCGATCGCCACCACCGTGCGTGAGCCCCTTCCCGATCCCAACGAGGAAGACTGGTGCGCGCTCGCCTCCCGGTACCTTGCGGACGGATTTCTCGCCGAATGATCACCTACCTCGAAGCGATCCGTGAGGCGCAAGCCCGTGCGCTGGCTGACGACCCGCGGGTTTATATCTACGGCCAGGATGTCGGCCAGTTCGGCGGCGCCTTCAAAGCCACCAAGGGCCTGGCCCGGGAATTCCCCGGCCGCGTCCTCGACTCGCCGCTCAGCGAGGATGCCATCATCGGTTCGGCCATCGGTGCCGCCATCGAAGGCATGCGTCCGATCGTCGAGATGCAGTTTGCGGACTTCTCGACCGTCGGCTTCAACCAGATCGTCAACCAGGCCGCGACGCTGCACTGGCGCACCAACGTCCCCTGCCCGATCACCATCCGCCTGCCCAGCGGCGGCACCTCGGGCGCCGGCCCGTTCCACAGTCAAAGCATGGAGGCGCTCTACGCGCATTATCCCGGTCTCATCGTCATGACCCCGGCCACCGTCGAAGATGCGTATTCGATGCTGCTCGAAGCCGTCGCCATCGATGATCCGGTCATCTTCTGCGAGCACAAATACCTGTACTATCACCTCAAGGCCGAAGCGCTTCCCACCGAAGCCGTCCCGACCGGCAAGGCCCGCCTCGCACGCGCCGGGCGTGACGCCACGATCGTGACCTACAGCGCCATGGTCCACGAAGCACTCGCCTGCGCCGAGGAACTCGCGTTGGAAGGTTGGGAAATCGAGATCATCGACCTGCGTTCGATCAAGCCGCTCGACACCGACACCGTGCTGGCCAGCGTCGCCCGCACCGGACGCCTTCTCGCTGTCGGCGAAGCCTGGCCGTGGGGCGGCGTGACTGCCGAGGTGGTCGCGCGCGTGGCCACCGATGGCTTCGGTCTCCTCGATGTGCCGCCCATGCGCCTCAACGCCAAGGACACCCCGGTGCCGTATCACCCGAACCTCTGGGGCACGCACCGCCCGACCGCCCGCACCATCAGCGCGAAAATGCGTCATTTGCTGAACCTCTAGCCTTCCCTCTGCATGCCGAAGATTCCCATCATCATGCCGCAGCTCGGCGAATCCATCGCCGAAGCCACCGTCGTCAGCATTCCCTTCCAAGCCGGTGATCGCGTGGAAACCGATCAGGACGTGCTCGAAGTGGAAACCAACAAAGCCACGATGGGCGTCACCACGCCGTGCGGCGGACGGGTGGCGGAATGGCTGGTCGAACTCCAGCAAAGCTATCCTGTGGGCGCCACGCTCGGCTATCTCGAGGTCAGCGAGGAAGAAGCCACGCGGATCGGCGTCGATGCGCCGGTGCCGGCCTCGGTTGCCAGCCAGGCGCGGGAGGCGTCGGATCAAAGCCCTGCTTCCAAGCCCAAAGGCGGCGTGCAGCCGACGGTGCGCGGGCTCCCGGTGCCGGCCCATGCCGCCGGTGCCAGCTATCTCTCGCCGCGCCTCAAGGCCCGCATGACGGAACTCGGACTGCACGCCGCGGACCTGTCCGGCATTGCCGGCAGCGGCGCCGCCGGACGCGTGACCATCGAAGATTTCGAGAAATTCATCGCCAAGCTGGACGAGCACAAACTCAGTCCGGCGTCGTCCATGCGCGTTGCGGTGGCGGATGCGATGCGCCGGAGTTGGACGCGCCCGCTGGCCACCGTCGGGAGGTCCTTCGATCTCGATCTCGTGCTGGCGCACCGCAAGGCCAGCAACCCCAAGCCGGGTCCGGCGCTTTATGCGTTGCGCGCCCTGGCCATCGCGCTCGGCGAAAACAGCGCCCCAGCCGGGCGGCTCGTGGGCGACAAGATCGTCCATCCCAGCGCCATCGACGTCGGCTTTGCGGTCGAGGCCGAAGACGGCGTACTCGTGCCGGTCCTGCGGGCGGCCGACAAGACGCCGTTGCGCGAAATGGCGGTTCGCTACAATGAACTCGTGGAACTGGCGCGACAGCGCCGACTGCCCGCAGCTGCGCAGGGGGGCTCGATCGCGACGGTCACCAATTTCGGCACGTTCGGCCTGGAATGGGCCACCCCCATTCCGCTGCCCGAACAGACCATGGTGCTGGGTCTCGGCGCGGGCCGGGTGGTGCCCAGTTGGGATAAAGTGAAAAACGAATTCCGGCCCGTGACGGAAGCCCAGCTCACCCTCAGTTTTGATCACCGCGTGCTCGATGGCGGCGGCGCCGGACGTCTCCTGACCCGCATCGCCGCGCTCCTCCAAGACCCGTCAAATTTATGATTTAGGATTTAGGATTTAGGATTTGGTTCACGCTCGACATCAGTTCGCGGCGGCCACGGAACCAATCATCAATCGTAAATCACTAATCATCAATGCCCCTGCGGTTCGCCAGGATCCGCTCGACGTATTTGGCGAGCAGATCGAACTCGAGGTTGACCTTTTCGCCGGCGCGCCGGGCGCGCAGGTTTGTCACCGCGAGGGTGTGGGGGATCAGCCAGACGGCGAAACTGCGTTCGTGGACTTCCGCGACGGTGAGGCTGATGCCATCGATCGCAATGGAGCCTTTGCAGGCGACATACTGCGCGAACTCCGGCGGGAGCGCGATCTCCAGCCGGTGATCGGCGCCGCGCGGTTCGAAGGCCAGGATCTCGCTCGCGCAGTCCACGTGTCCCTGCACGAAGTGCCCGCCCAATCGGGCGTCCGCCGTGAGGGCCCGCTCGAGATTGACCAGCGCGCCGGGTTGCGCCGCGCGCAGGCTGGTGCGTTCGAGCGTTTCGCGGAGCAGATCGAAAGCGAGCGTTTCGGACGTTTGGGCAACCGCGGTGAGGCAGCAACCATTGACGGCAACGCTGTCGCCGAGCCGGACCTCAGGTGCGATCACCGGCGCGCTCAACAGGAGCCGGGCATTGCCGCCAGCGCTCTCGAGGGCAACGACCGCGCCCGTGGTTTCGACCAGCCCGGTAAACATGTGAGCGGCATTTTATCCGATGCGGGGCGCGCGCCAATCGCGAAAGGACGTAGGGGTCCGCCCCGATTGCGTTGCGCGGGGCGTGATCGCGGGCTAGAAGCGCCCATGCAGAAGAAACTTTTCTCCGAACTCGGTCTCTCGCCCGAGATTCTCAAAGCCGTGGCCAAGATGGGGTTCGAGGAGGCGTCGCCGATTCAATCCGAGACAATTCCGAAGCTGCTGGCGGGGGCGGATATCGTGGGCTTGTCGCAAACCGGCTCGGGGAAGACGGCGGCGTTTGCGATCCCGGCGATCGAACGGGTGGATGGGAATCTGCGCGCCCCGCAGGTGCTCATTCTCTGCCCCACGCGCGAGCTGGCCATGCAGGTCGCGGAGGAAGTGGCGAAGCTGGCGCTCTTCAAACGCGGCGTGCGCGAGCTGCCGATCTATGGCGGCCAGTCTTACGATCGCCAGTTGCGCGGGCTGCGCGAAGGCGCGCAGATCATCATCGGCACGCCGGGTCGCGTCATGGATCACCTCGAGCGCAAGACGCTGCGCCTCGACCAGATCGCCATGGTCATCCTGGACGAAGCCGATCGCATGCTCGACATGGGTTTCCGCGAGGACATCGAGACGATCCTCAAGCAGGCGCCCGCCCAGCGGCAGACCGTTTTTTTCTCCGCCACCCTGCCGCCCGCCATCCGGCAGCTGATCAAGAACTTCACGCGGGAGCCGGTGAGCGTGCGCATCGAAGCGCAGGAGATGACCGTCCCAACCACCGATCAGGTCTATTACGAAGTGGACCGCCGCTCGAAGCTCGAAGTCCTCTGCCGGCTGATCGATCTCCAGGATATCAAGTTCGGCCTCATTTTCTGCGGCACGAAAATGATGGTCGATGAGCTCGCGGATCATCTCAAGGCGCGCGGCTACAGCTCCGACAAACTGCACGGCGATATCTCGCAGGCCATGCGCGAGCGGGTCATGGCGAAGTTTCGCAAGCGCGGGTTCGAGTTTCTGGTCGCGACCGACGTGGCGGCGCGCGGGCTCGACGTGGACGATATCGAGGTCGTCTTCAACTACGACCTGCCGCAGGACGCCGAGGACTACGTGCATCGCATCGGCCGCACTGGCCGCGCGGGGCGCACCGGGCGGGCGATCACCTTTGTCGCCGGGCGGGAGATCTACAAGATGCAGCAAATCATCCGCTTCACCAAAGGGCGGGTGCGGCGGGAGAAGGTGCCGTCGGCCGAGGAGGTGGAGGAAAAGCGCACCAATCAATTTCTGGAGACCTTGCGCGAGACGCTCGAGAAGGGGGAATTCAAGCGGCAGGACGGGCTCATCGATCAACTCCTCGAACAGGGCTATTCCGCGACGGACATCGCGAGCGCGCTGCTGCACCTGCTCGGAGGCGACAAGCCGGCCGCGCAGCCGATCCCCGAGGAGCAGCCGCGGCGCGAGGTCCGCGAGATCCGCGAAGTCCGTGAGTTTCGCGAACCGCGCGAGTATCCCAAATACGAGCCGCGCTCCGCCGTTCCGCGCGAGCGGCCGGCGCGCGAGCCCCGGGCTGCCCGCGAGCGCACCGAAATCTCCGGCACCTCGCACGAAGCGGGCATGACGCGGCTGGTCCTGAACGTGGGGAAGGTCCAGGGCATCGGGCCGGGCGACGTGGTCGGGGTGATCGCCGGCGTCGCGCGCCTTCCGAAAGAGGCCATCGGCGCGATCAATTTGCTCGAGAAGCAAACCCTGGTGGATGTCGCCGAGAACAGCGCCAGGCTGGTGTTGAAAAAGCTCAACGGCATCAAGTTCAAAGGGCACAAGCTGGCCGTCGAACTCGCGGGCTGAGCGAACCGCGCCTCCCGCGGAACCTCCGCGTCCTCACCCCGGCGTCACCCGGCGATGATCGCCAGGGTCTGCCGCGCATTGGCCGCGAGGGTGAAGCGCGCTCCGAGGCCCTGGAGTTGCGGGCGCAGCGGAGTGCGCCGCGCCGGGTCCCGCCAGGCTTCGATCGCGCGAACCAGCGCCATGCTATCCCGCGGATCGGCCACGACCTCGCCCTGCCCGCCGGGCTGGATGATTTCGGCGAAACCATTGTGTTGGGTGGTGATGACCGGCAGGCCGGCGGCGAGCGCTTCGAGGCACGCGTTCGAAAAGGGATCGTAGAGCGTGGGCAACACGAAAGCGTCCGCCGCGGCGTAGTAGCGAGCCATCTCGGGAACCGGGCCCAGGAAACGGGTGCGCCGCGATTCTGGAAGGCCCCGAGTCGAACCGCGCCCGGCGACCAGCAGGCGGGCGGAAGACGGCAGGGCATTCACCGCGGACATGGCGAAACGCAGGCCTTTGCGTTCCCAGCCGGACCCGGCGAAGAGCAGCACGTAGTCCTCCGTGCGCAGACCCAGTTCGCGGCGGGTCGCGAGGCGCGCATCGGGCGCCGGGGAGTACGGCGGCACGCCGTTGTAAACCACGCGGATGCCCTCCGCGGGAAAGGCGAAACGCCGCTCGATCTCCGCCTTGACCAGGTGCGAATTGGCGATGACGAGACCCGCCCCCTCCGGTCCCAGGAGATGGCGTTCGAGGGCGAGCAGCTCGAGGTGCTTGCGATTGAAGCGGCGCAGCCACGGTTTCCAGAACGGCTCGAATTGCGCGCGCCGCTCCATCCACGCGGCATGCACGCCGTCGCCAGCGCGGTAAACGTCACATCCCCAGACTCGTTCGAGGCTGAACAGGCAGTCGCACGCGGCGTTCGCGCGGCGGGCGCGCAGCGAATCCGCGAATTGCCGCGGCGAACGGCTATGGATTTGCACGTGTTCCCAGGGCCAGGCGTCGCGCGGCCACTGTTCGCTGAAGAGCAGGGCTTCATGGCCGCTCGCCACCGCCGTCTCGGCGAAGCGCAGCAAATAAGCCTCCGCACCTCCGGTTCGCGAATAGCCACGGCGGACGAGACCGATTTTCATTTCAGATTTTGGATTTCAGATTTCAGATTGGAATTTGCCCCGCGACCGCGATCCGCCGTCACTTTTCCATCTGAACTCCGAAATCTGCGATCTGAATCTGCTTTACGCCACCTCCGCGCGCCTCGGCGGGTCCGGCCTCGATGCCGTGGCGGCGGAAACGGTCCGGGCGGCCCAGCGCGCGCGGGTGCTCGGACGGGCGCTGGCCTTTGAGAATCGCCTGCCGGATTTGCCGGCGGAGCAGTTCGAGTCCTTGCGCTGGCACCCGGTGCGGCTCCTCTCGGCGCTCGGCAGCGAGCATTACTATGCCACCAAGAAGCACGCCCTCGATCGGGCGGCGGCGCGGCGGCTGGCAGCAGGCGGCTTCGACCTCTTTCACGGGTGGTCGGGGGAATGTCTGCGCACCTTGCGCGAGGCGCGCCGGTTGGGCGTGCGCAGTGTGATCGAGATCCCGACCTGGCATCGGCACAAAGGCAAAGCGAAACCGACGCGGCTCACGCAAAGCGAGCGGGAGCGCGCGGCCGCCGCGGGTTGGCGGGGCATCAAGGATCGCCTCCTCGTGACCCGCCAGCAGGTGCTCGAGGAATACGATCTGGCCGACCTCATTCTCGTGCTCTCGCAAAAGGCCGAGGAAACTTTCCTCGCCGCCGGGATCGCGCCCGCCAAGCTCTTTCGCCACCAGCGCGGCGTGGATGTGGCGCGATTTACGCCGGCCGCGGGACCGCCGGAGAAGTTCCGGGCGGTGTTCGTCGGCGCGCTGATCAAACGCAAGGGAGTGCATCATCTGCTCCAGGTGTGGCAGCGCCTCGGCCTGAGCGATGCGGAACTCGTCCTCGTCGGGACGGTCCATGAGGAGGTCAGGCGGTATCTGGACCAATTCGCTGGCGATAACGTGCGGTTGCCGGGGTTCGTCGAGCGGGTGGAAGACTGCTATCGCGAGGCCGCCGTCCACGTTTTTCCCAGCGAATGCGAAGGCAGCGCCAAGGCCACCTACGAGGCTGCGGCGTGCGGTCTGCCGCAGATCACCACCCGCGAATCCGGCGACGTGGTCATCGACCAGGTCAATGGTTTGATCATCCCGCCCAATGATCCGGAGGCACTCGCGGCCGCGCTTCTGCAACTTTACCATGACCGCGACCTCGCCGCGCGCCTGGGAGCCGCCGGACGGCAGCGGGTCGTCGAGAACTTCACCTGGGAGCATTTCGGGGCGCGGCTGCTGGAGGCGTGGCGCACGGCGGTTTCTTTGTGAGGATCCTCGCCCTTCAATTGAAGCGGATCGGCGATCTCGTGCTCACGACGCCCGCGCTGCGCATGCTCCGCGCAGCGTGGCCCGAGGCCCATCTGGCGCTCGGGGTGAATGCGGGATGCGCGCCGCTGCTGGGGGCCATCGCGCCGATCAATGCCGCCCTCGTTTTCGGTCCGGGTCGCGGTTTCGCCCCGTGGCAGCAGGTGCTGACCGGGCCGTGGGACCTGTGCCTGGATTTCACCGGCAACGACCGCTCCGCCCTGGCGACGGCGCTCTCCCGGGCGAAGCAGCGCACCACCTTTGCCTGGCTGCGCCGCAACCGCATTCGCGCGCTCGGCTATCGCCGGTTCGTCGATTCATCCGTCCGCGAGCGCCACACCGTGGACCATTATTGCGATCTGAGCGCCGCCGTGATCCCCAGTGGTGCCTCACCGGAACCCACGGCGCCGGAACTGCGGCTGCCGGTCGAAGCGCAAGACCAGGCTACCGCCTTGCTCGCGGCGCATGGCATCGATGAACACGCTTTCGCCCTGCTCCATCCCGGCACCGCGCGTCCGGAGAAATTCTGGCTGGCCGAACGCTGGGCGCAGGTCGCGGCGGAGCTGCGCGAGCGGCACGGACTCGCGGCCGTCCTGACGGGCGGGAGCGAGGCCATCGAGCTGGCGCATGCGGCCGGGATCGCCACGGCCGCGCCGGCCGGCAGCGCGAATCTCGCGGGGAAGATGGATCTCCTGACCCTCGCGGCGCTGGCGGAGCGCGCGCGCATCGTAATCAGTTGCGATACCGCGATGGTCCATCTCGCCGCGGCCTTTCGCACCCCGCAAATTGCCCTTTTCGGACCCACCAATCCTTTTCACTGGCGGCCGCGTCACGACCGGGCGCTGGTCCTTTCGGCCGCGCAGCCGGATGCTCCGCTGACCGATTTTCAGCCAAGGATGAAAGGCGCGCCGATGGAGCGCATCTCGACCGCCGTGGTGATTCGTGCTACGGAGAGCCTCCTTTTGTCGAAGTAAGCAGTCTCGAGGCACCCTCCCGACTGACCGCTCTGGCTGCTGATCCTTCCAAAAACTGCATGGCCCAAAAAAAAGTCTCCCGCAAAGATATCGCGAAAATGTCGCTCGGCGACTTTGCGCGGGTGAGCCGCGGTCCCTATGTGCGGCTCGCCAGGTATCTCAAGCCGTATCGCGGACGCTTTTTCTTTGGGATCCTCTTCGGCGCGCTCTTCGGTGTCGCCAATGGCGCCCTGGTGCTGCTCATCCGCGTGGTCGTGCCGATCGTCTTTCCCGACGGCCACTCGCAATCGATTCGGCTCCCTTCCTGGATTCCCTTGCAGATTCCGGAAATCCATCCCGGGACGGCCAGCCTGTGGGAAGTGGTGCTGATTTGCGCCAGCATCCCGCTGCTCATGGCGGTGCGCGGCGTCTTCTCGTATCTGAACGCCTACTGCATGCTCTGGGTCAGCCAGCGCGTGCTCGACGACATCCGGCAATCCCTCTTCCGTCATCTGCTCGGGCAATCGCTGGAGTTTTTCAATCGCGCCAAAGCCGGCGAGCTGGTGCAAACGGTGTTCAATCAGACGCGGGTGGCGCAGCAGGCGCTGACCCAGATCGCCGGGGATCTCGTGAAGCAGCCGATCGCGATTGTTTCCGCGCTGGTGGCGCTCTTCAGCACGGACGCGCGATTCACGCTGTTCGCCTTCACCATTTTCCCGCTCTGCCTGCTGCCGGTGCTGATCATCGGCCGCAAGGCCCGCCAGGCCGGCGCGCGCGAGGAAGACGAGGCCGGGCAGCTCATGGTGGTGATGCAGGAAGCGTTCGCCGGCATCCGGGTGGTCAAGACGCATGCGCGCGAGGACTACGAAGCCGGGCGGTTCAATCACGCGAATCTGCAGATGCTGCGCTTTGCGATGCGCTGGCGGAAGGCGCAGGAACTGGTCACCCCGGCGGTCGAAACGGTGGCCTCGCTCGGCATCGTCAGCGCGCTCATTTACGCGTGGTATTACCAACTCGGAGTGGGCCGCTTCTTCGCTCTGAATGCCGGCCTGGTGCTGCTCTACGACCCGGCCAAAACGCTCGGGCGGATCAACATCCTGATGCAAAAATGCCTCGCCGCGACGACCAAGGTCTTCGAGCTGCTCGATCGTCCGGCGGCCATCACCGATGCACCCGGCGCGACGGTGCTCGCAGCGGTCCGCGGCGAAATTCGTTTCGACGCGGTGACGTTCCATTATCCCGGCAAGGAAATCGCCGCGGTGCGCGAGATCGATCTGGTGATTCCCGCCGGCTCCACCTTCGCACTGGTCGGAGCGACGGGCGCCGGAAAGAGCACGCTCTTCTGGCTGCTTCAACGGCTTTACGAGCCGCAGACCGGCGTCATCCGCATCGACGGACACGACATTCGCAGCGTCACGCAGGCGTCATTGCGCGAGCAGATCGCCATGGTCAATCAGGACGCCTTCCTCTTCCACGACACCATCGCGGCGAACATCCGCTACGGGCGGCTCGAGGCGACCCGCGAGGAGATCGAAGCCGCCGCGCGCCTCGCCCACGCGGACGAGTTCATCCTCGCCCAATCGCACGGCTACGAGACCATCATCGGCGACAAAGGCTGCAATCTGTCCGGGGGCCAGCAGCAACGGCTCTGCATCGCCCGCGCCTTCCTCAAGGACGCCCCCATCGTGCTGCTCGACGAGGCCACCAGCGCGCTCGACTCCGAAACCGAACAATACATCCAGGAAGACCTCGAAAAACTCTCCCGCGGACGGACCGTCCTGGCCATCGCGCATCGGCTCTCGACCATCCAGCGCGCCGATCAAATTGTGGTGCTCGAGAACGGCGCGATCAAGGAAGTGGGCACGCACGCCGAGCTCTTCGCCAAAAGCGGCTACTACCGCCGGCTCTATGACCTGCAATTCAATCGCCATCAAGGCGGCGACGTCCCCCTTTCGGAACTCGTCGCCGTCCCGTAAAATCCCGGCCGTGAAAACGCTCACCTTTTTCCTCTTCCTCATTCTCGGCTCTCTGGCCCACGCGCAGTTCACGCGCGGCGACACCATCAAGGCGACGACCACCGTCCACACCGACGGCTCCCGCAGCACGCTGGTGGTGAATCCCGAAACCCAATCCGCCGAGGAGACGTATTTCGATGGAGCCGGGAAGGTCACCCAGAAGATCATCTATCCGCTCGATCCTCAGAATCAGCCAATCGGAGCCATCACCTACGACAGGAAGGGCAACATCCTTGCCAAATCCAGCTACAAACGGGATGAAGCCGGGCGCATCGGCGAGGAAACGATCACCTCCGCCGCCGGCCAGTTTTTACGGCGCCGCGTTTACAGCTACAGCGCGCAAAACAAGGTCTCGCGCGTGGACGAGTACGACGCCAACGGCGTCCTCATCGCGCCGCCGCCGCGGGCGGCCAAAGCCGTGCCGAAGAAGCGGTAGCGCGGCGGCCTCACGGCTTGGTTCCCGCGAGGTAATCCCGAAGCACGGGGAGTTGCGCGAGATCCTTTGGCCGGCCGGCCGCCTCCTTGCTCAGGATCAGCCGAGCGAGCGGGAGGACCTTCACCTTTTGTCCAGCCCACTCGAGGATGATCGCGCGCTTCCACTCGGTGCCAAACGCTCGGAGTCCATCAATGCGATAGATGAAATCGACGCGGTTGTCGTCGCGGAGCCCAATGACGCAGCCGCTGAGAATTTGCGCGCCGAGCCGCTGGGCAATGGCCAGCACGCGGACATACTGCCGGATTGGAAGATTGATCCAGATGTCCGTATCCACCGTGCCGATCGGCGCCCCTTGGAGCACCGCGGCGGTCATCCCCACGATCATGAAGCGGATGCGGGCGGCGTGCAGGGCCGCGAGGAGCTCACCAACTGGACGTAACGCCGATTGATCAGCCAGCGCTCGTCCGGAGTCGCCAGCATCCCGCGCGCGAAGAGGAGCCGCTCGCTTTCGTCGAGGTGCGGCAGCCTCGCCTTGAGCTTCTCGGCGAGGGCGTGGATCTGGCGCAGTCTTTTTTTTTCCACAGCCTTACCTTCGCCAAAGCGGTGGCGGAAACAAGCCGGGATCGCCGATTCCAGCGTGCCGGCGAATTAGCTCAGGAACAGGTCGGCGAGCTCGAGGCGGATGGACGGGACGCTTTCACAGACGAGCGTCTCGTCCCGCGCATAGACGCGCTGCTCGCGATAGACTCCCTGCTCCGGGCGGCGATACACCTCAACCTGCTGCTGCCGCGCAAGGACGATCCAGTATTCCTGCACGCACGCCTCGGCGTAGAGCGACGCGTTTTCGCGATCGAGCGCAACGCTCGAGACGGCGACTTCAACAACGAGATCGGCGGTGGTCGGGTGCGATGCGAAGAAATCGCGGAGCGTGCCTCGGACCACCGCGAGATCGGGTTCGGGCTCCGAATCCAGGAAGGTCAGTGGGTTGTCGATGCGCACCAAAAACCCGGGCGGCACCATCGTTTTGATGAAGTCGGGCAAGAGAGTCTGGATCGACGCGTGCACGGGGGACTTGCTCGTTTTCTCAATCACGATGCCGCGAATCAGCTCGGTGGGCCGGCCGTTCTCGTTGTACTCGCCGAGCTGATGATACTCGGCGACGGACAGCCGCGACACCCGCGCGCGAACCTCCGGCATTTCAAGGATGTCTGCCATGCGCGGAGCCTACTCCACGGTCACGCTCTTGGCGAGGTTGCGCGGCTTGTCCACGTCGCAGCCCAGGGCCACGGCGGTGTGGTAGGCGAGCAGCTGCAGCGGGATCGCGGTGAGAATCGGCGACAGGAAATCGGGCGAGTCGGGGACATAGAGGACGTCGTCCGCGATCTTTTCGAGCTTCGTGTTGCCCTCCGTGCCGATGACGATCACCGGGCCTTTGCGGGCTTTGACTTCCTCGATGTTGCTCACGTTTTTGTCGAACACACTGTCGTTCGGCGCGATGAAGACGCTCGGCACCTCGGGGCTGATCAGCGCGATCACCCCGTGCTTGAGCTCCGCGCTCGGATAGCCGCTCGCGTGGATGTAGCTGATCTCTTTCATCTTCAGCGCGCCTTCGAGCGCCACGGGATAATTGAACTGCCGCCCGAGGAACATCATCGCCTTTGCCTGCGCATATTTCTCCGCGACGGCTTTGATCCGGTCGGTCGTCTCGAGAATGCGCGCCACCTTGCCCGGCAACGCTTCCAACTCGTCGATGATGCGCAGCCCTTCGCTCGAACTCTGGTGCCGAATGCGGCCGAGCAGCAGGCCAATGAGGGTCAGGATCGTCACCTGCGAGGTGAAAGACTTGGTCGCTGCGACGCCGATCTCGGGACCGGCGTGCATATAGACGCCGCCGTCGCTTTCGCGCGCAATCGTCGAGGCGACGTTATTGCAGATCCCCAGGGTGCGATGCCCCTTGCGCTGGCTTTCCCGAAGGGCGGCGAGGGTGTCCGCGGTTTCGCCGCTTTGGCTGATGCAAAAGACCAGCGAATCCTTGGGCAATGGCATGTTGCGGTAGCGAAATTCACTCGCGAATTCCACCTCGGTGGGGACGTGCGCGAGGGCCTCAATGAGATACTCCCCGACCATGCCCGCGTGGCTGGCCGTCCCGCAGCCGGTCAGGATGATGCGTTCGATCTTGCGCAACTCCTGCGGCGTCATGTCGAGGCCGCCGAGCTTGGCCGTGGCTTCTTCGCGAGAGAGCCTCCCGCGCATGGCATCCTGGATCGTCTGGGGCTGCTCGAAGATTTCCTTGAGCATGTAATGCGGAAAGTCGCCCTTGCTCACGTCATCTTCACTGAACTCCACCTTGCTCACTTCGAACCCGCTCGCGCCGCCGACCAGGCTGGTGATCTCGAACTCATCCCGCGTCAGCGCGGCGATGTCGTAGTCCTTCAGATAAATGGCGTCGCGGGTGTAGGCGACGATCGCGCTGACATCGCTGGCGAAAAAATTCTCCCCCTTGCCGACGCCGAGCACCAGCGGGCTCCCGCGCCGCGCGCCCACGATGACATCGGGCAGATCGCGGTGGATCATGATGATGCCGTAGGTGCCGACCACTTGTTTCAGCGCGGCGCGCAAGGCCTCGACGAGCCGCCCCTTGGAGGGTTCGCCGCCGGCCGTCTGGTAGTGTTTGCCCACGAGATGCGCGAGCACCTCGGTGTCGGTCTGCGATTGGAAAGTGTGGCCCTCCTGCACGAGCTGCTCCTTGAGCGTCGCGTAGTTCTCGATCACGCCATTATGGCAGAGGAAGAGCTGCCCGCTTTGATCGGAATGCGGGTGGGCGTTCTCGTCCGTGACCCCGCCGTGCGTGGCCCAGCGGGTGTGTGAAATGCCCACCGTGCCGTGCGGCGGCGATTGCTGGATGAGCTCGGCGAGATTGGCGATGCGCCCGATGCGCTTGCGCACCTCGACCCCGCCGCCATCGAGCACCGCGACCCCGGCGCTGTCGTAGCCGCGATATTCGAGACGGCGAAGCCCATCCAGGAGGATGGGCACCGCCTGTGATTTGCCGATGTAGCCGATGATGCCGCACATATGGAGATGACGAGTAAAAGTAAGGGTGAGTCTGGCAGCGCACCGTGGCAGACAATCCGTGCGGCGACAAGGGGGCGTGGAATGTGCGGCCGACTCACCGTCGGCGCGGGCGAGCGAAGCGAGAAGGCGTTTTCCGGCCCGCACCGGGCCACCTCGCTCCGCTGGCCATGTCCGAAGGCAAGCCGGTCCCACCCTTCGACGAGACCGAAGATTTCCGCAGCCGGGGGCTGACAGGCGCGCGAATCCCCGGCAGGATCGCGCCCGGTTTCTGCAGAATTTCGTCACCCCAGCACTTCCCAATGAATCTCCCCAGCCTCCCTTCCATTACCGAAAGAAGCCTCGCCATCATCATGGGCGGTGGCGCCGGCACCCGGCTTTTTCCGCTGACGAAAGAGCGCTCCAAACCCGCCGTGCCGCTCGCGGGCAAATACCGGATCGTCGATATCCCTATCTCGAACTGCATCAATTCCGGCCTGCGGCGCATTTATGTGCTCACGCAGTTCAATTCCGCCTCGTTGCACCGGCACATCAACGCGGCCTACAAGTTCGACAATTTCTCGCGCAGCTTCGTCGAGATCCTCGCCGCGCAGCAGACTCCCACGGATACGAGCTGGTACCAGGGCACCGCGGATGCCGTGCGGCAGAACCTGCGCGATTTCCTCCAGTATCCTTACGATTACTACGTGATTCTGAGCGGCGATCAGCTCTATCGCATGGATTATCGCGATGTCCTCCAGCAGCACGTCGAGACGAAAGCGGATATGACGCTGGCAACCATCCCAGTCGCGCGCGAGCCGGCCACCGCGTTCGGCATCATGCACACCGACACCCAGCGGCGGATCGTGCGTTTCGAAGAAAAGCCCAGTGACCCGAAGGTGCTCGATGAAATGCGCATTCCCGGGGAGTTGCTCACCCAGTTGGGACGCCGGCCCGATGAGGAGCTCTTCCAGGCCTCGATGGGCATCTACATTTTCAATCGTGACGTCCTCGCCGACTCGCTGAACAACGATTTTGTGGATTTCGGCAAGCACATCATTCCCGACCTGATCCACAAGGCGCGCGTGCACTCCTACATCTTCCAGGGCTACTGGGAGGACATCGGCACGATTCGCGCCTTCTTCGATGCCAATATCGGGCTGACGGACACGGTGCCGGCCTTCAATTTCTTCGACACCGTCGCGCCCATTTACACCCACGCCCGTTTTCTGCCGGGCAGCAAGGTCAACGGGGCCACCGTGCGCAATTCCGTGATCTCCGACGGCTGCATCATCGACGATGCCCATATCGAGCGCTCGGTCATCGGCATTCGCAGCTACATCAAGCCGGGCACTACCATCCGCGACAGCGTCATCATGGGCGCGGACTTCTACGACGTGGATCATGCCAGCCGCGGAGGTCCGGAGCTGGGCATCGGGCGCAACTGCGCCATCGATCACGCCATCATCGATAAAAACGCGTGCATCGGCGACGGCGCGGTTATCTCGCCGGACGGCAAGCCCGAGAACTTCGACGGGCCCAACTACTGCATCCGGGACGGCATCGTCGTCGTCCCCAAAGGAAGCGTGATCCCCGCCGGGGCCTGGATTTGAGGTAAAGGTGAGGCGGACTTGCCGTCCGCCGCGGGCGAACGAAGTGAATGTGGAGCCGACTTGCAGTCGGCTGCGGGCGAACGAAGTGAGGCGGCGCGGAGCGCGACCCAAGTCGCACCTTCCTTCGCCACCTCGCTTGCGCTCGCCTCAGGGCCGATTGCAAGTCGGCCCCACCCTGTCAGCCACCCCTGTCGGCCTCCCGTTGAGTTTCGCGCCGTTTGCCCTTATACCTTCGCCGCCATGTCCCGATCCATCCTCTGCGTTTTCGCCGTTCTCCTTTCCCTGAACGCCTTTGCCGCGCTTCCATTCGACACCGTGTTCAAGGGGCGCACGCAGTTCGACCGCCTGCTTACGGTGGCCGACAAGTTCAAGGAACTGCCGCTCGGAGACCGGGTGGCCACCATCGGCAAGGCGCTCACCGGCACGCCCTACAAGGGCTTTACCCTCGAGATCGACGACCGCATCGAAGCGCCTTCGGTGAATTTTACCGGCCTGGATTGCTGGACCTTCTTTGAAACATCCCTCGCCTTTGCCCGCATGCTCGATGAACCGCGCGAGCAATGGACGCCTCAGACCCTGCTCAAGTATCTCGAACTGGACCGCTACCGCGGCGGCGAATGCACCGGCAGTTACCTTTCCCGGCTGCACTATCTTGAAGACTGGCTCTGCGACAACGATCGCCGCGGCCTCGTCAAAGATCTGACGCGTGAACTTGGCGGGGTCCGGGCGCCGCACGCCGCGCGGGAGATGACGGTGGCCTGGCGCAGCTACCGCTACATGCGCAACAACCCCGACTTGCGGGCCGGAATCCGGGACATGGAAGCCCGGATCAGCCGCATGCCGATGTATTACATTCCCAAGAAAAACGTGCCGGCGATCGAGTCGAAGCTGCGCAGCGGTGATATCATCGGAGTTTGCGATTACGACGGCGGGCTGATTGGCACCGCTCACGTGGGCCTGGCCTATCGGACCAACGATGGCGTCCTACACTTTCTGCACGCCTCCTCACCTCGCAATTACGGCAAAGTGGTGCTCGATCAGCAGCTCTCGGGTTACCTCAACAAGTTCCGCAGCCACGCCGGAATCATCGTCGCACGGCCGCTGAAATAAGGGCGGTTGCCGCTCGCTGAGGAGGCGCACGGCGGGGGCCGGAGAAAACCTTGGACATCCTTCCTTCGCTGCATAACCTTCCGCTCCCCGTTTTCCAGCCGTAGGCAGGAGGTGGGTTGCTCATTCCGATTTGCCGCATGATTTCCGATTTTTTTGTCATTCTCGCCCAGGACACAGCCGCTCCCGGTCAGAATCCGATGGGCATGTTGATCCCGTTTGTCTGCATCGGCATCATCTTCTATTTTCTGATCATTCGCCCGCAGAGCAAGCGGCAGAAAGATCTTGAGGTGCTCGTCTCGTCCCTCAAAACCGGCGACAAGGTCATCACCAGCGGCGGCATCCACGGCATTATTTCCAACGTCAAGGAAGGCAAGACCCTCATCCTCAAGATCGCCGACAACGTGAAGATCGAGATCGACAAGTCCGCGGTGGCGACGGTCGAAAAATCCTCCGATTCCCCTGCTCTGGTCACCAAGACCTGATCCGGCGGCTCCCCGCCGCACCCGCTTCGCTCCCCGATGAATCCCGCCATTACGTTCCTCTACGGACTGCTCCTCCTCGTTCTCTTCGGCTGGTATTTTTTCACCGACAGCGAGTGGGTCAAACGCAACCTGGGCACCTTGCTCACGGTTCTGCTAACCGCCTTTTGTCTCTGGGCGGTCGTTCCTCCGATCGACGTCAAGGATTCCGACGGCCGGGTGCTGAAGCCGGGCCGAATTCACCTTGGTCTCGACCTTCAGGGAGGCACCTCATTCCTCATCCGGTTGGAGCCCGCGGTGAACGAAAAAGGCGAGCGCCGCGAGATCACCAAGGACATGGTCGAGCAGGCGATGGAGGCCATCCGCAAACGCGTCGATCAGTTTGGCGTCAGCGAGCCGATCATCACCCCGCAGGGCACCGACCGCATTCTGGTCCAAATCCCCGGTCTTGATCAGGAGCAAATCAAGGACGCGCGGGCGCAGTTGCAAAAAGTGGCCAAGCTGGAGTTCAAGCTGGTCCATCCCGACAGCAACCGGCTCGTCGCGCAAATCGAAGCCGGCCAGGAGGTGCTCCCGATCGGCTACTCCATCGAGACCACCAACTACGAGCGCGAGGGCAAACCCGTCGAGCACAAGCTCCTCGTCCGGAAAAAAGCCGATCTGCTCGGCGACACCGTCACCCGCGCCGGCGCCTTCTACGACACCCGCGGCTGGGGCGTGCACCTCAATTTCAACTCGGTGGGCGGAGCGAAGTTTGGCGACCTGACCAAGCAGGTGTTTGAGGAGCACTCGCAGATGGCCATCGTGCTCGACGGCAAGGTCATCTCGGCGCCGGGCGTCGAAAAGGGGCCGATCTACGGCAATAGCGCCGAAATCAGCGGCGGCAACATGAGCGAGAAGGAATCCCGCAGCCTGGCCAGCGCCCTGCAAAACCCGCTCCAGACGCCGGTGGTCATCGAGGAGGAGCGCAGCGCTTCGTCCACCCTCGGCACGGACGCGATCCGCAGCGGCGTTTACGCGGGACTCGGCGGTCTCGCCGCGGTGCTGGTTTTCGTCCTGGTTTACTATCGGTTTGCCGGTCTCATCGCCATCGTCGGGCTGGTCGTTAATATCATCGTGCTCTTCGGGGCCATGTCGATGTTCGGCTTCGTCCTGACCCTGCCCGGCATTGCCGGCGTGATCCTGACCATCGGCCTGGCCGTCGATGCGAACGTCCTCATTTACGAACGCCTCCGCGAGGAAATGGACTCCGGCAAATCGCTCCGCGCTGCCGTGGATGCCGCTTACGAAAAAGCTTTCAGCGTCATCTTCGACGCCAACGCGACGACTCTGATCACCGCCGCGATCCTGTTCTGGCAGGCAAGTGGACCCATTAAAGGATTCGCCGTTACCCTGATCGTCGGCATCATCGCCTCCGTGTTCTCGGCCATGGTGGTCACGCGCATGCTCTTCTCGTGGGCGCTCAACCTGGGGTTCCTCAAGCGGATCTCGATGCTCCACCTCATCTCCGGCGAAGGCATCAACTTCATGGGGCGCCGCTTCCTCTGGATCGGCATTTCGCTCACCGTCATCGCCATCAGCATCGTCGGCTTCGTGATCCGCGGGGAAAAGAATTTTGGCATCGATTTCAAGGGCGGCGACTTGCTGATGCTCAAATCCGCGAAGTCCGTGGAAGTCGCGGACGTGCGCGCCCATCTCGATGAGCTGAAGCTCACGGATGTGGTCATTCAAAAGGAAAGCGAGCCGGCGACGGGCACGGAATACATCTCGATCCGCAGCCCCATCGACACCTCCGAGAAGATCGAGGCGCAATTGGAAAAGACGATGCCGGAAGCCGGCTTCACCCAGCACAAAAAGGACAAGGTGGGCAAGATCGTCGGCGGCGAACTGGCCAAGAGTTCCATGCTCGCGCTCGGGCTCGGCATGCTCGGCATTTTCCTCTACGTCACCGCGCGCTTCGAAATGTCCTTTGCCATCGGCGCGCTCGTCGCGCTCTTGCACGACGTGATCATCACGGTCGGCCTCTTCGCCATCTTCGGCCGGGAGCTTTCGCTGATCATGGTCGGCGCCATCCTGACCATCGCCGGCTACTCGATCAATGACACCATCGTCGTCTATGACCGCATCCGCGAAGGCCTCAAGAGCGGGCGCCGCGGCTCGGTGGAAAAGGTCATGAATGCCTCGATCAACGAGACCCTGAGCCGCACCCTGCTGACCTCGGGAACCACGCTGCTCTCGGTGGCTTCGCTCTTCATTTTCGGCGGGCCGGTGCTGCACGACTTCGCCTTCGCCATCCTCATCGGCATCGTGGTCGGCACCTATTCGTCCATCTTCATCGCCTCGCCGATCGTCCTCTGGTGGAGCGGCAAAGGCGGCCACGATCTGCGCGCCGAGGTGAAGCGCGCGGAGACGCCGAAGCCGGCGACGGCGTAGCTCGAATGTGAGGCCGACCGCCTCGCTTTGCTCGCCCATGGCCGACTGCAAGTCGGCCTCACACTTCAGCGGGCGACGATCGCCAGATAGTTCCGCACGCTCTTCCATTCCCGCTGGTAAAAGGGCGGCTCTCCACGCACCCAGAGCGCCGTGGAACTGCCGCCATCGAGATTGAGCGCGCGCACCATTTTCCCCTCGGGAAAGACTGCCGAGGTCGCGAGCAGCTCCGCCATTTCGGCCAGCGACACGCTTTTGCAAATCAGGAATCCCGCGCGTCCTTTCGCATCCTGAAAGACCACCGTGCGCGCCGCGGACTTCGTGGCCTCGAGCCCGACGATCTTCTTCCCGCCTTCGATGAGAAACGGCCCCGCCTGGAGCGCTTCGCGGATCGCGGCCGACGACTTGAAGGCGCCGCTTCGCTGAATCGCCATCGCCCCCGGTGTCACGCTGATCACCCCGCTGAGCAGCCGCGCCTTTTCCAGCGGATGAATCTGCACGCCCTGGCGCACGACCAGCCCGAGCGGAGTGCGATCGGGGTGAAAATAACCGCCATTCACCGCCGCGAGCGCACCGCGTTTGGCGGAGGCGCTGGCGAGGTCGAAGGCGCCGTCCGGGTTGTCCATGACCGCAAAGGTGTGCGTCTTCGGACTGAAGGCCACCATCCACAGGGTGGCGCTCCCGCTTCCGTCCGTCACTTTGCGCTCGGTGAATTCAAGGCCCGCGGGCGCCGGGACCGTCAGCGTTTCGACCAGAGTCCACGCGGACGGCGCGAAGTTGGGTGCGAGAAGAAACAGGACGAGACAGGAACGCAGGATGCGCATCGGCTCCTTGTACCCGTGCATCTGAGCGGCGGCTATCGGGGAGTGGGAGAAAGCTCCGGCGTATTTCGATGTTACAGCTGTTACACGGTAATATTGTTCGGCGCGGGCAGCCTCGGCAGACAGCGAGTCGAACTCACAACCAAACGAAAGCAACCTCCACGCCCTTCACGGCGCCTCGCTTGACAATCCCGCCCCGGTCCGCCACGGCTTCCGCGTGGAACCTCCCGCGATCCCTGTGCCCTGTCCGCCAGCGCGCCTGCCGCTGCTTCGCGTGAGCGGTTTGCGGCGCAGCTTTGGTCGGGTGCCGGCGGTCGAGGGACTCGAAATGACCGTCCGCGAATGCGAGATCTACGGCTTCCTCGGCGTCAATGGCGCGGGCAAGACCACGACCATTCGCATGCTCATGGGGATCATCGCGCCCGATGGTGGGACCATCGAGATGTTCGGCGAAACCGCGCGGCGCACCACCCTCCAGCAGAAGCGCCGGATCGGTTACGTCTCGCAGGAACAGACCTTCTATCCCTGGATGACATGCAAGGCCCTCGGCCGGTTTGTTGGCGGCTTTTATCCCACCTGGGACGCGCAGGAATTCGACCGGCTGATGCGGGCCCTGGAGTTGCCCCCCGATCGAAAGGCAGCGCAGCTCTCCGGCGGGATGCGGGCGAAGCTCGCCCTGGCGCTGGCGCTCGCCTCGCGGCCCGCCTTGCTCATCCTCGATGAACCGACCGCCGGCCTCGACCCGGTGGCGCGGCGCGAGTTCCTCGACATCATCACCGCCCAGGCCCGCCATCACGGGCGGACCACGTTTTTTTCGTCTCATTTGATCGATGAAGTGGAACGCGCCGCGGACCACGTCGGCATCATCCATCGCGGCCGCATGCGCTACGAAGGCGCTCTCGCCGACTTGCGCGAGCAGGTGCGCCGGGTGCGGTGGAGCGCGCCGGAGACGGAATGGATCACGCCCCCGGGCTTTGAGGTCTGGCGGGAGGAATCGCTCGACGGGGTGCGGACGCTCATCCTCAAGGCCGAACCGGCGGCGTGGGACGCCGCGGGCTGGCCGGGCGCCGAGGTCTCCCGGATGACGCTCGAAGACACCTTCATCGCCTGCGTCGGCGCCGCCGCGGCGCAGATATGACCGGCACGCTCCTGCGCAAAGAGCTCCAGCAGCATTGGCTGGCCTTCCTGCTGCTGGCCCTGGTCACCTTCGGCGCGGTGGGCCTGATCAGCTTCACCATGAACATGCGGGGTGTTTCGGGGAGCGTCTTCATGGGCTTGCTGGTGGTCTTCTGGTTCATCCTGCCGCCGGTCGCGCTGCTGCTCAGCCAGCGGCTCGTGGCTCTCGAGTTCCGCGAAAAGACGCAGCTCTTCCTGGAACCGCTGCCCCTGCCGCGCTGGCGCATGATCACGATCAAATACGCCCTGGGCCTGGCCGTGACGCTGGTCCTCGTGCTTGGCGCCCTCGCGCTCACCGCGTTTTTCGGACGAAACAGCGAGGTGCTTACCCCGCGCTTCGGGGCGATCCTCGCCGCGCGCGCCGCGGGCTGGGGCTGGTTCGTTTTCAGCTTTTTCTTCGTCACCGGATTCTTCGGCCGCTACCGGTTTCTGTTCTTCCTGGCGCTCGGGGCGGCTTACGGCCTTTGCGATCACTACACCAATTTCCGCGCGGAACAGTTCGGTCCGTTCGCGCTCGTGGACACCCGTTTCCCGTACGAAAGCACCGCGTTTCCGGTCCCCGCGCTCCGCACCACCGGGCTGCTTTCGCTCGGGCTGGTGGGGCTCGGTTTCCTGCTCGGTTTGGTGCGGGAAGGGACGGTGGGCGCGTTGCTCGGCGAGAAAATGTCGCATCGGGAAAAGATGTTCGTGACGGCCATGATCATGGCGGCGCTGATCACCATGGCGGTCTTCGAAGAGCGGAAAAAACGCGCCCCCTTCGATCTGCCGGGCGCCACGGAAGAGAGCCGCGGCACCGTCGTGGTCAAGGTGGGGGTGCCTCTCGATGCGGACCGTCGGCGCGGTTACGCGGTCGCCGCCCGCGCGGCGGACGAGCTGTCCGCCTTGAGCGAGTATCTCAGCCTGGAAACGCTGCCGCCGGTCTTCATCGTGCTCCGGCCGGATCTCGACGCGCAGCACTTCGAGCGTCTGAAGCTCGAGGAAACCAGCGACGTGGTGGTGCGCGCCAATTTCAACGCCGCGGCGTTCGTCGAGCGCGATTTCCTGGACTGGCTGGTGCGCGAGGTCCTGGTCGCCCGCAGCCGCGGTCGCCTCGAACTGGAACGCAAGCGCTGGGTGCTCGACGGGTTCGCGGTTTTTTGGAAGGGCCACGCCCAGGCGGCGGCCCCGCTCTCCGAGGAGAGCGATCTCGCGGCGCGAGCGCGGCGCGGCGCGGCCAACGCTTTCTCGCCCGCCGATCTCGGGAACTGGCTCAGCTTTAGCAAGAAGGTCGGGGAGGAGGATGCGAAGGGCGTGGCGTGGTCGGGTCTGCGGACGCTCGCGCGCCGCCACGGGACCGAGGCCTGCCGCGGCTTTCTGCGGGCGGTGCTGAGCCCGGCGGTGGCCAAGGATGCGCGCGCCACCTGGCACGATCTGCTTCATCCCGTCACGGGATCGCTGGAAACCGCCGCCGGAGTGCGCTTCGATCTTTTCTTCGCCGAGTGGCAGGAGGAACTCGCGGCGCTGCCCGCTCCTTCACCCGCTCCCTGACCATGCGCGCTCTGGTGGCCAAGGAACTCCGCTCGCTGCTGGCGATCATTCTCTTTCTGGTCTGCGTCGAGATCATCGCCACCGTGGCCACGTGGTGGACCGAGTTCCCCGACATGAAAACGCTGCAGAGCGAGCTCGATCCGGCCAAGGACAACGACGGGCTCGCCGCCGTCACCACCTTCCTCGCCGTCCTGATCGCGGCCGGACTGCTCGTGCGCGAGCGCGACGACGGCACCCTGAGCTTCCTCGACGGACTCCCGGTTTCCCGCACCCGCGTGTTTGCCAGCAAGGTCCTCGCGGCGCTCACGGTGCTGACCGCCCTGCTCTTTTTCGAGATCGCCATGGGCGCCTTCTATCACGCCCTC
Source organism: Chthoniobacter sp. (assembly GCA_034667665.1). Lineage (GTDB taxonomy): Bacteria > Verrucomicrobiota > Verrucomicrobiia > Chthoniobacterales > Chthoniobacteraceae > Chthoniobacter. The sequence continues at coordinate 118,809 of JAXDQW010000089.1, forward strand.
TCCCGCACCTCGCTCGAGAAAGCCTTCCCGTGGCAGATCACGGGCGCGTTGTTCGGGTTGCACTGGGTGCTCGCGTTCACCTGCCTCGGCGTGGCGCTGGCGTTGTCCTTTCTCCGGCGCTGGTTGTTTCTGGTCCTCGGGCTGCTCGCCTGGGCTTTTGCGCTGGCGAAACAATTCCGCCTGCCGCACCTCGACCTCTTCAATCCGTTCGCATTGACCGTGCCGTCACTCCACGAGGGCCGCTGGCTGATCCCGACGGCTAATCTCGGCGTGCAGATCGCCCTCGGCGTGACCGGGTTTGCCGTCGCGCTCGCGGGCTTCCACGCCATGGGCGATGGCGCGCATCGTTTCGCCAGGGCGTTTGCCCGCTCGCTTTGGCTGCGGCTGCTGGCCGGCGTCGGAACGCTGCTCATCCCGGTCGTCTGGTTCGCCCTTTTCGTGAGGATCGGACGCGACACCGCCGCGGCCAAAGCCGAGTGGAATCCGGCGGCGAAGAATCCCGCCGTCGTCCATGAGTCGGCCCGGTATTCCTTCATCCATCGGCAAAGTCAGGAGAGAGAAGCGATGGCGCTGATCGCCCGGGCCGACGCCGTCCATGACCAGGTCACCACGTTTCTGCGGGCGCCGGTGCTGCCCAGCCCGATCATCGTGGACACCACCAGCGGGCTGGCGCGGCACAACGCCGGACAAGCTTACTGGAAAAAAGTGCGGATGCTGCTCACGGGCGCGGGTGAGGAAGACGCCGCCGTGCTCGGGCACGAAACGACGCACGTCTATCTGGACCTGCTGAGCGAGTCGCGCCTCGGCGGGCATTTCGATTCCATCCGTTTTTTCCACGAAGGGCTCGCCAGCCACGTCGAGTACCGGCAATTCCGCACGGCGGAGCGGCTGCCCAAATTTCGGCGGGTGGCCGCCGTGGCCCACGCGTGGGAGCGGATGTCGTTCGAGCAGCTCGCCAACGACGCGGAGCTGTCGCGAAAGCGGGACCGCAATCTTGCCTACCCGTTCGGTGAGCTCTTCTGCGCGGCGATCGAGAACGCCTACGGCGAAGAGGCCTTCGCGAAGATCGCCCGCGCTTTTGCCCGGCCCGATGCGCCCAAGGGGCTCACGCATGTGGAGTTGTGGCAGGACACGCTCCAGGCCTGCGGCTACAGCCTCGAAACGGTGCTCGCCGAGTGGTTCAGCCTGCTCGATGGACTGGTGGCCGGGGACCGAGCGTTCATCGACAAACTGCCCCGCGTGAAAGCGACCGTCGAGGTGGTCGAGGGCGCGATCGTGATCCACCCCACCTTCGAGGGCCGCGCGCCGGGCGCTCTGGTTTGCGTCTGCCGGCCGAGCGCGGATGCCGAGGAGTATGCCAACGACACCCCCGCCAGAAGCGCCGATGGCAACTTCCGCGTGCCGCGGGCGCTTTATGAGCGCGGAACGTTTTGGTATCAGTTGGGCTGGCGCGTCAAAGGAGCTACGCTCCCCCTGCTCGACGCGTGGCAGGAAGTTTCTCTCCGCAATTGAGAAGTTTTATGCGACGTAAGTCGTCCTCGTTCTCGTTATCGTCCTCGATCTCGTCCTCGTCGCTTTCGAGAACGAGAACGACGACGAGGACGAGAAAACTTGGCCCGCTTTTTAAACAACCTCACCAAAGCCGGTGCGCTCTTCTTCTTGCCATGGCAATCCTCCTTGTCTGCACCGCTCTCGCCGAACCTCCCCACGTCTCCAGTGCAGCACGGCTCGAGGTGCTGGAAATCACCGGCCGGACGCTGCAAGGAAACCCGCTGAACGATCCGGTCGCGCGTCGCGTCGCGATCTTTGCCCCGCGAGAGACGCGCGCCGGGCAGGCGTTGCCGATAGTCTATTACCTGCCCGGATTCGGCGCATCCTCGGAGGACTTCATCGCCGACGGCGAGCGCTCGTGGTGTGCGGGGCTGGTGCAGCAACTGGCCGATCACGGCCTGCCGCTGGTCGTCGCCGTGGTCGATTGCCGGAACCGCTGGGGCGGCAGCCAGTACCTGAATTCATCCGCGCAGGGCAACTACACCGACTACGTGTGCGACGAGATCGTCCCGACGGTCGAAGCCCGCTTTCCGCTGGCGCCAGGCCCCAACCGCCGGATAGTCGCCGGCCATTCCAGCGGCGGCTACGGTGCGTTGATGCTGGCGATGGCTCGGCAGAAACTTTTCGCCGGCGTGGTCGCGTTATCACCCGACAGCGACTTCAAAGTCACGCATCGCCCCGCGGTCGAACGTCCGGAAGTGCAGCACGTGACGCCACGCGAGGTCGAGGCCTTCACCGCGCCGGACGCGGGCGCGCCGCGACCGACGGATGAGTTTGTCGAACTCATCCTCGGGCTCTCCGCAGCGTACGCGCCAGCGGAGCGGCCCGGAGGCATCCGTTGGCTCTACGACAAGCGGGGCAAGTTCCAGCCGAAGGTCTGGCAGCAATGGCTCGAAAAGGATCCGCTCGTCCTGGTCCGCAAACATCTGGATGCCTTCGCCGCTGACCAGCGCATCTACCTCGATGGCGCCGCGCACGACGAGTGGGGTTTCAACGTCAGCGCGCGCAAGATATTCGAAGTGCTGCGTCAACGCCCCTCGCCGGTGACCTTCTACGAGCCGCCGGGCGGGCATGGCGATCATCTCCCCGAGCGCCTGGCGCGCGGGCTCACCTGGATTCTCAACCGTCCGCCGCGCGCCGTCCCTGCGCCGTAAATGTCTTCCCGGGCGCTGACGAGACATCGCCAGCCGTGTGCCTTTCCTCTGCGGCCCTTTGCGTCCTCCGCGTCCTCTGCGTTTCGATGGCGCGGCGAGATTGGTTGCGGCTTCGCCGCCTGTGTTCTCTGCGCCTCTGCGTCTTTGCGTTTTTCCGGAACGCCTACCGCCTCACGATCGCCGGACTTTCAATTCGAGGCTCACGGGGCAGTGGTCCGAACCGGGCACCTCCCGGTGGATCCTGGCCGCCTTGATCTGCGGGCGGAGCGCTTTGGAGCAAAGAAAATAGTCGATCCGCCAGCCGATGTTCCGCGCCCGCGCGCCGGTCATCTGGCTCCACCAAGTATAATGGCCGCCGCCTTTTTCGAAGACGCGAAAGGTGTCCACGAATCCCGCGCTCACAAACGCCTCGAAGCCCGCCCGCTCCTCCGGCGTGAAGCCGTGGGTCCTCAGATTTTGCTTCGGACGCGCGAGATCGAGCTCGGTGTGCGCGACGTTCAAGTCACCACACCAGATTACCGGCTTGGTGACTTCCAGTCGCTGCAAGTAAGCGAGGAAATCGCGGTCCCATTGCTGCCGGTAGGGCAGCCGGGTCAGGTCGCGTTTGGAGTTCGGCACATAGACGTTCACGAGAAAGAAATCCGCGAATTCCGCGGTAGTCACCCGCCCCTCCCGGTCGTGCTCGCGGCGGCCGATGCCGAAGCTCACCTGCAAAGGTTTCACCTTCGTGAAAATCGCCGTGCCCGAGTAGCCCTTCTTTTCCGCCACGTTCCAGAAGGTCGCATACTCCGCGGCCCATTGCGGGATCACGAGGTCCTCGCTGCACCGGGTCTCCTGAAGACAGATTACCTCGGGCCGCTCGGCTTCGAGAAAGGTCACGAACCCCTTTTTGAGGATGGAGCGCAGGCCGTTGACGTTCCAGGAGACGAGTTTCATGCGGCGACCGACTCTCTCACCTGAGCCGCGGAGGTGGAAAGTGTCGATCCGATCGCGGCATCGTGGGAAGCGCTCGGCACGCTGCGCGACCGAACGGGAATCAAGTCGAAGAGCAACGCCTCCGGCGAAAGCCCGCCAGCACTCCAAATCCCAACACGACACTCATGAGAACCGAGGGCTCAGGAGCCACTATCCCGGTAATGGTTAAGTCCGCTCCGGAAAGGTCGCGGAAGCGAACCTTGTCTATCGAAGAGGACTGTCCTCCAAAGAAGTACACCCGGAACTCTACTGGCGCCGACACGTTCTGAAACAAGGCACCCAAGGGTATTGAATTGTCGTTGGTGTTGCCCCCGGAGATCGAAAATGTCGATATCGCAAGCGCCGTCGTGGCGAACCCCCCAATGCTGCTGAAGAGCGCGCCTCCGGTGGCCCCGTTGGTTGTCGCCAACAGGTTGTAGGCAATGTTTGTCAGCGTCATCTGATTCCCGCTGGTCGGAGCAATCGAGAACGTAAAGTAGTCATGCGCGGTCAGTGCATTGGCCAGCGACGTGGCATCGAAGCCGGATGCTCCGTATGAGTTGGACGCCGCATTGCCGGGCGGGGCCGCTCCCGCTCCCCGACTCAAGACTCCGCTTGATGCCGTCCCGGATATCCCAGCCGCGATTGTTCCGGCGGTAAGAGTCGCGGCACTCTCCGTCACGTTGTTTACTTCCCATGCGAGAAGTGTTGCTGCCTGAGCGGCGGTTGCGGTGATCACCGTCATCGCGCCGAATACCAGAGGATTCTTCATAGTAACTCCTTTCTTGCCAACTGCTGCGGGGTTCGCCTTCTTCCAACTAACGCCCGATTGTTGGCAAATTTTTCGCGGCTACGCCAGAAATATTTTGTTCCTTTTCAGCGACGAGCGGGCCGGTGAAAATTGGCCACTTCAATTGCCATCCGGCGCGCTTTCCTCCACGCTTGCAACTCCGCGTCGCTCACCGGCGCCGGAAACCGCCACCTCACTCAAACACCGCACCATCTATGAAAACCCTGCTCATCCCCGCCCTCATCGTCTCCGCGCTCGTCGCGTCCGCCACGGCCGCTGACTACAAGCTGCCCAAGGAAGAACCGATCGTCTCCTTCACGGTCCCGGAGAAATGGAAGATCGAGAAGAGCGACGAAAGCATCACCGCCACCTCGGACGACGATGAGATCGAGATCAGCTTCGAGATCAACGATTCCGAGTCCATTGAAGGAGCCATCCAGGAGACCTTCGGCTACCTCAAGAAGAACAAGGTCAAGATCGACAAGGAAACCGAGAAGAAACAGGAAGTGAAACTGCGCGGCATGGATGTCGTGAACTTCGATTGGAAGGGCAAGGATGAGGACGGACCGACGAACATCAGCCTGACCATCCTCGGCATCAAAAAGGACAAAGCTCTCGTCATGCTCTACTGGGGCAGCCCGGAAGGCGAAAAGAAGCACCAGGCCGAACTCAAGACCATCCAGGACAGCATCAAGCCGATCGCCAAGTAACAACCTCTCTGCTCCGCAAGACCCCGGCCGCTTCTGCGGCCGGGGGTTTTTTTCGGTGGAGGCAGTGGAAGGCCGACTTGCCGTCGGCCATGGGCGGGCGAAACGAGGCGGCAGTTGTCGGGCGCGCCGCGGAAAGCGCTGCCTCGCTGCGGCCAAGGGCAGACTACAAGTCTGCCCCACTCTGGCCGACTGCGAGTTGGCCTCACTCTTGTCCTTTCTTTCCTGCGCGCTAGATTCGCGCTCCTTTTCCACCCGCCGAGCCCTCCCATGCCCACGCACGCTCCAATCGACCCGCCACGCCGCGATCTTGCCCGCCGCTCGCGGCCCGTCCTGCTGGTGCTCGGCGCGCTCTGGGGATTCACCGTCGGCGCCAGCCCCGTGCGCGCGGAATCGCTCACCCGCAGCGAGGCGATCGAAGTCGCGGAAACGTTCATCCAGCATCGCTGGACGGCCTCGGCGAAGCACGTGCGGCACGGCCGGGACGCCGCCGGCATTGAGATCCACACCCCGGATCGGCCCAGCGGCCGCGGCTCCCCGGAAGAAGCCTGCTGGCTGCCGGATGCGGAGAATCTGGGCGTCGCTTACAAATGGGGTGGGTTCGATACTCCATCCACCTTCGATGCCGGCCTTCGCGCCGGCAAAGCGGCGGGCGACGTTTACACGCCCGAGAAACGCCGGCGGGGCGGCGACGCCGTCAGCGGGGAAGCCGTCGGGATCGATTGCTCGGGATTCATTTCGCGCTGCTGGAAACTGCCGAAAAAGCAGTCCACCGAAAGCCTCAGCTCGGTCTGCCGCACCCTCGCGTCGCCCGCCGAACTTCAGCCCGCTGACATCATGAACTCGGCCGGCGGCCATGTGCTCTTGTTCGTCAAATGGCTCGACGGCGCGAAAACCCGGGCGCTCTTCTACGAGGCGGCGCCCTTCAGCAAGACGCGCGCATCCGAACGCGAGATCGCAGAAATGGCCGACTACGTGCCGATGCGCTACCGGCAGATCCGCGATTAGACACCTCCATGGCCAAGCGCCGGGATCGAACCCGCGGGCCAGCGTGGGCTCACTCCCCGGCCTGAGCTGGCCCTCAATCTCCGCACCTCATGATGACCTCAGCCCAGATCCGGCAAAGCTTCCTCGATTTCTTCCGCGAGAAGCAGCACACCATCGTGCCTTCCTCCTCGCTGTTGCCGGACAGCCCAAACCTGCTCTTCACCAATGCGGGGATGAACCAGTTCGTGCCGATTTTTTTGGGCGAACGAAAGCCCGACGTGCGCAAATGGGCGGGCGCCATTCCCGGCAGCGACACCCGCGCGGCGGACACGCAGAAGTGCATCCGCGCCGGCGGCAAGCACAACGACCTCGATGATGTGGGCCTCGACACGTATCACCATACGTTCTTCGAAATGCTCGGGAACTGGAGCTTCGGCGATTACTTCAAGAAGGACGCCATTGCGTGGGCCTGGGAGCTGATCGTCGAGCGCTGGAAATTTCCGCCGCAGCGCGTCTATGCGACGATTTACCAACCCGACCAGGGCGACCCCGCGGAGCGAGACGAGGAGGCGTGGAATTTCTGGGCGGAAAAATTTCGCAGCGCCGGGCTCGATCCCGCCGTCCACATCGTCAACGGCAACAAGAAGGACAATTTCTGGATGATGGGCGAGACCGGTCCGTGCGGCCCGTGCAGCGAGCTGCACATCGATCTCACGCCCGCCGGCGACACCCGCGGCGCACTGGTCAACAAAGGCACCGCCGAGTGCATCGAGATCTGGAACCTCGTCTTCATCCAGTTCAACGCGAACCCCGACGGGACCTTCACGCCGCTCCCCGCGCAGCACGTCGATACCGGCATGGGTTTCGAGCGCGTGGCCTCGATCATCCAGGGCACGAAGGGCTTCACCGACTTCACCAACGCAAAGATCTCGAACTACGAGACCGACATCTTCCGCCCGATCTTCGACGAGTTGGAAAAGCTGAGCGGCCACCGCTACGGCAGCACGCTCCCCCAGCCCAATGCCGCAGGGCAGATCATCCCCACGAGCGAGCAGGAGAAAGTAGACGTCGCCATGCGCGTCATCGCCGACCACATCCGCACGCTCAGCTTCGCCATCGCCGACGGCATCCAGCCCGGCAACACCGACCGCAACTACGTCCTGCGCCGCATCCTGCGCCGCGCCGTCCGCTACGGCCGCACGCTGGGCTTCCAAGAGCCCTTCTTCTACAAGCTCGTCGCCACGCTCGCGCGTGAAATGGGCGGCATCTTCCCCGAAATCCGAGCGAAGCAGAAGCACGTCGAGGAAGTGCTCCACCGCGAGGAAGAGTCCTTCAACAAGACGCTGGACAACGGCCTCGAACTTTTCGAACGCGAGGCTGCACGGCTGACGAGCGCGCGCAGCGCGCCGGGGAGCGCGGACTTCCAGCCCGTTCCGTCCGGCATCCTGCCGGACGGCGAGAGCGGCGCCCACTACTGGCGACGCCGTCTCCCGCGCTACGAACGGCCGCACGGCATCTATCACGTCGCTTTCTCGACCCGCAACCGCCGCATCCTTTCCCCCACCGCCCGCCAGACCGTTCTGGACGCACTCGTCCATTTCGACCGCCAGCGTTACGACCTTTTCGCGGCATGCGTCATGCCCGACCACATTCACGTGCTCTTCCAGCCGTGGCCCAAGGAAAGCGATGCACAGGGTAATCCAGTGTTCTGGAGCCTCGCGGAACTGATGCACTCCGTGAAGTCCTTCACCGCGACGAAGATCAACAAGACCGAGGGCACCGAGGGCCAACCGCTCTGGGAGAGCGAGTATCACGACAGACTCATGCGCTCGGATGCGGATGTGGAGGAGAAGTTCCATTACATCTGCCGGAATCCCTGGACGGATCAAATGGTGGGGCCGGAGGAGAGTTATCAGTGGGTGTGGACGTGGAATGACCGTGGTGCTCTCACCGAGCCTGCCCGGCAGGATGCCGGGCAGAGCGGGCTGGAAGCCCGCGCTCCCCATGCTCCATCCGAAACCACACCCGGCCTCATTTCGGGTGCTTTTGCGTTTCGACTCTACGATGAGCAGGGCTTCCCGCTCGACCTCACTGAGCTCATGGCCCGTGAGCGCGGCCTCACCGTGGACACGGCAGGTTTTGAAAAGCTCATGGAAGAGCAGCGCGCCCGTGCCCGCGCCGCGCAGAAGAAACAGGTCATTGAGCTCTCGGAAATCGAGACTAAGGAGCCGACGAAGTTCGTGGGCTACGACTCGCTCTCGACGACCGCGAACGTGCTCGAAGTCGTGACCCTCAAGGACAAAACCGCCGTCATCCTCGATGCGAGCGCCTGCTACGCGGAGATGGGCGGGCAGGTCGGCGATACCGGCGAGATGAGCGCTGGGGGGCAGTTCTGGCGGATCACCAACACGCAGAAGAGCGGCCACACCTGGCTGCACTTCATCGGCGGCTCCACGGACCTCGTCGGCGATTCGACCGTGTCCCCAAGCGAGGTCTCCGATTCGCCCGGGCCCGGCATGACGGTGCAACTCAGCGTCGATCGGGCGCGCCGCGATGCGATTCAGCGGCACCACACCGTCACTCATCTGCTGCACTGGGCGCTGCACGAAGTGGTCAGCAAGGAGGCGACCCAGAAAGGCTCCTTCGTCGGGCCGGACAAGCTCACCTTCGACTTCAACAGCGCCGCGCTCACGCCTGCGCAGGTCCGCGACATCGAGCGGCTCGTGAATCAACGGGTCGTTGAAAATGCCGCCGTCTCCTGGATCGAAGTGCCCTACGCCGCCATCCGCGGGCGCGGCGACATCATGCAATTCTTCGGCGACAAATACGGCGAGACCGTCCGCGTCGTGCAGGTCGGCGGCGCCGCGCGCGCACTCGACGGCTACTCCATGGAACTCTGCGCCGGCACCCACACCCGCGCGACCGGCGAGATCGGCCTCTTCCGCATCGCCAGCGAAACCGCCATCGCCGCCGGCGTCCGCCGCATCGAAGCCCAGGCCGGCCTCAACGCCTACTACCTCGCGACCGCCGACACCCAGCGCCTCCACGCGCTCGCCACGAAGATCGGCACCCCGCTTCCCGAACTCGAAAAGCGCATCGACTCCCTGCTCACGCAGCAAAAGGAACTCGAGAAAGCGCTCAAAGCCGCCGGCCAGCGCGAAGCCACCGGTCGTGCGAAGGACCTGCTCGCCCAAGCCGAGACGATCAACGGCATCCCCGCGATCATCGTCAACCTCGGGGCCGCCGACGGCGACACTCTGCAAACCATCGCCGACGCGCTGAAGTCTCTCGGCTTCAAAGGCGTCACCGTCCTCGGCGGAAGTGCGAATGGCGCCGTCGCGCTCGTCGCCAGCGTCGGCGCGGACTTCACCGCGAAAGTGCAGGCCGGGAAAATCATCCAGACCATCGCCCCACTTGTCGGCGGTAAAGGCGGCGGCAAGCCCGACCACGCCCGTGGTGGCGGCAAGGACCCGTCCCAACTCGACGAGGCCCTCGCCCAGGTGAAAACGCTGCTCGTCTCGATCACCTAAAACCTGTCATGCGCTTCATCCGGATGCAGCGAGGCGGCTCTGTCCAAAGGATATCCCGCCTGCGGGAGCAATTGCCCACCCGAGGAAGCCCAAGGCGCCATCTGCTCCGCAGAGAGCCGCCTCTGCACAGAGCGCCACACAACAAGGACATCCAGGTCCCGGATCGGCTCGACCACAGTCACTGCAATTCATGATTATCCACGGCACCAGGCGAACGGAGCAATACCTGGGTTGGGTGGCGGATTTCTGCCCCATCTGCCGTGAGGCGCGGGCGTTTCGCCTGTTCCGCATCGGGATCGTCTCGCACATCTATTTCATCAGCTTTGGCTCGGGCACACTGGTCGGCTTCGAGATTGAATGCTCGGATTGCCGGACCCGACTTGGCATCGACGAGTTCCGTCATGCGAAAACGGAAAAGGATCGCCCGGCGGATCTCGTTGATCTGGCTGCGCGGACGCTGCCTGGCATGCGGGAACTTCTCGGCGACCGGCTCAGGCTGGAATTGCAAATTCGGTCAGCACCGCGCGCGCTGGATCCATCCGTGCGCCAGGTTCTGCTGAACGAGCCTTTCAAAATCCTCAATCCGCAGCTTGAAGCGCGGGCGGAACAAACCCACCTGGACAAACCCGCTGTGCTCGGCTGCGTTGGCACGTTGCTCCTCGTGGTGTTGGGGGTGGCCGCCATCCCGTCTCTGCCGCCTGAATGGGACGATGCGGCCGGCTGCTCGCTGATGGTTCTGATCGTCTTGGGCATCATTTACACCCTTGCGCAGCTGGTGATGATCAACCGTCGATACCATCGCCGCATTATCCTGCCCAAGCTCGCGAGAGCTCTCAGACCACTCCAACCGGATCGTGAAGAATTGGAGGCGATCATCAGCCGATGCCGGGAGCGGAAGATGCAGATCGGCAAGAAAACCAGCATTGGCGACCTCTGGCAATGCCTGCACCCGTTGCGCTCTTGATAGAAAGGGCCGGCTGCAATTCGCTTCAGCTTCCTGGAAGATCGTTGGATTCTCCACGTATTGAACTGCATGCATCCATCCCTCCGCCTCTTCGCCATCGTCTGCCTCGCCGTTGCCTCCGCTGTGGCGAATGACACGTCGCTGCACGAAGGCCGGTGGGGCCCGGAGCCCATCGGCGGCACCGACGGTCCGGAGAGTCCGGTGCGCATGGTCCGCGAGGAATTGCGCGTGGAGTTCGGCAAGGAGACGACGGATGTCGAGGCGAAGTTCACCTTCTGCAACACGCAAGCCGGCCCGCCCGTGCAGCAACTCGTCGGTTTCCCCGACCTCGGAGCCGCGGACGATGAACAGCTCCGACGCGACCGTGAGAAAGATCCCAAGGCAAGTTTTGAAGGCGTGAATTCCACGGGGCCGCTGTTGCGGATGAAGACCTTCGTGAACGGCAAGCCGTGCCCTTCGGAGCTGCGCTACGGCGCGATCGCGCTCGACAAGAACAGCTTCCCCTTGCCGTGGCGGAACCGAAAGGGCGAAACCACCCGGCTCATGGCCTGGCACGCCGTCGAGGTGGCCTTTCCCGCCGGCGAGGAGGTGACCATCGAGCGGCGCTACCGCGTCAAGAATGGCTGGCAGATCTACAATATCGCGTTCTTCAGCTACACGACCGCCACCGGCGGCGTCTGGCAGGGAACGATCGGACAAATGACGGCCGACGTGTTTTTGCAGGACGGGCTGAAGGTGGGCGATCTCGCCTGGGACGATTCCACGCTGCCGAAGCATCAGCGCGGCGGGATTCTAATGGAACCACCGTCCCGCCGGGCCTGGCAGGTGGTGTCGCCGACTCATGTGCGCCTGACGTGGAAGGATTTCGAGCCGCGCACGGAGGTCGAGCACCGCGGCTTCACCGTCGCCCGCAAATCGCCGTGGAAGCCGAAGCCGGGGCAGGAAGATCAATAGACCCGGCTGCCAAAGGTGGCGGTTGCACGGCGCTGAACCGTCGGGGCAAAATGGAGGCGAATGGACTGCAACCGCCCGACTTCCAAAAACCCCGACGAATGGCTCCAAGTCGCTCCCGACTTCTCCCGGCCGATCGTCAGCGACCTTCGCGAGTGGATCTTTCGCATCGCGCCAGACCTCACGGAGTCGATCAAATGGAACATGCTTTGTTTCAGCGGACGCAAGCTCGTCTGCGGCCTCAGCGCCTGCCAGAAGCACATCGGGATCGCCTTCTTCCGAGGGACCGAGTTGCCCGATCCAGCGGGGCTGTTTCACGCCGGTGAAGGGAACACCAACATTCGCAGCGTGCGCCTGACCTCCGCCAGGGCGCTGAATCGCAAGGCCTTCGCCACGCTGCTGCTGGCCGCGGTGGAACTCGACGCGCAGCCGGACATCCCACCCGCGCCCAAGGTCAAGCGCGAGCCATGGCCGATGCCCGATTTTTTCGCCGCTGCGTTGAAGGCGAACCAGAAAGCGGCGGCGGGCTTTGCCTCGTTCGCGCCGACCTATCAGCGCGAATATCTCGTTTGGCTGACCACGGCCAGGCGCCCTGAAACCCGCGCGCAACGCCTCGCGCAAACGCTCGCCGCGCTCGCCGCCGGTCGCAAGTGGGCCGAGCGCCGGCTCGTTTAAGAGCGACTCCATTCGCGGGCGGCCGGTCACCGCACCGGAGATCTGTGCTGGAACGACACGGAAAAAGGAGCCATCGTTTGCATATGAAATCTTCACTGGCTCTCTCCTGGTGTGCCGCGATCGCGGCGGTGGCATTGGCTCCCGCGGCAATCGCCCAGACGATGGTTTCGACGGGCGTGGTGCTCAGCACTTCCGCTGAGAAGGCCACCGTGACGATCCGATCGGATCAAACCAGGCGGCAACTGATCATCCCCGGCATGCGCGGGGCGAGGGTCATGTATTCCAGCGGCAAGCCCGCACTCTTCGGCGACGTGCAATCGGGGATGCCCGTGACCATCTCGTATGCGGTGCGAGATGGTCGCTGGGTGGTGGGGGCGCTCTACGTTCCCGATCCGCCGCCTCCAGGGGCCTCGTCGCTCGACCGTTTGTGGTTGCTCACTCCAGGCCAGCGCGGGGCGCCGAACAGCAGGGCGCTCCAGGACCACGATATCACCACTCAGCCCGGAGTCCGGGCTCTGATCGGCAACGACATTACGCTCCGGCCGGGCCGGCGGGCCTTGTTTGGGGATGACCGAACCCTGAAAGCCCCGCGCAGCGCTGCCTACGATCACGACATCACCACCCAGGCCGGCAACTGAATGGCGGCGGGTTTCTTCCGGTCGCCTGCGAAGCGACGGAAAACCGCGCTTGCCGCGCGGCCAGGGGAGCGGTACATCGACGCGACCTATGGGTCGCCAATGGCTCCAAGCAAAACGTGAAGTCGCCAACCAGAAAAAGGGTCAGGCGGTCGGCAAGCTGGTCAAAGAGATCATGGTCGCCGCCAAGCTCGGCGGCGCTGATCCCGAGGGCAATCCCCGCCTCTTCGCCGCCGTCGAAAAAGCGCGGCGGCAGAGCGTGACGCGGGACGTCATCGAGCGGGCGATTAAGAAAGGCGCGGGAGTCGGCGACGACAAGCTCACCATCGAGCACGTGGTTTTCGAGGGTTACGCGCCGCACAAGGTGCCGGTGATCGTCGAAGTGCTCACGGACAACAACAACCGGACGGCGCCCGAACTGCGCGTGCTCTTTAAGAAAGGTCAGCTCGGGGGGCCGGGCAGCAACAAGTTCCTGTTCGATTACGTGGGACTGGTCGAGGCGCATCATCCCGAGGCCGGCACGGACATCGAGGCGGCCGCGATCGAGGCGGGAGCGCAGAATGTCGAGCCGCTAAGCCATGCCGACAACGAGGATATCCCGCAGGGAGCCGCGGGTGCGCGTTTCATCACCGAGCGCACCGATCTGCACAGCGTCTCGAAGTGGCTGGGGCAAAACGGTTGGACCGTAGTGACGAGCGAACTCGGTTACGTGCCGAAGAACTTCCCCGAGCTCAGCGACACCCATCGCGCCGAAGCGGTGGAGTTCCTTCAGGCATTGGACGATCACGACGACGTGCACCGCGTCTGGGCGGCGCTGCGCTGAGGGCCGGTGATGTGAGGCCGACTTGCAGTCGGCCAGGATGTGGGTCCGACTTTCTAGTCGGCCCATTGGGCGAGCCGGCGTCTTCGTCTGCGCGCCTCGAAACCTGCCGCCTCGCTTCGCTCGCCCATGGCCGACTGCAAGTCGGCCTCACACTTTACGGTGAGAAGCGGTGCGTGCTGATCACGCGCATCCGGTAGAACTGATCGATATTCACCGGATCGCCCTTGGCGAAGTCCGGCAGACGCGGATCGTTGACATCGATATAGCGTTCCACGATCGACGAGCCGCGGTATTCGGACACGACCTGATCCCGGCCACTGACCCACTGATTCGGCGGGGTGTTACGTGCCTTCTTGAGAGCCTGCACCCGCACATGCACCGTGAAGGTGTTCGATTTCGTGGTCAGTCGCGGATAAAGGTCCACATAGGGTTTCTCCCGCAGGTTGTCTCCGGTGAGCTTATTTGCATTCCAGAATCCAGCCATGCTGGTGATGGTTTGACCGGGCGGGACCAGGTCGATCTCACAGATCTGCGTGGCGGACTTGAAGATTTCGTTGTTCTTAAACTTGTTGTCGAAGGCTTTCAGGGTTTGAACCATATCGATGGGTTGACGGCAATTCGAGGCGCTAAAACCAACCCCTTTGCCGGCGGCGTCGAGCGGCTTGTATCTTTCTCCTTCCGACAAAGGAATGGCCGCGAATTTGGTGGACTTCATCACCGCCTGCATGGCGGTGGAACGATTGATATAGGTGAATGGCATGATCTGGTAATTCATGTTGATCTTGCCACTCGTGGCAAAGGGCTGACTGATCGCATAAGGCTCGATCACCGGCATCCAGAAGAGGTCGGCGAGAAGATGATCGGGCGGCAGCTTGTAAGACTCTCCAGGTCCGGGCACTCTCGGTGTCCCGAAACCAGGGTGGTTCGAGTCCTCCGGGCGTGGATGAAACAGAAGGGTTTGCCAGGGAAGCATGCGTTGCACTCCCGTTGGGATGGAACCGAACATCATGGGGGAAGGAACTTGCCGGTTGGGCGAGAAATACGTGCCTGTGGCGGAGGCAAATCCGGCACCATATCCGAGCGAATACGGCAGCCGATTCTGGCCATTGGTAATATCTGTGAGCGCGGTGTCACCTTCGTCAGGCTTGTTGATATAAGCACCGTCCTTTTGATCGCCAAAGCCGGTGTCCCAGTCACCGGGGCCACCATCGTTTCGAGTAACGTAGCCTTGATTCCTAATGGGGTCCCAAACGCGGCTGGGCACGTCCGGTTGCCGCATGATGCCGCCAGCATAGGTCTGCGTGTAGCTCACCACGTTGGCCAGCTTGCCATATTTTGCTCCGTTGAAAAACTCGCCGACGGACTGCACCAGGCAATGTGCAAATTTGACCTGCGGGATTTTGTAGCTGTTATCCGCCCGAAAACGATTCGTCGGAACGTCGGGCAGGCATGCAGTCATACGGTTGTCACCGGCCGTAAAATCGACTTCCGGCTCAGGTCTATTGGTGTTCGCCTTCGTGTCCCAACCACCCACCTGTAAGGCAACCACGGTATCGTAAATCTCATTGGGGGCGGTTCCGGACTTGACCACGAGACTGCTGTAATCGCCACCGGTGCGGGCGCCGAAGGCTCCGAGACTGGTCGGCACCTTAAACTGTCCTGACGGAAACGAGAAACGCACGGTCTGCACCAGTTGGTTGGTGTCCCTCGTCCAAATCTCCACCACGACGTCGCTGGTTGAAATAAACGAAAAGTCCGCGCCGGTCACGTCAACGTCCTTTTCGGAGAAAAACGGGTACCTTCCTGAAAGGTCCCCGCCCGCGTCCGCATCGTTGAAAGCCTTGCCACGGATCGCCTGCCAGGGGCTCTCGGTGCCGCCGACGGAGCGACCATGAAAGAGACTTAAGTCGGTGATGTCGATGTAATTGGTGCCATTGCCTTTGACCCCATCAAATTTGAAATTAAGGTTCTTCCCCTGCGCCTGAAAGCCCTGCAGACCCGAGACTTTATACTTCAGATTCGACCGCATGCACCCGAGGCCCTGCATCGGCGTGACCAGGCCGAGAAAGAAAACGGCCCGCATCTTATCGGCCGGGGGAATGGTGTTCGCAGGGGCCGCAGGCCTGTGAGTTCCGTAAAACAAAAGATTCGCGGAAGTAATGCTGTAGAAACGTCCGAAGCCTTGTGTCCCTCCAATCCGGATCGGGATGACCTCCCCGGCCCCCGCCGGGGGGCTCGTGCTATTAAAGGGAGTAGTATATGGCGTTGCCCCTGCGCTCCGATCCTGGAGGCTGGTGCAGCGAATGTAATCGTAAATCAAGGTCAGAATTTGATCGCGATCATTGACGCCCGGAAGCACTCCCTCCCACTTTTTGAGAAAGTTACCACCGAACCCCGGGACGTTCGCTGCCGTGAGCGCTTGCAGGTATTGATACAATTGGAAGTTCCGCGGCGTCAGATCCGCCGTGCTGCTCCGCGGATTGCTGCGCGTGAAATAATAGCTCTGCCCGCCGATGGTAGAGCAGAAGGCCATGAGTGCATCGTAGGGGGTGCGTTTGGAGGGATCGGCCCACACCGGCCAGATGGCGACACGCGGCGTATTGAAAAGCGTTGTTTCCGGCGCGGCGCTATTTGCCGTGATAAAGAATCTCGCCTTGTCCAATACGTCTTTGGTTATGAGTTTTGGGGCCGCAGAATTCGAAGGCGCGGTATTGGGAATACGGGAAGCCAGCTGGGGGGCTGGAGGGGAAAAGAGCCTGGGCGTAAACATGAGTTCATCGACCGAGGCGTAGAGCCGGTCCGTATCCGCGGTAATGAAGGCATCGTTGCTCCCTATTTGGATCAATCCCCCTCTGGATCCGCCGCTGCCCCCTCCTCCACTCAATCCGATGCGGGGAGCAAGGTTGTAATAAGGATCGAGCTGGCTCGCGTCCGAAGCACTCGGCGAGAGGGGAAACGGATAAGGGACCGCCAGACCAGGGATCTTCCCGAAGATGGGGCTGAGGCAAGTCGTGGCCGGGTGGCCGGGATAGCGCTGATACTCATGCTGCACGGGCTGGCAGACCGCCATTCCTGGGGTATTCGCATTGCCTCCAGAGGCCTGACCATAGTCCTCCCGAGAATAGACCCGGGGCACATCCCAATAAGTGCCCTCGGACGCGGTATTGATGTTAACTTTCGAGGTCTCGTCATCCGTCCAAAAGGCCACCCGGCCAATAATTGGATTGGTCGCGGTCGCCGCAATGATCGAGACGGTATTGGCATCTACCGCAGAAGCCGGAGCAAAAGTGCCGTCCTGCAAGAGGTACAGCCACTTCACCGGCATCGGTGCGGGATTGTTCTCTGCGGAAGCGGATTGGGTTTTAATGTATCCAGGAGGCGAGGTGATCGCGAAGCCATCGACAAATCCCACCGCAGCAGGATCAAGAATCGGATAAACGAGCTTTTTCACGGTCGCGGCTCCCGGAACCGTCGAGGCGCCTTCCATGGTGCCCGGAGCGTTCAAATCCACGTACTGATTCGGGTTGGAGCGCCATTCGTTGGGAACTGGATCGGGGTTGGCCGCGAAATCCGCGGCGGAGACGACGAGATTGTTGGCCGAGTAAAGCTTATACACATCCTTGGATTTGCCCGTCGGATCAAAGGTCCGGATGGTTCCAGGTTGCGAAGCCCAGGCGAGAATCGAACTCGCGTTCGTCGCGTCTTGCCCCCGGGTGGCATCCCGAATCTGCGCTTGCACCAGATTGAGCGTCGAATCCGCCAGCATCCTGGCGGTCGCGCCGTCGGCGTAGTTGGTCGCAGTCGCGGACTCGGTCGTGACATTGGCGAAGAACGCCAGGATGAGCCCGGAGATGATGACCAAAAACGCCAGGACGAGGACGAGGGCGATTCCGCGGGAGCGGACCGTTCCATGAAGGAAACCGAACGTAGCTGAGGGGTCCAGGGGGTTCATCAGCCTTGGATTCTCACCAAGGCGAAATGAAGATCCTTCGCTTCGCTGAGGATGACTGGTTATGGATGGGTGCGCCATAAGAGGTGGCATTGGTCGGGGCTGGTTAGTCGCGGCTCCATTTTGCCGCACGGATAATCACCTGGGTGGTGAACACACGGTAGCCCACTCGTTTGGCCGCCAGGGTATTCTCCAGGGTCTGGAGATCGATCGAGAAGCCTTTGTCTGAATTGCCTACAAAAAGAGAACTCAACCCCAAGTCCGGCATGGCGGTTGGGTTCGCTGGGTTCAGGAGGCGGACCGCCGATGGTTCATCAATCGCAACCAAGGTAACCTGAACCAGGGAAGGAAGTTGATTCTTCGGATTCACCTCCGGGTCGGCATCGGCGTTGGCCGAATCGTAACTGTAAGCCGGCGCCAGCAGCTTTTTGCCCGCTTTGCGCCGCACCTCTTCGTCGGCTTGCGCCAATCGTGGGAGCAGGACGAGGGCGATGACATTCTCCGCCAGGATGTGGGTTGGCGCCGGTTTGGCCGGCACCGCCCTGGTGACCCAATCTGAAGCCAGGAGGCCCGGGGCAATGGTATAGACGGTAAAGTTATTTGAAGGTTGCATCAATTCCACGAGCCGGAAGCGCCACCGATCGCGGAAGGGCGGGCTCTTGATGAAGGGAGGCCGCAAGGCCTTGTCGGAATTCCAATCCACGTAGTAACCCCAGGTGTTCAACAGGTTCCCCAAGCCGGCAAACTCGGGTTTGTCCGCTATGTCCACAAAGCCAAGAGGCGCCTGAAAGAAAATCCCGTGCCCCGAACGTTCCGACCCTGCTTCCAGGGTCAACCCCTTGGTCAAGTCCTTCGCGGACCCACACACGAATCGAAGATCGGACTGCCGGACGTATTTCAAGGGGGTGTTCGGCGGTTCGTAGGCCCAATACGTATTCAGGGTGGCCTGGCTGAGCCGCCGCGTCATCGCTTCGAAGGCCTGCCTCGCGCCTCGGAATTGTTCGACTTTCGCGATGCTGTAGCGCCAGGTCGCCGACGTCTGATTGACGATACCGAGCAGGATCATGAGCAGGATCGCCAGCAAAGCGGTCGAGACCATCACCTCAATGAGGGTGAACGCGGGGGGGCGGGCGCTGCGCATCGCTTATTTGTTGCGAGCGACAAACGCCACGTGCGACGTGAACGGAAGTTTGCTCTCCAGCGCAAACGGATTCGCCACGTGGCCCGGATTCTTGGCGATCTTGATCGCAAGCGTGATGAGGTTGAGCGAGACGGCGGATTGCGGCAAAGCGCTGGGCGATTTTGCCGTCAGCGAAGCCGTATAGATTGATTTTCCTGCCTCGATTTCGGTCCCCTCGTCATCGAAGTAGCGGAAGGAATCCCCTTTTGACTTCAAGACATCGAAGTCGGCTTGCTGCGCATCGGCCACCAACCGCTGCACGATTTGCGAACGCACGGAGGTATCCAGGGCCCCCCGAAAGACGTTCAGGCCGACCGGGAGCAGGCCAAAAAGCGCGACGAAGGCAAAGGCGACGATCCCGATCGCGAGCGTGATCTCGATCAGGGAAAAAGCGCGCAGCGAGTTCTGCCGTCGGGGAGAACGCGCGGGAAGTTGGGGAGGAACTTGGGAGGGAGCCCGCATTTCATCGAAGATGATGCACGATGAAATGGCTTTCACAAACTCGTTCGTCTCGAATGCAACGACGAGTTTTTGGGTGGAAAATGGCCGGGCGCCGGCTTGTGATGACGCATAGGAGGCGCCGCCTGCGTCACCGGGACAGAAAGCCGGGCCGAGGGTCCCGCGAACCCGCGCGCGGGTGGCAAAACGGCGGCCGGCAAATAATCACCGAAGGCTCAGAGACTTTTTGATAAATAGGCGAGTGGTGGATGGCGTCGCTCCGCGCGCCATGCGTTTGACTGCGCTGAAGGCCCATCTTTCAGAGTGGCGCTGACGCGCAGCGT
>JAXDQW010000090.1:0-18991 GCA_034667665.1 Chthoniobacter sp.
GTCGAGTGGGTGCTGGCACCGCTGGATCGCGCGGTGCCTGAAGGAATCCGCCGGAACCTGATGGTGCTGCGCGAGGACTTGCTCGACGAACTGACCAAGGCCCCCAGGGGCCAGCGCAGCCACCTACAAACTGGGGCAGCAGCTTTGCAATCAACTGTTGGAGACTCTCAATGAGCGCGACCAGGCGCGGGTTCGTGCAGGTTACACTGCCGCTCAGGCAAATGTGAACAAGGGTGAGATCACCAATCAGGCTCTCGATGCGCGGCGCTCGGCTCGTGGCATGTCCTGGCCCGTTTATGCTCGCGAAGTCGATCAGCGGGCGGAACTGCGCAAGGCCAAGCAAAACAGCGCGGCGTTGGAAAACCAGCGTCCGATCCTGGAATGGGCGAACCGCGGCGCCCAGCTTCGGAAAGTTCTGGATGCAGTTTACGCGCAGTTCCGGGAGGCGGCTCGCCAGCCACTGGCTCCGAAATAGTTTGCCAACAGGGTCCGCGAGATTCGCCGGCAGCGCTGGGCCTAACGCCTAACCTGTGCGTTGGTTACTCCATTGAGAACAGGAAATCATCATCCAGTGTCCAGCCCTCGAGTGGCACGTCGCGGCCAAGCGCGGCCAAGTCAAAGCGCTGGCAGAGAAGGCCGGGTCAAAGAACTGACCGTGCGACTGGAGCGACTCAAGGCCCAGGTGCGGGCGCGGGTGGAACATCCTTTCCACATCATCAAGAACCTCTTCCGGTATCGCAAGACACGCCTACCGCGGCCTGGCCAAGAACACCGCCCAACTGCACACGCTCTTCGCCCTGGCCAACCTGATTATCGCCCGCCGCTCGCTGCTGAGCGTCGCGGGTGCTTGAGCGAACGCCGATCGCGCAGAAACTCTCCCGAATCACTCAATGCAACAGCTTTCTTGGTTCAGCTTGCCTCCTTTGACTTCCAACTCCGCAATCGTCAGGGCCAACTGGCGGTCAAATCCTCTGCGCCCAGAGGCTGTTCTGGATCCGGTTCTTAAATCAGCGGTTCCCTAGGTCTGGAAACAGAAAACCGAAATACTGACATGAAAACGAAAACTGACAAACAGCCGAAACAACCCAAACCCGCCACGAAAGTGAAGGATCTCAAGCCGAAGAAGGATCCGAAAGGCGGCCATAAGGTAAGTTCCGGACATCTGACCTTGCCGTAATAGCAGAATTCAAGGGCGATAATGGACGACGCCTGCGCTGCTGACCTTGCAGGACGGTGGCCGGGCCGCGTTACGTCCCCAGGGAGAAGGGTAGCCGACTTCGCCGAGGTCCGCCTAGCTTCGCTGGCGAGTCTCTGGGCGTTGGGCCGACGCCGTTTGGCAGCGGCCAGCTTGGTCAGCACCGGCTCGGCCTTGGCGACCGGCGCCACCCGGCGCTCTTGATCACGCTGCCGCCGCCATCCGCGATGAAGATTGACGCCGAGTTCGGCGCGACATAAGCCACGGAGGTGCGGACCGCCCCCTCCCCAAGCGTGGGACTTGCACCTCCCGTTGCGAAGGCGAAGAGCAGTGCGAAGCCTGCCTTCTACCAAATCTCCGCCGTCGACGCGGCGAAGATCCGAACGAGTTTGGAACAGCTCCGCAAAGCGATCTCAAAGCTCAAGGAGCAGCCGAAGCTTGAGCCGCTCATTGATCAGATCGAAGCTCTGCTTCCGGAAAACGGAGGAAGTAGTCACCGCTGACAATAGGAATTCGATCGTCGTTGCCTGGTTCACAACACCTACGACCTCAGCGTGGCAAAGACCAGCGAGCCGCGGCGCATTGACCAAAACGCGGTCCAAATCGAGCTCCGCCACCGCCTTGAGCCTTTTGAAGTCGCGGTGTTCGTCACCGCGTGAAGGATGTGAAGAACTCGGAGCGATTTACGAATTCCCCGCTAAGTTGCCGCGCTGACAGCCCACCTTCAGCGTGTTGCTGGCTCCGTCTGTGGCAGTGGCACCTGGCTATTGCTCATGAGGTAGGAGACGAGATTCGCCAACTGCTCGTCGTTGAGCGCGGTGAGCAGACCCTCAGGCATTATTGAAATGGGAAGCTGCTCCTGCTTCGCGATGTCGTTGCGATCCACGGTGGTGTCCTGGCCGATCATCTTCAGAGTGATCGTGCGATCGGTCTTCGCGCTGATGATGCCGTTGAACACGCGGCCATCCTTGAGCGTGACAATCACCATCGTGAAATCCGCGGCCACGACGGCGCTGGGATCGGCGATGTTTTCAATCAGGTAGTTCACGTCGTGGCGCCCGCCGCCGGTGAGTTCGGGGCCGACGGCCGCGCCTTCGCCGTAAAGCTTGTGGCAACTGGCGCACATGCCCGCGAAGAGGGCGCGGCCTTGGCTCGGATTTCCTTTTGCGATGAACTCAGGCGTGAGTTTCGCCTTCAGCGACGCGACCAGTTTTTTGATGTCATCCCGCGATTCGTGAGCCGCGCCCCATTTTTCGGCGAGTTCCCTCGTCAAACTTTCGTCGTTGAAGCCGCGGATCTGTCGTGCCTGCGCGGGCGTGATGTCCGTGCGCGCAATCACGCCTTCTCCGAGGTGCTTCAGCAGGACGCGGGCAAAGCTCGGTCGCGAGACGAGCGCTGCGATGACGGCGGGTTGCTCGTTCGCATAAAAGTTCCGCCAGCGTTTCACGATCATCTCGGCAATGGCCGGGTCGTCGAACGAGGCCAGTCCCTGCACGGCGGCGATGCTCAGGCTTTGTTCGTTCAGGAGCTTCTCGCAGATTTTGCGAAGGTCGGGAGCTCTTGCTTCAATCAGCGTCAACAGCGCGGACTTGCGCGCCTCCACCTCAGCCTTGTCATCAAGCGCGATGGCGCGGACTTCATCGAGCGCGCGGCCGTCGCCGAAGAGGACGTTGAGATCGCGCAGAGATTTCTGCGATGCCTCGTCCTTCGTGCCCGCGAGCTTTGCTGCGAAGGCATCCCACGCCGCAGGCTTCTTTGCTTTGCGCCAGCCTTTGAGCGCATCGGTCATGCCCGTGAGAATGTCGGCGCGGATGCTTGCGAGACTTGATTCGTCGGCGAGGCCGAGCAGCGTGTTCACCGGCGCGGAATCCTTGTCGATCTCCTCCGTGGTTCGCCGTGCAATGAACTGCCGCACGAGCGGAATGCGGCACTCTTTGACGAGCTTCACCAGTTCCGCCGGCGGCAGGTCGCGGATGCCAAACCAATACATTAGGGGCAGATTGTGGTCGTTGGCGTCTTCAGCGTGGGAGAGGAGTAGTCGAGCAATCGAAGCCTTGTGTTCGGGCGGAAGAACTGAAACTGCCGACGCAATGCCCAATCGCAGACGGGGGTTGTTCATGCTCGATGCCAACCGGAGATACTCTTGCACCGGAAAAGCATACGGGTCTTCACCCGGCTTGAGTTTCGATCGCTTTTCAATTGAAAGCGGCTCGCACATGCATCGCGTTAGATAGAGACAGGAATCAACGTCGCTTGCCTCACCGACGCTGTGCTCTAGCTTGGCTCCAAGCTCTACGGAAACCGATTTGTCTGGCGGCCTGATCGCAAACGCTGTGGCGTCAATGTAAGCGAGACATAGCTTTTGCTTTATCGTGACGGATGTTTCCAACAAGGCGAGTGCGGTCGAAGCGGCGCGAGTTGTGTCAAATCCTCGGAATGCCCGCTCCCTCAGCTCCCACCTTGCCATCCTCACCAGCCACTCATTGTCGCTCAGCTGCAGTCTCACCAAATTCTCATCGCTCAGCTTCGTCATGTCCGTCTCCTTCGGCTTCACGGGATCGCCGTAGGTGATTTTGTAGATGCGTCCCGACGTGCGGTGAACGCCGTCGGCTTCGTGGCATTCGCCGATGTCGCTCCAGTCGAGAATGTACACGCCGCCGTCGGGACCGTATTGGATCTCGGTAGCGCGCAGCCATGGATCGTCGGACTTCATGAAGTCGGGCTCGTGCCTGCCGACGTAGCCGCTGCCCTCGCGCTCGAGGCGGTCCACATTCACGCGATGGCCGTGCAGATTCGTGGTGAAGACCTTTCCGCGATACTCCTTCGGAAAATTCGTCCCCTGGTAAATCATCATGCCGACGTGCGCGTGGCCGCCGCCCTTGCTGGACGATGCCTCGCTGACACCGATCTTCCGCACATCGCTCCACTGCTCGCCGGTATCCCAATGGTAGTGATCCGCGTGCTGATCAATGAGCCCGTAGATGTGCTCGTAGGGATCCTCGCCGTGCATGCGCTTGAAGTGTGCGCCTTGGATTCCGTGCCAGAGGTGCCCGATGACGGTGTTGATGAAAAACATGTCGCCGTGCTCGTTCCAATCCATGCCCCACGGGTTCGTCGTGCCGTGGCAGTACGGCTCAAAAACTTTTTGCACGGGATGGTATCGCCACGTGCCGCCAGCGGTGGGCTTTCGCTTTTCCTGCGGCGTGCCGGGGACATCAATCCACGAGGTGCTGGTGATGCCGACGCGACCGTAGAGCCAGCCATCCGGCCCCCATTTGAGGCCATTGGCAAACGTATGCCGGCTCGACGCGGTGGTGCTGAAACCATCGAGCACGATCCGCGGCGGCTCGCTCGGCTTGTCGCCATCCGTCGGGATCCAGAGCAGGTGCGGCGGACACAGCGCGTACACTCCGCCGAAGCCGCGCTCGATGCTCGTGAGCATTTGCAGGTCGTCGTAAAAAACGGTGCGCTTGTCGAAGTGGCCGGTGTTCTTGGTATCCTCGAAGATGAGGATGCGATCCTTCAGCTTCAGATCGAAGCGCTCCTTCGCGTCCGAGTACGTGTAATTTTCCGCGACCCACAGGCGTCCGCGCTCGTCCCAGCACATCGCGATCGGCTGCTGCACATCCGGCTCGTGCGCGAAGAGCGTCGCCTTGAAGCCCGGCGGCAGGTGCATCATTTCGATGGTCTTCTCCGGCGGCGTGAGCGGGATGTCGGTGATCTCCTGATTGTTCGTCGGAATGGGGAACTCGGAACTCCAGGCGCAGGCGCAGATGGAGAGTGCGAGCGTGGTGATGATGCGGCGTGTCATGGCGAAGAAATACGGACTACAAATCACAGGATAACAGGACGACGGGGGCAGACGAGCAAGAGAGTAAGGGGAAGCGGTTCATCTCCGAAGCCCGATACACCTCCGTCGCCCGCTTCCTCACCATGCTCGCGAAGAAATCGCCGCCGGGCGCGTGGATCGCGGTGGTCGGTTTTTGGCTGCCCAAGCGACGGCGGGTGCGCAAAATTCATCTTCCTGTCCGTGAACCTCAAACGCACCCCGATGAGACTCGTCTTATTCCTCCTGGCCGTCGTGCTATTGGCTACGCAGGCCGTGCTGCATGCTGCCGACATCCAACGTGGACCTGCAGTTCTGAAACCAATGCTTTTTAAGTGGGCCGACAATACGCGACTCGGCCAGCCGTTTTCCAAAGACCCAAGCGTGATCCGATTTGGTGGTCGTTACCTGATGTATTTTTCGCTTCCGCCATTTGCGAAAGAAATGGCTCCCGCCAATGCGCCGCGCGGCTGGTCCATCGGTATTGCGCAAAGCACGAACCTCCTCGAATGGACGAAGTTGGGCGAGTTGTGGCCGGCGCAGGAATGCGATCAGAACGGTCTGTGTGCTCCGGGTGCGCGCGTGCTCAGTGGCAAAGTCCATCTGTTTTACGGGACCTACGGAAACTTCCCGAAGGACGCGATCTGCCATGCCGTTTCAGACGACGGCATTCAATTCCAGCGCGACGAATCCAATCCGATTTTTCCATCCGACCGGCGATTGGAACAACGGACGTGCAATTGACGCGGAAGTGATTCCTGCCGGCGACCGCTTGTTGCTGTTTCGCCACGCGCGATCCGACGGGAACGACGCAGGAACTGGGCGTGGCGTCTGCACCGCTGAACCCCGACTTTAGCCGCGCCACCTGGACGCCACTGGGCAACGGGCCGATTTTGAAACCGGAACTTCCGTGGGAAACCAAGTGCATCGAAGCGGCCCACGGTCACGAAGCGTGGAGATGAGTTCGTGATGTTTTACGCGGGTGGCTTAATAACGACCCGCAGCAAATTGGGATCGCCACCAGCAAGGACGGTATGAACTGGACGCGGTCGCCGGACCCGCCGCTGTTGCCGAGCGGTGCGCAAGGCGATCGGCTTCGATGCCAGCCCGGCGGACAATAAGCGCTATGCCCACAGCACTAAGGACGGGAAGAAGGACAAACGGTTCACCTACGAGTATCCGCTCCGGGAATGGGGCTGGGATCGCGCGGAGTGCATCCGCCAGATCGACGCCGCCGGCCTGCCGGTCCCGCCGAAAAGCGCGTGCTTCTTCTGCCCGGCCACCAAGCCCGCCGAGCTGCACGAGATCCCGGTCGATCTCCTCGAAAGGATCGTGCGCCTCGAAGCGCGCGCCGAGCCCCGCCTGGAGGGGTTGATGGATGCCGAGGGGCTCACTGCGGCCTACGGGGTGAAGGTGGCGAACTACGAGGCCAAGGTCGCGGCCTTTGAGGCGAAGGTCGCCAAGTGGCACCGGGCCTGCGCGGTCGCCGTGT
The DNA here is from genome assembly GCA_034667665.1 of Chthoniobacter sp. Taxonomy (GTDB): domain Bacteria; phylum Verrucomicrobiota; class Verrucomicrobiia; order Chthoniobacterales; family Chthoniobacteraceae; genus Chthoniobacter. Next base: position 6,514 of record JAXDQW010000090.1, read on the forward strand.
CCAAGGGGAAGGTGAAGATGCCGAAAATCCCAGTGCGCCCGAAAACCCTCACCCTGCCGAAGATGATGAAGCTGGGCGAAGGCTGCAAAGGCTTGTGGAGATCGGCGACCAAGGCCCGCCCCGCGATGATGACCGATTACATCCGCTCCGCCGGCCTGCTCCCCGCCGAGCGCATCGCCGCGATCAAGGCCGAGGCGCCGGTGGAGATCATCGCCTTTCAAACCGGGTTCGCCCGTGCTAAGGCGGAAGACGCCGAGTCTGCCTTCCTCGCCGAGCACAGCCTTGAAGACTATCGGGATGGGTCCGGCCTCAACCTGAACTTCTGCCCGCTGGGCCGAATCAGGGGCGAGGACTTTGACGAGCTGGCGGCAACGCGAAACCAAATGTCCAATAAACCCGAAGGACACATCCATTCCGTCGGTTAACATCTCAACCCCGATGAGGTAAAAATGGCGTGAAAATTTTGCGTGGGACGCGCACAACATCTCCCATGCCCTCTATAGCTGGCCGCGGCGTTGCCGTCCTCACGATTTGGGAGTGGCCATGGCGCCATAATGAGCGTCATCGACCGTTCCCGCATTCTTGCTACCTCCGCCCGCCGCTCTCTCGCTCAGCTCGTCGATGACTCAGGGGGAAACTCGCTCGGAACCGAAGGACGCTATTGGCATAAGGGGCGCGGCATGAGTTCCCCTAAGATCTTCATCTCGTATCGCCGTGATGACACGCGTTGGGCGGCTGGGCTCATTTACAGATCACTCATCGGCGAGTTTGGTGAAGATTCCGTGTTCTACGATCGCCGAAGCATTGATCTCGGGTCGGTGTGGCCCGAGCGATTGCGCCAGTCGGTACAGGAATGCCGGGTTTTGATCGCGGTCATCGGCAAGGCGTGGCTGGGGGGCGTGGACGACGAAAGCCAATCGAGGCTCGAACAAGAGAACGATTGGGTCAGACGTGAGCTTCGGACGGTACTCCAGCGCGAGGACCAACCGCTCGTGATTCCCCTGTTTATCGATGGCGCTCGTGCTCCGGACCGGCTTCCAGAGGATCTGAAGAAACTCGCTCGTTGCCAAGGGCGACCTGTTCGCGACGACCCCGATTTTGACAACGATTTCGAGCCAGTCATCAAACAGATCGCTGCTCTCCTCGGTCCCGATTCGAAACCACTCACGGTCGCCGAACGCGAGCGAAAGCTCGCGGAATTCAATGCGACGCCGGCGGGCATGAATCGCCAACGGATGATCGCCAAGGTACGCGACGCGTGGATTCGCGGCGTTTTGGACAGGTCGCTAAGCGGCATCGACAGTTTTGCGCTCGGACTCGATTTCGCGCCGACTGCGGTCGTGGAGCCCCGCGGTTTGCCGGCGGCGCAGCTCCTCGGCTCGCGCAACATCGCCGAAGTGTTCGAGGAATTTGACCGCCGGTTGCTCATCCTCGGCTCGCCGGGTGGCGGCAAGACTATTCTTCTGCTCCAACTCGCCCGCCGACTCCTCAACAACGCCGAGAGCGAGATCGACGCGCCGATTCCCGTCATCTTAAACCTCTCCTCATGGGCCGCACGCCGCCTGCCGCTTCACAGATGGCTCGTCCAAGATCTCGCCGCCGCCTACCAGGTTCCGGCTAAGGTCGCGCGCGACTGGATCGAGCGAAAGCAGCTCTTGCTCTTGCTCGACGGCCTCGATGAAGTCGCCGCCGAACATCGCGCGGCGTGCGTAGAACGCATCAACGCCCACCTCGATACCTGGCCGACTCTCGCGATCGCTGTGTGCTCGCGGCTCCGCGACTACGAGGAAATCGGCGCCCGCCTCAAACTCCGCGCTGCCGTACGACTCGAAGCGCTCGACCCCGCGCGAGCGCAGGAACTTATCGCCGGGCAGGAATACGAAGGCGTGCGCGCCGTGGCGGAAGAAGAGCCCGCGCTGCACGATATGCTCACCGTCCCTTTCTTGCTGAGCCTCATACGGGTTGCCTACCGCGGCAGAACCCGTGAATACCTGGCGCTTTCGCTGACGGATGAGCCCATCAAGGCGCGCCGCGAGGACCTTTTCCAAGCCTATCTCGAAGCACGCATGGACGAAGCCGATGCCAACACCGCTCGCGGCAAGCTCCCCTTTTACCGGCGCCAGGTTCTGAACTGGCTGTCATGGCTCGCCGCCAATATGCAGCAGCGCGCCGAATCGATTCTTTACATCGAGAACCTGCAAAGCTCTTGGCTCCGCACACCGTTCCAACGCATGGCGTTTGCAATTATCAGTAGCGCCGCCTTCGGGGCGATGATCGGCGGTATCGGCGGCTGCGAATTGGCCGCTGCGTGGGCATTGGAGGACGCAGTGATCGTGAGTTCGATCATCTTCGGGGTGATCGGAGCCTTGGTTTTTGTCCATGGCGCTCTCGGCCGCATGACCGTGCGGCCGTTGCTAGCTGACTGGAGACCCGACGCGAAGTCAGTTCTGCGCCCTCTGTTTGCATGCAGCGTAATCGCCTTCGGCACAGTCTTCGCCTTAGGAATGCCGCTTCGCCCGCTGCTGACGCGAATTGTTCCTGGCGGACGCCCTCCGCTACATCCTGCCGCGCTGTGGCTGATGCCTGCTGCAACTGCTGCGTTGTATTTCCCGCTCCTGATGCTGGCCTTTCGTGGGCTTCATCGCTTGCTGGGCCGATTTCGGTGGTGGCAACCGTGGATGTCCGCGCCCACACTTGCGATGATTCTCATTGGTGCTTGGCTCGCGTGGTCAAGTGAGGACTTCATGGTCATCCATCTCGCGGGCTTCATGGCTCTGACGTTGGTGGTCCAGGGACTTCTCGCGTTGGGAGGCACGATCAATGAGCAAATTTACATGGTCGAACAATTGAGCTGGCGGTGGTCCTGGCGAGGCTCTGCCTTGGGAGCAGCCGTTGGATTGGGAATCAGCGGTTCTGTCGTTGTTGCCGTAGCTCTGTTCCTGAGTGAGCTCCTCCGCAAGATCGCCAGCGACCGAGGAATCTCTTGGATGGATCTGCGCGGAGACGCGGTCAGCATCGTCGGCATTGCCCTCATGGGTTCTGTGCTCGGCGGCATGTGGGGCGGACTCCGCAAATCCGAACGGCTCACTGAACGGCACCACCCCGGCGCAGGGCTATCGCAAACCCTAAAGCACACGGGCATCGTCAGTGCGGGATTCACTCTGACGGGGATGTTTGTTTGCGCGTTGGGATTCCCAATCACTGACTGGATCAGTTCGACCACCGGCCGTTCATCGATCGTTTCTGGAGACGCTGCGTATGGCGCACTCACCGGCGCCGGGTTCGGCCTAATCATCGGCTTATTCCTCGGTGGCAGCGATGCGCTGGTGAAGCACTGGCTTTTGCGTCTCCAGCTTCGCGCCACCGGCTGTCTTCCGCTTCGCGTCGGGCGATTACTGAGCCATGCGAGCGACTGTCTGCTGCTCCGCCGCGTCGGAGCTGGGTACATCTTCCTCCACCGATACCTGCTCGAATACTTCGCAACCCTTTGCCCTGCGGATTTGGTGCGGAGAGGAGCACCGGCTGGAGAGTCGGCAGATCAAAGTGCCAGTTAACGAAGTCTGGCGTTCAATCCATCTCCTACAGCGCGCCAAGCTGACAGACACGGTGGGAAGCGAATGGGCGGAAAGCTCCCATCTTGCCGCGGGTCCTGACGGCACATGGCAGCGACGCCAGTTCCTCGCGACCTCTCGCTGCTCGGCTGCGCTCAGATGCACGAGGTCTGCCGGTTTTCGCATCGGTGCCGGCGTCGGTCTTCCCCAGCGTATCTTGTCCATACTTGCCTCCATACGGATCGCCCTGCGCCACGTCAGCCGGTATTTGAGCGGGTCCCCCGGCTTGAAGGTTTCACTTCTACGTCCGCCAAAACCGCGTCAGTGTTCTTCTGAACACACATGAACCTCGAACGCCTCCGCCAGATGCAAACGGCCCTCCAGGCCCTCGCGGCGGAACTGGACGCCGCGCTCGTGGAAGCGGAGGTCTCGCGCGATCCACTGGTTGCGCACATCTTCCGGGCGCGGCAGCAACATCGGGTCACGTCGGGCCGGGATACCTCCAAAGACGGGCATCACGTCAAACGCGAGCTGAATGCTGGCTTCCGGCGGGCTGCGGACCTCGGCTATCGGGGGCGTCCGGGCGAGTCCATCCTGACAACCTAGTTGCCTGATGCCGCCCGAAGCAGTTGGGGGCAATGATTGCTCGGGGGCGTCTTCATTTCATGGTTGGCGGTGAATGCGCCGGCTTCACAGATGGTTTTGGCTGGGGCTGAGGACTTTTTGCCTTCTCCCTTCCCGAATTCCGAGATTTTAGAAATCAGCACGTATTTCCCTTTTTCCTTACCTGCGATGACGAAGCCGTGAAATCCGTTTGGGTTTTGCAGGAAAATTCCGACCGGTTTGTTTGCCTCAAGGAGGCCATCAATTTGTTTGGAGAACGGGTCTTGCGAATTTGTGTCCTGAACGCGACGGAATGTTTCTCCAGCAATGGTCAGATCCTTGATGTTCGCGAGTCCAACATTGGCATCCTTGTCTCGATCCTGTTCAGCGTAGTAGTCGGCTGCGACGGCTTTTTTCACTTTCAGAAGCATTTCTGCAAGCGATGGAGCACAGGAGGCAGCGTATTTCTGAGCATGCTTATCAACGATGTTTTCGATCGCCGGGATGTCCATACGTTCCAACAATCTCGGAACTTTGAGGTCGAGGAAAGGACTTTCCCCATGCGTTAGCCGCAGCGTTTCCCACTCCCCTATTCAAGCGGGGAAATCCCCGCAACGCCCCAATGCCGGCATTCGCCGGGAACGATGTGTCGTAGCCGAGACTGCACTGCCGCGGCCGGCGGCTTGCATGGTTGAACAAAGCTGCTCCCATCTTTTTTCCCTTGCACGAGAACTCGGCGTTCCTACACTCGGCCGCAGTTCTTTGCGAGTATAACCTAAGCGGGTCGAGGGAAGGAATTCCGTGAAAATCGGAAGCAGTTGCGCTGCTGTAACTGGATACGACTCCTCACATTGCCAATCTCCGGAACACGGAGGTGAAGGCGAGGAGAAGGATGGCGGGCGAATCACGTGCTCTCGCAGCACGGGTCATCGCCGCCGATAAGCCAGGAGCCAGAATACTTCCACGGTCCGCTCTCATTCGTGCCAATCTGATCGCCGCAGCAATGACGCCGCGGTCACGGGTCGGCGCGACAAAACTTCTTCGCGAAAAAGAAGAATGAGGGATCAGTCCCCTCGCATCGGGGCGCTCGCTCACTCGAGCTGCGCCCGTTCGTGTCCTGGTCTCTCTAGCCAACCAGAGACCAAACATGAAATCCATCCTCCTTGGGTGCGCCGTGGCGTGCCTTTGCCTCAACCTGCACGCACGCGCTGCGTCCTTTGCAGATGCCGTCATCGAATATACTTCGGGAACCGGCGTCGGCAGCTTCACCAATCCAGCCAGTGCGCTAGGTGCTCCCAATCCGGTCAACGGAGCCGGCGTGTTCAGCCCGTTTAATCCGAGCTTTGAAACCAGCCAGCTCACACGGATCGGCAACGGCGGGCATTTGACCCTTCGGCTAACCAACTATGTGCTGATCGACCGCACCGGAATTCCCGAGCTCGGGATCTGGGAGAATGTCTTCCTGGTCAATTCCGGCACCACCGCCAATCCACGCGCCGGCAACCCCGCCGGAGCCTTCGGCGGCGACAGCGCCGTGGTTGAGGTGAGTGAGGACGGCATTGCGTGGTATGCGCTCAACAACGCAAATCCGATTCTGTTCACACTGCCGGGGAACTACTTTCTAAACTCGGGCCTGCTCGCTAAGACCGCGCCGGCAAACCCCGAATACGCGGATTTCGGCAAGCCCTTCACCGGCAGCCTCTCCTCGTTCGATGGTGCCGATAGCGCCGGCATTCTCACTGCCCTCGATGGATCGGCCGGCGGAACCTGGCTCGACCTCGACACTACGCCCCTGGCGCAGGTTGGTTATGTCCGATTTAGCGGCGTCGCCTCCGGAAGCACACTCGAAGTGGACGCCGTCGCAATCAATTCCAGCCTCGCCGGAGCGCAATTGCCAGAGCCTTCGACCTGGACCTTTCTGCTTCTCGGTCTGGGCCTGTTCGCCTTTCGGCGGAGGAGAATGCAGGGGTTGCTAGCCGTCGCTTGGCTCGCGCTCCTCCCGTGCAACTCTGCTCGTTGCAGCACCGTCTCCAGCTTCGACGACATCCAGTTTTGGATCGGTACGGGAACGAACAGAGCAGGACTGTTGATCGACTGGTATGACGGCAAGAATGCGCCGGGTAGCACTTTTGGTGAGACTCTGGCCTGGGGCTTCCGGTGGCAAACCGGCGAAGATCCTACCGGTCAGGACATGTTGCTCGCCATCGATGCGGTCGATCAACGGCTGCATCTCGCGTTTGGAAACCACCCCACTCTCGGCAGCTATCTTTTCGGTGTCGGCTACGATCTCGACGGGGATGGCGGAACCTTTGTGTTCGATGCGAATCCGGTGAATGAGCAGGGCAGCGCCTCCGATTTCGACGACCACATCGCCTACGGCTTCAATACCATCGGTTACTGGAGCTATCTCACCGGAACGCCGGACGGTCCTGCCCGACCCGACCTTGCCACTGGCTGGAATTATGCAGCGGTCGGCGCCCCCGGCCGAAATTTGGCGAACGGCTCTTGGGACGCTTGGGTCTTCAGCAACTACGCCACCAATCCGGACTTCGACCCTCTCCCTCCATCTATTCCCCTCGCCGCGATCGTCCCGGAACCAGCGACCAGCCTGCTGGTCCTCTCCGGTCTCCTCGTGAGCTGCCTCCGGCAGCGGAGATCATGAACGCGCGCCGGGCCTTCACGCTCCTGGAATTGCTGGTGGTCATCGCAGTCATCGCCGTTCTTTGCGCCCTCCTACTGCCGCTTTTTCAGGATGCGCGGGAATCGGCATGGCGCGCCGTCTCCACCCATAGTCTTCAGCAACTAGGCGCGGCTGGCGCACTCTACCGCGCCGAGCACGACGGGGAGTTCTGGCGCTATCGCGAGATGGCGCCTGACGGTGTTATCTGGTGGTTCGGATTTGAGCCTGCGGCGAGCGCCGGCGACCGCGAAGGCACGCGCACCCTCAATCTCTCCCGTGGACCGCTCGGGCCTTACGTCATCGCTTCCGGCGGCGTCAGGACCGATCCGGCGCTCTTGCGCGAACCGAATCGCCACAAGCCCAAATTCCAGAATTGCAACTACGGTTATGGCTACAATTCGCATCTCGGCGGAGGCGCGATGGGCCTTGGCGCCCTCCCGCGAGCCCTCCAGTTCGAGCGGTTTACCGAGGTCGTGGTATTCGCCACTAGCGCGCAGGTGAACACCTTTCAACCACCGGCTAGCGCGAAGAATCCGATGCTGGAAGAGTTCTATCTAATCAACGATCGCGAGACCACTATCCACTTCCGCTTTGGAGGAAAGGCGCTTTGTTCCATGCTCGACGGCTCGGTGCGCGAGTTGCCGATGGACCCAACAACACTCGACCGGCGCATGCCGAAAGCTAACATCGGCCGCTTCGCCCCCGTCGGCAGTCGGCGCTATCTCGGCGAATAGATTCTGTAGGACGCGGCGGTATTCCTACAGATCTTTAGCCGCGCCCTTTCCCGGCAAAGTCGAGGGGGATTTGTCTTTATATCTGATCGTGAGCCCGTCGGGAATTCTCACCTCGCAGGCGATACCCCATTTTCCCGTGGTCAAAGAATACTCCCAGTATGTGACGCGATGCGCCGAGCCTTCCCGCTCTTCTCGTCCGGGTTTGCGATACTTTGCAGTGATCAGCTTGCGAATATCCTCATACTGATGCAAGGCGTCCACGGTTTTTAGCCGAACAACTCCCTCTGAAAACTTCCCTCCAATAAACAGCAATTCCCAGTTCTCGGCCGGCTGCTCAGCAAAACTGCCACCTGTAAAGACAAGCTTCCCAGCGGCTTCCGACACCAGCGAGATTCCCGGCCGTGCGAGCATCGCTCTCTTTGCGTCGGCGGAAGAACTGCCCCAGCTTACATCTGCAACCCCGGAAGGGTGGCTTGCGGGCGGATCTAGCGGGGCGGCGACCGACGATGAGGCTGTAAAAAGTGCGGCGACTGCTGCCGCTATGCATGCTGAATTCATAGGAGGATTTAACGCCAAGGTTCCAAGAATCGTGTCGCCAGAATCAGGCGGACGCAAGCACGATCAGCGCGCTGGATGGGAAGCCCCTCCCTTCTATCAGCCTGCGCGGCGCGCACCAGGTGTCGCTACACCTTCCTTTCCTGATAACCAGGCACGCCCCACTTCCAGATTCGACCGAGCCGAGTAGAAGAGACGAGCGACATATCCCGTAGCTCCACGTGTCAACTGGCCTCCTTGCTTCGTCCCTCAGCACTGACGAAGGGGCTTTACAATTCTTAACACAAATTGAGGCCGATCTGAATACCGGCTTAACAATGTGAGTGTCTACATAAGCCGGACAGACGCGATGGAATCATCGCGAATTCCCTCCACCGGTTGCGCTGCCAAAGAATGCAACGAACCGGCGGGGCACTCGGAAACATCAGAATCGAACCAACAAAAACAATGAAGAAACTAACTACTGTATTCACCCTTCTCGCAGTCAGCTCCATGCTGGCGCTGGCGGAGGATGCTGCCGCTCCGAAAGCCGGCGATCAAAAAGGCGGCCGTCGCGGGGGCGGAAACCCGGAAGAGTTTTTCAAGAAACTCGACACCAACAGCGATGGGAACATTAGCCTCGACGAGTTCAAGGCGAGCCCGCGTGGTCAGAAGGATTCGGCGCAAGCGGAAGAGCACTTCAAGAAGCTCGACGCCAACGGCGACGGCAAAGTGACGCTCGAAGAACTCAAGGCCGGACACGGCCCTGGCGGCCGTGGCGGCAAGCCTAAGGACGGCGCGGCGAAGTAACCCCACCGTGAACGTGCGAATCACACAGTCTTAACGCTTCGCACGGCGCGTTTGGATCTGGACCGCCTGGAATTCGTTTCAGGCGGTCCTTTTTCATTTCGCAGCCTGCAAATTCTTCCCCTCGGCTCCACTTTCCTAGCCGTTTCGGTCATGTGATGAGAATGCATTCAGTCTGGTCGCATCAGCCGGTGACGCCCGCGACCATCGTGAAAACGTCTCCATGCGCCTGCTCATCCTCTTCCTCGATTTCCTCGTTCGACTTCTTCGGGGCAAACACGATGCCATTGATGTCGAGCTGCAGCGGCTCGTAGCATCCGCGCACCTGCAAGAGGCCGCGCAGAACCTCGTGGAACTGCGCCACCTGCGCGCTGTGCTGCGGACTCGTCGTCTCGTCAATGTGGCTCACCCGCGCGATCTTAACCTGATAGCGGAAGCTGGCGCTCGAACGCGCCTCGCCGGCATGCACGAAGCTGATTTCGCCCAGCAGTTGAAGACTGACGATTGAGTCGTCGCCCATCGCATCGTTGGGCGGGTCGCTCTCCACTTCGATCGTCGTCGTGAAGTAGCCGTGGCCGGCGAGAGTGGCGGGCGCGCCATTCAGCTCGAACAAGTATTCGCCATCCTCGGCGTCCTTCTCGCGCAGGGTCATCTTCACGTCGCTGATGCCCGCCACCGTTGTGTCCATGAAGTCGCGGAAGATGATCCCGAGCGTTGTCTGTCGCCGCGCTTGAGCGGAAGTAGATTGCCGACACCGCCTCCACCTTCGTGACGATCGTGGTGTCGCCGCTCGTCGTCGTGCTGGTGGAGGCAGGCGTTGCCGCCGTCTCGTAATGGGACCGCACCGACAGCTGCATCTGGTCCAGGCGCGCGCCGCCCTGGCGACCGCGGCCGAGGCTGTGCCGCCGACCGCCGACCCGCCGGAGCCAGCCGCAGGAGCCACCGACGCCCGGAAGAAGAGCCGCTTCGCAGGTGTCCCCACTGCGGCGGCACGCGCCTGGAACTGGTCCGGTTGGAGCCGGCAAGGCCCGCGGCCTTGGATGGCTCATGAGCCCCACAGTTCTGCCCGCAGCCACTCCTTCGACGCCGCCGAAACCTCGAGGCTTCGGCTGCTCCAGGGTTGCGCGCGCGCAGACCCCGGACCCTGCGAGCACTCCTACTGGCGCCGCGAGAACGACCTCTTGCACGGGTCTGCCGCCTGAAATAGCCTGCGCCCATGCGTGGTCGCGATCCCCTTGCCGTTCTCCCGCCCGCCCAAACTGCCGGACCAGCATTCGTGGCGAGGGCGGGACCGGATACTTCCCCCTGTAAGCGAAGCGCCATCCTCCGCGTAGCGGCTCAGTCCCACCAAGTGTATCCGCCATGCCGAACGAGTCGGTTCTTCAGATCACATCCCCCGCAGCACGGCGGATACACTTCTGAACGCTAGGCGCCTTCATGCTATGCGCATTCTCACATCATTGATCCTGGCTGGTCTCGCGTTCCTTTGTGGATGCGGGCGCTACCCGGACCAGCCGGCGAGGGTTATTGAGTTGCCCCGACCTAACTCCGGAACATTCACATTCGAGCAGGCTGAGGCGAAGAAGCATTTGATATTCTCTAACTCACCATCGAAGCGGCTTACTGATTGGAAGAATCCATACATGGGTTTTGCGGTCCACGTCACCAAAGACGACACTTTCACAGTCTATTCAGTTTCCGGGGAGCTCCGAAATGCCGACGGTATCGATGACAAAACAGATTTTACAGTGGAAGGCATCGAAGAGCTTGAACGCCGTATCATCCAGTTCGGAAACCCCCACGGTGTCTTGATTACCTCTGAACGTCCTCTTGGGGGATCGAAAAACTTCCCGGCACTGCTAAAGGCACTTTTTAAGCCCGGCATTCAAATCTTCTACGTCTCCTCGCAATGAAGGTCGCGCCTACCAACCGGCCAGAATACGCCCGAGGCTTGGGCGAAGAGTCAGCCGCAGCGCCCCGCTCGAGGCGCAGCATAGATGTCATAGGCCCGCGGCCTATCACATCTCCGATCCCGAATCAGAACCACCGCCATTCCTTGTCAATAGGCGCCCGGGCGGACGCTTACTAAGGATCGCATTACCTTTTGTCTTTTCCTGCATCTGGCAATGGCGCTGAATGGCGAACACAGGATGATATCCGAGAAACTGGCAAGGCGTCCTCTATTCAAGCGGGATCTAGCTCCTGCGGTTTCCAGACGATGGAATTTGAGTTATGCGGCAAAGGCGCGTCTCGCTCCCTTCAACGCGGAGAGTGCGAGGGCGAGGGGACTGGGGTCGTCGAGGACTTCGAGTAGCTGACAGCGTGCTCAATCATGTGGCTGGTCCTTCCAACCAGAAGAAAGACATCGTCGGAAAGCTGGAAGTAGTTTTTGCTTTGATTTACCGTTCGCAGAGGCGGAACGCATTCAGGAATGCTGGAATATCCGGGTTAGGCCGCGGCAAGCGCGTCAGCGGCAACCTTCCTCCTGCGACGGATCGCGCCGAAGCCTACACAAGCGAGGAGGAGCCCACAGGTCGAAGGTTCAGGAACCAGAATCCCGGAGACGCTCAGCCCATTGATCGCCATCCCAAGATTATCGCCCACGGCAAGGTTCTGCGTATTGGTGTCATAAAAGCGAATATACAAGTATTCACCGTTGCCCCACGAAGTATCAGTCCCGCTCGCAAACGAATAGGCAGTTCCCGCATTAGTCCGAACGGTATTGACAGTGGTGGTCGCTGAGAACGCTTCCGTCTGGACAACCGAGGTCCAGCCCGCTCCAGCGGTGCCGAGAGCACTGGACAGAGTCTGAACCTCTCCTGGAACCCCTAAATTAAGGCGGGAGCCGACGTGGAATTGGATCTGGAACGAATCGTTAAAGACCGGATTGGCATTATTAACCTGCGCCTGCCTCCAGACCTCGAGAGCATAACCCAAAGTGATGCCAGCGGCACTGGAACCGGAAGTATTTTGTAGCTCAAGAACGAAAGCGTTCGTAGTATTGACACCGCCGGTAGTCCCGTCGACTGAACCGAGACCAGTCGTCCCATAGGTGCCAACGGGTGTCAAACCAGTGACATCATAGAGGCCGAGACCGACTGTAAAGGTGCCATTCGGCTGACTCGCAACCACATTCGTGAGCGTGGTGTTGGCCGTCGCGGTTGGGGCCCCATTTGTAACCTGGAGCCCGAACCAGCCGACCGGATAATCGGTGCCTGAAGGTGCGACATTATCGGTCAACGTGCCTCCGGCATAAGTCACCGGAGAGAGAGTCACCGCAGCTTTAACGGTGAATGGAGCGATGGCCAAAGTCGCCACGAACAGCGCGCACGAGGTGCGGGCTGAAGTTTCTTTAGGAGTAGGTAATTTCTTCGGGTGATTAACGACTGGTGCGCTGCTGAATCGGGTTTTTGCCATGAGAAGGCGACTCGAACAGCTTTCTCCTTGCGAGGCGAGAAATGTTTCCGATTCTTTTAGAAGCGCCCGTTCCTCAGGCAGCAACTTGGAATCTTTCAACGCGAGCAGGATCAAATGCGACGAGGCCGACTTTGAAACAAGCTTCGAGAACG
>JAXDQW010000091.1:0-56072 GCA_034667665.1 Chthoniobacter sp.
GCGCGGTCTGCAGGCGGGACGCCTGCAAGACTTCCTGGCAGGCGGGGACGCCTGCCCCACTTTCCCTGGGCCCCATGCTCACGCCCGCACGCCGGGTTCGGTCAGGTCCATAAAGGCCTGGTTCAGATGCTTCACATCCTCCGTGAAACTCACGATCTGCCCCCCGGCCGAAAGCGCGGTTTGCAGGATGGTGTTCAGCGGGAGTTGCTCGCGGTTGAAGGTGATCGAATACCGCGGTTCGTTGGGCAGCGGCGGCGTGATCCGTTCGAGACCGGGAAGCCTGGCCAGCGCCTCGGCCGTGGCCGGATGCTCGGCGGCGAGGGTGAGGTGATAGGTGGCGATGCTCCCCTCGGCATTCGCGATCAGCCCGCGCATTGTCCCCGTGTATTTCACCATCCCGCGATCGAGGATGGTCACGTGATCGCACAACGTCGCCAGCTCGCTGAGGATGTGCGAACTGATGAAGATGGTCTTCCCGAGCCGGCGCAGCTCTTCGAGGATTTCCATGAGCTCGATGCGCGCCCGCGGATCGAGCCCGCTCGCTGGCTCATCGAGCAGCAGCAGGTCGGGATCATGGACCAGCACCCGCGCGAGACTGACGCGCTGCTGCATCCCTCGCGAAAGGCCGTTGATCAGGTCGTCCTTGCGCCCGGCCATGTCGGTCAGCGCGAGCACGTCGCCGATGATCTTGTCGCGCTGGGTCTGCCCGAGCCCGTAGGCGGCGCCGAAGAAATCGAGATACTCGAAGACCGTCATCTGCCGGTACATCGAAAAGTGATCCGGCATGAAACCGATCTTGCGCCGCACCGCATTGCGGCTGCGGACGATGTCCAGGCCGAAGACCTTGACGCTGGCGTCGGCGTGGGAGTGGAAACCAGTCGTCTCCGGCTTGAGCAGCGTGGCGAGGACTTTCAAGGTCGTCGTTTTGCCCGCGCCATTGGGCCCCACGAAGCCGTGGATCGATTGCCGGCTCACCGTGAAAGTGACTCCGCTCAAGGCCTGGTGGGTCTTGTAGCGGTGCGAAAGGTTTTGGATGTCGATTACGGGTTCGGTCACTTCAATCTCCTCTCATTGGTTCTTCTGCTCGTGCGTCTGCTCGTCCTCGTCGTCGATCGTTGGGTGGAGCGGACCATCCCAACCAACGGTCATCCTGAGCGGAGCAGCGCGGGGTGTGCGCAGTCGGGGTGGGGTGTGCGCGCTGCGTAGTCGAAGGATCTCCAATCTCGTGGGCGGAGGCGGAGGCGGTGCGGAGCCACCTTGCCTCCGCTCGCGCCCAGAAAGTCAGAGATCCTTCGACTCCGCCGCGCACCCACCGCCGCTTTTCCGCACGCCGCCGCGCGGCTCCGTTCAGGATGACAGCTTGGTTGGATGCGGTTGCGCCGCGGCACAGGTCACTCGTCGCTGTTGCACCACACTTAGTCACCGGTGCGCATCTCATGGTTTGGCCACGCTTTCGACGTAGAGCACGTATCCGCTCTCCTTCGCAAAGCCTTTGCCCTGCATCCGGAAGCCTTCGGGCGACTTCGCGAGAATGAAGAGCTCGAGGCGGTCGGCAGGCTGCGACGGACGGGTGATCTGCTGGCTGAAATAAACCCATCCATCCAGCGCGCGCAGATAGAGCAGCGGGCCGGCGCCCCGAAGGTCGATATCGCCAGGTTTATCGTCTTCCTGCCCGGGATTGTTGCCGTAGTTCTGCACCGCCGCCTGGACCTTGGCCTGAGGGAGAAACGCTTCGAGCGTCTCGCCGCGCACACCGCCCGCCAGGGTGAGTCGATCGCCCTCCCGTTTCATCGTGTAGAACCGGTCGCGGTACCGGGCGCGCAGATCGGCCGTGGCGGCCGGAAAGGCCGGACCGACCTTGAGGGCCAGCGCCTTGAGATCCCCCTCTCCTTCCCAGGTCTCCACCTGCACGCTGGTGTCGTCGCCGTTCATGACCGCGCGATGCACGAACTGCCGCGATGAATAGAGCGGAATGTCCGCGACGAACTCACCGCCCTTGCCGCTGAAGATGCGCCCGTTCACCGCTTCCATGCTGACCACCGCGTAAAGATTCGAAGCCGCCTGATGGGTGAGTGTGTAGATGTCGCCGCGGGTGGCAAAGGCGCTCACCCACTGCGTGACATCGTGCCGCGCGCCGCCGAGCGAGCGGGCGATGGCCAGCGAGTGCACGGTCTGGCTTTCGTCGTAGCCGCGCCGGCCGACGATCGCAAACAGCCAGCCGAACGCGCCGACACAGGCGATGAACGCCCCGATCGAGAGCCGGTAATCGAGGCGGCGGCCCCACCGATAATGCACCGGCCCCACGAGCAGCACGTAGAGCGCGGTCAGCGCGTTGATCACCCACCAGCGGATGTTCGGCCGGGTCATCCGGGCCAGCCGCTCGAAGAGCGTCTGCTCGAGATTGTAAACCACCACCGGCTGACCCGGCTTGAGCTCCGGCGCGGGCAGACCCCGCGCGGCGAACAGCTTGTTGCTCACCTCGCGCCGGGTCGCTTGCGCGCGCAGCACCGTCCCGGCCCCCACGCGCGTCGAATCGGCGGTGCCATTCAGCACCGCGAGCTGCTCGGTGAAGACGGGAGCCTCGCCGTTGGTCGCGGGCAGCAGCAGCACCGTGCCGCCCCGCTTCAGCCAATCGACAAAAGCTTCCCGGCGCGCCGGCTCCCACCGTGGCACGTAATCGAGCACCACCGCGTCGAGCCCATCCGTGGCCGCGACCGTGGTCGGGAAAAGCTGATCGGGAAAGAGCTTGAGCGCCGGGCTGCCGCCGAAAGGATTCCCCGGATCGCTCAGCAGCACGTGCGCCGGCGGCCCGGCGGCCGGGCGCTCCAACTCGAAGTGCTCCTTCGCTCCGCGTCCCCATTGCAGCGCGAAATCCTCCCCGCCGTTGACCACGAAAACGTGGAACTGCACCCAGCGCTCGTTCTGCGGTCCGATGAAGGCCGGCTGCACGTACGGAGCGCCATTGTGCCCCCCAATGCCGCCCGTTTCCCTGAGCACGATCTCCCCGTCAAAGGTGCCGTTCCCCGGATTGGCGAGCAGCACCGAAACCGGGCCGATCCGTCCCGGCACCATCCTTCCATCAAACCCCCACAACACCTGCCGCACCTCGAGCGCACGCAGCGGCGCGGCGGCAAGCGCGCCCCACCACAGCGCGAGGACGAGATAGCGGATCATCGGGCGCCGAGTGTAGAGGAAGGGCGCGGCATTCTCCAAACAATCTCACCCGAGGAGCCGGGGCGCCCTCGCCCCAAGGAGCAACTCGGGGCGGGGGCACCCCGGCTCCCTGGCCTCATCGGCGGAGGCAACGGTCGGCGGTGGCCAGCGAGAATTCGCGAAAGAAAAGTAGGAGCAGGCCGTGCAAGGTGAAGTTCAGCGCGATCGCGGCCCACGGCCAACCCGTGGAATAGAGCAGCCTGCTGAGCATGCCCTCTTCATTGACCTGTAAAATACTGACCGGGGCGATCAGCCAGAGCAGGATGTAAAGGTCGTGTTTCAAGGCGAGAATGTGAGCGAGATAATCTCCGCTGAGCAACGGGACGGCGTTCCAAACGACCAGGCAAATCAAAGTCGCCGAAATCGCTTTGAAGCGGGTGCGGACGCGCAGGCCGATCCAGACCCCGAGCCACGATACGAGAGGGAAATAGATCGCCACCGCGAGTGCGTTGCAGACGAGATAAGGCAGCCTGCCATCGGGCGTCTGGTCGAGCCACTCCGGGCGCAGCCAGCATTTGGTGGCGAGGACGGTGGCCACGGGGATCGCGGCGACGAGTGTAAGCCGGCGCAGCGCGCGGGCCTTTTGCATCACGATGTCTTTGCTGGTGAGGGGCGTGGTGAGCAGGACTTCGAGCGTTTGCGCCACTCGTTCGGAGACGATCGTATTCGCCGACGCCACGCTCACCGCGAGGATGCCGAGCGCGCCCGCGATCACGGCCAGCCAGGTGAGCACCCCGAGCAAGCTTTGCGAACCCTCGGAGAGCGCCGCCACGAACGCGCAAACGCACACGACCGGCACTTCCACGACGAGCAGCACGCGCACGAGATAGTGGACTTTGCCCAGCGAGCGCCGGGTCAGCTCGCGCCAGGCGATGGGGTCGTCGCCCGGCAGGCGGTCCGTTTCGCGCACGACGATCACACCGCCGGTGAGGCGGTTCGCCCAGTGCATGAAACGGTCGAGCTGCTGGAAAAGTCGAAGCAGAAGGTTCGACGGCGGGACAAAGGCGCGCCGGACGAGAAACCAGCGAGACAGGCCCAGAAAGGCCAGGGCGATGACCATGGCAGGAATGCTGATCGTGGCCAGCCTGATGGCCGGTGGCAGGAGGGGAGCCTGCACGACCTCGAACGGCCACGACGAAAGATCGATGGTGACAGCATAATCCACGTTCAAGAGCGCGTGATGAACGGCTTGGGAGCTTCCGACCAACCGGATGCCAACCACCATCACCGCCATCGCCAGATACGCCATCACGAGCGCTCCGGCGCTGCTCCGACACCAGGCCGAACACATCAGGGAGATTGCACCCACTTGCAGCGCCAGAAGGATGAGGTTCGAGAAGCTGTCCCAAAGTTGAGTGGTCGAGAGGCCTCCGCAGGCATACGCGATCGCACTCAGCGGCAGCGCGAGGAGAAGGAATGAGAGCATCGGGACGAGGCCGCCGATGAATTTCTGGAGGACGATCTGCCACGGGCGCAGGTCAGTCAGGAAGAGCAGCACCAGCGAATCGCGCTCCTTTTCCGCCGCGATGCGCCCACACATCAGCGCCGGAAGAAAGAGCAGGATTCCGTAGCATTGGAGCAGGCACAGATTGTTGAAGAGGTCCCTCCCGATCCCGAGCCCGGCCATCGGGTCCACGCCCTGGCTCAGCAAAGTCGTCGGCGCCTGAAGGACGAAAATCGCGGCGAGCATCAGCCCGTAAAACACGCGCAGTGCGTAGGTGCGCCGTTGCGCCGCCATTTCGGTGAGTTCCTTGGCTAGGAGCGGAAAGGAACACCAGCCGCGCAATGCTTTCATCATGTCCAGCGCGCCTCAGTCCACTTCACGCCGTCTTGCCTTCCGTTAGTTTCATGAACGCCGTCTCCATGTCCATGGCGTCCGGCTGGAACATGCGAATCCGCGCGCCGAGCGCGTGCAGCGCATCGAGCAAATCCTCGACGGCGAATTGATCCTCGCGGATCTGAATCGCCAGCCGGTCCGGCTGCTCCTCGACGCCGGTCACGTGCGGCAAGGCACGAATGCCCGCGATCAGCGCCGGCGTAGGATTCGCGAGCTGGACGTGCACCGTGCGCCGCAAGCTGAGCGTGCGATAAATGTCGGCCAGCGAGCCATGGGCCACCATCTTTCCAGCCTCGATGATCCCGATGTGCGAGCAGAGCTGCGACAGCTCGTGCAGAATGTGGCTCGAGACGATGATCGTCTTGCCCATCCCCTGCAGCTCCTTGAGCAGCTCGCGCATCTCGATGCGGGCCCGCGGATCGAGCCCGCTGGCGGGCTCGTCGAGCAACAGCAAGTCCGGATCGTGCAGGAGCACGCGTGCGAGACCGAGCCGCTGCTTCATCCCGCGCGACAGGCCATCCACCGGCGCGTCGTGCTTTTCGGTCAGGTCGGTCAGAGCGAGCACGTCGGCGACGAGCGCCTTACGGCGGCTGCCCGGGATGCGATAGGCGGCCGCGAAAAAGTGCAGATACTCCGCCGCGGTCAGTTCGTCATAGACCCCGAAGAAATCAGGCATGTATCCGATCCGGCGGCGCACCGCGGCCGCGGCGGTGGCGACATCGAGACCCGCGACGCGGGCATGGCCGCGGCTCGGCTTGAGCAGGGTCGCGAGCACCTTGATCGTGGAGGTTTTTCCCGCGCCATTGGGCCCGATGAACCCGAAGATCTCCCCCCGCGCGATCTGGAACGAAAGCCCGCGCACGGCGTGGGTGCGGCCGTACAAGACGTGCAAATCCTCGATGGAAACCAGGGGCGAATCGGACATGGCTCAGCGTGGGTCGAGGTAAAGGTAACGGAACAGCCGAAGCTCGGAACCGTCCTGCGAGGAAGCCACGATGACCCAACGACGCCGATTGCGCTCACCCGGTAGAGCGAGATCACTCAGGGAGCTCGACCCGTTCGGGGAGATCTGCTCGAAAAGAGGATCGTTGAGGACATGGGCGGAAGACTCGGCCAAGACCTCAAAAATCCCTCCTCTCTCAAAAATGCCTTCTGTTGGTTCGTGAAGGAAAATGGAATCGGACTCGCTGTGGAAACCCAAATGGAGATCGCGACGACCGCCCATGAGCGTGAGAACCTCTGCAGTTACTCGGTGATCCAAGATGACGGGGTTGAACGCCTCCCACTGCACGCCCGAAGGATCGGTGCCGCCTTCCAACGAGGTGGTGCGCAGATAGCTCGGGGTCCATTGCCGCAGGGATCGGCAAAGGGTGTACTGCGCGGGGATTCGTCCTTCATAGCGGATACCGTCGCCGTCAGCCTGCGCGTCCGCGGGCTCCCGAACCCGGACTGCAAGGCAATTGCGCACTTCCGTCCGGGACTCACGGCTGTCCGAGGAAAAAAGCAGGTCGAGACGCGTTTCCCGCAAGATTCGCCCACGCTTGCCGACATCGGTGAGGATAATCGTGGCGTGGCGGTCGCGTACCCCGAACGTCTTTTTGGCGAACCAAAGAACGCATAGTGAGCACGCCAGCACCGACAGCGGAAAAGTGACCCACGTCCAGCGGCGCCCGCGCAACCAGCCGAGCACGAAATACTCGCCGGGACCGATCGCCAGGAGCAAGACGCTGAAGAGCCCGGCCAGCGCCGGCCACGGGATCGGCTGGAGTGTGCCAGGCAACATCGCTTTCATCGACCGCACCATCACGGGGCGAGACGCGTGTTGCCAGTTTGGCCCGTCCCAACGATCTGGCTCCTGAGGCAGCGCACCGTCATTCGCGATCGAGTCGGCTGTGGACCCAGGTTTGACTTTCCACAGAAACGTGAGCATTCGGAGCCAAGCGTAACGATTCAATTCTTCAGGCATCAGCGGAGCCGTGACAATCACCGCCCGCCCCAATCCACAGCGCCACTGACCTATGGCCGGCGCGATCGTCCTCACTGCACCCGCGACATCGGCTTCATAAGGGGGCGCCTGCACTTCATCGGCGGCCAATTGATTGAGGAAACTCAGGGCTGCGCTTTCGAGCTGCCCTTCCACGAGGACACAGACGCTGCCGCCTGCATCGACCCACCGGAGCAGGGCTTGAAGCTGCCGCTCCCGAAGTTGCCCCAAGGCCGGGCCGGAAATGAGCACCGCGTCGAGCGCGAGGAAGTGGATGGCGCTCGCGGGCAGTTCGTCGGGAGTGAAAAAGGCGGGTGTAGTCGTAATGGAAACCTGCTGGCCCGAGTCGCGGGAGGCGAATCGCTCGAGCCGCAGGCTTTGCCAGATAGGCCGGATTTGCGCCTGCACGTGCGCGCCCTCAGGGACGCAAACACCGAGCAACAGTTGTCCTGGCTGGGAGCCGGCCAGGGGAGAGGACCCAAGATCGAACTGCGCACCGTTCTTCGCCGTGAACCGGAGATGCGCCTCGAGGCTGAAGTTTTGCGCTTCCTCCGGCAAGGGCGGGAGCATCACGCGAAAGGTTTGCTCTCCGTTGATCAGGGCGAACTCCGCCGTGCGCCAGCGTAGGAAGGGAGCCCCCCCCTCCCCCACCTCCACGTCGAAAACGCCTTCGAGCAGCGGGGAGCCCTGCCGGGTGACCTTCAGCTCGGCCAGCGCCGGTGCGCCCGACCGCAGCCGCGGCGCGATCAGGTCAAGCTTCGCCCGCATCGTCTCGCCGCCGCGCGCTGTCGGCAACAGGAGCGAAAGGACGAACGCCCACGCAACGGTTTTGGCGGTGGCAATGAGGGAAACCATGCTCCGTAATCATGGTGCGGGATGAACACCCAACATCCAACACCCAACACCCAACATCCAATGGACCTCGCGAACGTGCGCCAGCCGGATTGGGTGTTGGGTGTTTTTCCCCCTCAGCCGCCGATCATGCTGCCCCGGCCCTGGAACCACCACCATTCGACCAGCATCACGAAGAAACCCGCGCAGGCGAGCGCCCACCACAGGGAGCGGTCGCCCTTCGGCACGCGGGTGGCGGCGGTGACGGTGAGTTGATCGTTGAATTCGATCTGCTCCACCGTCGCGAGCGAAGTCTCGCTGGGCGAAAGCAGGCTCGCGCCCACGCGGCGGGCGGCGGTGCCTTCGCCGGTGATCACGTATTCGCCGGCGCGCGGCGCGGGCACGCCGTTGAGCCGGCCGTGCTCGTCCGCGCGCTCCTCGCGGTGCGAGCCACCGGGGCCTTCGATGCGACAGATGGCGTTTGCCGTCACGGCGAGCGGCGGGAGCACTCCGGTGCGGGTGGCGCTGGCCTCGGCGAGGCCGGCTTGCTGGAGCGCCATTTGCACCAGATTTGAGACGAAGATGGGAAAGCCCACGCGATAGGGCAGGGTTGAGCGGTCGGTGTGAAAGAGCAGGTGGATGCCGATCGCCTCGCCTTCGCGCCGCAGGAGCATGAGCGGTCCGCGCGGGCCTTGGGCGAGAATCTCGTAGCCGAGATTCGCGTAGCTCGCGTCGCTGGTGCCTTCGCTGTTGATCGGCTGATCCATGAAGATCACGTCGTTGAGCGAAACGTGCTGGAGCAGCGGCGCATCGCGGCGCCAGTCGATGGCCACGGAGTTCTTGTTTTCCAAACCGACGAGCTTTTTCAAATCCTCCGGCACCACGCCGATCCCGCAGCGAACCCGCGCCGGAAGGCTGAGATCCGCGGGGTTGTCGCTGATCACGAGATCGAAGCTCGCGGGCAGCTTCTCGTTCTCCCGCGGATACAGCGTCACGCCTTCGATGGCCTCGAGCGCCTGCCGGTAGCTGGCGAGCTTCGGCGCGAGATAGACGTCGAGCGGACGCACCGCCGGCAGCTCCAGCCACGCTTCATTGTCCGCGGCGAGCGCGTCGAAGCCGCTCAGACTCAGCCGCGCGTGAAGCAGCGAAGCCCGGTTGCTGGTCACGCTGAAGGCGAGCCGCGGGCTGCTCCCCGGGGTCAGCGGCACCTTCTCGGTGGCGACGACCTGGCCATCCTGCCGGAGCTCGAGGGTCCCGGTGGCCGACTCCGCCTTCGCCGAAGCGCCGAGCTGCACAAACACTTCCCACTGGCCGGCCGCCGCGCGCCGGGCACTGCATGCGGTGATCCCAAAATTCGCGCCCGCCGGCGCGATGCGCTGATAGTCGATTTTGAACGGCAGCTCGAAATTGGTGCGGGCCGGGAAGTTGCCGTCGGAATAGAGCTGCACCGTCTCGAAGGACGCGCTGCGCGCGAGGGCTTGCGCCATGCGGAGCGCCTCTTCCAAGTCGCTCGGCAGGTCCTCGATTTCCAGCGCGTCGAGCGCCGCGCGCAGGTCGCGCTGGTTGTTGGTAAACGGAGTCAGCCGCCGCGCCCGGCTGCTGAAAGCGACGAGGCTGATCTCCTGATCCGACAGCATTCCATCGATCGACTGCCGCACCCGCTTCCTGACCTCATCGAGCCGCGAGCGGCCTCCCTCCTGATCCAGCGCGCCCATGCTCGCCGACACATCGATGAGGATCGGCAGCCGGTTCGCGCGCGAGACTTCGCGCTTGAGGAAGGGCTGCATCGCCGCGAGCACCAGCAGGCAGAGCAGCAGGATTTGCAGGAGGAGCAGGATGTTGCGCTTGAACTTCTGGAACGGCGAATTGACCCGCTGATCGCTGAGCACCTGCCGCCACAGCACGAGTGACGGGATCTCCAGCCGCGGCCGCTTGAGCTTGAGGAAATAGAAAACGATCAGCGGGATGAGCAGCAGGAAAAGCCAGGCGGCGCTGAGCGCGGAGAAGCTCATGGGCGAGGGAACATCCAACATCCAATGGTCAGCGCCCGCGGAACGCGCGTATTGGGCGTTGGATGTTGGATGTTGGGTGTTGGGTGTTTCATTCGGGGCGTTTCATACGATCCACCCCTTGCGCCGCATGACCTCGAAGACCACGCGCTCGAGCGACTCGCCGGCGCTGAGCGAGAGGAATTTGCCCGAGCGCTGCTGGCAGAGCGCGGAGAGCTGGGCTTCGTGCGCGGTGCGGTATTCGTGGTAGAGCGCGAGCAGATCGCCCGCGGAGGAGATGTCCAGGTTGCCGAGCGTCTCGCAATCGACGAGGCGCAGATCGCCGGCCAGCTCGGGATCCAGCTCGCTCGGGCCGAGGAGCTGCAGGGCGAAGGTTTCGAGCCCGGAGCTGTGGATGAGATTGAAGGCGCGGCGCAAATCGCCCGCGGTCAGGAAATCGCTGACGATCACGGTCACGCCGCGCCCCCGATGCTGGCGCAGGAAGTTCTCGATGCCCTGCTCAATCGGCGTGTCGCCGCCGCCGGTGACGTTTTCGAGGAACGTGAAAAGCTTCTGCTGCGCGGCGCGTCCGCGGCACGGCGCGAGCCGCGGGGTCGCCGCGCCGGCGCCGAGCGCATAAGCGCTGACCTTCTCGTTTCCGCGCAGGCCGAGGACGCCTATCGCCGCCGCCACCCGCCGCGCCAGCTCGAGCTTCCCTTCGAACATCATCGACCGGGAGGCATCGACGAGCAGCGCCACGTGCATCTCTTCCTCGTGATGAAACTGCTTGAGATACGGCCGTTCGATGCGCGCGAAAATGTTCCAATCCACAAACCGGACATCATCGCCCGGCGCGTAATCCCGGTAATCGCAGAACTCCGTGCTCGTCCCGCCTTTCGCCGCGAGATGCTCCCCGCGGCTGCGATTGGTGAAGCGCCGCGACACATTCAGCCGCAAGCGCGCGAGCCGATCGAGATCGCGATTGCTGAGCAGGGAGGTGAGTTGCGGGGCGCTCATGGGTTACAGCCGCTCCATCCAAAATAACCGGTGAGCGCGGAGCGGCGTTCTAAATAATGAGCACGGCCGCGCAACATACCCCTTCATTCACAAAGTCGGGTGAGTCGTTCAACGAAGACCATCGGCATAGTCCAGCACCAGTGACGTTTTTCGACGTCGTCTTCGTTGGTCAAATCCAACTCGAGTATCAGGTCCGAACATTTTGGGCCGGGGTGCGGCTCCCAAATGAAGACATACTTTTCCCCCGGTTTTGTCTCCGAAAGAACAGCTACCGCTGCTTTGCGAACAATGGCCCTGTGGCTGGCATTGAGCATCTCGAGTTCTTCGACACCCGCCATTTGCCACTTCCGCGGCATTCCCATCATCCGATAGAGGGCGAAGAGCACCTGAGAGGTCGTGTTAGTATAATTAGGGCTGTCTATCACAATCCCTGCTTGTCTAATAAGTTCGGCACCGACGGCTGCTTCCATGCAGAGGTCCTTTGGTCCGGGGCCTGGTCTGTAAAAGTACTTTGGTCCATCTGCTGGCTCGCAATATGAGGTCATTTTTTAGGCGTCCAATAGATCGCGTACCGGCCGGGTGCTACGCGCAGGGCTGGCGAATGCGCACTCGTCCCGCGGCGATATCCTCCTGCGCACGCGCCAGCTTCGCTTTGAACTCGTCCGTAAACTCCATTTGATCCTCAAGATAATCCTCCATCCAGGAGATCAGTTGCTCGAGCTCGCCCTGATTCAGATTCTGGATCGCCGACTCAATTTCTTGAACATGGCTCATGGCGGCAGTTTAGGTGGTGCGCGATCCGTGGGCAAGGCGTCCGCCCCACAGGGTCGCGGAACCTTGATCATCCGGGAGGTTTGTGCGTCGAGTGGCGCAATGAGAAGTCATTCAGACGAGGTGAGACGGCCACACTTTACCTGGCTGCTGCTCACGTTCGCGTTGGTCCTGGGGGTGCTCCCCGCCGGCGCCCTCACGGTGCGGGTCGATCCCGGCGGGGGAGCGCCGCGCCTCGTGGTAGACGGAAAACCGGTGCGCGCACGAATGTTTTGGGGCGCGCCCGGAGCGGCGCGCGTGGCGGCGACGCCGGGGGCAAACCTCAGGACCTTCGAGTTCATGGCTTTGGCTGGGGCGAGCAACGGCACCATGCATTTTCGCTTTGGTCAGAGCGCCGGAGACGTTTGGCTGGATGATCTCCAGGTGATCGATCTCGACGAGCAGCCGGACCTGATTCCGACCCAGACTTTCGAGGAAGGTCGCGCTTCCTTTGCGCGGGAGTGGACCATCTGGCCCACCGACGCGAGGAATACGGTCGGCACGGTCGCGGTCGAGCCCGCCGGAGGGCGCGATGATTCCGGCTGTCTGCACGTCGGTTTGGTTGCTCCGCCGAGGGGGCCGTGGCCGGACTTTCATGTCTATCATCTACCGAATCTGCCTTTCACCGAAGGGCACCGGTATCGGGTCAATTTATGGATGCGAGCCGAGCCGGCGCGCGAAATCGACGTTTCCTTCCAGCGTCCCGGCACCCCGTTTGTGCGTCTGGGCGGAGCCCCGGATTGTTTCACGGAACAGATTCGGCTCGCCGCGGACGCCGGGATCTCGTTCGTCAGCTTTCCCGTCGGCTTGCCGTGGCCGAAACCGGGCGACCTGCCCGATTGGACCAGCACGGACACGGCCTGCAAGCTCGTGCTGTCCGCGAATCCGCAGGCGCTGCTCATTCCTCGCATCCCCATGGATCCGCCGCCGTGGTGGTGCGCGGCGCATCCGGATGAGGTGATGCAGTGGGAGGACGGACGTCGCGATCACGCGGTGCCCGCCTCACCACTGTATCGCCGGGAGGCCAGCGCACGTCTCAGCGCGCTCGTCGAGCATCTCGAGGATCGGTTCGGAGACCACATCGCCGGCTATCATCCGGTGGGGCAGAATACGGGTGAATGGTTTTACGAAGGCACGTGGAAGCCGGAGATGAGCGGCTACGCGCGGGCGGATCAGATCGCCTGGAACGCCTGGCTGCAGAAGCGATACGGCACGGACGAGGCCCTGCGCAGCGCCTGGCCCAGAGCTGATCCGCAACTCGGAGAGGTCGCCGTTCCCGCTGCTGCGGAACGGCATGCGTCGCCCTCGGGGACCTTTCGCGATCCGGCGGTCGAACAACCGCTCATCGATTTTGCGGAGTTTCAGCAGGAGGCGATGGCGGACTGCGTCATCGAGCTCGCGCACGCGGCGCGCACCGCCTCGCGCGGTCGGAAACTGGTGGTCTTTTTCTACGGCTATCTCTTCGAGTTTTGCACCGCTCCCAACGGACCCAGCGTGTCCGGGCACTACGCCTTGCGGCGGGTGCTGGAGAGCCCGGAGATCGACGTCCTTTGCTCGCCGATTTCGTATTCTGATCGTGGACTCGGCGAAAGCGCGCCCTCCATGACGGCCGCGGAAAGCGTGTCGCTCGCCGGCAAGCTCTGGCTCAATGAGGACGATACGCACACTTATCTGGCCACGGGGAAGCCGCCGGGCTGGCTGCAGCACGTCGCCACGATCGAGGACACCAACCGCGAGCTGACACGCAACCTGGCTCAGGAGGCGTTGCGCAATTTCGGCACGTGGTGGATGGATCTCGGCGCCACGGGATGGTTCAAGGATGCGCGCATGTGGGCGCAGATGGCGCGGCTCCGTGCGCTCGATGAGCCGCTGCTGGAACATCCCACCCCGTTCCACCCCGAAGTGGCAGCGGTCATCGATGAACGCAGCATCTGGCGGGTGGCGCCGGCGGGCCAGCAGGTCACCGGACCGGGCATTCATGCGGCGCGCGCTTCACTCGGGCGCCTGGGAACGCCCTACGGACAATACCTTCTCGACGACGTGCTCGCCGGGAAGGTGAAGTCAAAGCTCTATGTCTTTCTCAACGCCTGGAGCCTCTCCGCCGCCGAGCGGGAAAAGCTGCTGCAGGTTACGCGGGGCAGTGTCCGGGTGTGGTGTTATGCGCCCGGTGCGTACGACGGAGACCACCTCTCCACGGAAGCCATGCAGCAACTCACCGGGTTCGCGTTGCGATCGGTCGAGGGGAAAAAGGCCTCGGCCGCGCTCACCGACCCGGGCCGCAAACTCGGGCTCACTCGCGGGCTGGATCTCGAAAGAGCGATTCGACCCTTGTTTGCGGCGACTGACGCCGGTGCCAACGAGGTGCTCGCGACTTATGCCGATGGCTCCGCCGCGATTGCCCTCCGCCGCGCGGTGGACGGTGCGTCGCTCTTCATCGGCCCGCCCGGCCTGACTTCGGAGCTGCTCCGGGTTGCGGCGCGCGAAGCTCATGTGCACCTCTTCACGGAGCACGATTGCAATGTTTGTGCGAACGGACCTTTCCTCGCGATTCACGCTGCGCAGGAAGGGCCGATCGAGCTTGATACGGGCAAGCCAGGTGAGGTGATCGATGTGCTCACCGGTCAGATTATCGGCAATGGGCCTCGCGTTTCGTTGCCGGCGCGGCGAGGAGATACCTGGGTGCTGCGGTATTGAGCAGGGAGAAACTCGGGCCCGACGGCACCCCGGACCTTACCGACCATCGATCGCGCTCTCTAAGGAGGAACGCGATGCTACCTGGTTGCGCCTAAACGAATCAGAATCCTTGCCGCTTCTTCGTTTTTGAATTCGCCGGCGATACCAAGAGGCGTTCTGCCTTTGCCATCCGCGGCATTCACATCGGCTCCATAGCGAACGAACTGCTCGATGCTCGCATTCGTCCCGACCGGAGGGATGGTACGGATGAGCGGCGTCAAGCCGTCTCTGGCCCGGACATTTGGACCAGCGCCAGTTTTCAGGAGCTTTTCGCGCAAGGCGGTCGCCGGCGGACTATTCCAGATGGCCGTGGTAAAGAGCGGAGTCCAGCCGGTCTTGGGATTCACGTAATTCACGTCGGCCCCCCGCTCCAGGAGCAAGTTGGCGGTGCCCCATTCGTTCCATCCAATCGCCAGCATCAACGCGCTCGAGCCGCTCTCCTCGGCGGTGTCGATGGGAACGCCACGATCAAGCTGGCGCGCCGCTTCCGCCACATCGCCGCGTTTCACCGCGTCGAAGTATCTCCATTCGGGCGTATCGCCGGTAAACGGCGGCTCGGTGACGCCATAGCTCCGCAGCAGGTCGATGACATACTGGCGGCTGTTCCGGCTCGCGAGATGCATCAGGCTGCCTTTGCGGGTCGGTTGGTTGGGATCCAGTCCGGACCAAAAAGCGAGGCGCAGGGTCTCGCCATTGCCCTCGCGTGCTCCGAGGGAAAGCGGTGAAAAACCGTCCTTCATTTCCAGATTCAGATCGCCTCCGGCCAGCACCAGCATGGAACGCATTTGGTCATAACTGAAGCCCAGCCAGCCGGTCAGAATGGATAAGGGCGAGCCACCGTCATTCGTCTGAATATTCGGATTCGCTCCAAGGAAGAGGAGAAAGGTAATCACGCTCACTTGATTCGCGCTGGCAGCGCGATGCAGCGCGGTTCGTCCGGTCTCATCCTGGCTATCAATCGGAACACCGGATTCGAGCAGCGTCTCAAGTCTTTGCAGATCGCCTTGATGAGCCGCGGCGACCAATTCCCGCTTCAGGTATTCCGGCACCTGCCGCGGCGTGGCGAAACGACTTACTGCCTCGGACGAGGTCGCGGCATCCAGCAGACTCACGATCTCCGCCATCCCTCGGGCCGCTGCGACAGTGCGCGGCAGCCGCGGTGCGGGAACGCCTTTCGGGACGATCTCTGCTCCCAGCCACAACAGGAACTCCACCGCGCGGCGATTGTTCCGTTCGATCGCGATGGTCAGGGGCGTGGCGCCATCTTCCGTCACCGCGTTAACGTCCGCGCCTCGCAGGCAAAGCATCTCCCAAACCCAACGGCTATCGTCGCCCTTCGTGGCGACCGCGTCATGCAGCGGGGTGGCGCCGAACGCATCGCGGGCGCTGGGATTCGCGCCGCGCTGGAGCAGAATGAAAACATTCTGCTGGTTGTGGGCCTGCGCAGCCAGGTGGAGGAGGGTGCGCCGGCTGGCGTCGCGGATTTCATCCACCGGCCGCGCTTCATCGTGGAGGGCGAGGAAGAAAGCGTCGCAGTTCAGCGCTTGATCACGAGCCATCTCAATGGCGGGCTCATCCGCACACGCGAGTGTGACTAACGCGAGAGCCGCCATGCCATAAGCCGAAAACCTCGGGTGTTTCATATGAAAGAGGGCCGTGAGAATAATTGCGGGGACGCCCAAAACAAGTTGGGAGACAGCTTTGATAATGTCCAAGAAGCCACCCCGACAGAATGCCCCGTGCGCGCACCCGACAACAACCCGACAGGGTGCGTTGACGGGATGCGAGCGGGGTTCTAGTTTGCTCGCGTGACCGCTACCGTCGAACAGACCCAAGCCGATCTCGCACACATGGTGGAACTCGCGCGCCAGGGTGAGGAGGTCGTGATTACTCATTCTGGTGAGCCCGTTGCGAAGCTCACTGGGTTCGTTTCCGTGCGTCCACCAGGCTACTTCGATGACTGCTACGACGCGGAAGGGATCGAGGAATCGAACCCCCTGGCGCAGCGTTCGGTCCGAAGGCTCGTCCAGTGAGGCAGTGGGACATTTATCTCTTCCCGTTTTCCGAAGAGTTGCCGCATCCGGCCGTCATCATCTCGAACGACGAGCGTTGTGAGAACGCCGGCTTGGACGTCGTAACGCGCTGATCTGCACGACCGCTCAACTCAATCGTCCTCCCAAGAAGAACGAGATTATCCTCGACGAGTCTGATGGCCTGGACTGGAAAACCGCCGTGCGCTGTGACGTGATTTACCTTTTGCCGAAAGCCGAATTCACGAGGCGCTGCGGACAGGTGAGCCTGCACCGGCGAGCGTTGATCGCGCGAAAGATCGCAGAATGTTTGCGGTTACCCGCATCCTGGTAAGTTCCAGGACGTTTGTGTCCAGCACCGTCAAGCACCCCGTCAGCCGCGAGGGCGCGCACTCAGGCGCTCCGCGCCAGATGCCGCGCCTGGCGCCGGGCGGTGGGGCCGGAAGGAGGCGCTTTCGGCGAGCGCGCGGTGGGTTCCAGGAAGGGCAGCTTTTCGCCCCGCCCGCCGCGCTGCCAGTCGGTGCGGAGCGCGGCGACGACGCGAGGATGCGGCAATCCGAGCTCATCCGTCAGGAACGCGAAGAGGC
Source organism: Chthoniobacter sp. (assembly GCA_034667665.1). Taxonomy (GTDB): domain Bacteria; phylum Verrucomicrobiota; class Verrucomicrobiia; order Chthoniobacterales; family Chthoniobacteraceae; genus Chthoniobacter. Next base: position 17,031 of record JAXDQW010000091.1, read on the forward strand.
TTTCCGCCAGCACGGCCAGGGCAATGCCATGCCGGCGACCCAGCCGCGCGCCGAGCCAGTCGCTCCAGCGTAGAAACGCCCGGAACGGCGACGCGCCGCCGTCCCACAGCAGCGGCGTCGTCTCGACGAAGTTCCCGCTGTTGGCCACCAGGTCCCAATAGCGCGCGAACTGGCGCAAGCGCTGCATGGTGGGAAAATCGAGGAGCTTGTTTTGGAGGATTTCGTAGGGCGGCTGCGGGCTGTAGATCATCTCCCACTCCGCATCGTGCCGCACGATCGGCGTGCCGCGGAGGCGCTTGAGAATCCCCACCTGGATCTCCTGCGGACGCAATCCGATGAGCCGGTCAAATCCGCGCGCAAAGCTGTCCAGATTCTCCCCCGGCAATCCCACGATGAGGTCCGCGTGGATGTGCGCGCCGGTGTGCCGCCGCAGGTAATGAAGGTTGTCTTCGAGCCTGGCGAGGTTCTGGCGGCGGCTGATGTGACGCGAAGTCGCCTCGTCAAAAGTCTGGATCCCCACCTCGAATTGCAGCGCGCCCGGCGGGAACTTCGCGATCACCTCGCGGAGCGCCTCCGGGAGGCGATCGGGGATCATTTCGAAGTGCACGAAAAGTCCGTCGCGCCAGTGGGCGAGGAAGAACTCGAGAATCGCCCGGCTCGTCGCGAGATTCAGATTGAAGGTGCGATCGACAAACTTGAACTGCGTGGCCCCTCGCGCCAGCAGCCCCTCGAGCGCGCTCAGAAAGGGCTCGATCGCGACGGCGCGCACGGGAATGTCGAGCGAGGAGAGGCAAAACTCGCAGGTAAATGGACACCCGCGCGAGGCCTCGACGTAGAGAACCCGGTGCGCGAGATCTTCGTCGGTGTAGAGATCGTAGGGCAGGGTCAGCCGATCGAAGACCGGCAACTCCGCCGGGATGATCTTCGGCAATTCCGGCTCCCCGGCGAGCAGGGCGCGGCACAATTCCGCGAACTTCAAGTCCGCTTCGCCGGTGATCACGTGGTCGGCGAGCCGCACGATCTCCTGGCCGTCGGTCTCGTAACTCACTTCGGGGCCGCCGAGAACGATGATGATCCCCGGCCGCAGGCGCTTCAGCAGCGCGACGACTTCCGTGGTCGGCGTCACATTCCAGATGTAAACGCCGAATCCGACAATGCGCGGCTCGCGAACCAGGATTGACTCCACGATCTCGAGCGGGCGCTGGTTGATTTCGAATTCCAGCAGCGCGGCGCGGGACTGGAGTTCCCCAAGATTCGCCAGCAAATAACGCAGCCCGAACGCGCAATGAAGATAGCGCGCATTGAGCGTGGAGAGGACGATCTCGGGCACGCGCGACTGTGCATCGAATCCGCGCGGAAGCAATGGGGGGCAACCGGCGAGAAATATGGAGATGGGGACTGGAGGCCGCCTGTTCTGATGCGCGCCCCCCAAAAACCGTCATCCTGAGGAACGAAGGATCGCTGATCGCAGCCTTTCGTCTTGCAGTGCACTGACACGAGCAGCCTCCGGCTTTTCTTCCACGCCCCCGTGACGGAAAGAAGAGTCAGCGATCCTTCGTCCCTCAGGATGACGGTTTTTGTTGGGGGGATACGCAACCCTGAGCCTTCGAGTGCGCTCGATCAAAGCGCACCGCCATAAATCCCGGCGTGACCTCGCGCGCTTGGTCACCTTTGAGCCTGTCATGAACTTTTTCCCTCAATCGCACCTCTGCGGAAGAGGAGTGATGGAGTAATGGAATGATGATCCTGAGTTCCCAATACTCCAATATTCCGCTACTCCAGCCGCCGCTGACCAGAGATACACGGGAACACGAAGCGACCGCCTGGCCAAAAGTGCATGACACGCTCTAACGCGCAGAATTCGGAAGCCCGTTTCGCTCGCGTGTGCAACCGTATCCCTGAGGATTTTCCCGATGAATAACTCCGCCTGTGAAAATTCGGGGGCCGTCGTTTTTTCCGCGTTGCTCCCTCACGCCCCGATCCTGGTTCCGGAAGTTGGCGGGCTCCGAACCCGCGAAGCAGTGGCAACCGTCGAAGCGATGCGCGCCGCCGCCGGCGAACTGATCCGCGCCGCGCCTGACGCTGTGGTGGTCATTTCGCCCCACGCACCGCGCCGGGCCGGCGCCTTTGGGATCTGGCTCGATCCGCACCTGCAAGGAACGCTGGCGCCCTTCGGCGCTCCCGACGCTGCCCTCGACCTTCCCAACGATCTCGAACTCGCGGCGGAGATCGCGGACGCAGCGGCCCGGCGCAAGGTGGTCATCTGGGATATTCGCGGCACGGAGCTCGATCATGGCGCCGTGGTGCCGCTCTGGTTCGTCGCGGAAGCGGGATGGCGGGGGCCGACGGTGGTGCTCAGCCTGAATCATCCCGGCGAGGGCAGGCGCGAATCGCTCGGCGGAGCAATCTCCAGCGCGGCAGGCCACGTGGGCCGGCGGCTGGCGGTGATCGCCAGCGGCGATCTGAGCCATCGTCTCACGACCGACGCCCCGGGCGGCTATCATCCGTGTGCGCAGCTTGCCGATCGGACGTTGATCGATCTGCTCCAAAGGGGCGCCGGCCGCGACGTCGCGAGCATCGATCCGGCCCTGCGGGAGGCGGCGGGTGAAGACGCCGTGGATTCCACCGTCATCGCGCTCGCAGCGGCCGGCTGGCAAATGCCCGGCCGCCGGGTCTTGAGCTACGAAGGGCCGTTCGGCGTCGGCTACGGCGTCGCGCTGCTTTACCAACGCGGAAACCCGGACGTCGGCGAAAGTCTGCCAGCCGCGCCGGGCGCCTGGTTGCCGCAGCTCGCGCGCCAGTCGGTCGAAGCGGCACTCAACCTCGAGGACGCGCCGCGTTTCCCCGCAGCCGACGGCGATCCCAGCGCAACGCCAGCCGTCTTTGTCACCGTGCGCGAACCAGGCGGCGCGCTGCGCGGCTGCATTGGTGCACTCGCGCCGCAGTGCCGCACCCTCGCCGAAGAAACCTGGCGGGTGGCCCGGCTGGCGGCGTTCAAGGATGCGCGCTTCGAACCGATCGAGGCGGTCGAGCTGCCAAACCTTCACTTCCAGGTGAGCGTGCTCCACTCGCGCGAAGCGGTGCTCTCGAGGGAGGATCTCGATCCCCGGATCTTCGGTATCATCGTCGAGACCGACGACGGCCGTCGCGGCGTGCTGCTACCCGGGATTCCCGACTTCCGCACGGCGGAAGAACAAATCGCCGGCGCCTGTCGGAAGGGCGGCATCGATCTCGGGGAATCGCACCGTCTTGAGCGCTTTCGGGTCGATTGTTTCGCGGAATCGCAGGAGGCCACATGAATGAGGAAGGCAAACGTCGAACGCCGAACATCGAACGTCGAAGTGCGCTGCAGCCATCTGCCTTCGACGTTCGGCGTTCGGCGTTCAGCGTTCGACGTTTTCCCCTGACAAGAGCCACCTCTAACCGCTGCGCCATGACCGCTCTGGCTTCCAATCATCCCGGCCGTTGGTGGGCTCCGCTTCCCGATGGCCGCATCGAGTGCCGACTTTGCCCGCGCTTTTGCAAATTGAACGAGGGACAACGCGGCTTCTGTTTCGTGCGGCAGCGTGTGGGCGATCACATCGAGCTGACGACCTACGGCCGGAGCAGCGGCTTTTGCGTCGATCCGGTCGAGAAGAAGCCGCTCAATCATTTCCATCCCGGCACCAGCGTCTTCTCCTTCGGCACCGCGGGCTGCAATCTCGGCTGCCGCTTCTGCCAGAACTGGGACATCAGCAAGGCGCGCGACTTCGACCGGCTCGCCGATGCCGCCGCCCCGGCGGAGATTGCGCAAACGGCGAAGCAACTCGGCTGCCGTTCGGCGGCCTTTACCTACAACGATCCGGTGATCTTCGCGGAGTACGCGATCGACGTGGCGAAGGCCTGTCACGACGCCGGTATCAAAACGATCGCGGTGACCGCCGGCTACATTACGGCCCAGGCGCGGCCGGAATTCTATGCGCACATGGACGCGGCCAACGTCGATCTGAAAGGCTTCACCGAGGAATTCTATCACCGCCTCTGCTTCGCGCAGCTCGGGCCGGTCCTCGAGACCCTCGAGTATCTCAAGCGCGAGACGAGCGTGTGGTTCGAGATCACCACCCTCCTCATCCCCGGCGAGAACGACAGCAATGACGAGCTGCACCGTGCTGCGGACTGGATCGCGGGGCATCTCGGGCCGGACGTGCCGTGGCATTTCACGGCGTTCCATCCGGATTTCAAGATGCTCGACAAGCCGCATACGCCTTCGGAAACGCTCACGAGGGCGCGCGAGATCGCGCTCTCGAAAGGCTTGCACTACGTCTATACCGGCAACGTCCACGACCGCGCCGGCGGCAGCACCTGGTGTCCCGGCTGCGGGCAGTTGTTGATCGAGCGCGACTGGTACGTGCTCGGCGCGTATCACGTGCGCACCGGGCGCTGCGAATTCTGCGGCCACGCGATCCCCGGCCACTTCGACGCGAAGCCCGGCCAATGGGGCGCGCGGCGGGTGCCCGTGCGGATGAGGGAATGGACGTGAAGGTTCGGCGGCACGGCCGCGCGAACCCCGTTTTCGAGCCCGGCACCTGGCCACACCGGGACAAAGAGTTTGGACTGTAGTCCTCCCTCGCCATAATCGCCCGCGTTCATGGCCGATGTTTTCATCTCTTACGCGCGTGAGGATCAGGAGTTCGTGCGGAGATTATCGGATGGATTGGCGGCCGCTGGCCGGGAAGCGTGGGTGGACTGGACCAACATTCCTCCGACGGTGGAATGGCTGACGGAAATTTTTGCCGGCATCGAGGGCACCGCGGTCTTTGTCATTTTGATCAGCCCGGAGTCGGTGGGTTCCGCCATTTGCCAGCAGGAGATCGCGCACGCGGTCGAGCATCACAAACGCCTGGTGCCCATTCTCCATCGCGCGGTGGAGGACGGGGCGACCATGCCGCCGGTGCTGAAAACGAAGAACTGGATCTTTCTCGGCCCGGACGAAGACCTCACCGCAAAGCTGCCTGAGCTCCTGCGGGCGATCGAAACGGACTGGGACTGGGTGAATCAGCACAAGCGACTGACGACCCGCGCGGTGGAATGGCGGAACAAGGACCAGGACGCGAGCCTGCTCCTCCGGGGCGCTGACTTGAGCAACGCGGAACGCTGGCTGGCGCAGGCCCGCGAAGCCGCCGCGGGAGAAGAGCGGCGACCCACCCAGGTTCAGACGGAATACATCGCGACGAGCCGGCAGGCGGCGAGCAATCTGCAACGCAAGTTCCTCATCGGCACGGCCGCCACGCTGGCGGTGGTGGCGGTTCTCGCCGTCGTCGCGTATCTCCAGCGCGAGGAAGCCGGCCGCCAGCGCAACGCAGCGGTGCGGCAGCAGAAAATCGCCGAAGAGCGCCAGGCGGAAGCGGAGCGCCAGAGCCGGATCGCCCTCTCGCGCCAGCTCGCCGCCCAGGCCTAGGCGATGGTCGCACAGGAGCCGAAGTTGATCGCGCGGGCCGGGCTGCTCGCGATCGAAGCGGCCGGACTTCACCACTCGCTGGATACCGATCAAGCGTTGCGCGCGGTGCTGGCTCTCCTGCCAAATGCCCATCTCTCGCTGCCGTGCCGGGAGGAGGTTCAGGACATCGCCTTCAGCGCGGACGGCGATTTGCTTCTCGTCGCGGACGGCGACGGGGTGCTGCGCCGGTGGAACCTGCCCAAGCGTCAGGAGGAGTCGCAGATACCGCTCGACGAGAAAACGAAGGTGGTGGGGATCAGTCGCGACTTTTCCCAGCTCGCGCTCTGGCGTGACCGAGTCCTCGTCGTTCGCTGGATGAAGGATGGCCGGGAAGTGCCTTTGGAGTTGAAGTATGACGAGGATGGCCCTGAAGAAGTCACTTTCAACGGTAGCGGAAGATTCTGCATCGTGCGGACCATCGGTCGCAGCCACATCTACGACACCACCACCGGCAAGGTGGTCAAGAAGGGCCGCTGGTGGGCGGCGTTCGATCAGAAGGGCGACCTGAACACGTGCGCGGATACCGCGGACGGCGTTTTTGTGGTTCATTCCAAGAGCGGCCGCGTACTGGCCAAACTCGCCGGCTTCGCACGAGCCGCAGCGGAAGGCGCCGTGGAAAAAGACGATGACGACCAGGAAACGGGCCTCCACACCGCCTCGCTGAGCACGAACGCGCGCTTTGCCGCGGTCTGGTCTGGCCAGCAGGTGCGCGTGTACGAAGTGGCCACGCAGCGGCTGCTCGGCGAAATCACCAGCGACCAGGAGATCATCATGGCCCAGGTCGATGACCGCGGGCGCTTCGCGGTGGTGCGGGGCGAACACGGCGTGCAGACCCGGATCTGGAGCCTCTCACCCGTGAAGGAGTTCGCCCGGTTTAGCGATAACAGCGTCCGCGAGGTACGGTTCAGCCCGGATGGATCGTGCTTTGCGACGATCGGGCAGAGGGGGCAATCCGTCCGCCTGTGGCGGACGATCGGCGGCGAGGAGATGACGACGATCAAACAGAAGAGCGATGCCGCGACCGGCTTCAAAAGCGTCGCGCTTGATCCGAATGGGGAGTTTCTCGTTATGGCCGGGACCAAAGACGAAGCCTGGTTGTGCGCCGTAAAGGGCGGTCGCCAGCTCGTGAAGCTGCCGCATCGCGGGATTCAAAACGTCGCCATCAGCCGCCGGGACGAACGCATCGTCACCGCCGGTGGCGACGATGAAATCCAGGTCTGGCGGCTTCTCCGGACCGAGGGCCTGATTACTGCAGCTTCGGCTCCGGTCGCTTTGAAGGAACCGGGTGAGATCAGTGACCTGTGTCTGACCGAGGATGGCTCCCGACTGACGACCTCCAGCGATGAGGTCAGCCGCGCGGTCCGCATTTGGAATACGGCTGACGGCGCACCGATGGCCAGCGTGCGAGATGAATTCGGCGCGTTTCAGATTACCTGCTCCGCGGACGGTCGGCTGATCGCCTTCGGAAACGGAACTTCTCGAATCAACCTCGTCTCCGGCGAAGACCCCGTCATCGTCCGCCAGATCAATCACGAGCAACGGGTCAGCGCTGTCTCGCTCAGCGCCGATGGCCGTTATCTGGCTAGCGCGGCGACGCGCGACTTCGAGTACCAGGCGCGAATTTGGGAAGTGAGCACCGGGCAGCAAGTCGCCGCCGCCACGCACGACCGTGACGTCGAGCAAGTGCTTTTCTCCGCGGATGGACGCGCGCTCGTCACCGCTGCGGAGGATGGCACCTCGCGCCTTTGGTCGCTCGATTTCACGCCCCAGGGAAAACTGACCGGAGCGACCGAAGTCGCCCGGATCCGGGATGCCGGCGCGGCGTCGATGACCGCGGATCTGCGCTACCTCGCGACCGCCGATTCTGGCGCGGTCCATGTCTGGCGCTTGCAGCAGGAGGATTTGGCCGCGCAGGTGCAGGCCCGCTCGTTGCGCAATCTCTCTCGCTCAGAGTGGCAGCTTTATCTGGGCGAGATGCCTTATCGGAAGATTTGTCCCGACCTTCCGGAAGTTCCCGAGGAGCGCCCGGAGAAAGAGGAAGCGCCAGACGAGCCGAAGTAGAGACCTGGAAGAAATGATGGGCCTGCAGCCGGGGCTCCAGCGACGCGCCAGCGCCCGCCGCTCACCGCAATCCCACCGCCGCCCGGACCCGGTTCATCGTTTGCTCGGCCACGCCGCGCGCCCGCTCGGCGCCGGCGGCCAGCACGCGATCGACGCCGCCCGGATCGGATTCCAGTTCCGTCCGCCGGGCGCGCAGCGGCGCGAAGAACTCCCAGATCGCGGCGAAAAGCCGCTTCTTGAAATCACCGTAGCCGATGCCCCCGGCGCGGAAATCAGCCTCCATCTGCGCCACGTCGGCGGGCGGCGCGAACAGCCGGTAAAGCGCGACGATGGCCGACTTCTCCGGATCCTTCGGCGCCTCCACCGGCGTCGAATCGGTGACGATGCTCATGATCTTTTTGCGCAGCGTTTTCTCCTCTTCGAACAGCTCGATGGTGTTGTCGTAGCTCTTGCTCATCTTCTGCCCGTCGAGGCCGGGAATGGTGGCGACCGCGGGCAGGATGCTCGCCTCGGGGACCACGAAGATATCGCCGTAGAGCGCGTTCATCTTGAGCGCGAGATCGCGCGTCACCTCGACGTGCTGCTTTTGGTCGCGACCCACCGGGACCACGTGGCTGTCGTAGATCAGGATGTCCGCCGCCATCAGCACCGGATACGCGAAGAGGCCGTGCGACGGCGTTTTGCTGCGCGTGAGATGGTCCTTGTAAGCGTGGCAGTTCTCCAGCATCGGCATCGGCGTCTGGCAACTGAGCAGCCAGGCCAGTTCGGTATGCGCGGGGACATCGCTCTGGCGGAAGAGCACCGCGCGTTGCGGGTCGAGGCCGCAGGCGAGAAAGTCGAGCGCCACGCAGCGCACGTATTCGCGGAGCTTCGCCGGATCGAACACCGTGGTCAGCGCGTGGTAGTCGGCGATGAAGTAGAAGGCTTCTCCCCGGTCCTGCCACTCGATCGCCGGCTGCATCATTCCAAAGTAATTTCCGATGTGCGGTTTGCCGGTTGGCTTGATGCCGGAGAGGATGCGTTTCATGGCCGGGTTGCGTGGGGCGCGCACCATCCGCGACGGAGCACGGAGGTGTCAAGGAAGGCGCGGGGCGCGCGGGAGTGAGCGCCCCGCGGAAGCGATTTCGCGCGCCGCAAGAATCGTGGCTTGCCAACTCGGCGCCCGCGATGTTGCGGCGGCCGCGGCGTGATGATTTCTCCGCGTGACACGCCGCGGAGGCCGTGTCCATTCTCGGCTCATGAAGCATTCCCTTTTCTCCCTCCTCGCAGCATTCACTTTCGGCGCGGGCGCGCTCTTCTCCGCGGGCGCCGCGGATGAGAAGAAAGAAGTCGCGGTGATCAAGACGGCGGCGGGCGAGATGGTCGTCGAATTCTGGCCGGACGTGGCGCCGAAGACGGTCGAAAATTTCAAGAAGCTGGCGAACCAAAAGTTTTACGACGGCACCGCCTTTCATCGCGTGATCAAGGGCTTCATGATCCAGGGTGGCGATCCGCTCTCGAAGGACGACAGCCAGCAAGCCCGCTGGGGAACGGGTGATCCCGGCTACAAACTGCCGGCGGAATTCAATGACAAGTCGCACGTGCGCGGGGTGCTTTCGATGGCGCGCTCCACGGATCCAGATTCCGCGGGCTGCCAGTTTTTCATCTGTCATGGCAACCCGGCGTTTCTGGATCACCAGTACACCGCCTTCGGCAAGCTGATCAAAGGCGACGATGTGCTCGAAAAGATCGCGACCACGCCGACGGGACCGAACGATCGTCCGGTGGAGAAAATGGTCATCCAATCCATCCGCATCGTTCCCGCGGATTCGATCAAGTAACCGGCGCGGCGAAGTTTTTTCAGCAAGACCACGCGGCGCCTGGACGCACCGCGATCCCAGTTTACTGCATGTCCTCCAAACCCCACACCGTCCGCCTCGGCCTGGTGCAAATGCGCTGCGCGACGGACCCGCGCGAGAACCTCGCCAAGGCGCTGGCGCGGGTCGCGGAAGCGGCGGACCGCGGAGCGCAGATCGTGTGTCTCCAGGAGCTTTTCACCTCGCAGTACTTCTGCCAGGTCGAGGACCACAAATACTTCCAACTGGCGGAGGAGATCCCCGGGCCGAGCACCCAGGCGCTCTCGAAGCTGGCGCAGGAACGCGGCGTGGTGATCGTGGCCTCGCTCTTCGAAAAGCGCAGCGCGGGCCTCTACCACAATACCGCGGCGATCATCGACGCGGATGGCGCCTACCTCGGCAAGTATCGCAAGATGCACATCCCGGACGACCCGCTGTTTTACGAAAAGTTCTATTTCACCCCCGGCGATCTCGGCTTCCGCGCCTGGCCCACGCGCTACGCGAAAATCGGCGTCTGCGTTTGCTGGGACCAATGGTATCCCGAAGCCGCGCGGCTCACGGCGCTCGCCGGGGCGCAGATTCTTTTTTACCCGACGGCGATCGGCTGGCATCCGGGCGAGAAGGCGCAATCGGGCGCGCGGCAGCACGATTCCTGGGAGACGATCCAGCGTTCGCACGCGATCGCGAATGGCTGCTACGTGGCGGTGCCGAACCGCGTGGGCCACGAGGCGCCGGATGGCGGCGCCGGCATTGAATTCTGGGGGCAGAGCTTCGTCGCCGACCCGGCGGGCCAGATCGTGGCCAAAGCTTCCGCGGGCGAGGAGGAGATCCTGATCGTGGAAGTCGATCTCGACGCGCTCGACACCCAGCGCACCCACTGGCCATTTTTTCGCGACCGCCGCATCGATGCTTACGGCGAAATTCAGAAACGCTTCATCGACTAAACCCATGAGCGCCGGAACTGCCACCACCGCCATCACCACCGCCTCGAAACCCGCCGCGCTCGGCTATCGCATGCCGGCGGAATGGGAACCGCACGAAGCCACCTGGCTGTCCTGGCCCCGCAAGGACAGCATCAGTTTTCCGGGTTCGTATGAAAAGGTGCTGCCCGCGCTGGCGGCCATGGTGCATGCCCTGGCTGCTTCCGAGCAGGTGAACATCAACGTCTGCGACGCGGAGCACGAAGCCCAGGTCCGCACGGCGCTGGCCAAAACCCGCGCCAAGCACGATCACGTCAATTTTTTCCACATCCCCACCAATGAACCGTGGTGCCGCGATCACGGGCCCATCTTTCTCACGCGCGAGGAGGATCCCCGGATGGCGATCGTCGATTGGGGTTACAACGCCTGGGGCTGGAAGTATCCCCCCTTCGAAGACGACGACGTGGTGCCCACGCGCATCGCGAAGATGCTCGGGATGCCGGTGTATGCGCCGGGCATGGTGCTCGAAGGCGGCTCGATCGACGTCAATGGCGCCGGCACCTTGATCACCACCAAATCCTGCCTGCTCAATGCCAACCGCAATCCGGAGCTGAATCAAAAGGAGATCGAGCAACACCTCTGCGATTACCTCGGCGTGAAACACATCCTGTGGCTGAGCGACGGAATCGAAGGCGATGACACCGATGGCCACGTCGATGACCTGACCCGCTTCGTCGATCGCACGACGGTGCTGACGGCCGTGGAGGAGGACGAGAACGACCAGAATCACGAACCGTTGCAGACCAATCTCGATTTGCTCCGGAGCATGGACGTGGAAGACGGGACGCCGCTCGCGATCCACACCCTGCCGATGCCCTGCAAGATGGTCCGCGAAGGCCAGCGCCTGCCCGCGAGCTACGCCAATTTCTACATCGGTAACAAGGTGGTGCTGCTGCCGGTCTTCAAAGACACGCATGACAAATGGGCCGTGGCAGTGCTCCAAAAGGCTTTTCCCACGCGCAAGATCGTGCCCATCGACTGCCGCGAGCTCATCTGGGGGCTCGGTGCGTTCCATTGTCTCACGCAGCAGCAGCCGCGGGTGGCGGCGGTGTAGCGACCGGCTGGCCACTCCCGAGGCTGGAAAAGCCGCGCCAGTTGCACCGGCCCAAGGTTCCAGCTATTCACTAGGCAATCCCCTCACCCAATTCTCCCGCCATGGCCCGTCATTGTCTCGCTTTGTGGTGTCTTCTTGCTTCGGCCGCGGTCGCGGCGGCGGAACCGCTCGATCCGCTCCTGACCAATCCCAGCCTTTGGACGATGAAACAGGCCGACTTCGAGACGGCCGCCAAGGGCATGGGGTTCCAGTGGGTCTCGGCGGCCCGCGATTCGGCGCGCGCGGCGCGCCCGGGAATGAGCATCTTCGGGATGCCGGCGGTCGAGGCGGTCGCCCGCTTTGACGCGGAAAAGCTCAAGGAAATCACCGTGGCAATTTATGCTCGCGGCGATGCGGGCGGAGTCACCAAGGATCAATACAACACCCTGGTCAGCACCGCCGTCGAAGCGCTCAGCAAGACCACGGGCGTCAAATTCACCGCGCGCGGCAAGGACGCGACGAACGCGGTCAAGGCCGACGGCGTCTTCTGGTCCACGCCGCAGGCTTACTACCTCCTCGAATACAGCGCGACCAAGGAGATGAAGACGCGGAACATTGCCTTTCGGGCGGAATTCGTCCGCCTGGAAATCACGCCGCCGGCGAAGACGCCGACCCTGATCAGCGCCACCAAGAGCACGCTCGCGCAGCCGAAATTTTTTGGCGCGCAGCACGTCAAGAAGGACGCCGCTTCGGGCGACGTGGTGATCGACGACGTGCCCATGGTGGATCAGGGGCAGAAAGGATATTGCGTGGTCGCCGCCACGGAACGGGTCATGCGCTATTACGGGGGACAGGTGGACGCGAACGAACTCGCCCAGATCGCCAACTCCGACGCGGAGGGCGGGACGAGCTACAATGGCATGATCGCGGCCCTGAAAAAGGTCAGCGCCCGGCTCAAGGTGCGGGTGCGCCAGCACGAGGAATCCAGCGTCAAGGGCATCCTCGAGATGGTGAAGGATTATAATCGGGCGGCAAAAAAAGCGGGGGCGTCCGAGATCGCCGATCCGGGTCACATGATTGACGTCGCCGCGATCTACCAACAAGTGAAGCCCGCGGTGTTGAAGGACGCGCGAACGAAAAGCCGCGCGGATCTGGGACGCTTCCAGCGCGAGGTCCAACAGCACATTGACCAGGGCATTCCGATGCTCTGGAGCGTTCAGCTCGGCCTGGTGCCGGAGCCCGGCATCCCGCAGAACGCTGGCGGCCACATGCGTCTGATCATCGGCTACAACACCAAGACGAGTGAAATCATGTTCAGCGACTCGTGGGGAGCAGGCCACGAGCAGAAGCGCATGCCCCTGGACGACGCCTGGACGATCACCACCGGCCTGGCGACGATCGAGCCCTTGTAGGCAGGAAAAGATCGTCAGGGTCGAGCGAGGCGAAGCCGCTGACGGATTTCCTCGATGGTGCTTTCGCGCACCCAAAAGCTTGTTGCACGCAAGCTTGCGATAGCCTGATCGAAGTCCACGAGCCGCATCCGCGCAGCTCGCTCCAGGACGCCCAACGTTCCAATCGTCACGAAGCCGAGTTCGATTGCGACGCGGCGCGCAGCGCAGTCATCCACGATGACCAGCGACCTGCAATGCCAGGGCCAGCGCCAGTGCTGCGCGCTCGCCAGCATCGATCGTTTCAAATGCGAGCACGCGACTTTCGTCCAGCGCGTCGGGATGGTATTTCAGCCAGCTTGGTGGATTCGCCCATTGCCGCACGCTGTCCGGCGCCCCTTCCGCGCGCAGTTCGCTCACTACTCGTTCGGGCGCGTGGATCTCGCCAAACATTCGCAGGAGCACCCAATCCGCCCCAATCCAGGCGAGATGGCAGAGCGGTGTAGTATCAGCGACGACGATCATTCACCGACCGGTCCGAGCAGCCGATCGAGCACCGCCGCATCCTGCTCCACCTCCTCGCCGCTGGTGCCCGGAAATACACCGGCCTCACCCAACATTCGGGTCAGCGCCACGCGCTCCATTCCCAGCAAGCGAGCCAGCTTTCCGGTGGAGGCACGCCCCGTTCGATAGGCCTCCGCTGCCCACGCCTCGATAAACTGCCGAGAGATGTCTTTGCCCGTTTGACGGCGCAACTCCTCGGCGAGCGGATCGGGAATTTCGAGAGTGACCGTCATCGCTGAAGGCTAATGCGGGGTGGGGCTTTCAACAACTCTGCATCAGCGGTGCCTTTGACCGCAGCGGGCGAACGAAGTTTCCTCTGCGGGTCGATTGATTGCGACCTGCTCCTCCCATTCTGCGACTCGGCACTTGCATCGGGCGGGCTAAGTTGCCCTCTTTCGAAACTGCCCGAGCCGGCTGCGAGGCGTCCTCATTTTCACCCGGCGCAGCGCACCGCCTTGACCTGGATCTGTGCGGAGACGCTGCCCTGCCATTCGTTGCGCTCAATGCTAAAGGCGATATCCCAGGGCAGCCTTGGGAGTGGCTGGCTGGCGGCGGCAAACCACACCGCCCGATGCTCGTCGCGGCCCTGGCGCAAGAGCAGCGAGAGATGCTTCTCTTTCATGACCCGCGGCTCGCCGGCGAGGGTGACCCCGCGGGCGACGAAGACCGGCTGCGGATTGGCCATGCCAAAAGGTTGCAGCGCCTCGTGATGCGCGAGCAGCTCGTAATCGATCTCGCCGAGCGTCAGTTCCACGTCGAGGTGCTGCACGTGCTGGAGCTGCTCCGCGGAGAGCAGTTCGAGGGCGCAGGCGCGGAAGGCCTCACGAAACTCGGCAAACCGCGGCTGGAGCAGCGTGAGCCCGGCCGCCATCTCATGGCCGCCGTGTTTCTCGAGCAGATGATCGCAGCGCGCCAGCGCGGCGACCAGCGACAGCCCGGGGATGCTGCGCCCGCTGCCCTTGCCCACGCCGGCTTCATCGAAGCCGATGACCAGCGCAGGCCGGTGATGCCGCTTTTGCAGGCGCGAGGCCACGATGCCGACCACGCCGGGATGCCATCCCGCCGCGCCGACCACGATGGCCGAATCGCGCGCCGGATCGAACCACTCGGCGAGTTGCGCCTCCGCCTCCAACAGCACCTGGTCCTCCACGGTGCGCCGCTCGCGGTTCTGCGCGTCGAGGCTGGCCGCGATCGTCCGCGCGCGGCTGGGATTTTCCGTGAGGAGCAATTCGAGCGAGTCGCGCGCGGTGCCGAGCCGGCCCGCGGCGTTGAGGCGCGGGCCGAGCCCGAAACCAATGTTCGACGGCGTGAAGGGTGGGCGCAGCCCGGTGACTTCAATCAATTCCTGCAACCCGACCCATTTGGTCTGCTCGAGCTGCGCGAGGCCGCGCCGGACCAGCGCGCGGTTCTCATCCACCAATGGCACCAAATCGGCCACGGTGCCGAGGGCGACAAGGTCGAGGTATTCGCGGAGGTCAAAGCCGGGCAGCGGGCGCCGCTTGAGCAGCGCGTGGGCGACCTTGAACACCAGCCCGACGCTGCACAGGTAATGGTGGTCGGACCCGAGCTTCGGATTCACCAGCGCCACGCAGGCGGGCAGCGCGTCCTGGCACTCGTGGTGATCGAGCACGATCACCTCCACGCCTTGCTCTCGCAGGGCGGCGATTTCCGCGATCGAGGATGTGCCGCAGTCCACGGCGATGAGCAGTTGCGGAAGATGCTCGCTCACGCAGCGCGCGATGCCATCCGGGCTCAGCCCGTAGCCTTCGTCCACGCGCGAAGGCAGGAAGCACTTCGGCTGCGCTCCAAACGCGCGGAGCACGCGCGTGAAGAGCGCGAGCGACGTCACGCCGTCCACATCGTAGTCGCCGTAAAGGACGATCCGCTCCTGCCGGTCGAGCGCGGCAAGGATGCGGTCGATGGCGGCGCCCATGTTCGGCAGCGCAAATGGATCGCCGAGCGTTTTCAATTGCGGCGCGAGAAAGCGCTGGGCCCGCGCGGGCTCGTGCAGTCCGCGGCGAATGAGCAGTTCGGCAACGAACCGCGCGACCCCGAGCTCGCCGGCGAGACGGCGGGCGCTTTCGGGGTCCACGGCGGAAGGAAGAATCCAGCGCGGGTTCATGATGAAAGCGAGTTGAGCGAAGAGCCTTCGCGAACCTCACGGCTGCCATCCGCGCGATGGGTAAAGCGCAGCCATCGGGTGTGCGCGGGGAGCAGGGCGGGAAATTTATCGGCCCACTCCAGGGCGAGGACGCCTCCGGCGTCGAGGTAGTCGTCGAAGCCGATCCGAAGGAGCTCGTCCTCGGTTTCGAGGCGGTAGAGATCGAAGTGATAGAGCGGGAGGCCGCCGCCGAGGTACTCGTGGATCAAGGTGAAGGTGGGACTGGTCACCTCGGCGTCCGCGCGCAAGCCGGCGGCGAGGCCCTTGACGAAATGGGTCTTGCCCGCGCCGAGCTCTCCGCAGAGGGCGAGCACGTCCCCGGCGCGAAGCGTCGCGGCCAGGGCGCTGCCAAACGCGATGGTCGCCTCAGGACTGGGCAAAATGGTCGAAGCCACCCGTGGGTTGATAGTTGATGGTTGATGGTTGATAGGCGCACAAGGTGCCGATGCGGGTCAGGGGGAGCTTCGGAAATGAATTCTGCCACGCAGCTTCGAGCTTTGACGCCCGGTGAGCGGGGAGGGCGAAGAGCAGCTCGAAGTCTTCGCCATCGCCAAGCGCTTGCCGGAGGGTGCAACCGCGGGTGCGGGGGATGCGGGCCTCGTCCATCGTGAAGCCGCAGTGGCTGGCCGCGGCGAGGCGCGGGAGATCGGCCGCGAGACCGTCGCTGAGATCCATCATGGCGTGGAGACGGAAATGGCTGACCAGCCAGCGCGCTTCCGCGAGACGCGGCGTGAAATCCAAATGTTTCCGGGCCCCGGAACCGCCGAGCCGACCCGTGACGTAGAGCGCGTCCCCAGGCTGGCCGCCGGAACGCAGCACGCACCGGGTGCGCTCGACCCAGCCGGTCAGCGCCACATTGATGAAGAGCGAACCGGGCGAGCGCGACATTTCGCCGCCCACGATGGAAACCTGAAACCGCCGGGCGGCGCGACGCAGGCCGGCGTAGAGCGCTTTCACGCGCGCGACTTCCGCCTCGGGCGAAATCGCGATCGTCACCAGTGCCTGCCTCGGCACGCCGCCCATGGCCGCGATGTCGCTGAGCGCCCGGCAGAGCGCTTTCCACCCGACGCGGCGCGGGTCCTCATCCGGTAGGAAGTGGACGCCTTCGACGACGACATCCGTCTTCAACAACTGCCAGCGCCGGTCGCGCGGCCGTCCGATCACCGCGCAGTCGTCCCCCGGCCCGACCCGCACCTCGGCGCCGAGCTCCGGCCGGCGGGTCAGTTCCGCGATGAGCCGGTCTTCGCCGTAACCGCGGAGGATCATGTCGGCACGACGTTCATCCCCTGGAGATAGAGCACCCCGAGGCTGGTCGCGTTGAAGAGCGCGTGCATCCCGATCGGAACCAGCAGCGAGCCGGTGCGCTCGTAAGCCAGCGTCAAGGCGACGGCGAGCACGAACAATCCGGGGAACGCCGCGAGATTGGTGTGGAACGCCGCGAAGAGCGCCGCCGTGAAAAGCCCGCTCACCCACGGACCGAAGTAGCGCTTGCCCACCCCATAGAAATAGCCGCGAAAGAGAAACTCTTCGCAGAGCGGAGCGATGAGCACCCCGGCCGCGGCGATGGTGATGACGATCTGATAATCGCCACGCTTCACGGCGGAGCGGAAGAGTTCCACCAACATCTGCTGCACCACCTGCCCCTTAAGAACGAGGGCGGTCAGCAGATTCACGGCGCCGATAAAAGGGAGGGCCATGAAGAAGAGCAGGGCGGCCCAACCCAGCACGCGCAGCGCCGGCACGCGCCGCAGCCCGAACAACTCGGACAGGCGCAATCCCCGATAGAGGAGAAACGCCGCCACGCCGGCGAGGATGAAGGGGACCACGAACAAGCTCTCCAGAAGGTGCTTCGCGGTGATCGGTGCGGCTTCCGGCACCGCGCGCCACAAGGAGCGGATCGCCAGCCCACCGAAACTGCCGCCGAGCACGATGCTCATCAGCAGGTCCGGCAAGTCGAAACCCGCGATGCGCACCTGCCCTCCATGGCGCCGGAGATGGGCGACGACCCGCCCATAAACCACGCCCGCCGCCGCCAGGAACAGGGCCAGGAACACCAGGACGCCGGCCTGGGCCGCAGGATGAAGAGCCGTGGGCGCCAAGGCTTACGAGTCTCTTGAAAGAGGTCGATTCGTCCTCACCGCAGCGGCCATCTCCCGGTCCGATTCGAATCTCGAACCAGCCACTTCCCGGCACTGCTTTGAAGGAGCCATCAGGTGTTCGGATTGGGAGGGCTGAGCGACTTCCACCGCGGCTTACGGCGCGTAGAAGCTCGGCAGGTAGTAGAGTCGCCCAGCCTGCAGCTTGGGCAGCAAGGCTTCGGTGAGCTTGACCTCGACGGTCGCTTTGTCGTGCGCCCCTTCCTGACCGAGGAGCCGGAAGAGACGGCCAAACCGGAACGGCGACTCGTAGCGGATCACCGTCGCGCTCTTGATTTTCGCTAGTTCCATCGCCTTGGCATAGGCATCCTCGAGGTCGCCGAGGCTGTTGATCAGCTTGGCGTCCCGGGCGTCCTTGCCGGAAACCACCCGGCCGTCCGCGAGGCCGTTGCGCAGTTCGGCCTCATTGAGCTTCCGTTCTTTGGCCACGATGCCGACGAACTTGCCGTAGGTCGCCATGATCATGTTCTGGAGGTATTCCTTCTCCGCGTCCGTCATCTGTCGTGAACCGCTGAGCATGTCTTTGAACGCGCCGCTTTTGAAAGTGACCATCGAAAGACCGACTTTGCCGAAGAGCTGCTCGTAATTCACGCTCTGCATGATCACCCCGATGGAACCGGTGAGCGTGGTGTCATTGGCCATCAGCCAGCTTCCGCCGCACGCGACATAATAGCCGCCGGATGCGGCGAGCGAACCCATGCAGACGACCACGGGCTTCTTGTGCTGATCCCGGACCTTGCGCACGGCGTTGTAGAGAATGTCGGAGGCGGTGACCTCGCCGCCCGGCGAATCGATGTGCAGCACCACGGCCTTGACCTTGTCGTCCTCCCCGGCCTGCTTTAATTGGATCTTCAGGTCATCCACCGCGGATTCGCCGATCGAGCCGGGCTCGGCCGAAGTGATGATCCCGCGCAGGCTGATCAGGGCGATCTTGCCCTCGGATTCCTTGGTGCCCGGCTTCGCCTCGACGACCACCGCCTCTTCAAAGTGTGGCGCCTTGCCCGGGGTCGCGGCACTGCCCCCGAGGATGAAAACGAAATTCAGGAGCAGACTCAGTCCGAGGACGATCAGGAGGGCGACTCCGAGGCAACCGAAGCTTTTCTGCGTCATAGCGCGGGGAAGGTGGCGGATCGACCGGACTTCGGCAAGTGGCGAGTGGCGCGGATCCCGGCGAGCCTCGTCGATCGCAGATTTTGCCCTGCGCACCCCTCGGGCAGGATGCCGGTGCGCCCCGATGAAGCTGGTGCGTCCGCTGCCGAGTGGTGCTAGTGTCGCGCACCTTTGAAAAACGCGCCCCTCGATGATGTCCTGCAAAGTCTGCGCGCCGTGCGGCGGCGGATGCTGGCGCAGGAATTCCTCGACACCGTCGGGCAGGCCGCGCTGCTGCTCGGCGCGGTGCTGGTCTTGATCGCCGCCGGGAAACGCTGGCTCCTTGGCATGCCGCCGTGGGATGCGCACTTTGCCCTGTGGGCGGCGCTCGCGACCCTCGTCGCCGCGGGCCTGGTGACCCTCGCCCGCCACCGGAGTCTGCCGCAAGCGGCGGCGGCCATCGATCGCCTCGGCCAGACCCGCGACCGCTTTGTCACCGCGCTCGCCTTTTCCAGGGAAGAGCCGTCTCCGGAGCTGTGCGCGCTCGCCATCCGGGAATGCGCTAGCTTCATCCGCGGCGCCGATTTTGCGCGTCTGGTGCGCCTGCGCCCGCCCCGCGAACTGCTCTATCTCGTGATCCCGGCGCTCGCGCTGCTGCTGCTCGATTGGGAGGCGCGTCGCACCTTCGGAGCGCGGGACGCCGCAGCGGCGGCCGGCCTCGCCGAAATCGAAGGGACTGCGAAAAAGCTGGAGGAACTGGCGCGCCAGGCGGAAAAAACCAACGAGCTGGCGAAAATGGACGAGCTGGAAAAAATCGCTGAGGAACTCAAACGGAGCGCGCAGCAGCTTCGCGCTGACGCCACGACTCCGGCGGAGGCGGAGAAAGCCGCGTTGCGCGAGCTTTCCGAACTGGAGAAGCTGGTGCAGGAGTTGCAGAAGCAGCCCGGCGCGCCCTCACCCGCCGAATTGCGCGAGCTGGCCAAAGCACTGGAAAAAAGCGAGGCCACGAAAGACGCCGCCGCGGCGATGGAAGCAGGCGACCTGACCAGGGCCGCGGAACAGCTCGAAAAGGCGATGCAGGATCTCGCGCAACAGGGTGACGAACGCACGCAGGAGCAGATCGAACAGGCGCTGAAGGACGCGCTCGAGCAACTCGCCCAGCAGAAGCAACTTTCCGAGGCCCTGCAAAAGCTCGCCCAGCAGCAGCCGCAACAGCCGGGGCAAAAGGGCGAGGCTGGCCAGCTCTCGAAAGAGCTGGCCGAGATGCTCAAGAAGCTCAAGCCGCAGGCCGGCCAGCAAAATCAGCAGGGAAAACCGCAGGATTCCCAAGCCCTGAAAAACCTGCTCGCGGCGTTGCAGAACCTCAAGTTTGGCGAAGGGGAACCGAAGTCCGCGGGGAACCAGCCTCCTCAAGGGCCGCCCACGAGCTTGAGCCTGACGCAATCGTCCGGCCCCAATCAGATCCCCGGCAGCGCGGGCGATCCGCGCCAGCCGAGCGGACAACCGGGCAGCGAGCACGATACCGGAACCACGGACTCCCCCTTCGGCAAGAACCAGGATCCGGCCGGCAGGGACGCGCAGGCCAACTCGCTCACGGGCCGGCTTGGCGATGGGGAAACCCTCCAGCAGTTTCTCCCCAGCGCCGGCGACAGCAGCAAAGCGAAACGCCGCTACAAGGAACTCTACCAAGCGATGGCGCCCGCGGCCGAGGACGCCATGGTGCAGGAAAATATCCCGCTCGGCTCGCGCTTTTTCATTAAGCGCTACTTCGAATCGATCCGCCCGCGGGAATGAGCGGGAGGCGATTTGTGATTGGTGAAGCGGGATCCGTGCTCTAGATCGGCGCGTTTCCGCACCCTTCCCTGATCACTGTCCACGGACCAATTTCCCACTCATGAGCGACCTCCCGAACCTCGAAGCCAAAGTTCAGCAATTCAAAACCAGCTTCGTGCGCATCCGGGACGAGATGGCCAAGATGATGGTCGGCCAGCAGGAAATCGTGGAAGGGGCGCTCGTGGCGTTCTTTGCCGGCGGCCACGTCCTGCTCGAAGGGGTCCCCGGGCTTGGCAAGACCATGCTCGTGCGCACCCTCGCCGAAGCGGTGAACCTGAAGTTTTCGCGGGTCCAATTCACGCCGGATCTGATGCCCGCGGACATCGTCGGCACCAACATCATCATGGAGGACGAGCAGGGCCGGAAGGAGTTCAAGTTTCAGCGCGGCGCGGTGTTCGCCAATATCGTCCTCGCGGACGAAATCAATCGCGCCACGCCCAAGACGCAAAGCGCGTTGCTCGAAGCGATGCAGGAAAACCACGTCACCGTCGGCGGCACACAGCACCCCCTCGAACAGCCTTTCCTGGTGCTGGCGACGCAGAACCCCCTCGAGATGGAGGGCACTTATCCGCTGCCCGAGGCGCAACTCGACCGCTTCTTTTTCAAACTGAAGGTCAAGTATCCCAGCTCGGACGACCTCCACAAAATCCTCGACCGGACCACGAGCAACGAGACCCCGGTCGTTTCGAAGGTGATCCAGGACCCGGCCGAAGTGATGGCCCTGCGGGACGTCGTCCGCCAGGTGCCTCTGGCGAAGGAGATTCAGACCTTCGCCGTCAACGTGGTCCTCGCGACTCATCCCGAAGACAGTCACGCGGCACCGCTGGCCAAAAAATACGTGCGCTACGGAGCGAGTCCCCGCGGCGCACAAGCCCTCATCCTGGCCGGAAAAATCTACGCGTTACTGGACAACCGCTATCACGTTGCGCGCGCGGACATCGAAAAAGCGGCCCTCGCCGCGCTGCGCCACCGGATTATCCTCAACTTCGAAGGTGAGGCCGAAGGGACCAGCACCGACGACGTGATCGCCGAAATCCTCACGCGAAATGCCGCCTGACGGCGGGCGCGGGCCGGGCATCGCTGACCGGAACCTTTCTTGAGCCGGAACGCATCGCAGTGGCCCAAGGAGCGGCGTGCGTCTCGCCGCCGGGTGGGTTTTGCGGAGCCACTACTATTTGTTACGGCCCTTCGGGCGTTAGCGGGTCGGCGGCGGAACGCACGCCACTCCTTGGGGCGCACACGTTACGGCTTAGAAGCCGAACGAAATCGCCACGCGCGGCCGCGAGTGGTAGCCGCAGGACGATGGGTAGTAGCCGTAGTCGTTGTAGTAGTAACGGGAGCGCACCGGCGCGTAATAGTAGTTGCGGTAGGAGTAGTCGCGATAGGCGCGGTAGTGATGCCGGGAATGATACCGCCGCGGCGCGTAGTAGCCGCCGTTGTAGCCGTAGAACTGTGATTTGTGCACGTAAACGACACCGCGGCCATTATAGACTCGGGCGAATTGACCGGCGTCCGCGTTGGGCGCAAGGGCCGCCAGACCGGCGAACATCAGGAGAGCCAGGAGAAGTTTTTTCATAGTAATCATGCGACGCCGCCTCGATGGCGGTCATTCAAAGAGAATTCGTGCCGCGAGGCGCATCTGCGCGCCTGCCCACTCCCCGCCGTGGTCGTCCTGCACAGCCCCGCCCACGCCCGAAATCGTGACCAACGAAGCACTGATCTATCCAGGACCACCCCAGCCGCCTAACCCGGCCGCTTCATCAAATCCTCGATCTGCTGACTTCGATTGGGATCCGTCCGTCAGATCCACGGAGCCGTTGACGGTGACCAGGATGTCGTTTTCAAAGCGCCCTCGAGCGCGGTGACGGTGAATCCGCCACGGCCTGCTCGCCTTCGCGAGGTCGCCGCTCGCACCCTCACCCTCGCCGCCACTTGCACCGCCGCGGGCACGTCGTGGAGCAGGTCACCGGTCCCGTCAGCGACGCCGCCCGGCGCGAACTCACGCCCGAAATCGACCAGGCGAACGCGGGAGCAGCGCCGAAACGAGATCGGAAGAGTGCCGGGCGCGGTGAGCCAATTTCCGCACAGATTACGCATGAAGTGGTAGAAGTGTGACCTCCCCTGGATGAACCACGACCCCAGCCGCGCCGAAGCGCTTTTCCTGGCTGCCACTGAAATCGCAGCGCCGCAAGAGCGCGCCACCTTTCTCGACAAAGAGTGCGGTGACGACCATTCGCTGCGCCGGCGCGTCGAGGCCTTGCTCGCTTCCAACGATGAAGCCGGTGGCTTTCTGCAGCCTGCTGCGCCGAATCCCGACCTCGAAGCCGACTTCGCGCGATTTAAGCCCGAGGAAACCGGCGAGCGGATCGGGAATTACAAGCTGCTCCAGCAGATCGGCGAGGGCGGGTTTGGCACGGTGTGGATGGCGGAGCAGGGACAGCCTTTGCAACGGCGCGTGGCGCTGAAGATCATCAAGTTGGGGATGGATACAACGGAAGTCATCGCGCGCTTCGAGCAGGAGCGGCAGGCGCTGGCCATGATGGATCACCCCAATATTGCCAAGGTCTTCGAGGCCGGCGTGACGCCGCTCGGACGGCCCTTTTTCGTCATGGAGCTGGTGGCCGGGATCAAGGTCACCGATTACTGCGACCAGGCGAGCCTGCCGACGATGGATCGGCTCCAGCTCTTTATCGCCATCTGTCAGGCCGTGCAGCACGCCCACCAGAAAGGAATCATCCACCGCGACCTCAAGCCGTCCAACATCCTCGTCTCGCTGCACGACGGTGTGCCCATTCCCAAGGTCATCGACTTCGGCGTCGCCAAGGCCATCCAGACGCGGCTCACCGAGCGCACGCTCTTCACGAGGCTCGAGCAGATGATCGGCACACCTCTCTACATGAGCCCGGAGCAGGCGGAGCTGAGCGGACTGGATATCGATACGCGCAGCGACATTTATTCGCTCGGCGTGCTGCTTTACGAGTTGCTCACCGGCCGCACGCCGTTCGATCCCGGGGAGTTGATGCGGCGGAGTCTCGATGAAATTCGGCGGACGATCCGCGAGCAGGAGCCAAGCAAACCCTCAACGCTCCTGAGCACGATGGCGTTCGAGGCCCGGTTGGAGGTGGCGCGGTGTCGCCAGGCCGATGGCGAAAAGTTAGTCAGGCAGATTCGCGGCGATCTCGATTGGATCGTGATGAAGGCGCTCGAAAAGGACCGGACTCGCCGTTACGAATCCGCGAATGAACTGGCTCGGGACCTCAGGCGCCACCTCGACAACGAGCCGGTCCTCGCGCGACCGCCAGGCACGCTCTATCGCTTCCGCCGATTGGTCAGGCGCAACAAGGTGTCCTTTGCCACCGGAACCGCCGTGGTGGCGACGTTGGTGACGGGCGCCGGCGTGAGTATCTGGCAGGGAATTCGCGCGCAGCGCGGGGAGGCCCTGGCCAATGCCGCGCTCGCCGATTTGCGCGCGACCGCGCCGGCCTTCGTCGCGCAGGCGCATGCCCTCACCGCGAAAGAACACTTCGCGGAAGCCATCGAGAAGCTGGACTACGCCATCAAGTTACGACCGGACGCGGCGGAGTACCTGTTGGCAAAGGCCGACCTGCTCGAATGTCAGTTTCACTTTGTCGAAGCGGCGCCCATTTATCTCGCCGCGCTTCGTCTCGACCCCGGCAACGCCCGCGCCCGGGCCAATGTGGCATTGTGCGAGCAGCTTGGCGCTGAAAGCGCTGCCCAACCAAAGCTCTCCCGCGAAAGTCTCGTGCGGCTTCTCACGGCCATGACGCTCGATCACCGCACGGCTGCCGAGATGATGCCTGTCCGGCGTCTGGTTGGCTTTGAGAAAAAGGCGCTCCTTGATTACTGGGTCGAACGGCTGAAGGAGTTACCGATCCCCGTTGAGAGGCCGATCGAACAACGCCTCGTGATGCTCGACGACGGCTCCCTTGAGTTGGACTTGCAACGCAGCCAGTTCGTCGATGCCAGCCCGCTGGAAGGGATGCCGGTGGCAACGCTCGGCCTGGAATATTGCAACGGGTTCGAGGATTTGCGCCCGCTCAGCCGATTGCCTTTGAGAAGTCTGAACCTCCATTCGACAAAGGTCTCCGACCTTTCTCCGCTCAGCGCGATGCCCACGCTGAAGGCGCTGGGGCTGGACTGGAGCCAGGTCCGCGATCTCTCTCCGCTTCGAGGGCTCGCGCTCAATTGGCTGAGTCTCAGTTCGACCAGCGTGACGGACCTCACTCCGCTGCACGGCATGCCTTTGGGCACCCTGCACTTTGACCGGACTCCGGTGAGCGACCTCGCTCCCCTCGCGGGGATGCCTTTGGATCACCTCCGGTGCTCTTTCATTCCCGCCGTCGATTTCTCACCGCTCGCCGGCGCGCCGTTGGAATCGTTGCTTCTCGTTAACACTCGGGTCGGTGATCTTTCTTTCCTGCTCCGGATGCCGCTGAAGACGCTGGCCCTTTCCGGTTGCAGCAACGCCCGGCATTTCCAGACGCTCGTCGAATTGAAGAGTCTGGAGAAACTCGAGTTACCCGAGAGCTTCCTTTCCCTCCCCAAGGAGGAACTCATGGCCATCGAAGCCCTGCGCACGCATCCGACACTTCGAGAGATTTACGCAGGCGAGATGGGCGGGTCCAAAGAAGCCTTCTTTAAACAGTGGGATCAAGATTGCGCCTGGGTCCTCGGATTGCATCGGGCGGGCGTCCGGTTTGGCCTCGAACAGAGCAGAGACGGCACCTGGAAAGTGGACATCGCGGACCAACCCTTCAGCGACTTGAGCCTGCTTCGAAACGCGCCGATCGGTTCGCTGGGTTTGAATAAGACGCAGGTCTCGGATCTGACCCCCCTGGCGGGCATGCCCCTAAAGTCCCTCTCCCTGCTGGGAACGCGCGTGAGCGACCTGTCGCCGCTGGCCGGGACGCCGCTCACGTTCCTTGCCGTCCAACAGACACCCGTGAGCGACCTTTCCGTCCTGCGCGGCTCGCGGCTGGGCTCGTCCCTGCAAAAGCTCTACCTCATGGGATCGAAGGTAACCGATTTCTCGCCGGTTGCCGCCTGTACGGCTCTCACGGTGTTTCATGCCGCGGAGACTGCATTGCGGGATTTGGAAATGCTGCGCGGGCGCCAGCTCACCCATTTATACATCGAGCATACGCGCGTCCGCGATCTCTCGGTGCTCGCCGGAATGCCCCTCGAAGCGATCAACTTCCACGACACGGACGTCATCGACCTCACCCCGCTCCTGCGCTGCCCCACGCTGGAACGGATCAACCTTCCCCGTCAGGCGACGAAGATTGAAGCCTTGCGAGCTCTGCCGAAGCTGCGCGAGATTGCCTTTGGAGACAAAGCTGGCGGTGACCCGGCACAGCGGCCCAGCGCGTTCTGGGCGGAACTGAGAAACAGTGAGGCGCGCCGCTTGATGGAGCAACAGCAGTTCAAGGCTGCCGAAGCCATCCTAACCCGAGCCGTGGACGATGCGCGAAAGGCTTCGGGTCCCGAGTCTGATCTGACCACGGCGCTTGAACAACTTGCCACCTGTTACTGCTGGGAGGAGCGTTTTTCCGATGCAGTGCCGCTTTTTCGAGAAATTGTGATGGCTTGCGAGAAGCACTCCGAGAAGGCAGGACTTTCCGAGGAAGCTTTTCACTGGGTGCACCTTGCCGTCGCCTGCGTTGCGGCCGGGAAGACCGCCGATTACAGCACTACTTGCGCGGCGATGTTGC
This sequence comes from Chthoniobacter sp., assembly GCA_034667665.1. Classification (GTDB taxonomy): domain Bacteria; phylum Verrucomicrobiota; class Verrucomicrobiia; order Chthoniobacterales; family Chthoniobacteraceae; genus Chthoniobacter. Next base: position 43,339 of record JAXDQW010000091.1, read on the forward strand.
GGCGGTTTCGAGACAGCCGCGACACCGGAGCTGCCGAGCGAGTGATCAGGACCTGCTCGCTGGCCCCTGACTCCGGCGTCGCTGATGCCCAGCTCCGACCATTTGCCGCCATTGCTGAACCAATGGAGGCAGGCAAATTTCGGGATTGGTACCGGGCCTCCGCCGCCCTCGCCGAATATCGCGCTGGGCGCTGGAACGTGGCCGCGGACTTGCTCAAAAAGATAGGCGATGAAGCGAGCACACCGAGAGCCTGTGCCGACGTGGTCCTCGCCATGGTTCACCATCGGCTCGAGCAGCCAACTGAGGCGTCGGCCAGAATGGATCGCGCGCGGAAGCTGATCAGTGCCCATTGGCAGCCCCCGAAAGAAGGGGATGGCGGCCGGTGGCACGATTGGCTCATCGCGTACCTTTTGCTTAAAGAAGCCGACGCTCTCGTCGGCGCAGCAGCGCCCCCGAAGAGGTAAGGGCGCCGGCAACTGGCCCAACCGCCTGCGCCGCTCAGGCAGGAAGCTGTGAAGCGTGTTGGATCCTCAGTGGGAGCGGTTGGCTGGACCCCCACTGTTCGATCTTGCTTTGGACCCCACCTTGGGGTGCGGGATTTTTGGCGTGTGATCGCGCGTGTGGCTGGCTTGAGTAGCAGGGATGAATGATGTCACGCGGCTTCTCTCCGGGATCCAGGAGGGGCAACCCGCGGCCGCAGCCGAGTTGCTTCCGCTCGTCTATACCGAGTTGCGTCGCCTCGCCGCCGCGAAGATGGCGCGCGAGCGACCTGGACAGACCCTTCAGCCCACCGCGCTCGTGCATGAGGCGTGGCTTCGGCTCGTGGATGCTGACGGTCAGGCCTGCTTTGAAAACCGCGCGCACTTTTTTGCCGCTGCGGCCGAGGCGATGCGGCGCATTCTCATCGAACGTGCCCGGCGCAAACTCGCCGCACGCCACGGCGGCGGACAGGCGGAGGTCGATGTTGACGATATCGAAATCGTGGCGCCGACGGAGAAGGACGACGAATTGCTCGCCATCCAGGATGCTCTGGAAAAGTTCGCCGCCGAAGATCAGGCGAAAGCCGAATTGGTGAAACTGCGCTATTTCGTCGGCCTCACCATCGAGGATGCCGCCGCGGTGCTCGGCATCTCTGCGTCCACCGCCAAACGCTGGTGGACCTACGCCCGAGCCTGGCTTCATCACGAGGTCAAGACGCAGCAGGCAGGTGCGACAGCCGCGCCCCCGGCGAGGACACCCTGAATCTCCGAGGTTGCAGCTCCGCCGCTTCGACTTTGGAGGCCGCCGGCGGCAGCGCGCGGCGCTTCAAGGCGGGCTGCGAAGTTCATGCGAAATGCGCTCGCAAAAAAATTTGAAGCGCGCTGAGCCTTTTTGCCCTCGGATTTCGCATTGACGGCGTGAAGACAAGATTTTCTGCGCACCCGACGGCGGACGACAACGAGTGACCGGCGGGGCGGACGAAAGTTCCCACTGTCTCCATTGTTCTGCGGCGGGGTGGTCGGGGGTAGAAGCCTGAGAGGGCCCGCCGCAGAACTTTATTAAACTCCGCGCGATACCGAGCGAAACGCCAAGAAGCGGGAGCGCCCCGGCACGTCTCGGCCATGGTCAGCCAGCACTGTTGCGGCCATTTGCTTTGCCAGCGCACTTTCTACTTGGGAGGTTTTCCATGTCCGCAAGGCAACCCAAGTCGCCTAACCTTACCGCTTCATCAATTCCTCGATCTCGTCCGCTTCGATCGGGATGCCGGCCATGAGGTCCACGGGACCGGCGGCTGTGACCAGAATGTCGTTCTCGAGGCGGACGGCGAGACCTTCCTCTTTGATGTAGATGCCGGGCTCGACGGTGAGGACCCAGCCGGCTTGCATGGCCTGGGTGGTCAGGCCGACGTCATGCACGTCGAGCCCGAGCGGGTGGCCGATGCCGTGCATGAAGTATTTCTTGAGCGCGGGCCGATCGGGATCCTGCTTCTTGATCTCCCGCATTTTGAGCAGCCCGAGATCGACCAGCTCCTTCTCCATGAGCGCCTCGGCTTCCTTTTGCCACTGCTTCGGAAGCTTGTCCGGCACGGCGAGCTTCGTGGCCTCGCGGAGAACGCGGAGCACGGCTTCATAGACCTGCCGCTGGCGTTTGGAAAAGCGGCCGCTCACCGGAATGGTGCGCGTCAGATCCGACATGTAGTTCGCGTAACTCGCCGCGACGTCGAGGAGAAGGAGCTGGCCCTTCTTGCACACCCGGTCGTTGTCCACGTAGTGCAGGATGCAGGCGTTCTCGCCGGCGGCGATGATCGGTCCGTAAGCAAAGCCGCCGCCGCCGCGAATGAACTCGTGGGCCCATTCCGCTTCGATCGCCATCTCGTTCACCCCCGGCTGCACGAATCCGAGCACGCGGCGAAAGCCTTTCTCCGTGAGCGCGACCGCTTTGCGGATCAGATCGATCTCGAAGGCGGATTTGACCTCCCGCAGCCGGTGCATGAGCCGGGCGAGCCGATGGTACTCGTGCAGCGGAAATTGTTCGCGGACCCGCTTCACGAACCGGGCGTCGCGCGACTCCACTTCCACGTGGGCCCGTTTGTGCTCGTTCGAGTTGAGATACACGCGCTCCGCTTCGCACATGAGCTGTCGGAACAAGTTTGGAAAGTCGGTCAGCCAGCGCACTTCCTTGATCCCGGTCCGCTTCCGCGCCTGTTCCTTGGTCAGCTTGTGGCCTTCCCACGTGGCGATGTCGTCGCTCGTCTCGCGCAGGAAGAGAATCTCATGATGCTTTTCGTCCGCGGCATCGGGATAGAGCAGCAGCATCGTTTCCTCTTGCTCGACCCCGGTCAGATAGAACAGGTCGGAGTTTTGCACCAGGCGCAAGGAGCCATCCGCGTTGGTCGGGGGGATGTCGTTGGCATTGACGATGGCCAGCGAGTTCGGCAGCAGGAGCTGTTTCAATCGGGCGCGATTCTCGACGAAGAGCTGCGGGTCGATTGGGGTGTAACGCATCGGGCGAGTGTAGGGCATCGCCTGCGCGCGCCAAGAATGTCCTCGGGCCCCAAGTCGCCGGCCCGAGCCGCGCGCCGCCGGCAACAGGTAAGGCCCGCGCTGCTGGGGGCTTGACTCACCGTCGGCCTGGACGCACTGGTCCCGCGCCGCGCGATATCGCACCGGAAGCGGCCGGCGCGTTCGGCGTTAGTTGAGGCCGAGAGAATCGAGGAGCGGCGCGGTGATGGTGCCGGTGACCGGCAGTTGATGATCGCGCTGGTAGGCGGCGATCGCGTCTCGAGTCATCGGTCCGACATCTCCGTCGATGGCGTCGTGGTAGTAACCCTGATCCGCGAGCGCTTGCTGGACCTCGGCGCCCAGCGAGTCAGTGGGACCAACGTCCGGCGTATTATAGACCGGCGGACTCGTCACGTACGGGGCGGAGTAATATCCATCGTCATAGTAGTATGGATAGCCGTAGGGATAGCCGTAGCCACCGTCGATGATTACCCAGGAATTGCCCGCCCCACGGTAGTGGTGATGATTCCACTCGTGGTCGTGGTGGCGATCCCAGTAGCGGTAGGTGGCGAAAGGCAGCGCCCCATTCGCGAACCGATTGCCGTACGAGTAGTTTCGGTAATTCGGTCGCACTCCCACGTACGGATTCAGGCCACGTCCGCCGACGGCGAAGCTCCGCGCGGCGATCGATGACGTGTAACGGTAATTGGGTCGCACGCCCACGTACGGATTCAGGCCACGTCCGCCGAAGGCGAAACTCTGCGAGGCGATCGCTGGCGTGTAACGGAAGTTGCTCCGCGCCAAGGGCATGGCGCGGTATGAAGTCCGCGGGACGGATCCAAAACTGCGTGCCGTGGAGAAGGAGCGCGCGGCTGCCGCGGCACGAGGCGAGACAGTCACTGGGCGGCCGGAGAAGCCGCGGTGATCCGCCTTTGCGTTTGGCAGCGGAAGGGTGGTCAGCAAGATACCAGCGGCGAGAACGAGGGGTCGTTTCATAAAGTATTTAACCTCCTAAACGATTCGACGGAGCCCCTGTTTCCGGATTCAAACGAGCTTCAAATTCTCCGATAACGCGGCGTCGGGCGCACTCGACCCGATGGATGCGCGACCCGCCTTCAGCCGCCCATGCGCTCATCTCGATTTTCGGTGTGGCGCTAACTGCTCTCCGGCATCCTTATGAACCGGGCGCGCCCCCTGTCGCTCGCGCACCTCGCGAATGAGCGCCGCGTAGGTTTCCGCCGGCCGATCACCGGAGGGATCTTCGACCTGGCGCTCGGTGCCGCGTTTGAAGTCGATGGCATACAGGCCGAAGCGCGGGGTGTAGGTGCCCCATTCGTAATTGTCGAAGAGCGACCAGTGCAAATAACCCGCGAGCGGCACCCCATCGCGGACGATCTTCGCCACCTCGTGAACATGCAGGCGCAGGAATTGGCTGCGCGTCATCCGGTCGCGCCGTGTCGGGCGGCCATCCTCGCGGCGGCGCAAGGCCATGCCGTTCTCGGCGATGAGCACCGGCCGGCCGAAATCCTCGGCGTATTGTTTGCAGAAAAAATGCAGCCCACGCGGCAGGACGCGCCAATCCCACCATTTGCTCGTGACGGTCGTCAGCATCCAGGAACGGAACGACCGATTCTTGAATTCGTGATCCCAAAAGACTGGAAGCCGGAAGGCATGAGCGGCGAAGGGATCGTAGTAATCGAGGCCGATAAAATCGAGAAGCCGCGCGCGGGGCGACGCGTAGATGGTTTCGAGCAGCGGCTCAAAGTGGCGGGCGTCAAAGCTGCGAGCGCCCAGCCAATTGCTGAGGCGCTTGACCAGCGCGCCGAAGTAGTAAGCGCCGTCCTTGTGCAACGGGATGCGCGCCGCGGCGAAGGCCGCCTGGAAATGGCGCGCGCGGTCGCGCAGGTAGCCGCCCACGGCTTCGCGCGCCACACCGCGTTCCCGCGCGCAGACGAGATCGAGCAGCAATGGGTCGGACCAATACAGGTCGCTGCAATAGTTGTTGAAGCTAACCTGCGGCGCCGGCCATCCGCGTTCGGCGTAGAGATCGTGCAGGGCGTTATAGGCCAGCACGTGGGCGCGCAGCAGTTGGTTGTAGGCCGCCATCATGGTGGCGAAGCCGATGCCCCGGCCGGCGGGGAACTGGCGGCCCAGATATGAATTGAGCACGAGCATGTTGGGCTCATTGATGGTGATGAACCAGTGCAGCGGCCGCTCGAGCCGCTCGCTGATGTGCGCCACCGCTGTCCGAACGTAGCGCACGAATAACTCCGGCGTCGCACTGTCCAGCCAGGCGTCCGCGCCGAGCCACGCCGGATGGACGAAATGATGCAGGGTGACCACCGGTTCGAGACCGCTCCGCTGACAGGCCGCCAGCATCCCGGCGTAATGATCGAGCGCCGCGAAATCGAACGGCGGCGGCGCGCCCTTTGCGTCCTCGCGCGTGGGCTGCACACGGCTCCATTCAATCCCCAACCGAAAGGCGTTGAGACCCAGGTCCCTGCAACGCGCGAAGTCCTCCTCATACCGGGTCCAAAAATCCGCGGCCCGTCCGACCCGCGCCACATCGCCGCGCGCTTCCGCCCCGGCCCAATTCGTCTGCGGCTCCCCGGGGCCGTTGTAGCCGCCCTCGGCCTGGTAGGCCGAAGTCGCGACCCCCCAAAGGAAGTCGTTCATGCGCCGCCGGTCCGGGAGGCGGCCTGGGTCATGGCCTCGCGCTGTTCCGGCGCGAGCACCAAAGGCGGAAGGCGATCGTCGAGGAGCGTGTCCACGACCGTCCGCGCGGCGTTTGGACGGCCGACCGCCGCGGCCGCACGACGCATCGCGGCCAGGCGCGCGGGATCGGCGAGCAGCCGGTCGATCTTGAAGGGCAGCGTCGTCAGCTCGTTGCACTTGATGGCGACGCCCTCCTCGAGCAAATGGTCGCTGTTGCGCTCCTCCTGCCCGGGGATCGGCGAGAACACGACCATCGGAAGCCCGCAGGCCAGCGCCTCCGAGGTGGTCAGGCCGCCCGGTTTGCCAATGAAGAGATCGCTCACCTTCATGAGCTCGTGCATGCGGTCGGTGTAGCCCAGGATGCGGAAACGCCCCTGATCCCCGCCCGCCGCCTGTTCCACGCGAGTCTTGATCTCCTCGCTCTTGCCGCAAATGACGATGGCTTGGAATTCGTGCTGCAGCAGTTTCAAACGCTCGACGAGCAGCTCGGTGGGCCCGACGCCCAGCGCGCCCGCGGAGAGCAGCAACGTCGTGGAATCCGGCTTCAGCCCCAGCGAGGCGCGGACTGCCTCGCGATCCACCGGCTCCGCGAAAACCGGATCGACCGGAATGCCGGACACGGTGATGCGCTCCGGCGGCAGGCCCAGCGCTTCGAGGTGGGCCTTGGTTTCGTCGATGGCCACGAAATAGCGGTGGAAGAGGCGCGAGAGCCACATCGCGTGGCAGTCCATATCGGTGACGACGATCGAGAGATGGGTCTCGAGCTCGCCCTTTTCCATGAGGTGCGAAATGATCCCCGCCGGCATGAAGTGGGTGCACACGGTGATGTGCGGATCAAAGTCGCGGATGAACTTGATCAGTTTCTGCGTGTTGAGCCGGTCCAGTTGGGTGCGGACGGCCTCGCCTTTCCAGGGCTCATCGCTCGCCCGGTACATCCAGCCGAGCACATCCGGCGCGCTGCGCACGAGGCGCATGTAGAGCGTCGAGTAAAAATCGCGGAAGAGCTTGTTCGTGAACTTGAGCGCGTCGGCGTGAATCACTTTCGCGACGCGTGCGTCGCGGGCGAACTCCTTTTCCAGAGCTTGCGCGGCGCGCACGTGGCCGGTCCCGGCGCTGGTGGAGACGATCAGAACTCGCTTCTTTTCCATGGATTGCATCGTGCTTACCAATCGCAGCGAACACCAGCATCGCTCGCATGCCGTGAGCGGGTGCGATTAAGAGTAGTGCAGAGGTGTCCATGACGAGTCGTGGGCGGGATCAACGCCAACGGCGTTTCGTCCTTCAGCCCAGGGTTGGAGTGAAGAATGAGCGACTACGCTGGGAACGGATCGAAAAGCGCCCCAACCCCAACGGGGTTGCGGCGCGGCGATGCAAATACGACACAACCCCGTTGGGGTTGGTTTCGTCTCGATTTCGTTCCCAGGGTAGCTCGTGCCTCGCAACCCTGGGCTGTAGGACGCAACGCCCTTGGCGTAATGCACCATTTTAAATCATACCCGCCCCGAGCCCGGCTTGGTGAAAGCGCTTCCTCCCGGCATTGGCCCTGCGCAAACTCCCGCCCTCATGAACCCCCGTCCTTCCATTCTGGTCGCCGCCGCTCTCGCCGCGGTCACGTTTCTCCCGATTCGGCTCCATGGGCAGGCGGTGGCGGCGCCTCCGGCGGAGCAGGAGTTCAGTCTTGCCGCGCCCGTGATCCAGCGCGATGCGGCGGGAAGCGTCACGCTGACCTGCGACGCGCCGGGAGCGGTCATTCGTTACAGCCTCGACGGCTCGGACCCGGGACCGAAGACGGGTCCGTATCTCGCGCCGATCGAATTGCCCGCGGGAGGGGCGGTGAAGGCGCGGGCTTTTTCGGAAGATCGCAAGCAGCGGAGCGAACTGGCGGAGGCGACCTTTGACCCGTTGCCCGGCGCCACGGCCCAGCCGGCAACGCTGGTGCCCTGCACGCAGGATCGCGACTGGCCGATTTATGATTGGGCGAAGCGGCATGCCGCCGTCAGCCAGATCGCGCGGGAGCGCAAGGCGTCGCTGGTTTTCATCGGCGATTCGATCACGCAGATGTTTGGCGGTGAACCGCACGACCGTTCCCAACCGGGCAAGGAGGTTTGGGAGGAGTTCTATGCGCATCGCAACGTGGCCAACCTTGGCTTCGGCTACGATTTCGTCGAAAACACCCTCTGGCGGTTGCAGCACGGCGAACTCGACGGCGCCGCGGCGAAGGCCGTGGTGATCCACATCGGCACGAACAACGTAAGCCGGAACACCCCGGACGAAATCGCCGCCGGGATTCGCGCCATCTGCGCTGAGGTCCGCCTGCGGCAGCCCGGCGCGAAGACGGTGCTCATGGCCATCTTCCCCCGCGGACCCCAGCCCGACGCGACGCGGTCCAAGCTCGAGGCCATCAACACCCTCATCGCTGAGCTTGATGGCCATGAAGGCATTACCTTCCTCGACATCGGGGCGAAATTTCTGGAACCCGATGGCAGCATCTCGCGCGAAATCATGGGCGATTTCCTGCACCCCACCGCCGAAGGCTACGCGATTTGGGCGAAGGAGCTGGAGCCGGTCCTGATGCGGCTGCTCGGCGAACCGAGCCAGTAGTCTCGCACCGGCCGTGCGTGCGCCGTTGCGCGCGGCGGGCCCGCGGAACTTTGTTGTCTTCAGGCCGCCATCACCCGCTATGAAACGCATGACCTCGAATCGGATGCTCCTGCCCGCAGCAGTTTGGGCCTCGCTGGTGGCGAGCGCTGCTTTTGCCCTCGATCCCTGCCGGATCGAGGTGGTGGAAAAGGGCAGCGGCTGGCCGGTGCCGCTCATCGAGTTGCGAACGACCCATCAAGTGCGCCTGGTGACGGATAACGCCGGCGTGATTGCCTGCGATCTGCCGGAGGTCATGGGACGGGAGACGTGGTTCGACGTGATTGGCCACGGCTATGAAGTGCCGCGCGATGGCTTCGGCATGCGGGGCGTGCGGCTGACCCCGGAGCCGGGGAAGACGCTGCGCGTCGAGGTCGAGCGCAAGAACATCGCCCGGCGGCTCGGGCGGCTCACCGGCGGCGGAATTTTTGCCGAGAGTCAAAAGCTCGGACACGAAATGGAGTGGCGGGAGTCCGGCGTTTTCGGTTGCGATAGCGTGCTGAATGCCGTGCATCGCGGGCGCCTCTTTTGGGCCTGGGGCGATACGACGCTGCCGGGTTATCCGCTCGGCATTTTCGATACGACGAGTGCCACGACGGCCGTGCAGCCGCTCGCGTCGTTTGAACCGCCGCTGCGTCTGCGCTTCGACTATTTTGCCGACGGCAAAGGCGCACCGCGCGGAGTCGCGAAGTTGCCGGGAAACGGGCCCACGTGGCTGAGCGGTTATGTGAGCCTTCCGGCGAAGGACGGTGCGGCTCGCCTCGTCGCGAGCTACGCGAAGATTCGTGGTCATCTGGAGGAATATGAGAGCGGGCTGAGCGTGTGGAACGAGGCGACCAGGAAATTCGAGCAACTGCGCGTGCTTTGGACCAAATCGGATGCGGCTCGCCACGCGCCGCCGATGCCGGTGGGGCATCCGGCTTTTTGGAAAGATGCGCAGGGCAGGGAATGGGTGTTCTTCGGCAATCCGCTGCCCAAGCTGCGCTGCCCGGCGACCTTCGAGGCGTGGCAGGATGCCTCGACCTGGGAAGTGCTTTCCCCGCAGCCCAGCCTGCCCTCGGCCGCCGACGGCCAGCCGGTGAAGCCGCACACCGGCTCGATCGCGTGGAACAGCTTCCGCAAGCGATGGGTGACCGTCTTCATGCAAGCCTTTGGCAAGCCGTCGGCCTTGGGGGAACTCTGGTATGCCGAGGCCGATGCGCCGACCGGGCCGTGGGGGAAGGCCGTGAAGATCCTGACCCACGAGAACTACACCTTTTACAATCCGCGGCTGCACCCGGAATTCACGGCCGAGGGCTCGCCGATCCTCATTTTCGAAGGCACTTACACCAGCGAGTTTGCGGATCACGCGCCTCCGACTCCCCGCTACAACTACAACCAGATCCTCTATCGCCTCGATCTGGATGATCCCAATCTGGCCGAGGCGGAGAAGCGTTGACTCCTCATTCCGATCGCAGATTACCGAGAGGCGGGGATGAGAGGCCCGCGGACTTTCGCGCTTGAACCTCTGCGTTTCCGAACCGTACCGGCTGGGAAAACTTGCCGCCTGCCACCGGACTCCGTAGCCAGTAGGAGCAATCCCCATTCGCCCCATGAAATCATCCCTCCTTTCGCTCCCGTTGTTGGCCTCATTTTGCGGCGCTGCTTTTTCGGCAAACGACGCGGCGCCGAACGAAAACGTCGCCACCCCGCCGGCGCGGATCAAAGCGGCGAAGGACTTCAAAGTGGAACTGCTCTACTCCGTGCCGGCGGCGGGGCAGGGATCGTGGATCAATCTTTGCGCGGACGACAAGGGACGAATCATCGCCAGCGATCAATACGGCGGACTCTATCGGTTCGCGCCACCGGCGCCGGGCCAGCCTCTCGATCCCGCCACGATCGAGAAAGTGCCCGCGCCGATCAAAGCGGCCAACGGTCTGCTCTGGGCCTTCAACGCGCTCTATGTCGGGGTGAACGACTACGAGAACGCGGCCAATAGCGGCCTTTACCGGGTCACCGATTCCGATGGCGACGACGTGCTCGACAAGGTCGAGAAGTTCCGCGGCATCGAAGCGCGGGGTGATCACGGTGTCCATGCGGTGGTGCTCGCGCCGGACGGCAAGTCCATCATGCTCGTCTGCGGCAACGCGGCCAAGCAGACGCCGACGAATACCTCGAGCGTCCCCAGAATCTGGGGTGAGGATCATCTGCTCCCGCGCATGCCCGACGGGCGCGGCTTCATGCGCGACGTGCTCGGGCCGGGCGGCTGCATCTACCGCGTTTCGCCCGACGGGCAAACGTGGGACCTCTACGCCTCCGGCTTTCGCAATATCTTCGATGCGGGGTTCAACCGGGATGGCGAGCTCTTCACCTGGGACGCGGACATGGAGTACGACTTCAACACCCCGTGGTACCGCCCCACCCGCGTGTGCCACGTCGTCAGCGGCGCGGAATACGGCTGGCGCAACGGCGCGGGCAAACGGCCCGAATGGTATCCGGACAATCTGCCGCCGGTGTTGAATATCGGGCCTGGCTCGCCGACCGGCGTGACCTTCGGCTACGGGGCCAAGTTTCCCGCCAAATATCAGGAGGCGCTCTTCATCCTCGATTGGAGCTGGGGCAAGCTCTACGCCCTGCACCTCCAGCCCAGCGGCGCCAGCTACACGGCCGTGAAAGAAGAGTTCCTCTCGGGCACACCGCTGCCGCTGACCGACGCGATCATTCATCCGAAGGACGGCGCGATGTATTTCGCAATCGGCGGGCGCAAAGTGCAATCCGGCCTCTACCGCGTGACCTACACCGGCAGCGAACCCACCGCCCCGAGCGCCCCGCCGGCCGCGAAGTCTGAGGCGCGCGAGCTGCGGCATCAACTCGAAGCGTTTCATCTCAATCCGGCGCCCGAAGCCGTCGCCATCGCCTGGCCTCATTTGGGAAATGCGGATCGCTTTCTCCGCTGGGCCGCCCGCACCGCCCTCGAGCATCAACCGCTGGAGCGCTGGGCGGATCAGGCGCTGGGGGAGAAGAATCCCGCCCTCCAGGTCGAAGCATTGCTCGCCCTCGCGCGGGCCGCCGGCATCGACCCCCAGCATCGCCAGCCCAGCGATCCGCCTCTGGATCCGGTAATGCAGGGCCGCCTTCTGGACGCGCTGAGCAAGTTGGATTGGAACACGCTGAATGAGGAACAGCGGCGCACCCTGGTCCGGACGATCGAAATCGTCTGCGTGCGTTTCGGCGCGCCCGAGGCCGCGGCGACCCAACGGCTGATCGCGCAGCTTGACCCGCACTTTCCCGCGCCCACGCGCGAGTTGAACTGGCTGCTCTGCGAAACGCTGGTCTTTCTGCAGGCGCCGAATACCGCCGCGAAAGCCATCCCGATGATCGAGAGCGCACCGACCCAGGAAGAGCAAATGGAATACGCCCGCTCGCTCCGCATGCTCAAGGCCGGCTGGACCACCGACCTGCACACCCGGTATTTTGCGTGGTTCCTGAAGGCGGCGAGCTACCGTGGCGGCGCGAGCTTCGACAAGTTCATCGAGTTCATCCGCAATGACGCCGTGGCCAGCCTGAGCGACGCCGAGAAGACCGAGCTCGCCGAGATCGTCGCGAAAAAGCCGGAGCGTAAATCGGCGGTGGAAGCGGCCGCCAGCGTTCTCGTCGGACGCACGCAAATGACGGCCTGGACGCTCGAAGAACTCTCCGCCGCCGCGGCCACCGGGATGAAGAACCGCAACTTCGAGACGGGGCGCAAGATGTTCGGCGCGGTCGCCTGCTACACCTGCCACCGTTTTGGCAACGAAGGCGGCATGACCGGCCCCGATCTGACCGGTGCCGGCGGACGCTACACCCCGCACGATCTGCTCGATCAGATCATCAATCCGAGCAAGGAGATCAACGAGCAGTTCGTCCCCACCGTCCTCACCAAAATGGACGGGAGCGTGATCATCGGCACCATCGTCAACCTCAACAACAACTCCGTCACGGTGAACACCGACGCCTCCGATCCCTGGCAGCGCGAGGACGTGAACCGCGCGACCGTGAAAAGCATCGAGCCGTCGAAAGTCTCCCTGATGCCGCCCGGCCTGCTCAACATCCTGACCAAAGACGAAATCCTCGACCTTGTGGCCTACGTCCTCAGCGGCGGCGACCCCCACAACGCGATGTTCGGGAAGAACTGAGACGGCCGTCCCGTGGAGGCGCCCCAAGGAGCGGCGAGCGTCCCGCCGCCGACCCACACGCCCCGCGCAGCGGCAATCTTCACCACGAACCCACGCGACGACATGAGGAGACGCTTGCCGCTGCGCGGGCGGGTGGGTCGGCGGCGGGACGCTCGCCGCTCCTTGGGGCGCCTCCACGGGACGGCCGTCTCAGTTCTTCCCGAACATCGCGTTGTGGGGGTCGCCGCCGCTGAGGACGTAGGCCACA
>JAXDQW010000092.1:0-7001 GCA_034667665.1 Chthoniobacter sp.
GGATTTTATCCATGTTTGTCGGGCCGCGCAGGTTGAGCACCGACTTGCATGTATGCCGTCGGATCATCTGGAGGACCTTCGTGCGGTCTTTCTTCTCGCTGGCACACGCAAACAGCAACGATGCTGGGCGAGTTCCCTCTACTGCTACGGTATCTACTGGCGCTCATGCGTGTTCCTTTGTGCCTACCTTTTCAGCGAGGCGCAGCGCCGCTACATTGACGACCTTCGAGACTTCTACCTTAACGACGTTCTTGTTCACGAGGTTGCTCACCACGTTGACCGCGATCGATCCGCCCGCAAGGCTACCAAAGAGGGATTTGCGCATGCGTTCGTTCAACAGAGATGCGCCTAAACATGAGGACGCGTCTTTATTTTGCGGTTTGCTCCTTAGTGATGGCCGCATTGCACAGCGCGCTCCTCGCTCACGAAGACACGCACATCGAAATCAAGGGATCGGCGCTCGTCGGCTTGCCCGCGAAATACGCCCCGGCTGAATTCGACCAGAAAGCCTTTCGACTGCGGATCGGAAAACATGCGATGACGCTCCACCCTTTCCTGCAAAGCTTCTTTGATTCGCCTCACGATCTGCGCGTTTCCGCATCTTGGTATCACGACAGCCACACTCTTCCTCCCTATATTTTGCTTCGCATTCAACCGAAAAAGCGGGATTTCCGCTACAACATCCTGTTCAACTTAGACACGTTGGAGTTGATCGAGCTTTCCGTCACTCTTCAAGAGTCCGAATCAACCAGTCGCGAGCTGGCGGTAGAGATGACCGATGAAGGGAAGGCAGCCATACGCGATAGCATCAAAACGCTCAAATGAGGCGTCGAAACCTAGGTTGCAGGTCATCCGCTTGAGATCAGTGCCAGTTTTGCGCCTGATCTACGCTGGGCGTCCCGGCGAACCTCATTTACTCGCGGCCGCTTTGGGATGGCTGGGTTCGGGAACTGAAACACCTGACGAAAGCGGAATCCTTCCGGGAATCGGGAGTACGCCCAGATCAACGAGTTTGATGATCACGACGCCGGCGACCTCCTTCATGAGCTGCTCCACCTCGACGGTGGCGGCTTCGCGGGCGCGGGTGTTGCAATTCAGCGCCTCGGTGTTCGAGGCGACGGTCCGGATCATCTGCTCCTGCAAGACGTTGCGCTCTGCGGCGATCGTGGTGACGAGCTTCTCCAACTGCGCAATGTAACGCTCGCGATCTTGAGCCGAAGCTTTGCGTTCCTCTTCCGCTTTCCGGACGAAGGCTTCGTGATGCTCCATCGTCGTCTGGTTGCGCTTCTCCGCGGCCTCGAGGCGGCGATCCTGCGCGGCGGTGAGCAGGCGAAAGATGAACACGATCGCGGTGACCAGGCCGGAGCCGACCCCGAGAATGACGCTGAGTGGGATATCCATGATGGTTATTTGCGACGCTTCAATTTGCGGGCGAGCAGAGCGGCGGCGGTGATCCCGCCAGCACTGGCGGCCATGCCCGGCAGCATTCGATTAGTGGCGGACGGTGGAGGCCCGTAGGCCCGCGTCATGGTGTGCGAATCAACGACTCCGCCATCGTTCGATTCAAACTCGCCGTTCGCGTTGCGCGGTTTGCCGCCGCCATCGGCGAACTCCACCGCGGCCTCGATCATGCCAGGCACGAGCGTTCTGCCCTCGAAGGAAATGACTCGTCGCATCGTCAGTGAGGCGTTCTGCGTCCTTACCTAAGGTTAGGCGTGATGCTTCTTCTGGATCTCCCGCGCGTTCTTCCCATGCGTGCCGTGAAGTGCACCGACGACATTGCCCACAGTGGCGCCGACGAACCCGCCGCGGAGCGCGCCCTTCGTGAGGTCGCCGGCTTTGGCCGCTTCCTTGAGCATGTTGCGCCGGGCGAGCGAGTTTGCGGCCTTCAACCCGCCGCGACCTTGACGCAGCACCTTGGCTGCGGCGAGGCCACCGCCGAGCAGCGCGCCGCCGCCGAAGCCTGCGCCGATCCCAATGGCGTGGCTCTTGATGAGCTGCCCGAGGCTCTCCTTGAACGCCTCACCCTTCTTGCCCTTCTTCGACGTGGCCGCGACGCCCACCGGCCCGCCGATGTGCCGAACGATGTGGTCGCCCATGTCCAGGTCGAACGCGAGCACGTCGTCCGCCTTCGCTGCAAGAGCGAGCAGGCGATCCGTCACGTCTCCGCCGACGCTCAGCTTCGACACGCCGACCTTGAGGCCCTTCCTGAGCCCGCGACCGACTGCCGTGAGCACTCCCTCGCCGTTGTCGCGCGTGACGCGGTAAGCCTGCCTGCCGGCAGTGCGTGCAGCGCGAGAGATATTGCTCACGCGCTGGCCGATGTCGCTCGCGGCGGCACCATAGGCCGCGCGACGGCCGACCGCAGCGCTGCCCCCGAACGTCTCGCCCGTGGCGGCGATGCGGCCCAGCACGGAGCGCGGAGAGCCCGGCTTGATTTCGCCGGTGCCGATGAGCTGCCGCTGCCCGTATTTCCGCATGATCGCGCGGTCAGCGAGCAGACCGCCGCCAGCGGCAGCCCCGCCCCCGCCAGCAATGGCGATATTGCGGCCGATGTGGTGTTCTTCCTCTTCCGGCGAGCGGAAGAGAACAGTGTCGAGTTTTTGTTCCAACGCGACAAGGGCAACGATGAGGTCGTTCTTCATGGTGGCTTTTCTGTCTGGAAGCCTTGTCAACTGGCGCGACCTTCGAATGTCGCGTTGCAAATCGCCGCTAGCCTGGCAGCTGATTACGAGGTAAGCCCTCGATGCGTATGGCTCTTGACGTTTACGTGATGCCGCTCTGGCGCTTCAAGGCCGGCGACTTCACATCTCCCATCGAGGCGACGCTTGGAATAAAGCCAACAATTATTTCAGGAGCAGCGCTCCGTCCCCAACTACCTTGGTATATTCGGTTTCTCGCAAGATTCGGGGTTCTTGATATTATTCCTCCTGAACCCGAACCGACTCCGGAAGAGCGCCGAGAGACAGCAATCCAGGAAGTCACCGCCCTCAAACAGGAGCTCACTGGACTGACCGGTGCCACAGTCGATTGGCCAGATACGGGCGATATCCACTACAATAAGCAGTATCACCATCCAGTGACTCTACGGGCGTTCGCGGCTTGGCTCGAACATCGTGACACGCTTCCAGAGTTCACCTACCCACCGAAAGGCAACTACTACGAGCATCCGATTTGGCAGGTCGCGAAAGCACCGCATAGGCAGTTTCCTACTTTGATCCGGCACAGCCTCAACACCGGCTATTTCCTGCCCGTGCCATTCGAAGGACTGCATTTGGTTGAGCCTTTCACCGCATGGGGCCGCCCGTTCCATCACGACGTAGCGTCCACCCAGACGATCCTTCATGAGCTCGCCGAACTGCTCCCATTCTTCGACATGGTTCCCACCGCCAAGGCCGAGGACGAATCAAATCCCGTCGCTGATGCACGCTGGTATGCTGAAGAGCTTCAGCGCATTTGCACCTTAAGCGTGGAACACCACCTCCCTGTGATTTTCTATGGGTAACCCTTTTGCTGAGTTCACTGCCCTTCAGCTTGCACCCCCTTGGCGCTTCATCCGCTCGATCGCGGCATCCTCGGCCTCGCCAGCGGTCTGGGCGCGCGCAGCCCGGGTGGCAGCAGCCTTTTTGGCTCGCGTGCGTAGCGCAGCCTTCACCCCGCGCGTCTGGCCGAGCTTGAAGCCAGCCGCCCCGCCGCCTGCGGCGGCGACGATCGCGCCTACGATCGCGAGCTTGCGGATGTTCGACGTGCGCTCGTGCCAGTATTTCTCCCGGCGATCGCGCGCCTGGGAGCCGGGAGCGAACACGCGAGCTGACCGGCCGCGCTGGTCGCGCACATCCCAATCCGGTGCAGAGTAGTCGAAGGCGATCAGCCGGCCATTCGGAAGACGAGCAAACGCCACCTGGCGCCCTTTCGCGGCGAGCGGAAAGAGATCGGGCACCACGCTGTTCGCCTTCTGCTTCGCCCAACCCACCTTGTTCCTCACGCTTCGGCGGTAGGCCGGCTTGTGCTTCATCGCCGCGGCGTGGCCGAGCAGACCGGCGCCGACGACCGCGCTGCCGACCATGTTCCGGAAATAGGATTTCTCCCATTCGCGTTTCAACGGCCGCCCACGCTCATCGACCTTGCGCTTGCCGCGCACGGCGTCCGCGACATCGCCGGCCAGGTGACCGGTGCGCGAACCCCACTTGTGGACATCGCGTCCTTTGTTCATCGCCGCACGAAGCACCTGCGCGTGACCCATTGGCAGGTCCACGCGCGTCCGGTTGCCGTGCTCGTCCCGCGTATAGACATCCTGCTCACCACTGGCCCCCTTGAGCGGATCAGCAAAGACGCCCTTCGCCGTCGGCGTGTCCGTGTAGAGTTGTTGACGGCCGCGAAACGCGAGTACCTTGCCCGCGCCAATGCGCAAGGCGAGCGGGACGATGGCGCGGCTCTTCCGACGATTCGGACCGAGGCGCTTGAGCGCCGCGAGGATGGCCGGCTCCGCGATGGCCAGGGTGCTGCCGTAGATCGCACCCTTCACCAATCCCTTGCCGGCGGCGTGCGCCCGCGTCTCGCCCTTCTCAGGCACGATCGAGTTCGTCAGCACATCGGCGCCGGTGATCCCGCCTGCCAGGGCTGCGCCATGGAGCAGCGCATCGCCCCGGGAAAAACCGAACATCCCCTTCACCGACTCGCGCACGACATCGCCCGCAAATTGCGGCGCCGCTTGCGCCCCTCGGCGCACCGCTCGCCCCGCGGCGGCTTTCGCTGCGCGCGCCTTGGCGCGCACCTTCGGACTGGCCGCCGTGATGGCTGCCGCGAGCAGCGCCGGCGCTGGGACCTTGTCCACAAGCTTGGCGCCGGGCGCACGGTCGCCATAGTTGTCCTTCGTCTGCGCGGTCCCTGCGCGCGTTATCGCCTGCGCGGCGAGGCCCGCGCCGGCACCCTTCAATGCAGCCGTTTTCCGCGACCCGCTTTTCCGAAGCGCCATCCCGAGCAGTGCGCCTGCCCCACTGCTGCGAACATACTGGCCGCTCGCGCGATCGACATCCTTTTCGTGGATCTGCTTCACGTAGCGATCCCGCCCGACGGAAGTTCCCTGCGAAGCCGCAAACCCAAACACCTTCTTCACCGCCCGCACCGGAGCAGCCGCCACTCGGCCAACCTTGCGCACGGCGCCACTGACTGAGGCGACGTTGTCCATCGCACGAGCGTGCTTCCTTGCGGCATCTTCAGCAGCGGCGGCTGCCTTCCGCACCTCCACGGCTGCACGACCGACCTGGACGCCTCCATACGCGAGACCAGTGCCCCCGGCGACGATCGCTGCCGTGCGGGTGACCGAGCGCTTCCGTCTGTTCTCAGGCGGCGTGTAAGTAGGCGGCTGCTGGCGCATGAAGGCGTGAAAGATGGTGCTCATTGGAAAATGCGAGAGGCTGTCAACACGTGTCGCGAGCTGAAATCCTGAAGCTAGAACCAAGACGCGCCGGGTGGGAATGGATCAAGCCCTGCGCGAGACCTGTGGCCCTTGTCGCACAGGCTGCGAGCCTCGGACGACGACATCATGCAAGGGAGATTCGGCCCTCACTGATCCGGCGAGACCTGGGGTCATCATATTGGCTTGACCCGGTGCAAAATGGGTGTAGTAGGCAAACCGTAGTTCTTTGACATCTGAGGGGTAAGCCGTCGAACCGGCTGGGCGTCTTTCCATTCTAACCATGAACAGGAACCTACGCCATAAAGACTAGACCAAAGAAACAGTCCTTTGTTCTTTGGATTAAATGCTGGCTTCGACATTCTGTCGATATCGCCGAGCTAGTTAATCAACTGCTGCAAAAGCTACAAGCCTGCACGTTTAGGGTCGTCGTGATCATCACGTTAGTATCCTCGCCTGTAGTCTATGGCCCGATCGCGTTCAAGGAGCTGATCAAGCTCATCGAGCAAAAAGGGAAGTAGCCATGCCCGGCGCTGAATGCAGCGCTGGTAGAATAATACGGGGGAGTTATCTCCCCCATTTTTTCAGCCCTAAGGAGGCACTGCGGTTGACCACGCCGAATCTACCGCGTGGTAGATTATTCCGGAATGTGCGATCCGGCTGATGAGCTCAAAAGAGCGAAATAGTTCGACGGCCCCCTTAGGTGTTAAAGGCTACCTTCGCATCACCACGCGAACGAGGACTTTTTGCCGCCATTGTCGTTCGTCTTGTTCGGTCGCTCTCGTGACCTCGATGTATTGATATTCGTCCTGATGCCGCGCAATACAAGATTGTCGCTGGTGCGGGTTCATAGGTCCGACGGCGGAACGAACAGGAGTAGCTCGGCCAGGCGGTTGCGCGCGAGGCGCAGCTTCGCCACGTCGTGCCGGAAGCATTCATCCCGACCCCGCCGCTCGATCGCCTTTTGCGCGGCTTTGTCGGCGTGACACAGAAGCGAGCGGAGCATCTCATCCGCGTCGTCGATGCTCTCCGGTTCGCTCACAGGAAGCGGCAGGCGCGGAGCTGCTTGCGAAGGGTCCAGCGGCTGAATTGTCCAAGGGCTCGCCGGATGTGCCGGATTTGTTGCCAGTGTTTCATGGGTTCTCGCTTTCATCTTTGTTTGCACGGAGCGTGCCACGGCTTGCACCGGGCACCGTCTCCTCGATCTTGGGTTGCGGGAGCGGCTGTGGAACGATCTGTTCCGCCTGCTCGGGAAAAAGTCCGTAAACGGTAATCAGCGTTTGCACCGCGCTCTCGCGGTCGAGCTGGCCCGTCGCGACCGCGGTGAGGATGTCGAAGATCTGCTTCGCACCCTTGTCGCCCACCGCCTCGATCGAGCCAGGCTCCGGCGGCGGCGCGGGCGGCGAATTGCTCGCGGCGAGAAGCTGCGTGGCGTTCGGCCAGAGCTGCGCGGCGAGCAGCTCGATCGGCACCCGCGTTTCACCCGAAATCTCCTGCGCCCGGAGCACCGCCGTCGCATTGCGGCGCAGCACATCCGAAAGACCGCCGCCGTTGCGGCTGTATTTCGTCGCCACGTCATCGGCGG
>JAXDQW010000093.1:0-9497 GCA_034667665.1 Chthoniobacter sp.
TCTCGCCGCCGGGTGGGTTCTGCGGGGGGCGCTCACCGTTTGGTACGGCCCTTCGGGCGTTAGTGGGTCGGCGGCGGGACGCACGCCGCTCCTTGGGCCAATGCGATGCGCCGTATCCAACTGCATCGTTTCGGCTGAGGAAACGGAACACGCGGGCGTGATTCTTGGTTCGGGATGAACACCCAACGCCCAACATCCAATGCCCGCTGGCGCACGTCCGCGAGGTCCTTTGGATGTTGGATGTTGGGTGTTGGGTGTTGGATGTTTTTCCGTCAGCCGCCCCGTCGTCAGCCTCAATCACCTGGCGGGCGATGCTCTCGACCGAATAAACGTGCCCAAGAAGAACCGGCGATGCAGATTATTAAGTACCATGCTCAACCGCCGCCAATTTCTCCGTCACGTCGGTGTCTCCGCCGCTGCGATGCCTTTCCTCGCTGGCCTGCCGAGCCTCACCGGCGCGCCGCTTCCGCAAAAGCGCCAGCGCGTGGTGATCATGTTTTCGCCAAACGGCACGCTGCCGAATGAATTCTGGCCCGACGCGGCCGGCGATGGGCTCGTCCTCAAATCAATCCTGCAGCCGCTCGAGCCGTTCAAGGACCGCACCCTCGTGCTCAATGGCGTCTGCAACAAAGTTCACGGCGACGGCGACAATCACATGCGCGGCATGAGTTGCCTGCTCACGGGCAGCGAGCTTCTGCCCGGCAATATCCGCGGCGGCGGCGGCAGTCCGGCGGGCTGGGCGGGCAGCATCTCGATCGACCAGGAGATCAAGAATGCCCTCCAGAGCCGCCCGGAAACGCACACGCGCTTTGGCTCGCTCGAATTCGGCGTGGCTGTGCCCGACCGTGCCGATCCGTGGACGCGCATGAGCTACGCGGGAGCGAATCAACCCATCGCGCCGGTGGACGATCCGTATCAAATGTTCGGCAAGCTCTACGGCCGCATGAAGGACCGCGACAGCCTTGTGAGCATCCTCGACGATGTGCGCGACGACCTCACGCGCGTCTCCGCCAAACTAAGCGCGCGCGACAAAGCGCTGCTCGAACAGCACGTCACGCTCGTCCGCAACCTCGAACAGGAACTGCAGAGGGGCGACACCGACACGAAGCTAGCGCACCCGATGCCCGAGCTCGACCCGAGCGTCGAGCTGGTCAACGACAACACTCCGCAGATCAGCCGGATGCAGATCAACCTGCTGGTCAACTCGCTCGCCAACGACATGACCCGCGTCGCCACGCTGCAATACATGCGCTCCGTCGGCCAGGCGCAGATGCGCTGGCTCGGAGTCGAGGAAGGCCACCACTCGCTCTCGCACGAGCCCGACAACAATACGGGCGCTTACGAGAAGCTGCAAAAGATCAACACGTGGTTCGCCGGCGAGTTTGCCTACCTGGCCAAGCGCCTAGCCGAAACGCCCGAGCCCACCGGCGAAGGCAGCATGCTCGATCACACCCTGCTCGTTTGGACGAACGAGCTCGGCAAAGGCAACTCGCACACCCTCGACAACATCCCGTGCGTCATGGTCGGCGGTGCCCCCGGCTTCAAGATGGGTCGCAGCCTGAAGTTCGAGAAAGCCGCCCACAACCGCCTCTGGCTCGCGGTCGCCCACGCCATGGGTCACGACCTCCAGACCTTCGGCAAACCCGACCTCTGCGAAGGCGGTGCGCTGAACCTGGCGTAACGCCAAACGGCGCGGCCTGGTCGAGTAGGTCTTCCACTACATCGGACCCAACGCTGGAGCGTCTTTGTAAAGCTCACGACGCGCGGCTCCCTCAAGGAGCCGGGGCGCCCTCGCCCCGAGTTGCTCTTGGGGCGGGGGCGCCCCGGCTCCTTGGTTGCGGCTCGGGTCTTCACCGGATGCGGGTTTAGATTTGCACGCGGCTCAGGGAGAAGAAATGAAAGATGGCTCGACCCACTTCCACTCGGGCGAGACGGGCACGCCGAGCCAGGCGAAAACCGTGGGTGGCACGGCGGCGTGGCTGATCGGCCGACCTTCGTTTGCGCGGCGCACGCCGGCGCCGTGCGCGATCAACCAGATGCCGCGCTCTTCGGCGGACTGTCCGCCGTGGTTGTTGCCGCGCCCGCCGTGCTCGGTCGTGGCGAGAATCAGCCAGCGCTCTTCAGCAAAGCGCGGGCGTTGCCGCAGCGCAGCCAGGAGTTCGCCGACATAGCCGTCCACGGTGGAAATGCTGGCGAGGTATTGCGGGTCGTCGGGTGCGAATCGACTGCCGGTCTTCGCCGCGTCGTGACCGGCTTCATCCACTTGATCGAAGTGGACAAAGACGACGTCGGGATTGTCTTCCCGCAAGTGCTGCACGGTCCGATCGCGCACACTGCGGTCGCGCTCGATCCAGTCAGGCTCGGCATTCGTCTTGTCGAAGACGGCCTGGAACTTGAGATCGACAAAGGGCTGCGCGTTCACCTCCGAGAGCGTGACGATGTTGGGGTTGATCGCGGGCCACGAGCAGAGCGAGGAAGCCGAGGACGCGGGACGCAGCTCCTTCAGCCGCCGCAGGAAATGCGGCGCTTGCGCGAACTTCTGCCCGGCGAAGCTGTTATCGGAGACCCCGTGCTGGTCGGTCCAGACACCGGTGAGGACCGTGCTCCACCCGGGGCCGCTTTTCGTCGGCTGCTGCGTGGGCTGCCCGAGTTCGCCGCCCGCATACGCATCCCAGACCGCCACGCCCTCGTCAGCGAGGCGTTTGAGATTCGGAGCGCGTCCTTGCTCCATCGCGGCGCGCAGCGCGTCCGCGCGGCATCCATCGATGCCGATGATCAGCGCGCGGCGTCCGTCGAAGTCGTTGCTCTTTCCGGCTCCCGCTCCGAACGCGGCTGCGGCCAGCAGGCTCAAGAAAAGCGATAAGGACTTGTGCATGGCGGGTGGTGATTCGTGGACGGCGATCACTCTTGATAAACGCGGACCCAATCGCATCGGCTCCAGCCGGTTTCTCCGCGTTGCAAGTGATCCTGTGGCTGTCCGGTGTTGGACATCTTTCCGACCCGCATGGTCGCCGGGACGCCCGAAAACTGAACGCGCGGGATGGTCGCGAGCTCTTCGTCCTGTTGGAAGGTGCCCGCGCCGGTCGCCACGATTCGCACGGCGTCGTGGCCGAGGATGAAGGCGATCGTCACCGGGGCATCGATGTCGCAAATCCCGGCGAGGCGTTCCGCACCATTCACGCTCAGCCCGAAGCGACCGTCCCGGCGCCGATTCGCTTTCAAGAACTTCCCATCGGGCCAGACGAGCGCCAGGCCCGGTCCCCACTGCTGCGCCGCGTCGCCGGCGTCCTGGCGGAGCTGGGCCGCGATGACCGCCGCGCCGGCCGGCAGCGCGTGCTCCGCCCACGCGTGAGAGTTCGCTGGTGCCAGAAAGACGAGCCCTTCCTTGTCGGGCTTCACGCTTTCCGCCCCCGCTGCGGTGACCTCTTTCCAGCCGTCGCGCGGCCGCGGGGTGAACGTCTCGTCGAAGATCAACTTCGCCTGGTCGAAGGCGAGCCCACCGGTGTTTCCGATTCGTTCGCGCGGGGTTTCGTCGAGGATGAAGGTGAGGCTGCGCTTCGCAGCGATGGCGATCGGATCGCCGGGCCGGAGCACCAGTTCCGGTTGGAGCTTCGGCATCTCCGGCGCGAACAACGACGCCTTCTCCGCGTGCAATCCAAGCGCCGGCCAGTCGATCGCGAGCCGGGTGCGCACGGATTGGTCGCCAAAGTTTCCGACCACCACGAGGGTGCGCCCGGGCTTTTTCCAAATCGTCGCTTTCACGCCCGGCACGTCGGTTTGCACCGGCGAGGTGCTGTCCCACCAGCCGATGAATTCCGCCTCGCGCACGCCGAAGTCGTCCCACAGCTTCCAGATCGCGCGGGGGTCACCCTGCCAGCCGAGGCGGTTCGTCATGCCAAACGTGAGGCCGAGCCAGGGGTTGCCGCCGCCCTGCAGCATCTCGCCCATGAGTCCGAAAGGGATGCCGCTGATTGCTGCGAGCGTCTGTTCCGGCGGACCGTCGTAGGGATGGCCTTCGCCAAACCAGAGCCGGTCCACAAACGGAAACGAGTCCATGAAGAGGAGCGCGCACGAGGCATATCCGGCGCGGGCGTCGCGCGCTTCGTTCCACGAGTGCAGGTCGATGAGCCCGCCGCCGCGCTTTTGCAGCTCGGGCGCGCGGTCGAGGATCTTGCGCGCGCGTTTCATCACCGTGCGGTCGAAGCTGATGTCGTCGAGATAGAGTCCGTCGCACCCGGCGTTCTTCACGAGCCAGTCGAGCCCTTCGAGGTAGAGATTGTTCCAGCGGCCCAGGCTGGCGGTGAGGATGCTCGCGTCGTTCGTCGCCGGCTCCGCCCAGGCCTGCCAGTATTCGCCGCCGAGATGCTCCTCGCACCACGCGTGGCCCGCGCCCTGGCCCCGCGCGATGAGCTCGCTGCCGAACGCCCGCGCCGCGAAGAGCTCGGGCGTCAAGTTGGTCAGCTCGCGGACCGTGTAGTAATACTTCACCCTCATCCCCTCCGCGTGAACCTTCGCGGCGTAGTCACGCAACTTGTCAGCGGTGAGGAAGGGGTAGTTGATGAAAGGATTGAGCGCGTTGCCCTGGTGGATGTTGACCACGTTCGCGCCGGTCTCCCGGATCTTTGCCGGATCTGTCACCCCACCGACGTGGTAGTAGCGATCACGCCACTGCGCCGCGGTGTCGAGCATGCGAAAGGGCGTGATACTGAGGTCAAAATCGAAGTGCAGCGGTTGCGCGGGATCCAGCGTGCGGGCGCCGGAGAAGCAGCTCAGCCCCGCGTCTTTACCGTCGCGCATGAAGCGAATGCCGCCCCTGCCGGCATTGTCCCACGAGGCCGGGGCATTCAGCGGCTGACGCACGTAGTGGATGTTCACGTAAGGGCGCACGTAGTTCTCCGCGCGCGGTTGCACGCGCAGTCCGGCATTCACCGCCCCGAGCCACACCGCGTCCTGATGCTTCTTCGCGACGTCCCATTTCCAGTCGAGGTCGGAAGGCGTCGCGCCGCCGTAATGGCCGAGGCCGAGGATCATTGGCGTGGTCGCCGCGGTGCGCGGGATTTCGAGGCGCACGTCGCGCACGGCGATCGGACGCGTCGTCCGAAGCATACAGCGCAGCTCGGTGTGGCCGTCGAACTCCAACCGGCCTTGCACGTCGATTGTCACCGCGTCGCCTTTGAGCGTCGCCGACCAGGTCGCGGCGCCGCCGGCGGGCGATTTTTCGAGATGGAAATCGGAGGCAGTGAGCGGCAGCGGAGCGCCGTCGGCGAGTTCCACCACGAATTGCATTGGCGCTCCGAGAATCTCAGTGGGCTGCTCGACGAGCTTGGTCACCCCAGGATGGAAGTAACTCGTGATCCGCACGGGCAGACCGTTTTCGCCGAGCGTCACGGCGCGCCCGAGCAGGCGGACGACGCGGCCTTCGATGGCCAGCGGCGGGAAGCCGCGGGTCGGTGTGTCGTCCTGCGCGATCGTCGAATCCAGCCAGCGCAGCTTGGCGAGGCGCGCGGGTTCGCTGTCGCCTCGGTCGGCCAGCGCGGGACCATCGACCGTGAAGGTCAGCGGAACCCGTTGCGGCGGCAGCCCGGTGGCGCGGATTTCGGCCATCCCGGTGTAGTGGCCCGGTTTCACTTCCGCGCCGAGGTCGAGCGCGCACCAGAGCGACTGGATGCGTCCCGCCGGCAGGTCGATCCGCTGCTGGAAGGGCGCGCCTTTCCAATCGACTCCGCCGCATTGCAGGCAGCGCAACGATGTCGCGGGAATCCGCGCACCGCCGTCGCCGACCAGCTCGGAAAAGACGACCTGCACATCGCGCAACTCACCGCGCGCGGCCCAGAGGCCGAGCTGGAAGGGAAAGAACTCATTCACCCGCGGCGTGAACTCCGGGGCCGCGTCGCGCTTCAGCCACAGTTCGGGAACGTGGTCGAACATCCGCACCGCGCGCTCCCGCGTTTCGGGAAAAACGGCAAAAGGCGCGCCAGTGCGCAGCGCCAGCCACGCATCACACTCGGCCTGCGTCGCGATGATTTCCATCTCGGTGAAGCGGTCGTGCTCGGTCCGCGCCTCCCACCGCACCACCTGGGCGCCGGGGAGTTTCGCCAGGCCGCCGCTCGTTCGATCGATTCCCGCCAGCCACGCCGGCGCCGCCGTTTCCCCGGCCGGCAGATACTTCGCCGAAGGAAACGCGCCGCGGCCCGGATCGCCGGGGAGATAGTAAATGAGGTATTCACCCGCGCCGCTGACCGGCTCAAAGACGACCTCGCCGGTTTCGCTGCCAATGTTCAGCGCGAGCACATTCTTCAGCCGTTCGCCCGTTTTCGCATCAACCACCACGACCCCGTGTTTTTCCGGCTCGGGATCGCGCCGCCGCCAATCGAGGTGCGCGCGCACGGCTCCCGCCGACGCTTCGGCCCGCACGACGATCCGATGCGACCCGAGGCTCGCGTCCCAGCCTTTCGCGGGCACGGTGTAGCTCACGCTTTGCGCTCCGAGCGTCGCCACAGCGACACCCAGCGCGAAGAGGGAGGCAACAGCGCGGTTCATCACCGAGCGGAAGTTTCAGTGACCGCGGGGGGCTGGAAATCAGTCGGCGGCTTTCCCGTCGCCGGGCGGGTGAACTGCTCGCCGTATTTGGTGAAGCCGGGAACGAAGCCGCCATTCGAGAGGAAGAACTGGCCGGCTTCGACGCCCATGAACCGGTCGAGGCGATCGGCCTTGCCGGTGCCGTCGTGGCTGAAGCTCGCCGCCGTCTGCTCGATCCATTGACCGTCAGTGGTGCGCAGCCATTGATTGCCGAAGAGCGCTTTGCGGGGGAGGTGGCCGTTGTTGCCGTTGAAGTTCTCGCTGAACGAATAGAGCCCGCGCAGCCAGCTTCCATCGCGCGGCGCTTTCCAGCTCGAGATGAGCATCCATTGCTTCTTCTCCGGATGAAAATAGTAGCCGGAATAGATCGTGTGCGTTTCGTCGGTCGGTTTCGCGGTGACGATGAAACGCTGCTTTTCGCCGGTCTTCCACGAGTAAGTCAGATGGCTGTGGCCGCCGGTGCCTTCATTGCCGAAATCGCCTGCGTTCACGCCTTCACCCTTGGCGATGAGCTTCGTGCGATTTTCATCGCCGACCTTGCTGCGATCGACGGCCTCGCCGCCGCTGTCCCAGACGCTGAAGATGATGCGTCGCTCGGTCGCACTGTTGACCTGCATCCCGAAGTAGCCGCGGTGCCAGCCGCACGCCATGTAGTAGGTCGCAACGGGATCCTCGACGCCGGTCGCTTCGCAATAGAAGGCCGCGATCTTCGTGTCCTTCGGCAGCGGGTAATGCAAGTGGACGGAGGCGGCGTTGCGGCGTGGCTTGAGGTTGAAGTGCGCGTCAGCCGTCGCGGGGCCTTCGAGGACCAGCGCGTCGAGGTCGCCAAACGGCTGGCCCGCGGGATTCAGCGACTCGAGCGCGAACCGCTGGTAGCCCGGCTTCGCGATCTCGAACGAGCCGAAGCTCACCGTCACCGGATTCGCCGCGTCCCCTTTCGCGGTGGCTTCGCGAGAACGGCCGGCCACGGTCAGCCGCAGCTTGGAAACAGCAGCCGCCGGCAAGCGCAGCGTGAGCGAACAATCGAGCTTGCCGGGCGTCTTGATTTCGCCAAACCACGAGACTTTCAACGCCGGATCACGCCAGCCGGTAAGGCCCGACTTTTCGGAGACCGACGCGCCGTTCGGATTTGGATCGAGATACGCGGTGAAGGCAGGCACGCGCAACTCGGCGTGGGCGGACGCAAGCGCAGTGGCGGCGAGTGCGGAGAGGAGGAGGGATCGGATCATGGTTTTGTTGGGGAATTGGTTTCGCGGGCGAAAGGGGCGAGCTCGCGCGTCTCCGCGTGGCTGAAGACGGGCAGGGCGAGCTTCCAGCGGATGGCGGCGAGCCGCAGCAGCAGGGTCACCGCGCTGCCGATCGCCAGGCTGGCGTGGGCCAGGCCGGGCACCTGCGCGAGCCCAACGAATACGGTCGCGCCGAGCAGCGCCGCGGTGGCGTAGAGGTGAATGTGGGGCTGGAAGACGAGCGGGATTTGGCCGGTGAGGACGTCCCGAATGATGCCGCCGGCGACGCCCGTGATCACGCCCATCACGACCGCGATCACCGGCGCGACCTCGAAACCGAGCGCCTTCTCCGCGCCGCTCGTGGTGAAAAGCGCCAGCGCAAACGCATCGGCGATGAGCAGGAGATTCCGCGGCAACTCGCAGACGCGAGCGACCGCGAAGGTCACCACCGTCGCCCCGGCGGCGGTGGCGACGAGCGGGAGGTCGCGCAGCCACGCCACCGGCAGATCGCCGATCATCAAGTCGCGCACCGTCCCCCCGCCAAATGCCGTGACCAGCGCGAGAACGAGGACGCCGAAGAGATCGATCTGCTTGCCGCGCGCCGCGAGCACACCGCCGATCGCGGCGACCGCCACCGCGGCATGATCCACGAGGTTCGGGACCCGCGCCAGGAACTCGCTCAGCGCGCTCATTCCCAATCGAGGATCACCTTTCCGCACGAGCCGGACTTCATCGCGGCGAAGCCCTGCTCGAACTCCGTGTAGTGGAAGCGATGGGTGATGATTGGCGCAATTTTCAGCCCGCTCTCGAGCATCACCGTCATCTTGTACCAGGTCTCGTACATCTCCCGGCCGTAGATGCCGCGAATCGTCAGCATCTTGCGCACGATCTCGCCCATGTCGAGGCTGACCGGCTCTGCCGGCAGCCCGAGCACGGCAACACCGCCACCGTGAGCCATGGCGGCCAGCGCCGCCGTCAGGGCCGCAGGGTTGCCCGACACCTCCATGGCGACGTCGAAGCCCTCAACCATGTCGAGCTCGGCGAAGACCCGGTCGAGCGCATGCTCCCCGGGGTCGATGGCCACGGTGGCACCCATCCGGACCGCCAGGGCCCGCCGGTAGGCGTTCGGTTCACTGACGACGACGTGGCGGGCGCCGGCGTGACGAGCGACGGCGACAGCCATCAGGCCGATGGGCCCGGCCCCGCTGACCAGCACGTCCTCGGCGAGGACTGGAAATGCGAGGGCGGTGTGCACCGCGTTGCCGAGCGGGTCGAAGATGGCGGCCACGTCCTCGTCGATCCCGGGCCAGTGGTGCCAGACGTTGGTCATGGGGAGGGCCACGAGCTCGGCGAAGGCGCCGTCGCGGCCCACACCCAGGCCGATGGTGTGGGGGCAAAGCTCCCGGCGGCCGGCCAGGCAGTGCCGGCAGCGGCCGCACACCACATGCCCCTCGCCGGACACGACCTCGCCCGGCGCGAAGCCGGTGACGTTGCTCCCGATTTCGACGACTGTGCCCACGAACTCGTGGCCGACGATGAGCGGTGGCTTCACCGCCCGCTGCGCCCACGCGTCCCAGGCCTCGATGTGCAGATCGGTGCCGCAAATGCCCGTCTTGGCGACCCGCACGAGGACGTCGTTGATCCCGATGGGGGGCGGCGGCACGTCGAGCAGTTCCAGCCCGGGCTTCGGCG
>JAXDQW010000094.1:0-9072 GCA_034667665.1 Chthoniobacter sp.
AAGAGGAGTGATGGAGTAATGGAATGATGATCCTGAGTTCCCAATACTCCAATACTCCGCTACTCCAGCCGCCGCTGACCAGAGATACACGGGAACACGAAGCGACCGCCTGGCCAAAAGTGCATGACACGCTCTAAACCGGCGGGTTCGGGGAGTCGAACCGCTCCCGGACGCGGAGCTTGCCCACGGTCAGTTCATCGATGTGCAGCTTGCGAATGCGCGCCCGACCAATGAACAACCGCCCGATAACCATGGCGCCGACGGCCAGCGTTCCGACCGCGATGGTTCCCAAGGCCAGCGCCCCGAGTGCTTGCGCTCCGATCGCCAGGGCCCGCACGCGAACGGGACCGAGTTTGATCAGAGAAAGTGAGCGTTGCTCTGCCGTCGGTGTTTTCATGGGTGCGGTCGTTGATGGAGGGTGAAAGGACGGCCGGGGGCGGGAGAGGGTCAAACGCGCGTCACCGTGGGGACCGACTGCTCCGCCTTTAGGGGCGCCAGGCATTGGCCTGCCAGAAACCCAGCAAGTCCTTCGCGCTGCCATTGAAGAGGTTGCGTTCGACATTCCGCAGATTGGCAACGCTGGTGGGAAATCCGAGCCGCGGGAGGTCGCAGATGCCATCGCCGGTGTATTGCCAAAGGTGCCAGCGCGTCCAGGGAGCGGTCGCGGTCGGCACGTAATGGTAATTCGCGACCCAAAGCCAGCAGTTCTGCAGGCTGCGCTTCACGCCAGGGTCCAGACCGGGCTCGTTCAAGACTTGTTTGATCCGATTCTCTCCCGAGTAGAGGCCGGGATATCTTCCGGTCCGGCTTCGGATTCGCTCCACGAAATCGGCCGCCTGTCCGACTCCCATCGTGCCCCCCGGGTAATGCCCATTTTTTTCAAAATCGAGCACCAACAGGACGCCCGGCGAGCCCGAAGGCCCTCCAGAGCGCCGCCAGTTGGCCGTCACGACGTCCAGAAAGTGGTCCGCCTGCCGGGTCGGGTTGGTCGCGTTGGCGTAGTGATAGGCGCCCCAGAGGAGGCCCGCGTCGAGCGCCGCATTCTGCCTCCCGCCGTAGGCGAAATCCGGGGTGCTCGGCGGATACGTCGCTTCATGGATGACTCCGACAACCCCTTCACGCCTCATCCGACCAAAGTCCGGTCGAACCGTGTCGTAGTGGGAAAGATTCACCACGCTGTTCGTCCGGTCACTGCCCTCGCACAGCGCGGACAGGGCCGCAAAAAGGCAGCCTATGAAAACGAGCCGGACGCCCGGTGCGGCGGAAACCGCTTTGAGCCTCTGGCCATGCGCCGGTCCGAGGTGAGCCGGATTATTCGCGGGAGCTTGGGATTCAGAAATCACGGGGTGCTTCTAGACCGTCGCTCTGAAGATTTCCATCCCGAAATCAGGTCCGCGCGGGACGTCGATCACTGCGTTGGCGGGAAGCGCCCCGTCTCGGCCCGGTCAGTTCGCCGCAAAAGAGGAATTGGTCCAGCGGTGCGGCTCTGCCATGTTCCGAGGCCACCCCAATGAAACTTCGAACCTTCCCGCTCGTTTTGGTCGGCGTCTGTCTTGGCAGCTCGGCGCTGGCCCAGCCGAATCTCATTTCGAACTGGAACTTTGCCGATCCTACCCTCAAGGGCTGGCGCGTCGATTTCCCGTATCAGGAGTGGTCCAAAAAGAACGTCACTTACGTGAAGCAGACCACCATGGACGGCAAACGCTGCGCGGTGATCGAACTGCCGCCGGGGCTGGCCCGCGATGAAGGAGGCAAGATCGAGACGGCGTTGGTGCCCGCAGTGCCGGGCGCGACGTATCGGATCGCGGTGGAGGCGCTCCTGCCGGATTTCGGTGCGAAGGTGCAGGCCGAAGCTTACGCCGTGGATCCCCGCACCGAAGTGGTCCGCAAGGATCCGGAGAGCAAAGGGACGAAGAACAAGGTAATCCGCATCCCGGAGATGGACGGCCATCCGCCCTTGGTGATGATTTATCGTGCGCCGATGCCGGAGCTGGCAAACGGAACAAAATGGAACAAGGTCGAACGGGAGTTTACGCTGCCGTTGGTGGAGGCTTTTGCGGGCCAGCAGGTGAAACCGGCGTATCTCACGGTGAGAGCGTCCACCTCCCGGCCGGCGCCGACGGCCGCCGGAAAAGCGTATTTCACCAACTTCAAGCTGCAGAAGATCAAAGACCCCGCGCCGGGCGCGGAGCCGTCAAAACGCCCGTGAGCTAACAGCGCGCGGGGCAAAGGTCGCGAACCCGGTCCTGCGTCACAGCGCAGGTTTATTGCTGATCAGGACGGCTCTGGGTTTCCACCGGCAGCCCGCTGGCGAGCAGCAGGGTTTCCTGCACGGCGAGATCGTGCTCGGGAGAAAAGCCGAAGGTCTTCTCGCCCCGGATGACTTTCGCGAGATCCGCAAAATCGCCATCGTAGCGACCACCAGTGCGGGTGAGCTTCACCTCCTGATAGCCCTTCCGATACTCCCCGCGCGGAGCATCGAGGGCGAGACGGGCCTGCGGCGGTTCGAGCGGACGAATCTCGAATGTCCCTCGCGTCCCGCAAACCACGAATTGCCTCCGCGTTCCGCCTTCGATTTCGACGATCGCGCTGCGCACCGTCGCCGTGGCCCGGGGATATTCGAGCACCGCGAGCTGGTTGTCGGCGAAGCCATCGCCGAGCGGTGAAGAGCTGCGGTTGTGCGGGGTCACTTTCGCGGGCCGGCCGAGGATTTGCACGACCGCGTCGATGACGTGACCGCCGAGCTCGAAAATCGCTCCGCCGCGGTAGGGCAGCAGCTCCGCACGCTCCGCCGCGCCAAGCACTTTGCTCATCACGGTGTCGATGGAGAATACCTCGCCGAGCCAGCCGTCGCGCACGAGTTGCAAGCAGAGCTGAAAGGCCGGGTTGTAGCGGAACATGTAACCCATCTGCACGGTGAGCTTTCGTTGCGCCGCCTCGGCCAGCAGGTGTCGGAACGCCGGAAGCGACTCGCCCGCGGGCTTGTCCAGATGGAGGTGTTTTCCCGCCGCAATGCAGCGGGCACCGGTGGACAGAAGTTCCTTCACTTCCGTTTCCACGGCCACTACCTGGAGGCCCGGCGCATCGAGAAGCTGCTCCTCCGGCATCCACGACAGGCCGGCATACGTTGGCGTGTTCTCCACCGCCGCACGCCGGCGAGCGTCCGGCTCAGCGATGCCCACGACCTCGAAATCCTCCGAAGCCCGCAGCGCGCCCATCTTCCCCGCCGCATGCGCATGCGCGGTGCCGATCTGGCCGATGCGAATCCTCGGCCGACCGGCTCCAGTGGCGGATGCCGCGCCGATCGCCGGCAGCGTCGCCAGCCCGGCCGCCACCGTGGTGCGGAGAAAGTCGCGTCGGGTCAGCGTCTTCATGGAGTGAGTTGGATCGAACCACGATTCGCCCCTCGCGCGCAGCACTTTTTCCGCGGCTCGACCTGGATCCTTGCTTCATCCGTCCGAAAAAGAGTGGAGCCTAGGGGGTTCGAACCCCTGACCTCCGCAATGCCATTGCGGCGCTCTACCAACTGAGCTAAGACCCCGATCTTTTCCGCTGCCAGGGTGGACGGTGCAGAGAGAAGCAGCAAATAAAGCCGCATCCTCAGCCCGTTTGACAGCGGGCGGGACTATCGACTCGGAAAAAAGTCCGATCAAGCAAAAAGAGCGCTCCCGTCCACGTCAGTCCGTCTTCTGAATCTCCGACGAGATCTCTAGAGGTACCGTGCCACCAGGTTTCCTGTTTCCTCGGCGGTCGGAGGCGGATTATCGGAGAATCTCATCTCAAGAATGCGCGCGAATTTTGGGGTCCCAGGCGCACCAGAGTATGGAAGGGCGGCTAAAAAGCCCGGTCTTCAGCCGAGCGTGAAAGCGTCCTGGATGAGAAGCCCGAGTTCTTTCTTGTGCTTGGCCAGAGAGCCGACCGCCGGACTGGCGCTCGCGGCGCGGCCGGCATACCAGATCGAAGTTTCGAGCATGCGCCGGAGCCGCCAGCCGATGAAATCCCAGGCGCCCATATTCTGCGATTCCTCCTGGCACCAGACGTAGGTCTTGGCGTTCGGATACTGCGCGATCGTGGCTTTGAGCTGCGCTTCGTCCAGCGGGTAGAGCTGTTCGACGCGGATGAAGGCGGTGCTGTGGATCTGGTTTTCGTCGCGGAATTTGAGCAGGTCGTAGTAGATCTTCCCGCTGGAGAAGATGAGCCGCTTGATGCGATCGGGTTTGTCGAGCAGCGGCGAACTGAGGATCTCGTGGAAACGGTCGTTGGTCAGATCTTCAATCTTCGAAGCCGCGGCCTCGAGGCGCAGCATGCTCTTCGGCGTCATCAGGATGAGCGGCTTCTTGAAGGGCCGTTTCATCTGCCGGCGCAGCACGTGGAAGTATTGCGCAGGGGTGGTCAGGTTGCAGACCTGCATATTGTCCTCCGCACAGAGCTGGAGGAAACGCTCGAGCCGCGCGCTGGAATGCTCGGGACCCTGGCCTTCATAGCCATGCGGCAGGAGCAGCACGATGCCGCTGGGGCGCTGCCACTTCGATTCCGCCGAGCTGATGAACTGATCGATGATGACCTGCGCGCCATTGGCGAAGTCGCCGAACTGCGCCTCCCAGGCCACCAGCAGGTCCGGATAGTTCAGCGAATAACCGTAGTCGAACCCGAGCACCCCGGACTCACTGAGGAGCGAGTTATAGATGCAGGCGGTCGCCTGGCCGGGTTCGATGTGCTTCAGCGGAGAATACCGTTCCCGCGACTTTTGATCGTAGAGATAACTGTTGCGCTGGCTGAAGGTCCCGCGGCGGCAGTCCTGGCCACTGAGGCGAATGGGAATGCCTTCGAGGAGCAGGGAGCCCATGGCGAGAGCTTCCGCGTAAGACCAATCAAAGGGCCCGCCGTTGGCCCACGCTTTCGCGCGCCGCTCGAGCAGGAAGCTCTTCAGCTTGGGCTGAATCGCGAAGCCCTCGGGCACGGTGGTCAGCGCCTTGACGATCTTCGCGAGTTGTTCCTTCGCGACCGCGGTTTCGACCGGCCCGTGCGAATAGGGCGGCTGCGGCTTGGCGGTCGATCCGGTGAAGCTGTTGATGGAGTGGTCTTTCTCCGCCGCCTTGACGATCCCGAGCGCCTTCTCGTGACGCTCCGCCATCTCCTTATCAAGAGCGTCGGCCTCCTCCTGCGTGATCACTCCCTGGGCGACGAGGCGCTTCTCAAAGGCCGTGCCGACGCTGGGCTGCGTGTTGATGTCCGCGTACATGGTCGGCTGGGTGGACACCGGGTCGTCGGCTTCGTTGTGGCCGTAGCGGCGGTAGCAGTAGATATCGACGACCACGTCACGTTTGAAGGTGTCGCGAAATTCGAGGGCGAGCTCCGCACAAAAGCGCACCGCCAGGGGATCGTCGCCGTTCACGTGCAAGACCGGGGCTTCGATCATCTTGGCCACGTCGGTGCAGTATTGGGTCGAGCGCGCATCGGCGGGCAGCGTGGTGAAGCCGATCTGATTGTTGACGATCAGGTGAATGGTCCCCCCGATGCGGTAGCCCTGGAGTTGCGACATGTTCAGCGTTTCCGCGACCACGCCCTGTCCGGCGAACGCGGCGTCACCGTGAATGAGCACGGCGATGGCCTTGCGGCGTTCATCCGTATCCTTGCGAATCCGCTGGCGGGCCCGCGTCATGCCCATGACCACGGGATTGACCGCCTCGAGGTGGCTGGGGTTGGCGGAGAGCCTCACTTCCACTTCCGCGCCGCTCGGCGTCTTGCGCGTGGTCACGTAGCCGAGGTGGTATTTGACGTCTCCATCCCCATCGACGGCTTGAGGAATGTAGTTCTCGGAGAATTCCGCGAACATCACTTTGTAGGGCTTGCGCAGAAACTCGGCGATGATGCTGAGGCGTCCGCGGTGCGCCATGCCCATGCAGATCTCCTCGACGCCGCGTGCGGGGCAGTTTTCCAGGATGCCGTAAAGCGCGGTGATCAGCGACTCGCCTCCTTCCAGCGAAAAGCGTTTCTGCCCCTGATACTTCGTGTGCAGGAAGTGCTCGAAGCTTTCCACTTTTACCAACTGCCGGAGGATCCGCCGCTGGACCTCGGGGGGGACCGCAGAATCCGGACCGCGGCTTTCGATCCGCTCGCGCACCCAGTTGCGGACGCGCGGATTCTGGATGTGCATGAACTCGACGCCGATGTGCCCGCAGTAGATGCGCTCCAGGGAGGCGATCATGTCGCGGAGCTTCATGGGCTGGCCGCCGAGATAGAATTTGGAACCGACGGTGAGTTCGAGATCTCGATCGTCAAAGCCCAGTTCGCGCAGGCTGAGGAGCGGATTTTGCGGGCGCTCGTCGGCGAGCGGGTCGAGCTCGGCGATGGTGTGCCCGAGCGTGCGATAGGCATAGACCAGGCCGTCCACGCGGGTCTGGAGCGGATCCGCGGAGGTGGCCACACCTTCGGCTGGCGCCGTGGCCACGGTCTCGCCGTTGGGCCCTTGGGCGCCGTTCTTCAACGCCACGGTGCCGAGCTCGAAGCCTTCGAAAAACGCGGACCAACTGGAATCCACGGACGCCGGATCCTTCCGCCAGCGCTGATAGGTTTCATCGAGCAGGTCAGCGTTGAAGCGATTCGCAAACGTAATAGCCATAATTGGAAAAGGGGAGCCGGAGCTTAGCATTCCCGCCCCGTCCTCCAAAGGTTTTTGTCGGGCTCCTCATGCCTGTCATCCTGAGGAACGAAGGATCTCCAATTTCGGCTTTGCTTCTTCCGGACGAATGCAAGAGCGGCGCGCGGCTCTTTAACCACGCCCCATGGCGAAAGGCAGAAGTTGGAGATCCTTCGTGCCTCAGGATGACAGGTTTGGGGATGCGCCGCCCGTGCCTTCGCAGAGCCGCGCCTCCGCTGGATCCGCCCTCCGCGCTTGCGCCCAGCGCGCCGGTCTGCCCACCGTGGCAGCTCTCCCATGAAACTCATCGCCGGACTTACTCTCCTCCTTCTGACCGCCAACGTCCTCCGCGCCGGGCCTGCGGAAAGCCTCGCCCTGGACGTGGACGCGCGTGAAATCTCGCGGTCGCTCCTCCACGCAAAGCTCGAGATCCCGGCGGCTCCCGGCGACCTGATCCTCTGGTATCCGAAATGGGTGCCCGGCGTCCATGCCCCAGGCGGGCCGGTGCAAAACCTGGGCGGGCTCCGTTTCGAAACCGCGAAAGGCGAGGTGATCAAGTGGCGGCGTGACGACGATGAGCCCGCGCGCTTTCATCTCACCGTGCCTGCGGGCGCCGATCGCGTGATCGCGCGTCTCGATTACATCTGCAACCAGCCGACCGTGAATTCTTCCGGCGTGGACAGCTTCGGCAACTCGAAGCTCGGCGTGATCAACTGGAACACGGTGCTGCTCTACCCCGAGTCGGCGTCGATCGATACGACCACCGTAACCGTCCGCCTGACGCTGCCGGGCGGATGGCAAAGCGGCACCGCCTTGCGTCCTGAGTTGCTCGACGGTGCGGCGGCCGATTGGAAGAGCGGCCCGGTCATTCCGCAGGAGAAGCCCTACACCATCACCTTCCGGGCCGACCCGCTCCGGCGCGTGGTCGATTCCCCGCTGATCTGCGGGGAGTATTTTCGCACCATCGAGCTGACCGGGAAAAAAACGCCGCCCGCGTATCTGCACTTGGTCAGCGAAGCGGCGAGTGCCATCGCCATCGACGACAAACTCATCGCCCGCTACCGCGCCCTGGTGGCGGAAGCGGTGGCGCTCTTCGGCGGCGCGCATTTTCCCGAATACCATTTCCTGGTCGTCTGCAGCGACCAGCTTCCGCGCAATGGCCTCGAGCACCTCTGCTCGAGTTTCAATGAAGTGGCCGAGCGGGAGCTGATCGATGAGAAGAAGCGCAAGAGCTGGCCGGCGTATCTCCTGCCGCACGAGTTCGTGCACTCCTGGTGCGGAAAATTTCGCCGCCCCGCCGGCATGACCACAGTGAATTTTCACACGCCCGAGCGCACCCGGCTGCTCTGGGTTTACGAAGGCCTCACGCAATATATCGGAGAAGTGCTCACCGTCCGCAGCGGCCTGCTCACGCTCGACGAACACCTGCCCGCACTCGCGAGCAAGCTGGACTTCCTGGTCCAGCGGCCCGGCCGCCGCTGGCGTCCGCTCGAGGACACCGCCATCGCGAGCTGGCAGCTCCGCGCGCACAGCGCCGCCTGGGAGTCGCTGCGGCGCGGGCAGGATTACTACGACGAGGGGCTGGTGATCTGGCTCGAAGCGGATGCCATCATCCGCGAACAAAGCGGCGGGAAACGCAGCCTCGACGATTTTTGCAAAGCCTTCTTCGGCCTGAAGCCGGACCCGCAGGCGGATGTGGTGCCCTACGAACTGGTCGAAGTGGTCACCGATCTGAAACAGCTCGCGGATTACGATTGGGAGGCTTTTTTCCGCGACCGCATCACCATGCCGAAGGAATCGCTCGGCCTCGAGTTTCTCGACAAGCTTGGCTACCGCATCCAGTTCAGTCCGAAGCCGAGCGAGTTCCTGATCCAACGCGAGCAGGACCGCAAAAACGTCACGGCGACCGCCAGCCTCGGGCTGACCGCCGCCGAAGACGGAAAGATCGGGACGGTCATCCCTGGCCTCCCGGCGGACAAGGCGGGCCTGGCCACTGGTCAAACGGTGACCGGGGTGAACGGGCGCAAGTTCAGCCCGCAGCGCTTGAAGGATGCGCTGGCCGAGAGCACCACCCGGCGCAAAGTCGAGTTGCTCATCCTCGATGGCGACACGTTCAAGAACGTGACGCTCGATTACGCCGATGGCCCGAAGTACCTCGAGCTCATTAAGGCCCCGGACCGCCAGGACATCCTCGGCGCCATTCTCAAGCCGACGGCGCCCGCCGAGGCGAAGCCGGAAGACGCAAAATGAAGGCAAATCCGGAGCCGCCTTCGAGTTGCTCTCGCCAAAGCGCAAAGCCGCAAAGGTTGCGATCGCGCATCGCCAGGGCGTGATGGCAAGTCACACGCGCGGCGCTCTCAAGGAGCCGGGGCGGCCGCGCCCCGAGTTGCTTCTTTGGGGGAGGGCGCCCCGACGCCGTGGTTTGGGGCCGG
>JAXDQW010000095.1:0-43359 GCA_034667665.1 Chthoniobacter sp.
TCGAGCAGCGCTGGACGCTGCTTTTGACCCACATCTTTCGGCATTGGCTCGGCGGCAAATGGCTCGGCCGCCTGCCTGCCGAAGCCGAGTTGCTCCTCTCGGGATGAACCGCCGTGCCCCCACCCGACCTGACCGCCGCTCGACCGCCGTTTTCACGCGCGACGCGTCCCGCCATTCCCGTTTTTAGGCTAACCGCAATTGCCGGGGCGGCGAACCGCGGCCGGATCGGAGCGGCGCTCCGCTTATGGTATCGTGTCCGCGTTGGCCGGGCCGATCAGGTCTGCTCCGCGCAGGAGATCGGCACGTTTCGCGCGCAGGCGCCGTTCCTGCGGGTGTTCCGCGATCTGGTCCGCGAGGGTTTCCAGCGTGTCGTACCAGGCTTCGCCCGCCGCTGCGCCGCTTATTCGATGGATCCATCCACTGGAAATGATGTCGCGCGAACGGCTCTGCGGATCGCGGACGAGCGCGACAACCCATTGATAGTCAATGTTCGGCTCGAGCGCGATGCCATGGTCGGCGAGGCGCAGACGTTGGAAGCCGCTGCGCAGGCCATCCGGCCAATGGAGGGCGAGGACGGGCTTGGCTTCACCAGGCCGCAGCAGGGCGAACTCGAAGGGGAGCCGAGCTGGTTTGGTTTGGAACCAGAAGAGCGAAGGCTGCGCGTGCCTGGTGGTGCCGATCGTCTCGGGCGCCAGCACATAGAGGGAAGAGACCGCATCGCCATCGCCGCGGGTGGCGGCATCCACTCGCGAGCCGGGGGCACCGAGGTTTGGCGACTTGAGGTTTAGCCGACCGCGGAGGCTGGGCACGGGCGGCGGAGCGGTGGGAGTGGGAGGAGTGGGAGGAGTGGGCGGAGCGGCGGGAGCGGAGGCGGTCGAGGCAGGGGCGGGCGGCGGAGGTTTTTGCTCCTGCGCGGCGAGCGGCGTGCAGCCGGCCAGCAGCCAGAGACAGAGCCATGGCATGAGGCGCATCTTCAAGCGGAACATTTCGAACCTCCCGGGGTGTGATCGAGAACGAGATAACGATGGTTTTTTCCTTCTTCCCGCGGAGTGCCACGGAGCCCACGGGCCTCGCCTCGAATTGCCCGTCGAGCAAGTCGTGCGTGCTGCCGCTGACGAGGATTCGACAAAGCGTCTCCGCGGCTTCGTTCTCGTCCCTGGTGCTTTCCAGGCGCGAGGCGGTGTTCACCGTGTCGCCGATGACGGTGTACTCCAGCCGTTCCACCCCCCCCAGGCTGCCAGCGACAAGCGGGCCCGTGTGAATGCCGATGCGCATGGCTGAAGCCGGCTGGCCGGATGCGGCCCACTCGTGATTGAGCTGCTCCAGCCGCCGGCCCATGGCCAGCGCGCAACGCACCGCATTGGCGGCGTCTTGCTGAATTTCCGCGTAAGAAGAACGGGAGAGGGGAACGCCGAAGAGGGCCATCAAACCATCGCCGAGGAATTTATTCAGCACGCCGCCGTGCTGCGCAACGAGCTCCGTCATGGCGTTCATGTACTGATTGAGCCAGGTCATGAGCCCCTCGGGCTCCATCGATTCCGAGGTGGCGGAAAAACCACGCAAATCGGTGAAAAGCACGGTGGCGGTTAGCTTTTGCGGGCGCAGTCCGACGCCCGCGTAGAAGTCCGACCGGTGCTCCCAGACCGCTTGGGCGATCTCGGGTGCGACATGGCGTCCGAAAAGTTGCATGAGCAGCATGCGCTGATGCCATTCGCGCTGCGAGACGTAGGCGACGCTCAGGGCCGCAGCGAGGGCGAAGCCGCTGGCCGGCGCGGCGGTCAGCAGCCAAAATCCGCCGCGGAATGCCAGCCAGGCCACTCCCAGGAGCATCCCCAGCGCGACGACACCGCTGACGAAAAGACCCAGTGGTGCGCGCAGCGCGAGGCCGAGCGTCACGCCGGCGATCGTCCAGGCAAGGATCCACGCCGCCTCTCCCAGCTCCGGCCAGGAGCGCGTGGGCCGGGCTCCCTCTAGGGCGGAGCGCAGGAGCTGATCCACCACTTGCGCGTGCAGCATCACGCCCGGATAGCGCTCGCCCAGCGGGGTGCTCAGAAAATCCTTCATGCTGCTGGCCGTGGTGCCGATGAGGACCACTTTTCCGGCGATCTGCTCGGCCGGGATCTTGCCGTCCAGCGCGTCGTATAAGGTGTAGCTCGGAAAGACCAGTTCCGCAGAGATGGTTCGGTCCTCCGTGCCGCGATGTTTGCGGAAATCGAGCAGCATCTGATAACCGCGCACGTCCGCGCCGATGTAGGCTCCTTCGTCTGACCGCAGGGGGCGCAGGTGAGCCTGGCCGAGCGTGAGCGCTTCCGGCTGCGCGGGATCTTGTTCGAGAGAAACGCCGCGCATCTGCAGGTAAAGCAGGGAGGTAAGGAGCGAAACGGAGTAGTGGATCGTGCCCCGATCATCCATGAGCAGCAGCGCGCGCCGGGCGCCACCGTCGATGCGCTCATCCACCGAGAAGTCGTTGCAACCAATCTGCTCAGGGATGTCGCGCAACGCCGGTGGGGCGGAGATGGCCAGATGGCCTCCGAAGCCGATGCGTTTGATGCCGATCACATTGGGATGCCCGGTGAGGACGGCCCATAACTCCTCGGCGCCGCGCGGCTCAACCCCGGGCATGGCTTTGTCGCGAAAGAGGTCGATCGCCACTGCGGCAGGTTGCAAGGCCAGCAGCTTGCGCAGGAGTTCCGCCAACTTTCCATCCGAGATGGGGTAGTTCTCGAGCCGTTGAATGTCTGGCTCGGTGATTTCGATCACGACCACGCGCGACTCTCCGGGTAATGGACTCGCCCGCCATTGAATGAAACGATCGTAAACGTGAAACTCCGGCACCTGGAGCATGCCCGCGCGCCAGAAAAGGGTGACCAGCAAAAAAATCACCAGGGCGATGATGGCGCCCGCCGCCCGTGGGTCATCGGCTGTCACTACCTTCGTCCGGGAAGGTGGACTCTTGCTCGGCGAGCGGGAGTCTAGAGCCAATTCCCGATCAGCATGTAAGGAGCCCAGTAACATGGATGCTGGTAGCGGCGATCCTCCAGGAACTTGAGCTGCGCCCGTTGCAGGGCGACCGCCTTGGAAACCGCGGGACGCTCGTGCAATTCGCGATAAAACTCGGAGATGAGGAGGGATGACGATTGGTCATTCACAAACCAGAGGGTGGCCAGCGCGCTGCGCGCTCCGGACTTCACCGCGACTCCCGCCAGGCCGAGCGCCGCCCGGTCATCGCCCGCGGCCGTCTGACAGGCGCTCAGAGTAATAAGTTCCACCGGCTCACCGCGGAATTGGCCCGGACGAATCAGACGCTCGAGATCATTTAATGTCAGCCGCTCGTTGTAAGTCAGGAGGTAAGTGTTGCGCGCGTCATGTTGGAATTGCCCATGCGAAGCGATATGCACGAGGGAATACTGATGGTCGTGAAATTCCTCCGAAACGTGCGCCAGGCTAAACTGATCGTCGGCCAGGACCCGGCCCCCATAAAGCGCGCGGATGTTTTCCAACTCGTAAGGCACCCAGCCGAGCGGCGGATAGCCTTGCACCGCATCGGAGAGGCCATTGAGGAGCAGCTTGGGCCTTTTTTCCGCGAGTGGCTGCGCATCCATCAGCGTCAGCCCGGGCGTCACGGACACGGCATAGCGGGCGACGAGAAAATCGCGGCCATCGTGCAAGGCCTGCAGCGGGACGGTTCGCAAAGCGCCATCCGGCACCAGGACCAACGTGGTGATGTCGTGTTGCTGCAACACGGGTTCCAGCGGACGAATAAGCCAGTCATAAAGCTGGGTGGCCTCGGTGAGATAAGCGTAGGAGGTGCGCGTCTCCAAGTGCTGCCGAAAGGTTCTCACCGTGCGCATGAGCTCCGCTGCGCCGACGGCGATCTTGTGACGGTGGATCCCGTCGCGCAGGCCGACCAAAAGCTCGGTGCGATCGCGCAGCGGCACGAGGTAAAGCACGGCCGCATCCGCCGCCACGCTTTCCACGGGCGCGGTCCTGGCGCGAAGGAGGTTGACGCAATCATCCTGAAAATAGTCCACGAGTTCCGCGGATTTCAGTTGCTCGAGCGTATCTCGCGCTTCGCGCAGCAGGCGCTGCGTTTCCTCCCCTGCTGGTGCGCGATCCGCGCGTTGCAGCAATAGATCGGTTAGCTCAAGAAAGAGCGGGCCCACGGCCTCGCGAAAAGACGAGCGGCGATTGGTGTTACTTACCCCGATCGCCACATCGTGCCGAATCGGATCGAGGCTTACGAGCGCCCGCCGGTACGCCTCAATGGCTGGCTCGCGTTCGTTTTGCCGGGCGAGGATGCGCCCGTTCTGCCACTCCCACTGGTAAAGCGCATCAGGCAAATGATTCTTCTGGGCCAGAAAAGCCGCCCGCTGGGTGAGCGCCAGCGCCTCTGGCAGACGCCCGCCCGCCAGGTAAAGCTCGCCGAGAAAACCGAGCGCCAGTGAGAGCCCACCTTCATCTTTCAACCGCTCCGCCACGGCGCGAGCCTGAGCGCCGGCGCCCGCCGCCTCCTTCGCAGCTCCGGCTTCGCGGCCCCAATGTCGCGACGTCTTCCCAATCGTCAGCCAGAGCGCAATCTTTTCATGGGAGTCAACCAGGTCTTCGGTCGCCCGCGCGGCCCGCCGATTCGCGGAGAGCGCCTGATCGGCCGTTTCACCAGCCGCGGCAAGATTGGCCAGCGCTTTGGCGCGGAGCGATGGCTGCGAACCAAGATCGAGAGCCTTTCCGTAAGAGCGCCTCGCCT
The DNA here is from genome assembly GCA_034667665.1 of Chthoniobacter sp. Lineage (GTDB taxonomy): Bacteria > Verrucomicrobiota > Verrucomicrobiia > Chthoniobacterales > Chthoniobacteraceae > Chthoniobacter. The sequence continues at coordinate 4,745 of JAXDQW010000095.1, forward strand.
CCGCACTCTGACCGCGTCCTGCCTGCAAATTGCCCAAGTCGTTCCAGATGCGCGCCTGTTCGGGCCGCTCGCCGAGCTGGCGCGCCAGCGCGAGGCTTTCCCGCAGCAGCGGTTCCGCCTCTTCCGCCTGCTGCGAAAACGCCTTCGCCGCCCCCAAGGCCGCTTTGATCTTCGCCCTCCTCCGATCATCCGTGGCCAGCGTTAACGCGGATTCCAGCGCCTCGATGGCGAGACGCGTTTGCCCGAGCATCTGACAAGCTTGGCCGAGGTTATGGAGTGCATCTGCCTGCCGCCCTGTATCATGCTCCCTGGCATACAGGTCGGCAGCCACTTTCCAAGAAGCGGCGGACCTTACGAAATCGCCGTGTGAGAAAAGTATTGCACCCGCAGCCATTTTTTCCGTCGCAGGTTCACCAGCCGCCATTACTACGGAACGGATCGCTGCAAATAGAATAGCTATGATTAAGCGCAGGCGCATCTGAGTAGCGTCGGATCGCGAGACTAAGACGCGGACGGAAAAACGCGAACGAAAACCACATTTAGTTTGACCTTTCGCCAGGCATAAAGGTAATCCCAGTCGTCACACCCTATCCGTGATTATCTGAACCCATCCCTCCAATGGCTCTCCTATCCTCGTTTCTGAAAACACTCCCCGGCGTGAAAGCGCAACTCTGGCGAAACCTGGTTGTTCTCTGTTTAGTAGCGATTCCGGCGTCGGGTGGAACGGACATGAGTGCTTGCCCCACTTCCGTTGGCTTCTTTTGTTTTCCGAGCGCAAAAGCGTCTTTAGATAAAAAATATTGGACTGCCTCAGCCAGCGACCTGACGGTGGTTGGAAGCGTGAAATTAACTTCAAAAAAAACGCGCATTTGTCCGGACCCGTCCTGTTTCTATGGCGGAGAAATCGAGGTTACCATCGACCAGAGCGGCACAAGTTTCACTGAAACGGCTTGCCTGCGAAAGATGAACCTTATGATGATCAACAGTCATAATATTCAGCCCTTCTCAGTGGAATTTGATGTCGGGAATCATCTTGGCCAATACAAAGCGACCATCAGCGGGTCGAAGTACTATTGGTCCGCCGGCGAGGTGCCGTCACCGAATCTGTGCGATAGGACCTTGAGCGTGATCGCAAGATCCGACCGCCAGAAGATCAATCGAGGAAAGCCCGCGCAACTCGACTTTGTCATCTCCAATCCGACTTCCCAAGAGTTGAGGAAAGTTTTGCTACGACTCACGGTTGAGCGTGTCACCCAGCAAAACGAAAAGGTTTTGGAATCTTCAGTGCGCGTCATTTCGCTCAAGCGGAATGAGCAGCGCAGGCCGATTCAATTTACCATTCGTGGGCCCGAGGTCAGAGCTGGAACCAAGCTCGTGGCAGTTCTGAAAGCCCAGACCAAAGTAAGCCGGGGGAACATCCTCCAAGGTTCCGCGCGGGTGACACTTCTCGTCAGGGGTCATCATTACTAAGTAGCGGGTGAGGTTTAGGGGCTGATTCACGCCGGATCGGTCGCTGCGAGCCGGTGCACCCGGAGCCGCGGCGTAAGTGCAGTTTGGTGCCGCCCAGCACAATGCGCTGGCCTTTAGCGTGCGTAAGAATCCGTCTTGGGCGAAGTAATCGCGTTCTTCCCGCCGGGGGGAATGGCCTGCAAGCAGTCCCCTCAGAACGCAAACGTGGAGACTCGAAAGTGCAGCCCGCAATCCTGCAAGTCGCGCTCGCCGAAATCCGGAATGTCGGTAAACGCGTACGCCCAGTATATTTCGGCGGTTAATCTTTCCCACGCATTCACGAGCAAACCCACGCCGGCGCTGTGGATATATTTCGGCTCCGGCGTCCGCTCACCTACATTCCAACCAGCGCCGATGTCATAAAAGCCCGCGACTTGCACGATGGGCTTTCCCCGCCCGCTGAGCCAGATCGGCACCCGCAACTCGGCGGAGCCGACCACCCCGCGATCGCGCACGAGTTGATTCTCTCGATACCCGCGCACGGTGCCATGTCCGCCGATGCTAACCTGTTCAAGGGAAAGGAGCTGGTCATCCGTCCACTGGAAATCGCCGCGCAGGATGAACTGCGCGCCATGTCTGCCAAGGCGCTGCACGTATTGCATCTGCCCCAGCCAGGCGAAAAACTGGCCGTCGCGGTCCGTACCGTCGTCTGTGGAATTGAGGCTATCGAACCCGAAATGAAAGCTCGAGCGCAGCGCGAGCACGAATGACTGGGTCCGGTACGTCCACTCCGGACCGACCCGCAGGACGGTCACATCCGTTTTACCATCCACGGCGCCAGGCGAAAACGTGAACGGCCGGTCCCGGAGAAAGGTCTCGCTATGCCGCTGGGACCCCGTGATGAAGAGGGCTAATTCTGACTGAAATGTCCGGTAGATCGGCTGGCGCAGTGTCACCTCGTAGTCGCGAGAGCGGCTGTCTATCGCCAGCTCGGCAAAAGGCTCTTCGATCACCGAATAGTCGTTTTGCGTGTAGGCCAGCCGCAGCGTTGTCTCCCAGGAGCTAAGCGGCAGTTCATAAGAGATCGCGAGGTTGTCGAAGCCTGAGTTCTCTGCTCCGTTTTTGGAGCGTTCGAGAAGTCCCAGGCGGAGATTCAAGGCATCGCCATTACGAGTGAGGCTTTGGTCCGAGGCGATCAGGTCGAGATGCTCTCCGCCGACGCTGGCCGGCCGGTCGTTGTTCACCTCCAGAGCGAGATGAATGGGGAAGCGCTCGTTCACATGCACGATCAGGCGGCTGTGCGCGGGATCCGCCGTGGGCTGCAAATCCGAGTTGAGTCTCGCGATCACGGGATGGTCGCTGAGCAAGGCCAACTCGTCTTTGAGCGGATTGATGTTCAGCGGGTCCCGGCCGCGACGCTGCAGCCGCCGGGAAATGAACTGCGAGCGCAGCCAACGGTTTCCCTCGACCTGGATCTCCGCAAGCGAACCCTCAACAATGGTGAACGTGACGATGCCATCCTTGATGTCCTGATCCTCCAAAGTGGCGCCAGAGGTCACGTAGCCGCGCTCGACATAGCGGGCGGTGATGGCGAGCCGCGCCGCCTCCAATTCGCCCGCAGTGATGGTACGTCCGGTGTACGGAGCCACCACTTCCGCGAGTTCCTGGCTGGAGATCTTCCTGTTCCCGCGAAAGCGAATCGCCTCCACGCGAGAGCGCAACTCTGTGATGGGCGCGCTTTCGATCCGGGGAAGCAGCGCCGCGAGCGGAGGCAACGGCAGGTCTTCAGGCGCCAGATTGAAAGGGCGATGCTCCTCGAAGACCGAGTCGCCGGCGAGCTCCTGCGCGGCGAGCCAGCGGCAAACAAACAATGTCGCCCAGACGAGCAAGCCGAGCCGCTTCAAGGCAGAATCTCCAGGCTGGGGAGAGGACCGCGGGGCAGGGGTGGCATGCCTCCGCGACCCTGCCGCACAAAACTGCTGAAGTCGTCGAGCTTCATCGTGCAGAGCTCGCGCAGCAAGGACTCCGCATCGAGCAGCACCGCGGGGAGCTCGACGAGGCTGCCAGTGAGGTCAATGTTCAATGCATCGATTTGCACGTCGCCATCGATGCCGCGTTCCGAAGTCGCCGTGACCATGCTCGCGGGAGAGGTCAGGAAATTATCGGACGTGATGTGGATGTTTCCCCCGCTGGCGAGCACCGCTCTCGCATCGATGAGACTATGGTCGAGCACAACCAGCCGCGGGTCGATGGCGATGTTGCCGCCGTTTAATTTGGCGGCCGCCGTAATGCGGCTGTCTCGTAGGAAAAGGAGGTCACGCGCTCTAAGGCTCAAGTTGCCACCGGTCAGCGCCGCCTGTGCGGTGATGTCGCTGTCCTCCAGGCGTAGGTCGGTCGCCTGAAGACTCACGTTGCCGCCGTTAAGCGCCGCCTGTGCGGTGATATTGCTGTCTTCCAGGCGAACGCTCTCGCCGGCATGCAGATGCAGATCGCCGGCGCTCGATGTCGCCGCCGCCACCGATATCGAGCTTCCGCCGCGCAGACTGATCTCCCGGTCTCCGCCAACGCGCACCGTGCCGGAGAATCCGGCGGCCGTACTCGAGCTCTGAATGCTGCTGCCATGGAGGAGCGCCATTTCACCGGATTGAAAATCGATAGCACCGGCGCTGCCGGAACCGGAGGAGCTCGTAGTCACGGTAGCGCCTGCGCCATTCAGCGCCGCCTCATTGACCTCGAGATGCACCTGTCCGCCCGGGCCGCTGCGACCGATCCCGAGCGTTTGGGCACTGATGCCCGTGGTGCCGGCGCCGGCCTCTTGCTGTCGAATGAAGAGCTGATCGGCTTCCACCCGCACATTGCCGCCCGGCGCGAGCCCAAAGGTGCTGGCGGTGAGTTGTCCGGCTTCTGCAATTTCCAGATGGTCGGTGTTGACGTGGATGTTTCCACCGGTGCCATCGGCGCGAATGGTGTTCGTGCCGCTGCGAGCGGCTACTTCAGCTCCGGCTCCCTCGATCAAAACGGAGCCGGAATGCACTCCGAGATTCCCGCCGGGCGCCGCCCCTCGAGTACTGACGCTCACGCTTCCGCCTGCATTGACCTGCAACCGTCCCGAGAGGTTAAGAAAAATGTCGCCACCCAGTCCCCGCGGATCAGTGCCAAAGGTCTCTGCCACCAACCGGCCTCCCCTGCTGACATAAATCTCATCACCATTGACCAGAATGTTTCCGCCGCGGCCCGACCCTTCCGTGCTGGCATCCACTTCGCCGCCATCCCGCACCTGCAGCCTCCGCACGTCCAGCTTGATGTTCCCGCTCGGGCCACCGATCCCGCTCTGATTTTGCGCCGTGATGCCGCGTGGGACCTCAAACGTGCCTGGCGTGTTTCTCCGGCCGGTGACGACTACCTCATCGGCCTCGATGAGAATGTTACCTCCGCTGCCCGGACCAAGCGTATTGCTGGCGATGGTCGCTCCGTCGAGCACTTGCAGATCGCCCGAAACCTTGAGCTTGATCTGTCCACCACGAGAGCCGGCAGGTCCTGTGCTCGAGTCTATGATACCTGTGATGGCCTTCCGGTTGGCGCCCAGGCCCGAAAAGAAGACCTCTCCGGCCTCGATGCTGATCTTGCGCCCAGCTTGCCCGATGGTCGTTGCCGAAATCTGCGCGCCGTCCGAAACCGACAGCCGATCATGAACGTGAATATCCAATTTGGCACCGGGATCGCCGGCCAAGGAATTGTTGAAAGAAATAGCGGAGTCGCCTCGTAGTGTCAGGACACCCGCCTCCACTTCCATTTTGCCCCCCGGTGAGGTCAGGGTCAGTTCGCCGCCATTACGGAGCGTCAAATCCTCCTTCACAGCCACACTGAATTTACCAGGACGAGACCCTTTGGGATTTGTTGCACCGGTCGAACCCGCATTAATCTCGGCGGAGCGTGCGCGGACCAGCAAGCCTCCGCTCATGGAGGAGCCTTGGTTGACGGCTTGGATGCTGCCGCCACTCCGCACGACCAGTCGTCCGGAAAGCGTCAGGCGCAAATCTCCACCCCTGCCGGAAGCAAAGGGGCCGGCGAAGAGGAAAGCCCCATCGTTGATAGAAGCAGAATGCGCCGTCACCCCGAGCACCGGTTGCTTCGGGAAATCCCCGAACACCTTTGAGAATAGGCCGGAGCTTGCAACCGTCAGATCCCGTTGCAGCCGAATATAAATTCCGTCTCCACTTTGTTCCGCGCGGGCGGCGATAGTGGAGCTATTGAGCGCCAACGTGCCGCCCCGGATCACGACCCGCCGCAATCCCGTCTCCTGATCCGCCGCACCGAAATCGCTGATGAAAACGCCGTCGAGCGCGATTGAGCCACCCAAGCTATGGGAAGCCAAGCTGCTGCTCGTGCGTCCGTCGAGCATCGAGGCCTCCCACGTCCCCTTGGTTAGGCTCGCGAGCTGAACCTCGCCGCGCTTCACGTCCAGCCTGCTATTTTTGATGCTCACCTTCCTTCCGACCAACCCAAGCGTCGTTCCTGCTTCACCGCCTAGGTTCGCGTCTTCGACGCGAATCTCTCCGTGCGCCAATTTTAACTCCGGGGGGTTGGCATCCTCCCCCTTGGGGAGGGCGCTGTTGAAACCAAATCCGCTCGGGTCCAAAGTCAGGCCCGTACCCAGCGGCTGCATCTCCGCGGCAAATTTGCCACTCGGCCCCAGGTTGATGTGATCGGCCGTGGAAGCGAAGAACGAGCCGCTGATTTCCAGCTTCGCGTTGCCGCTGAAGATGACACCGCTGGGATTCAACAAGTAGAAGTTCGCGCCTGGAATGGCGGACTTGATCGTGCCGTCAATTACCGAAGGCGTATTCTTCGTCGTCACGCGGGCGAGGACGTTTTTGGTCTGCACACCGGCTTGCGGGAGGAACGTCACAGTATCGTTCCTGCTCACACTGAAGGCGCTGAAACTGTAGAAGAGATTTGGCCCCCGCGCTTCCCCGGCGTCGCCGGGAATGTTGCCGGAGCCCGTCAGCGGAGGTGGCACCGTCTTTCTGACGGAGCCATCAAACCGCACGTCCGTCGCCCACGCCGAAAGCCCGGCCTGAAGGGCCCATGCAGTGAAGCAGAGTGCCATCACCCCGTTCATTCGGCTTGTTACTCTCCGATGCACAGCCGCCACTCATTAACAGGTCGGAGTTAGTTGGCAATATTCCAGTAGGCATGCTCGAGAGGTGGGTGGGAGGCCGAAGCTGGGACTCTTCGAAAATGCCGCCAAGCCAGGTGTTCCTTGATGGACAATCCATCCATCCCCCTTAGTTCGCGTCGGGCTTTGCCTCGGGATTTTCGGTTGCCTCGGCGGCTGGGCGCCGTTCGGCGCCATCCCTGTCTTTGGCCGGTTTCTCCGCGGTCCGCGCCAGGCCGAGGCTGGTGGCGGGTTGGAGATGGCTGGGGTGCAGGCGGCTCATTTGCAGCGAAGTCGGCCGGTCTTCCCAAAGGCCCGGCGGTGTTCCGACGGCGGGCGCCTCGCGAAGTCGCCGTCCGCCCGGCTCGCTTGAGGCGAGAATGGGCTCCTGGACAGAACCCCAGAGACGGCGCTCTCGCGGCCAGTTGGCCGCTTCCCCGCGGCCGGGTCGCGAGCTGGCGGTCGTTTCGTTCCAATTCGTCGTGTGGCAGCCGGCTTGAAAGAGCAGGATCAGAAGGAGAACCGGCGGGCGTTTCATGGAGTAAAAGACTGACGCGCGCACAGCTTATCCATTCAGCCGCGATTATTCAAAAACCCGTTCCGGGGTGCGTCCCAAGGAGCGGCGCGCGTCCCGTCGCCGGGTGGGTTCTGCAGGCCGCTCACCGTTTGGAATGGCCCTTCGGGCGTCGGTGGGTCGGCGGCGGGACGCACGCCGCTCCTTGGGTCGCTGCGCTGCTCCTTCCCGCAGAAGGCTGGGGGCGGGGCTGCTGGCAAGTCGATCCTCAGCAGAGGTCTTATTCCGCTTCGCCGCTTCCCGTTCCATTGACCTTTTTTGACCATCCACATTAGTCCTGTCTGAGTGAACGCATCTACGCATCATGATGAGATAATTTGTTGCTTGCGGGGGGCTCGCTCCTCAGCTTAGTTGCACGACAATGCCCGCCCTGCATCCGCTGGAAGAACTGCTCCGTGAACGCATCGTCATCATCGATGGCGCCATGGGGACGACCATCCAGGAATACAGGCTCAGTGAGGCGCAGTTTCGCGGCGAACGGTTCAAGGACTGGACCGGCAAGGATCTCAAGGGCAACAACGAGCTGCTCAATCTCACCCAGCCGCAGATCGTCGAGGAGATTCATCGCCGCTACTTCGAAGCCGGGGCGGATATCGTGGAGACGAATACCTTCAACGGGCAGTTCATCTCGCTCGCCGACTACGGGATGGAAGCGCTGGCCTATGAGCTGTCGCACGCCGGCGCGCAGTGTGCGCGGCGCGCGGCGGAGGCGGTGATGGCGGCGCAGCCCGGGCGGAAATGTTTCGTCGCCGGGGCCATCGGCCCGACCACCAAGACCTCCTCGATCTCGACGGACGTGCATGACGCCTCGTCGCGCGGAACGACCTGGGATGAGCTGGTGCGCGCCTACGGCGAGCAGGCGAAGGCGTTGCTCGACGGCGGAGTGGACATCCTGCTCGTGGAAACGATTTTCGACACGCTCAACGCCAAGGCGGCGTTCTTCGCCATCGAGCAACTTTTCGACGAACGCGGGCTGGTGCCGGTGCCGTATCGCAGTGCAACCGGCGGAGCGCCCGCCGAGGCGAGAGACGCCTCTCGCGGCATCCCGCTCATGGCGTCGGTCACCTTCATCCAGAAAGGCGGCACCCGTGGCGTGACCGGCCAGACGGTTGAGGCGTTTTGGAATTCCATCTCCCATGTGCCACTGCTCAGCGTGGGCATGAACTGCGCGCTGGGCCCGGAGGAGATGCGGCCCTTGATCGAAGAGCTCTCCCAGATCGCGCCGCTCTACGTGAGCGTCTATCCGAACGCCGGCCTGCCGAATCCGCTCCTGCCGACCGGCTTCCCGGAGACGCCGGAATCGCTTGCCCCGCAGCTCGCGGAGTGGGCGGGGAGCGGCATTTTCAACGTCGTCGGCGGCTGCTGCGGGACCACGCCGCCGCATATCGCCAGGATTGCCGAGGCGGTGCGCGGGATGGCGCCGCGGGTGGTGCCGACGGTCGAGCCGTACCTCCGCTTGAGTGGCAACGATGCGCTGACCCTGACCGCGGAAACCAATTTCGTGAACATCGGCGAGCGCGCCAACGTCACGGGATCGCCGAAGTTCGCGAAGCTGATCCTGGCGGAGAAATACGAGGAAGCCGTCGCCATCGCGCGCCAGCAAGTCGAGAACGGCGCGCAGATCATCGACATCAACATGGACGAAGGGATGCTCGACGGCGCGGCGGCGATGACGCGCTTCCTCAACTACATCATGACCGAACCGGAGATCGCCAAGGTCCCGGTCATGGTGGACAGCTCGAAATTCAGCGTCATCCAGGCCGGGCTCAAATGCATCCAGGGGAAGGGGATCGTGAACTCGATTTCGCTCAAGGAAGGTGAGGAGAAGTTCCTCAGCTCGGCCAGACTGGTGCGGTGTTTCGGTGCGGCCGTCGTGGTCATGGCCTTCGACGAGCAGGGCCAGGCGGATTCGTTCGCCCGCAAATGCGAGATCTGCCAACGCGCCTACAATCTGCTGACGCAAAACGTCGGGTTCCCGCCCCAGGACATCATTTTCGATCCCAACATCCTCACCGTCGCGACCGGCATCGAGGAGCACAACAACTACGCGGTCGATTTCATCGAAGCCACGCGCTGGATCAAACAGAACCTTCCCTACGCCAAAGTGAGCGGAGGCGTGTCCAACATTTCCTTCAGCTTCCGCGGCAACAATACCGTCCGCGAGGCGATGCACTCCGCCTTCCTCTACCACGCGATCCGCGCCGGGCTCGATATGGGCATCGTCAACGCCGGCATGCTCGAGGTCTATGAGGAGATCCCGAAGGAGCTGCTGGAACTCGTCGAAGACGTGCTGCTCAATCGCCGGCCCGACTCCACCGAGCGGCTGGTGGCCTTCGGCGAATCGGTGAAGCAGAAAGCCGCCGGGGGCGTGGTCGAGAAGACCACGGAGGAGTGGCGCAAGCTGCCCGTCGAGGAACGGCTCACCCACGCGTTGGTCAAAGGCATCGACGCCTTTGTCATCGAGGACACCGAGGAGGCGCGGCTGAAATACGACAAGCCGCTGAGTGTGATCGAAGGGCCGCTGATGGACGGGATGAACGTCGTCGGAGATCTCTTCGGCGCGGGCAAGATGTTCCTGCCGCAGGTCGTCAAATCGGCGCGGGTGATGAAGAAAGCGGTCGCGCATTTGCTCCCCTACATGGAGGCCGAGAAAGCGGCGACCCTCGCCGCCGGCGGCGAGGTGCGCACCCAGGGCAAGGTGCTGATGGCGACGGTGAAAGGCGACGTGCACGACATCGGCAAGAACATCGTCGGCGTGGTGCTGGGCTGTAACAATTACGAGGTCATCGATCTCGGGGTGATGACGCCGTGCGACAAGATCCTGGCCACGGCGCGCGAGCGGAACGTCGATGTCATCGGCCTCAGCGGGCTGATCACGCCCTCGCTCGACGAGATGGTGCACGTGGCGCGCGAGATGGAGCGGCTCGGGATGAAGCAGCCGCTGCTCATCGGCGGCGCCACCACGAGCAAGGCGCACACCGCCGTGAAAATCGCGCAACATTACTCGCAGCCCGTCGTCCACGTGCTCGATGCCAGCCGCGCGGTGCCGGTGGTCAGCAGCCTGATCAGCAAAGATCAGCGCGGCGCCTTCGACGCCCGCAACCGCGATGAACAGGCCCGCGCCCGCGCGCTGCACTCCGGCCAGACGCAAGCGCTTCTTCCGCTCGAAGCCGCGCGCGCGAACCGCACTCCGATCGATTGGCGGGCGGAAGACATCGCGCAGCCCGAGTTCATTGGGGTGCGCGTCCTGGAGGATTTTCCGCTGGCCACGCTGCGCGAGTTCATCGATTGGTCGCCCTTCTTCCACACCTGGGAGCTGCGCGGCCGATATCCGGCGATTCTCGAGCACGAAAAGTATGGTGAACAGGCGCGCCAACTCTTCGCCGACGCGCAGGAATTGCTGGAGAAAATCATCAGCGAAAAGCTGCTCACCGCGAGGGCCGTCTATGGCTTCTTCCCCGCGAACGCCGTCGGGGACGACGTCGAGCTCTACACCGACGAATCCCGCACCGAGGTGCTGACGACGCTCCATTTCCTCCGCCAGCAGATGGTCAAAAAAGACGGCGAGCCCAACCAATCCCTGGCGGATTTCATCGCCCCGAAAAGCGGCGCGGGAATTCCGCCGGCGTGGGCCAGCGATCACCTCGGCGGCTTCGCCGTGACGACGGGCTTTGGCCTCAAGGAAATCTGCGCGAAATTCAAAGCCGAGCTCGACGACTACAACATGATCATGGCTGAAGCCCTGGCGGACCGGCTGGCCGAAGCCTTCGCGGAGTGCCTGCACAAGCGCGTCCGCGAAGAGTGGGGTTTCGGGCGCACCGAGAACCTGACCACTGAACAAATCATCGACGAGCAATACCGCGGCATTCGGCCGGCGGCCGGCTATCCCGCGTGCCCGGATCACACCGAGAAAGGCACGCTCTGGAAGCTACTCGAGGTCGAGCGCCGCACCGGCATTCAAATCACGGAGTCGTATGCCATGTGGCCCGGATCCAGCGTGAGCGGCCTCTACTTCGGGCATCCGCAGGCGCGCTACTTCGGGCTCGGCAAAATCGATCGCGACCAGGTGCTCGATTACCACCTGCGCAAAGGCCTCACCTTGCAGGAGGTCGAGCGCTGGCTCGGCCCGAATCTCAACTACGATCCCGCGCGTCCCGCTGCGGACTCCGCGGTTTGCGCCTGCGGCATGCCGCATCGCGCCGCCTGACGGGGAACAATCAACCGGACGACGCGGCCTATGCCACGCGTGCACCCATTCCGGCGGGGAGCATTACGGCTGGCATGATTCCGTCACGATCTTGAGCCGCGTTATCGAGCCTTGGAAAAGGGCTTTCCCGTTGTAGTCGCCGACGGTTTGAGCGTTGTCGTGCCCGACGCAGAAATCTTCCGCCGGCTGCACCTGGATGAGACCGCCAGTCTTGCCCGTTGCGACCGCCTTTCCGCCGATGCTGAGACTCATCGAGCCGTCGCAAGTCAGGCGGGCCTCGATGGCGAGCGGGCCTGGAGGGGTGTCGTCGGCCGTAATGGCGACGGGTTTCCCGGCGATGCGAACCGTGAAAACGAGCCGCCCTTCGCGGAGGTGCAACGCATAGCCGTTGGTGACGCCGCCGTGCGCAAGGATGACGCCGCTGCGCTCATCCGATTGCACTGTGAAAGTGATCGTCAGCGCCTTGTCTGCGATCTGCGGGGCGTTGGCGCTGGGGATCGTATCGCCCACTTTGAGCTCGTCGAGCGGCGGCGTGACGGGTGCAGGTTCCTCCTTGGGTTGGTGGCCGGGAAGGTAAAGGCCCACGGGGTGCTCGACCCGGCCCGGCGGGCGGACTCCGGGTCCTTTCGTAGTCACGCCGAGGTCGGCGTCCATCTCCTTCACGAAACGACTCAACCGCTCGACCTCCTCGGGATGCTGCGCGGCCACGTCGGTCTTTTCGGCGAGATCGGTGTCGAGGTTGTAGAGCTTCGGAGTGAATGCTGCCGCCGGCTGCGTCGGGGTATCGAGGTGCTTGGCCTCGCCGGTGTTCTCGGCCTGCGGGCCGATGGCGAGTTTCCAGGGGCCGCTGCGCACGGCTTCGAGTCGGTCGCCGCTGAAATAATACTGGGCCACCCGCGGTGACTCCTTCGATTGGCCGAGCAACAGCAGCGTGATGTCCTTGCCGTCCATCCGGGTCTTGCTCGGATTAGTCGCGCCGGCCAGCGCCGCAAAGGTCGGCAGGAAGTCGATGTTTCCCGCCACCGCATCGCAGACGCTGCCAGCCGGCACTTTGCCCGGCCACCAGGCGATGGTCGGCTCGCGCAGGCCGCCCTCGAAGGTGCCGCCTTTGCCCCCGCGCAAGGGGCCAGCCGTGCCGCCCGATTTCCCCTGCGTGAGCCACGGGCCATTGTCGCTGGTGAAGACGACGAGCGTCCTTTCGGCGAGCTTGAGTTCGCGCAACGTGTCGAGCACCCGGCCGATGCTCCAGTCCACTTCCTCGACCCAGTCGCCGTATGTTCCATTCGCGGATTGGCCGCGAAACTTCGCGCCCGGATGGAGCGGCACGTGCACGGCGGAGTGGGGCAGGTAAAGGAAGAACGGCGCCTCGGCGTGCGCGCGGATGAAGCTCACGGCCTCATCCGTGTAGCGCTCCGTCAGACGATCCTGCTGGCTCGCGGACACGGTTTCGATGACCTTCTCGTCCCGGAGCAGGGGCAGGGGCGGGCGCAGATCGCGCTTCGCCCCAGCCGCGGCGGGCCGTTCGCTGGCGCCCATGTCGTTCGAGTACGGCAGGCCGAAGTATTGGTCGAAGCCGTGCCGCGTGGGCAGGAACTCCACCTGGTCGCCGAGGTGCCATTTGCCAATGCAGATCGTGGCGTAGCCGGCCGTCTTGAGCAGCTTCGCGACGGTCGGTTCCGCTGGGTTCAGGCCGATCGCCGCCGCCGGAAAAATGACGTTCGGCAGCGACACGCGCTTCGCATAGCAGCCCGTGAGCACCTGCGCGCGGGACGGTGTGCAAACCGGTGCGGCATAGAACGAGGTCAGTTTCATTCCCTCCCGCGCCATGCGATCGAGGTTCGGCGTCCGATTCTTCGTCGAGCCAAACGGGCCGATATCGCCGTAGCCGAGGTCATCCACGAAGAAGAGCACGATGTTCGGTTGGTCGGCGGCCAACGAGGACGCGGAGAGGAAAGCCAGCGCCGCGAGCAGACAGAAATGGAGGGAAGGCAGGAGGCGTTTCATTTTGTCATGGGGGGAGAGGAACCAATTGAGACCCTCGGTGGCCTTGCGCGCTACATACACCGTGCTGGCGGACTCGCACTCCAGGAGCGGATTGGGGAACGTGATGACGTGCGCCTGGGAAGTGGCAAAGACGGCCGCGAGTGAATCGAGAAAGGCGTCATCGGGCGGATCGTCCGACCAAAGCGCGAAGACGCCGCCGGGGTGCAGGTGAGCGGCGAGCGCCCGCAGCCCATCAGGCTCGTAGAACGCGCCGTGACGCGGGTGCAGCAGATGGCGCGGCGAATGATCGATGTCCAACAGCACGGCGTGGAATCGCCGGCCAGGATTCGCCGGATCGAAGCCCGAGGACGCAGCCAGCGCAAAGAAGTCGCCGTGGACCAGCCGGCACCGTGGATCGGCGGTCAGCTTTGCGCCCAGAGGGACCAGGCCCTGCCGGTGCCACTCGATGACCGCCTCGAGTGCCTCGACGACCACGAGGGATCGCACCGCCGGATGCTCGAGGGTGGCGAGCGCCGTATAGCCCAGCCCCAGGCCGCCCACGACGACATCCAGCGCGTCGGCTTTCAGTCCGGCCAGCCCCAAATTCGCCAGCGCTACCTCCACTTCGTGGAACAGGCTCGACATCAAAAAGGCCTCCCCCAGCTTCACCTCAAATACCTCCAGGCCGTCCAGCGACAGGATGCGCCGGCGGCGCAAGCTCAGTGCGCCGAGCGGTGTCTGGCGGTAATCGAGTTCCTCAAAGTCTCTGCTCATGGCGTGAGGTCAGGATGCCGCCGAGCCCGCGCAGTGCGAGCGAAGAAGTCACGCGCCTGCGCTGGCGCGAGGGCTCTCTGCGCTGCTATCTGGAAGATTCGCACATGTTCGCGAGGATTTTTTGGTCCAGCCCCCGACTTACGCGCTTGAACCTCTGCGTCCTCCGCGCCTCTGCGTCTCTGCGTTTTCCCAGATTCGGTCCCCTACACCATTGCACCGCTATGGTTGAAAAACGCAGAGGCGCAGAGACGCAGAGGAAGAACATCGGAGCCGCTCTGCCCCGTAATCGTCGGCTAAGGGGTAACCGTGGTTTGAAATCGACCTCACGCATGCGCAGGGATTACGGGGCAGAGCCCCGGGGAAATGTGCGCACGAGGGCACAGAGCCCTCGCGCGAGCGCGTATGGGGATTGGTTCGCTCACGGTGTTGGACCCCAGATGGTCTTGAGCAGCGCCAGGAGATCCGGCTCAGCTTCCTTGAGCTCGGCCTGGTTGAAGGGGAAAAAGTCGTTCATCCCGAAATAGGCTTCGCTCATTTCCGCGAAGAATTCTTTTTGGTCGGTCAAGGCGTAGTGCCGGGTCCGGTGTCCGCGGATGTGCAGCACCTTTTCTCCGTGGCCGCTCGCTTTGAATTGCTCCCACGCATCGTGAATCCGCGGCTCATCAAAGCCGAGCACCTGGTCGTGGTAGGCATGGGCCACCTCGTGCAAGACACACCACGGCTGCTCATGATGGTGGCGCGGATCGATAAAGCCCGCGGCCACCGGAATGTGGACGCAACGTGCCAGCTCCCGCGCATAGCCGTGCGCCGCGAGCCATTCAGCCGAGGGATGGTACTGCATGATGCGCAGCGCGCCGTGGTTGAGATCGAGGACGATTGGCACCGCCCGAAGTTTCTCGAGCCGGTCCGTGGCCACGACGGAGGCGATATCGGCCAGCTCGGCCTGGAGCAGTTGCAGGGCGTTCCGGCCAAGCGCCTCGTTCGGCGCCGCTAGCAGCCGGTCGTCCACGCGCACTTTCCAACCTTCCACGAGACGCTCGGTGCGCGTGGCTGGCAGTTCCGCGGCCGGGTCTTCGGCGGATGATGCGGCCCGTGCGCCTGGCGCCAGCGCTGCGAGCACGAAAGAAATGAACAACGCGTTAGAGTTCACATCACTATTTCATCCCGAAACTTCGAGGCAGGCAGGTCACGGTCGTGCCGTCGCTGAAGGTGACGGTGCGCGGTTTGTCTCCGGCGTTGTGGGCGACGTGGGTGCGTTTGCCGGCTTTGTTGAAGACGGCGTAGAAGGGCGTGTCGGCGGTGATGGTGCGATCGACCTGGCCGAACTCCGCGAGCGTGCTGAGCCACAGATAGGTAAAGGCGAGCGAGTTGCCCGCCTCGGGCTTGAAGCCAGCGGGGCGTGCCTCGAACTGCGCCAGCGCGTCTTGCGAATCAGTGAGCGCGCGATACATCCAGACGAGGTCGGCCCATTGGTCCCAGTGGCGCCCGTCACCCGGCACGGTCTTGCCGCCGTCCTTGGCGGCTTTCTTTTCGTCGTCGGCCTGGTTCTCGGCCACGAGCGCGGCGTAATTCTTCGCGCAATACTCCGGGTAGCGGCCGAGGTAGAGCGAGGCTGGGGTGAAGGGCAGCCAGTTGATGCCGTGCACCGCCTCCGGGTTCGCGCTGAACCACGTCGCATTCGCCCCTTTGCCGCCCCAGACCATGGTCACCACCGCTGCGGGATATTCCTTCGGCCAGAGATCGCCGTGGACGTTGAACCAGTAGTCTTCGATCGCTGCGATTTCGGTGGAATAGAGCCACACGCCGAGGTCGCGCAGCGGCGCATCGCCGGTCGCTTCGGCCCAGAGGATCAGGCCGTACCAGGCGTTGACCGCTTCGCTCGACGACTCGTTGTTGTTGCCGTCGGCGAACTTCGCGTGGCCGCTCGCCCACGAGTGCCCGGCGTAGGGATCGAAATTGCGCAAGAAGGGGAGCATCGGGTCCTGGCGGTCGGCGCTGGCGATGTCGCGGATGAGCAGGTTGACCATGCCGCCCCAATCCTTCGCCCATGCTGGATCGCGCTGCGCGATCTCCGCCGCCGCGCGGATGAAATAGCCGTAGTGGAAATGGTGATCGTTCAGCTCCGTGTCCGAACCGAAGCTCGCTGGGTAGCCGATGAGCGTGCCCCAATTCTTGTCGTAATAGAAAACGCCGTCGCCCGCCTTCTTCGGCGCGCCTTTCGCGTCGGTGGCGGTGAAGAAATTCTCCAGCGACGCCTTGATCCGCCGCGTCAGCTCCGCCGCTGCGGTCTTGTCGCCGAGCTGCTCCGCGATCGGCAGCAACGTCGCCCATTTGCCGAGCTGCTTGCCGAGCCAGTAAGTGTCGGCGACGAGCTTGCCGGAGTCGGCGAGGTCGGCAGCGAGAAGAGCTTCTTCCTGCTTTCGATTGGTTGCGGCGAGCAGCGGAAGAGCAGTCAGAACTCCCGGAAATTGCAGCAGGTTTGGGAACGGATCCCCTCCAACTAACGGCATCGATCCACGTATCGACGAATAGGTGACAGAGTTCGTCGCAGTCTGAGCGATCTTTGAGGACCGCACTTGGTGCGGATACACCGCGGAAAGGGGGCCTTCCTTCAAAAGCGAACCTTCGAGGTAGCTCTTAATTGCAGACCACTGCGTCTCCACTCCAACCGGCTGCTGAGAGATTCGCCATTTGACCTCAGTTTTTGTCGGGTGATCAAAGGCGGAGCGCCGAAAAAAATCTAACGCTCCTCGTTTCGCTGCGGGGAGGACCGCCGCCGAGAAATACCCTTTCCCCTTCGCGTTTACCGTCCACTTGCTCTGCGCAAGATCGCTCCACGTCGAGCCCGTCGGCGCGAAGAGGCCGTAGTGGCGGTTGCCGATGGTGATGCCGAGCACCGCGTCCTTCTCGGTGCCGGACCAGACCTTCGGCGCGGCCTTGCCGAAATCGAGCGTCACGTCGCCGCCTTCGATGGTCACATACACAAACGGCGAGCCGTGGCCGAAGCTGGTGCGCAGCCGCTTCGCGCCGTCTTCGAAGAGCAGATCGACGAACCAATCGCTGTAGCCATCCACCCGCGCCTCGGGGAATTGCGCGACCCCGGAGTGGCCGATGGTGAAGTCGTCCGGTTTGCCCGGCATGGCGCCGAAGATGCCGGACTGGTTCGCCGTGATATTCGCCCCGGGATACGCCACGCGCAGACCGCCAGGTTCGGCCTTCACTGCGAGCGGGTGCGGAAACATCGCGTCGCCGAAGGGCTTCCACGCGAGCGAACTCCACCAGTCATTCGTCGGCATCGGCCCCGTGACTTTTGCCGTGCGATAGATCGTGGACTGCGGCGCCTTCGCACCTTCCGGCAGCTTCGTCGTGTAACTTCCGGCGCCCACTTTGACGATGTCGTCCCCAGCGACGACCCACGGAGCCACGATGAGAACGAAACAAGCGAAGGGAACGAAGCGCGGGGGAAACATGGCGGTGGCAGGGTGAGACGGCCTACGCTCGGGCGGCAATCTCATTTCCGCGGGTGCGCCCCAAGGAGCGGCGAGCGTCCCGCCGCCGACCCACCCGCCCGCGCAGCGGCAAGCGTCTCCTCATGGCGTCGCGTGGGGTTGTGCGTTGAAGATTCCCGCTGCGCGGGAGGGTTGGGTCGGCGGCGAGACGCTCGCCGCTCCTTGGGCTCGCCTCCACGGGACGGCTACTCGGGTTGAAGGCGTTACGCCAGGATCGGCTTCACCACTTCCCCATGCACGTCGGTCAGGCGGAATTGGCGGCCTTGGAAGCGGTAGGTCAGCTTTTCGTGGTCGATGCCGAGGAGGTGCAGGACGGTCGCCTGGAAGTCGTGCACGTGGACGGGATCCTTGACCACGTTGAAGCCGAACTCATCGGTCTCGCCGTAAGTGAGGCCGGGCTTCACGCCGCCGCCGGCCATCCACATGGTAAAGGCATACGGGTGATGATCGCGGCCCCAGTTCTTGGTGTCCTTGATGTCGCCCTGCAGGAACGGGGTGCGGCCGAATTCGCCGCCCCAAATGACCAGCGTGTCGTCGAGCAGGCCGCGCTGCTTGAGATCCTTGACCAGCGCCGCGCTGGGCTGATCGGTGTCGCGGCACTGGATCTTGAATTGCGTGGTGAGATTGCGGTGATGATCCCAGCCGGCGTGAAAGCATTGCACGAAGCGCACGCCCCGCTCGGCCAGCCGGCGCGCCATCAGGCAGTTGTAGGCGAACGAGCCCTGCCGCATCACGTCCGGCCCGTACATCGCGAGCGTCTCCGGCGATTCCGTGGAAAAATCGGTCAGGTCCGGCACTGAGGCCTGCATCTTGTAAGCCATTTCATATTGCGCGATGCGCGTGGTGATTTCGGGGTCGGCAAACTCGCGGTAATGCTCCTGGTTGAGCTGGGCGAGATCGTCGAGCAGGCCGCGGCGTACCTCGCGCGACATGCCGTCCGGGTTGGAAAGATAGAGCACCGGATCGCCGCTGCCGCGGAAGCGCACGCCCTGGAACTTCGACGGCAGGAAGCCCGAGCCCCAGTAGAAGTCGTAGAAGATTTGTCCGCACGAGGCTTCCTTGTCGCGCGAGGTCATGACCACGAAGCCCGGCAGCTCCTCGGTTTCGGTGCCGAGACCGTAAGTGGCCCACGCGCCAATGCTCGGCCGGCCCGGCTGCTCGCCGCCGGTGAGGAAAAAGAGGATCGCCGGAGCGTGATTCACGGCGCCGGTATGCATCGATTTGACGAAGCACAGATCGTCCACCACCGAGGCGATGTGCGGCAGGAAATCACCCACCCACGCGCCCGATTTTCCGTACTGCTGGAAGCCAGTGTAAGGCGGCAGCACCAGCTTCTGCTTCTGCCCCTGGGTCATCGTGGAAAAGCGCTTGTCGCCCAGGACCGAGGCGGGGATTTCCTGGCCGCGGAATTTTTCCATCCCCGGTTTCCAGTCGAAGGTATCGAGGTGCGGCGGCGCCCCGTTTTGCAGGAGGTAAATGACCCGTTTGGCTTTCGGCGCGAAGTGCGGATACCCGGGGAGGCCGCCGATGCGCTGGCCCGCGGCCACCGCGGCGAGCAGGTCGCGATCGAGCAGCGAGCCAAGCGCCGCGGCGCCAATGCCGACGGCGGACTTGGAAAAAAACTGCCGGCGGGTCAGATGGGCGGCGCGTTCCTGCTGGGGAGTCATGGGGTGTTGCATTGAGTAATCCGCGACGCCGAAGAAAGAAAGGGAGGCCCTGCGGCGAGCGCGCCTTTGAATGTGACGCCGACTTGCAGTCGGTGATGCCCACGCCATACCCAATTTCCCAGCTTTGGAGATGGCGCCTTCGGCGTGCCGGGGGACCGCCGACGACAAGTCGGCGTCACATTCCGCGAGGGTGATTGCATTTCGGCGCGAAGGAAGGAAGATCGATCGACTCAATGACCTCCTCCCTGGTCCTTTTCGATCTCGATGGTTTCCGCTTTGCGCTGGATGCCTCCCGAGTCCAGCGCGTGGTCCCGGCCGTGGAAATCGCTCCCGTGCCCGACCTGCCGCCCGGGGTGCGCGGCGTGATCAGTGTGCGTGGCGACGTCGTGCCGGTCTTCGATCTGCGATTGCGTCTCGGGCTGCCTTCGCGCGCGGTGCGCCTGAACGATCATTTTCTCATCGCCAAAACTTCCCGGAGGCTGGTCGCTTTGATCGTGGACGTGGTCAGCGGGGTGGTGCCGCGTCACGAAGCGCAAGTGGCGTCGCCGAGCCAGATCCTGCCGGGCCTCTCTTCGATCGAAGGCTGGATCAAACTCGATGGCGAACTCGTCCTGATCCAGGACCTGGAAAAGTTCCTGACGCCGGAACAAGATGCGGCGCTCGAGGCAGCGCTGGCAAGGTGACCCATGGCCGTCGCGGATTCCGATACGCTCCTCGGCGAGCTGGCGGCCTTCCTCGAGGCCCGGCTGGGTTTGCACTTTCCGCCGGCCCGCTGGGGCGATTTGCAGCGTGGGCTCAATGCCGCCGCCCTCGAGCTCGGCTTCGATCAGGCCCGCGAGTGCGCCGATTGGTTCTTGTCATCGGCCATCAATCGGCAACAGCTCGAGCTGCTCGCGGCCCATCTCACCATCGGTGAGACCTATTTTTTTCGCGACCCGCGCCTCTTCACCGCGCTGGAAAAAGAGGTCCTGCCGGAGCTGATCCGAAGCCGGAGCAACGATCGGAGGATCCGGATTTGGAGCGCGGCGTGTTGCACGGGCGAAGAGCCGTATTCGCTGGCCATCGCGCTGCACCAGATCCTCCCGAATCCGGCGCAGTGGCAGGTCACCATCCTGGGCACGGATGTGAACCCGCGGTTTATCAAGAAGGCGGAGGCGGCGGTGTACGGGGAGTGGTCTTTTCGCGGTCCCGCGGAAGAGGTAAAGGACCGCTATTTCAAGAAGACCCCGGAAGGCCGCTACGAGCTCGATCCGGCGATCCGCAGGATGGTTTCCTTTTCCTGTCTGAACCTGGCGGAGGACGTTTATCCGGCGCTGGCGAACGACACCAACGCGATGGACATCGTGCTCTGCCGCAATGTGCTCATCTATTTCTCGCGGGAGCAGGCCCGGAAAGTGGCGGTCAAAATGCGGCGGGTTCTCCTCGATGGCGGATGGTTCTTCACGAGCCCATCGGAGGTTTCTTCGGAATGGGCGGATACCTTTCAGATGGTGCGTTTGGAGGAAGTGATCGGCTACCGGAAGCAGGCTCCGCCTCCGCCGCCGGTCCGCGTGATTCGGCCGATGTCCAAGGCGAAGACCCAGAGGCTGGCTCTGGCGCGCGCCGCGGCGAAAGCGGCGGAACCGCCGCTCGCGACGCCGCCGCTGGCGCCCACGAACGCCGATCTCGCGCGGCGGCTGGCCAACGAAGGCCGGCTCGGCGACGCCCTGCTGGCCTGTGAGCGGGCGATTCAGTCGGACAAGCTGGTCGCCGTGCATCATTACCTGCGCGGCGTGATTCTGCAGGAACAGGGCGAATTGGAGGGCGCGGCGGCGGCGTTGCGGCGCGCGCTTTACCTGGACCAGCGGCTGGTGGTCGCGCACTTTGCGCTCGGCAATCTCTTGCGGCGGCAGGCGCGCAAGAATGAGGCCACGCGCTATTTTGAGAACGCCCGGGAACTGCTCGGCGGCTACCCGCCCGACGCCGCGCTCCCCGAGGCCGATGGGATCACCGCGGGACGCTTGCTGGCGATCCTCACTTCGCTTCAGGAGACTCGCGCATGAGACCGCCCGGCCTGAGCGACCGCCTTTTTTCCAGCCTCGATTTTTAGAGCCATGGCCCCTCTTTCCAAATCAAAGCGATCCCTGACTCCGGAGGACGAGACGCGCATTTTGAAAGAGCGGGCGCGCGAATTGGCGAGCGAGCCAGTGGCGGCATCCGCGCCCGTGGATCTGATCCAGGTGGTCGAGTTCGAGCTCGCCGGGGAAGGCTATGGCATCGAGCTCGCGCGGGTGCGCCAGGTCATCGCCCTCAAGGAAATCACCCCCGTGCCCTGCACTCCACGCTTCGTCCTCGGCATCATCAATCTGCGCGGCGAAATTCAGACGGTCATCGATATCCGCAAGTTTTTTGATCTGCCGGACCGCGGCATCACCCAGCTCAATCGCATCATCGTGATCCAAAGCGAGGGTTTGCACCTCGGCATCCTCGCCGACGCGATTCGGGGCGTCCGCACCATTCCACGCGACAGCCTCCAGCCGCCCGGGCCGACATTCACGGGGGTGCGGGCCGACTATTTGCGCGGCGTGACGGAGGACCGCATGGCGGTGCTGGACGCGGCGAAAATCCTTTCCGATGAAGGGATAACCATTTACGAAGAGGTGGAAGGCTAGCTGGCGGACCGCCCGAGCTTTCCTCGATCCTCCCGGCCCCCGATGCAGGTCTTCACCAATCTCTCCACCCAGCAAAAACTGGTCTTCGGCTTTGGATTGATGGTGGCTTTGCTCGCGGCGGTGGTGGCCACGGCCTATCACGGCCTGTCGGCGGCCAGTGCGCTCGACGAGACGCTGGTGGACATGTGGGAGATTCGCTCCGGCATCAATGGCCAGCGGGCGTCGTTATTCTCGGCGCTGCTCGTGCCCACCCCCGAAGAGGCCAAACCGCTCCTGGTCGAAATCAAAGAATATATTGCCGGCCGGGATCCGACTTTTCTGCGCCTGCAGCAGCAGTATCAGAGTGACGAAAAACTGCGCCGCTTCCTGCGCGACCTGGCGGCCGAATACGACGCCTTCTCGAAGATCCGCGACGAGCAGGTGATTCCCAAAATCACGGACGGCAAGGGCGAGGAAGCCAAGGCGGTGGTGAACGGGGAGCTGCAGCAGCACTACCAGAAGATGCGCGCGCACGCGCGATCGTTCAGCAGTGAAATCGAGCGGCGCAGCGTCGAGCAGGTGGCCGCGACCCGCGTGCGGATTGGCGCGATCAGCGCCCTGGCCCTCGTGGCCGCGGTGGTGCTGGTCATGGCGCTCACCCGGCTCATTGCGCGGCCGCTCGTCGAGGTGACGGCGGTGGCGGAGAGAATCGCGCTCGGCGACGTCAATACGCGGGTGAAAATCAACGCGCGCACCGATGAGGTCGGGGCCCTGACCCAGGCCTTCGATCGGATGCGCAAGTCGCTCCGGCAGTTGGCCGATCGCGCCACCCAAATCGCCGCGGGGGACCTCACCGCGCGCCTCGAGCCGCAGTCGCGCGACGATGTGCTCGGCACCGCCTTCGCGACGATGACCGCGAATCTCCGCAACGTCATGGGCGAACTGGTCGAAGCCGTCAACGTGCTCGCCTCGGCCACCGCGCAGATCTCGGCGGCCTCGTCGGAGATGGCGGCCAGCGCGGCTGAAACGGCCTCCGCGGTGACGGAGACCACCGCGACGGTCGAAGAGGTCAAGCACGCGTCTGGCACTTCGAGCGAGACCGCGCGCCACGTGTCCGATCAGGCGCAGGCAGTCGCGGACGTTTCGCAAAGCGGGAAAAAATCGGTCGAAGACGTGATCGCGGGCATGGCCCTGATCCGGCAACACATGGAATCCGTGGCCGGCAGCATCCTCAGCCTGAACGCGCAGAGCCAGACTATCGGCGAGATCATCGCCTCGGTGGACGACCTCGCCACGCAATCGAAGATGCTCGCCATCAATGCTTCGATGGAAGCGGCCAAGGCCGGGAGCGAAGGCAAGGGCTTCGCGGTGGTGGCGCAGGAGGTCAAGAGCCTCGCCGAGCAGTCGCGGCAGGCGACCACGCGCGTGCGCAGCATCCTGACCCAGATCGAAAAGGCGACCAGTTCCGCCGTGCTCACCGCGGAGCAGGGGAGCAAATCCGTCGAAGCCGGCGTGCTGCAATCCACCGCCGCGGGCAACTCCATTGCCGCGCTCGCGGACAGCGTGGCCCGGGCCGCGCAGGCGACCACGCAGATTGCCGCGGCCAGCCACGAGCAGTTTGTGGGCATGGACCAAGTGGTGCTGGCGATGGAGAATATCCAGAAAGCGTGCGCCCGAACCGCCGCGGGCACCCGTCAGGCGGAGGCCGCCGCGCAGCGGTTGAACGAGCTTGGCCGGAAGCTCAAAGGTCTCGTCGGAAATTTCAAGGTGTGACCCGGCCGGCTCTTTGCCATGAGCAACGATGACTTCTCCCGGCAGTTGCTGGAAGCTTTTGCGATCGAGGCTGACGAGCACGTCAAGGCCATCACCAGCGGAATCCTGGACCTGGAAAAAACGCCGGAAGCGGGCCGGCAGAAGGAGGTCCTCGAAACCACCTTTCGGGCCGCGCACAGTCTCAAGGGCGCCGCCCGTGCGGTGAACCGCACCGATATCGAGACCGTCTGCCAGGCCATCGAAGGAGTGTTCGCGCTCTGGAAGCGGCAGCCCGTCGCCGTTTCACCTGAGACCTTCGACGTTCTGAACCACGCCATCGATTTGGTGGCCGCGCAACTCCGGTTGCCCGCGCCGCTCGAGACTCCGCAGGGCAAGCAGGAGGTGCGAGACCTCGTCGCCAAGCTTCGGTTGATCGAGTCCCCCGCTTCGCGGCGCCGCGCAGTGCCGGCGGTTTCTCCTCCCCCGACGCCGCCCCCGGCCGCGGAGCCCCCGCCCGCGGCGCCGGTGGAAATCAAACCTCCGCCGGTGGCGGAGGCGGCGCCGCCCGCGGAAAGCAAACCACCGCCGGCGGGAGACGAAGCATCCTCCGGGGAAAGCAAGCCGCCGCTTGCCGGGAGCAAGCCAGCGTCCCTCCCGGAGAGCGCGCCGCCGCCTCCGGCGGAAAGTGAGCCGGCGCACCCGGCGGATGGCGCCGAGCCCGCGCGGATGCAGGTCGCCGACACCATCCGGGTTCCGGTGGCGAAGATGAGTTCGCTGCTCCGCAAGGCGGAAGGAATGATCGCGGTGAAACTCGCCGCGCGGCGGCACGCCTCGGAATTGCGCGAGGTGGCCGGGATGCTGGACACCTGGCGCGTGGAATGGGCCAAGGCGGAGAATTCGGTGACCGGCCGAGCGCGCACTGAGCAACCGGCGGATCCGCGGCTGGCCGGGCTCCTCGAATGGACCCGGAGCTATTTGGAAAGCTTTGAAAGCAGGCTGAACGGCCTGAGCAAGGAACTCCAGCAGGACGAGCGGATCGTTGGTTCGATGGTCGATGACCTGCTCGAGGAAACCAAACGGCTGGTCATGCTGCCCTTCGGCACGCTGCTCGATCTCTTCCCCAAACAGGTTCGCGATCTCGCGCGGGAGACGGGCAAGGAGATCGAGCTCTCGATCGGCGGGCGCGAAGTGGAAATCGACAAGCGCATCCTCGAGGAGATGAAGGACCCGCTGATTCACCTCGTGCGCAATTCGATCGATCACGGGATTGAAGTGCCGGAGAAGCGCGTCTCCGCCGGAAAACCAGCGCGTGGATCGCTGACGATTGCGGTGTCCCGGCTCGAGGGCAACAAGGTCGCGATCGAGGTCACCGACGACGGCGGCGGCATCGATGTCATGCAGGTCAAAGCGGCCGCGGTGCGGCAGGGAGTGATCAGCCGGGAGGAAGCCGCCCAACTCACGCGCGACGAAGCTCTCGCTTTGATCTTCCAATCAGGCATCTCCACCAGCGCGATCATCACGGAGCTGTCCGGCCGCGGCCTCGGCATGGCCATCGTGCGCGAGAAGGTCGAGAAGCTGGGCGGACAGATCGCGATCGATTCGCGATCTGGCGAGGGCACCTCTTTCCGCATCCTCCTCCCGGTCACGCTGGCCACCTTCAAAGGCATCGTCGTTTCCGCCAACGGCCAGACCTTCGTCATCCCGAATTCCGGAGTGGAGTTGATTGCCCGGGTGGCCCGCGCGGAGATCAGCACGGTGGAAAACCGGCCGACGATCCGCATCGGCGGGCGGATTCTCTCGCTCGCGGTGCTGGCGGACGTGCTCGAGCTGCCCGCCAAACCCAGCACCGACAACAACGGCTATGTCGAAATCGTCATCGTGGCGGCGGCGCAAACCCGGATCGCCTTCGCCGTGGACGAAGTGGTCACCGAGCAGGAGGTGCTGGTCAAGCCCTTGAGCCGGCCCCTGGTCCGGGTGCGCAATATTTCCAGCGCGGCGGTCCTGGGCTCGGGAACGCCGGCGCTCATCCTGAACGTCAGCGATTTGCTCAAGTCGGCCGTCAAAGCGCCGAAATCATCCCGGTTCGGCGGCGAAGGGGGAGCGGCCGTGGCGCCTCGTGAGCACCGGCTGCTGGTCGCCGACGATTCGGTGACCTCGCGGATGCTGCTCAAGAACATCCTCGAAGCGGCCGGCTACCACGTCACCACCGCCGTCGATGGCGTCGAGGCCTTCACCACCCTGCAAACCGGGGACTTCGACCTGCTCGTCTCCGACGGCGAGATGCCGCGGATGGGCGGCTTCGAGCTCACGGCGAAGGTCCGCGCCGACAAGAAATTCAGCGAGCTGCCGGTCATCATCGTCACCGCCCTGGGCTCGCGGGAGGACCGGGAGCGCGGGATCGACGCCGGGGCCAACGCCTATATCGTGAAGAGCGCCTTCGACCAATCCAACCTGATCGAGATCATCCGGAAACTGATCGCATGACGTCCGACGGAAAAATTACCGTAATGGTGGTCGAGGATTCGATGGTCGCGCGGCAACTGCTCGTGCACATTCTCACCTCCGATCCGTTGATTCAGGTGGTGGCCTGCGCGCGCACCGGCGAGGAAGCGATCGCCTTGCTCAAGTCGAGAAAGCCGGACGTGGTGACCATGGATATCGTCATGCCGAAGATGGACGGCTTCGAGACGACGCGCCAGATCATGGAGACCAATCCGCTGCCGATCGTCATCGTCAGCGCCACCTACAACCCGGATGACGTGGCGCTCACCTTTCGCGCCATCGAGGCCGGCGCCGTCGCGGCCGTCGAGAAACCCCCCGGCATGGCGGATCCTACTTTTGAGAGCCGCGCCAAGAAGCTCGTCGAGATGGTCAAAGCGATGTCCGAGGTGCGGGTGGTGCGGCGCTGGCCGCGCGTCCGGCCGCCGCTGCCCCCGCCCCCGGTGGCCGGGGAAAGAAGCGCCGCCAAAATCAAGCTGGTGGCGATCGGGGCTTCGACGGGCGGACCGATGGTGTTGCAGACGATCCTCGCCGCGCTGCCCAAGCCGTTCCCGGTGCCGGTGGCGATCGTCCAGCACATCAGCGCGGGATTTGTGCAGGGCCTCGCCGACTGGCTGACCCAGACCACCGCCGTGCGCGTGACCGTCGCGCGCGATGGCGAGATCGTCCAGCCGGGCACCGTCTATCTCGCGCCGGATGAATGCCAGATGCGCATCGACCGGGGCGGACGGATCGCCTGCGTTCCCCAGGAAGCGGAAAACGGCTTGCGGCCTTCGGTCTCCTTTCTTTTCCGCTCTGTCGCGCTGCACTATGGAGACAGCGCGGTCGGGATCCTGCTCACCGGCATGGGCCGCGATGGCGCCATCGAGTTGAAGGAGATGCGCGACCGCGGGGCGGTGACCATTGCCCAGGACAAGGAGAGTTCCGTGGTCCACGGGATGCCCGGTGAAGCCATCAAGTGCGGCGGCGCACTTTACGTGTTGCCGCCCGAAGCCATCGCTGAAACCCTCGGCGCGCTCCTGGCGCGCCGCGCCAACGCTGTCGAACCTCGCTCATGAGCACCAACGCAACGCCGAATGGATCCGTCAAGATCCTGATTGTCGAAGATAGCCCGACGCAGGCCCTGCTGCTCGAAAGCCTGCTCACCAAGCATGGCTACCCGGTGGTGGTCGCCCACCACGGGCGGCACGCCCTGGAAATCCTCGAAACCTTCCAGCCGACCGTCATCATCACCGACATTCAGATGCCAGTGATGGATGGCTATGAACTCTGCCGCGCCATCAAGACCGATCCCAAGCGCGCCAGCATCCCGGTGATCTTGCTGACCTCGCTCTCCGCGCCGCAGGACATCATCCGCGGGCTGGAGTGCGGGGCGGACAATTTCGTGGTCAAGCCCTACGAGGAAAGTTTTCTGCTCTCCCGGCTGGAAACGGTGCTCGCCAACCGCCACCTGGAGACGGCGGACGATTCCCGTGGCATCCCGATTCATTTTGCGGGCGAGCGCTATGTGGTCGCGTCGGACCGCCTCCAGATCCTGAATCTGTTGCTCTCCACCTACGAGACGGCGGTGAACACCAATCTGGCCCTGGTCCGGGCGCAGGAGGCCTTGAAGGCGGCGCAGGACCAGTTGATCGAAGCCGAGAAACTCCAATCGGTGGGCCGGCTGGCCGCCGGGGTCGCCCACGAGGTCAAGAATCCGCTCGCCATCATGGAAATGGGCATCGAGCTGCTCTCGGCGCAGCAATCGCCGGACAACGAGCCGATCCTGGCCGAGCTCCGCGAAGCGGTGAAACGGGCGAATCATGTGATCACCGGGCTCATGGAGCTTTCCTCGCCCGACGAAATGGGCATGCAGCAGGTCTCGATGGATGCGCTCATCGAGCGTTCGATCACTTCGCTCGAAAAGGAAATGGAGCTCGCCCACATCGAGGTGGCAACCGATTACGCCGCCGATCTGCCGCTCTGCCGGGCGGACGTTTCCAAGATCGACCAGGTCTTCCGCAACGTTCTGAGCAATGCGATTCAGGCCATGCCCAAGGGGGGCAGCCTGGCCGTGAAGACCTTCGCGCGGGCCCTGGGCGCCGCGGATGTCAGTTACGATTCCGGGGACCGTTCCGGCGTGCGTTTCCGCGAAGGCGACCGGGCGGTGATCGTGGAAGTCCGCGATTCCGGCGCCGGCATCGCTCCGCAAAATCTTTCCAAGCTCTTCGAGCCTTTCTTCAGCACCAAGCCGACCGGCACCGGCATGGGACTCGGCCTGACCGTCGCGCGGAAGTTCATGGAGCTGCACGGGGGCCGCATTGCCCTGCGCAATCACGAGCCGGGCGGCGCGGTGGTGACGATGATGTTTAGACCCGTATGAGCAACGAAGGTTTCCCTCAGAACAGCGACACGACTGTCCTTATTGTCGAAGACAGCCTGACCCAGGCCTTGAAGCTCCAGCACGTGCTCGAGCGCCACGAATACAAAGTCATTGCGGCGGCCAACGGCCGGGAGGCCCTGGCCAAACTCGAAACGCAAATGCCGACGCTGGTCATCACCGACATCAACATGCCGGAGATGAACGGCTATGAGCTGTGCGAGCGCATCAAGGACAACGAACGGCTCAAGGACCTGCCGGTCATCCTCCTGACCTCCCTCTCCGATCCGAAGGACATCCTCAAAGGCCTCGAGTGCGGGGCGGACAATTTCATCTCGAAACCCTACGACGATGAGTTCCTGCTCTCCCGCATCCAGCACGTCCTGGCCAATATGGCGCTGCGCCGGGAGGCCGGCGGCAAACAGCCGTCGGAAATTTTCTTTGCCGGGCACAAGTATGAGCTGACCGCGGATCGGATCCATTCCATCGATCTGCTCCTCTCGACCTACGAGACGGCGGTGCAAAAGAATCTGGAGCTGAGCCGGGCCAAGGAAAAACTCGAAACCCAGGCCGAGGAGCTGCGGGAAAAGAACGCGCAGATGACCGAGGAGCTGCACATGGCGAAGGAGCTGCAAACCGCTTTCCTTCCGAAAAAATATCCCGCTCTTCCCATCGGCTCCACGCCCGAGCAAAGCGCCGTTCAGTTTTGCTTTCGCTATTCCACCACCGATGAATTGGGGGGCGATTTCTTTGATGTGCTGCCGCTCTCCGGCCACGAAGCGGGCGTCTTCATCTGCGATGTGATGGGCCACGGCGTCCGCGCCGCGCTGGTCACGGCGATCGTGCGGGGGTTGGTCGAGGAGCTCAAATCGGCGGCCACCGATGCCGGCGCGTTTTTGACCGCCATCAATCAATCGCTGTGCGCGATCCTGGCGCAGACGGCCACCCCGCTGTTTGCTTCCGCCTTTTATGCCGTCGCGGATCTGGCCCGCGGCGAGGTGCGTTTTGCCAATGCCGGGCATCCCTCGGCTTTCCACCTGCGCCGGGCGGAAGGGCGGGTGGAGCTGCTCAAGGACGGCAAGCCGGGCCCGGTGCTCGGCGTATTTGAGCATTCGACTTACGCGACGGTGGTCCGCCCGCTGGCCGCCGGGGACCTCGTCGTGCTCTTCACCGATGGCCTCTATGAGATCGAGGCCGCCGATGGCAGCCTCTACGACACCGACCAATTGAAGGAGGCGGTGACCCGGCAAATGAACCTGCCGGCGTCCGAACTCTTCGACGCCCTGCTGGCGGAGGTCCGAAGCTTCAGCGCCCATGAGGGATTCGAAGACGATGTCTGCCTGGTGGGCATGGAGGTCCCCCGTCTGATGCGGCCGGGCGGTTGACGCACCGCGCTATGCCGCTACGCTTTTGGACTGGCTATTAGAAATTCACCTACTATCCCTTTTGCGGAACCGCGGAACCCGTGATCGGCCCAACTCAAGATAGGATGTCATCCCAAGCGCCCGCTGCTGCGGCCGAACACGACCTCGCGGCAGCCCGGGAACAGGACCTGCGGGAGCGTGAGGAACGAATCAACATTGCCCTCGAATCGGCGGGCTTGGGCGTTTGGGATTGGGACATCCTGGGGAATGCGATCACCTGGGATGAGCGCACCTACGCGCTGCACGGGCTCACGTCCGGCGCTTTTGAGGGCAACTATGAAGCGGGCATGGGCGTGGTGCATCCCGAGGATCGGGAGCGCCTCCACCGCGAACTGACACAAGCCCTCGAAGCGGACGCCACCTCCCACGTCGAGTATCGCGTGGTGTGGCCCGGCGACGCGAGCATTCACACGCTGGCGGCCCGGGGAAAGGTCTATCGCGATGAGGCCGGCCGGCCGGTGCGCCTGGCGGGTGTTTGCTGGGATATCACCGAACGGCGCCAGACCGAGGAGCGCTTGAATCGGGAGCGCAACTACATGCGCGCGCTCATGGAGAATCTTCCCGACCGCATCTATTTCAAAGATGCGGCCGGCCGCTTTCTGCGCGTCAATCCCACCCACGCGCGGCGGCTCAAACTCGCCGACCCGCAGGAGGCGCGGGGCCGCACCGATTTCGAATTCTTCACGCCGGAACACGCCCAGGCGGCCTGGGACGACGAGCAGCAGGTGCTGAAGACCGGCCTCCCGCTGATCGGCAAGATCGAGCGCGAGACGATGACCGATGGCGACTTTCGGTGGCTGTCTACCACCAAAATGCCCCTGACCGACGAGCTCGGGCGGATCATCGGGACCTTCGGCGTCTCGCGCGATATCACGGAATTCAAGCGCGCCAATGCCGCGCTGCGGGAAAGCGAGGAGCGTTACGGCCGGCTGCTCAATTCGGTGAACGATTACGTTTACTCGGTCCAGCTCCACCTGGGCCAGGTCATCTCCACGGTCCACGGTCCGGGCTGCCTGGCCGTGACCAGCTACTCGCCGGAAGAGTTTCAAGCCGATGCCTGGCTCTGGCATCGGATCATTCATCCCGACGATCGCGAGGAGGTGGTCGCGCACACCCGGCGCATGGTGCAGGGGAAGGAGCCGGTCACCTTCGAGCATCGCATCGTCACCCGCGACCAGGAGGTGCGCTGGGTGCGCAACAAACAGGTCCCCCGCTACAATGCGGAAGGCCACCTCGTTTCCTACGATGGCCTGGTCTCCAATATCACGGAACGGATGCTCGCCGAAATCCAGCTTCGCGAAGCGAACGCCAAACTCACGGCGGTGCTCGCCGACCTCACCCGCTCCCACGAGGAACTCAAATCCGCGCAAATGCAGCTGATCCAGGCCGAGAAGCTGCAATCGATCGGGCGCCTCGCCGCGGGCATTGCCCACGAGGTCAAGAATCCGCTCGCCCTTTTGCAGATGGGGCTGCACTGCCTCGCCGATCCGAAGACCATGGCCCAGGGCGAAGCGGCCGGCATCTTGAAGGAAATGGAGGACGCCGTGACCCGCGCGAACTCCGTGATCGGCGACTTGCTCGACTTTTCCTCCCCCAAAGACCTCGAGTTGCGCACCGCCGAGGTCAATCCGCTCATCCAGCAAGCACTGCGCTTCGTCCGGCACGATCTGATGCACGGAAAGATCCGGGTGGTGACCCATTTGCAGGAGAACCTCCAGCCCTGCAGCATCGATCGCAGCAAACTGGAGCAGGTTTTCGTCAATGTCTTCACCAACGCCTGCCACGCCATGCCTGCCCGGGGCACGCTCACGATCACCACGGGCGAGAAAATCGCCGGCTCCGAGGTGGTGGAATTGCCCGGAGAAAACCAGAACCCCTTGCGACCGGGCGACCGGGTGGTCTTTATCGAAGTAGCCGACACCGGAACCGGAATTGCCCCGGACCAGTTGTCAAAAATCTTCGATCCGTTTTTTACGACCAAACCGGAAGGGCAGGGAACCGGTCTGGGTCTGGCGGTCTGCCGGAAGATCGTGGATCTGCATGGTGGCTACCTCACGGTGAGGAACGGACCGGAAATCGGCGCCATCGTCGAAATACTCCTCCGGCCCGCCGAAGCAGGTGCGAAGAGCGAAGCGGCAATTCCTCCCGGTGACTGAAGAATCCGGGTTTCCGGGCCTGCCACCGCCGGAATCCGAAGCTAACCAGACAAGGGCTTCGCCCTTGATATCCCCGTGTCGGAGCCGCGCCGTGCGAGAGTGCGGTCTCGGGTAGGGTGGGGGCATCCTGCCCGTCGGGCGACGCATCTTGCGTCGCGGCCTTTTGTGCTGCCTCAGAAGGTCTCCTCTCCATGGGATGCAACGGGAACAGAATTCTCGTTACGCAACGCATAACGGTCTAACGAGCCACGAGCCACCGCATCTTTCCGTCGAGGACCCCGCAACGATCGGGATCGAAGGCTGTCGCGGAGTTATTTGATCGAATGCAGGCCGATCATGTTGCCTTCGGTGTCCTGGACAAAGGAGATGAAGCCGTATTGCCCGATGGAGAATTTCTCCTTCACCAGCTTGCCCCCATGCTGCGCGGCGCGACCGGCTTCCACGGCGCAATCGGCGCAGGAGAAATAGATGATCGTGCCGCCACTGCCGGAGTCCTTGCCCTCCATTTTCACCAGCGACCCGGCGGCACCGGGCGCGTCCATATTCATGGGAAAGGCCCACATCACCATGCCCGGGCTCTCGAGGTTCTCAAAGGTGACCTCGAGCGTTTTTTCGTAAAAGGTTTTGGCCCGATCCATGTCCTGCACATAGATCTCGAACCAGCCGACGGGATTGCGTTTTGGATTCATAGGAGTGGAGAGATACTACGCTCGTTCCCAGGTTGCACTTGGGAACGCACTTGTCTTGGAAGCTGCGCTTCAGGACCGCCAGATTCTCGGGAAGCTGTCGCCCGCAAAACACCCCTCCGTGCGAAGCAGAGCTTCGTTCCCACATGCGTTCCCAAGTCAACTTGGGAACGAGGGGGATTGGGCGACATCGCTGGTCAATACTCATCGTGGCGGCGCCACCAGACGTAGGGCTCCGATTGCGGCCATCCGGGCGGGGAATCTTCCCATGCATCCTGTCGTCCGAGCGGCGTCCAGTCGAGCAGGGTGAAATTCGTAACCGCCGCCTCCAGCGCGCGATCCGTGGTGAAGTAAGTGTGATAGATCGTGTCGCCGTCGCGCAGGAAGACGCTGAGGCCAAAGGTTTCATTCTCGCCGCCGCTCGCACCCTGCGGGCTGCCTTCGGCAGCGGATCTCGTTCCACTCGGTTCGCCGTCGTCCGTGCTCACGCCGAAGTCCGCATTGAATCTCGTGCCCGCGGAGGAGACCCACGGCACCTTCCAGCCCATGCGCTTCTTGTAGGCTCGAGCGCGTCCAGTGGGCCGAGCGACACCAGGGCGAGCGACGTGTTGCGCGCGCGAGGTGTTCGAGCGGGCCGAGGTGATCGACGACCATGGAGCAACCCGGACACCCCGCCGTGGGCCACCCACCGACCCGGGCGCAAACATGAAGTGGTAGATGATCAGTTGCCGCCGCCCTTCGAACAGGTCGAGTAACGAAACTTTGCCGCTCGGTCCTTCGAAGACGTAGTCCTTTTCGATCCGCACCATCGGCAACCGGCGCCGTTCCGCCGACAGTGCATCGTGCGCTTTCGTCGCCGCCTTTTCCTTGATCAATAATTGGTCGCGAGCGCGCTGCCATTCCTCGCGCGAAACAATCTTTGGCAGCCTGATCAGTGGCTGTTCGTCGTGGGTCTTGGCGGATTTCATACGGTCTCCCTTTCGGTAAGCATTCTTGGTTTCGAAGATCGACGAACGACGGTCGTCGTAAAGGACACGCCAAGCTGATTTCGTGGAGGGGCCTCCCACACGGTGCCTGACTCTGCAGCGCTTCGGGCCCGGCTTGGCCGTATCGATGCCGTTGGACACGGCGAGCCCGGTGTGCGCCCCAAGGAGCGGCGTGCGTCCCGCCGCCGACCACCACCGCCCGAAGGGCCGTCTCAACCGTGAGCGCCCCCGGAGAACCCACCCGGCGGCGAGACGCCCGCCGCTCCTTGGGCAATGCGCCGTCTCTTTGCCTGCATCGTTACGGCCTGGAGACTGTGAAATAAATCAGGGGGTGGATGTTAAAGCCGCGCCGAAGGCCAGCCATCACAGGGGCGCTGGCGCGTTTGGTTCATGGCATGGTGCGCGGAGCGACGCCATCCACCCACGCGCCCACTTCCTTCACAGTCCCCTGGAAATCCCCACTCACGAGGCGCAGGAAATGGCGGCCGCTGGGCGTGAGGGTCGGGCTTTTGCTGGTGCCTGATACATAGCCTTTTGTCACATAGGTCAGCGGAAACTTCGAAGGCGTCGCGCTCGTGATCGCCGATTGGCTCACCGCTTCGCGCCGGGGTTCGAGCCGGAGCGGGAGGCCGGAACTGGTGAACGAGATTTCCCACGCCTTTGCGCCCTTGGCGTCGCCACGAATCATCCACGGGTAAAGCTTCGCGAGCACGAATTTGTTCGTCGCCGGCACCACCGCCTTGAAGGCCACTTCCTCGCTGGCCAGAAACGCGGGAATCGTCAGCCCGGGCGATTTGTGCGCGGCGAGGAGCAGACGCCCGGCGTCCATCCCGGCGAGGTTGATGCCGTTGTAGATACCGTGCCGATTGATTTCCGAGGGAAACACCAGCTTGTGCCAGCGCTCGAAATCATGACTGAGGATCAGATTTACCTCGAAATGCACATGGGCCCGGCGGCGATCGATCCCGTCCCCGGTATAACCCAGGCGCCCCAGCGCATCGCCCTGCGCGACCCGCTGCCCGACGCTCACCGAGAGCGAATTCAAATGCGCGTAGAGGCTGTAATAAGGGCAGCCATCCCACTGGTGCTCGATGACCACGAAGCGGCCATAGTTGGAATAGCCCGGGACATTGCTCGCGTGGACCACGCGGCCGGCCGCCGCGGCGGTCACCATGTCGAGAGGTTCACCCGTGCCCGAGCGCTGGAGCGGCTTGATATCGACGCCTTCGTGAAAGCGGGTGTAAACCAGCCCGCCGGAAGTGAACCGGGGGTCGCGCACATAGCCGTATTGTCCACCCTCCCAAGGGGTCGATTTCTCCCCCTGAAGATCACGATCGATGAACATATAGAACCCCTCGCCATCGCCCTGGAGCAGCGCGCGATTCTGGGTCGGAAAAGTCAGGTCAAGCGCCGCCGCGATGGAATGGGTGGCGAAGAGCAGCAAGGCCCCGAGCCGGGCGGCGCGAAAGAAGAACGGCGATTTCATGAGCCCGATGTTTTGATCACGGCCAGGCGCGAATGGCAAAGTCTCCGGTGAAGTTTCGCCCGCCTGTTCATTGCCGCGCTCGTGTTTTGAGAGCAGACTAGCGGGCGTGAAGACTCCCCTCGCGCTCTTCCTCCACGCGACCGCCATGGTGGCCGTCGCCGCCTCGCCCGATGCCCTGCTCGACGCCGCTCTCCGCGATCCGGGCAGCTACAACCAGATGTGCAGTCTGCCGCCGCCAGTGAAGGCCGACGTGCCTCTGCCGATCTACGGGCAGACCGTGCCGCGACACTTCAATCTCTCCGAGAAAAACGCCGCGAAGCTCCTCGCGCAACGCGATGCCGTGGCGAAAGCGCTCGCCGCGCGGCTCGAAGCCATGGACCTCGCCAGGCTTCCGCCCAAGCCCGCGCCAAAGGAGTCGAAGGCATTTCCGCCGCCGGCGACTTTCAGCACGCACACGCTCTCCGGCGTGCTGCTCGAGATCGTGATCGCGCTGAAAGCGGCCGAGGCGCTGCCGGGCTTG
This sequence comes from Chthoniobacter sp., assembly GCA_034667665.1. GTDB lineage: Bacteria > Verrucomicrobiota > Verrucomicrobiia > Chthoniobacterales > Chthoniobacteraceae > Chthoniobacter. Next base: position 40,564 of record JAXDQW010000095.1, read on the forward strand.
CTGAAAGTCGAGGCGCAACTCGACGCGATCCTCGCCGCCGCGGAAAAGGATCCCTCCGCTCCGATTCCGGAGCTGGAAGTCGACGGCATCTGGTATCCATCCCAGTTGCAGCCCGTCGACTACGTGAAGATGGACGGCAAATATGAGGCGAAGCCAAAGCCGGACGCGGCCGCCATCCTGCGCAAGCAGCACCTGCTCAACTGCCGCGTCTATCAGCGTGAGGTCCTCTCCGTCCTCGCCCGGCTCCTGCGCGACGCACATTTTCAGCCGCTCCTGGATTCGGACATCGAAAAATCCTACGCTGCGGGCCTCCAAGAGGCCGTCGCGAAGTCCAAGCAACTGAGCGACTTCAAAAACCCCGGGGACATCCCGCCGGACGACCGCGACTACATCAAATGGGACCCGCTCTACAACCTGCCCGTCGCCGGTTCCTGGCCGAAGGCGGAACTTCCCTTCACGAGGAAGCTGCGCGCGCAGATTCGCGGCTTCGCGGAGCAGTTTCTCGCCGCGAAAAAATGAAACGCGGCCTGCTCGCGCTCGCGCTGCTTCCCGCCGCGGTTCTCGCCGCGGAGCCTCCCGCCGTCACCGACGGGCCCAACGGCCACCGGCTCGTCGCCATTCCCGCCGGCACCTACGCCCTCGGGCGCGCAGGCTGTGCCACCAATCCACCGCACCGCGTGGAGCTGCGCGCCTTCCGCATCGCCGACGCCGAGACGACCAACGCGCAGTTTGCCGCCTTCGTCGAAGCGACCGGCTACGTCACCGATGCCGAAAAGCGCGGGATGGGAAAAACTTTCCACGAAGGCATGGCCGACTGGGCGTGGAAGGAAACCGAGGGCGCGAACTGGCGGCGGCCCGCCGGCCCGCATGAACCGAAGGCCGCACCCGATCATCCCGTCACGCAGATCAGCGGCGAGGATGCGCTCGCCTATTGCCGCTGGCTCGGCGCCCGTCTGCCCACCTGCGACGAATGGGAAGCCGCCGCGCGCGCCGGAGCCGCGACGCTCTACCCCTGGGGAGACAAATTCGACCCCACGCGCGCCAACATCTGGAACGGCAAAACCCACGAAGCAGAGACCCGCGAAGACGGCTTCACCTACACCGCCCCAGTGCGCTCCTTTCCCGCCAACGCCTGGGGCCTGCACGACGTGGTCGGCAACGTCTTCGAATACTGCGCCGACCTGCCCCCTGCCTATCGGCAACCCGAAGCGCAGGCCGCACGCTTCATCGCCGGCCGCGGCGGCTCCTGGTGGTGCTCCGTCGGCACCTGCCACTTTTTCAACCTCGCCGACATCGGCCGCATGGACCGCCACGGCTCCCTGGCGAACCAAGGCTTCCGCGTCGCGCTCGAGGCCGTTGCTACGAAATAGAAGCGTTACGGGAAGGAATGGGGCGCCGCTCTACTTCTTCGGCGGCTCCTCGCGGGCAGCACACGTGGGCTCCACGGTAGCCGTCGGATCGAAAGAAACCACTCGGCGTCCGTCGGAGCCCTCGCGCATACGCGCATCCTCAAAGATGCGGCGGAGGTCGTCGCCGTTTCGGGCGGCGATCTCGGCGCGAATGCGGCGGACTTCATCGACGATGGGACCGTTCATGGTGTGTTTCCTTCTTCTTCCTTTGGCCGCCTACCTCGTGGGCGGCTCCCGCACGACGGCGGATGGCTCGGGCTCTGGTGCCGGGGAAAACTTCACGCCGCGAGCGCGGGCCTTGGCTTCCTCCGCGCGCACCCAGGCGAGCAGTGGTTGTCAGTCCTCGCCGGCTTCGGCAGCGATCTGCTCCTTCTCCCCCTGAAAATCGCGATCGATGAACATATAGAACCCCTCGCCATCGCCCTGGAGCATTGCGCGATCCCGGGTCGGAAAGTCAGGTCCAGAGCCGCCGCGATGGAATGGGTGGCAAAGAGCAGCACGGCCCCTAGCCGGGCAGCGCGAAAAAGGGACGGCGAATTCATGAGCCCGATGTTTTGATCATGGCCAGGCGCAAATGGCAAATTCTCGGCTGCTCCAATCAGGCATTCCCAAACGGAGTTTGGCAACGAGCCCGGAAGGAGCACACCCCTTGCGGCGCGGGCGGCTGGCCGTAAACTGCGGTGAAAGCTAAGCGGTATGACACTCGAAAAGTTCAGAAGCATGCTCGGCTGGTGCACGGTGATCAACGTGGCCCTCCTGCTGTTGTGGTCGGCGGTGTTCCTGTTCGCGCACGACTGGATGTTCCAGCTGCACACACGGTTGGGCTTCAAGCTGACGCCCGAGGTCTTTGACGCCATGCATTACGGCGGGCTGGGCATTTACAAGCTAGCCATCTGGCTGCTGAATCTCGCGCCCTACATCGCTTTGCGGATCGTGGGACGTTGACACCATGCGCCAGAGCTTTGCCGCGGGGCCCTGCGCGAGACGTGCGCTCTGAGAGCGCACCCTACCCGCGCCCGATGCGAACGGAATTCGCCGGCTTCGGTGGCCGCGTCGCGGCGATCGCATGCGTGTCTGCGATCATCTGCTCGAGGAGGCGCAGCTTTTCGCCGACCGGCAGCGTGGCGAGTTCCCGGCGGCGGGCGCGCTTGCTCTCGATGATTCGGCGCATCAGTTCAGTCATGGCTGGGGGTAATCCTGCTGGAATTTAGCCCACTTCTCAAGGAGCCCGTGCCGGCGCAGGATGTCCTCAAACTTCTCCGCATCCTATGTTGAGTCGTCAGTAATGTGGAGTTGAGGCGGAGGGAGCTTGATTTTCCGGGCGTTCGGCGGTGTCCACTCCACATTTCTGAGAACGCCGGCCGGAGGATGCGGGGCCTAGCCTCCG
>JAXDQW010000096.1:0-19172 GCA_034667665.1 Chthoniobacter sp.
CCGGAGAATCTGCTGCGCGTCGTCTTTCCCAAAGACGAGTCACCGCGAAACGCGAAAGTTTTCAACCAACCAAATCTCACCACACTTATGGCAGTCATCTCACGAGGTCTCGAAGGAATCATCGCGGCGGAAACCCGCATCGGAGACGTGCGCGGGCAGGAGGGCCAGCTCATCTATTGCGGCTACGATATCAACGAGCTCGCCGGCAAAGTCAGCTACGAGGAAGTGGTGCACCTGCTCTGGCACAACCGGCTGCCCACCGCGCACGAGCTTGAAAAGCTCACCACCGCGCTCCACGCCGAACGCGAGTTGCCGCGAGGCGTGGTCGATTTCATCCTTGGCGCGCCCAAATCCGCGGCCCCGATCGACATCATGCGCACCGCCGTGAGCATGCTCGGCTGTTATCCCACCAACCGGTCCGATCTCGACATGGCGGAGACCCACGCCATCGCGATCCGGCTGGTCGCGCAGATTGGCATCATCGCCGCCTATTTTCACCGCGCCCGGCTCAATCTGCCCCTGCCGCGGATCCGCAGGGACCTCAGCGAAGCCGCGCATTTTCTCTGGCTGATGAACGGCGAGGAGCCGAGCGCGGAGGCCATCCAGACCCTCGACGTGGCTTACGTGCTGCACGCCGAGCACGGCTTCAATGCGAGCACCTTCACGGGCCGCGTGGTGGCCTCGACGCTGAGCGATATGTACAGCGCAGTGAGCGCCGCGATCGGGGCCCTCAAAGGTCCGCTGCACGGCGGAGCGAACGAAGGCGTCATTCATATGCTGCAGGAGATCGGGTCGCTCGCTAAGGTCGATGCCTGGGTCGAAGAAGCGCTCGCGCAGAAGAAGAAAATCATGGGCATCGGGCACCGCGTTTACAAAGTCCTCGACCCGCGCGCGCCGCATCTCAAGGCCATGGCCATCAAACTCAGCGAGCAGCTCGGCGAGCCAAAATGGATCCAGATGAGCGAACGCATTGCGGCCATCATGAAAGAACGCAAAGGCCTCAATGCGAACGTCGATTTCTACAGCGCCACCGTTTATTACTCCCTGGGTATTCCCACGGATCTCTTCACGCCCATCTTCGCAATCTCGCGCATGAGCGGCTGGACCGCGCACATTCTCGAGCAGCTGGCCGACAACCGCCTCTTCCGTCCGCTGAGCGAGTACGTCGGCCCCGAGGTGGGCAAAAAAGTCGTCCCGATCGACCAGCGCTGACGCGCGCCGACTCGCGCCTTCCACGAGGGCTGCGCCCACTCGGGTTTGCGCCGCTCCGCGGCTCCACTCACGCAAGTCCGACTGGCTGCGAGGAAGCTCTCCGGGTCCACCTCACGGCGGAGTTTGCAGCCACGTGAGCAAGTCCGCCACATCCTGCGGCTTGAGAGTCGCTTCGAGCCCCTCGGGCATGAGTGAGCGGGCGAGCGGCGTGCGTTCCTTGATTTCGCCGCGCAGCACCGCTTGTTCGGCGCCGCCGGGGAGTCGCACGGTCAGACTGTTCGCGGTCTCTGCGACCACGAGGCCGGCGAGCTCCGCCCCGCTTTTCGTGATCAACCGCTGCGCCTGATAGCGTGCCTCGACGGCGGCGTTCGGGTCGAAGATGGCGGTGAGCAACCAGTCGAGCGGCTTGTTCGCCACCATGTCTAGATCGGGTCCGAGTTCGTGGCCTTCGCCTTTGAGCCGGTGACATACCGCGCACGTCTGACGGAACAGCTCCCGCCCGCGGCGGCCGTCTCCGCGCAGCGCGCCGACTCCGGCATAGGCAGCCACGACCTTCGCCCGATCGGGCGAGGAGTTCTTGGGCAGATCGGGAAGTTTGGCCGGTGCGGGAAGTTTGCTGGCTCCGTCCGCCAGCGAGGTCATCAGCGGACTGTCCGGCGTGACGGACGAAAGGATGGCCACCCGCATTTGCGGATCGCTGCCCTCGCGCCTCGCGAGCTCGGTGAGCGCGGCAGTGGCGCTCGCATCTTTCAACGCTCCGAGAGAAAAGGCGGCCTGGCGTCGCACGAGAACCTCCGGATCGCTGGCGAGCGCCACCACGCGTTCGTGCACCGCGCTGCTCTTGCCGGCGATTCGCTCACTCACGACCAGGCCGTGGACGCGCACCTGCGCGTGGGGATCGCGCAACGCGGAAAGGACGTGGTCTGGGGTCAACGCTCCGAGCACGTCGAGCGTTGCGAGCGCCTGCACGCGCACCTTGGGATTGGTGGCGGTGGCGGCCAATCGGGCGATCGCTACGATCACAGACTTCTCGTTGCGCTCGACGAGCAGACGTTGCGCCGTGTCGCGCTGCCAGCCGTTCGGGCTGTCGAGCGCGGCCACCAGGCCGGCGGCATCGAGCGCCGCCAGATTTGGCACGCCGCGCAGTTGGCCCTGTTGGAGCCGCACGCGATAGAGGCGGCCTTTATCCTCACCCGTGCGGAGATTGAGCCGGGCCTGCGTCTCCGGCGCGATCCACTCCGGATGTTCGAGCACGAAGCGATACATGTCGGCCACGTAGAGCGCTCCGTCCGGCCCGGTCTTGAGCATCGTTGGCCGGAACCACACATCCCGGCTCGCGAGGAATTCACCGGCCTGTTCATCCTGCGCCCGGTGGCTGGTGAAGGTCGCGCCGTCGGGCGTGAGCACCTCGCGATGCACGACATTGTGCACCGGTTCGCTGATGAAAACGCTCGCGGCGAAGTCCGGACCGAACAGCTCATCGCGATAAGGGGAAGGACTGCACGCGGAGGTCACGTGCCCGAGCGATTGCGGCTGGTTGAACCGGATCGGCTGCTCGCTCACCGGGAAGACCCGCGTGGCCGACTCATCATTGGCGAGAACTTTGCGCACACTTTTCACCGCCAGCTTCGGATTCCGCCGCAGATACCGCTCCGCCACCGTGTAATGCCACAGCCACACTGAATTGTTGTTGCCGAACCAATTGCCCCAATCGTCGCGCCGGCGGCCATATTGCGTGCCGCCGGACTCGGTCTCGAACTCGCCGGTATCAGGACGGAAACGAAAATCACGCCCACTGATATTCACCTCAGCCCCGGTTGCGATGGACTTCACGGAGCCGCCGCTGTCGCCGTTGGCGCCGTAGATCCAGCCGTCGAGGCCCCATTCGAAGCCGTTGGCGCGATGCTGCTGATTGCCCGGTTTGAAGCCGCTGAAGAGCACCTTCCGCAAATCCGCGCGGCCGTCGCCGTCGGTGTCTTCCGCGTAAAGGATGTCGGGTGCGGCGCAAATGAGGGCGCCCTTGCGCCACGGCAGCACGCCCGTCGGGAAGGGGAGGTCTTCGAGGAAAGGAGTGGCCTTGTCGTAACGGCCGTCGCCGTCCGTGTCTTCGAGCACCTTGACCACGCCGCCGGGCTTCCCTTTGCCATCCATGCCGAGCGGGTAGTCGCGCATCTCCACGACCCAAAGCCGTCCGCGCGCGTCCCACTCGAAAGCCACCGGATCGACAATCAGTGGCTCGGCGGCGACAAGTTCCACTTTGAAGCCGGCCCGCACGCGGATCGCGGCCTGCGATTCCTCGGGCGATTTCGGCGGAGGCATCTCGAAGGCGATGAGGTCCTGGAAGGAGCGCCGATCGACGACGCCTTCGAGCCGGGCGGTGTCTTCGTTTTGCACCACCAGGTGGCCATCGCGAAACCACGCGCCGTTGTTGCGGCGGAAGCCATCGCGGGCGATTGGAGGAGGCTCGCTGGGCGCACCTTTCCGTTCGCCCGCGCGGACGAGCTGCGACCAGCCGGGCGTCCAGCCGAGGTTGGGCCTGGCGTTCTTGGTCCAAAGATGGATCGCGTAGCGTTGCTGGTTGGAGAGCAGGAGGTCATCGAACCCGTCGCCGTTGAGGTCCACGAAGCGCAGACCGTTGTCTTCGCCGCGTTCGTTGAGCAGCGCGATCCCTTCCGGCAGCGAGAACTTCGCGGGCACCCAGCCATTCTCCGACCAGCTCAGGATCGCATTGGTCTTCGCATTGCTCGCGAGCAGCTCGCAGATGCCGTCACCGTCAAAGTCTCGCAGCCGCACTGCCTCATCGCGATTGAGAGTTGAGGCCGAGACGCCCTTGAGACCTTTCATCAGCGTCGGGTTCTCCTTCCATCGACCGGATGCAAACTCCCAGGCGGGGCCGGACCCTGTCTTTTGGAGCATCGTCGCGGCGCCGTCCTTGCGGGTAACACCGAAGTGCACCTGCAAGTTGGGGTTGCCGGTTTCCGACGCCGAGGTAGTGAAGCGCACTGGCAATTCCGTTTCGTTCCAGCGCCGCGCCGCGGGGTCCCACACCCGCGTGAGGTTCGTGTTGCGGTCCCCGATCAGCACGTCGATGAAGCCGTCGGCATTCACGTCCAGCAAGCGCACGCCGGCGTCACCGCCATTGGCGGCCCGCAGCGAATGGCCGCCAAGAGCGTGCTTCTCCAGACGCTCCAGCGCTTCGCGGAAGTTGAGGAACTTCACGCGCCCGCCGTGCTTCGCGACGGCGTGGTCGATGAGCTCGACGATCTGCTGTGGGTCGCTCCAGCCATGCGGATGGAGGATGAGCGTCATCACGCCCTGCTTGAGCACGATCGCGTCGAGAGCGGCTTTCCAGTCTTCGGTGGTGCGTGGGTTCTTCGCGCCGTGCGCGTTGAAGGCCTCCCAGTCGCTCGGCACGATGCAGGGAAATTCCCAGCAGCCGTGCCCGATGACATAGGGATACGGGTAGTCCTCAATGTAGCCTGCAAACCGCTCGAAGGTGACCTTGCGCGGTGGGATCAGCTCCATGGGAAAGTATTTACGAAAGCGTTCCCGCCCGGTGGAGTCGAGAATCAGGTCCCCCGGCAGCGTGGGATCGCGCGAAGTCAGCAGGCACATTACCGAGGAGTCGATCGCGAGGAAGCGCCCTTCGCTACTGCGCTCAGGGAAAATTTCCGCAAAGAACCGCGGGCTGGCGGAGTTCATCGAATCGCAGCACGGCATTCGAAACGCCACCGGGCGGTTGCCGGGGATCTTCGCCAGCAAATCGACTCCGCCGTGATAGGTCGATTCCGCCGCCGCGAAGCTGCCTTCCTTGCCCAGCAGCGGACAAGGATGGGTGAGCGTGTGAACCTCCAATGAAAGACCTTCGGCAAGCCACTTCTGAAACTGCGGGTCTTCGGGCGGGAACTTGTTGCACATGATGCTCACTGGCGCGCTCCCGCCGGCTGCGCCGGGTTCGGCGATCTGCTTGAGCCGTTCCAGCACGGGCCGCAGACAGTCCTCGTATTTCTTCGTCTCGCGCAGGTCGTCGATGGAGATGATCACCGCCGCTTCGACTCCTGCCTCGCCGATCCATTGCGGGGTGGTCAGGCGCGCGTGGCCGAGATGTGGGTGGAAGGGATCGTCGCTGTCGAGATAAGCGAGGCGGTTGCCATCACCGGCGAAACACGTCACCGCCATGGCGGTGAACGTGAGCATGGGGAGGAAAGCAACTCTCATTCAGTCAACGCGCTTTAAGCTGCTGCCTATCCTCTTCTTTTGGCTGGTCTGCGCAAGCGCTCTAAAGCTCACCCAAATACTCCCGCAGCGTCATCGGCCAAATTGATCGCGGATGGTCGGATTCTTTCCAGGCTCGTGACGGTGATTTGTTTTTTCATCGGGCTGGACGCCGCCATTGCAGCCAGCGGCGCAGGGTGAGCAAAGCCTGCTCGCGAATCCCGGGGTAAACTCGCACATTGGGCAGATGAAAGGCGCGCTGCGCCACGACGAACACAAAGAAGGCAGGAAGGACGAGACTGAAGCCGTAGGTTCTCGGAATCAACCAGAAGACCACCAGCAAATAGGCCGGTCCGAGGAAACAGAGCAGGAGCACTCCGGGGATAAGATGACCTTTGTAGAGATGCCCAAGCCCGGGCACAAAACTCAGCATGGCAGCGCGCCAATCCATGGCGTGGGAAGGAGGCTCCGCGGGCGCGAGAACCCAGTCGCAGCGCGTGCATTGCGTGGCGTCGTTCGGCAATTCCGTCTCGCACAAAGGGCAGCGCATAGATCAACACTGTCGCAGCGGATTCGTGGAGCAAGCTCCGAGCGCGTGTTTCATTTCCGCCGGCGCGTGGCCGCACCGGCCATCGACATTTATTCCTAAACCTGATCCATGAACAGTATCAGCGTGCCGCAGTCGATCCTGCGGTCATTGCTCTTAGTGCTTGGAACTCGTGAGCCTTCGATTTGATGCAGGATGCCGGTGACAGGCGCAGGAAAGGAGCGCAAGATTTGGGAATGATCTTCCGGGAATTCGAGCTTGGCAGCAAAGAGTACCACGAGGCGCTGCAGCTTCGGGCCGCCGTTTTGAGGACGCCATTGGGTTTGACCTGGACCGAGGCCGAGCTTGCCGATGAGCCGCATTGTTATCACCTCGGTGCCTTCGAGGGGGAACGCCTGGTGGCCGTCCTGCTGCTGAAACCGCTGAGTAAAGAGAAGATGAAGATGCGTCAGGTAGCCGTGCACTTTGACTTCCAGGGACGCGGCGCCGGAGCACAGCTCGTCGCCTTCGCGGAGGAGTTTTCAAGGGCGCGAAACTGCCGGAGCCTGGTCGCGCATGCGCGAGAGTCAGCCGTCGGATTCTATCAGAAAATCGGCTACTCGGTTTCCAGCGACCCCTTCATCGAAAACACCATTCCTCATCGGCTGGTAATGAAAGAGGTGGGTCTGTAATGGTGAGGCACAAGAAAGTGGGAGTGGCTGCTAAAGCGTGCCAGGATGGCCGGCCAGCCTTGAAGTTAGGCCAGGCACTGTTGAGACAAGGAGAACAGGTTATTCTGTGAGCCGTCATCTTCCAACCAAAGTATCATAATTATGGTTGCCTGATAGTGAAGGTGGCCCTTTACTCTTCCTAACCAACCCCCACTCCATCCATCCTATGCCTCAATCCACATCATTCTGGGAACATCCCATCGACAAGCTTGAACAAGCCCTCTCCATTCGCAGACAGATTGCCGCCTTGCAGGACAAGCTCGGCTCATTATTCGGCGGAGAGTCGGAGAAACCAGCGGCCGCAAAGATAACACGGAAAAGAAAAGGCAAACGCACCATGTCGCCGGAAGCCCGGGAGCGCATTGCTGCGGCGCAAAGGGCGCGCTGGGCAAAGAGCCGAGGTGCGAAGTCTGTGGCCAAGCCCGCCACAGCGGTTAAAGCTCGGTCGGGAGCAAAGCCGAAGAGGACGATTAGTCCCGAAGCGCGGGCCAAGATGGCCGCGGCCGCGAAGCGGCGTTGGGCGAAGGTGAAGAAGGGGGCTTGAGCCTCGCGAGGGGGCGCGCTTGGCGGAGCCCCTGACGGACTTTCCAGCTTCCCGAGCTGCGGTGTCTTCTTACGTCGGCTGTTGCAGCCTTCGGAGGAAGAAAGGGCCAGCGGAAGCATGGGTGCTGTGTGCAGGGAGCGATGCCTCTGCGGGAGTCCGTTCATTTAAGAGATGGTGAATCGCGCCTGAGTTTGGTCTGCTCGCCGGTTAGCTGTCCCGATGCCGATCTACAACCGCCTTACTTTGTGTTTGCTCGGAGTCGTGCTGGCGGTGCTCGTCTGGTCTGGCATTGCGCCAAAAGACCGCATGACCTGGTGGCTGGAAGTCACGCCGGCGTTGCTTGGGCTGGCCGTGCTCGTGGCGATCCGCCGGCGGTTCCGGATCACGCCGTTATTGCAGACGCTCATCGCGCTGCATATGATCCTGCTCGCCGTAGGCGGGCATTACACCTACGCGGAGGTGCCGCTCGGCAATTGGATTCGCGACGCCTTCCATCTCGACCGCAACCATTACGATCGACTCGGCCATTGGGCGCAAGGTTTGGTGCCCGCGTTGGTCACGCGTGAAATCATCATTCGCCGCCGAATCGTGGCGTCCCACGGCTGGACCGCGTTTTTCGCCTTCTGCGCCGCCATGACCGTCAGCGCGATTTACGAACTTATCGAGTGGGTCACGGCCATCGTGTACGGCGCCAACGCCGATGCCTTTCTCGGTGGTCAGGGTGACATGTGGGACACGCAAGAGGATATGGCCTGTGCGCTGGTCGGAGCCGTGTGCGCTCTGATGCTCTTCAGCCGCTGGCACAACCACCAGTTGCAAGCCGCGGCTGGCCAGGCGCCTCGCGAGCGAGCGCCCTGAGCGCCCGCACCGAAATATCGGCGATGTGCGCTCCGACGTCTTTCGCGCCGGCGACCTGATCGTCGCCGCCGAGATCGAGGGCAACCGACCCGGCATTCCCGCCGACAAGCTGGAGAAGATCTTCGATCCATTCTTCACCAGCAAGCCGACGGGCCACGGCACCGGTCTCGGTCTCACAGTAGCGAGGACGATCATGGATGTGCATGGCGGCACTCTCAGCGTCACGAATCGGAAGGAAGGCGGCGTACGGGTGACGATGCTACTCAAGGCGGACGCCTGATCGTCTTCCTGTAAAATGGATCGCCATTTTGCCGGGTGGCACCGCGTCCGATCCGTGCCGGCGGCTTCAGTGGGGACGCTAAAAAGCCCCTTTTCCGATCGTCCATCCTGCGCTTTTTTCTCCAGCACTCGCGCGTGAAAACTCCACTCCTCCTCATCGCGCTCATCTGCAGCCACGCCGGTCCGGTCGGGGCCATCCTTTTCGATTCGACCGGGGATCCGACTTTCAACACCTCCGCTCCAGATGGCGCCTTGGCGGGCAGCGGGTGGCAGTTTCAGGGGATGTGGGGCAACTTTCTGGGAACTCCGATTGCGCCGAATTATTTCATTACCGCGGCCCACGTCGGCGGCGCGCCTGGAGACGCCTTTGTCTATCATGGCGTCCCCTATACCACGGACGCCTTATTCAGTGACCCGGGCACCGATCTTCGGATCTGGCGCGTGACCACCGCCTTCCCCGATTATGCGCCGCTCTACACCCGGAACAATGAAATGGGCCGGGAAATGGTGATCTTCGGTCGCGGGACCGAGCGCGGCACGGAGGAGCGCGTTGAAGGCGCCTTGCACGGTTGGCGTTGGGGCGCGAGCACCGGTGTGATGCGCTGGGGCACCAATACGGTCGTCGGGGTGGTCAACGACGACGTCTATGGCGAACTGCTCGAAGCGACTTTCGATCACGGCGCGAGCCAGACCGAAGCGCATCTTTCCGTCGGCGATTCCGGCGGCGCGGCCTTTATCAAGGACGGCGAGACCTGGAAACTGGCGGGCATTAATCTGGGCGTCTCCGGCCGCTATTACACCGCCCCCGGGTCACCACCGTTCGATGCGGCGCTCTTCGATCAAACCGGCTACTACGTCGTCGGTTCGTCCGGGAGCTATGATCCCGTCACCGGCCCGGGAAGTTTGTATCCCACCCGCATTTCCTCCCGGCTCGATTTCATCTTGGGCACGATCCCGGAGCCGACCTCCCTGGAACTCCTGGGGCTGGTGGCCGCCGGTCTCGCCACGCTCCGCCGACGCCGGCGAAGCTGACGCCAGGGAGGACGCGCCTCCTTCCCTGAAGGCTCCGTTGTTCGGGCGCTTTTCGAATTTTACAACACCGGACACGTGGCCTACTTTTTGCCGCCGTATGCGCCCCTCCCGCCGCCAAACGCAACCGTTCATTCGCCGGTGGTCGGCGGGGCGCCCGACGGCGACGGCGTTGCTGGTCGCGCTGAGTGTCGGAGGCTACGTCGCGCAATTGCTTCTCGAATACGTGCTCGCTGAGCACGAACAGGGCAAGCTGCTCGAGCACTGGCTGGCCCTCGATCAGGCCGGGATCTCCGCGGGACAATACTGGAAATTCCTCAGCTTCCCGCTGCTCCATTCCGATCCGTTCCACCTGCTCGCCAATATGCTGCTGCTCTACTTCGCCGGACGCGAGGTCGAGCCGATCATCGGGGCGCGGCATTTCCTGGTGATCTACGGTTCTGGGACGCTCCTCGGCGGGCTGACGCACTGGCTGGCGCTTCCCCTCTATGGCCCGGCGTTGCCCGCCTACGCGCTGGTGGGGACCTCCGCCGCGGTCGCCGGGATCGTGGTCGCCTTCGCCACCATCCTGCCCGAGCTCGAGGTGACCTTGAACTTCTTCTTCGTCCTGCCCTTGCGGCTCCGCGCAAAATATCTGACTCCCTCGATCTTCGCCCTGAGCGGCGTGCTCTGGTGGACCCGCACCCTCCCGCAGATCGGTCCGGCGGGAATGGCCGCCGCCAGCGCGTTCGCCTGGATCTACGTGAAGCAGCTCGGCTTCGGCAATCCGCTCGCGCTCCAGCGCTACATCTTCAATCGCCGCGAGCGCGCCGCCCGTCTCGAGCGCATGTCCGCCGAGCAGTTCATCAGCGCCGAAGTCGATCCGATCCTCGACAAAATTTCGCGCGAGGGGATGCACAGCCTGAGCCGCTCCGAACGCAGGATCCTGGCCCGGGGCCGCGACAAGATCGCCGCGAAAACCGCGCCGAAGTAAGGTTGGGGGAGCTTCGGACAAACCGACGAGAGGGAGATCGTCCTCGTCGTCGTTCTCGTCCTCGTCGTCGTCCTCGTTCTCGTGCTCGTCCTCGTTCCTTTCCTCCATCTTTCGAGAACGAAGGACGAGAACGAGGACGAGGACGATTCAGACAGCTAAAGCCGCCCGCGGGCTTGGTAGATTCGATAGCGGCGGTTGATATCCTCGATGTAGCGGCGCGTGGTCCGGAAATCCATCGCGGCCATCAGGTCTTCCGCGGTGGCCTTGTCGCCGAGGTCGGTTTCCAGGACCCAGCGCTCCACGCGGGTGCGGCCCGCGTTGTATTCGGCCAGGGCGAAGGGCAGGGGATCGGCCTTCGCCTTCCAGCGGTCCAGCGCCTTTTTGAGATACCAGGCGCCGACGTCGAGGTTCGTTTTCGGATCGAAAAGATCCGTGGGGACAAAGGTCTCGATCTTTTGCGCCTGCGCCCAGTCCTTGGCGGCCGCTTCGCCCACCTGCATCAGGCCGCGTTCGCCACTCGTGCCCACTTTATCCGCCTGGAAAGCGCTCTCCCGCCAGACCAGCGCCTTGATGAGCATCGGGTCGAGGCCGTGCTTGCGGGCCATGTCGGTGATCAGCGTGTCGTAATCCCAAAAACGCGAGCCGCAGCTCCACGCCTGGACCGTGTAGAGCGGGTCTGGCGAACACCACAGCAATATTGCACCGGCAGTACAGGCCGCCAGCGCAAGGAGAACAAGGAAGCGCTTGAGGAAGCCGGACATCCGCACAGCAATCCACCCGCCGCGCGAAAAGTTCGACAAAAAACCGCAGCCGCGGCCGCGGAATGCGCGTCTCGATAGGAAGGAAGCAGCGGGTGGTGGCGTCCGCTAATAGCCGGCCCTCTTCAGCGTCTGACCACTGGGGTGTTGTAGCCCTTGAGCAGTGCGCCGAAACCCTGCCTGCCCCGCGCTGGACCTCAGGCTGGGGCGACGACCCGGACGGGAGCGCGTCTGGGGCGCTCTGGCCCAACGCTTCACCAGCGTTATCAGGAGATTTGGCCATGTTTCTCACGTCCGTCCGCTCGCCAAGCTCATGGATTCGCGTCGATATGCCAACGCATTTTGCAGGACGACAAAAGGCTTCGCGAAAGACCGCGCCTCCTTTCATCCTCGCCCGCATGCCGAAGTTTGCCCGTGTGCTCGTTGATGACTCCGCCGGGAAGGCGTTTGTCTATGAGCTTCCCGAAGAGGTGGCGGGCACCCTCCAGGCGGGCTCGCGCGTCCGCGTGCCGGTGCGCACGCGCACGGCCCTGGCGACGGTAATCGAGTTGCTCGACGACACGGACGTGCCCGGGGTGAAGCTCATCACCGGGGTGGTCAGCGCGGAGCCGATCCTCAGCCCGCTGCTGCTGCGGTTGGGAGAGTGGATCGCGGATTATTATTGCTGCTCGATCGAGGCGGCGATGAAGACGGTGCTGCCGCAGGTCATTCGCAAGGCCGAAGTCGGGCACAAGACGCAGCTCTCTGCGCGCCTGGCCCGCGCTGTCCCGGCTGAGGAACTCGAGGCACTGCGCAAGAAGGCGCCGTTGCAGGCCGCCGCCGTGGAATTCCTGGCCGCGGCCAGCGAACCGGTGGCCCTGACCAAGCTCGCGGAAGCGTGCGATGCCACGCATCAGGTGGTGCAGGCGCTGGTGAAAAAAGGGCTGCTCGTCACCGCGCCGGCGACCATCGAGCGTGATCCGACGCAACACGAGTCGTTCCTTCCCGCCTCCGCCCTGGCGCTGAACCCCGAGCAGATTGTCGTCTTCGAGCGGGTCCGCGCCGCCATCCTCAGCTCTCCCTCACCATCTTCCTCCCCGACCCCGGAGCCCGCCAGCGAGAGCGCTCCAAAGCCGATCCTGCTCCACGGCGTGACCGGCAGCGGGAAGACGGAAATCTACCTTCAGGCTATCCATCTCGTGCTCGATCGCGGCCAGACGGCGATCATGCTCGTGCCCGAGATCTCCCTGACGCCGCAAACCGTGGAGCGTTTCAAATCGCGTTTCGCCGCCACCCAGCACGAGGTCGCGGTGCTCCACTCGCATCTCAGCGAAGGCGAGCGTCACGACGAGTGGCACCGCATCCGCGATGGCCGGGCGCGCATCGTCATCGGGGCGCGCTCCGCCATCTTCGCACCCTGCGCGAACCTCGGGCTCATCGTCGTGGATGAAGAGCACGAGAACTCCTACAAGCAGGAGGAAACGCCCCGCTACCATGGCCGCGATCTCGCGGTGCTCCGGGCGAGCATGGAGAAGTGCGCGGTGCTGCTGGGCAGCGCCACGCCTTCGCTGGAGAGCTTTCACAATGCGCAGCTCGGCAAGTACGAGCTGCTGCGGCTGACCATGCGCGTGGATGACAAGAAGATGCCCTACATCCGCGTCATCGACCTCCGGATGGAATCGAAGAAGCACGGCGCCATCCTCTCCGAGCGCCTGATCACGGCGATCAACGCCCGCCTCACCAAAAGCGAGCAGACGATCCTTTTCCTCAACCGCCGCGGCTTTTCCACGTCGCTGATTTGCGCGAAGTGCGGTCACGTTTGCGAATGCCCGAATTGCTCCGTCGCGCTCACCTTCCACCGCGCCGCGAGCCGCATCGTCTGCCACATCTGCGGACACCAGGCCGTCGCGCCGTCGAAATGCCCGGAGTGCGCGGACCCCGGCATCAAGTATTCCGGCACCGGGACCGAAAAAGTGGAGGACTCGGTGAGCAAGCTCTTCCCCAAGGCGGTCGTCAAACGCATGGACGCCGACGCGATGCAGCGGCGGGACGCCTATCGCGAAACGCTCGGCGCCTTTCGCACCGGAAAGATCGATATCCTGGTCGGCACCCAGATGATCGCCAAGGGGCTGCACTTCCCCAACGTGACGCTCGTGGGGATCGTCAACGCCGATCTCGGCTTGCACATGCCGGACTTCCGCGCCGGGGAACGGACCTTTCAATTGCTCACCCAGGTCGCCGGACGGGCGGGCCGGGGCGACGTGGAAGGGGAGGTGTTCGTCCAGAGTTTCACCCCGTTCAGCCCCTCGATTCAGTTCGCCCGGCACCATGATTTCGACGGCTTCTGGGAGCAGGAAATCGAATTCCGGCGCCAGTGGGAGTATCCGCCATTCACCCATCTGGTGCTCATCCTCATCCGCTCGGCACATCAGGAGCGGGCCAGCTTTTCCGCGGAGACGCTGCATCGCCGCCTGCGGGAGTCGCTGCCCCAGGGCATTACGCTCAGCGAGCCGGCGCCGGCGCCGCTGGAGAAATCACACGGGGCTTACCGCTTCCACCTGATGCTGCGGACCCGTGCGATCCTGAAGCTGAGCCGGCATCTGCGCGCGGTGCTGGAAAAGCTCACCTTTCCCGAGGACGTTTTCGTGACCGTGGATGTCGATGCGTACCAGTTGCTGTGATTTCGGCGCCTTTTCCGAGAAGCGTGTTGAAGGCAGTGCGGAGCGGCGCGCGCAGAGCGCGCCCATTCCACAGGCCGTCATCCTGAGCCTGCGAAGGATCGCTGACTTCCGCGGGCGGAGGTGGTGCGGAGCGGCCAGGTTCCGACTGTTCCGCACCGCCGCTGCCCGTGGGGATCAGCGATCCTTCGCAAGCTCAGGATGACGGCGTATTTTTGGAAAGCTGGCGCGCCTGCGGAAAGCAACCCGACGCTCCAAGATTGGTCAGTTCAGCAGCCTGCCTCGCTGCGCGCGGGCAAAAGAATCTGAAAATCGGTTTTCCCGGGCTCGCTGGTGTAGCGCAGCATGCCGCCGAGTTGTTCCGCGAAAGCGCGGACCACGGTCAGGCCCAACCCGGTGCTGTTCTTCTTTTTCTTGGTGGTGAAGAAGGGAACAAAGATCTTCTTGGCGAATTCCTCGGGGACGCCCGGTCCCGTATCGCTGACCGATAGTGAGACCCACTGGGCGGTTTGGGCCGCCTGGTTGCCCGCCGGCGTGACCTCGGAGCGGAGCGTGACCCGCACGGCACCGCCGTTGGAAGTCGCCTCGAGGGCGTTGCGCACCAGCTCGACAATCATCGTCTTGACCCGGGTGGCATCCGCCCAGACCGACGGCACGCTGTCCGGGAGATCGACCTCGATTTTCGTTCGCCGATTGCACCCGGCGTCGAACGAAGGTTTCAAGGCGCGGACAAAGTCGGCCAGATTGATCTCGCGCCAGACCAGCGCCGAAGGACGCGCCAGTGAGTGCGTGCGATCCATCAATTCGGAGGCTTCCGTGGCACCCGCCTTGATCCGGGCGAGGCCGTTGAGCGCGCTCTTGTCGAGCTTCTGATCCTCGAGCAAGAGCCCCAGGTAGCCGTGAAAGAGGGTCAGAATGTTATTCATCCGATGCGTGAGTCCACGCACCAGTTGGTCCTGAAAATCCGAGTGTTCAATCTGCATGGGGCGCGAATTGAGAAAGCACAAGGCGTGCTCGCCCTTGCTTCCATTTCCATCGACGTAGCTCGTCCTCGTCCTCGTTCCGATGGTTCGAGGACGAGGACGAGAAGGAGGACGAGAAGTCAGCCTGCTGGACGGCTGCCGATCAAGGTGACTTCACCTGCTGTCAGGCGGTCGATCGATCCATCCGCGCACCGCAACAGGAGATGGCCATTCTCATCAAGCTCCTCGGCCAGCCCCGCCAGGATGGCGTCTCCCGAGCGCAACTGCACCCACTGCCCCAGGAGAAAGCTGCGCGCGCCGGCTTCCCCGACGATCTTCGCGAAGGCCTCGTGCAGATTCGGCCAGTGCGCTTCCAGCTCCAGGAGAATGGCCACCGCGACGGCCGTGCGATCCAGCGGCCGGCCCCTGGCGATGCGCAAGGAACCGGCCTTCTCCGCCAATTCCGCAGGGAAGTCGTGAGACTCGTGATTCACATTCACTCCGATCCCGAGCACCGCAAAGGGTTGCCCCGCGGTGTCGGTGCCGCTCTCGACCAGGATGCCGGCGACTTTCCGGCCACCGAGATAAACGTCGTTCGGCCACTTGATCGCCGTCCGGCAGCCGGTGCTCTGATCCAGCGCGGCAGCGATGGACACGGCAGCCCAGGTGGTCAGCCGCGGCCACTGCGCCAGCGGCAGGTGCGGACGCAGCACCAACGAAAACCACAGTCCGCGGTGCGACGCGGATTCCCAGCGCCGCCCGAACCGGCCGCGCCCCGCGTTCTGCCGCTCGGCGAAAATCGCCACTCCCGCGGCGGCGCCATCGCGTCCGCATTGCGAGGCAAGGTTGTTGGTCGAATCCGTTTCTTCGAACACCCGGATCTCGCGGACGAGCGGGCACGGGCCGAGCCGGGCCAGAAGGTCATCGGCAATCAGGCGGTCCGGAGTCGAGGTCAGCCGGAACCCGAGTGCCGGCCGCTCTTCGATGCCAAATCCGGCGATGCGGAGCTCCGCGACGCGCTCGCGGACGACGCTGGCCCGCGTGTCGAGCTGGGCGGCGAGATCTCCCGCCGGCAAGTGCACCGCTGCCGCGTGCAGGGCGTGGAGCAGGCGGGCGTCCAAAGTCATCATCGCAATTCGAGGGAAAAATCGATGGCCGGCGCGGAATGCGTCAGCGCGCCCACGGAGATGAAATCGACGCCGGTGGCGGCCATGGCGGCCACGGTGCTCAGATTGACCCCGCCGCTGGCTTCAAACTGCACCCGGCCGGCGCCGAGCCGCACGGCCGCCGCGAGCTGCGCCGGTTTCATGTTGTCGAGCAGGATCACGTCCACCCTTTCAAGAGTCAGAAACTGCCGGACTTGGCGCAAGGTGTCGGCTTCGAGTTCCACGCGGCGTCCCGGATGCTCGCGCCGGAAGCGCGTGATCGCGGCCTGCAACGCGGGGAGGCGGTCCCCGGCGGCGAGATGATTGTCTTTCACCATGACCATGTCATAGAGCCCGAAGCGATGGTTCACGCCTCCCCCCGCCACCACGGCTGCTTTTTCCAGCGCGCGCAGCCCGGGGGTGGTCTTGCGCGTGTCCAGGATGCGCGCCCGGTGCGGTCCGACCGCATCGACAAAGCGGCGGGTCAGCGTGGCCACCCCGGAGAGCCGCTGGATGAAATTGAGCGCCACGCGCTCGGCGGTCAGGATCGAGCGCACCGCTCCGGTGATTTCCAGGAGCGTGTCGCCTTTTCTCACGCGGCTGCCGGACGCCCGCACGATCTTCACATTCAGCTTCGGATCGACCCGGCGGAAGACCTCGGCGCCGACTTCCACCCCCGCGGCCACGGCCGGTTCCTTCGCAAAAATCCGCGCCTCGCCCCGCTGCCGGCCCACGAAGTATTCGGAGGTGAGATCGCCTGGGCCAAGGTCTTCCGCCAGCGCGATGGCGATGGGGTCGTGAGCATCGCGGATGGTCGATTGCGGATTGCGGATTGGGGTAAGCGCGGCCACGGCTTTGCCTAAATCCGCAATCCGCAATCCGCAATCCGCAATCAAAAAAGTTCCGGCGCCGGGGCGCGATAGACGCTCTGGCCGCGGACGAAGGTTTCGAGCACGTGCTCCGGGCCGCCGCGATAGATGCAGAGGCTGACCACGTCTTCGGCGGTGAGGTCGTTGGAGGCCTTCGCGCTGCGGCGATAGGGCAGGGCGGCGCCGTAATCCATCACCGTGAGATCGGCTTCCTTGCCGATCTCGAAGCTGCCGATGATCCCGCCCTTGCCGAGCGCTTCGGCGCCTCCCTGGGTCGCCAGATGGAGGGCGGCGGCGGGCGAGGGGACGTCCACTTCTTTTTCGTAAAAGGAACGCGCTTTCTGCGCCTCGATGGCGCCACGCATCACCCGCCAAAGATTGAGCTCCGGGCCGGCGGCCACGTCGCTCCCGAGGCCGATGCGGAGGCCCGCGGCCCGCGCGGTGTCCAGGGGAAAGATGCCGCTGCGGAGGAAGAGATTCGCGGTGGGGCAATGGGCGATTCCCGCGCCGGCGGCGGCGATGGCTTCGTGCTCGCGTGGGCTGAGGTGGATGCCGTGGCCGAGGATGGTCCGCGAGGTGAGGAGGCCGCATTGGGCGTAGATGTCCGTGTAATCCTGCGCCGCGGGGTGTTGCTGTCGCGCGCGTTCGATTTCCTCGAGGTTTTCGGCGAGGTGGGTCTGAATGTAGGCCCCGTATTTCGCGGCGATCCCGGCTGCACCGCGCATCATTTCCTCGCTACAGGCGACGGCGAAGCGCGGGCTCACGGCGTATTCGAGCAAGCCGCCGCCGGCACCGTGCCAGGTCTTGCACAGGCGCTCGGTTTCCTGCAGCGAGGTGGCGAGAATCTGGGTGGGCTGCAGCTTTCCGTAGCTGCCGATGTCCATCATCATCTTGCCCATGATCACGCGCAGGCCGCTCTGCGCCGCGGCGTGAAAGGCGGCTTCGCAGGAATCCTCGAAGATCGCCGTGAAGAGCATCGCCGTGGTGGTGCCCTGCCGGCCCAGTTCGGAGAAAAACGCCCCCGCCTCCCGCCGGCCCTTCGAACCGGTGAACTCGCGCTCGAGCGGAAAGATGAACTGCTGCAGCCAGGGCAGGAGTTCGCTCGTTCCGCGCGCCACGGCGGGATACTGGGGCACGTGGCTGTGGAGATCGATCAGGCCGGGAAAGACCGCGACGCGGTCGGAATGCCGCCAGCGCACGGCCTGGGTGCGCGGCCGTTTCGAAAGCTCGGAAAAATCGCCGATCTCGGCGATCTGGGTTCCGTCGATGATCAGCCCGCCATCCGGTCGCGCGCGGAGTTTCCCATATTCCGGAGCGTCGATCAAAAAGCCGCGAATCCCGATCAAGGAGGTGTCGGCAGTCATCAGGCGCTCCGAGGGAACATGCGGTGGAGGCTAAGGGCGAAAGACTAAAGCCTAAAGACGAAAGACCAAGGCGGCTGCGCCTGGCATTTAGTGTTTAGTGTTTAGTCTTTTGTTTCTGGTCCGTCGTCGCCGACAGCATTGCTCCAGCGCCGGGTCACTGCGTTCTGGGCGAAAATCTCATCGACCCATCCCGCCTGCTTGGATAAGCGCTCGGGCAATGGATTCGTACACCCCGCCCCCGTTTCCCGGGCAACCGCCCCCGCCGCGCGCCCCACAGCCTGCTTCGGGAGTCGCCACCGCCAGCCTCGTCCTGGGCATCCTGTGTTTCGTTTCCTGCGGGTTGACGGCCATTCCAGCCGTCATCTGCGGTCACCTTGCACTCAGCCAGATCCGCAAGGGTGTCGATGCGGCGAGCGGGAACGGGATGGCGATTGCGGGGCTCGTCGTGGGATATTTTTTCGTGCTTTTGATGGGGGTCGCCATCGCTGCCGGGCTCTTCATGCCGGCCTTCGCTATGGTGGCCCAACGCTCTCAGGACACGAAGGCGGCGTCTGATCTCCGGCAGGTGGGTGTGGCGTGTCTGGCCTATGCTTCTGACCACGGCGGCAAGTTCCCAACGACTCTGGAGGAATTGGTGCCGAAGTATCTGGGCAATGAGAAGGTTCTTTCAGATCTCACCAATCCGGCGGGGAGGGCTGGCGGCCTCGAATACTTCGGCGGCAGCACTTCCGATCCGTGGGACAAGATTCTCGCCGCGACCACCCCGAGCAGACCTCGCCAGCGCCGCATCATTTTGCACGTGGACAGCTCGGTGATGGTCGAGAAGAGGGATCCCCCGGCGAGTTCCGGGCCGTAGCAGACTGTCGGTCTTTGTGCGGGACTGACACGGGGGGGCATACCGCTTCACAGCCGCGGAGCGGCGAAACCCGAGTAGCCGTGGTCGAGCGAAGATGTTCTCTGGGTTTCAAATTGTTTTTTCATGGGAGTTATTGACCGTGCGAGGTGGGATTTAGACGGACAGGATTTGGAGCACCCAGGAGCCGTGTTTGG
>JAXDQW010000097.1:0-41855 GCA_034667665.1 Chthoniobacter sp.
AAATCGTCGAGAGCACGATCCGGCCCGAGGACATTGGCGGGCTGGAAATCTTGAAGGAGGATCTGCTCAGCAAGCGCGACATCTTCACCCAGGAGGCGCGCGACTACGGCCTGCCGAGCCCGCGCGGCATTCTCGCGTGCGGCCAGCCGGGGACCGGGAAATCGCTCACCGCGCAAGCCACCGGCGCTATCTTCAGCGTGCCGCTCCTGCGCCTGGAGGCGGGCAAGCTGTTCGGCTCGATGGTCGGCGAGAGTGAGCGCAACTGGCGCAACGCCTTTGCCACGGCCCGCGCGATCGCTCCCTGCATCCTGTGGGTGGATGAAGTGGACGGCCTGTTCAGCGGCGCGCAGTCCAGCGGCAGCACGGACGGCGGCACGACCAACCGCGTGATCAAGGCCATCCTTCAAGACATGCAGTTCAACGGGGACGGGATCTTCTTCATGTTCACTGCGAACGACATCGACGGGATTCCCGATCCGCTCATCGACCGGCTCGACGTGTGGAGCGTGGACCTGCCGACCCTCGACGAGCGCGAGGCGATCTGGAACATCCATATCGTGAAGCGCAAGCGGAACCCGAAGAAGTTCCATGTGCCGGGACTGGCAAAGCTCACCGAGGGCTACAGCGGCCGGCAAATCGAGCAGGTGTGGCTCAAGGCGCTGACGATGGCCTTCAACGACGGCCGCCGCGAGCCTGAGGACAGCGACATCCAGGAGGCGCTCAAGAAATTCGTGCCGACGAGCGTGACAATGGGTGAAGTGATCGAGGCCCGCCGCAAACGGCTCGCCAACCGCGCGACGCCCGCCAGCCGGACGGCGAAGATCGCGGTGGTGAAGACCAACGGGAGGAAGCTCGCCGCCTGATGAACAAGCCCGGCGACCCAACCTTACGTAAGGATTTTGGCAACTCTTCCCGACGACATCCTCGCGCGGCTCGATGAGCTGCGTCCCGATTGCCCCGGCTGTCACGGCGACCTCAAAGCCGAGAGCGACGATCGCATGAGGACCGGTTTCGCGTGGTATTGCCCCAACCGCGACTGCACGGAGCACGGCGGTTGCTGGATCGTCGCCGAGCGAGACTTCACCAAAGCCGCGAAGTCATGAGGCACCTTTTCGGCGAACTCGTTCACAACGTGGACGACGATTCGCTCTGGAACGAATACGAGCTCGCGAAGCTCACGCTGAACGAGCTGCAAAGCCTCGCCATCCTCTTCGCCTGCGCGAAGACCGGCACGAAGGAGGAACTCGTCACCAAGGTGCTCGCTATCCGCCTCATCCGCATCCGTGTCGCGCCCTACGAAAGCTCGCGCGACGGGGCGCGGGAACTGACGACGAAGTTCGACGGCCGCGCGCTGCGCCAGATGTGCAAGGAGGCGAACCTCTGGCGCTCGGGCAACAAGATCCAGCTCGCGATCGGCCTCATCAACTGGCGCGACCGCTGCCGCAGGGAAGGCCAGAAGGCCCTCGCGGCAGCACAGCAATCCGCCGCGAGCAAACCCCGCCAGCTCACCCTCCAACTCACCTAACCACCATGCGAAACCTCAGCGACACCGCCGGCGGCGAGACCGCCGCGCCCGAAGAGAAGATCCAACGCCTCGCGCTGGATCGCTGCCACGTCAGCGAGCGGAATACCCGCCAGCCGACGCCGAAGGAAGTGACCGATGCCGGATTGGTGGCGTCGATCAAACAAGTCGGACAGACCACGCCCGGCATCGTCCGTCCGCACCCGACCAAGAAAGGCCACTTCGAGATCGCGGCCGGCTCGCGTCGCCGCGTGGCGTGCGAAGTGGCGAAGACCGCCACCTTCGATGCCATCGTCCGCGACCTGGACGACAAGGCTTTCGGCGTCCTCATCATCGTGGAGAACCTGCAGCGCGAGGGCGTCGATCCGAAGGCCGAGGCGAAACTGCTCGATGAACTCGTCGCCGCCGGCGTGAACACGGCCGAGGCGATCAGCGCGCAGCTCGGCAAACCGCGGCATTGGGTGGAACGCCGGATGCAACTGCTCAAGCTCATCCCGAAGCTGCGCAAGGAATGGGAGACGGGCCACCTGAAGAACTTCACCGCCGACATGATGGAGCTGCTCGGCGCACTCCCGCGCGACACGCAGGAATCCATCGCCGAACAGCCGTGGAATCTCGGCAACCTCAAGACGCGCAAGGAACTCAACCGCCGCATCCAGGAACGCTACGTGTGCGACCTGAACAGCGCGCCCTTCGACCTCACCGACCCGCGCTTCGCCCTGCCCGATTGCGGCAACGGTTGCGCGCACTCGAGCGCCGCGCAACCCGCGCTCTTTGACTTCGACGGGACCAAGGGCGGCAAGAAAAAGCACGACTGCGGCCGCTGCCTCTCGCCTGATTGCTTCCTCAAGCGCACCGCGCTCTGGCGCAAGACCGAACACGAACGCCTGCTCAAACTCGCCGGCGTGGACTCGCTGCCGTTCGTCAGCCAGCGGTGGACGAGCCGCGCGGTGGTGATCGGCGACGACCCCATCACGCCGACGCACAGCTACGACGTGCGCCCCGGCCGGCCGAAGGACGGCAAGGGCAAGCTGGTGATCCTCGTCCACGAGACGGGCACGCTCGGCCTGGGCCACCTGCCGCCCGACGCGCAAGGCAAGGCCGGGAAGCAAGCCGCCTCTCCCAAGGAGAAACTCCAAGAGCGCAAGGACATGCTGCAAGGCAAGCGGTGGGGGATCGTGCGCGAGCAACTGCTCAAGGCGCTGCGCGACGCGAATGCGTCCGACTGCACCGAGACGATCGAGGATCTCGTCGCGTTCTTCGGCCTGCCCAGCTACCGGCATCCGCAACGCGACCCCGTGAAGGGGAGCAAGAGCCGCTACGATTGCGAAAACAAGCTGTGGGCCGAATTCGACGCGCGCGACAAGGCTGGCTGGCCCACGGACGAGTGGGACTCGCGGCGCTCCACCCACAAGCTCGCGACCCGCAAGACGCGGCAGGAAGCCATGTGGGAACTGTTCAAGCGAGTACTCGAGGCGCAGATCGGCGGCGGCGGACCGCAGGCGGAAATGCTCAGCCGCGTGCTCGACATGCGCCGCGTGGCAAAGCTCATCAGCTTCCCCATCGAGCTGCGCAAGAAGGAGGCGGATTTGCAGGTGCCACCGCCGCGGACCTGGGGTGCGGTGGACGTACACACGCTTGAACCCACCGGCGCCGTGGTAAAACTGCACAAAGCCCCCAAGAAGAAATCCAAGTGAGCGAAGCCGAAGCCGCCGTCCGCGCCACTCTCGACGCCATCCGCACGAAGCTCTCCTGCGCGGAGGGCTTTCTGGAATCCGGCGACACCAAACTCGCCGTGGATTACGTGAAGGAGATTCACAAAGTCAGCGCCTACATCCCCGGCCGCCGCTGCCGCCAGATCCTCCAGGACCCGGATGGCTACAGCGCCATCTGCACGCAACTCGCCGGCATCGAGCACGCGCACGGACCCTGTGCCCGCGAAGCGGTGGGAACCAGGCTCGCGATCGTCACCAGCTTCGGAAAGAAATGAGCCACAAGGAAGCGAAGCCCGAAACGAGCCATGAAACTCCGCAAACCTGAACCGCCGCCCTCCAAGTATTTCTGGCGGCGCGTGGCCGACGACTGCGCGGCGTGGGGACCATTCACCCTCTTGTTCGCCATCTTCCTGCTGATCATGTGCGCGATCCACGCCCTCGCCGACCCGCTCATCGACCAGCTCTGGAACCTCTTCGCAGGCTAACCCTGATAGGTCTGATCGTGAATGAAGTGATTCAGCCGGGACCGCCACCGGGGAACTTCCTTGACCCGCCTGGGCGGCATCCGCCCGTAAGCCATCGAGCCCGCATCGCGCGCCACGTTGAGCGACGGAGCGACCACGTGATCCTGCAACGCGCGTGCCACGCCGGTCTGCGGCCCGTGATACCCGCCCTTCATCGCCGCCGCCCGCATGGCCTTTTTCCCGAGGGAACTCTCCGCGATCGCCGTCCGACCTGCGTTCATCGCCGGCAGCACCCAATCGTGCGTGGCCCCGGCGAACACCGCTCCGGCCGCCGCGGCGGGGATCGAGTCGCGTAATTTCTCGCCGCGCGAACGCGGGCGGAGCGGCATGAGATCGAGCACCTTGTCCGTGACGCCGCTGCGCTTGCCCCCGACGATGCCGCGCACGCCCTTGCCGAGATCGCCATTCAGCACCTCCGCACGCCGCACCGCGCCGCGCCCCCACACCGTCGAGTGCAGGCCCGCATCGTAGATGTGCGCCGCCTCCGGACCGAGCGCGACCTTAGCGACATTGCGAACCGCCGGATGAATCATTTTGCCGGCACGGGCATCCCGCGCCCCCTTGCGGAAGATCGACGTGCCGATGCGCTGCGCAAAGGTGCCCGGCTTGAGCATCCGCTTCACCACGGCATTGGCCCCGAGATGCACGCCGCCACCGATCGCCAGCCCCGAGAGCAGGCCGAATTCGATGTCAGGCTGAATGCCGAGCGCGCGATCGAGCCGCGCTTCGAGGCGGGAAAGGGCGGTGAGCTTGTCCATGCCCCTCGCGAGCAAGTGTCAACCTTACGTAGGGACGCTTTTGAAATTATGAGCCAACTGACCAAATCCAAACTGCAAGCCGCCGCCCGCTGGTGCGTGGACAACTCCGACACCATCCTCCAGGTCCTGATCTTCGCCGCCGCCTTCCTCAAAGCGATTGCCGAAAGCGATCGGCATCCAAAGCGGTGAAGCAGCTCGACACTTTGGCCGTCGCTCCGCGTCAGGAACTCGCTGAGTCGTTACCTCCCCGCGCCGTCGTTTCCGGGTTGATTTGCCGCCCCACCAACCCGGCCCACACCGACCTCGGGACCGATCCCCAAATCCAGCGGACTTCTTACTTCCTTGAGCATGATGGTGGGCACCGTCTGCACATAAATCATCGTCGTTTTCACATCGCCATGCCCGAGTAATCGCTGAATCGTCGGCAGATCGTAACCCGCGAGCAGCAAATGGCTCGCAAAAGTGTGCCGGAACGTGTGGGGCGAGACCCGCTTCGCCACGCCCGCTGCTTCTGCCGCGCGCTTGACTGCCCCCTGCACATGACTGTCGTGCAGATGATAGCGCCGTTTTTCTGTCGAACCCGATACCGTGGTCATAGTAGCCGCCGGGAAAAACCACTGCCAGATGTAATCCTTCGCTGCCTTCTTGAATTTCTTTTCCAGTTGCCTTGGTAAGAACGTCCCTGCATACCCCGCCTCCATATCCGCCCGAAAGGTGCGCCGCACTTCTTCCATTTGCAGGCGGATTTCTGGCAAAATGCGCGCTGGTAAAGGCACACTGCGATCCTTCTGCCCTTTCCCATCGTGAATGGTCAAAAGCCGCGCCTCCAGATTGAAGCAGTGCACCCGCAGCTCCAGGCACTCTGCCAGCCGCAGCCCGCACCCGTAAAGGAGCAGAGCCACCAGACGATAGGGTGGCACGATAGCACCGATCACCGCTTCCACTTCCGACCGCGAAAGCACGACCGGCACGTAGGGACGCCGCTTGGCGCGCACCACGCCTTCGAGCGTCCCAAACTCTCGTTGCAAGACGTGGCGGTAGAAAAACAGAAGCGCGTTGAAAGCCTGGTTTTGCGTCGAGGCCGCGACTCCCTCCCGCACCGCCAGATCGGTCAGGAACGACTTCACATCCTCATCGCTTAGATTCACCGTCGGCTTGCTCCGCACAAAACTCTGGAACTTCCGCGTCCAGAGACGGTAAGCGGCGAGCGTCTTGGTTGAGTAGTTACGCATCTTGATCGACCCCTCGAGGTCGCGATATTCCCGCTCCCAGCTCATTCCGGTCGAAGGCGCCGAAATCACCCCATCCGCCGGTGCCTTGGTGCCGTCCTTTCCCGATGCCAAATCCTCGCGCACCTCGAATTGGCGGGCGGGGAGCGGTTCCGGGGCCGCCGGGCTGCGTTCGGAAGCGGCCGCCACCGGTCGTCCTGGCCGCAGAATCAGGAGATTCACCGCCCTTGAAGCCTGGCTGCGGCGGGCCTCGGACTGTCTTTTCGAGGCGAGCTTCGCGAGAAACGGACCCACGCTGGCCGGTTCACGAGGCGGATGGCCGTATTTGTGGCAAAAATCCAGGTAGAATCGAGCCCACTTCCTGAAATCCGCGCGTTCGTTCTCCGGAACCCCAGCTGTTTCCAATCGCCGATCGTACGCCGCCACGGTTTCGTTGGAGAGTTGAAACATTCGGAGTCGGTTTATCGGATATCACCCTAAAGGCGGTGTTATCCGACAAATGCTCTTGAGAAATGCCGAGAGCAACGTAAATCTCTCACGGAAAACACGCCCCTTGCCGGTTTGGATGAACCACGAAATGCCTTCCTCCCACCCCCACGTCGCCAAACCGGGATCGGCACCCGTCGGATATCATCCCGAATGGCATGCTATCCGAGTCCGCATAATCACTGGTTAGGCGATGCTGCCACCTCCCGTGAGTAAAGCCATCGAAACCAAATCGAGCGGTATCCCCTTTAGTCTTCCCACGCTGCTCATTGGCATCGTTCTGTTCGTTGTGCTGCTCGCCGTCGAATACTCCCTCGCAGCACAGTCAGATTATTGGTCAGAGCTTTACTCGTGGTCGCAGTTCACATGGTTTGTCTGGGCTTCCATCATGTATCTCGCTGGGGTGGTTCTTTTGGCGTTCTCCGTGGGAGCATTCTTCATCGCGCGCGCATCCCTTCTTCGTCGTCTCGTCTCGATTCCTGCTCTTGCGCTTATTGTTCTCGGCGGCTTTTATGTCCACACGTTTCTGAGTGTTCTCGCTTTTAAGCTTCGCACATGAACAGCCACACATCCGCAACGCCTAACCATGCGATGGAGCGAACGGCGGACTGCTGTGCGCTCCACGTTTGAGATGACTTCTACACTTCCACACCGACCGACGCGCGCTCTCATCCGCCGTTGCTCATCTTGTTCTCGTTAGCCGTTCTCGCACATCCACTCCCATGACGGCGCTCTACAACGAGATTCGCGAGCGGTTCCCCGAGGTTTCCGATCGCGTCTTCGCCGGCGACGAGGAGCTTCCTTATATGCTGATGCATCACCTTGCCGACTGGCTCAAGGAGTTGCCAGCCGGAGGCATTACTTCCAGCATCACCAGCCGCGTCGTGGCTTTTTGCCGTTGGTGCGAGCAGCAGCCGCGTGGAGAGCAGGCGGCAGACGACTTATACACCATTCTTGTTGTCGGCTTTTACGAGTCATTGTTCAAGTCCGCCTCAACGCGCGTTCTCCTTCCAAAGGTCCTCCCTCCCGAAGACATCGCAGCAAACGCCGAATATCTGCGAACGTGGGTTGGCAAAGACAACTACAATGAAGCGCTCAAACAGTATCGACCGAACGGCTAACCATGCGCTGCAGCCAGTTTGGAATCCGTAGAGCTTGCGTAAGTCTGCGTTTCCATAGAGGGTTATGCGATATACGAAATAGTCGTGTAGTGCAAGGTTTCGCGGCGAATACAGCCTATTTGCATCCAATCTGCATACTTCACTTCCGCCTAGAGATCGGCGCAGTATTCTTCCAACAGTAAGTGGGTAAGCTGCTCGCCGCGTCGGGTGAGGTTGTCCAAGTCCTTCGCCGGCATCGCGGCGAAGTTCGTCGGATACCGCAGGACCTCTTCTCGCGGCACTAAGTCGGGTGGGATGAGCGGCAGGCGCTCGTCTATCTGGCCTAGATATGGAAGCGCGAATCCGCGAAGGGTGCCCGCTGAGCGGTGCTGATGTAGCCGCGACATGGCTGTGTCCTGCACGCGGCGGAATGTCACGTCCATGGAGCGCATGATCCGAGTGATTAACCCAAAAGGTATCTTTTCATCGCCGAACTGCCCATGTCCCGCAGAGCAGGAGATGATGTAGTCAGGGCTAAACACGTTGGTGCTAAAGCCAGCGTCGCGACCGGGCTCCATGCAGGTGATGCCGAGGTTGTCGTAAACGCCGCCATCGGTGAGCACGACGCGACGCGGCTCAGTGACGCCTTTTTTCTCAAAAGGAAAGACACGATCCAGCGCGGGCAGGAAAGCGGGGTAGGCGGCGGAAGCAGCTACTGCCTCCGCAATCTTGATCGCGTTTCCCGGCACGCTGCCGTAGCGCCAAGTGCCCGATTCTTTGCTGCCAAATCGGAAGGCGGTCCCTGTGCGGAGCTCGGTGGCATTGAGGACGAGATGAAGATCATCCCGGCGCGGTGCGCTGAGGTGATCATCGCCGAAAAGTTGCGCTGCGAGGACGTCGGCAAACGCATCTGTCCGGGACGCCCAGCGGCGCCACGGAGGCGGTTTGCGGAAGATGCGGGCAGCGTAGGCCGCAGATCGTGCGACGATGTTTGCCATTAAGCTCTGCGGCAGGCGCCGGGAGAACAGCAGTCGGCGCGCAATGGTGCCATGCAGGCCGCGGCGGAGCAACGGAACCACGCGCGCGTCGAAGTTCTCGAATGAGTCCTGGCTGTAGCCATACATCGCGGCAATCACCGCCCCGCCCGAGACAGCAGAGATCACTTCCAAGCGCGAGAGCAGTCCGCGATCGTGCAGCGCGCGCAGACAACCGAGGTGAAAAGCGATGGCGCGCGAGCCGCCGCCCGATAGGGCAAGGCCGATCTTGGAGGCGCGGTCCTCGTGCAGTGCCGTCGGCCGTAGCGTCGCATTCACTCTGATCCTTCGCTGGGTGAAGTGCGTGCGCTCGAAGACGTAGGCGCCGAGGAGCGGCTTCTTCCACGGTAGGCCGACGATAAGAAGAAGGTGCCGCGTGGCGGAAAATTGCTCGGCTTGAAGGATGCGATGCATCCCGCCGAAATCGACTTCGCTCGGCACAGGGAGCGACTCCGGGTGCGTGTGCCACATCCCCACGTAGCCGAGTGCGCCGCGCGATGTGGCGCGCTTGCGCTCATGCGCTGCCTGGGTGCCCACGACCCCGCAGAGAAATAGGTCGGGTGAACCTTGGCTATCGGGCGGCGGACCAGTGACTTCGTCCACCCAGAGAATGCGCAAGCCATCATCGCGCTGGCCGAAGAGGAGCCCACCGGTTTCATCCTCACGCCCGCTCATGCGAGCGCTGCGGCTGATCCACGCCCGCATCCCTCGTAGCGCCCGGGGCGAGATGCGCACTTCGTAGCCGCCGAGGCCATCCTGGCAAATGACGTCGGCGGTAAAGTCGAAGCCGGCGAAGCTCGCTGCCAATTCGGGGCGCGCGATGGCGTGAGGTGCCGTGATGAAGCGCGCGCATGCCTGCTCCGCCAACGCGAATACAGCCCTCGCCGCATGGTTCAGCATGGAGGCGGCAAGCGCCGCCACGTCCGCGCTCGATCCGACAAAAGTCGCGTCGGAGCAACCCGGTTCGGGCTGGAAGACAGCGTTGGCCTCTTGGTTCGGATAGAAGGTCGCGGTGAAATCGCGGTAGGCGTCGTCGCGACAAGCCGCAATCTTCGCCTTACGAAATACATCCATCGCGCCGCCGGAGAATTGAGCGCCCGCGATGACGACCAAGCCGCGCTCGGCCGACTGATTGATGATCATCGAGCAGATCGGCACTGTGCTGCCCTGCCTCGCGCGCACCCGCTCGATGCATCGCTGCACCGCGAGCGAGGCGGTGCAGTCGAGTACGACGTCAGCATCGCCGAGCCACTCATCGTCATCGGCGAGCGACTCGACGAGATTCCCAACTTCCGTTTCCACCGGCAGGCCGGGCCGGATGCGAACGAGCTTGTCGCGTAGGGCAAGCACCTTGGCGCTACCGATGTCGGCTTCGTCGTAAGGTTGGCGCGCGAGGATACCCGGAGTGACGACGGATTTGTCTTTCAGCACGAGCTTTCGCACACCCGCGCGAGCCAAAAAGATGGCCGCGTGCGCACCCAAGGCTCCGCACCCCCACACGGCCACGCATTTGTCGCGAAATGCAGCGATCGGTGCCGCGTGGTCGCGCCGGATGGTCACCTCTGGCCGGTCCTCGAGAACCCAGCACCAAGCGACCTCGGCCGCCTCTATCCACTCCAGAACGATTGCCCGCGCTTGCTCGCCTATTTCGCGAAGCCGTCCATTTTCCGAGTATTGCTCCAATGCGATCCGCAGACCCGTGGTCAAAGTGGGGTTTATATACCAAGCGGTGAGGTGCTGGCGCGTTTCGCCGCCCTGAATCCCCCGCATCGGCGTGCCAACGAAAACGTAGAGCGGCTGATCCTCCGGGTTTAGAAATGCAGCGGCTCCGAGCGCGAACAGGGCGCGGTCGAGCGACACGCCACGCTCGGTCAGTGCCTTCACCAGATCAGCGACTTTGCCGGGAAATTCGTAGGGCATTGGCGAGCTCAGCAGCAGGGCCGCACCGACCGGGCGATGCTCGTCGAGATCGGCAAGCAGGCTCCAGCCGACGACATTCACCCGGCGCTCATCCGTCTTCTCGATCTTCGCGAAACCGATCCAATGATCGTTCGCCACCACAGGCGTATCCACCCGGGGCACGACGTAGCGGCGCGGGCCGTTCTGGGGCCGCGCGAGTGGCGGGTGCAGTGGAGCGCCAGCGGGGTCGAGCTGATTTAGCGCGCCCTTTTCCATCCAGAGCCAGAGCCGGTCGATGAAGCCGAAAGTCCCATCCGCGGGATTCCATTCCGTCTCCGGCGCTTGGTAGAGGCAGAGGTAACGTTTCCAAAAGACATGCGGGTGGCCGGCGAAGCGCTCGTGCGTTGCTTCGACTTCCGGCTTCTGCTCGGGAAAGTGCGGCGGCACCCGCAGGAGAAAGCGCTCGCGCTCACGGATGTCCAAACCGTCCGCCGCACGCTCCAGCCTGCCACAATGCAAAGAAAGCGTGACGCGAAGAGAGCCGCCCTGCGCCTCGGGCGGCTGCACGTCGATGATCTCCACCGCGTAAGGGTCCGCGGCGGAAATCTGGCGCAGTTGCTCCAGCGCCAGCTCCTGACCTCCGGTCATGGGAGGTCTCCGAAGCCGACTTGCGTCTGCGGCGGCGCACCGGTGCCCCGAGCAGCCGCCACGGCCGCGGCCACACCGGCGCTGATCGCAGCCGCGAGCGCGCTCGGCTTTTCGTAGGAGAAGCCCTTTTCCCCGACCTCGAACTTGATCGGCTCCGGCTTTGTCTGGTTCGGGATTTCGTGGGTGCAGAGAAAATGTCCCGTCGAAACGATCTCTTCGTAGCGCAGCCGGGCGCTGAGGTGCGGGGGATTGCGTCCTTCGCCGTCGCCAAAGTTCGCGTCGCAGCTCGCCACAATGTAGGCGCCCGGCAAAGCAGCGTCTGCGTAAGCCTTCATCACATTCTGGCGGAAGCTCTCGCTTTGCTGCCCCTCATCTTTCCAAAACATCACCTTCTTTGAGCAATGATGCGGGGCGAGCGCGACGTTCCATTCCAGATACTGCTCCCGCTCCCGTTCTTTCGTTTTCGTGAAAATCTGGTTTACGGTCGGATACTCGCGGTCGCCGAACAGCAACGCCTTCCCGACGCCGAGGCCGTTTGTCAGCGCGATCTGGAGAGCGTGGCTGGTGTTGTTGCGCGTGTCGGCGCTGTCGTTTTTGAAAGGTGCGTGGATGAACGCCTCGAACGTTCCTGCGTAATCCGTTCCATCCAGCTTCGTAATTGATTTCCCCGGAAATGCGCGCCACTCGTATGGGAACCCCTTGTAAGCTTCGCGCTGAAACGTGCCTTCATCGTGCCCGATCACTCGCACGCGATCCCCTGCGCCGACCGCGCCTTTTTTCTCGATCGTCACACCGCGCCGGCGCCGCGCCTCGTCGCGAAATGCCTGTGCGTCGTCGCAGAAATCCTTCTTGTATTCGCGGAAGATGCGCGGCGTGTGCCACAGCTCGCCGATCGTTACGCGCGAGAGCAAATCCCTGAAGCCCAGGATGTGATCCTTGTCGGGGTGCGTCAGCATGAAAACCGAGAGATACGGCTGGCCGTTGCGCTTCGGGAGCAGGCGGACCAGCTCATCCACAATCGGCACATGCGGCGTCTCTTTGTCATCAGACTTACCTAAATGGTGCAGGTCCACCTGAACAATGACCTCATTTGCTTTGACCACGATCGTCGTGCTATCGCCCGTGCCCACGGGCCAAAAGACGAAGCCGCATTTTGGAAGTGTGAATGCCATTTCTGATTTGAGTTGAACCGCCAGCGCGCTGCAAGGTTGCTGTTCGCGCCGCAAAGCGATAGCTGAGAATATTCGCGTTATGGATCCCGAAAGCACCGTCCCCTTGATCGTTGATTCGATCACCAGCTCGGAAGAGTTCGACATGGCGCGACTTATCTTTTTTTACATCGATGCCGAAGAATCGTTGGACCAGTGGTGGCTTGGATTGGATGGGGAGAGCATTCCCTTTCTTATGCTCGGGCTGGCGGGCATCATTGTCGTGCCTGACGGCGGGGACGAGTTCACGAATCCGCAGCAAATCAGGGACTTTTTCGACCGCATCGAAACGCTTCCAAATCGTGAAATGCGCGTGGAGACAGGCGATGTCTGGGTGCCCCGCAGTCTTCTCACCGCGCGCTACGAGACCGCCGCCAGAGGCGATGTCTTTCGTGTGAGCTTCCGGCTCTTCGGCGATTCTTATTCCTTCCGCGCCGGGCGCATCGACCGCGAAAAATTCGAGCATGTGATGCGTGATCGAGCCATTGAAGCCACCTTCTCCGAGGTAGAGACCAAGGCGTTTCGGGAATGGTCGGCGAGCGAAATTGGTCGGTCGCGGGAGCGGATGAATCCGGAGCTCAAGTTGCGAGATAAATAGACGACGAGCCATGACCGCAGCAAGCAACGACAAATTGATCGTCACCTTCATGGACGTGGGCTGGGGCGATTCGATCCTCCTTGAGTCACGCCCCGCAACGGGGCCGTCTCATTTCGCTCTCATCGATTCCAACGACACTCTCCACGAACGCTCCTCGTATCTTTACTTGAAGCGTTTCTTCGAACGTCGCGGCATCACGACATCATGGGGTCATACGTTTGAATTCGTGCTCCTTACTCACGGTCACTCCGACCACGCGAGCGGACTGCCGCGCATCCTGTCGAAGTTTGGCGCTACGCGTTTCCTCTATCCCAGCACGCATGCACCGCCCACTGCTCATCCAATCCTTGCACAGGTGCTCCGATATCAGGGTCGCGTGAACAGTCGGCTGGCACACTGCCAGGACATCGACCAGTCCACGAGCCTGAGCGGCATCTCTTTCGGGGCAGTTCAACTCGACGTGCTTTGGCCCCCTCGTAATCACTCGGACAACGACGAGAACAACCACTCGATCGTGCTCTCGTTAACGCTGGGTAACGTCGCCTTCGTGCTCACCGGCGACGCCACCGCGTCGATGTGGCCGAAGATCGTCTCTCGTCTGCCTGCGAATACGCGGCTCCTTCAAGCCCCGCATCATGGGGCGCGGAACGGCACCTTCAATGGACCGCGCTCCACTCCCTGGCTCACGCATATCGCCAACAAAATGTCAGGCGTCCTGGTCGCGCTAAGCAGTCACACACGACCACATAATCACCCTCACGGGGACGTGATCACGGCTCTCGATAACACCACCCCTCCGACTGAGCACTTCCGCACCGACCGGCATCTCCATCTCATGTTCGAAACCGACGGGAGTAGCGTCACGACGCACTACTTTCATCCCTGAAGGAAGTTGAGAGCAGCTCAGCGCGCCACGGTTGGCAGCGGCACCAACTTTGGTTTACTGGCTGCAAAAACCGACGCTTCGTTTTGGGAGGCTGCGCTTGAGGGAAAACCTCTAAGCCGCCGGCGAATCGTAAGTCGCGGTGAAGATCGAGTCCGCAAGCCACTTCTTGAATGAGGGGTTGTCCTGAAACTGTTTGAATAGCTCGGTGTGGTCAGTAAGCAATTCGATGATCACGCGCTGGAGCGCCTTGTCGTGCTCGATCCGCGCGTTCTGTTTGTCGGAATGCTTCATTGCATTTTGGTAGGCGGTGTCGGCTGCGACCTTGGACGGAATCTCTTCGGCGATGACCTTGCGAATCTTGTCCGCGTCCTTCCACTGGATGTTCCCGAACTGCTCATTGAAAGCGCGAAGGATGTTGCTGAGGCGATCCAACTCGGGTTCCGGCATCCGACCGCCGCCGCCCATCGGCACTGGATCGATCTCAGCATTTTGATCGGGCAGCGCGATGCTCAACGCTGAACGCACTTCGGCGCGGTAACTGTCCATGTCGATGGATTCGAGAATCCCTTTCGACAAGTCCTCCTCAGTAGGCGCCGGGAGCTTCGGAATGAGGAAGTTTAGGAAGATCGAGAGCTTTTCCCATTCGGCGATGGAATACGGCAGGATCGAGGCGAGGAAACCGTAAGTGCGGACGAACGCCTTGGCTTTGCCCTTAAAGTCGACCTGCCCGTCTTCATCGAGCGAGGAGAGATAGACTGCTACGCACGCATCGAGGATCGCGTCGAGCTTCCCGCGGTCGGCGTTGGCGAGGTAAAGCGCAACGAGATCATCCACCTGGGCCGACGTATATACCTGCCTGGCATCGAGCGCGGTCTTCAGGTCGTGCAGTTTGTTCGGATCAGTTTCTTCGCTGAGGATCGTCGTCCGGTAGTAGGGCTCAAAAGACGACTGAACCGTGTCCGCGTCGTTGAAGAAATCGAGGACGAAGGTGTCGTGTTTCTTGGGATGCGCCCGGTTGAGCCGCGAGAGCGTCTGCACGGCTTTGATGCCGGAGAGCGCCTTGTCCACATACATCGTGTGCAGCAGCGGCTCGTCGTAGCCGGTCTGAAACTTGTCGGCGCAGACGAGGAAGCGATACGGGTCTTCGCGAAACCGCTCCGGAATCACGTTGCTCGGGAAGCCGTTCATCGTCGCCTCCGTCACCTTCTGCCCGCCGAATTCGTGTTCGCCGGAGAAGGCGACAACTGGCTTCCACGGGCTTTTGCGCGCGGTGAGGCAGTCGCGGATCGCGTGGAAATACTGGATCGCCCGTGCAATTCCGTTGGTGATAACCATGGCCCGCGCCTGCCCGCCGATTTTCTGCCGCGCGAGCACCTGCTGGTGAAAGTGATCCACCATGATCTCCGCCTTTTCGTGGATCGCGTGCGCATGCCCTTCCACGTAACGACGCAGCTTCTTCGCGGCCTTCTTTGTGTCGAACTCCGGGTCGTCCTCCACCGTCTCGATGATCCGGTAGTAGCTGTCCACTGGCGTGTAGTTCAGCAGCACGTCGAGGATGAAGCCTTCCTGAATCGCCTGCTTCATCGTGTAGCTGTGGAAAGGCCGGTGCTTCACCACGTCGCCGGCCGGCACGGCGGCACCAAAGACCTCGAGCGTCTTGTTCTTCGGAGTCGCGGTGAAGGCGAAGTAACTCGCGTTCGGCAGCATCTTGCGCGCTTCCATGATGCGATTGATCGCGTCCTCCGTCGTCTCGTCTTCCTTCTCTTCGCCCGTCTCGGAGAGCGCGATGTTCATCTGCGCGGCCGCGCGCCCGCCCTGGCTGGAATGCGCCTCGTCGATGATGATGGCAAACTTCCGCCCGCGATGCTCGCTGCCGATCTCATCGAGCACGAACGGGAACTTCTGCACCGTCGTGATGATGATCTTCTTCCCGCCCTGGATGAAGCGGCGCAGATCGCCGGAGTCGTCCGCGTGGCCGATGGTCGCCGACACCTGCGCGAATTGCTTGATCGTGTCGCGGATTTGCTTGTCGAGCACGCGGCGGTCGGTGACGACGATCACCGAGTCGAAGAGCGAAGCGCTAGCGTGCTCGAGTCCCACGAGCTGATGCGCGAGCCATGCGATGGAGTTGCTCTTCCCGCTGCCGGCGGAGTGCTGAATGAGGTAGCGGCAGCCTGCGCCGTTCGCCCGCGTGTCGGCGAGAAGGCGGCGCACCACGTCGAGCTGGTGGTAACGCGGAAATATTTGCGTCTCCTTTTTGCGCCCGGTGCGCTCGTCCTTTTCCTCCACAAGCTGCGCGTAGTTTTCGAGAATGTCCGTCAGCCCCGTGCGCGTGAGGATGCGGCGCCACAGGTAATCGGTCTTGATGCCGTCGGGATTCGGCGGGTTGCCGGCGCCATCGTTCCAGCCCTGGTTGAAGGGCAGGAACCACGAATCCTTGCCCTTGAGCTGCGTGCAAAAGCGGACCTCCGCATCGTCCACCGCAAAATGCACGAGGCAACGGCCGAACTGAAACAGCAGCTCGCGCGGATCGCGGTCGCGTTTGTATTGTTGCACGGCGTCCTCGACCGTCTGCTTCGTCAGCGAGTTCTTCAGCTCGAAGGTGGCCACCGGCAGCCCGTTAATGAACAGGCAAAGATCGAGCGCGAGCTGCGTCTCGTCGGCGCTGTAGCGAAGCTGGCGGGTGACGCTGAACCGGTTCGCGGCGAAGCGCTCCACTGCCTTCGGATTGCCCGGCGAGGGCGTGCCGAAAAAGAGACACACTTCCACCGGCCCGTGTTTGATCCCGTGGCGCAGCACTTCCACCACGCCGCGCTTCGCCACCTCGCCCTGGATACGCGCAAGAAATTGCCGCCGCGCATTGTTTTCCTTGTCGCCGTAGTTGCCGAGATTGAGCGCCTTCAGCGCCTCCGGCTGCGTGGCTTGGAGAAAGTCGAACAGCTTCGCCGTGTCGATCGCGTGCGCTCGGTCGTAGTCGCCGGAGTCGCCGAGCAAGTAGTCGCCGCTCGCCGGTGCTGCCGCGCCTTCCTGCACCACCGCGCCAGCAGCAGACGGCTTCGCGCCGCCGGTGAGGGCGGCGACGATGAGCAATTCGAGTCCTTTCTCGGTGGTATCGGTAGGCATGGGTGATTACGCCGGAGGCGGTGGGGCAGACATGCCCAAATCTGCACGCTTTTGCGACGACAATTCCGAGACTTGGTGGCGCTGTCTCATGGTTTGAAGTTTGCGAGGTCGATCTGCGCTTTATCGAAAAACCAGCTCCGCCCTCGCATGCTTCGATTGTGATACGCCATCAGCCAGCGATACTTTGCCCGGATGCGTGAACTCGTCGTGGCATTATAGGCTTCGATTAGAAGCTTCTTGTGATGCGTCGCCGCGTGCGCCGCACTTTTTTCGAGAGACACGCTAAAGATGAGATCGCGCTCTTTGTTCGTGAAGTTCGCGCGGTCTTGAAACGCCTTGTGATCCCGCTTGCGAAAGAAACTGTAGTTATCGGGGTCCGCAAGGAAGCCGACGTAGTCAAGGTGGTAGAAACGCTCGCCCTTTCTTTGTGCCGGAGATTTGAAAGGAAGAAAGTAGGACTGCGACGGCTCCACGTCTTCGCTGTATTGCTTGATTCCACTCAGCTTGCGCAACCTCGCGATGTGTCTTTGCTCCACGATGATAACCGGGTAGCTGGCTCGCTCCGTTTCCAGCTTGTAAGCCGCGATCAACGCCGGACTGAGCAGAATGTTGTTGTCCAAATAAAATGGGCCGATGCTGATGCCGCCGCGCAGGAAAATGCCGTTTGCTGCGCATTGGGCTTGGGCCATCACGAGTCCGCCGATGAAGCTCATCAGAAGGTCATAAATCGTCATCGACTCGCGCGCCTCGGCGTTCGCGCTCGCCGTCACGACCAAGCCGTCGGAGAGCGCCAGCACCGTCCGACCGT
Organism: Chthoniobacter sp.; assembly: GCA_034667665.1. GTDB lineage: Bacteria > Verrucomicrobiota > Verrucomicrobiia > Chthoniobacterales > Chthoniobacteraceae > Chthoniobacter. Next base: position 17,539 of record JAXDQW010000097.1, read on the forward strand.
GAGTGCGATTGATCAGTTCCTGCTCCTCTGGCTCGTCGCTGGCGCTCGGTGCATCAAACTGCTCATGGACGTAGAGCATCTTGCGATACACGGCGCGATATTCGGCCTCGGTCTTTGCCGCCTCGAGTTGCTGGCGAAATCCGAGGATGTCCACCCAGGCGACGATCCGCACGTCGGCAGCGATGTCTTTCTCCAACAACTCCTTTCGTCGCTGCGCCCGCTTTGCCGCTTTCTCCGCCACTCGGCGATCTATGTCCGCAAACCAATCCGGAGACATCTGCGCTGGAGACTTCATCAGCCCTCGGCGACTTCCCCTTCGTCGGCTTCAGCATCCACCATTTCCAATTCGTCGAGCGCGCCCTTGCTGCTCTCAGTGGCAAGCTCAGAAACAGCGACGCCGCGCACGTCGAGCTTGCCAGTCACCACGTCGGAGACGAGGCGCGTGCGGTATTCGCGGATGAGATCGATCTCGCGTAGTGCGTCCGCAATTGGCCTGCTTAGTTCGGCGACTCGCCGATCCAGCTCCGCGACGATCTTTACTTGTTCATCGAGGGACGGAAACGGCACGAACACCGACTTCACATCTCCAAGTCCAAGGCCCTGCTTCGTGCCGCCGTATTCGCTGGTTTTGAACTGCGCCTGCCCGATCCCGGAGTGAAGGATGTAGGCGAGAAAGCGCGGACTTACCTTACCCGGCTTCGGTCTCACTAACGCGACGTGTTGATTCACGTAGGCGGCGGGAAGATCGACAGCGACGACGACCACGTTGCCCGTGAGGGCGCCGGTAATGCAGACGAGGACATCATCCCGCTTCACCTTCGTTCTCGCTCCCTCCGCTCCCTCAGGCGTGCGGACATGCTGGATGAACGAAAGGTTGAGCGCCATCGCCCGGCCGAGATTTCCGCTCTGCAAGAACACGTCACCCGAGTCGGAGTAGTATTGCGCCCAGCCACGAGAGCCGGAAGTGACGAGTGAAACTAAACGCCGGAGCTGAACGGCTTCCCAATGCGCGGGGATGTCGCCGAGCCAGGGGATGCCGGAGGGTTTGAGGGGCGCGGCAGGGTCGAGACCACGGGTCACGGCCCGCTGGATGATGGCCTGCTTCTGCTCATTGAGCACTTCGATCAGTCGCCGCTTCACGCGGATGAGCTGGGCGATCCGCTGCTCTTGCGCGGTGAGAAAGCGGACGATGGCGGCCTGCTCGTCATCCGGCGGCAGCGCCGCATAGATCATTTTGAAATGCTCCGACCGGAGACTCCATTGGTCCGACGTGATCCCGTAAGACCAGCGCTCAGCCTCTTTCGCAAACTGCGGCGTGCGAAACAGGTGGTGAAAGTAACGGGAGTCATGCGCCGCGCGCGGGCGCATGACGATGTAGGCGGGACTGACAATGCCGCGGAAACCTGAGAACCCAATCGCGCCCTGCCACGCCCGCATTTTGTTGTAAGCAATGTCGCCGGGAGCAACCAACTTGTAGCTCCCCTTATTCACGTTCGATGAATCCTTCTTCGAGCTGTCCGCCAGCAGGTCTGCTTGTCGCAGCACGCCCCTGGCAATCGTGACCGAAAGCATCGACTCGTCGGGGTGGTTGCGCTCATTGACCTCGCCGAATAGCGCACGATTCGGCAGGCATTCCCAATGCGCCGGGATGCGACCAAGCCACGCGACACCTGACTCTTTGTAATCCGGATACGGCTTAAGCTTCACGCTCACAGCCCGACCTCCCGCAGCAGTGAGTCAGGATTCCACAGCCGCTCGGCGATCTTGCGGTAGAGCGCGCCGCGTTCTTCCACAGCGGCTTTTTTGAACTCAGCGTTCGCGTGGAAGGGGAGGCCACTCGTCGAGACGAAGCGCAGGAAACCGGGATTGTGCTGGTAGCAATTCGAGTGCAGCGAGCGGGCGAGCAGGTTCTGGCTGTCGTAGTGCGGGAGCTTCTCGGCGTAGGTCAGCGCGCCGTAGCTGCCATTGAAGCTTTTCGGCAGCAGCAGGAGGCCGCCGACGCGGTTGCGGTGCTCGCCGAAGTCCGCCGGATGCTGGAACTCGTCGGTGTGGCGCTCCGGTTTGTTCGCCCAGATGTGCTCGATCTCGTAGCGGACCTTGCCGCTGAGGTTCACGTATTCGAGATAGCGCGAGGCGAGGCCGGCCTGCACCTCGACATAATCGGTGATGCGCGCCAGCAGCCGGTGCATGGCGAGGCGATTTTGCTGATGCACGCGGAGGCGCTCATTGCCGGTGAAGCTCTCCGGCTGCTTGAGCACAGTCTCGTGCAGCTTCTGCGCGAGGGCCTGCGGCGCGAGCCCGCGGATGTCGCGCATGACGAGGAACATGGCGTATTGCATCGTCGAGTAGGCGATGGTGCGGAAATTCCACAGGCGTCGCGTGATGAGGATGTCGAGGAACAGGGCGACGAGCCGCATCTTCTGGCGCACGATGTCCTCGGAATCGTCCGGCCGCAGCGGCGCGAGGAGGAGCATCGTTTGGAGCGTGAAGCCGTGGTGCGCATTGTAGAGAATCGGCTCCAGCCCGGCGACCGGCAAAGACGCTGCCTCGAGCACCCGGAGATACTGGCGCGAATAGAAATCGAAGTCGGTGGCGATGAAGCGGTGGAAGTCGTCACTCGTCTTCAGCCCGATGGCCTGCTGGGCGTCGCGCAACCAGCGGTGAAACTCGGTGCCGATAAGGTCGAAATCCTCGGCGTGCGCGCCCTTTTTGCGCTCACGGATTTTCGTCGCGTATTGGCTGCGGAGCCACGCCTTGAAGCAGTCGGCGTCGATCTCCTTGCCCCACGCCGTGAGCTTGAGGATGCGCTCTTTCCACAGCGCATTGTCGGCGTTGCGTTTGGCCGCATCGGTGATGTTGGCGAGCAGGAAGCCTTTGAGCATGTCTGTCGGGCTGAGCGACAGCCCGCGGTCATTCATCGTCTCGAAGATGGTGTAGGCGTCCTCGTCCGAGTAGGCGGTGATCTCAACGAGGTGAACATTCTCGATTAGCCAGTCGATGAAGAAGGGCAGCGCCGTGTCGTCGATCTCCTCGGGGAATTGCGCCTCGATGTCCTGGTAGCGCGCGACGATGTTTGCAGCGACTCGGCTTTGTCCGTGGTGTCGAAGAAATGCGGAGGTTCGGCGAGCGCGTCCATGCAGGGCGTCCGCTCAGGCACGTCGAGATTGTAGGACTTTTCGCCGAACGCCTCGGACGAGATGAGCTCGTCGATGTTCACCTTCACCTCCAGGTCGCGCTGGCGATTGCGGAGATAGATGAGGAGAAGCGTAAGACTGGTGAGCCGCTGCTGACCATCGACGATGTAGGCGTCGCTTTCCTTTTTGCTGAGAATGATCGAGCCGAGAAAGTAGTGGCCGTATTCGCGAACCTTCTTGCGCGCGTGGTCGGGCCGGTAGTCTTCAAGGAAACGCTGCGTCAGATCTTCGACCAGCTCCGCGATCTGCTTCTCCTGCCACTTGTATTCGCGCTGGTAGTAATCGATCGAATACTTCGCGCCCTTGAGCAGCTCGCGGATGGTCTTGGCTTTGCCGAGGATTTCTCTCATTTTGCGGCCTCCGTTTCGACGAGCACTTCTTCGAGCAGCCCCTCGGTTTCCTCTTCGAGTGCTTCGATGTCGGTGCGGATTTCATCGAGCGTGCGGAGTGGTTGGGGCCGGTAGAAGTATCGGGTGAAGGAAATCTCGTAGCCGATCTTCGTGGCCTCGGGATCGATCCAAGCATCCGGGACGTGCGGCAGGACTTCGCGGCGGAAGAACGCTTCGATGCCGCCGTCCTCCAGCAGCGGCACTTGCTCAGTGTCGCGCAGGTCGCTGTCGGGCTCGTATTCGACGACGCACTTCTTTCCGCCGATGTCCTGCTCGTATCGGCCGTGCAACGGGTCCGGCTCCACCTTGCCGGGCTTGTGGATCGTGGCGATGACCGGCGGCGCGGTTTCCACACGCCAGCTCACCGCGCGGATGATCGTCTTCTTCTCCGCGGCGCCGAGCTTGATTCCGAGTTTCTTGGCGGAGCGGTCGAAGGTTTCGCGGAACTCGTTGTGATCCTCGAATAGCCCGTCGCCGATGGTCTCCGCGAGTTGGCGTGCGGTCTCCAGCAGCGCGAGGTCGCGGCTCCACGTCGCGGGATCGAGCAGCTTCTTGCGGCGCTTCTCAGGGAGCGCGGGCTTCTTCGGCGCCGCGTCCTCGTCTTCGCTTTCCTCCGACTCGGCAGGCGCAGCGAGCGCGGCTTCGAGATCAGCGCGAACCTTGGCGAAGTCCGTGTAGAGCGCCTCGCCGAAGCGCTCAAACAACTCCCGGCGCAGCCCTTCGTCACCGCTCGCGAAGCGGAGACCCTCAACCGCCTTGCGAGAAAACTGGCTGTGCAGCCGCAGCGGACGCTCGACGGAAATTTTCCAATAACCGAACGCGGCGTTGGGGAAGATTTTCGACTGCTCCGTTTCCGCGAAGCCGAGGAAGGATTCGAGGATACGTCGGCTGTCGTCGGGCGAGAGCTCGCAGTTCTTCTTGCCGAGATTTTTCCGCAGCGGACGAAACCAGGCGCTGGCATCGATGAGCTGCACTTTGCCGCGCCGAGGCTCGGGCTTGCGATTGCTGAGCACCCAGATGTAGGTCGCGATGCCGGTGTTGTAGAACATGTTCAGCGGCAGCGCGATGATCGCCTCCAGCCAATCGTTTTCGAGCAGCCAGCGGCGGATATTGCTCTCGCCCTGGCCGGCATCGCCCGTGAACAGCGATGAGCCGTTGTGGACTTCCGCGATACGGCTGCCGAGCGGAGTGCCGTGCTTCATCTTCGCCAGCATGTTCACGAGGAAGAGGAGCTGCCCGTCGCTGGAGCGGGTTACGAGGCTGTATTCAGGGTTGCCGGCGTGTTCGATGAGGAAGCGAGAATCGCGCAGGTCGCTCTTGCTGCCCATCCGCTCCAGGTCGGTCTTCCAGCTCTTTCCGTAGGGCGGATTCGAGAGCATGAAATCGAATTCGCGCGCGGGCCAGCCATCCTGCGAAAGCGTTGAGCCGAGCCGGAAATTCTCGGCCTCCTCGCCTTCGCCCTTGAGCAGGAGATCAGCTTTCGTGATCGCGTAAGTCTCTGGGTTCACCTCCTGCCCGTAGAGGTGGATGGACACCTGTTTGCCGTGTTCGCGGCCGAGGCGGTTGAGCTGATCTTCCGCCACGGTCAGCATTCCGCCAGTGCCGCACGCGGAATCATAGACCGTGTAGGTCGCGGACTCGATCTTGTCGGCGATGGGGATGAAGATGAGGTCGGCCATCAACTGCACGACGTCGCGCGGCGTGAAGTGCTCGCCGGCTTCCTCGTTGTTCTCTTCGTTGAAGCGCCGGATCAGCTCCTCGAAGATCGTGCCCATCGCGTGATTGTGCAGCCCCGCAAGCCGGACGGCCCCGTCCGCATTCAGCACTGGATCAGGACCAAGGTTGATCGAGTGATCGAGGAACTTTTCGATGAGGCTACCGAGAATGTCGGCATCGACGAGCGTCGGGAGCTGATTGCGGAACTTAAACTTCTCGAGAATTTCCTGAACATTCGGCGAGAAACCATCGAGGTAGCTCTCGAAGTCTGCGCGAAGCTGCTGCGCCTTCGCGCGAGCCCGCAGATCCCGGAGCGTGAAAGGCGAGGAATTGTAGAACGCCTGCCCGGCCGCCTGCCGCAGCGCCGCGTCTTGGTTCGCGATGCCCGCCGCATCGAGCTGCTTCTTCATCGCCAGCACCGCCTGCTTGGTCGGTTCCAACACCGCATCGAGCCGCCGCACGACAACCATGGGCAGAATCACGTCGCGGTATTTCCCGCGCACATACACATCCCGCAGGACATCGTCGGCGATGCCCCAGATGAAGTTTGTGATCCAGTTCAGATTGTCGTTGGTCATGTAAAAGTGCCAGCAGTTCAGCGAGCCTGTCCCGTCCCTGCAGGTCGCGCAGGCTGGCAGGAGATTGTGGCCGAATCAATCCGCGACCGCAGGGCGGGAATCGAGTTGCGACTTTCTGCGTAATCAGTCACCACTGGCACATGAGCGTCTGGAGTGAGGCGGGTTCAGACCGCAACATGCTTTTTGTCAGTCACGCGACGCCAGAGGACAACGAGTTTGCCCGATGGCTGGCGCTCCAACTTGCCAAGGAGGGATTCCCGACGTGGTGTGATCTGACGAAGCTCCTTGGCGGAGAGCCGTTCTGGAAGGAGATCGAGGGGGCCATCCGCACGCGCTCGCGAAAATTTCTTTTCGTCCTTTCGCGCAGCTCCAACACCAAAGACGGAACCTTGGCAGAACTATCGGTTGCCTCGGCGGTACGTCGGCAGTTGCAGGACGACAGGTTCATCATCCCGCTGCGGATCGACGATCTTCCATTTTCCGACATCAACATTGGTCTGCATCAACTCAACGCGATCGACTTCTCGAAAGGGTGGATGGCCGGCTTCCGCAAGCTGATCGAGCGCCTGACCGATGAAGGCGTCGAGACGGACAAGCGCTTTGGCACCGAGGCTGTCGCCGTCTGGTGGCGTGAGCACTTCGGGGAGAATGAAGGCGTGTCGGAAACGACCGACTACTACTGCTCGAACCGCTTGGCTCTCCGCAGTCTGCCCGCAGACGTGACCGTTCTCCGCTTGGAAAGAGAGCTTCCCAAGGACTTTGATTTATCCACAGCCCCTTTCGCCATCTCACCTTTCAAAAGAGTGCTGTTTTCGTTCGCCACCATGCGCGACCTCTTGCCGTTCATCGAGGCGGAGAAGCTCGGTCTGCTTGGGTATGAATCGGTCGCAACGGAAGATTTTCTCGCGAGCGGCTTTGGCCCAACAACGAACGAGAGATTTGCGCGAAATCACACGCGATTTTTACTCCGCCAAGGTTTCGAGAGGCTTACTGTAGCGCGGGGTCTCACCTCTTACAGTCTTGCAGGTAAGCGCCGCTTCTTCTGGTTCCCGAGCGACTTAGTTGAGGACGACAAGATTCACTTTACCGCCGCCGGTGGCGGAAAATCGTGGCGAGGGGTCGTAGGTTATAAGTCGATCAAAGCGCGCGACGGTAAAGTGCGCATCCGTAATTGGCACTTCGGCGTCGAGGGCGTGCCACGGATTGGCCTTGATAGCTACATCGGCATCATGCCTCACGTCGCCTTTTCCGAGGACGGCGAGACATATGCGAGCACGAAGAAGCAGCACTCCTGCCGGCGAAGCCAGTGCAAGAGCTGGTATAACGACGATTGGCGGGACCGGATCATCGCCACGCTGCATTTCCTAGCTGGCGGCTCGGAACACTTGCGCATCCCGCTAGGTTCAGAAGCCTTCGCTGAGACTGATGCTCACCTGCAAACCATTGAGAGCCCGGTGAGCTACGTGAAGACAGCCCCGCCAACGCTGCTCGAAAACGAGAGCGATGCTGTGCAGGAAGAATACGAAGATGAAGAGGCGGAGGAGGACGACGACGAATGACCACCATGATTCGCATACGGGAGCCGCGGCTTGAATTCGCGTTTCAACAATCGGTTGAAGATCCTCGTGACGGCCTCGCGCTTTTTGGGCCTTACGACCGTGCGACCGGCGGAGCCTACGGCATCAAAGCCGGTGTGATCGGCACGCCGGTGGGAATAACTCGCTTTAGAAAGTGGGTTCAATCCATCCAGCATCCAGTCGGGATCGCTGATGCTCAACGGTTTCGCCCGCCCTTCCCAGGATTTGAAGCGGCGTTTCAAATCCCCTGGCGGCCGGAGCCAACAATCGAGATCGCAATCGACGAAGTTGAATTGCGCAGACGGATCAGCCTCGACGACAAGCACAAGCGGATCTTCGAAACGGTGGACCTATTTACGTCCAAGCTTTTGGACGCGCGCACATCCGAGGAAGCAAAGCCTGACCTCTGGTTTGTCGTCATTCCCGATGAAGTACATCGGTTGTGCCGACCAGAGTCCTTCGTTCCCGTGATTGAGCGCGTTTCCGCGAGCGGTAAGATGAGCCCAGCTTTCGCCAAGAGCCTGCTGCATCAGCGGGCGCTCTTTGCCGAGATGGAAGACGACGCCGAGGCATACCACTATGAGCCCGATTTCCGCCGGCAGCTCAAAGGGCGGCTGCTCTGGGACGGCGTGCTTACCCAAATCATCAAAGAGAGCACGATCGCGCCCTTCGATTTCTTGGACACTTGGGGGAAGCCGATCCGCAATTTGGGTAGCCGCACCGCAGAGGTGGCATGGAACATTTCCTCTGCCGCTTACTACAAGGTGGGCGCGCGCCCGTGGAAGTTGGCGAATGTTCGACCCGGTGTCTGCTACATCGGCTTGGTGTACAAAAACGACGAGCGGAGCGCCGATCCGTCTGCGGCGTGTTGCGCCGCCCAAATGTTTCTCGATTCCGGCGACGGCGTTGTTTTCAAGGGCCGAGTCGGGCCTTGGTATACCGGCAAGCGCGGACGCTACCACTTATCCGCTCAGGCGGCCGAGGAGCTTTTGAGTAAAGCAATCGCGGAGTATTCGCTGAAGCGAGGGAAGCCGCCGGACGAAATTTTCCTTCATGGCCGCACGAACTTCGACGACGCCGAGTGGAGTGGCTTCACGAAAGCGGCCGGCACAGAATCGAAAGTCGTCGGGGTGGCGATTCGCAGATCTAGCGATTTTCGATTATTCCGTCGCGACAGCAATCTGCCAATCCTGCGTGGGTTGGCGCTCGTCACCGGCGACCGACATGCGTTTCTCGCAACCAACGGTTTCGTTCCGCGGCTGCAAACCTACTACGGCTCCGAAGTCCCCGTGCCGCTGTCGATCGAGATTCACCGCGGGGAGGCAGACATCGAGGTGGTTCTGAAAGACATTCTCGGCCTCACAAAGCTGAACTACAACTCATGCCGACATTCAGATGGAACTCCTGTAACGCTGAAGTTTGCCGATGCTGTGGGCGAGATATTGATCAGCGGTCCCTCCCGCACGACTGATCCGCCGTTGCCCTTCCGCCATTACATCTAAACGGCCAGATGGCTGGTAACTGAATTTCCGGTTCAGTGAAGACCGGCTGATTGCGCTACGCACTAACCGGAACCTGGGCCACAGGCATCAGCTTGATTTTCTTGTTCGGCCCATTGCCTTCAGTGGTGACAAGCCCGGCGCGAGATAGCCCTTCGACTTCCTTCGCGAGCATTGCGCTTGGTAGGCTCAGGGCGTCGGACAGGCTGCGCGGCGTCCGAACCTCGTGCTTACGGAGCAGGCGCAGCACTCCTTTTTGCGCTTCGGTAAGTGGGAAGTTCTGCTTTTTCGCTGCCGCCTCCGCCGCGTCGAGGCCATCGAGGATTTTGATCCAATCTCGTAGGTGATAGCCGCGGTTCTGGTTGGCGACGACATCTTCGTCGTTGCAGATCAAGCCCGCCTCATCGCGCATGCGCTCACGGCATTCCTTTCGCAAGTCGGCGACGGCCTCGGCAACTGATCCTGGGCGATCCAGATTCAGGCGGTCGGCAATGTCCTTCATCGCGAAACCGCGGAAGCCGCCTGAAGCGGTTTGGTCCCGCAAAAGGTCGAGCACGCGCCTTTTGATCGAGGAGCCTTTCCCGCCACAGATTCGCACGCCGCACAACTCGACGCGATCGTCGAAGTAAGCGAGGTCGCCGCCCTTGAACTTGCTCAGCTTGGCGGGGCTATCTTTCGTTGGCTCAGCCTCGCCGTTTTTCTGGCCGCGAAGGGCTTCGCGAATCTTGTCCTCCAGCGGATTGTCTTTGCCAAACGGCTTACCCACGAAGTCCGTGGCGCCCAGCTTCATGGTCTCCGCGCACAGATGATGACTCTTTAAGCCGTGTGCTGTGATAACAATGACAGGTGTGCGCTCGTGGCCGGCTTTCTGCCGGACTTTCCGGAGAAGATTGTGCCCATAAACAATGTCGGCACGGCCTTGAAAGCGGTTCGGGATTTCGAGATCAAGCAGGACGTAATCAAAAACGTGCTCCTCCAGGATTTCCTCTGCCTCGGTCTGCGACTGCGCCTTCCGGCATTCGTGACCCATCGAAAGCAGCCGCTCCTCCAGCAGCGCGAGGATCTCCTGATCGTCATCGACAATAAGGGCAGTAATCATGGCTTTGCGGAGAGTTGAGGTTCCAACGGCAAGAGGACGACGACCGTCGTGCCCTTATTTTCCGCACTTGTGACGGACAGTTTGCCGCCGTGGACTTCGATATACTTCTTGGCGATGGGCACTCCGTAGCCGGTGCCGAGGTGCTTCTTTGACGTGTTGCCGGGAACGAATTCGAGAAGCTTTTCCAGATCGCGTGCGCTCATGCCTTTGCCAGTATCCGCGATCTCGACACGCAGAACCTGGTCATCGACGGAAACCGTCACGCTGACAGAACCGGAAGCAAACTCGACGTTACTGACCGCGTGGGCTTCGATGCCGTTCTTGATCAGATTTGTGAAAGCCATCTGAAGCTGTGAGCGCGAAAGGCGCAGGCGCGGGTCGGCGGTCGCCACGAGACTAAAGGTGACCGCGGAACTGTTGCGGCCTTGCGCGGCAAGGTGGTCGATGGCGTCCTGCGCGGCGGCTTCGATGACCTCCGCGAGGTTCTCTTCAGCGACCTCCAGTTCGATCTCGTCGGACCAGCGAGTCATCGAGGCGAGCATCTGCTCGAGGTAGTTCACGCCGCGAACGATGCGGTCGATGCGCTTTTTCTCGACCTTGTCGGCGGCGGCGGCGCGGAGCGCATCCAGCGACGGCTTAATCGGCGTGAGGATGCCTTTGATGTCGTGCGCGGCGGCACGGATCGCCTGCTCCGTTTTCTTCTCGGCGAGTCTCACGGCGAACTTCAACGCGTCCGAACCGAAGCGGGTTTCGATGTCGTCGGAAGCCCGCTTCAAAGGCCGCGATTGCCGGCGCTTCTCCCCGGCGCTTTGCAAACTGCGCCGCCCCATCTCGCGGCGAACGGATTGAGCGACGAACGTGTTGGCGTCGTTGGCGAGCAGCGGGATGAGTTGCTCGTAGAGCGCCTCCGGCGCTTCGAGCAGATGATCGGCGACCGCCTTACGTACCTCCCATTTCGGATCGCGCGCCAAGAGAGTGAGTAGTTTCGCCGCGTGCGCTCCGTCGGCGCCATCCCGCAACACCGTCACGGCGCGTTCCACAAGTTCCAGGCGCTCCGACCAGGCGAGGGCAGCGGCGTCCGCCTCGAGCTTGTGGGTAAGCTCGGGAAGCGGGGCCTCGGGGCTGTCGGTGTTGGGTTCCATCAGTATTCGTAACGGGCCATCCGGCGCTTGAAGGCTTCTTCACCACCTTCCAGCAGGGACACTATATGTTCCTTACAGGCGTCCACATCGCCAGCGGCTTTTGGTAAAGCATTCTGCCCGTTGGAACTCATCACGATGATGCGGGCGGCATCGCCAAGGACGGGGATGTTCGGATTGTGCGTGACGAAGATGAGCTGCCGCGTCTCGCGGACCTTGCGCAGCGTTTTCACCACGGTCCCGAAGACAAAGCCGTTATCGAGATTGTCTTCGGGCTGGTCGATCAGCAGCGGGTTCGCGCTGTCGAAGAGCAGAATCGGAAGGATCGCCGTGCATTTTTGACCGGTGGAGAGTGTGGCCGAATCCTTGTAACCGCCGTCGTCGAGCTGGATGAGGGGCGTGTCATCCATGCCGATCGCCTCCAGTTCGTAGAGATTCTCCGGCTTCGACATTTCCGCGATCACGGCCGCGGCTTGGTTGTCGTTGAGCTGGCAGCGGTCGGCGATCTCGCGTCCGGACTTTTTTTGAACGAAGCTGTAAAGCTCGGCCGGTGACACATTGAGGCTGACTCGGTTGGCCACTTGGCGTTTCTGCACCGCCGCGTTGGTCAGCGCGCGCTCGATCAAAGCACGATATTCGTCCCGCTCGCCAAACTGCCGGACGACGACTTTGATCCCCGGCTGAAGTTCGTGACTGAGCCGGTTGGCGACTTGGGAGCGCGCCGCAAACCGCTCGTCACGCCGATCCGAAAGCTGCGTCATCAGCGCCGCGCGCTGCCGCTCCAGCTCCTTGAGCTGCTTCTGCACGTCACCGAGCTGGCGTTCCATCGCGAGTAGCTCATTGCGGCGCTTCTCCAGCTTGGTGCGCTCGACCGACTGCGCCTGAGTTTCCTTGTGCTTCTCGATGAGCTTCCGAAATTCGAGCTCCTGGGCGGCGTGCGCTTGACCGAGCGAATCATGAATTGGCTTCAACGCCTCGTAGGCGACGCGCAAACGATCCACGGCTTGCTGCATCAAGTCGTCGATCTGGGTCGCTGCGGATTGCAGTTCCTTCGACGCCCGCGTGAGCAATTCCCCATTCGGTCCCTGAGTTAGCTCAGTTGGGAACAGATTGGAAATTTCCGAGGCCAAGCTGCCTTTCACCTTTTTGATCTCTTGCGCCTGCACTTTAAGCGCGTCGCTCGCGCCGCCGTCCGCAACAGTTTCGCGGTCACGCAGGGCCTTGAGGGCATGCGCCTTGTTGATCGCAGCCGCGTCTTGCCCACCCGCCTTCGCGTATGCCTTCAGCTTCTCCTCGATGAGCGGGCGTTCCTTGATCTGCTCACTGAGCCGGCTTTGCTGAACAAGCAGCGGAATGATTTGGCCGGTGTTCGAGTGCACGTCGTTTTCCAGCATGTCGAGATCGAGGTTGATGCGCGTCAACTCGGGCTCGGCGAACTTATCCAAAAGATCGAGTTGGTAGTGCGCCGTCTCAGCAATGTTCTCAATCTGGTTCTGGCTATAGACATCCGCCGGGATGAGGCGTGAGCCTTTGAGTGAAACCGGCTCGCCGTCCGAGTTCAGGACGATGGACTCGCCGTCGAGCGTCCGGGTGATCGTGTAGGCCATTCCGTCCTTGGTCTCAATTTCCAGTTCAATCCGTCCGCCCTGCAGATTCGTGCGGATGATGTTGTCGATCCGGCGCCGCAGCGGATCGCCATCACGACCCGGCATGGCGTCGAGGCCGAAGCGGATTAGCTCCAGAATGGTGCTCTTGCCCGCGCCGCGTGGACCGATAAGGCAATTAAGCCCATCGGCGAATTGAATGTCAGTGCCATCTAGGAAGCCCCCGAAGACGCGAAATCTGCGAATCCGATGGAAGTTGGTGTGTTTCATTGCGAATCACCCTTAGCGCCGGGACCGCGGAGGCGCTTTCGATTTAGGTCCGTTTCCAATATGGGTTTTTTCCGCGCCATATGGCTCCCATGTTGGCGGTGATGCGTTTTCGGCGGTCCCGGATGGGACGCCAAATGGGAGTGCTCGGCCCATTCCGGCTCCTAGATACAGAGGCGAGGTGGTGCGGCAGGCTGCGGTCGTAATTCGACAACCGCAAACCACTATGAAACTCACCATCCTCACCGGGCGGATCGCCCGTCCACAGAAAGCCGTGATCTTCGGACCCGAAGGTATCGGCAAATCAACCCTCGCCGCGCAATTCCCAGCCCCCGTGTTCATCGATACCGAGGGCGGTACGCATCACCTCGATGTCGACCGTCTTCCCGCGCCGAAGTCGTGGGCCGACGTGACAGCGGCGGTGCAGGCACTCGCCTCGGAAGCACACGAGTTCAAGAGCTTGGTCATCGACACTGCCGACTGGCTTGAAAAGCTCCTCGTCGATCACGTCTGTAAGCAGGCGAACAAGACGAGCATCGAGGACTTCGGCTACGGCAAAGGCTACGTCGTCCTCGCCGAGGAATTCGCGAAGTTCCTCGCGTCGCTCGAACCGCTCCTCCGACGGGGAATGCACGTCCTGCTTCTCGCGCACACCCGCATCGTGAAGTTCGAGCAGCCGGATGCGGCGGGCGCTTATGACCGTTACGAGCTGAAGCTATCGAAACAAGTCGGGCCGCTCGTGAAGGAGTGGTGCGACGTGCTGCTCTTCGGCAACTATTTCACCAAGGTCGCCGAGAACGATAACGGTCGGAAGCGCGGCGTCGGCGGGCGGGAGCGCAAGCTCTACACCACGCACACCGCTGCGTGGGACGCGAAGAACCGGCACGGCTTCGATGAGATGCTGCCGTTCGAGTTCGCGGCTATCGCCTCCGCGTTCGACGCTTCCGCCTCGGCCCAGCCAGCCCCGACGGCGCAACCGACGACGCCCGCGCCGTCGCTGACGGACAAACTCGCGGAGCTGGTCACTGGCAAGGAAGAGAATGTGAACGCGTTCCTTATCGCCCGACAGCAAATCAAGACGGGCCAGACGTGGCGCGATGTTGCGCCGGACTACGCACAACGCGTGGTGGGCAAGCCGCAGGACTTCCTTCGCGCTGTCGAAGAGTTCACCGCGAACGGAGGTGCGAAGTGACTCTTCGACCCTCGAATCTCCCGAAACTCGCCATCTGCGCGTGCTTCGAGCCGGACGCCGAGGCCGGGCCGGCGGCAGCGCGCGGCACCATGCTCGACGGCGTGTTCCGCCGCCGCATTCATGGCGACAAAGCGGACGATGGCACGGTTGAGAAGGACGAACTGGATGCCGTCGATTGGGCGATCCACACGCTACGCGCCATCGCGGGAACGGCGGAGATCATCACCGCTGAAGAACGCTGCAAGATCGAATGCCTCGGCCTCACCGGAACCGCCGATGCGTGGCTCCCAGAGCTGGGCATGAGCGCCGATCTCAAGACCGGCCAGCTCCGCAACTACCGCGAGCAGATGGCGGCCTACGCGCTGGGGTTTATGGAGGCGACTTTCCGCACCGAATGGACCTCGCATCTGCTGTTCTGCGATCAGCGGCAACTCATCACCCATCGTTTCACCTACCATGAGGCGAAGGCGCTGGTCGAAGGGGTCATCGCGCGATTTCGGGACACCGCGAAGCAGCCTGTCGTTTGCGACTACTGCTCATGGTGCGCGAAGGCGGAGACCTGCGCGGCGCGTGTTGATCTCGCCAGCCGAGCGCTTACGCCCACAGAGCCGGCCTTCAACTTCGAGGTCGTCCTCGCGGATAACGAGAAGCTCGGCCAATTCCTCACGGCCTGTTCGGTGCTCGAAGATTTCCGCGAACGTGCGGAGGAAATCGCGAAGAAGCGCCTCGTTGCTGGCGACAAGATCCCGGGCTGGAAGCTCAGCAGCCGGAAAGCGCCAGAGTTCGTCTATCACGATGCCGTGGGTCGCTACATCGACCGCCTCGGCTTCGGCGCGGTGCTCGGCGCTTACGGAAACCTCAGCGCCGCGAAGTTCCGCGAACTGTGGGCCGCGAAGATGCCGAACGAGGCGCCCTTCCCAGAAGACCTGATCCAACGCGGAGCCGGCTCGGTCAGCTTGCGACGCGCTTCCACCAAACCCACGACCACCAAACCCACACTCACCAACGCCTAAACGCCATGCCTTCCTATCGCTCATCCGAACCAACCGCCCGCCCTGATTTTGTCGAGCCAGGCGAATACACCGTCGAAGTCATCAACGCTGAGGAGACCGTCTCCCAGAAAGGAAGCGACATGATCGAGCTGAAGCTCCGCGTGCAGCCCAGCGGCGCGACCATGTTCGATCATCTCGTCTTCATGGAGTCGGCGTTTTGGAAAATCGACTCCTTCCGCGCCGCGACCGGCGAAGCGGTCACGCCGGACGAAGAGGTCGATATAAACGCCGATGATCTCATCGGTCGCACCGGCCGCGCGCGGCTCACCGTCGAGGAATTCAACGGTCGCAAGCGCAACAAGATCGCCGCCTGGCTCCCGCCGAAACCGGCAATGCCCGCTCCGGCAGCAGCCGCAGCAACCGCCACCGCCAAGCCAAATGACGATGACAACATCCCCTTCTAAGGTCGCCTTGCGGGGCTACCAGGTCGCGGCTCACGAGGCGATCCAGCGCGGGTTCGCGGAGTATCAGCGTCAGTTGCTGGTGCTACCGACTGGCGGCGGCAAGACCGTCGTGCTCGCTCATCTGGCCGCGACTCATCAGCCGCGGCGGACGCTCGTGCTCGCCCATCGTGAGGAACTGATCACGCAGGCCGTGGACAAAATCCGCGCTGTCACCGGTCTGATTCCCGAGGTGGAGATGGCCGACTACCGCGCAAGCCTGCACGCACCGGTCGTTGTCGCGAGTGTGCAAACGCTCATCCGCAGCTCGCGGCGCGAACGCTGGCCGCGCGATCACTTCGGCCTCGTAGTCGTGGACGAAGCGCATCACTCGCTAGCGGACAGCTACCTCAACACGCTCCGCTACTTCGACGAAAACGCCTTCGTCCTTGGCGTGACCGCGACGCCCGATCGGGGCGACAAGAAGAACCTCGGCCGCTACTATCAGAACATCCCCTACGAGGTGACGTTGCTCGATCTCGTGCAGCAGAACTGGCTCGCGCCCATTCGCGTGAAGACGGTGCCGCTGGAAATCGACCTCGATGACGTGGGCACGACTGCTGGCGACTACAACGCTCAGGATCTCGGCCACGCCATCGAGCCTTACCTGGAGCGCATCGCCGACGTGCTCGCGGAGCATTCGGACCGAAAGGTTCTGGTCTTTCTCCCGATGATCGCGCTCAGCCGCGACTTCGCGGCGCTCTGCTGCGAACGCGGGCTGCGCGCGGAGCATGTGGACGGCACTAGCGGAGACCGGCGCGAAATCCTCGCGCGGTTCAGCCGCGGCGAGACGCGCGTGCTCAGCAATGCGATGCTGCTGACCGAAGGCTACGACGAGCCGAGCATTGATTGCGTCGTCTGTCTGCGACCGACAAAGATTCGTTCGCTCTACAGCCAGATCGTCGGACGCGGCACGCGGCTCTATCCAGGAAAAGATCATCTGCTGCTGCTCGACTTCCTGTGGATGAGCGAAGAGCACGCGCTGATGAAGCCGGCGAACCTCATCGCCGGTGACGCGGAGGAAGCGGCGGCCATCACCGAGGCGCTCGGCTTCGGCGGCGATCTCGAGGAAGCGAAGGGCAAAGCCGACGCCGACCGCGCGGCCACCCTGCGCCAGCGCCTCCGGCAGAATGCGAAGCGGAACGCGCGGACGTTCGATGCGTTGGAGTTCGCCCTCTCGCTCGGCGACGTGGAGCTGGCCGACTTCATGCCGACGATGCCCTGGCATGGAGATCCCGCCACGGGCCGGCAGCGCGAGATTCTCGGGAAGTTCGGCGTCGATCCCGGCACGCTCACCTGCAAGGGCCAGGCAGCGGCATTGCTCGACAAGCTCTTCCTCCGTCGCGACCTCGGCCTCGCGAGCGCCCGTCAGGTGCTCTGGCTGCGCAAGCTCGGTCACCCGAAGCCTGAACTCGCCAGCTTTGACGAGGCGAAGCAGTTCCTCGACGCGAAGTGGAGCAAGCCTGCGGTGCCAGCAGCATGAAACGGTATCGCTCAGTTGGAGTCCGCCCGCTCTTGCCGCAGCGCACGCTCGATTATCTCGCGCGCGGAGCGGCGGAGGGGCAGCGCAACGCCGAGTTGTTCGACGCCGCGTGCCAGTTCCGCGACGCGGGCATCGCTGCGGAGGAAGCCGAGACGCAGCTCCTCGCACGGGCCACGCTGGACGGTTTGAGCGAAGCCGAATCGCGCACCGCCATCCGTTCAGCGTTCACGCACGCGCGACGTGAACCGGTCGGGAACGGGCCACTACCAGCGCCAGCGTCCGGCGGCACGGCCCCGCGCCGCGAGCCTAAGCCTCAACGTGATACGGCTCCGCTGGCTCCGGTTTCGCTGCCTTCGCCCATCGAGGACGGTTTCACCAAACTGCTCGACGCATCCTTCGCCGCCGAGGAGTTCGTCGCCATCGCTCCGGCGCGGGAAGACGAGGCCGGAGAGATCGTGCCTTCGCGTGGCGTCACGATGACGCGCGAGGAATGGAAAGCGCGCGTCGTTGCGCGCGGTGGCATCGAGAAGTGCTTTAGCACAACGCTCGGGCTGTTCGTCCGCATCAACCCGATGGCGAAAAACGGGGCGAAGAATGAGCACGTCACGTCCTTCCGGCATGCGCTCGTCGAGTTCGACCGCGACGATGGCGGCACGCCGATCCCGAAAGAGCAGCAACACGCCGCGATTCTCGCCAGCGGGCTGCCGGTGTCGGCCGTCATCGACTCCGGAAACAAGTCGCTCCACGCCTGGGTGCGAGTGGATGCGCCTGACGCGGCAGAATATCGACGGCGCGTGGACATCATTTGGGATTGGTTCGAGGGACGCTGCCTCGATCGGCAGAACAAAAACCCGTCGCGCCTTTCCCGCTGCCCCGAGGGCCGGCGCACTGTCGAGGGCGAGGTCCGCGGCCAGCAACTCCTTGCCCTGCATGTCGGCGCGAAGTCCTGGGCCGAATGGGAAGCGGCGCACGCGGCGGACGGGCTACCGAAAATCATCGGCGGTGCGGAGTTCATGGCGGTGCCGAAACCGGAACCGCCGCAACTCATCGCCGGCGTCCTGCACCAAGGCGCCAAGATGATCCTCGGCGGCGCGAGCAAGTCGCGGAAGTCGTGGTCACTCATCGACATGATGCTTTCCGTAAGCACCGGCGTGACGTGGTGGGGATTCGCCACGCAACGCGGGCGCGTCCTCTATATCAATTTCGAGCTGCCTGACTTTGCGTTTCAGCACCGGCTTCACGCCATTGCGCGGGCGAAAGGAATCTCCGACTTCACCGGCATCGACCTTTGGAATCTGCGCGGCTTTGCCACGGACTTCTCCGTGCTCATCCCGAAGATTCTGACGCGGGTGAAAGACGAGCGTTACGCGCTGATCGTTCTCGATCCGATCTACAAGGGCCTCGGCAAGCGCGACGAGAACAAGGCCGGCGACATTGCTTCGTTGTGCAACGAGATCGAGCAACTCGCCGTGCAGTCCGGCGCGGCCGTCGTCTTCGGCGCGCACTACTCCAAGGGCAACCAGGCGGGCAAGGAAGCCATCGACCGGATTGGCGGCAGCGGTGTCTTCGCTCGCGATCCCGACGTCATCCTCACCATGACGCCGCACGAGGAAGAGAACGCCTACGTTGTGGATCTGACGCTGCGCGCGTTGCCGCAGGTGCCGTCGTTCGTCGTGCGCTGGGCCGGCTGCATTTTCCAACGCGACCAGCATGCGGACGCGACACGCGTGAAGACGCCCGGCGGCAAGCCAGGCGGGCGCGCGAAGCCCGAGCCGCAGGCACACTACCGTCGCGGCAGTCATGCCGACCGCTACGGCGCGATGTTCGAGCAGATGCCCCCGATGGCGAATCACGCGGAGATGGAGCACAGCGATGTGCTTCACCACATCCAGCGCACGATCGAGGCGTCCGGCGAGAGCTGCACCATCGTCAAAGCGAAGAACATCTTTGACAGCCTGCGCCATAAAAGCTGCGGCATCATGGTGTTTGAAATGCCGTGCTGGCGCGGTCGCAAACACCGCTCGGAAGGAGGCGCGCAATGATCGCGTCTTCCGTCGTAAGTCGTTCCAGGGAGCTTTTCCCTGCCGCTCCCCTGGGGAAGCTTTCCCTGACGTTCCCCAAGGGAATTCCCTATTTATTCTCTTACGAGAATAAAGCGCGAAACCGCTTACACGGTCTTCGCGCGCGCTGTCGCGCTCACTTGAAGTTCGCGCCAGCGCCCGAAGCGTTCCGCACGTCGCTAACCGGAGTCGTCAACCCATGAGCTACCAAGCCGACGACTACCGCCCAAAACAAGCGGCGCGCGATGCCGAGTATCGGCGCGAATACGAGGCGTGGGTGCAATCGCTCCCGCCCAAGGAACGCGCGAAGCTCAAAGCGGCCGGCGTCGAGGAGCCGCTCTGCCCAAGCCGCGGTGGCGGCGTGCCGAGCGAGGGCGATCTCGCTGATTCGCCGCTCGCCAGTGAAACACCCGACCTGCTCGAAGACATCGAGCCATGCGACCAACCCGCCTACCAAGGCCCACGCATGGACGGCGACGAAGTCTGGGACGTGCTCCGTCGCCTGCTGGGCGAGTTGCTCAGCCAGAAGAACGCGAAGCTGAGCCTGGAGTGTCTCGCGCTGGTCAGCGGAGTGAGCTTCCTCGGCGACAGCATGACGGAGATCGGAAAACGCCACGGCGTCACGCGGGCCGCCGTGAGCAAGCGATGCGTCGAGCTGACCGAGAAACTCGGACTGCTGCCATCACGAGCCATGCGCTCGTTGACGGCCCGCGACGCCTATGCCCGCGCCCGCCACAACCGACTCCAGAGCCATGAACGACCTCACCACGCTTAGTCCCAAAGTCTCCCTCACGCCGCTCGGCCTCGACGTGCTCGAACGTCTCACGCTCGATGAGTGGCGCGACATCGGTTCCCGCATCGGCAGGGCTATGCGCTCGGTCGCATTCGTCGTCGGCGATTGGCTCGTCTATGCCGAGGGGCGCGACGGCCAGACCACGCTGTTCGCCGACGTGCCCGTGCAAGACCAGGTGCCGACTTGGCTTTACGCCGAAGCGGCGCAGCTCACCGGCATGGACGTGACGACCTTGCAAAACTACGCCTACGTCGCTCGCCACGTCACCCGTTCGTTGCGCAACGAACGGCTGTCCTGGGAGCACCACAAGAAAGTCGCCAAGCTCAAGGACGACGCCGAGAAGTCGCGCTGGCTCAAGCTGGCCGTGAAGGAAGGCCGCAACGGGCAGCCGATCTCCACCCGGCGTCTCGCACGCAGCATCCAGGCGGGCCGGCTCCTCTCCATCGACGAGCTGGAAACCGATGACGCAGACAACGGGATCGAGAACGTGCATCCCCATGTGAACCGCATCTGCGCGTTCATCGGAAAACTCCGCCAGGCGGGCTGGTTCGACGACGCCACGCCCGAGAAACGCGCCGCGCTCAAACGCGACCTCAAACCCGTCGTCGATCTCTACTCCACGCTATGACCGAAGACCACCGCACCGCCGCACAAGACGCCGCCGTCGCGCACCTGCGCGATCTGCTCCAAGCCCACTTCCGCGAAGCCGAAGACTCTGCCGACGAAGACGGCAAGTTCAGCATCGGCTTCCGCGTCACCTTCGACCGCAGCTTCAACCCGACGAAGCTCAAGGTCTCGTGCCGCATCGCCAAGACGATCACCGACGAGGTGGAGTCCACGGTCGAAGACCCGCAGCAGCCCGCGCTGCTTTGACAGCCGGGGCGGAGCGTGAAGCTCCTGCGCCATCGCGATGCCACTCCGCCTTCGCGGCTCGAACGAAAGTTCATGCTCTTTTGGCGTGGGCTCGGCGGCCCGGAGCTTACGCCCGAGTTCCGCTTTCACCCGGAGCGCCGCTGGCGCGCTGACTTCGCTCACGTCGAAACCCGCACGCTCATCGAGATCGAGGGTGGCATCTTCCTCGCCGGTGGCGGTCGTCACAATCGCGCCTCTGGCTTCGCCGCGGACACCGAAAAGTATCTCGAAGCCGCGCTTGCCGGCTGGCGAGTTCTGAGGCTCACGGATCGCCAGATCACCGCCCCGATCGTCGAGCGCATCATCGCCTTCGTCCGCGCCGCAGGGGTGTAAAGCAGCAGTAAAGCAAGCCAGGCAACTTTACTGCTTTTTGAGCCCGGATTTGGCCCACGATTTTCCGTGCCTGATGACGGTGTAAGCCTCATCCACAAAGGCTTTAGAGGCTACGTTGGGTGCGCGTATCAGCTCTCGTTGCCGACAAGAAAAGGTGTAAAGCGCGAAAAACAGCCCCTCATGGGATTTGAGTGATTGTCGCCTAAACCAAGTGGAGGACTCGATCTCGTAAAAGATTGCTTCCCTCTCTCTCGAACTCGCTCTCGAACACTCTCGCTCGCCCGCGCACACACAGCGCGTTCGCGCCCCACTTTGACACGCTCTCGCGGTCATGCCTCCGCTCGACGAAACGCTCAAGACCATCGACCACGCCTCCCATCAGGACGACCGCTGGATGTTCATCGCGCTACTGGTCATCGGCCTGATCACGATCCGGTTCCTCGCGCAGTATTTCATGCGTCAGGTCGAGGAGCTTCAGAGCGAGATCGTCGCGACGCGGACGGAGTTTGAGCAGCACCTCAAAACGGCCAATGCCGAGATGGTCGCGGCCCTGACCAAGAGCAGCGAGATCATCGCCCAAAACTCCGCGATCCTGGAGCAGATCTACCAGCGGTTGGGCGCTGATGGTGGGCGTGAGATTCGCGCGGAGAGCGCACGTAACGGGCGATAGAGCCACATATGCGGGCTGCGTGGGGGTGAGTGAGGCGTGTCGCCTTAGCTCGCAGCCTTCGGCGTGAAACCGAACTTTGTCGTGAGCACGGACTTCACCTGTGCCGGATCGAACAAGTGCAGGCGCGAACTCGGAGCGAGGTAGGGAATGACGCCACTTGCCACCCACGTATCCACCGTGCGGGGCGAGACGCCGAGCAGTTGGGCGAGCTTCTTCTTGCGGACGAGAGTTGGTGCAGGAGCGGTGTCGTTCATGCAGAGTCTCGCAACGTCAACCGTCGGAAATCAGGTCAGAAAGCGATGCTTCACCCAGCCACGGAATTCTTCGGTCGCCGAGCGGAGTTGCACGGGATACGGCGAGTCAGCGCGCTTCATCACCACGCCCTCGAAGAAATCGCAGCCGAGCCCGCGATTCGCGGCGCGGAGTCGCTGGTAGGAAGCGAGCGCGTCGGCGTGAAAATCAGTGCGCCGAGTCGGCGTGAGGAACGCCGCGCCGCACGGGACCGAGCGCGATGAGTCACCATCGAAGACGGGATCACACGGGAGGAGCGATTCCAGCATCGCGCGTCTCTCCTCGTAGGTAGGCGCGCTGGATTCAGGCGCAACGTCCAGCACGACGAGCGTGCCGCGGCCGAGATTGTGGCGGCGTTCGAGAGCTTCGCAGTCCGCCCACACGAGGCCATGACTGGCGAGCTTCGCCAACGTCGCCAGCGCGGGCCGGAAGCAATCCGCGATGGTGAGCAGCGCGCCGTGGCGATTCCACATCGTTCCGCTCGGCGTGTGGATGAGTGCGCGCCAACCATTCAACTTGGGCTCCGCGAACCACAGACCGCGCTTGGCTGGAGCCAACTCGAGACGCCCGCCCTGAATCGGCCTTGCTGGATACGTCAGCAACGGTGGAACCGTCACGAGGTTGGAGCCTCCGTTTGGGAAGGGCCAGATTCCGCGTTTATCGGGCGGGTTTGGCCTTCGATTTCCGCGCCGAGGGTGGAGGGATTGACGTTCGTCTCAGATTCACGAACGGCCTTCGAGTGGATGGCGAGCGCGGCGGCTTCGATGTCTTCGATCGTGGTGACACATCGCTCGCCGCCGAAGATCGAGAGCACGATTTCAGTCTTCATCGGGAAGCATCACGGTGATGGCGGGCTGCGGGTCGTCGATGTCGCGCGGGCCGCACATGGCTTTGAGATTCACGAGCGGTGGTGTGCGGTCGCGGTTGTCGTTGCGGACGTGCAGACCGAAGAGCATCTGCGGGCCACTCGTGCGGCGGGCCGCGCAACGGAGCATCCACACGATGTCCCAGAGCCGGCCTTTCTCGTCCTGACAGCGCACGCCGTCGGGCACGGTCACGTAGCTCTCCCACACGGCGCGGGTGAGATAGACCGGGAACTTCAACCCTACCTCGCGCGCCACTTCGCTCGCGTCGATCTGCACGCCATCGGCGAGCGCGTTCTTGCGCGTGTAGGCGTAGATCACTTCCGCGCCGGCGAACGGGTCTTGCGCTTCGTCCATCAGCGCGACGTTCTCGACGTGCCGGGTGAGTGCGTCGGTGCGCTTGCTCTGCCACGGCACGAGTTCCAGCGGGCCGTGGAGCCGCTCCATCGCGCCCCGCAGCTCCGCCGCCGATTCATCATCGGCGGCGGTGAACACACCCGCGAGGTTTGCGTTGTTCGTCGCCGTGTTCGTCGGCGAACTCACCCAGCGGCCGTCAGCAAGGCGGAGCGTGAACTTATTCATCGTCGCTCCCTCCCCGCCCGAGCTTCGTCTTCACGCTCGCGCTGATCGGCACGACCTTGTCGAGTTCGTGGTTCTGCTCCACGGAGAACAGCGTGTGCCGCGCGGCGTGGAACTCCTTCGTCGGTTTGATGGTCGCTTTCGCCGAGAGCGCCGCACTCGCACCGTGGCGCGCGAACAACTCCTGCAACTCCGCGAGCAGCGGCTCAACCGCGGCATCGGGGATCACGTCGCCTTTGATCTTCAACTCGAAGGACTGCTTGAAATACCGCGCAGCGTGCTCCCCGGCGAGCCGCGTGATGGCGGGTTCATCGCTCGTGCCTCGGTAGGAGTTGGAGAACCCGACGCGCACGACCTTGCCGTCTGCCGAGCGCGCCTCGACAGACGAGGCGATGGCGTGCTGCCCGTGGTGGTGGGTGAAGTAGAACGGCTTCGCGATGGCGATCAGCTCGGCCTTCTCCAGTTCCTATGTTGAGTCGTCAGTAATGTGGAGTTGAGGCGGAGGGAGCTTGATTTTCCGGGCGTTCGGCGGTGTCCACTCCACATTTCTGAGAACGCCGGCCGGAGGATGCGGGGCCTAGCCTCCG
>JAXDQW010000098.1:0-112098 GCA_034667665.1 Chthoniobacter sp.
ACCGTCCCCACGAGGCCCTCGGCCAAAAACCTCCCGCGCAACATTACCGAGCCTCGCCACGCGGCGCCCCTCGAGCGCTGCCCGCGCTGCAGTATCCGCCGGGCTTTGCGCTGCGCCGCGTCCGCCCCCACGGAGAAATCAAATGGCAGGGCCGACGGCGTTTCATCGGACGCGCCTTTGTCGGCCAAACCCTCGGTCTCAAGACGCTCGGCACACGCCATGCAGCCGTCCATTTCGGCCTGCTGTTGATCGGCGAACTCCACGCCCAGGACGCTGCAGGAATGCGCCCCGCACGTTGGCAACGCCTCCCAGAAAAACCTCTCAAACTGTAACCCATGTCTTGGCACCGTGCCTCTCGCCTGCTGGACCTGGGCAGCCGGGACGGCTGCCCCACTTCATGGCAGGCGAGACGCCTGCCCCACTTATTGGCGGGCGAGCCCGCTACGCCTTCGTCGTCCCCCACCGGCGGTGCAGGAAACGCTCCCACGGCGAGAACAGAATCTTATCCGCCACGAGTCCGATCAGGACGATCACGATCATCACGGCAATGACCTGATCCATGGCCTGCAGCTCGCGACCGTAGTGCAGCAGGTGCCCGAGGCCAAAGCCGGTGAGGATGGTCACGTAGATCTCCGCCGCCATGAGCGATCGCCATGCGAAGGCCCAGCCCTGTTTCACCCCGCTGACGATGAACGGCAGCGACGCCGGCACGATGACGTAAATCCAGGTGTGGAGCCCACGGGAACCCATGGTCTTCGCCGCTCGTGCAAAAATCGGCGGAACGTTGCGCACCCCATTGTCGGTCGAAATCTGCACCGACCACAACGTGCCCATGATGACCACGAACTGCATCGCCGCCTCGGTCTGGCCAAACCAGAGCAAGGCCAGCGGCACCCAGCAGACGCTGGGCAGCGTCTGCAGCCCGAGCCCGATCAACCCGACGGTATCGGCCGCCCACTTGAACCGGGCGGTGAACAGCCCCAGCGGCACGCCCATGACGACTCCGATGAAATACCCGAGCAGCAGGCGCTTCAACGTGACCTGGAGCGCTTCGACAAGCGTGCCGTCCCGGACTGCCTCGACCAGATATTTCCAAACGGCCAGGGGGGCCGGCACGAGGACCGGACTCCACCGTTCCGTGCGGACCATGAAATCGCGAAGGTAATGCCAGCCGGCGATCAGCAGGACGAAAAAGAGCAGCGCGGTCAGGAAACGTCTCATCGGCTTATTCGGCGACTTCCTTGCGCTCGACCTGGTGCGACTTGAGGGCGCGGGTGATTTGGGTCGCGTGGCCGGCGAGATCCGCGCTGTTGATGTCCCGCGGGCGGGGCAGGTCGATGGTGAATTGCTCGCGGACCTGTCCCGGGTGCGGCGAAAAGAGCACCACCCGATCGCCGAGGCAGACCGCTTCACGCACGTTGTGGGTCACGAAGACGATCGTCTTTTTGCGCGCCTGCCAGATGGCCTGCAAGTCGCCATAAAGCTGCTCGCGGGTCATGGCATCGAGCGCGCCAAACGGCTCATCCATGAGCAGCACGCGCGGGTTCGGCGCGAGCGATCGGGCCAGCGCCACGCGCTGGCGCATGCCGCCGGAAAGCTCGTGGATGTTGGATTTGGCGTAGCGCTCGAGGCTCACCAGCTTGATATAGTACATCGCCACTTCGACGCGCTCCGCCGGCTTCAGCCCCGGCTTCAGCTTGAGCCCGAAGAGGACGTTGCCCAGCACGTTGAGCCACGGGAAAAGCGCCGCCTCCTGGAACATCACCATGCGATCGCGGCCCGGCATCGTCACCGGCTTGCCCTCGGCCATGATCGTGCCCCGGTCGGGGAATTCGAGCCCGGCGATCATATTGAGCAGCGTCGATTTGCCGCAACCGCTCGGCCCCACCAGACAGACGAACTCGCCCTCGTCCACGTCCAGGCTCACATTGTCGAGGGCATGCGTCTCCACGACGCCCTCCCGAAACCATTTCGAGACGCCCCCGATCGCGAGCTTGAGCGGCTTGACCGCCCGCAATTCGTCCGCGACAGCCATTTACGGGACGGCGACGAGTTTACCGAGATCGGGGATGTCCTTGAGGAAGCCGACGCTCTGCGCCTCGGTGACCAGCGCGTCGAACGGCGCCCGCGAAATCTCGCTGGTAAAATGGAGCCGGGGCCAGGCCGCATCCGCGGTCTGGGCGGGAAATTCGCGTTTGGTCAACTCCTTGAGCTCGGCGCGCAGGAGTTCCTTCGCTTCCGCGGGATGCTCGTTGATCCATTTGGTCAGCTCCACGTGCGCCGCGACGAATTTCTTGAGCAGCGCGCCGTTGTTTTTTTGGAACTTCACGCTGCTGGCGAGGAGCGTGGTCAGGGCCTCCTTCTGTTCGAGGAAAATCTTCCCCTTCGCCTCGAGCTCGAGCCGCGTCACCCAGGGCTCGACGGTCCAGACCGCATCGATTTGCCCGCTTTGGAAAAGCGAGAGCTGATCGGGGTTGGCGGTCGGCAGGACGGACACGTCGCCGCCGAGCTGGGTGATGCGGTAACCGTGTTTCTTCAGCCACGCGCGACAGGCGACATCCTGGGTATTGCCGAGCTGCGGAGTGGCGACTTTCCGGCCGCGAAAATCCTCCGGTTTGCTCAGCCGGCCATCGCCTTGCACCACCAGGGCCGCCCCGCCATTGGCGGCGCCGGCCACCACGCGAATCTCACCGCCTTGGGATTTCGAGTAAGCGTTGAGCACCGGGTTCGGTCCCACGTAGGTCAGATCGATCGAGCCGGCGAAGATCGCCTCCATCGCCGAGGGCCCGGCATTATAGACGTAGTATTCGAGTTTTACCCCGGGGCCGAGGCGCTCTTCAAACCAGCCCTTGCCCTGGCGCGAGAGCTGGCTCGCCACCAGCGCCTGGGCATGGGTGATATTCGGGAAATGGCCAAGCCGGATGGTGGTTTGTTGTGCAAATGCGCCCGGCACAAGAAGCCCCACGGCCAAGGCCGCTGCGAGGGTGCGAAGAAATTTCATGGATAAAGCGGGGTGTGAACCGGTCGGGTGAGGGTTGGATTTAGCGCACCCGATGCGGGTGACAATCTTTCTTTGATAGGTGGGGCCGGCGTCCCGCCTGCCATCCAGTGGAGCAGCCGTCCCGGCTGCTCGATCCGGCGCAGGCGGGACGCCCGCCCCACTATGGGCAGGCGGGGACGCCTGCCCACTACCGTTTCCGCAATTGCAGTCCGTCCACGACGACGAACCCGTTCGTGTCACGATTGGAAACTGTCACGCTCAAAGCCTTTCCGGCGGGCAGGGTAAAGCGGCCAAGCGGCGCCGCGCCACCCGCGTCCTTCTCGTTGACCTTCACCTCCGTGGCCTTGCCGGCCACTTCGATGGTCACCGGCACGTTCGTCGCGCGGTTCGGATTCGGCGGGAAGTGCAGGATCAGTTCGTATTCACCCGCTTCCGCGATTTCCGGACTCCAGCGGATCGAGCACGCACCCTTGTTTTCATTCATGTCGTGGATGTAGCCGGTGCCGACGCGGCGCAATTCGGACAGTGATCCGGATGTCCATTCCCCGGTCTTCTGCGCATCGGCGTCGTCGAGCACCAGTCCGTCGAGGTTGGGCGGCGGTGGGGCGGCTTTGGCAAGCCCGGCTCCAGCGCCGGTCCAGGCGAGGACCTGGCCATCCTTCAAGAGCTGCGCCTTGAGCTGCGCGTAATCGACCTTCTGCACCGGCACCTGCGCATCGATCGCCAGGCTCGCCGCGGTGGCGGAAGATTGCCCGAGGATCATGAAGACCGGTTCCATCCGGATCGATCCGTAGGCGATGTGCGTGGCCGCAAGACAGATCGGGACGAAGAGATTCTCGCACTCGCTCTGCTTCGGCACGATCGAGCGGTAGGAAATCGGGTAGGGCTTGACGCCCGTCTGCACGTCGCCCTCGTTCTGCGCGAAGCCATTGCGGACGATGCGGCGGCAGTTGTGCGAATCCATGTTGTAAGCGCCCAGGCCCACTGAATCCTCCGGCTGCTCGAGATGCCGGCAGACTTTCTCCGTCATCACATAATCGCTCAACATGCGCCGTGCCTCGCGCACATACATGGCGTGCGGCCAGCCACCGGTGTCCTGAAACTCATCCTTGCACAGACCCCACTCTTTCATTTCGGCGCGGATCGCCTCCGGAACGCGGGGGTCGCCGGCCAGAAAGGTGAGGAAGCCTCGGATGTAATCTTCGTGCTCCTGCCAGATCTTCGCCCGCGTCGCATAGTCCGCGTCGGGGTAGGCGTAGTTCATTCCGATGTAGTCGGTCGAAATGCCGCCGTTGTTGTTAATGTCGGTCTTGTCCGGCGTGACCATGTCGATCTTGAGGAAGTTGCGGATCGTCACCTTCTTGCCCGCTTTGGCCAGCGCCTCGAAGTAGCGGCCAAGGAGCTCGTAGCGCTTCGGATCGTAGCCCGGCGGCGGCTGGATCGGCAGCCGGTTCTCCACCTTTTTGGTGAAGCAAAGTCGGAAATTGTAAGCCTGCACCGAGGCGTCTCCATCGCCCGGCGAACCCGCCGGCGTCGGCTGGACCAGGGGCAGCAGCCCGCTCGCCGGATCGCCCTCCTTCAGATACGGATCCACCGGCGCGAGAAACTGGTGCGAAGGGGTTTCCCCACGGATGCCGTTCAGCGTCTCGCCAAAGCGCGCATTCGCCTCCCGCCCGACCATGTAGGCCACGCCGGCCTTCGCCATCAAGTCGCCCTCGTAGGTGCAATCGATGAACATCTTTGCGCGAAAGACATTCCCGTTCTCCATCGCGATCTCGGTTATCCGCGCGCCGTCCTTTTTCACGCTGGCCAGACGCTGCTCGAAATAGACCGGCACCCTGGACTCTTCGAGCAGCGCCCGCAGGGTGCGCTCCGCGACCGAGGGTTCAAACATCCAGGCCTCCGGTTTGCCGTAATGCTTTCCGAGCCGCTTGTAGAAATCGTGCGAAAACCCGCCGATCGCCGCCTTGTTGCCGATATCCGTCCAGCCGAGCCCGCCCGAGGTCAGTCCGCCGATGTGCTTGCCGAATTCTGTGAGCACCACTTTCTTGCCAAACCGCGCGCTGGTGCAGGCCGCGCTCACTCCGCCGGCGGTGCCCCCGAAGACGAGCACCTCCGTTTCGATGACTTCACCGCGAGCGCCCGCCAGGGGTAGCAGGGCGGCCAGGACGGACAGAAAGCAGGGGGTTGGTTTCATGGGAGGGGCTTGAAAGTAGAGACTCCATGGCACCAGGCGGACAATGACAAAGATGGCGCCGCGCACGGTGGCCGCCATGGCCGGAGAACGGCAATTTTACAGAAGGAGACGAAGGAAACAGAGAGAAACGACGAGCGCTGGTTCCGCGAAGCCGGCGCCCGGGGCATCTGCCTCACGCATCTCGCCGTGACTCGCTCCGAAGGCGGCAAATTCGAGCAGCGCACTCGCGACGCCGGCGGCGTCGCATCCGCTGCCCGCGAACCCGTTGAAGCCAGGCGAGCAGCCGGAGGTTTCTCATCGCGGCTTGCCGCCTGCGCCATGGCTCCCTAGAAAGCGCGCGTGACGCTGTCCACCCCGAATTCTGCACGCTGCGTCGGCTGCTGCTGGTGGTCGTGGCTGGCTTCGGCGGCACTGGCTTGCGGTGGCGTCGTCACCGACGGCTCGCTCGGTCCGGCGGGCGCCATCGGCAAGATCAACAACGATTTCGCCATTCCGCACAGCCTGGGGACGAAAGTCGGCGGCAACCTTTTTCACAGCTTCAGCGAGTTCAACCTGCTCTCCGGCGAATCCGCCACCTATAGCCATCCGAAAGATGTCACCCACATCCTCGATTTTTCCGCCATCGCCGGCAACATCACCCTCGACGCTGCAACCGTCGCCGCGCCAACCTGCCAGTGAGAGGCGACGGCCCGCCTGCGGCTCAGGGCCGCTCAAGGCCAGGCGATTTCGAAACGACCGGCGCCTGTGCTCAGCCACAGGCCGGCGGCCCCCTTCCTTTCCAGGAAAAGGACTCCCCTGATCGGAGCTGCAGGCGGTTTTCCAAACGGGCGGAATGTCCCGGTTAGCAATCCCTTCTTTGCGTCCAGCGAAAGGACGAGTTGGTCACGATTCAGATCCTGTAAAGCGAGCCGAAGGTTTCCGCCCGTTGCGGGAATGTAAATCGAGTGAGCGATTGCCGGAGAAAGCCCGTTCTTATCGAGCGTCAGAGTCCCTGCCAATGTTACCGTCGACGCGGAATAGCGCGACGCGATTCCCGTCTCCTCCAGTTCAAACGAAGGATAGATCCCCGCCGGAGTAAGCTGGGTTGGTTTAACCCAGCTGAAATTTCCTTTTGCGTCGGAGTCTCCGGAAACGTGGCCGAAAACGAGACTCCCGACGAGAAACCCCTTTGGTTTCTGATAGAGCGTTTTGTAAACAGGCAAATCACTTTCCGCCGACAGCACTGAGCTCAGCATAAGTCCCGTTCCATCTCCAACCTTGCCGACGAGCTTCGCCGTACCGTCCGCCGCGATCGTCATCGTCGCATAACCGCATCCTTGGGGGAAGCCCGGGTCACCTGCATGCGCAGAATCCACGGGAAACAGCACCGTGTAGTTACCAGAGAGCGGGGCGGGGTTTTGCTGGTTGTAAGCAGCATTCTTTGGTACCAATATCGCACTGTAGAGGGCGGTGGAGTCCGCAGGACCCGTCTCAATTCGCAAGGCCAAGCGGCGGGGCGATGGTTCCACCGCCAACTGTAAACGCCGCGAGCCACCCAGAAGCGCGGATAAGGCGGAGCCGGATGTGAAAGTATCCACCTGTCCCAGGTTGCTCACGGAAGCGGACGTGGTTCCCTTTGCTCCGAGCAATTCGATCACACAGGTCACACGCCCGCGCAAAAGAGTAGCAGCCGCAAGCCCACAAGGCTTTTGGTTTACATCCCAAATGATCCCACGATACGTCCCGCGGAGATCGCTCAATGGGATGAAGTTCGCCACGACGTTCCGCGCGGCACTTACCGTGAACGGATAGTTCGCGGACTTGCTCTGCTCTACCCCGCCCTCAGTCCAGTTGACGAAGAGATAGCCTGCTGCAGTCGTGGCCTGGACCGTCACGTTTTTGCCACTCGTAAACCTGCCCCCACCACCGGTCGTTCCTCCATTGGCAGGCGCAGAGCTCGTGGTAATCGCAAAGGTTGGAAGGTTGTTAAAGTTTGCCACTAGGGCTCGGGCGGCACTTACCGTGAACGGATAGCTCGCGGACGTGCTCTGCTCCACTCCATTCTCAGTCCAATTAATAAATTGATAGCCTGCCGCAGCCGTCGCCTGCACCGTCACATCTGTGCCACCGGTGAAATTGCCGCCGCCACTGGTCGTTCCTCCATTGGCAGGTGAAGAACTCGTGGTGATCGCGAAGATGTTCGGGGCGGTGGTGAAATTCGCCACCGGGCTGGTGTAGGCCGTGCCCACGCTGTTGGTGACGTAGGCATTGAACGAGTAGCCAGTGCCCGCGGTGAGCCCGGAGGCGCTGACGTTGAACTCACCCGTGGTGCCGCTGCCGGCGAGCATCGTCACGCCCGCGCCGCCAATAATCGGATCATTATTCACCGCAGTGATCGAGTAAACCACCCCGCTCTCGGTGATCAACACGCCGCCGTCGCTCGTCACATTGCCGCCGAGTGTGGCGCTGTTTTCCGTGATGCTGGCGCTGGTGGGCGTGGTGATCGTTGGAGCGCCATCGATCGAGTAGTGCAGAGTAATGTTGCCAGTCGCTCCGCCGAAGCCGTCCACGGCTATACGATACACAGTACCGGCAACCGCATTGAACCTGACCTTGCTCTGAAGGCCGCCCGCGGGATCATCATCGTTGCCGATAATCGAGATCAAGCTGTCCACAGCATCCCCTGTGTAGGTGGCGAGCACTGTGTCGAAACTGCTGGTCAGGGTGTCAATGGTTGCGGGTCCCGTGACCGGCGGCGTCCACTGAAACCAAACGGAAGCTCCGCCGCCGACGCCCGCATGGTTGGGTTCGCCCGCTTCCTTGGTCGCATTGGCATTGGTGCCCGTCACCGTGCCGGAAATGCCGGGAAGAGTTTGGGGGCTGGCAAAGCTGTCGTTTTCCTGGGGAAGTGTGATGAAAGTTTGATCGAGGCTAAATGCGGTGGTATTAATCGGGTCAGACGGGTCAAAATCGGGATTGGTCGCCTTGATCCGATAATGGTAAGTCGTGCCCGGCTGAAGACCGGCTAAGTTGAAGTTGAGGGTCGCCGGATCGAACGCGTTGGTGCCAAGGTCCGGATCGACGTAGATCGGCACACTCTGGACCGGGCTGATCGTGCCATAGCTGGTATCTGTGCCATATTCCACGAAGACGGAGTTTGTTCCGGTGGAGTCTTCCTCCTGGTTATCATTGGGGATCAACTGAACGGTGATCGCCGCCGTGGTCGAAGTTACCGCACCTTCAGTTACTGTCAGAATCTCCGGAATGCTCGAAGTGAAGTCGTCTCCAACACCATCCGTGCCGCTTGTGCTGCCGCCTTCGAGCTGGTATCCAGCGAAGACGCGCCAACTGTATGTTTTGCTCCTAGCGAGCCCGGTGATTCTAGCGACGACCGCGACCGGTTCGCCTGCGGCATGCCCATCCACGGGGATCGAATTTGGGATACCACTGACACGGATCTCGGTGCCAGATCCGATTCTTGGTTTGTAATAAAACAGTGGGTAGGCGGGATTGTCGGAGGTGGTGTTGGGAATCCAAACTGCCTTGAGCGTCGCCGTCGTACCGGTTTTACGAGCGGAAGAACTCAGCAACTGCGGAGGCTGCTGTCCAAGAGCGCTTTGGCAAATCACCAAAAGGGAAAAAAGCAGTGTGCCGGACGCCTGGAGGACCTTATTCATCACAACTTTTCGAAAAAGAATTTCAGTGTGCCATCGTCACACTGACGGGAACTTTTCCCATCCGCAACCGTAGCAACCGCGGAGGTTAAATGGGGACTCCCTCCCTGTCCAGCCCGGAGATGGAGGACGACAACGCCAATTCGTAGCGAGTCTTGTCTGGGTTCAAAAAACCTCTACGCTCCCACGGCAGTGAAGAATCGCCCCACCTCAATCCGTCTGTTGTGGCGGCTGTTTTTTTGCGTTGTCCTGGCCGGCCCATTCCCGGGCATCGCGACGGGACGCGCCGGCAACGTGAAGTTCGATGGGAGCTTCGGGCGGAACGATGCGTTACGCGGGCCAAACTTCCAGATCCCCGCCAGCGCCGGAAGGCAAAATGACGCAAACCTCTTTCACAGTTTCAGCGAATTCAATCTGAGCGCGGGAGAGGAAGGCAGCTTCCAAGGCCCGTCGAGTGTGAAGAACATCATTGCCCGTGTGACGGGCGGCACCGCTTCCTCGATCGACGGAACGCTGCGCTCGGAGATTCAGGACGCGAATCTTTATTTCCTCAATCCCGCCGGTGTCATGTTCGGACCCAATGCCCATCTGGATCTCAACGGCTCGTTGATCGTCAGCACGGCGGACTACGTGAAGCTCCGCGACGGTGGGACGTTCCATACCCATCTCGGCGGCAACAACCTGCTGACGAGCGCACCGGTCAGCGCGTTTGGGTTTACCAACCCGAAGCCGGCGGCCGTCACGGTGGACCGCACGCAGCTCTTCTCGGCGATCGGGGCCGGTCTCCACCTGATAGGAGGTGACATCAGTTTGGACGGTGCCGCACTCCAGGCTCCATCAGGATTCATCACCCTGTTCGGCGCACGCTCCAGCGGCGTGGTTGCGTTCGATCTTTACGCACCCGGGGCCGGCTATCGAACGGCGGCTTTCGGCTCTCTCGGAAACATCGCCGTGGCGAAAAGCAGCAAGTCAGACGGCAGCTCAACCGTGAACATCGACGGTTCCGACGGCCCCGGAAAGATCGTGATTCGCGGAGGACACCTCGCGGTTTCCGGCGGATCGTCGATCCGGGCGGATAATTTTGGCTCCGATAAAGCCGGCGGAGATGTCGCCATCAAGGTGGATCGGTTATCCGTGAGTGGTGAACTAAGCCTGATTGAGGCAACTACCCTCGGCGATGGGACAGGGGGTAACTTGCAGATTGATGCCGGCTCGGTGGCCATTTCCGCGGGAGGGAAGCTTCTTTGCGAAACGGCGGGGCTGGGCAACGCCGGGAAGCTGACGCTCAACGTGGATGGTTCGGTCACGCTGGCAGTGGGAGGCGGGATCTCGACCAGCACCTTCTCCGATGGTGCGGGTGGCCGGCTGGATCTGACGGCGGAAAATCTGCTCGTCACCGATCGCTCCATCATTATCAGTGACAACGGAACCACCAACAAAGCGCGGGGGGGCGATCTTCATATTGTGGTGAGGGACCTCCTCAGCTTGGAAAAGGGTGGTCTGATTTCCACGGATACCTATAGCGCCGGGAATGCGGGGCTGGTGAGGGTGACCGCGGCAAAGCTTCGGATCGACGGTGCCATGTCGAGTGTGTTTACTGGCATTCGTTCGGATGTGGCGCCCGAAACTGATCCTGAGAGTGCGGCGGGCATCACCGGCCACGGCGGCACGGTGATGATTCATGCGGGTGAAATCTCCGTCACTTCGGGCGGTGGATTTTCCGGAATCTCCGCGTCCACATACGCTCCGGGCAATGGGGGATTGGTGGACCTCATGGCGACGGAGAGCCTGGTGGTGTCCCAAGGAGGAGTCATCGTCGTCGGAACTCAAGGCCCCGGGGCCGGGGGAACAATGCGAGTGCAGACGCTACAGTTGCTCCTGGACGGAAGAAATTCGCAAGACTCCACGTCCACCGGGTTAATCGCTCAATCGAAAGATCGCGGCAGTGGCCGGGGCGGTTCGATCGAGGTGGAAACCGGCAGTCTCACGATGCTCGGCGGCGCGGTGATCGAGGCCACGACCGGGAGCGAGAGCAACGCTGGCTCGGTGAACGTGACGGCCAATCGCATCCTGCTCGACGGAACCGGTGCCTCCCTGCTTGGAAACTCCGGACTGCCGCTGGCCACGGCGATCTCCGCAAGGACCCTCGCGGGCGCGAGCGGCAACGGGGGAGATGTGTCCGTCACTGCTCGCGAGACGATCACCCTGCTCAACCGCGGCGAGATCGAGGCGGCGACCGAAGGCGCGGGTCAGGGTGGCAACGTCAGCGTGCGAGCCGGCAGCCTTTTTGCGTCCGGATCGAGCTTCGGATTTCCCAGCGGCGTCGTGGCTCGCGGCAGCGATGGCGCGCGGGGTGCGGCTGGCAGTGTGCGGGTCGATCTTTCGGGCAACTTGAATCTGGAAAAGGGCGCGGAGATTTCCAGCAGCAGCTTCGGCGCGGGTGACGCCGGCAACGTACGCGTTTCGGCACGTGGAGCGATCATGCTTTCAAGCGGCGCGGCGCTGACCGTCGCGTCAACGGCGTCCAACGCCGGCACCCTCGCGGTCGAAACATCGACTGACCTGGCACTGACGGGCAGCAGCAGCATCACCGCGTCCGCGGGCCGGAGTGGGGGAAACATCTCCTTGCAAGCGCGCGACCTCCTCTATCTCCGGGACAGCAGCATCACCGCGACGGCCGGGACGGCGCGCGGCATCGGCGCAACCGTCGGGGGCAACGGCGGCAATATCTTCATCGATCCAACTTTCATCATCCTCGACCACGGCCTCATCAGCGCGAACGCGTCCATCGGCCAGGGTGGAAACATTCTGCTCGTGGCGGAGAACTTCCTGCCTTCCGAGACCGCGATCACTGCCACCGGCACGACCGCGGGCACCGTGCAGATCACCGCGCCGCCGCTCGACCTTGCCGACGCCCTAGCGGCGCTGGCGGGGCAATTCATCGATGTTTCCACCCGTCTCCAGGAACGCTGCACGATGCGCCTCGGAGTCGGCGCGAGCAGCCTCGTCGTCGTGGGAAGGGGTGGGGTTTTTGCGGCGCCGGATGAGGCGCAGGTGGAAACGGCTGGCTTCCGGCGGGATGGAAAGCGCACAGTGCGGGGGCGATGAATCTGGCCTCACGTTGCACGGCCGTTGTCTATCTCCTGCTGGGACTGACGCCGATCCCCGGGCCGGCGCAGCAGGCCGCCCCTTCCAACGTGCAACAGTTGGCTCCGCTGCCGGCGGACCCGTTGAAGCCGGGCGAAAAGCCGGAGGAGCCATTATTGCCGGAGAACAGCCAACGGATGCCTGGGGAGCCGCTCCTGCTCCCTGGCGAACTGCCGCTGCTGCGCGCGCTGGAGGAGAAGAAGCCGGAACTGCCGCGCTACAAGCTCCAACTCGCGGTCGATGCCATGCAGCCGGTGCTGCCGCCGCTGGATAACCGGCTGGCCGGCGCTTCGCTGGCGAGCACGGTGAAGGTCTCGGTAAAAAAGTTCGCGTTCGAGGGGAACCATGTCTTTTCGGATCGGCAGCTCGCGAAGGTGGTCGCGAGTTATCTCGGCCGCGAGATCACCAGCGAAGAGCTGGAAGAAGCGCGCGTGGCCTTGACCAAACACTATGTGGAGGCCGGCTACATTACTTCGGGCGCGTTGCTTCCCGATCAGGATGTGGCGAGCGGGCTGATCAAGTTTCAGATCGTCGAGGGACACCTCGCGGAGATCGATCTGCACGGCAATTTCTGGTATCGAAGCTGGTGGCTGCGCAACCAATTGCGCCGCGCGGCGGGACGGCCGGTGAATTTCAACCACCTGAAAGTAGGTCTCCAGCTCCTGCGGCAGAATCCCACGATCTCGCGGATCAACGCAGAGCTGAAGCCGGGCGTGAAACCGGGCGAGAGCATCCTGGATGTGGCGGTGAAGGACGAGCAGCCCTTTCGCTTTGGCTTTGAAGTCAGCAACAAGCGCCCTCCGAGCGTGAGCGAAGGACTCGGCGAGCTGTACCTGACGGATCTTAACCTGACGGGACATAATGATCCGCTGGCTGCCCGCTGGGGCTTGGTGCGATGGACGAAGGACGGCGCGGTCGATTACGCGCAGTTCGATAACGTCAGCGGGAGCTATGAACTGCCGATCACGCCGTGGAACACGACCCTCGGCGTTCACGCGGACAAGAGCGATTCGAGTATCATCGACGAAACGTTCGCGGCCCTGGGCATTACCAGTCGATCGACGGAATTCGGGGTGGCCCTGCGGCAGCCGCTTTATCAAACGCTGAACGACACCGTCGCGGTTTCGGTGGGCGCGGATCGCAAGCACAGTGAGACCTTCCTGCTCGGGCGGCCCTTCACGCTCTCGCTCGGCGCGCTGGATGGCGAGTCGGATGTGTTTGCCACCCGCTACGCCGCGGAGTGGGTCAATCGCAGCCAGGTCCATGTGTTTGCGCTGCGCTTCGCCTTCAGTGTCGGGTTTTATGCCTTCGGATCAACCAGGGCCGAAGTGGGTGCGGCGGGCGGCACCACTTCCGGGGCGAGCAATGTGCAGGGTTTTGATCCGGAGATTCCCGACAGCAAGTTTTTCGCGTGGCTCGGGCAGGCGCAGTACGTCCGGCGAATCTTCGACACGCCGGCGCTGCGCAAGCAGGCGGACACGCGCGGTTGGAATACGCTGCGCGAGACGCTCCTCGTCCTCCGCATCAACGCGCAGCTTTCGGATGAACCACTGCTCTCGCTGGAGCAGTTCAGCATCGGCGGCGTGCAAAGCGTGCGCGGCTACCGGGAAAATCAACTCCTGCGCGACAATGGCGTCTTCGCCTCCGCCGAGCTGCGCATCCCCGTGTGGCTGGCCAAAGACAAGACGCCGGTGATTTCGCTCGCTCCGTTCTTCGATGTGGCCACCGGCTGGAATGTGAACAAGGTCGAGGACGATAACGAAACCATCTACAGCGCCGGCATCGGGCTGCTCGTGAACGCGACGAAGCACGCCCAGGCGACGGTCTATTGGGGCCATCCGTTTATCGATTTCCACGAAACCAAGGTCAGCCTTCAGGACTATGGGCTGCACTTCGCGGTCTCGATCAACGCTTTCTAACGTTCGCGAAGAGGACCCTCGATCGTCGCCGTTCCTTCCGCACCCATGGGTCCGCGCACTCGCTTTCTGCTCTTTGGTCTCGCCGCTCTGGGTCTGGC
Source organism: Chthoniobacter sp. (assembly GCA_034667665.1). Classification (GTDB taxonomy): domain Bacteria; phylum Verrucomicrobiota; class Verrucomicrobiia; order Chthoniobacterales; family Chthoniobacteraceae; genus Chthoniobacter. The sequence continues at coordinate 14,016 of JAXDQW010000098.1, forward strand.
CTGGCTGGCGCTCGCCTTCACCAGGACCGGCCGCCAGGCGGGCAGGGCGCAGCTTTCCGGCCAGACCACCGCGGAAATATCCAGTCCAGCCGCCGCCGGCAGCGCTCAGGCGCACGAGCACGGACTTTCAACGGCTCCCACCGCCACGCCATCCTCGTCACCGGAGGACGACGCCTTGTTTCGCCCGCCGGTGGTCGCGCTCGACTCCGGACCGCTCGCGTGGGAACAGCGGATCGCCGGGGCCACCGCGCGGAGCCGGAACGAGACAATCAAGGCGCGCACCCTTCTCGCGCTGCTCCCGAGCCTCCCCGAAGAAGCTCTGGCCACCACCGCAGAGCAAGCCGTGGCGAATCTGCCGGATGACGATTATGGCAGCATTGCGCTGCCCGTCGTCACGGATCCAAAGACCCACGGGCAGGCCTTAAGCGTGCTCTTTGCCGACCTCATGGAACGTCCGGACCGGATCACGCTCCCAGCACTGCTTTCCATCGCCCGCAATCCGTCACACTCCTTCTCCGCCGCAGCCCTCGACAATCTGAAGCTGCTGCTGGGCGCCGATTTCGGCGCCGATTGGTCGAAGTGGGACGCGGCGATCCAGCGGAAAGTAGCAGCTGGGAGACCCTGACGACGCCACGACCGTCGGAGGAAACCAAATGACCAAATTCTGCCAAATGACCAAATGGGGAGCATGGCTCACCACCTATTTGGTCGCGACGCAAGATGCGTCACTCGGCGGGCAGGATGCCCACCCCACCCGAGACGTGACCGGCTATTCGCCGTCGTTGCCGATCGCGAGGGTCGGGCAGACCGCCAGGGTTTCCTCCGCGATGGCCGTTTCCGCTTCGCCCTCGGGCTGCTTGTAGAAATAGACCTTCGTCTCGTCCTCGTTCCATTTCAGGAGCGTGTCTGCTCCGGCGACTTCCATGCAGGTGCGGCACGGCGTGCAGGTGGTATCGACATACCAGGGTCCGGGGACGTTCTCGGGAACTTTGATCGTTTTATCGGCCATGGCTCATTTTTAAATCAACTCCCGAACGCACGGCAATCGCTTACTGCGCCGGAGGCGCAGATTTCGCCGGCTCCCCAGGGGTGAGGCTCGGCAAGGGCGGCAGATCCAAATGCACTGGGAACTCCGGTTTCGGCGGAGGCAGTTCTTCGGTCGAGCGCGGCTTCGGCGGTTCGTGCGGCTCGGCCAATTTGCCGCCCGCCTTGGTGACGAGCTTGCCTGCGCTGACTTTGACGTCCTCGACCTTCAATTCGGAGCCATCCGCATGGCGCAGAAATGGTCGCATTTCATCCAGGTGAAACGGGCGGGCGCCCCGGCGGCCGAAGACCACCGTCTGATTTCCGGTTTCGTCCACCACGCGATCGCGATCGAGCCCGCGCGACACGGCGAGGGCCGGTTCCGGAGTCCGGTAAGAGGCAATGAGGCGCGGCTGCGGGCGAGGGCTGAAGCCCGCGGCGCCTTCGACCGTGTCGGGGGAGATGAGTTGCAGCACGCGCAACCCATTCTTGCCATCGGCCACTAGCGCGTACATCGAAGCGGCGACGGAACCGATTTGCACGGCGTGGGTGTCATTGAGCTGGCCGTCCGCATTGAACATCTGGTCGAGCCTTGGCCGCTCGGGGTTTTCCACATTGATGATCGCGAGACCTTCCGGCCCGTTGGCGACGTAGGCGTAGGTGCGCGCGACGTAAAGCTTGTGCGCGTGGGAGAGCCGCACCACCGCGCCCCGCACCGCACGCGGGTGCTCGGGATCGGCGAGGCTCACGACTTTCAGGCCGTCGTCATCGGTCACAAAGGCATAGCGAAACTGGATCGAGATGCAGCGCGGATTGCGCAGGAAGCCGTCCGCCAGCTCGCCGACGAGCCGCGGCTGATCCGGCTGGTCCACATCGACCACCGCCAGCCCTCTCGACGTGCACATATAGACGCGGTGCCCGGCGCAAATGGCAAATTCCGCGCCGGTGAGCTTGCCGTCCGGATTGAAGTGGTCGAGGTGCTCGCCGCCCGATTTGCCATTCACGTTCTTCAACGGCAACCTTCGCAGGAAGTTGTTCTCCGGATTGCCGTCGAAAAGGGAATTCGCGTTGACGATGACCAGACCTTCCTCGCGGTCGGCGACATAGACGCAGCCGTAGAAGGGATGGATCGGCTGCTCCTCATTCTCCGGGAGGTGCGTGCGCAATGGATCGTTCTGCAGGGTGGCCGGCATCGCGACGGCGGTGGCGAATTTCGTACGGACGTAGGTTCGCTGGCCGCCGAGCGGCGACACCGGCGAGGTGATGATGCGTTCGCTAAAGCCCTTTTGGTCGATGTTGGCCACGTCGAAGACCTCGAGCCCCGCCGGTCCGTTGGCGGTGTAGAGATACTCGCCGCGCAGCGTGAGATCATTGATCTCGCGCGCCCGGTGCTCGTAGGCAACCTTGAGCTTGCGATCGTTGGCGACGTGCTCGGCAAAGTTGCGGGGATAGGCGGTTTCGTGAAACGAGCTGCCGATGGCGGATTGCGGTTCGTCCCCTTCAGTCCAGATGACCCCGTGCAGCTCCCCTTCCCCGCCGACCCAGGCGTAACGGCCGAAGAAGTTAACCGTTCCGGTGCCGAAGCCGAGCAATTGCGTGATCCAGGCGTTGTTGTCGTTGGCCTTGGAGAGATGGCAGTCGGTGCAGGTTTTGGTCGTCCCCACACCGCTGGTAGTGTGCGCAAAGTGCGGGTTGAAGGCCTGGCCGCTGTAGCCCTCCGCGCTGACCGTCTGAGCCTGCGAATAGACCCACTCGCGATTGGCGTTCTGCGATCCGACGACCACGGCGCTCGACGAGCGGATCACCGCCATGCGGTGCTTTTTCACCGTGCTATCGATCCCGAGCATGAAGACGTCATCACGGACCACCTGCGGATTGTAGGTCGTGTAGTTGCGATCGACCACGCCCTCATACTTGTTCAGCGGCACGCGCTGGTTCGCCTTCATCGGCAGATGACATCCGAAGCAGCTCGTCGCCCACGAGGTGTGGCAAATCTGGCAGTCCATCGCCTGGTTGCTGTGCGCGAGCTGGGCCCGCGCTTCCTTGTCCGAACCCGGCACGGTCCCCCAGGTCACGCCGTCGCGTTGCAGGGTTTTGGCGTAACGCGCCTTGGCGTTGAAATGGGACGAGCCCGGATCAACCACATCCACCGTCTGCGGAACCTCCCAGCGGATGTCGGCCGACATCGTGGAATTCTGATAAAGCGTGTCGCCCTCCCATTCGAAACGCGGCTTCCACGGCGTCACCGTGGTCAGCAAATCGACCGGCGTGATCTTGCGCCGATCCTTCGGATCCGTCTCTCCGGAGGGCCCGGTCGTGGGCATTGTCACCTCACCCGCCACGATCTTGCGCGGCCGCTGGGTGACCGTGCCATGGCAATCAATGCACTGGATGGTGATCGCGTTGCGGGTCTCGCCGTAAAGATTGCCATTGCCGTGGACATCCACCTGGAAGTGGCAGTCCACGCACTGCATTCCTTTGGTCAGGTGGACATCCTTGAGATGCACGGCGCGTTTGAAGTCGGAGTGCGCGACGACGTTGTCCTCGAGGTCGAGCCGGTTGCCCTTGCGGTCCTGCTTGAAGACGGCGCGATACATCCAGCCGTGGCCGTGGTAGTCCGCAAATTGGGTGTGCTTGAGTTGCGGATTGAGCTCCGAGGCTTTCTCCAGAAAATCCCGGTCGCCCCAGAGCCCGCGGGCCGAAGCAGCCTCCGGATTCTTCATGGTCGCGCGCACCAGTTCATCGTCCGCGGGATCATGCTGCTCTTTGGGATAGAGATTCTTCGCATCGGTTTCCTGGTCCCACCAGGTATAGCCGAGGTATGGGTTCACGAAGGCATTGCCCTGGTGCATGTGGCAGTTCATGCACTGGCTGGAAGGGATCGAGCGGGTGAACTGGTGCAGGATGGGATGGCCCCGCTCGCGTTTCGAGATGGTCGGGTCCTTGGAAAAGCTCAGGCCCTGATTGCCGAACTTGCACCACGCGCCGGAATTCGCCGGCGAGCGGTCGTTTGCATACACCACGTGGCAGGCCGAGCAACCGCTGGAACGATAGTCGCCGGGGCGATCGTTCGAGCCGAGGAAGCCGAGCAGCGGATCGTGCAGCCGGGTCTTCTGCGCACCGAGGAAGACGGGATCGGTGCGGTTCAGCGTGCCCAGGCCACGCGCCGAGAGCCGGCGGTCCGGCTTGCCTGGCGGCTCGTCGAGCGTCGGGACGCCAAGCTGAAGCTGGTCGAGCCCACCCTTCTCGAAGATCCGGAAGACGTTGCCCGGCTGGCTCAGGTTGAAACGGTTGAGCGGGCTCAACGAAGCGAGGATTCCGTGCTTCCGCGTCTCCTCCGGCGTGGGTTTGAAAGGATTGAGCAGCTCGAGCGGGATCCCGTCGGCACCGTACCCCTGGCCCACGATCGGATTTTTCCGATTGATCGCCCCGTTGTTATAGGCGGCCGCATTCCAGAGCATGGTGCCGTGATTCATCATGGAATGCCCGACGCGATCCACGATGTCGCCGTGGCAGAGCCCGCAGGCTTCCTTCGCCACGCGCAGATCGCCCGGGTTCATGAAGCGAATGAACTCCGGCGACTCGTGATTGAGCGCCACGGTGGAGTTCGGAGGGTTCGCCGAGGTGGGCCAGAGCTCCGGGTTGGTCGGCAGCACGTGCGCCTCGGAAATCGACAGCCCCCGCCGCGGATCGCCCCCGTGACAATCAGTGCAGCCGAGGACGACGTTCGGCGAGGCGTGCATGGTGTGCGCATCGGTCGTCTTATGGCAGTCAAAGCAGCCGACGCTCTTGGCGTTGGCTTCGGCTTCAGTCTGGTCGATCCAATTGCGCGGCGGGCGCGGCGCAAATGGCAGCGGGGCGGGCGGGGCGGCAATTTTTGGACCGAAGCCGGTCCCGGTGCGCACCTGCAACTCCGGCGGAATGAGCGACGGCTCGTTTTTGAGCGGAGCCGACCCGGCCGGAAGTGGCGGCACCGAGATTGTCGGGCCAATTCCGGCATTCAAGCGAATCGTCGGCTGGGGAGGAGGCGGCGGCACCCTCAGCGTCGGCTCGCCCTCCGGCGGCACGGGATCTTGCGAGAGGACCCAACCCGCGCCGAGCCATAGTCCGAAGCCGAGAAGGATTAAGCGGCGCATGAATGAAGGAACGGACAAGCCTGCGGATGATCAGGCCGGCGAATGAACAGTGCGCGCGCCATATCAGTAGAGAAACGTCAGGGTCACAAACCCGTTGTAGAGATAGCGGTCCACTTTGCCTTCTTCATCCGTCGGACTGAAGCCGGGCACGCGGGTGGTCGCGCGGCGATAGATGTCCCGGTAACCCGCGCCGGGGAAGAAAAGACCCGCGCCAATGGACAGAATGATGTTGTCCGTGAGCAGCGGGCGAAACTTGAACCCGAGACTGGTATCGAGCCCGAGCTCCGTCCGGGACTTGTTGGTTTGCAGCGCTTTCTCGATCGGCGCCGTCTCCGACAGCCAGATGTGGTTGACGTTGGCGAACAGCTTCAGCTTCGGCGTCAAATCCATGTCGCTGCCGATGCCCGCGATCATCACCCCCGGGTTGACAAAGTTTGACTGCCCTTCGGACTTGCTCGTGCGCAGGTCGAGGACCAGGGAATCGCGCTGCTTAAAGTTCACCCCCGTGCCGGCAAGGTTGAAGCCCTGGTGCACATACCAACTGAACGGCCCGCCAATGAAGAGCGGGTTATCCTGGATGGTATCAAATCCGCGCGCGGTGCGATCGGATGGATCACTGTCGCCGCTGGCGTAGAATCCCGAAAGCTTGAGCCGGATCCAGTCGCGATCATAACTCAACTCGAGAGCGGCCATTTGCGCATTGATGTCCACGCGCCGGCCCGCCAGTTGGTTGAACTTGTCTTCGCCAAAAACTTGATACAGCGCGTGGGTGATATTCAGCCGGCCGATGTGCCCGTCGCCCGTCCAGCCGAGGTAAAACGCCTTCACGTCGTGTCCACGCAAGCCGCCGTCGGAACCGAGGAAGTCGCCCTCATCGGGAATGGTGCCGAGGATCGACGGACGGGTCAGAAAACCGTTCTTGTCGTAGTGCGTCCCACCGTCGTCGAGATTCATGTGGAAGCTCATCTGCGCGGTGTAACCCTTCCACAGAGCATCCTGCCGAAACACGTTCGCGATCAGCACCTGCTGATGGCGGGACTCGAACGTGTTCAAGTCCGAATAGGTGTCCTTCTCCCGCATATTGAAGTACACGAGATTGTACTGGGTGCGGTTGTTGTCGGCGTTGCCGAAGACCCGTGCGCCGAGGTTCGTATCGGCAAAGATGAAGCCGCGGAAATCGGAGACGAATGGCTGGATGCCGGTCCGGCTCGAAATGAAGTCGTAGTTGTCGGTGAGATCGCTGAAATGGATTTCGAGGAAGGCTTCCTGGAGCGCAAAGAAATCCTTGTGGCGGGTGGTGTAGCGCGTGCCGGCGAGGTCGTGGCGCTGGTTCTTCTTATTCTTCTTATCGAGCTCGTTATCCTTGTCCTCGGGAACCTCCTGCGTCAGCGGGTCCACCTTCACCAGCGGGCGCGCATCGCCGAGCGGCTGAAGCTGCGGGGCGATGTAATTGAAGAGGTCCCCCGGATTCACCGTCTTGGTGAAACTCCCCGGATCGCCGGGCCGCGGACCGACGTCCTGGCTCTCGGGTTTGATCGCCTGGATGACCGTGGTATTGGGGTTCCCCTTATTGTCATCGAAACCCGGTCCGCGCGGATCGGGATCGACGAGGTTGTTCTCCAGCACGCGGATATAGTTCTGGTTATAGACTCCGTTGACGCGAAACAGCCAGGTCACCGGCTTAAACGCCGTCTCGCCTTGGAAGAGATCCAGAGAAAAGGAGGTGTCGTTGGAGACGAAGTTCTGCGCGCTGCGGCCGAAAAACTCCGCGCTGCTCGGCAATGCGGCGCTCACCCCGCTCCCGACCGGCAATTTGCGATATTCGTAGAGGGTGAAGTTCTTCGCCGTGAGATTGGCAAAGATATCCTGGCCGATGATCGGCACATCGCCCTTGAGGATGCTTTGCTCAAAGGGATGCCACAACCTCGGCGTCTCGTACATGTAAGCCGTCTCGTGGCTTGGATCGTGGTAGCGTGTCCAGTGCGGGAACGGGAGCGTCCAACGATTCGGCACCCCGCGGCTGTTGGGCAAAATGCCCAGTCCTTCCCGGCCGAGCGGATACTCGCGGTAGGTGAACGTTTTCTTGATCGGGTCGCGCCCAATCACCCGGCCTCGCGGCAGCCGCAGGCTCTCCGGCAGCGGTCCGTTGCCATAGTCGGGCATATGGTCGGGGAATAGGCTGTCGTGCACGGGGTCGCGCGGAGCCGGGGAGAAAACGGGCGGCGTCGTGTCATCCCACGAGCCGGGATCGGGATTGAATTGCGTCGGCGACCGGGGCGGAACTTCCTGCACGGTCTCCGGTCCGGCCAGGAAGGGACGCAACGTGACGGTGTTCCGGAACAGCGGACGCCCCGGTTCGGCGTCGGCCTCGGCCAGCACGAGCAGCCCGGCGATGGAACCCGCCAGGACGCCCCATCCTTTCCGGCGACGGGTGGACACTAGGTATGCGCTCATTTTGGCAAGCGCTCGTGATATTCCGAGAAACCAAGAATCTGCAATGGAAATGATTGCCAGCCGCCCGCATTTCCTCTTTTTTAGCCGCACTCTGTCCCATGCGAACGCTTTTTACGATCCTCGCCGTGCTCGCACTGCTCACTCCGGCAGCGCTTTCTGTCGAACAGCTTACTGCGGAAGAGGTGCAATTGATACTGGCCCAAGCCGTCACGGAAGCCTCACGCGTGAGTCCGAACTCGGTCATTGCCGTCGTCGATCGCGAAGGATTTGTGCTCGGGATGTGGAGCGTGGGGGGATTCCCGCCGAGCCAGGGGGTGATTTCCGCGGCGGTCTCGCGCGCCGGCACCGCCGCCTTTCTGAGCAGCGATCAGAATGCTTTCACCTCACGCACCGCTGGCTACATTATTCAGCAGCACTTTCCAGTGGGGGTGCGCAACACTCCGAATGGCCCGCTGGTCGGCGTCGGCTTTTCCAACCTTTTTTATTCCGACGTCAACCGTCTCAAGCAGATCCCACCCGGCTTTGATCCGTTCAGCCTGCTGCCCATCGCTAAGAATTCGACAGGCGATCCCCAAACGGGACTGATCAGCGGCGGCGTCCGCGGCCTCCAGGTCCCTTTAACCACCCTCAGCGACTCGCCCGGTGGCGTTCCGCTCTACAAAGCCGGGCACCTGGTGGGAGGCATCGGAGTCACCGGCGACGGCAGCCCGACCGATCTCAGCGTCGCCGCCGCGATCCTCGCCGGCTTCACCCAGCGAACCTCGACGCCGACTTTCAAAATGGGGCACGACACCGATGAAGACGTCGCCCTCGCCGGCCAGACTAATTTTCGTCCCTCGAACGTCATTCTCGCCACCAACGTGCTCATCAACGGGATCCGCATTCCTTATGTGGAACCGTTGCCCGAGGACATCGAAGACGTACACGACGTGCAGCCGCTCGGCAGCATCGGGCAGGTTGTTCCGGGCTTTGAGGTAAAAGCTTCCCCGGCTCCGTTTCCGTATCCAATCGCCCGACTCGGAGGAATCGAAGGCGAGATACGCCAGCCCATTCGCGGCGACCCGATCCCCACCCCGATCGGCAAAACGGGGCGGCTCACCGCCCGCGAAGTGGAGGAGATTCTCAGCCTCGCTGCCCAGCGTTGCTCCATCACCCGTGCTGGGATCCGTCTGCCGCTCGGAGTGAAAATGCAGACCTTCATTACCGTGGTCAACAACCCGCACAAGAACGGTGTCCCACCGAGCGTGCTGGGAACTTTCCGCGTCGCCGAGGCGACGATGTTTAGCTGGGACGTCGCGGTGCAAAAGGCGCGCACCGCGGTTTTCTTCTCCAACCGGCAACTTGCGCAGAGCTGCCGGACCGTGGGCTTTCTCGCGCAACGCTATTTTCCGCCAGGGCTCGATGGCCGGCCCTATGGCCCTTATTTTGGCTTCCAGGAAGCCGTCACGCTCAAAACGAATCCGAAAACCAAGATGCGCCCTGGCAATCCCAATCTCCCGAACGGCATCACCATTTTTCCCGGCGGCTTTCCGCTCTACCGCGACGGCGTTCTGATCGGCGCGATCGGCGTCTCTGGTGACGGCGTGGATCAAGACGACATCGTCGCCTCGAGCGGGTGCGCGGACTTCCTGCCGCTTCCCCGTGTTCGGGCCGACAGCTACACCTACCGTGGAGCGCGCCTGCCATACGCGAAATACCCGCGGGATCCGGACCAGTAACCGGGTAGCAAGGTAGCTGGCCGCGAACTCTTCATCTTCCTCTTCGGACGTGGGAGAGGAAGACGGGAGACAGCGGCGCAGAGCGTCTCACTTCATCCAGAGCAACCGCAGCGAATCCGCTTCGAACCAGACTTCGCCCTTCTGCGCGCGCAGTTCCGCGACGAGCACGATCGGCGCTCCTGACGACTCGAACTCGTAACTCAGCGGTTTCCACGGCGAATCGCCCTCGGCAAATTGCTGGGCGGTCCCGCCTGAAATCCGCAACGCCGCTCCCTTTGCCTCGCCGCCGGCGGTTATCCCGGCCGTCCGCAAGCGCGCCTCAAAGCGATATTTTCCCGCCGGAAGCGTGACCGGCTTGCGCCAGGAAGCCACCGCGGGACCCGGCGCGCGAATGTGCAGGCACTTCTTCCCGTCCACCTGCGCTTCATCCAGGGCCGGCCCACCGTCACCAACCTGCTGATTCCAACCGCCCGCGAGCTTTAGCGTGTTGTCCTTGTCAAACTCCGCTGGCTTCGGCAGATCGCCCAGTTGCTTGCCGATCCCGGCGATGCGTTGCTCGACCCGCGCCCGCGCTTCACCGATCCGGCCCTGATATTCCTTCGCCCATTGCGGATTTTTCACTGCGATCGCCTCGCGGACGCGGTTCCCCTCTTCCGTGACGCGCGCCGGCCAGTCGATCCCCTTCAGCACGTTTTCATAAATGCTCAGGGCGCGCTCGCGATAGAGCTTCGCTCCCTCCGGACATCGCATCACGGCGCCGCCGACCAGCGACGGGAAATCGCGCATCACCCCGAAATTGGCGTCGCCAAAAAGCTGGTCCATGCCGTGCAGGAAAAACGAGAGCCGCCCCGTCTGCGGGTCTTGATAAACGCGGTAGTTGTTGCGGTTGAAATTGTAGCCGTCCCAGTGCGCGAGGAAGTCTTCCATGACGGTGAAGGAGACAAATCGATCGATATCGAGAATCCGGCCCAGCCGCTCCCAGCGCTTCGCGGGATCGGCCTCCTGGCAGGCGGCGATCAATTCCTTGAGCGCCGTCTTGTCCTTCGGGTCGCCCTGGTCCTTCTCCATGTTCTCTTCGATTTCCTTGCAGAAACCGCCATCCCACAGGTCGCCCTTGGGATCCTTGAAGAAATAGGAAAGGAAATCCTTGGTGAATGCTTCTTTCACCACATACAGACCGAGGTCGCGCCCGTTAAACTTGACGAAGGCATGAGTGCAGCGCGAGGCCGGCACTCCCGCATGACGCCCCATGGCGCCACCGATCTGCTCGTTGAGATAGGTCCCGTCCTGCACGCCGTTGTTGAGGTGAAACTTCTTCAGCCCATGAAAGCGTTCGGAACCCTTGAGCTTGTCGAAGCTGATCGTCAGCCCGGGCTTGCCGTCCACGCCCTGGAAGCTCCCCGCCGCGCCCTTGAGCTTGAGCGCCACTTTGTAAGACTTGCCTCCCTCATTCAACACGGCCTCCGCGTAATTGCGCGCGTCGTGCTTCAGCTTCTCGAGCTCCTCAGGCCGAAACTCGATCTCCAGGGAAACGATCGGCCCGTTGAAAAACTCGTCACCGCTTTTGCGGTGACTTTCCTCCTTGAGCCGCTCCCCAGGCTCCTCGCCGGCCGCCTGCAAGCCGCCGCCCGGAGCGATGAAGACGAGGCCGGCTCCCAGGAAAAAAATGCGCAGCAGCCGGTTCAGTTTTCGCCCCCGGCGTTGCGGGAAGGACGGGTGAGCAGCGAAGGGTTGGCGCGGGTCTAACAACATGTTTGCGGAGAGAATCCCGGCCACTCTGGCTTTCTTATCAATTAACGCAACGCGGCCGTGCCGCGTTCCATCGTCGTCCGACCCACCACCGGCGGCGAGACGCCCCGTCAAAACTGCGATTTGAACGGGAGCATCAGCCACTCCGAAAGGCGCTCACCCACGTTGCGCTGCTTGAACTGCTCGAGGGTGTAAGGACGCGACTGCTTGAGGTCTGCCTCAAACACCGCCTCCATTTCGCGGCCGAAGCCATCGTCATAAACCGTGATGTCCAGCTCCTCGTTAATTTGCGACGAACGGGCATCCAGGTTCGATGAGCCGAACATCGAAAACAGTCCGTCCACCACCATGGTCTTCGAGTGGATCATGCTCGGCTCGTACTCGTAGATCTTCACCCCGCCTTCGAGGAGCTTGCCGTAGGCGGTGCGGCCGGCCGCCTTCGTCGCCGGTTGATCGTTGTGTTTGCCGGGAACGAGCAGGCGCACCTTCACGCCGCGTTGCACCGCTCTGACCAGCAGCTCCACCTGATCCTCAGTCGGGGTGCAATAAGCATTCGTGATCGAGATCCGGCTCTCCGCCGCGGAGATCGCGGTCGCCTGGATGAGGGCCACCGGCGCCACCGAGAAAGAATGGGAGGCCGTCATCTGAGCGTGCAGGGATCCGGCCGGCGGCAGCGGCGGGAACTCGTCGGGTCCGCTCAGAATTTCACCATAACCCCGCACCCAATGCTGCTGAAACGCGCCCTGGAGCTTGGCCACGAGGGGACCTTCAATGCGGGCGTGAATGTCGCGCCAGTGATCCGGCGCATCGGCATTGCCCTGCCAGAGATCCGCAAAGCCCGCGCCCCCGGTGAACCCAATCCGGCCGTCCACCACCATGATCCGACGATGGGTCCGCCGATTGGCCTTATCCAGCCTCCACGAGCGGGTTGGATGATAGTAGGCGAATCGGCATCCCGCTTTCTTCATCATGTCCACATCGCTGTTATCGAGCCGGGTTCCCGAGCCGATCCCGTCGAGCAACACTCGCACGCAGACTCCGGCGCGGGCTCGCTCGCAGAGGGCATCGCGAAATCGGCTCCCGATCACCCCCGAGTTGAAAAGGAAGGCTTCGAAATTCAGGCTCTTTTTCGCGGAGCGAATCGCCTCCAGCATGGCCGGGAAAATCTGATCGCCATTGTGCAGCAGCACGATCTTGTTGCCCTCCATTGGCAGCGGATCCGCCAAGGCATGCGCCGACCCAAAGAAGGCCGGGTCCCGCACCGCGAAGGAATGCTCCGGCAAATACTGAACGACGTCCCTTTTAACGAAAAAAATCGCGAACGTCACCACCCCCGCCAGAGCCAGCACCACCGCGAGCAGCCACGCTCCCAGCGGCAGCTTCCACCAGCGTTTGGTCATCGTCCGGGAAAATCGCGACATAGGGGCGCCACCGAATCGCATCTCGCACCCGCAAAGGACTCACTGCTGTGCACAGGTCCTGTGCCATCCGCACCCCGGACCCATGTCGGGGGAGACCTCGCGGGACGTAACTCCACGATCAGACAGCGAGGGTTTCAATCCGCTCCCCGGACCCATCGTTGAGGAGTGAGAGCGGGAGCGGCTCCATCGGGCGCATTTCGGTCAGCTCACTGGGAGCAGAGGCCGAAACCCGGCTTCCGTAAAATGGTGATCCGTGGTCAGCGCGTCGGTAATTTTCAGTTCGCGCATCACGACGAAGCTCGTGCAATCGGTGAACGAATAGCCGTGGTCGGCGTGCTTGCGGAAAAAGGCCTTTGCGGTTGCGAAGCGCTCGCGGCCCACCCATTCCCAGCGGAATCCTGCGCTGCGCTCGACGATCTCGAGCAGCCGCAACGAGCCGTATTCGCCGGCCCGCGCCTTTGCCAGCGTGAGGGCTTCGTCCACGATGTAGTCGGTCAAAACGAGCGGCACGCCATCGCGCGTCAGTTCCCGCGTGCGACGCTCGACGTGAACGCGAGCGGGGTCACGGTGATCAGACAGCGCGTAGAGGCCGGAGGAATCGACAAACACCTCACGCGCCATAGACGATGCGATCGATTTCCTTGTTGGTGAGTTTGCCGCCCGGCCCGTCGAACCCGAACTTGTCGAGGTTGAGCAGCGGATCGTCCGGCGGGAGCTTGCAGCGCTTCGCTTTGGGAGCGGGAACCAGTTGCGCCACGGGCTTGCCCGCGCGCGCGATGGTGATGCGCTCGCCCTTTTCGGCGCGGGCCACGAGTTGCGATAGATGCGTCTTGGCGGCGTGGATATTGACGACGGTTTCGGCCATGACTGGAGGTTAGCTAAAGTCAGTGGACTAAGCAAGCTGCCGCAGCCCCTCAAGGCGACTCCGTTATCCCGACAATCCGCGCCGTGCGAGGAGGGCCGCGGAGGTGAATATCAAGCGTCTCTGCGTGCCTCTCAAGACCCTCGGCGCCCTCTGCGTTGGATTTGGTCCCGGCTGCGCCGGGTTAGAATAAGGGCACAGGTTTCCCTTGCTGAGGAACAGAACGCGGCCACCGTCCGGGCACCCACGTGAGCCACCTTATTGCGTCCATCCCGAATACTGCGCGCAGACAAGTTGCCGCGCGGCGCTCGATTCATGACCTCACTTTCACGATGCTCGAGGAGGAATTCGCGGCTTCCGCTTTGGCGCCCGCCCACGCGCGCACACTGTGGCGGGCGCTCTATCGCGAGCCGGCGGCAAAGCTCGGAACACACGAGGCTTTCCTCCCCCCGCTGCGGCGCTGGGTGGCGGAGCACCTCGGCGACAGCCTTCCCTTTTCTTGCGCAGCGCCGGAAGTGGCTGCCGACTTGGCGAGCAGCGATGGCCTCACCCGGAAGTTCCTGCTCCGGCTCACGGACGGGCAGACCATCGAAACGGTGCTGATGGGTTATCCGGGGCGGTTCACCGCCTGCCTCAGCACGCAGGCGGGGTGTGCGATGGGATGCGTGTTTTGCGCCACGGGACAGATGGGTTTTGCGCGTCATTTGCGATCCGGGGAAATCGTCGCGCAGGTGCTTCACGCGCAGCAGGCGCTGCGGGCGAGAGGCGAAGCGGGCCTGCGCAATCTGGTGCTCATGGGCATGGGCGAGCCGCTGCACAATTACGACGCGGTGATGAGCGCTCTCGAGATTCTCACCGATCGGCGTGGCCTCAACCTCGGTCCCAGCCGGATCACGATCAGCACCGTGGGGGTGGTGCCGGGAATCCTGCGGCTGGCGGAGGAGAAGCGGCCCTACCATCTGGCGGTGAGCCTCCACGCGGCGACGGAAGTCGAACGCTCCGCGCTGGTCCCCGCCAGCCGCCGATGGCCCCTGGCCGAGCTCATCGCCGCCTGCCGGACCTACGGCGACAAAACCGGCCGCCGCATCTTCTTCGAATGGACCTTGATCGCCGGCACCAACGACTCGCCGGCAGACGCCGTCCGCCTGGCGGCCCTGCTCGCCGGCCTCGATGCGCACGTGAATCTGATTCCGCTCAACCCGACCGGCGGTTTTGCCGGAGCGGCGAGCGGGGCCGGCGCCGCGGCTGAATTCCAGCGCGTCCTGCGCGGCGCCGGCCTGCCGAGCACGATTCGCCAGCGGCGCGGGATCGATGTCGCCGCAGGCTGCGGACAACTGCGGGCCGGAAAGGCGCGGGCGGCGTGACGCGAAGCTGGATGGCTGACGAATGACGCGCAGCACTGAGGCCCTGCTTTTCGCCGAACTTCATGCCCGTCATTGCTTCGCTCTTCGATCCGCCGCTGTGGCTCCGGAATGGCCATGTGCAGACCATCCTCCCCGTGCTGCTGCCGCGGCGGCTGCGGGTGCGCCTGGCCCGCGAGCGGCTGGAATTGGACGATGGAGATTTCCTCGATCTGGACTGGGTTCGGGCGCACGGCCGACGGGTCGCCATCCTGTTGCACGGCCTCGAAGGCTCTTCGCGCAATGGCTACATCCGCGGGATGGCGCAAGCGCTGAGCGCGGGGGGGTGGGATGTCCTGGCCTGGAATTTCCGCGGCTGCAGCGAGGAGCTAAACCGGCTGCCGCGCTTCTATCATAGTGGCGATACGTCCGACCTCGCGGCGGTGATTCGGCACGCGGCGGCAAGCTACCCCGAGATCGCGCTGGTTGGATTCAGTCTCGGGGGAAACGTGGTCCTCAAATATCTCGGCGAGGCGCCGCCGCATCCGGCAGTGCGCGGAGCCGCGGCGATCGCGGCGCCGATCGATCTCGGGGCGTGCGCGCGCAATCTGGATCAACGGTGGAGCAATCGGATTTATCTGCGCCGTTTCATCCGCACCCTCGTCGCGAAGGTCGAAGCCAAAGCGCTCCGCTTCCGGGAGGAGCTCGACGCCGCAGGGGCGCGGGCGATCCGGACGTTCGAGGAGTTCGACGACCGCTATACCGCTCCGCTGCACGGCTTCCGCGATGCGAGCGACTACTGGGAGCAATCCAGTGCGCGCCAATTCCTGAATGAAATTCGCGTGCCGACCCTGTTCCTCAGCGCACGGAACGATCCGTTCCTGACTGCCGAATGTTTCCCCTTCGCCGAGGCGGAACGGAATCCTGCCCTCTTTTTGGAAGCTCCCGCCTCAGGGGGCCATGTGGGATTTCTCGATCTGGCCAATGGCCTCCAGCCGTGGTCCGAACGGCGCGTGACGTCATTCCTCGGAGCCGACCACGGGAAGGACCATGGCGCGCCAGCATCCCATCCCTGACTCCGAAGGCTCCCCCCGTCTTTCGCGGATTATTTTCCTGGCGAGAGCTCCTGCGCGCGCGCGTATTCGTTCGTCCCGGTCTTGAGCAGGTAAGTGCCTTTCGTGAGCCGGGCGCGTTCCTCGAGCGTGGCGCGCGGGGAGTGTTGGTAAATCGACAATCCGCTGGCCGGATCTTTTCCCACCCGGGTCAGATGGGTATCGCGCACCCCGATCCGGTCGCTGTTCAGCACGAATAGCGGCTTGCCGTTCAGCCTCGCCGCCAGCACCGGAAGCTTCGTCGGATCATCGGGACCAGCGAAGTAAACCACATCGCCGACCGCGGTCGTTTCGGAGCTCGTTTCGAGCTGGGTTCGCCGCGAATGATCGGAAAAGGTCAGCCCAACAATCAGCGTGAATCCGACCAGCAACGCGAATCCCAGGCGCACCGCCCAAGGCTGCGCAAACAGCGGCGGGGAAGCTTCGGGAACGGGAGACGGGTTCATTGGAGCAACCGTCGAACGTCGAACGCCGAACGTCGAACGTCGAACGTCTCGGGTAAGGTGGGCGTCCCGCCCGCCGATTCGGGCATCTTGCCCGAACGAACTTCCGCCAAGCTGGGTGACAATGGGTTGGCGTGTGACGCTTGCAATGCGGAAGATCGTTTCGGCTGGACGCCGAAACCGGCGGGCGGCACGCCCACCCTACCCGAGAGACTCGACGTTCGGCGTTCGACGTTTGCTCGAGGAGGAGGAAGAGAACGAGTGGGATGCACGCTGCGGGCGTTATCGTCTGGAACGCGAAATTCTCAGATCAACGCGTCGGCGAGTAGTCGGTCGCTTTGAGGAAGACCGATTTGACGCCGTCCGGCACAGTCAACGAGCCGCCCCCCTTATCCTCCGAGGCCTTCTTGACCGCGACCCAATCAGGATCCGCACGGAATCCTTCGAACGACGCTCGGGCCGCGTCCACGCTCGCATGCGCGAGCAGATAGACGAGCGTGTTGTCGGCGTCCTTTTGGTCGGCCGTAAGCTGCCAATAGAAGAGGTTGGTCATGCCGTGCTTCGCGAAGAGGGTCATGGTGTGATTGCGGAAACGCTCGTGCAGAACGGGGAGATTGCCCGGCGTTGTCGTATAGGTGCGCAATTCGAAAACACGCTCCCCAGGGCCGGTCGAGGGCTTTACTTCCGGCGAGAAATCGGTGGCCGTCATAAAGAGTTGCTCGACCTTGGTCACGAGCTTCCCATTGACCTCGCTGGCCTTTTGGGCCGCCTGCCAGTCGGGATCGGCCATGAACGCCTTCCACGACGCGTCGCGCGCCTCGCGGCTCGGATAGGCGAGCACATAGATGAGCTTGTTATCCGGGTTTTCGATCGGCACCCAGTAACCAAGGTTGGTCATGCCGTGCTTCTCGAAAAGCTTGGTGGTGTGATCGCGGAATCGGGCGTGCAGGTCGTCGAGCTTGCCGGGCGAGGCGGAGTAGGTGCGCATCTCGAAGACGCTGGTGTCCTTTTCCGCAGACAGGGCAGGCAGAGACACGGTGAGCAGCAAGGCGGCGAGGAGGAGGCGGGCTTTCATCGCCGGAACCATGCGGGACGATGAGGAAGGGGAAAAGCTTCTTCGCTGTGCAGACGGCAGGTCACCGCAACCACTTGTCCGCATAATCCAGCCAGACCTTCCAGTCCTCGGCGGTCATTGAGTGTTTGCCGGGACGGATGTAGTACCCGAGGCGCGAGTCGAGCAGCTTCCCTGTTTCCGGCGCTTCCGTGGCCTCGAGCCCGTCCCCGGCCACCAGCTTGTAAACCGGACTGGCCGCTTTAAGCATGGCAAATTGCCCGGGCGGATTGGACCACAGATCCTCCGTCGCACACGAAAGGAGCACGGGTCGCGGGGCGCAGAGCGCGATCAACTCATGCTGATCGAACGGCAACCGCTCGGGCTGCTCGCCAAACGGCTTGAAGTTTCCGGCGAACCAATGCGGGAAGCTCTTGTTGATCACCGCGACGGTCTCCACCTTCGGCCGGCCATTCGCTTGCGGCGCGGACAGTTCGGGCGCCACCCGGTTCGGCGCGGTGCCGCCGCAGCCCGCCTGGCTCGGGATGCAGAGGGCGATGCGCTCGTCAAAGGCGGCGGCGAGCAGCGCGGTCTTGCCATTCCGAGAATGCCCGACCACCGCGATGCGCTTCGGGTCGAGGTCGTGGTCCGTGACCAGATAATCGATCATCCTGGAAAAGGCCGAGGCCCAAACCATGATCGTCGCGGGGGCATCGCCGGCCTCTGCCGAAACACCGTCGGGGACGAACCGCTTGAGGTGTTCCAGCGCGAGCTCGAATTGGTCCGGAACGACGTCGCCGTTGAAGAACGTCGCGACGGCATAGCCGCGATCGATGGACTGTTCGATCGCCCAGGCTCCCACTTGTTTTCCCCGACCAGCTTCTCCCGCGCGATGATCCGGAGATCCCGCATACTTCTCCGAGACCCAGCCTTTAGGCATCTGGACGAGCGGATCGGTGACGAGTGCGTAATTGCCGGAGAAATTGAGACCAAGGAAGCAGGGCGCCGGCTTCGCGCGCTGGTTCGGGATCACGATCATCAGGTGGACCGGCTCGTCCTGGCCGATGTTCACCGCGACTTCCTTGAGGGTCGCCATGCCGCCGAACGCCGCCGGATCAGTGCGCAGAATCTTCCCCTCCACCCGCGCCGGGCGCGGCTGTCGGCCATACATGTAATGCTGGAACAAGCCGCGCAGCTCCGGCACGCGCCGGGTTTGCCAGTCCTCCCTGGTTTCAATGCGCGAGCCATCCAGCATGGTGAGGGCATCGGGTAACGCGGGTTGCGCAGGCAGAGCGGCGGGCGCGGGATATTCGGCGGCGTGGCTTTGAGTGCAGATGGACACAGCGAGGGAACAGGCGAGTAGTCGGAGGGGAGGCATCGGATTTCACCAGATACCAAAAGTGGCTAGGCGTCGATCTCGACGCGCTGGCCCTGGCCAGCCCGCTCTGACCTCAAACACCCCTCTGCGAGGATTCACAAATGGTTCGCTCCCAGAGGCAAACTGCCTCTATACCCCTCCCCGTAATGAAGATCGCGACTATGTTCGGAATCGGGGGCATTGGGATGACCCTCGCCGTAGAGACAAAGTCTCTCGGAGAGCAACCGGCTCCGACGGCGGCACTGTTGGAAAAGGAGAACCGCGTGGATGTGGCGAAGGCTTCCGGCACCCTGGCTGCCGGCCAGCGCCGGGCAGGCGCTGGCGATGAAAGATCGCGTGCGAACGGGCGAATTGAGCCGTGCCGCGCTGCGTTTGACGGACCAGAGCGTGCTGCGACTGGATGAGTTGACCAAGATCGAGATCCTTCCTCCGGTGAACGAGTCAGAGAAGCCGGGGCTCAATCTATCGAACGGGGCGATGTATTTTTTTTCACGGGAGAAACCGCGGGAGCTGGAGATCAAGACACCGGCTGCGACGGGCGCGTTGCGCGGGACGGAGTTTCATGTGCGCGTGGAAGCCAATGGGCGAACGCAATTGACGATGCTGGACGGGGAAGTGGAGCTATCCAATGCGGCCGGCCGGGTCCTCTTGCGCAACGGTGAGCAAGGCGAAGTGGAGCCGGGCAAGGTGCCGCGCAAGACGGCGATGCTCGAAGCGGTGAATATCATCCAATGGTGCCTTTACTATCCAGGAGTGCCCTCGACGCAGATTTCGCACCCGGCGGCTAGTCTCAGGCCTGCGGCAGCAGGCGCTGCACTTCGAGACCGACCAGGCACACATCGTCGCCAAACTCACCCGTCGCCGAGAAATGCCGGACTTCATCGAGCATCTCGGAAAAGAGTTCTTCGGCGCCGCGGTCCAGGCGCTGTTCAACAATGCGCTCGAGCAGCGCCTGATCGAAGAGCTCGCCGCACGCTCCCTCGGCTTCACAAAGGCCGTCGGTAAACAGTAGGACGAGATCGCGCGGGGCGAGCAGAGCCTCCTGCGTCTGATAGACGCTGCCCTCGAAGACGCCGAGCGCCGGACCGGGCTTGGTAGTCGTGGGACCAAGCTTTTCCACGCGGTGCAGGTCGCGGCGCAAATGCAGCGGGCGCGGATGCCCCGCATTCGCGAACCGCAAGGTCCCGGCCGCGAGATCGGCGACCAGATAGAAGGCGGAGGCAAACAGCGGGCTGTTCGTCCGGCGCAGGATCGAGAGCAGCGCGGCATTCATCTGGGTGAGGAATTCGCCGGGTTGATCGGCCAGCGTCTGCAATTCTTCGACGAGGGTGCGCTGGATCGCGGTGACCAGGGCCGCGCGCACCCCATGGCCCATCACGTCGCAGATGAAGACCCCGACTCGCGTGTCCGAGATGGGTTGCACATGGAAAAAGTCACCGCCGAGGGTGGTGGTCGGCAGATACCGGCTGAAGAAGCGCAGCGCGCTCTCCTCCGAGGCGGCGTTGGCTGGAAAGGAGGGGAATTGTTGAGGCAAGAAGGCTTGCTGAACTTCGCGCGCCATTTGCAGGTCGTCCTCCATCTCGGCATTTTTCCCGCGCAGTTCCTCCGCGTAACGCTCCAGCTTTTCCTCCGCCAGCTTGCGGGCGGTGATGTCCCGGCCAATGCCCACGATGCCGATGATCCGGCCATTCGCGTCGCGGAGCGGAACCTTGGTGGTGGAGAGCCACTTCGCCGGGTTTCCGCCGGCCGATTCCTGGCGGTCGATGATGGGAGTGCCGGTGCCCATGACCTGCTGATCGTCCGTCTGGAAGCCGCGGGCGATATCCGCCGGGAAAAAATCCAACGCGGTGCGACCGAGGACCTCCTCCGGTGAAGCGATCCCGAGTTGGCGGGTGTGGGCGGCATTGCCGAGCAGGTAGCGACCGTCCGCGTCTTTGACGTAGATCGAGTCGAGGAGGTTATCGATCACGTTGCGGAGCAGGTTGCGCTCGTCCTGCAGCGCCTTTTCCGCGGCCGCACGCTGGAGGGCGTAGCGAATCGAACGCACCAGCAGCGACGAATCGAACTGGCCTTTGACGAGATAATCCTGCGCCCCCTCCTCGACCGTCCGCACCGCCAGCGCCTCGTCGTCGAGGCCGCTAATGACCAGGATCGGCGCGCGGGCCCGGTGCGCGAACAAGGCGCGGAAAGTATCGAGGCCCTGGCTGTCGGGGAGCGAGAGATCCGCCACGATCAAATCGATCGGCGCTGCGGAAAGCCGCTCGAGTGCGGCGGAGAGGCGTCGCGCAGTTTCGATCTGAAATCGGCCCGGCGCCTCGGCGAGAAAGTCGCGGATCAGAAGCAGGTCGTCGGGATCATCTTCGACGACGAGCACACTGATCGGCGCCGAGGCGGGAGGGTTCTGGCTCATCTTGATGGCCCGCGGGGAGCGTCACGGCGGCGGGCGGGCGCACCGAGTTGATGCACGGCGAGCGGCCCCGCGTCAACTGGCCGCGAGATCCATCACTTCCCGGACCTTCCGCGCGAGATCGGCCGGTGTGAATGGCTTCTGCAGGAAGGCGGCCCCCGGCTCCAGGCCGTGGCGTTTCAAGATATTCTCGTCCGCATATCCCGAGGTGTAGAGGATCCGCGTCTGGTCGTTGCGCGCTTTGATCCACGCGGCGAGCTCGCTTCCGCCCGCGTCGGGCAGCACCACGTCCGAAAAGAGCATGGTGACGGTTCGGCCGCTGTGGGTCTCGACGAGGTCGCGGGCCTGCTTGCCGTCGGCCGCTTCCAACACGGTATAGCCAAGCCGCCGCAGGACGTGGGCAGTCAGGCTGCGCACGGTGATCTCGTCTTCGACGTAGAGGATCGTCTCGTTGCCTCCCGGAAGCTGCCCGATTTCCTTCCGGCTGCTCGTTTTTTCGCCGCTCTCCTCCACGCGCGGCATATAGATCGCGAAAGTGGTGCCGACGCCCACGGTGCTGTCCACGGTGATGTAGCCGCCGGTCTGCTTGACGATGCCATAACACGTCGCCAGACCGAGCCCGGTCCCCTGCCCCTTTTCCTTCGTGGTAAAGAACGGCTCGAAGATGTGCTTCTTGATCTCCGGGGGCATGCCGGTGCCGGTGTCGGAAACGGTCAGCTTCACGTATTCGCCCGCAGGCATCTCGGTGACCGAGTAGGCGTCGTCGAGGAAATAGGTCACGTCGTGGGTGGCGATGGTGATGGTGCCGCCTTTGGGCATGGCATCGCGAGCATTGACGCAGAGATTCAGGAGCACCTGCTCGAGCTGACCCGGATCCGCTTTCATGCGCCCGATCATGGCCTCGAGCCGGGTCACGATCTGGATGTGCTCGCCGATCACGCGGCGCAGCATTTTCTCCATGTTGTGCACGCTGTCATTGACGTTGAAGACCCGCAGGAAGAGCGGTTGCCGGCGGCTGAAAGCGAGCAGTTGATGGGTCAGCGACGCGGCGAAATCCGCGGCTTTGCGGATTTCGGTCAGGTGCTTGTACATCCATTGCCGTTCGTCCACCTGGCCGATGATCAGGTCGCTGTAACCGAGGATCGCGGTGAGGATGTTGTTGAAATCGTGCGCGATCCCGCCGGCGAGGCGGCCCACGGCGTCCATCTTTTGCGATTGCAGCAAATCCTCCTCGAGCCGCTTGCGCTCCGTGATATCGCGCGCAATCGAGGAGAGCCCAGTGATGCGGCCACCCTCGCCGCGGATCGGCGAATCGGTGACCGATACGCTGATTTTCCGGCCGCCCTTGCGCAGGCGCAGCGATTCGTAATTGGCCAGGCTGTCGCCGCGCTTCACGGCCGTGAGGGTCTGCGGAAGCTCATCCAGCCGGTCGGGCGGAATGAGCACATGAAAGGGGCGTCCGATGACCTCGGCGGCGGTGTAGCCGAAGATGCGTTCGGCGCCCAGGTTCCAACTGCGAATCACGCCGTCGAGGGTGCAGGCAATGATGGCGTCATTGGAGTTCGCGACCACCAGCGCGAGTTCGGAGCTTAGCAGTTCGGCTTCCTTCCACTCCGTAATGTCGCGGAGATACGCGGTGAACATCGGGCTGCCGTCGATGATGATCCGGCTGATGGCCAGCTCGACCGGGAATTCCGAGCCGTCCGCGCGAGTCGCCACCAGTTCGCGGCGCTTGCCCAGCGAGCCCACGTTGGTGGCGTTGTAGAGGGCGAGGCCGCGGCGTTCGCCATCGTGCACCAAATCCGGAAAGATCAGCGCGCCCAGCTCGCGGCCGAGCACATCCGCCTGGTGATGGCCGAAAGCGCGTTCGGCCGCCGGATTGAACTCAATGATCTGCCCGTCGAGGTCGAAAGTGATGATGCTGTCCAGGGAAGACTGCAGAATGGCCGCTTTGCGGATCTCGCTCTTGCGCAGCGCCTCCTCAGCGCGCTTGCGTTCAATGAGGTGGCCGAGCTGGCTCGCGATCGCGCCGAGCGTCTGGAGCAGCTCCGGATCAGGCAGGGAAATCTTCGGACTGAAAAACTCGAGCACGTGCACCACTTCGCCGCTGACCCGGATGGGCACCGCGAACGCGGACGACATTCCGCAGCGCCTCGCGATCGGAGCATTCAGATAGTCGGGGGCGGATTGCAAATCGGGGATCCATTGCGGTTCACCGCTTAACCAGACCTCCCCGGCGAGGCCTTCGCCGCGGCGGATCTCGGCCTCGGAATTGACCCGCTCAAATTCGGTGATGTCCACCTCCGGCACGTGCCAGACTTCCACACAGTGCAGGACGCCAGCCTGCGGCTCGACATCCCAGACGGCGCCCATGTCCCATTCGAGCGTTTCGCAGATGGTGCTCAGGATCTGCGGCCGGGCTTCATCGACCGAGGACGCTTCGCCCAGCACCCGGGCGGTGGCGTACTGGAGCCGGCGCCGGTGCTCGCTCCACCACAAGCTCGAGACATCCTCGACGGTTCCTTCCAGAAACAGGAGCTGCCCCGCGGTATCGCGCACCGCGCGCACATTCTCCCGCACCCAGATGGTCCGGCCATCCGCGCGCAGGACTTCCATTTCGAAATTCAAGACGATGTCCGACTCCTTGAGGGCCTCGAGGAGCGCCGTCCGCTGCGTCGGCTCGACATAGATTTGAGTCGAAATGTCGGTCAGCTTTTCGGTGAGTTCCTCCGGGGACTGATAGCCATACATCTGCGCCAGGGCGCGGTTGGCGGTGAGAAATCGGCCCTCCGGCGTGGATTGGAAGA
This sequence comes from Chthoniobacter sp., assembly GCA_034667665.1. Taxonomy (GTDB): domain Bacteria; phylum Verrucomicrobiota; class Verrucomicrobiia; order Chthoniobacterales; family Chthoniobacteraceae; genus Chthoniobacter. Next base: position 37,917 of record JAXDQW010000098.1, read on the forward strand.
TGCCCTCGACCGCATTGTCGAAAATGGAGTGGTACTTCAATTCCGCCTGGCGCACCTGGCTGAGCAGCCGCTCCTTTTCCTCGAGCGACCGGTGCTCGCGACCGGCCCGCTCCCGGAAATAAATGGCGGCCCCCAGGAGGAGCAGCAGCAGGATCGCGGCGATGACGTATTCGACGCCCATAAAGGCGCCAGCGGCCCCTTCGCGTCCTTCCAGGAGCCGCCGTTCGATCTGCAAGAGGTGGTTGGTCAGCTTGTCGTAGGGCTCGACCGCCGCGCTGTAGAGCTGTCCTGAGGACGGACCTGCGGGCAGAGGCCGCCCGGCGGATCCGGCCGAAAAGTGAACCATTCGCTGGATGGCTTCGAGTTCGGCGAGCAGCGCTTCGCGGCTTTCGAGATCGTTGAGCTTCTGAAAACGCCCCTGCAGTTCGGAGAATTCGCGGTCGCATCTCTCGCGCACCGCTTCAATTCGCAACCGCGTCACCCCATCCGGAGGCGGGGAATCGAGACCGACCGCGTAAAGCTCCGCGATTGCCGGAAGCAACCGCCCCGATTGCTGAATGGTTTGCAGGAAGGATTCCGCTTCCTGAGCGGCGCGGTCGCGTTCATCGGCGACACGGCGCAAGACGAAAATACCGATCCCAAGCACCAGCAAGAAGGCGGCACCGAGTGCCAGAGCGACAAAATCAAATTGCGCCGAACGGCTGACGGAAGCTGCTGAGTTGGCCGGGGGGGGCATTAAGGAAAGGTGTTGCGACGGACAGCATCCGAACCCCCCCATGACCCGGCGACGTCCGGGCGGCGGAGGGAGAACAGGATTTCTGGACGTGGCAACGGGTCGTTCATTCTAGTCAAAGCTAGGCGGAGAAAGGCGACTCTCCAGCAGAAATCCGGCCACCGCGAGATCGCCGATCTACCAATCTTCTATTCTGCTTGGATCAGAATGAGCAGCTCCTACAGTGCCGGCCATGCCCCCAGGAGAAGATTTTCGCCGCTTCGAGATCCCGGACGTCGCGCTGTTCGACCGCGGCCCCGGTGGTTTGGAGCGGCTTCGTCTCAAGACGGCACTCGCGGATGCCGAGATCCTACTCCAGGGCGCGCATCTGACGCGCTTCAAGCCCAGTCATGCCGAGCACGTCCTTTTTGTCAGTGAGGCCAGCCACTTCGCGCCCGGCAAACCCGTCCGCGGCGGGGTGCCGGTGTGTTTCCCGTGGTTTGCAGCGAGGGCGGGGCATCCGGAGTCACCCTCCCACGGGTTTGCGCGCATCAAACCGTGGCGGGTGGCCGCGCTCGAAGGCTCCTCTGCGCTGGGCGTGAGAGTGCTCCTGGAACTCGAAAGCGACGATGAAACCCGGGCGCTCTGGCCCTGCGACTTCGTGGCCCAATTGCGTTTCGAAATCACCCGCCAGCTCGTGATGACCCTGGAAATCGAGAACCGGTCGCCGATTTCCTGGCGATTCGAAGCCGCGCTACACAGTTATTTTAGCGTCTCCGATGTGCGGAATGTTTCCGTCACCGGCCTGGAAGGCGCCGACTACGTGGACAAGGTGGACGCCTCGCGGCGGCATCGACTCGCTGCCGCACCGCTCCGCATCGACGGGGAAACTGATCGCCTCTTTCCTGGAAGCCCCTCGACCTGCACGATCCACGATCCCGGAGCGCCTCGGCAGATCATCGTGGAGAAGAGTGGCTCCGACACCACCGTCGTGTGGAATCCGTGGATCGGCAAAGCTGCCGCACTGGAGGATTTCGGCGACGACGAGTGGCCGGGGATGCTCTGCATCGAAACCGCCAATGCGGGCGAGAACGCCATCGAACTGGGTCCCGGCGCACGACATTCGATGACGGCGACCATCCGCCTCGCCTGAGCCAGGCGACCCGGAAGACGAATCCCTCCAACGCTCGCCGCTAGGACGCCGCGGCCACGCCACCGCTCGGGGTGCCGCCACTGGGCAACGAGAGCACATTCGACGACCAGTAATCGATGATATCCAGGGCGGCGAAGCGGAAGACGATCAGCAAGGCATCGTTGAGCGGGATGCCGATCTTTTTCGCGATCGATTGCAGCGACTCCGCGCCGTTGATCGCCGTGGCGAAGCGCGCTTCCACGTCGTTCAATTTCAAGCGCTGAATCAATTCGTAGCCTTTGCGGGTATAAGCCGGGCTACCATTCGGATCCGGCCGCTGAGTGCCCATGAGGCTCTCATAACGGACGTAGCGCAGGCTGCCGAGGATCCAATTGTCCGGGTCTTCGTTGGCCGGCGGGAAATTGCGCGCGTAGTCGGGGAACTGCTGCAATTCCTCAAACTCGAAGGTCACGCGGCCCGCGGTCCACAGGCTGGAAAAGACGCGCATCCCATGATCGCGGACGATCTGCACCACGTCGTCGTGCGGAAAGCCGTTGCGGACGGAGAGAAACAGGAAGATCGGGCAGCCGCTGGCCGCCTGCGTGGTTTGTCCTTCGACGATCAGGCCGAGGTTGGTCGCCGAAAGAATGACGGGAGACTCCCGGCAATAGAGCTGGAAGTTGCGCGTCGTGGCGAACAGGAAGCGGCCGTTGTTGACGTAGAGCTCGATCGGGAAGCGGTTGATGAAAAACCGCAGCACGCCCGTGAGGCGGTCGCCATAGGCCATCTGGAGCGCCGACCGGAGGGAGAAGAAGGCCGTGTGACCGCTGAAGACGGTGCGCGAAGGATCGTGGAAGAGAAGCTGTCGCGCCGGATTGCCAAAAGGCTTGGTCTTGGAGAGCAGGTTCGAGACGACCTCGAGCAGCGACTGCGGCGTGACCGGCTTTGGCAACACCTTGATGACGTTGTTGTATCGCTCTTCAATCGAGTCGCCGTTGCCATTGGTCGCCAGCAGCACCACCGGCACCTTGGCCGTCGCCGGGTCGTTGAGCAGCCGAAAGCAGATCGCTTCGGCGTCCATGTCGGGCATGGCCTCATCGAGAATGATGAGATCCGGCTGGGCGACATTGAAGCGCTCGAAAGCATCGGCGCCTCGCTGAGCGAGCAGCACGTCCACTCCGTTGAAATTCTGCGCGAGCACGGTCTCCGCAAGCCTGGACGCGGCCAAGCTTTCGTCGATCACCAGAATTTTTTGGGACATACCGATGGTATAGGTGCTCTTGTAATTCTCAGAGGGCGGGGGTCGGCAGTGGAGCCAGCCTCCATTCAAACAGGGAGAATAGGGCCTCAGGCGGGGGTGTCAATCAAAGTCGCGGCCTTTCCTCAGAGTGCGCTCAGAGTGCGCCGGGGAAGAAGGTTATGGTTGATGGCTGAGAGCTGAGAGGCGCGTTCGCCCTGGCGGGCGGCCCTTCCGAAGGGCCAGGCCGGGCCGTTTTTGGCCCGGCGCCGCAACCTATCACTATCAACTCTCAACCATCAACTTCTGCATCCGCTTTTCCCTTCCCATGCCCGATTCGCTGCGGCACGTTCGCGCGACTTATGAGTTCGCCCGTCCGCCTCCGTTTTGCTCCCTCTCCCACGGGGTACCTGCACGTCGGCGGAGCGCGCACCGCGCTCTTCAATTGGCTCTATGCGCGCCATCATCGCGGCCGGTTTATCCTGCGCATTGAGGACACCGACAAGGAGCGGAATACGGCGGCGGCGGTTCAGGTCATCTACGATGGACTCCGCTGGCTGGACCTCAATTGGGACGAGGGGCCGGACGCCGGGGGCGACCATGGCCCTTATTTTCAAAGCGAACGGGAAGCAATTTACGAACGCTACTTTCAACGGCTCCAGAGCAGTGGGCATTTGTATGAAGACGCCGGAGCGTGGCGCTTCCGGTTTCATCGTGGAGAGGTGAAAGTGGACGATCTGATTTGCGGGGAGATAGTGTTCGATTTCGGAAACGTCGAAATCGCGCCCGACATGACCATTCGGCGACCGGACGGCTCGTGGATCTTTCATTTCGTGAACGTCGTGGACGACATCGAAATGCAAATCACGCACGTGATTCGCGGTGAAGATCATCTTTCCAACACGCCGAAACACCTCCAGATCTACGAAGCGCTGGGCGCGACGCCGCCGCGGTTTGGCCATATCCCGCTCATCCTCAACAAGGACGGTTCGAAGATGAGCAAGCGCGATCAAGGGGCGAGCGTCACGAGCTACATCGAAGGCGGTTATGCGCCCGAAGCGGTGCGGAATTATTTGTGCCTGCTCGGCTGGTCGCCGAAGGACGATCGCGAGGTGCTGAGCATCGAGGAGGTGGTCAGCCGGTTCGATCTCGCGCACGTGCATCGCAAAGGCGCGCACTTCGACCTCGCCAAATGCGATTGGGTCAACGCGCAATACCTCCAGCACATGCCGATGAAGCGGTACCGCGAACTGGCCGCGCCCTGGCTGGCCAAGGCGGGAATCGAGGCCGGCGGTCCCGGGCTCGAGGCGGTGCTCGCGCTCGAGAAGATGAAGGTGACCCATCTCAGCGAGGTGCCGGGCCGGGTGTCGTTTTTCTTCACCGAAGACTATCCCTACGATCCCGAAGCCGTGGAGAAGACGCTCCGCAAACCGGGCGGGCTCGACCGCCTCGCGCAGCTCGCCGCGGCCTATTCCGCACTCGAGGCCTGGGACGCGGCCACCCTCGAAGCCACGCTCAAGGAAACCGCTGCTGCGGCCCCCTGCAAACCCGCCGAATTCATCCACCCGGCGCGCGTTGCCGCGAGTGGACGGTCGATCGGCCCGAGCCTCTACCACATGCTGGAAGTCCTCGGCAAACCACGGGTCCTGGCGCGCTTCCAACGCACCCTCGCGAGATTTGGCGCGTGACTGGAGTCGCCCGCCAATCACCACAATGATCCGCCCCGGCGGTGGTCGCCTCGCAGCGTGATCCGCTCCTCATGAAAGACGTTTACACTTTCGACGACCTTCGCGACTGGAGCGCCGCAACGGCCGGGGAACAGCCGCCGCTCCGGCTCGCCGTCTTCGGCGACCCCGTCGCCCACTCCGCATCGCCGCCGATGCACAACGCAGCGCTCATCAAAGGCGGGATTGCGTCGCGCTACTGCCGCCTGCACGTCCGCGCCGACGAGCTGGCCACGGCGCTGCGGCTGCTTCCCAATCAGGGGTTCATCGGCGTGAACTGCACCATCCCGCACAAAGCCGCGACGCTGCCGCTCATGGACCGCGTGGACGAGCACGCGTTGCGGATCGGCGTCGTCAATACCGTGGCCGTGGAAGGCGAGCGGCTGATCGGCTTCAACACCGATGGTCCTGGCCTCGTGCGGGCCTTGCGCGCGGACTTCGGCGTCGATCTGCGCGATCTGCGCGTCATGGTCCTCGGCGCGGGCGGCGGCGCGGGGCGCGCCATCGCGATGCAGTGCGGGATTGAAGGCTGCGAAAGGCTGGTGCTCGTCAATCGCACCCGCGACAAAGCGCAGGCCATCGCCACCGAGCTCGAGCGCTTTTTCGGCGGCACACGCGTCCTCGGACCCGCGGCGCGTCTCGAGGTGGTGCCTTGGGAAAGCGAGCTGCTGCGGCGCCAGTTCGAGCAACTCGACCTGGTCATCAACTGCACCTCCGTCGGGATGAAATTTTCCGATCCTTCGCCGCTGCCGAGCGCGATCCTTCAGCCGCACCTGATGGTTTGCGACACCATCTACACCGCCAGCCGCACCCGGCTGATGCTGGCGGCCGACGCCGCCGGCGCGCGCAGCGCGAACGGCCTCTCGATGTTGCTTTACCAGGGCGCGCTCTCGTTCGAGATCTGGTTCAACCGCGAGGCACCCGTCGCAGAGATGCGGGCCGCGCTGCTGGCGCATACGTCCACCGCCTGATCCACGCGTCGCTGCGCGCTCTCCCTCTTCCTCTTCCTACGCCGGAAAGAAAAGATGACGATGAAGAGGGTGGAAGAGAGGGAGAGGCGTCAACCCGCAAAGTGTTCGCGCGCGCGCTGGGCGTCGTGCGCGATTTGCGCGCGCAAGGCGTCGAGACTGGCAAACTTCTGTTCGGGGCGAAGGAACCCGCGAAACGTCACTTCCAGATCCTCGCCATACAGATCCTCGGAAAAATCGAAGAGATGCACTTCGAAGACCCGCTCGCCACTGGCCTTCGCCAGCGTCGGGCGCACGCCGATGTTGGCGACTCCCCTCAAGGTCTGCGCGCGGCGGGCGACTTCGACGGCGTAAACGCCGTTCGGCGGAAACTGCTCGTTGTGCGCGCTGAGATTGGCCGTGGGAAAGCCGAGCGTCCGTCCGAGTTGGGCGCCCTTGGTCACGGTGCCGAGGATCGTGTACTCCCGTCCCAGGAACCGCGCGGCGGTCGCCAGGTCGCCCGCCTCGACGGCACTGCGAATCAGAGTGCTGCTCACAACGCGTCCATCGATCTCGACCGCGGGCACGCCCACTTCCTGGAAGCCGAGCTCACGGCCCATGCGGTCGAGCAGTGCGAGATTGCCGCCGCGGTCTTTGCCAAACGACCACTCGAATCCGACACAGATCTCGCGCAACGGCCGGGCGGCCGCGGCGAGCGAACGGATGAATTCCTCCGGCGGCGTCGCCGCGAAGGCGCGATCGAAACGATTCACCAGGAGGTTCGGAATGCCGAGCGCCCGAATGAGCCGGATCTTGTGCTGGGTCGAGGTCAACAACCGCGGCGCCTGTTCCGGCCGCAGTAATCGAGCTGGATGCGGGTCGAAGGTGACGGCGACTGCGGTACCACCGGCCTGCCGGGCGTCGGCCAGGGCCCGATCGAGGACTGCCCGATGGCCGAGATGCACGCCATCGAACACGCCAATCGCGAGAAAAAGCGGACCAGGAATCTGGCCGAGTTCCGCAATCGAGTGGCAGGCGTGCGTCATGTCAACCCGCCGCCCGCTCAGGCCCCACGCATCCGGGAAACGGTGGGCAGGCTCAGAATACGCTGCGCGATCAGTGCCGGATCCTGCGTCTGGATGTCCTGCACGGTAACGGCGTGGTCGGCCGAAAACTTCCCGCTTTTGGTCCGGCGCAACGCTTTCAAGTGCGCGCCGCAGCCGAGCTCGTTGCCGATGTCGAAAGCGTAGGTGCGAACGTAAAAGCCTTTCGAGGAGACGACGCGAAAGTCGATCTCCGGCAGCCGCACCTCCTTGATCTCGTGCCCAAAGACATGCACGAAGCGCGGCTCGCGCTCCACCGTCTTTCCCTGCCGCGCGAGTTTGTAGAGCGGCACGCCGGCCTGCTTGATCGCGGAAACCATCGGCGGCATCTGGTAAAAATCGCCGTGAAACTTCGCGAAGGCGGCGTCGATGGTTTCGCGGGGATATTCCGGGACCGGCCGGGTGTCGGTCGTCCGTCCGTCGGCGTCCTGGCTGTCGGTCATCACGCCGAGCATCATCGTCCCGACGTACTCCTTGTCCTCGCTCATGAGCAGGTCCGAGATCTTGGTGCCGCGACCCAGCACGAGGATGAGGAGTCCGGTGGCGAGGGGGTCGAGCGTGCCGCAATGCCCGACCTTCCTGGTGTTGAGGCGGCGGCGCACGATGGCCACGACATCGTGCGAGGTCATGCCCGGGGCTTTATCAACGAGGAGCACGCCGTCGAGGTGAGAATCGTTCATGAAGGATCCAGCAGTGAACATCCAACACCCAATTGTCCCCACGGCACCGCGGACTTCTCGCCAAGCCTCGAATCCCAACATCCAACGTCCAGGATCCAGCAGCGATCTTTCACCGAATTCCGCATCGAGAGCACTGGATGTTGGATGTTGGGCACCGGGTGTAGGGTGTTTTTCATCCTTGAAACTGTGCGTCGATGGCCGCGAAAACGCGCTCCTGCACCTCGGCGAGGGTGCCCCGGGTGCGCGCGCCGGCGGCGAGGGTGTGGCCGCCGCCCCCAAACTGACTGCAAACCCGGCTCACATCGATGCGCGGCGATTTCGAACGCAGGCTGATCCGCACTCGACCATCCTCGATCTCCTCGAAAAAGGCGGCGACGGTGACCCCTTCGATGGCGCGGATGGTGTCGATGAGGCCTTCGTTGTCCTCGGGAAGCGCACCAACTTTGCGCGCGGTTGCGGCGCTGAGCGCAAAGCTGGCGACGCGATCCTGGCTGCTGAAGTGCAGGACGTTGAGCAGTTCACGCAACAGCTCGAGGCGGCGGCGCGGATAGCTCTCGTACATTTTCTGCGAGAGATCGCCGACGTTGACACCGGCCTTGAGCAACTCCGCGCCGATCTCGTAGGTCCGCGCGGTGGTGTTCGGATACTGGAACGAGCCCGTGTCCGTGCTGATCGCGACAAAGAGATTGTCGGCCATCGGATAGGTCAACGGCAGCTCGCACTGGCGGAACAACTCGTAAAGAATCTGGCCCGTCGCCGGCGCGCTGGAATCGATGTGCACGAGATCCCCGTAGCGGTCGTTGGTGATGTGGTGATCGATGTTGATCCACAAGGCTCCGGGCGCGACGGCCTCGATGCACTTGCCCGCGCGGACCTTCACCGCGTTATCCAGGACGATGGCGACTTCGAAATTCTGCGGCTGGCCGGGCGGCTGCTGGATCAGCTCGGAATGGGGCAGGTAGCGGAACTTGGCGAGCACCCCGTCTTCATTCCATGCCACCACGTCCTTCCCGAGTTGCTGCAGACAAAGCGCCATGGCGAGGGTGCAACCGAGCGCGTCGCCGTCGGGCCGGACGTGACTCATCACCACGAAGCGGGTCCTTGTGCGCAAGACCTCCGCGATTTCCTGGAGCGTGCAGTTACTGGTCATCCGGTTCGTCGGGTTTCCGCTCTTCTTCCGGGATCACCAGCTCGCTGAGAATGTTGAGCACGTGATCGCCGCGCTTGACTGCCTCATCGAGCTTGAAATGCAGGTGCGGCGTGAACTTCAGGACCACGCGGCGCGAAAGCTCGTGTTGCAGTTGCGTCCGGGCCCCGTGCAGCTTCGCCATCGACGCATGCTGGTCGGCTTCGGCGCCAATGATGCTCACGAAAACGTGCGCGTGTTTCAGATCGGGCGTCACATCCACCTGCTGAATCGTCACGAGTTGCGCCGGAAAGGAGAGTTCGCGGAGAATCAGGTCGCCCAGCTCGCGTTTGAGCAGCTCGTTGACCCGCTGGAGACGGTGTTTCACGGGATGGTTTGAGGTGATTGAAAGTTGAGCGGGATCGGCCGAGGCGCGGAAAGCGCTGGTGCGCCCCTTCACCTTCAACCCTCCTCTGCTCAACTCACCAGCGTCAGAGTTTCTGCGGGAATTTCTCGAGCGTGTAGCACTCGATGACGTCGCCGATTTCGTAGTCGTTGAAATCCCCGAGCTTGATGCCGCACTCCAGTCCGCTGCGGACTTCCTTCACATCGTCCTGGAAGCGGCGCAGCGTGGCGAGGCCGCCATCGTAGATCGGCTGCCGCCCGCGGAGCACCCGGGCGCGCGCCGCACGCGCGATGCGCCCATCGGTGACAGCGCACCCGGCGACCAGACCCTTGGAAAGCTCGAAAACCTTTTTGACTTCGGCGTGACCGATGATGGCTTCGCGCGTCTCGGGGTCGAGCAGGCCGGCCATGGCTTCCTTCACCTGATCGAGGAGTTCGTAGATGATCGAGTAGAGCTTGATTTGCACGCCGGTCCGCTTGGCGACCGTTGCCGCCGTGCTCTCCACCTTCACCCCGAAGCCGATGACAACCAGGTCGCTCGCCGAGGCCAACTGAATGTCGTTCTCGCTGATCGGGCCGACCGCGGCATGCACAATCTCGAGGTCGATCTTCTTGCTCTGAATTTCCCCGAGGGAGGTGAGGAGCGCTTCGAGCGAACCTTGCACGTCGCTCTTGAGAACCAGCTTGAGCTTCTTCTTCTGCCCGTCCGCAATCGTCTTGAAGAGGTCCTCCAAAGTCGTCCGCGCCGGAGTGGTGAGCTTGCCCGTCCGCTCTTCTTCCACGCGCTCCTCGCTCAGACGCTGGGCGGCGCGTTCGTTCTCCATGACCACGAATTCGTCGCCGGCATTCGGCAGACCGGAGAAGCCGAGGACTTTGCAGGGCGTGGACGGGCCGGCTTCCTTCATCGGCTTGCCCGTCTCGTCCATGAGCGACTTCACTTTGCCCGAATATTTCCCGCAGATGAACGCCTGGCCGACTTTGAGCGTGCCCATCTTGACGATCAAAGTCGCAGTCGGGCCGCGGCCCTGTTCGATCTGTGCTTCGATGACCGTGCCGCGCGGCGATTGCTCGCGGCTGGCCTTGAGTTCGAGCATTTCGGATTCGAGCGTGATCGCCTCGAGCAGCTTGTCGATGCCCTGCTTCTTCACCGCAGAGACGGGACAAACGATGGTGTCACCGCCCCAATCCTCGGGAACCAGGCCTTTTTCCTGGAGCTGGCCCTTGACCTTCTCGATATTCGCACCGGGCAGATCGATCTTGGTAATCGCGACCAGGATTTTGACCTTGGCCGCCTTGGCGTGGCTTAGCGCCTCGAGGGTCTGCGGCATGATGCCGTCATCCGCGGCAACGATGAGCACGACGATGTCGGTCACGTTGGCCCCGCGGGCGCGCATCGCGGTGAAAGCGGCATGGCCCGGGGTGTCGAGGAAAGTGATGCGCTGGCCGTTGTGCTCCACGCTGTAAGCGCCGATGTGCTGGGTGATGCCGCCGGCTTCACCGGCCGCCACACGCGACTTCCGGATGGCGTCCATGAGCGTCGTCTTCCCGTGGTCCACATGGCCCATGAAGGTGACAATCGGCGCGCGGTGCCTGAGTTCTTCCTCTTTCGGCTTTTCCGGTTCCGGCGGCGGAGCGACCACCTCGGCCACCTTGTGCACTCCCCCGCCCTCCTTGCGCTTCTCCTTCTCGAAGACGAAGCCGTGCTTGGTGCAAACCTTGGCGGCGATGTCGGGCTCGATGCCATCCGCCGGCTTGGCGAAAATATTAAACTCGATGAGGTCGCCGATGATCTTGAACGGCTTGAGTCCCATTGCATCCGCCAGATCCTTGATCGTGAACGGCGGCTTGAGGTGAACGATTTTCTCATCCGATTTTGGTTCACCGTCCGCGGGCGCTTCCGCGGCGGGGGCCGCGGACGCCGTGATCGCGATGACTGGCGCCGGCACTGGCGCAGGCTCCGGAATCGGGGTCGGGGTTGCCTTGGGCTGCGCCGCTTCCAGGATCTTGGAGATCGGAACGTGCAGCGTATGCGACCCGGCATCCGCGCGTCGGCGCGGCTGCTTTTCTTTGGGCGCGAGGAGATCGACCGTCGCTTCCTTCTCGGCTTTCGGGGCGGCGGGCGGCGCCGCTACCTCCTTGGCGTGCTCAGCGGCAGGTTGCGCGGCGGTCCTCGACGCGGCGGAGGGCTTCGCGGCTCGCGCGTGGTCGGCCTTCTTGGGGCTGGTCTTGGTGGTCGTCTTGGTGGGCATCAAAAGGGGCGTGGGGAAGCGCCGTCATGGCTTACTGCGCGGAAGCCATGGCTTCGTGGGCGCGTTTGGCCGCGTTATGGATTTCCGTCGCTCGGTCGAGGTCAATCCCGATCGCATCGGCAATATCCTGTGGTTCGACGTCAACAATGGTGTCGATCGAAGCGAGACCGCCCTTCACAAGGGAGGCGGCAGCAACCTCGTCGATCTGGAGGGAAGCCGCCAGCGCCTTCGCGGCCTGCTGAACACGGGCGGAGAAAACTTCGGCGGCGGTTTCGTCTTTCTCGATGTTGATATCCCAGCCGGTGAGGCGTGAAGTCAGGCGGGCATTCTGGCCGCGCTTGCCGATCGCCAGCGAGAGTTGGTCTTCATCCACCTTGATCAAAATTGCCTTTTTCACCGGATCCAGCGTCACGCTCTTGATCTTGGCTGGCTTGAGCGCTTCGAGGACGAAGTCCTTCACCTCGGGGCTCCAGCGGATAATATCCACTTTCTCGTTGTTCAACTCGCGGACGATGTTTTTGACCCGAGCCCCGCGCATGCCCACGCAGGCGCCCACGGGATCCACTTTCTCGTTCGCGCTGAACACCGCAATCTTGGTCCGGTAGCCGGCCTCGCGGGCGATCCCTTTGATTTCCACCGTCCGGTCCGCAATCTCGCTGACCTCCGTTTCAAACAGACGGCGGACAAAATTCGGATGGCTGCGGCTGATAATGATTTCCGGTCCCCGCGCGCCGTTTTCCACCGCCACGACGTAGGCCCGAACCCGGTCGCCCACGTTGTAGTCTTCGGTCTGGACGCGCTCTTTATTGGGCATGATGGCCTCAAATTTTCCGAGATCCACAATCACGTCGGAACGCTCGAAGCGGCGCACCGTGCCGCTGACGATCTCGCCGGCGCGATCCTTGAACTCATCGTAGATCATTTCTTTCTCCGCCTGGCGGATGCGCTGCATCATCGCCTGTTTGGCGGTCTGCGCCGCAATGCGGCCGAAATCCCGCGGAGTGACTGGCACTTCGAGTTCCTCGCCGAGTTGCACATCCGCCTTGAACTTTTTGGCCAGCGTGAACGAAATCTCGTCGTGCTTGTTCGCGACTTTTTCGACCACGGTGAGCTTGGCGTAGGCCTTCATCTCACCCGACTTCGGATCGAGATCCACCCGCAGATCACGCGCCGGTCCCACCGCCTTGCGGGCAGCAGAGAGCACCGCGTTGTTGATTGCTTCGAGCAACACTTCGCGCTTAATGCCTTTGTCGCGCTCGAAATACTCGAGGCCGGCCAGGATTTCGCTATTCATAGGTTGATGGGTCCGGGGACAAAAAAAAGTGGGGTGATTAGGCCCACTTCTGGATGTGCCGGTATTTGCGGAGTGCAAACTACGCGTCACCCAGTGAAGCGTCAAGGGGAGAAACGTTCCGAGTGGCCATTCCAGACCCTGCCCGCTCGCCGCTGATGCGTGTCGCGCAACGGCGTCGCCGCCGGCCAAAGGTGATCTTCTTCGACGCCGCGGGGACGTTATTTCACCTACCCCGTGGAGTCGGCTTCCACTATCGGGACGTGCTCGCACGCCACGGCATTCACAGGGAAGAAGTGGCATTATCCGCGGCGTTTCGAGCGATTTGGAACGAGTTGCCGCCTCCAGCGAACACGGAGCATGCTCGTCCGGACGACGACAAAGGCTGGTGGCGCGAACTGGTCCAGCGGGTCCTCGACCGCTGTGCCGTCGGCGAACACGAGCTGAATCGGGGACCGTTTTTCGAGGAGCTTTACCTGGAATTCGTCCGTCCAAAGGTCTGGACGTTGTATCCAGAGGTGCGCGAGGTGCTCGCCTCGCTCGAACGCGCCAGTATCCCCCTTGGGCTGATTACGAACTTCGATGGTCGGTACCGGCAGATTGCTGAGCAACTCGAGCTTGCTCGCTTCTTTCGCCACGTCGTCATCTCCAGCGAGGTAGGTTCGAACAAGCCTGCACCCCGGATTTTTCAGCATGCCCTCGAAATGGCGGGCGTCGCCCCGGGCGATGCTTTGCACGTTGGGGACGATCCGATCGCCGATTGGCAGGGTGCCGCGGAGGCCGGGCTTCAAGTGTTTCGGCTCGAACGCCCCCGCAACTCGCTTTGCGACTTGCTCAGCGAGCTCTGAGTCTGTCCCCCCAACCCAACGCCGGCGGTTCCTCGAGACGACCTTTCCGACCGCCAACCGCTCATGCCCGCGCCGGGAAAAAAGACTATTGACGTAACGTAAAAGATTTAGCACCTTAAGCATTGTTAGACCGCGTCACCGGTTGTCCTGACTTTTCGGCAGGACCTCTCCCTTGCAAGCACTACCTCGGCGCATTCCCGATATTTTTACTCCTACCTCCTGATCCATGGCGGGTCATAACAAGTGGTCCCAAGTCAAACGCCTCAAAGGCGCGCTCGACCAGAAGCGCGGCAACCTTTTCTCCAAACTTTGATCACGAGTGCGCCCGAGCAGCTCGATGCGGTCGCCGAAGCCTTGAAAACCGCCGGGACGCCCTCTGAATCGCAAAAGCTCATGTTCATTCTCGAGAGCCCGATGTTCGTCACGGGGGAGGCGATTGCAGTTCGCCTCGTCCGTTTGATCGAAGCGCTCGAGGAAAATGATAACGTGCAATCCGTGCACTCCAATTTCGACGCGAGTGAGGAAGTGCTCGCGAGCATTTCCGGTTAATAACCGTTCACCTCTTCCTACCCACCACGCTCGCGCCGCGGCAAGGTCCCCGCCGTCGATTTTTACATCATTATGACTGAGTCCACCCAAGAATCTTTACTCGAAGAAAAACCCGGTCCGGCCACCCCTCCGCCCAAGCGCAAAGCCTCCACCAAAAAGGGCAAGGCCACCACGACCAAGGCTGCCAAGCCGCGCGCCAAAACGGTTGCCGCCAAAAAGGCCCCTGCCAAAAAGGTCGCGAAAGCGAAGGTGCCGAAGGCGGACGACGAGTTGCCGCTTGCCGATACGGCACCTGCAGCACCAAAGGCGTCCATCGCCGCGGCTCCAACTCCGATCGCTCCTCCGGCCGCTCCGCCAGCAGCAGAGGAATGGAGGCCTTCCAGCGCCAGGAGCGAAGCCGCCCCGGCGCCAGCTCCTACCCCTGTCGCAGTGAAGCCTGATCCCGCTCCCGCCGCCTTCCCGGCACCTGCCGCGGCTCCCGTCGCGGACCAACCCGCCTTCCGTCCGCGGCCGGTTTACATTCCGCGCCATGTGGCGAAGCAGATGGAGGAGCAGGCCCGTTTGAGTGGAGATCCCAACCCGGTGGTGCCGATCGCCCTTCCCGCCTCCGAAGCGCCGCCACGCGTGGAAGCGCCCCCACCCATCGAAGAACTCGGCGAGGCCGAGGGCATCGTGGAAGTTTCGGGTAAGGGATTTGGCTTTCTGCGCGACCCCAAACGCGGCTTCGCGCAGCATCCGAACGACGTCTTCGTGACGCCGGAAATCTGCCGCAGCTACGGCTTGCGCGATGGCCAATGGGTGAAAGGCGAGACGCGCCGCGGCAATCGTGGCGCGCAGCTCTATCGGCTCACCGAAATCAACGGCGACTCGCCGCAAAACTCGACCACCCTGCCCGCCTTTGATGAGCTGACTGTGGTCAGCCCCATGGAGCGGATCGTTTTGGAAACCATTCCGGATCGTTACACCACGCGGGTCATCGACCTGATGACGCCGATCGGCAAAGGGCAGCGCGGTCTCATCGTAGCTCCGCCGCGCACCGGCAAGACCACGCTGCTGCAGCACATCGCCGACGCCGTGGTGAAGAATCATCCCGACATCAAACTCATCATCCTCCTCGTCGATGAGCGCCCGGAGGAGGTGACCGAGATCAAGCGCACCGTGCCGAATGCCGAATTGATGGCCAGTTCGAACGACAGCGATGTGAAATCGCACACCCGCATCGCGCAACTCGCCATCGAGCGCGCCAAGCGCCTGGTGGAATCGGGCAAGGATGTCTTCGTGTTACTCGACTCGATCACCCGCGTCGGCCGGGCCTTCAACAATGCGATGGGCGGCGGCGGCCGCACCATGTCGGGCGGCATTGATGCCCGCGCTCTGGAGATTCCGCGCAAGCTGTTTGCCGCGGCGCGCAACACCGAGGAAGCCGGTTCGCTGACCATCGTCGCGACGGCGTTGATCGATACCGGCAGCCGGATGGACGAGCTCATTTTTCAGGAGTTCAAAGGCACGGGAAACATGGAACTCGTGCTCGATCGCAAGATCAGCGATCAGCGCATTTATCCGGCCGTGGATATTTTCCTGTCGGGCACGCGCCGCGAGGAGTTGCTCATTCCCGCGGACGACCTGCACAAGATCAATGTCATTCGCCGGGGCCTGGCCGGCCACAAACCGATGGAAGCCATGGAGCGGCTGCTCTTCTTCCTGCGCAAATTCCCCACGAACGCGCAGATGCTTCGGGAAATCCCCGGCTGATTCCCAAGCCAAAGGCCGGCTTTCGCCAAGGGTGAGCGCGGACCTCTGGACGAGCCCGCACTCATCTCCTCGCCTCGCCGACGGCAAGTCGGCGCCCCCTTTCGCGGCCCACCGGGAAATCCGCATTGATTTCCCCGGTTGGGATTCTACACTGCCCCTTCATGAAATTAGTGCGCTGGAAGCGCTTCACATGGGATTTGAGCAAACTCCCGCCGCTCGAAAACAAGCTTCCAGCCTTTTTTTCCTTTCGTGAGGCGTCGCGCGAGGAGTCGAAGCTGGTGCGCGGCGTGGTCATGACTTCCTTCTCGCTCGATAGCGCCTGGAGCGACGTGCTGAAGATTTTCCGCGAGCGCCTGGAACTTCAACTCGATCTCGCCTTTCAGCGCGAAAGCATGCCGGCGATCGTAGTCTCGCATGGCGTGCGCATCATCGGTGCGTCGGTGATTTCCACCGAGAGCGACTGCGAGAGCAATCTGCTTTCGGGACCGTGCGTGCTCTCGGAATACTGCAATCGCGGACTGGGCACCGCGCTGCTTCATCAGTCGCTGCGGCACCTCTGCAATGTCGGGCTGGAGCACGCCTCGGCGATCACCAAAGAGCACGTCCCGTCGTGCAAGTTCGTCTATCCGAAGTTCGGATCGACGGTGGTCGCCTACGATTACGAGCCGCAGGTGGTCGGCACGTAAAGCGACGGTTCAGGGCTTCTTATGGGCAACACCTTCGACAACTATGATGTGGGGGATTTTTACGATGAGATGTTCAGCGCACCCGGCGTGGTGCGGCCGCACTACCGGGGTTTGCTCGCGCGCTTCAGCGAAATGGTGGATGGCGAAATCGAACGTAAACAGGCGCTGGCAACCAATACCTTTCTCAACCAGGGCATCACCTTCACCGTTTACAGCGACAATCAGGGCACCGAGCGCATCTTCCCGTTCGATCTCATTCCTCGGGTCATCCCGCGGCACGAATGGGAGCACGTCGAGCGCGGTCTGACGCAGCGCATCCGGGCGCTGAACCTCTTCCTGCACGATCTCTATCACGAGCAGCGAATCATCAAGGAAGGGCTGATTCCTGAGGAGGTGGTGCTCAGCGGAAAGCATTTCCGCAAAGAGTTCATCGGCTTCGACGTGCCGAAGAATGTTTACATCCACATTTGCGGCAGTGATCTCATCCGCGATCGCGACGGCAACTATCTGGTGCTCGAAGACAATGGCCGTTGCCCTTCCGGAGTGAGCTACGTGCTCGAGAACCGGCAGGTCATGAAGCGGGTGTTTCCCAAGCTCTTTGGACGGCACAAGGTGCGTCCGGTGGATGATTACGCGCAGGAACTGCTCAACCTTTTGCGCTACGTGGCGCCGGCGAATTGCCCCGATCCGGATGATCCGACCGTCGTCCTGCTCACCCCCGGCATCTATAACTCCGCTTATTTCGAGCACTCCTACCTGGCGCGCGCCATGGGCATCGAAATCGTCGTGGGACAGGACCTTTTCGTGGACGGCCACGTCGTTTACATGAAGACCACCAAGGGTCCGCAACGGGTGGACGTGATCTATCGCCGGATTGATGACGACTTCATCGACCCACGCGTCTTCCGCAAGGACTCCGTGCTCGGCGTGCCGGGCATCGTCGAAGCCTACGCCAGGGGGAATGTCAACCTCGCCAACGCCATCGGAACGGGCATCGCGGACGACAAGGTGGTTTACTATTTTGTGCCGAAAATGATTCGGTTCTACCTGGGCGAGGAACCCATCCTGCCCAACGTCCAGACCTACCTGACGATGTTTGACGAAGACCGGAAGTATGTGCTCGATCACATCCCCGACCTCGTGATCAAAAGCGCCAATGAAAGTGGTGGCTACGGCATGCTGATCGGGCCGCACGCGTCCAAGGAAGAGCATGAAAAATTCCGGCAGGCCATCCTCAAGGATCCCCGCAATTACATTGCGCAGCCCGTCATCCAACTCTCCCGCAGCCCCAGTTATTGTGACGGCGCGATCGAGGGCCGGCACATCGATTTCCGGCCTTATGTGCTGAGTGGCGAAAAGATTTCGATCATTCCCGGCGGCCTGACCCGCGTGGCCTTGCGCAAAGGCTCGCTGGTCGTGAATTCCTCGCAGGGCGGCGGCTCGAAAGACTCGTGGGTCATCGACGATGAATAGGCTGAAAGGATTGCCGGATCGGCACTGGGCCGGACCACTCCTCCAACAAACGACCGCCTCGACTCCAATTATCCGCCGTCATGCTTTCCCGCGTTGCTGACTCCCTCTACTGGCTGGCCCGCTACATCGAACGCGCGGAGAACAATTCGCGCATCCTGGATGTCAACCTCCACCTCTCGCTCGACGATGATCTCACCGGCGATGAGGCGGAGCGCCTCCGGTGGGAACCGATCCTGGCGACGCTCGAAGACCTGAAGCTTTTCAAGAAGCTCTACGCCGTGACCAACGGCGAGGCCGTCTGCGAGTTCGTGACCTTTGCGAAGGAGAACCCGAATTCCATCCGCTCCTGCGTCGCCATCGCCCGCGAAAATGCGCGCACCGTGCGCGAATACATTTCCAGCGAAATGTGGGAGCGCATCAACAGCCTGTATTTGTGGATCAACTCCGCGGATGCGCACCAGCATTTCGCCGCCAGCGCGATCGACTTTTACCGGCGGGTCGTCGATCAGGCGCACCAGTTCCACGGCACGACCGCCGCCACGCTCACCCACGGCGAAGGCTGGGACTTCCTCCAGATCGGCAAATATCTCGAACGCGCCGACAGCGCCTCGCGCATCCTCGACTTGAAATATCACATCCTGCTGCCCAGCGGCGAACGGGTCGGCGGGACGGTCGATACCGTGCAATGGCAGGCGGTGCTCAAATCCTGCAGCGCCTTCGAGGCTTATCGCAAGCTGCACCCCGGCCAGGTCAGCCCCTGGAGCGTCGCGGAATTTATCATCCTGCACGACAGTTTTCCCCGCTCGATTCGCTATTGCGCGGACCAGCTCGATTCGGCCATTCATCGGATCTCCGGGTGCGACCGCGCGCATTTCACCAACGAGACCGAACGCCTCTCGGGCCGCCTGTGCTCGGACCTGAACTACACGGCCATCGCCGACATCTTTAAGACCGGCCTGCACGAATATCTCGACCGCATTCAGGGGCGGTTGATCGAACTGAGTGCCGCCATGCGCAAACAGTACTGCGAATGGCTGGACCCCGAATTGATGGCCCAAGACCAATCGCAAGGCGAAGCGTAGCGCCTGTCGAACTTGCGCGTGTGTCGCCGCCGCGGAGCGGGGACACCCGAGGAGCCGCCGGCCTCGTAGCGTTCCGAGAAAACCCAGCCTGCGGATTCAGCGGCCCAGGAGGAGCCGGAGAAACTCGCCATCGGAAAAGCGCGCGTCGAGACCTTGGCGCACTACGATCAGGTCGAGCGAGGGGATGACGAAAAGCCGTTGATAGCCCGAGCCAACGGACGCCACCAGATCCGCCGGCGCGGCGCGGCAGAGGCAGGTCGCCCGCCAGTCCTGCTGCGGCCACTTCCGCTCCAGCATGTCCTCGATATCGAACTCCCGGGCGCCGGATTGACTGGCTGCGCGGTTGTTCCAAAAGCCCATGCCGAAGGCCGGGTTGGCGGAGGTACCGCGGAGACACTGCGCCAAAGCGTGGGGCCCGACGACTGGCGACCCCTGGCCCAGGATCAACCGGCCCATCCGCGCCCACTGCTCAGCCGTGAGCAGGAATCCCGACGCGAGGAGCGGATTGCCCGCGCGATCTTTCTTGTAGGTCTGCGCACCCAGCCCGAGTGGCCGCAATACCCGGCGCTCGAGGTATGCCGTGGGCGTCAGTCCGCGCGGTGCGAGCTTGCGCTTCAAAAGCTCGCCAAACACCTGCAAAGGAGCCGGCCCATAGATGAAGCGCTCGCCCGGCGCGGCCACCATCGCTACGCCCAAAGCCGCGCCATTGCGGTCCGCCACCGAATCGCTGTGCAGATAGGCCGCTTCGTCAAGACCGCTCGTGAGGGTGAGGAGGTTGCGAATGGTGACCTGCGCCCTCCTCGGCTCGGTCCGCCACTCCGGGATGGTCGCCGCGACGGCTTCGTCGAGCTTCAGGATTCCGTCTTCTTCCGCCGCCAGAGCGGCGAGTACCCAGAAGCCTTTCGTCCCGCTGTAAATCTTGTGCGGGTCCCCGGCCGAAGTCCCATTCTGATAGTCGCTGAAGATCGTCTTCCCGTGCTGGATCACGAGCAGCGAGAACCCCCGACGGCTCGCCGAATAGCTGGCGGCAGCTTGAAGCCCCGACCGATCGAGATCAGCGCCGGAAAAACCGACGGCGCCCAGGAGCAGGAAGGATAGCAGGAAAAGGAAACGCTGGACGCTCATGGGAAGCGCAAGATTCGCCAGCCGCAGCGCCTCCGGCAAGCCACGGAGCGCGCCTCCCATTACGGCGCCAGGCGCCAGCGGGCCTGGCGCAACACGGCTTTCGGCGAATCTTTCATCTGCTCGTACCACACGGTCAGCAGAGCGCCGCCCTCCAATTCGACGGTGCTCGGGTAGCCGAGATCGCCGGTCGTGCCATCGCTGGAAATGACCAACGGCTCGGACCACGTGCGGCCCTTGTCTTCGCTGATCCGCGCCTGATTCCCAAACGGTGCGCGGCGATACCCGTAGCTCATGAGGATCCGCCCGTCGCGCAGTCGGAGCAGAAAGGAAGGCAAGCCCCAAACCCCGATGGGATGCGGCTCCGACCACGTCCGGCCGCCATCGCTGGATTCGGCCTGCAGCGTTTCGCCGCTGTTTGCCTGGTTGTGATTGCGAAGCTGCGCGATCAGCCGGCCGTCTCCGGTTTCGACCGCATGGAGCTCGTGGTAATTGGCCGCGGCATGATCGCTGGCACGCGTCGGAATTTCGGCGAGCCATTGCCAGGTCTGTCCGTCGTCGGTCGATGCGCAGACCCCGATGCGCCGGCCGGCCGTCCACAGTTCCTTGCCGGCGTAAAGCAGGCGTCCATCGGAAAGTAGGATCGGGCCGTGCGGGCTATTGAGGATCGTGGGATACCGCGCCGACCAGGTGATGCCGCCGTCGGTTGAACGAATCATCCACTCGCCCAGGCCGGACTTGCGTTGCTCCTCGGACAAGCGGCCGTGCGCCAGTTTCCATCGGCGGAAGCGTCCGGGCAGCGGTTGATCCCCGGCCTTTTTCTCCGCCGCGTGCAGTTGCGATTCGTAGGCGAGCGAGGTGAAGGTCGTCACCAGCAGCGTGCCTTTCGCCGTTTCGAGCACGCCGGCATCGCGATCATCCATCGGGCTGTCGAGCAATGTCTGCGGCCATTGCCACGTTGCGCCCTGATCGTGCGAGACCATCGATTCGACGCGGCCAAACGGACAAACGTGCGCCTCGCGTCCACCGGAATAAGCAAGGATCAAACTGCCGTTGCGCCGCCGCGCGAGGGTCGGCCAGCCGTGGTAGTACTCCGGTTCGAGGCTGATCACGCGCGTGTCTTCCACAGTCACACCCGGCGCCGCCGCTTGCGCCCGGCGGCGAATGCCGAAAGCCGTGACTGCGGCCGCCACGCCCACTCGCCGGAGAAAGGTGCGCCGGGAGAAAATGGGGGCGCTCATTTCCGCGATCTTTACCTCATTTGATCGCTCTGCCCAGCCCGTCCGTGGTTTCCCGGCGAGGCTGAAGCAGGTCGGGATCGCCCTTCGCAACCGCGGCGTCTCGATCGTCGGCAACGTCGGGTGGCGACCCGGATCGGGTTTGCCAGATGTTTTCCACCAACATCACGAGATGCGGCCGTGGCTCGACGTTGCCGGCGGCGTCCTCGGCAAACGCCTTCAACTCGCGCTCCGCCGCCGGCACCGTCATTTCCCACTCGCCAAAGTTCGGCCGCACCGCGCGCGCCTCGCCTCCGTTCACCACGACTCGCTTGATCTCGCCGTTGTCGGTGGTCGTTCCCTGCACGAGCCACGCGCCATCACCCTGCTTGACGACACGGGTGATCACCGTCTCAGGAGGCAGATCGTCCACGGGATTCAGCGCCCCGGGAAAGTCAGCTTCCACCGGTTGCGTCCCGCGCGGGTCGAAGTTCGGATTCACCGAAATGTCATCGAGCCGCACGCCGCGGTAGGCGTGCCGGTCGTAGTTCGCCTTCCACAGCGCGTATTCCGCGTGATGCACGTCGAGGCCGTCCACCATCACACATGGAGGCTGGGGATGGAGCGCCCAGTGGACGTTCCAGATCTTCAAATTGCGGATCACGAAGGGATGCCGCTCATCCGGCCCCACGCCCCCGACGCCCCCTTTGATCTGGCTGTCGAAGCCTCCGAAATTGAGCGAGTGCCGCCGCTGGCAGTGCGCTTCGTTGTCCTCAAAGCGCACGAACGGCAGCGTGCGGATGTCGGTCGCGCGCCGCGTGCCGTCGGGCTGCGGAACGTTGCGCATGAGTGAGAACTCCGGCGTGGGCGTGGCGTCGAAGCGGTAGCCGTATTCGTCGCACTCGGCCGCGACGTTGCGGGTGAAGGTGTTCAGGCTGTTCGCCCACCAAAAACCCGCGCCGTCGTTGTGGTCAAAGGGAAGGACTTGCTTGGGCAGCGGTTTTCCCGCGCAGGCCTGCACGGCCAGGTTGTGATCGAGCACGTTGAAGACCTCGGTGCCGTCCTCCAAAAAGAAGCCGTGCCCGACGCTCTGGTAGCCGACGCAATCGCGGACCACGAGATAGTCCGTGCCGTGGATGGTGATCCAGCGATTGCCGCTGTCCCAGATGCTCGCCCCGATGACCGAGGCCCCGCGCATCGTGTCCCGGACGAGGTGAAAGTGGATGCTATAGCGGCCCAGCACCCCTTCCTTGCCGAGGTGGCGGAACTCCGCATAGCTGATCGAGCCCGCCGAGCCGCGGTGATACATGGTGTGCCCGCGGGCCTTCGCGGGATCGGCGGATTCGACGATGACGTTGCGGCTGAGATTCGCCACCTCGCCGCGATAAGCGCCGTCGCCCAGATGCTCGAACGCGAGCGGTTGGTCGAGGGTCGCCTTGGTGCCCTCGATCCCGCGGATGATGCGCTCCTCGGTTTGCGTGTTGTCGCGCACGCTGGGCCGAAACGTCTTGTCGTGCTTGATCTGCCGGGTGGTGGCGGTCAGGAACACGCGGTCGCCCACCCGCCAACCCGTGACCGGGTCGCCGAGGGAAATCGCGGTGTCGCCCGGCTTCACCGTCGCGCCGAGCTTAACCCAGGTGTGGTTCAACTTCGCCCCATGAAACTCCATCCGTCCACCGCAGCAGACGATGGCCGGGCACGATAGCGGATCCATGCCGTCGAAATAAACGAGGCGAATGAGCGCGGTATGCTGCGCGTCCACTGGCTGCTCCGCGGTGCCGACCTCGAGCGCGGGCTTGGGCTGCGATGGGTCCGGGTCCGGCAGATGCGCGTCGCAATTGAAGCCCTCCTCGCTCGTGTCCTCGCCGGGCTGGATCTTGAGCAGCCCCACGTCGAGCCGGGTGTCGCGATCGCGCGCAAAGCTCAGCGTCCCCGCCACGAAAATGGCGCGGATCGCCTGCGACGAGTCGAGGTCGTAGATCACGATGTGTCCGGCACGGACCTGAACCTTCGCCCCCGCCGGTGGAACTTTCCCACCAATCCAGGTGGAGGCGGCTGACCACGTTCCGCTCTGCGCGGAAGTCACCAGAACCGAATCACTCACCGGCGCTTCCGCCCCGTGGGCGGAAACCGCCATTCGAAACCAGCAGCCCACCAGCAGGCCAAGAAAAGCGAACCGCAGAATGGAGCGTGTGGGGGACATGGGCCAGGTAGATACTGCCGTTCGACACTGCTCGCCAGCGAGTCTTCTGCCGCGTGGGGAGTTTGTGCTTCCCTGCGCGGCGTGCCGCAAGGGGGGCCTTTACCAAGTGCGAACCCGTTTCTCCGGCTCCGCGCTCGGAGACGGCGAGTCGTGGGAGTTCGGCTTCTGGCTGCCTGCGCCCTGAAGTGGGGCAGGCGTCGTAGCTCGACATTCCAATGTCGAGAGTTCGGCGATGCTTTGTGTGTTTCATCGTCATTCGACTCGACATTGGAATGTCGAGCTACCTCGCCGGCCGTGGGAGATTCCGCTTCCCATGCGCAACTTGCGGCGTATGTCTGGCGCGATGAAACTCGGCTTCCTCGGATCCGGCAAAATGGCGACGGCGCTCGTGCAGGGGGTCGTGCAGTCAGGGGCCATTCCGCGCGAGGCGATCACGGTGAGCGATGCCATCCCTGAAGTGGCCCGGAAGCTCGCCGCGGCGGCTGGCTTGGCCGCGGCAGCGACGAACGAGGATCTCGCCGGGGCGGCCGATGCGCTGGTGCTCTGCGTCAAGCCGAATGATGCGCTCGATGCGCTCAGGTCGGTCCGCGAGCGCGCCGCCAGGAAGCTCGTGATTTCCATCGTGGCCGGGCTGCCGATCGCGCGCCTTCAGGAAGCCGCCGGCGGGGAGGCGCGCATCGTGCGGGTGATGCCGAATACTCCGGCGCTCATTCAAAAAGGCGCCGCCGCCTACGCCCTCGGTCCGACCGCAACGGAAGACGACGCGGCGATCACGGAAAAAATTCTCGGCGCGGTGGGCCTGGTGGTGCGGGTGAAGGAGGAGTTGCTCGACGTCGTCACCGGCCTGAGTGGCAGCGGGCCGGCTTATGTTTACCTGGTCATCGATGCGCTCTCCGACGCCGGCGTGCTGATGGGACTGCCCCGGGAACTCGCGCTGAAGCTCGCCGCGCAGACCGTCGCCGGAGCGGCCGAGATGGTGCTCCAGACGGGACGGCACCCGGCGGCGTTGCGCGACGAGGTGACCAGTCCCGGCGGGACCACCATCGCGGGGTTGGAGGCGCTCGAGGCCGGCGCGGTGCGTTCCGCGTTCCTGAGCGCGGTGCGCGCCGCCACGGAACGCGCCCGCGAACTCGGCCGAGGTGAAGGAGCATGACGGTGGTCCGCATCATTTGCGCGCTGCTGCTGCTGCTTCCGCCGTTCTGTCCTGCCGCGGCCGAGCAGCCGGTTCCGAAATTCCGCCTGGGGCCGTCGGTGGAACTCAACCAACCCGGAAAGAAGAAGGCTTCCGAGGAAGCGCAGAAGATCGCGAATCAGGCACTCGCCGAGTTTACCAAAGGCGATCTCAACGCTGCGCGCAAAGATTTTCAGAAGGTGCTGGAACTGGCTCCGGGTAATCTCCCCACGATCATCAATCTGGGGCTGCTCGAATACCGGGCCAAAAAATATGCGGATGCCGAAAAGCAGCTCAAACGGGTGGTCTTGACCGATCCGGAAAACGGCCTCGGCTGGCTGATTCTCGGTGTCATCTATTACGATCAAGACAAGCTCGACGCGGCGTTCGCCGCGCTGGCGCAGGCAGTTTATTTCGAGCCCAAGGACGCGCGCGCCCATCACTATCTCGGCGTCACCATCGGGAGAAAGGGCTGGTATTCCGGCGCCGAAGACGAGATGCGCAAGGCGATCGCCATCGCTCCCGATTACGCCGAGGCGCATTTCAACCTCGCGGTCTTCTATCTCCAGCGCACCCCGCCCGCGGTGGAATTGGCGCGGCGGCACTATCAGCAGGCGCTAACGCTCGGAGCGGCGCCGGATCCGCAGGTGGAAAAGAGCCTGCCCGAGCCAAAAGAATGAGCCTCTGCTTGCAGAACGCTCGGAATTTTCTTTAGTAGCGCGCGCATGATCCGCCGAATCTTCCACTGTACGCTCGCCGTTCTCCTGACCCTCGCGTTCGCTCCGTCAGCGCCTGCCGCGAGCAAGAAAGCCGCGCTCTCGTCCAAGAAGCCGCCCGAGAGCGCGCCGGTCCGGGCGAAGAAAGAAGTTCCGGAAGCTTTCGCGGCTTCCACCGAAAGCGGCCCGCCGGTGATCCAGGCGGCTTCCGCGATCGTCCTCGACGCGCAATCGGGCAAGGTCCTCTTCGAGCACAACGCCGACGATGCGCGGCAAGTGGCCAGCACGCAGAAGCTGCTCACCGGGCTGATTATCGCCGAGGACGGCGCGCTCGATGAATCGGTGCGGGTGCAATTGGTGGATACCTACGCGGAGCCGTCGAAGCTCTATCTGAAGGCCGGCGAAGTCTATGACCGCGGCAAGCTGCTCCAGGTGCTGCTCGTCAAAAGCATGAACGACGTCGCCCGCTGCCTCGCCCGCGACAACGCCGGCAGTGTCGAGGCCTTCGCGACCAAGATGAACGCCAAAGCCGCGCAGCTCGGCATGACCACCTCGCGCTTCGTCAATCCGAACGGCCTGCCGGCGCCGGGGCAATACTCGACCGCGCGCGACATGGCGAAGGTGGCGATGGCCGCCTATCGCAACCGCGTGGTCCGCAGCATCGTCTGCCAGAAGGGCGTAACCTGGCGCTACAACGATGGCCGGGTGCGCACCTTTGAATCGACGAACGTGGTGCTCCGCAAGTGGCCGCTCTGCAATGGCATGAAGACCGGCTACACGGAAGCCGCAGGGCATTGCCTGATCTCCAGCGCGTCCTACGGCGGACGTGACGTCATCGCGGTCATTCTCGGTGACAAGCAGGTCTGGGACGACTCCTACCGGCTGCTGGCGTGGGGCCTTTCCTCGTAACCGCGTCCGATTGGGCTTAATGGAGTGAGGGACGAGTGGATTATTGGAGCGGTGCGGCTTCTCCATTCCACCTAGCCAGCCAGCCTTCCTCATGCCCCCAACGATCGAATCCGAACTCGCCGAGTTGCGCGCGCGCTCGCTCTTGCGGCGCCTGCGCGAATTTGATTCGCCGCAGCAGCCCACCATGGAGACGGCGGGCAAGCAGCTCGTCAATTTTTCGTCGAACGACTACCTCGGCCTCGCGACGGAGCCCGCGCTGCGCGAGGCGGCCAAGGCGGCGATCGATCAATATGGCGTCGGCGCCGGGGCATCGCGGCTGGTTTGCGGAACGCTGAGCCCGCACGTGCGGCTCGAGGAACGGCTGGCCGAGTTCAAGCGCACCGAGGCGGCGCTCACCTTTTCCAGCGGCTACGCCACCGCGCTGGGAGCTCTCGGGGCCCTCTTGCAGAAGGACGACGTGGTCATTCTCGACAAGCTGAGCCACGCGTGCCTGATCGACGGGGCGAAGCTGAGCGGCGCGGTCATGCGGGTCTTTCCGCACAACCATCTCGGCCGGCTCGAGAGCCATCTGAAATGGGCGCGTGAGCATTACCCCCAGGCGCGGGTGGTGGTCGCGACCGAATCGGTCTTTAGCATGGACGGCGATTGGGCGGCCCTGCCCGAGATCGTCGAGATCAAGAATCGCTACGGCGCCCTGCTCTTGCTCGATGAAGCGCATGCGGTGGGCGTGATCGGCCAGAACGGGCGCGGCCTCGCGGACCAGCTCGGGCTCGTCGGGGAGATCGACATCCAGATGGGCACGCTGAGCAAGGCGCTCGGAGGCAGCGGTGGATACATCTGCGGCGGGCGGCGGCTTGTCGATTTGGTGATCAATCGGGCGCGCAGCTTCATTTATTCGACCGCGCCGTCACCGGCGGTGGCCGCAGCGGGAGTGGCCGCGGTGGAGTTCATAATGTCCCCCGCCGGCGAGCGCCGCCGGCAGCAGTTGCGCAGCAATCTCACCCAGTTCGCGACGGAAATGCCGCGCCTGTTTGCCGATGGGAAGAAGCTGCAGAGTGCGATCATTCCGATCATCCTGGGGCAGCCGGAAGCGGCGGTGGAGGCCGCCCAGAGGCTGGCCGACAAAGGATTCTTCGTGGCCGCAATCCGCTTCCCCACGGTGGCCCGCGATGCGGCGCGTCTGCGGGTCACGCTCTCCGCGCGGCACACGCCGAAGCAGATCAGCGGCCTGTGCGCCTTGCTGCGGGGCTGAGGAAGGGTGAGGCCGACTGGCAGTCGGCCAATGTGGGCGGACTTGCTGCCGCCGGGCGAGCAAAGCGAGGCGGCCGGTGCAGGGGCGCGCACCGGCAAACGCCCCTCGCGTTCGCTCGCCCGCACCGACTACAAGTCGGCCTCACACTGCCGCGCGAACTGCCCCGCGAACCGCCGCTTGTCTGCCCGCCGGACGCGGCTTAACTTCGCGGCCCTTTTCCATGAGCCAAACTGCCATCACTCCGCGCCGCGACGAAGATTTTCCCGAATGGTATCAGCAGGTGGTGCGCGCGGCCGACCTGGCGGAGAATTCGGATGTGCGCGGGTGCATGGTGATCAAGCCATGGGGCTATGGGATTTGGGAAGCGATGCAGCGCGTGCTTGATCGCATGTTCAAGGAGACCGGGCACAAGAACGCCTATTTTCCTCTCTTCATCCCGTTGAGCTATCTCGCCAAGGAGGCTGGGCACGTGGAGGGATTTGCGAAGGAGTGCGCGGTCGTCACCCACCACCGCCTCGAGTCCGACGGTCGGGGCGGCCTGCGCCCGGCGCCTTCAGCCGAACTGACCGAGCCGCTGATCGTGCGGCCGACCAGCGAAACGATCATCGGCGCGAGCTACGCGAAATGGGTGCAGTCCTGGCGCGACCTGCCGATCCTCATCAATCAATGGGCCAACGTGGTGCGCTGGGAGCTGCGGCCACGCCTGTTCCTGCGCACGGCGGAGTTTCTCTGGCAGGAGGGCCACACCGCGCATGAAACCGCGGAGCAGGCGCAGGAGGAAACCGAATTGATTCTGCGCGTTTATGAATCCTTCGCGCGCGAGTACCTCGCGCTGCCGGTCTTTGTCGGTGAGAAGAGCGAAAGCGAGCGTTTCCCCGGCGCCGTGAAGACCCTGTGCATCGAAGCCATGGTGCAGGATCGCAAGGCGATTCAGGCGGGGACGTCGCATTTCCTCGGGCAGAATTTTGCCCGCGCGAGCGGCATTCAATTTCTCTCGCGGACGAATACTCACGAGTTCGCCTGGACCACGAGCTGGGGCGTGAGCACTCGGCTCATTGGCACGGTCATCATGGCCCACGCCGACGACGACGGGCTCGTCCTGCCGCCGCGCATCGCGCCATCACAAATCGTGATCCTGCCCGTCGCGCCCAAACCCGAATCGCGGGAGGCGGTCTTCGCCGCCGTGGACAAGCTGGCCGCCGAGTTGCGCGCCCAGAGCTTCGCGGGCGAAGCGATCCGGGTGGAAGTGGATAAGCGTGACCTCGGCGGCGGACAGAAGAATTGGGAATGGATCAAGAAAGGCGTGCCGATCCGCATTGAGCTGGGTCCCCGCGACCTGGAGAAGGGCAGCGTGGCTGTGGCGCGGCGCGATCGCGGACCGAAGGAGAAGGAGTTCCTGCCGGCAAACGATTTCGTGACGCAGGCCGCGGGCCTCCTCGAGGAGATCCAGCAGGCGCTCCTGGCCCGCGCGACGGCCTATCGCGACGCCAACACGGTGCGCATCAATACGAAGGATGACTTCTACGCCTTTTTCACCGCAAAGAATCCGGACAAGCCGGAGATCCACGGCGGGTTTGCGCTCGCGCACTGGAACGGTTCGGCCGAGGTCGAACAGAAGATCAAGGACGACCTGAAGGTCACGATCCGGTGCATCCCCTTTGGCCCGGCCGAAGAAGGCGGGAAGTGCCTCTTCACCGGTGAACCGAGCGCGAGCCGCGTGGTCTGGGCGAAGTCGTACTGAGGCTCCTCGGATTTACCCCGCGCTCGACCGCGCCTATTTGGCGACAAACTTATCGAGTTCTTTGCGAAGCTCATTGGGCCCGCCCTCGCCGTAGCCCGTTTGCCCAAGCTTTTTGCCGTGTGAGTCGATGACGACAATCACCGGCAACTGCAGTGGGGGGGTGATATACTTATACAGGAACTCGTCCGCTGGCTTCGCTTCGATCACTGGCTCAGGAAACTCCACCTTCAGGAGGATGAACCTGGCCTCGGCATAGGCGCGAAATTCTTTTGTCGAAAAGACCTCTTTTTCGAGGCTGGCGCACGGCGCGCACCACGTGGGTCCGGTGAAGACGAGAAAGATCGGCTTCGCTGCGGCTTTCGCGTCCGCAAAGGCTTTCACACCATCCGTCCGAAAGTAGGGGGCGGCCAACGCCCCCGAGGACGCGAGCGCGAGGGCGAGGACGGCAAAGGCTGCAGGGAGCGATTTGGTCATAGGCTCGAATAGACGCTTGGGTGGGACGCTGTGTTCATTCTATTTCCCCGGCTGGGTGAGGGCCAGGGCCACCGCACCGGCGACCGCGAGCATCCCGCCGAGCACCGCCCGGCGCGTCGGGCGGGAGCGATCGATCCACCAGGAAAGAACCATCGTCACGAGCGGGGAGGTGGACACGATCGGCAGCACGATGCCGCTCGCGGTCGTCCTGAGCGCCCATTGATAACAGCCGACGCCGATCGCCGGCCCCGCCAGCGCGTTGGCCACAGCCAGCGGCAGGCCCTCGCGCCAGCGCGGCGCGAATTTTTCGGCGGGGTCAGTGCCCCGCCATTTCGACACCCAGGCCGCGGCCCAGGTCAGGAGCACACCGCCGATCGCTCGCTGATAGGCGGCCGTCCCGCCATCGATGGCCCAGCCGGCCAGCGCGTTGATCCCGTTCGCCTTGCGGCTGACGACCGCACCGAGCGCCTGGCCCAGTGCCGAGCCGAAGCCGAAAAGGACCCCGATCCAGAAAACGCGCGGCGCGATTTCCACGCCTCGATCTGGGGCGAGCGCGATGCCAACCCCGCCGAGGATGATCGCGGCGCAAACGAGATCGACCACGCGCAAGGTGGTGCCGAGCCAGATCCATTCGGCCAGCGCGGCGATCGGCGCGGCGAGGCATTGCGTGAGGAGAATGGAGAGCCGGGGGCCGATGCGCGGAAGCGCGCCGAAAAGCGCCATGTCACCGAGCCCGAAACCAATCACCCCGCTGAGCAGAAACCACGGCAGCCCCGGCCCGCGCAAACCGGCCCCGAAAAAGTGCGCCCAGGCACCCAGCAGGACCGTGGCGAGAGTGAGCCGGGCGAGATTGGCGAGTTGCGGTCCGAGCGCTTTCGCGGAGCGCGCGCCGAAGATCACCGACAGCGAAAAGAAGAGCGTGGTGAGGAGGGAAGCAAACATGCGAGCGAGCTGGAGACACGCGGTAGCGCTGCCGAGGAGGCAAAAGCAAGCCCCGCGAACGCCGGGCCGAAAAGAAAAGCGCGGCGCGATTTCTCGCGCCGCGCTTTCTCAAAAGCCTGCGTCCTTAGAAGCGGCGTTCGCCGCGATCGCCCCGACCGCCGCCACCGCCGCCGCGCCCTCCTCCACCGCCACCACCGCCTGGACCTCCGCGTCCCCCGCCACCACGCCCGCCACCGCCATAGCCTCCGCCTCCACCGCCCCCTCCTCCTCCTCCGCCACCACCGTAACCCCCTCCACCACCACCGCCACCCCGGCGCTCTTCGCGCGGCTGCGCTTCGTTGACGGTGAGCGGTCGGCCGTCGAGCGGCTTGCCGTGAAACTGAGTGATCGCGTTCTTGGCATCCTCGTCGCTGCCCATCGTAATGAAGGCGAAGCCACGCGATTTACCGGTAAAACGATCCTGGATCAGCATGACTTCAGAGACGGTTCCTGCCTGGCCAAAAAGGTCTTGCAGGTCGGTTTCCGTGGTGTTGAACGAAAGGTTCCCCACGTAGAGTTTGTTGCCCATTTGGCGGTGTCAGTTAGCTGCTCTGGCAAAACTTCGGTGACGGTGCCCGGTTATCGGTTTCAAGTCGTCACTGAAAATACTTCAACTGACAATCTCCCCAACTCCGAGGTCTCTGCGGCGAGCGATGTTCGTGGGCGGAAGCCTAAAGCGAAACCCGGCAAAGCAAAGCCAATTCTCCGCCACTCCGCCCCGAGGCACGGATCGGGTATCGTCGGCGGGAGCGCCCCGGCGGATGCTCTCGCGGCGGATCGGTGCCGCCGCGGGCTCGGATCAACAAAATCCCCCAGTCACAGGCTGTTGCGTGACCTCCGTCACCGAGCCATCCGCGCAGAAAAAGAGGGGCCGCGGCGGCGCGGCGTTGATTTTTTCCCGCGCTGTGCCAAACGTCCCGCCGGTGAAATACTCCGCGCTCATTTTGGCTCTCCTGTTTTCCGCACTCGCGCCGGCCTATGCGGAAGGCAAGAAGGTCGTGCTCTTCGCGATGCTGTTGGAAGAAACCCCGGTCCAGCTGGCCGATGGCGCAAAATGGCTGATGGACAAAGGCGATGCATTTCCGGTGCTCCAATTTAAAGATCAGCAGACCGTGCTGGTGCTCCAGCTTGCCGGCACCCAATTCCTGGTCCCGGCCAAAAACGTCCGCGTCCTCGAAGAAGACGAGGTGACCGACGAGGTCATGGCCGCTTACCGGCGTAATGTCGTGAATTACCTCGAGGGCAAGGTCAAGAAGTGGCGCGCGGCGGCCAAAGGAAAATCCGAAGAGTAACCCCGCTTTGACGCGCGCTGGCGCGGGACCTAAGTTTCGCGCCTGATGTCATCCGCTCCGCTCAAATTGTACGTGAAGGTCTGGTGCCCGTGGTGTGTCATGGCGCGCGAGTGGCTCGACACCCGTGGCTACCGGTACGAGGTGATCGACGTGGAGGAGAATCGCGCCGCCTACGACGAAATGAGCGGTCTTTCCGGCCAGCGCCGCACCCCGACATTGGTCACCGCCGAGGGGCGCGTCCTCCCGGATTTCGGGCCGGACGAACTTGAAGTCTTTCTGAAAAAGCACAGCATCACGCCTTAATGCTTGCGAACCTGCTGCTGATCCTCGGAGTTCTGGCGCTCAGCCTGAGCCTGCGCAGTTTCCGCCCGGTCTGGTCGCAAAAGCTGGGCGGCCTCGGCATCATCGGCACCTCGTTTCTGGTTGGTTATCTCTTGAGCGGATTCTGGCAGGTCGGTGTCTTCTGTGCGGCGAGCTGGTTCTTGCTGCCCTGGCTGGAGATTCTCACCCGCATTCGCAAACTGACGCTGCCGCCGGAAAAGAATCTCCGGCACAAAGCCCCGCCGAATGCCGAGCTCTTCCCCGCGCTCGCGGAGCTCACCGAGGAGATGGAAGGTGAGAGCTTCGAATATGTGGAGGATGCGGGCTGGGATTGGGACGATTACCAGCAGTTCTTCCGGCTGTTTTACAAGCCGTGCGACCGGACCCAGGCCGCGATCTGCCTGATCGACCAGAACGATGTTGCCTTCTACTACTTGAGCGTGTCTTCGCGGGCCAAGGACGGCCGGATCTGGACGACATGGAATTACCCGTTTTCCTACAGCTTGCAGCTCGTCCCGCAATGGCGCGTCAATCGCCTGCGCGGCGATCAGACCTTTCTCGAAATCTACGAAAGCCACAAATCCTTCCTCAGCCGCAATAGTGTTCGCCTCGACGATCTCGAGTCGCTCGATCCGGAAAGGATCCAGGAAGATATCCAGCGCGACCTGCGCGCGCAGGTCGCGCACAACCTGGCCAGCGGGGTGCTCCGTCAGGACGCAGCCGGGGCGATCCGTTATTCCTGGCGAGGCTTGTTTTTCATCTGGTTCCAATTCCTGCGCGACCTCGTGCGGCTCTCCTAACCGACAATCTTGAATTCTGACCTTTGATTCGCCGCTCGGGTCACCGCGTGAACGTCATGCAGAGTGCGAAGGTCCAAAATCGCCGGATTGACCAGGTCATGGTCGAGGAACGCGCGGCCTCTTTCACCAGGCGCAGCATCAAATCGGGCGCCAAGCTTCAGGGCTTGACGCTGATCATCTCGATGATGGATTTGACCACGCTCGAGGGCAAGGACACGCCGGGCAAAGTGGCCTATCTGTGCCGCAAAGCGATTCAGCCGATCGACGCGCGTTTCGGCGTCCCGAGCTGCGCCGCGGTTTGCGTTTATCCGAATCTGGTGCGCGCGGCGCGGATCTTCGTCGGGACCTCGGGCGTGCAGGTCGCCTCGGTGGCCACGGCCTTTCCCAGCGGCCAGAGCGCCCTGCGGGTGAAGCTCGGTGACACCCGGTTTGCAGTCGAGGAAGGTGCGGATGAAATCGACATGGTGATCGACCGCGGCGCCTTTCATGCCGGCGAATATGGGCGCGTCTCGGACGAAATCGCCGCCATCAAAGAGGCCTGCGGCGCGGCGACCCTCAAGGTCATCCTCGAAACCGGCGAACTCGGCAGCTACGATCAGGTGCGGTTTGCCAGCGATCTTGCGATGCGCGCGGGCGCGGATTTCATCAAGACCTCGACCGGCAAGGTCGCCCCCGCCGCGACCTTGCCGGTGACGTTGGTCATGCTCGAGGCCATCCGCGATTTTTATTACGATACGGGCCGGCGCATCGGGATGAAGCCCGCCGGGGGCATTCGCACCGCGAAGGAGGCGCTCGCCTATCTCGTCATGCTGGCCGATACCCTCGGCGACGATTGGCTGACTCCGAAGCTATTCCGCTTCGGCGCCAGCACCCTCGCGAACGATGTCCTGATGCAGATCGTCAAGCTCGCCGAGGGTAACTACCAGAGCGCCGAATATTTTTCACTGCCTTAAGGTCAATACCGTTCGCACCAGACGCAGACCCTTTGGGATTGCCGAACTGCTTTCCGCCAGCCCTTTCCGCCGCCTCGGTGTGAGGGCCCCACCTTCCCGTTACTTCTTCCCGTCGCCTTTCGCAGCGGGGCGAATTCAATTCCCTATCGGAATGACGCCCGCTAATGCTGTCGCTCTGGATGAGCTCACCCGCGCCTCACCGATTCCGGATTCCCTCGGGGATGAACCTCGTGAATTTACTTTGCGGCTGGTGGTCAGCGCTGGTGTTCATTTTCCTCTATGTCCCGATCGTCCTGCTCATCGTCTATTCCTTCAATGCCTCGGAGCTGAGCTTTCTTTGGGGCGGCTTCAGCCTGGAATGGTATGCCCGGCTCTGGCAGAGCGCTCCGCTGATCGACTCTCTGAACAACAGCCTGATCGTGGCCGCCGCGACGACGCTGCTTTCGGTCGTGCTGGGCACCGCGGGAGCGTGGTTGCTCTATCGTTACCGGTATCCCGGCTTGCGCGCCCTCCGCGCGCTGATCTTTATCCCGATGGTCATTCCCGAAGTGATCATGGGGGTCAGCCTGCTCATCTTCTTCACCGCGCTCACCGGGCCGCTCAACCGATGGCTCGCCCTCTTTACCGAGACGGAGTTTGGCCTCGGTTACGCGACCATCATCATTGCGCACACCACTTTCTGTTTCCCGTTCGTCCTCGTCGCCGTGCAGGCCCGGCTGGCGGGCGTGGATCCAAATCTTGAGGAGGCCGCCATGGATTTGGGCGCGCCGCCGCTCAAGGCGTTCTGGCTGGTCATGGTGCCCTATCTGCTGCCCGCGATTGTCTCCGGAGCCTTGATGTCTTTTACGCTTTCCCTGGACGAATACATCGTCACGGTCTTCGTGACGGGACCGGCCTCGCAGACGTTGCCGATCAAGGTTTTTGGCATGGCCAAGAAAGGTCTCGACCCTTCCCTCAATGCCATTTCCGCCGTGATTGTCCTTGCGACCGCTGTCTTCGTCGTGCTTGCTGAGGGCCTGCGGAAACTCAACCGCTGACCGGCTGTTTCCTTCACCAGATCCGCTTATGAAAACCATCCGCCTCCTCTTCGCGTTCGTCTGCCTCGCTACTCTCACCCTCCCGAGCTATGGGCAGGCAAAAAAGAAGAGCGTTTTGAATTTGTTCTGTTGGTCCGAGTACGTGCCGCAGGAGGTCATCGATGGGTTCACCAAATCAACCGGCATCAAGGTCAACGTGGAAAACTATGCTTCCAACGAGGAGATGCTCTCGAAACTGCCCGCCGGCGGCAGCCGGTATGACCTGATCCAGCCGTCGGAATATACCATCGAAGGCCTGATCAAGGCCGATAAGCTCGAAGTGCTGAATCTGGAGAACCTTCCCAATCTCAAGAACCTCGACCAGAAGTTCACCAAGATGCCCCATGATCCAGATGGAAAATTCAGCGTCCCCTGGATGGCGGGGACGGTTGGCATCGTCGTCAATACTGCGAAAGTCAAGGAGCCGATCAAGGGCACGAAGGACGTCTTCTCCGGGAAATACAAGAAACGCATCGTCGTCCTGAACGACGCCCGCGAAATGGTGAGCTGGGCGCTCGCTACGCTCGGCCTGCCGATTAACGACATCTCGCCGGAAAATCTCGAAAAGGCGAAGCCAGTCCTTTCGGAATGGCTCCCCCAGGTAAAAGTCTATGACTCGGATTCTCCGAAGACCGCGCTGCTCAACGGTGACGTGGATCTTGGCGTCGTTTGGAGCGGGGAAGCCGCGATCCTTTGGAAGAAGAACAAGAAGTTTGTCTATGTGCTGCCGGAGGAAGGCGCGCACCAGTTCATCGATAGCCTCGCGGTTCCCAAGGGTGCGCCCAACAAGGAGAACGCCGAAAAGTTCATTAACTATATCCTGAAGCCGGAGGTCAGTGTCTTGATTTCGGAGGCCTTCCCTTACACGAACCCCAACACCGAGGCGGTGAAGCTCCTCAAGCCAGAACAACGCGCCAATCCCGCGAGCTATCCGCCGGGCAATCCGAAACTCGAGACTTTCAAGGATATCGGCAAGGCCGCGAAGGACATCGACAAACTGGTCACCGATCTGAAGAGCAAGCGGAGCAAGTAGCTGGGAGAGGGCCATGCAAGGCGCGATCGGCGCACCGGAGTTGACGGGCAGCCAGCGGCCTCCGGGCCTGGCCGGTTGGTTGCTGATGACGCCCATGCTGGTCTGGCTGTTTGCCTTCGTCATCGCCCCCACGCTGATCCTGGCGGTCTATAGTTTTTGTCAGCGGGATGAGCTCGGGCAAGTGGTCTATCACTTCTCTTGGGAGAATTACCGGCGCATCTTTTTCGATGAAGACACCGGCCGTTTCGGAACGACTTACTTCACGGTCTTCGTGCGCTCGGTGATCTATGCGGCGATTACTACGGTCATCTGCCTGATAGTTGGTTACCCGGTGGCGTGGTTTATCGGGCGGGCGCCGGAGCATCGGCGCAACCTCCTGCTCACACTGGTGATGATTCCATTCTGGACGAGCTTTCTGATCCGGACTTACGCCTGGATCACGATCCTCAGCACGAACGGCCTGCTCAATGGCTTCCTCCAATATACCCGGATCATTTCCGAACCTTTCGAAATGCTCTACACCCCGGGAGCGGTGGTTCTCGGGCTGGTCTATTCTTATCTTCCGTTTCTGATCCTCCCGGTCTATGGCAGCGTTGAAAAGCTGGATAATTCACTGGTCGAAGCCGCGTTTGACCTCGGGGCCGGTCCGATTCGCGCCTTTCAGAGCGTGATTCTGCCCCTGACCAAGCCTGGCGTTGTCGCCGGCATCCTGCTCGTTTTCATTCCCGCCATCGGGATGTTCGCGATCACCCAGCTCATGGGTGGCGGGGTGGACCCCACCATTGGTGAAGTCATTCAGAACCAGTTCCTCTCCGCCCGCGACTGGCCCTTCGGTGCCGCCCTGGGCATGACCCTGGTCGTGATGTTTGCGATCGCCTTTTGGTTTACCTCTCGCAAGCAGGCGGAAGCACCGTATTGAGGTCGGCACACGGGCCTGTTTTCCTGGTTGCGGCTGAGCCCTTGAGCAAGGCAGGAAGGTGCGTCGGAGACATGCTGCTTGTAAATTCCTCCTGGCAAAGGTAACGTTCGGCCAATGGCCGTGGCAGAAATCGGCCTTTTTTTATGCCAAATGCAATGGTCATCGGCCTCGGCGGAGTCGGCTCCGTGATCGGCCGCAAGCTTCATGAGTACGAGTGTTTCGACCGGATCATCCTGGCGGACATCGATCCCACTTTTGCTCAGAAACTCCAGGCCGAGACGAAGCGCAGCCGCTTTCAAGTCCTCACGCTGAACGCGATGGAGACGGCCAAAGTCGCCGCGGCCATGGTCGAGCACAAGGTCGCGGTGACGCTCAATGCGTGCAACTGTTACACCAATTATTCCATCCTCGAGGCCTGCCTCCAGGCCGGCTCGCATTATGTCGATATGGCGGCCGACATTTATTCGCCGCCGGGAGTAAAGCGGCCGGGCAAGAACAGCTACGAGGCTGAGATTGAGAAGTATAATCAGCCTTTCCTCGAGAAGGGGCTGGCCGGCATTCTTTGCATGGGTTGTGATCCCGGCGCCGTGAATGTTTTTGCCCGCTGGGCCATGGACCGGCTGGATACGGCGAGCAGCATTCGGGTGCTCGATGCCGACAATGCCGAGGTGCGCGGCTACCGCTTCGCGGTGCTCTTCTCCCCGGAGACCCTTTTCGAGGAGCTCAATGCGGTGCCCTACTACGTGAAGGACGGACGCGTCACCTCCGGCAAGCCACTCGAAACCGAAGTGGACTGGCATCGCTTTCCCGATCCCATCGGCCTGCAAAAGACTTACGCCGTGGCGCACGAGGAAGGAGTAAGTCTGGGCCTTTATCCGGCTTTTGTGGACAAGGGTGTCAAGTATTCCGTCTTCAAATACAGTATCTCCGATCAGATGTATCACGTCGCCAAATCCATCGACCTGCTCAACCTTGATACCTGGAAGAAGGTCAAGGTGGACGGCGTCGAAGTTTCCCCGATCCGCGTCGCCACCGCCAATCTTCCCAAGCCCGCGCAACTCGGAGCCACGGTCGATGGCTACTCGTGCGTCGGATCGGAGGTCCGCGGCACCAAGGACCGGAAGCGGGTCGAGTACTTCATCTACACGATGGATAGCCATCGGGATACCTACGAAAAGTGGGGCTACTCGCTGACCGTCGTGCAAACCGGAATCCCGGCGGCGCTGACCGCGAAGCTGCTCGTCACCGATCGCCTCAAGGAACGCGGGGTGATGATGCCCGAAGCGCTCGACCCCGAGCAACTGATGGATAATTTCTCCCGCGAAGGTTTGCAGATCTTCGTCGAGAAGCGCGAAGTCGAGCGGATGTAGGCCAGCGCTGCGGAGCCGCCTCATGGTTCACCGGGCTTCTCGACCTTGAGAGCAGAAATATTTGGCAATCATCGGCAACAGCAAATCTTCCCCGACATTCTGCGGCGAATAGAACTTTAATTCTCGCAAAAGGGCTCCCGCGCACACTCCAGGTTTTCAGTTGAACGGGCGCCTCGGCCCGTTCGGAGGATCAAGGCTCACCCTCAGCTCCGACCGATAGATCGGTTGCTTCCGCGTCGAGCGGGCGGAAATTGGTTCTACGAAAGGGTTCTTTCATGAAAACACTCCCGATGTTCCTCAATGGTGCGTGGGTCGAGGCCGGCGATGGCCGCACGCGCGAGATCCTCAATCCGGCCAACAATGAACTCCTGGCGCTGGCCGCCGACGGCGATGAGCGCGACGCGGAGCTGGCCATCCAGCATGCTCGTCGCGCGTTTGACGAGGGGCCCTGGCCGCAGATGCGGGCGCCCGAGCGGGCCGGCTATCTCTTCAAGCTCGCCGACCTCATCGATCAGCAGGCCGAGGAACTCGCCACCCTCGAAACGCGCAACAACGGTAAGCCGCTCCGCGAGGCGAAGTTCGACGTCGCCGATGCCGCGGCCTGCTTCCGCTATTACGCGGGCCTGATTACCAAGCCGCTCGGACAGACCTACGAAGTCAGTGATCCGACGATCCAAGCCATGGTCGTGCGCGAGCCGATCGGGGTGTGTGGACAGATCATCCCGTGGAACTACCCATTGCTGATGGCGGCGTGGAAGCTGGCGCCGGGACTTGCGGCGGGGAATTGTTGCATCCTCAAGCCGGCTGAGGCGACCCCACTCACGGCGGTGAGTCTTTTCGAACTGATCGCCGCGGCCGGGTTTCCGCCCGGCGCTGCGCAGTTGCTGCTCGGTCCCGGCCCAACCGCCGGCCACGCGCTTGCGGCGAGCCCACTGGTGGACAAGATTGCCTTCACCGGCGGCACCGCCACGGGCCGCAAGATCATGATGGCCGCCACCGGGAACATCAAAAAGGTCACGCTCGAACTCGGCGGCAAGAGCCCGAACATCATCTTTGCCGATGCTGATTTCGACGTGGCCCTCGAGTTCGCGATGTTCGGCATTTTTGCGGGCCAGGGCGAGGTCTGTAGCGCCGGATCGAGGCTCATCCTGGAGCGCAAACTCGCCGAGCGTTTCCTGCCGCGGCTGGGTGAATCGACGACCCGGATCATCGTCGGCGACGGGCTGGATCCGAAGACCGAGATGGGTCCGCTGATCACTCGGGCGCACTTGGAGCGCGTGCTCGGCTACATCGAAGCCGGCAACGGCGAGGGCGCGGAACTGCTCTGCGGGGGCCATCGCTTGAGCGAGGGCGCGCTCGCGCAGGGCAACTTCGTCGCGCCGACGATCTTTGTGAAAACCCGGCCCGCGATGAAAATCGTCCGCGAGGAAATCTTCGGTCCCGTGCTGGTGGTGCAGCTCTTCGACACCGAAGAGGAAGCGGTGCGCCTGGCCAATGACACCATCTACGGGCTCGCGGGCGGCGTCTTCACGGGCGATCAGGGCAAGGGCTTGCGCGTGCTCCGCCGGCTGCGGGCCGGCATTACCTGGCTGAACACCTATCATCCCACTTTCAACGAGGCGCCCTGGGGCGGCTACAAGCAGAGCGGCATCGGGCGCGAGCTCGGCACCTTCGGCCTCGACGCGTATCTCGAAACCAAGCAGATCAACATCAACCTTGTTCCGCAAAGGTTGAATTGGTTCAGTGGCGTGCGTTGAGAAAAACCCTGCACCCTCTCAACATTCACGGATCCCCCGAAGCGGGGACTTGTCTCCCCGGTCTTCCCGAGCGTCCCATGGATCAAATGGTCGAACTTAGAAACGTCACCAAACGCTTCGGCAGTTTCACGGCCGTGACCGAAGTAAATCTCTCCATCGCGGCCGGCGAGTTTCTCACGCTGCTCGGCCCTTCCGGCTGCGGCAAAACCACGCTCCTGCGCATGATCTCCGGGTTCGAAGCGCCGACCGACGGCACCGTCTGGCTCAACGGCGAAGACGTGACGCACCTGCCGCCGTATCGGCGCAACGTCAACCAGGTCTTCCAGAGCTACGCCTTGTTTCCCCACCTCACCGTCGAGGAGAATATCAGCTTCGGACTGAAGATGCAGAAGGTGCCAAAGCCGGAGATCAACGAGCGGGTGAAGGAAGCGACCGCGCTGGTCTCGCTCGGCGGCATGGAACAGCGCAAACCAAGCCAGCTCTCCGGTGGCCAGCGGCAGCGGGTCGCGCTGGCTCGCGCGCTCATCTGCCGCCCGAAAGTGCTGCTCCTGGACGAACCGCTCTCCGCCCTGGACGCCAAGCTCCGCCACCTGATGCAGGTCGAACTCAAGCGCCTGCAGAAAAAGCTCGGCATCACCTTTGTCTTTGTCACCCACGATCAGGAGGAAGCGCTCACCATGTCCGATCGCATCGCCGTGGTGAATAAAGGCCGGATCGAGCAACTCGGCGCGTCCTCGGAGATTTACCACACGCCGCAAACGACTTTCGTGGCGGATTTCATCGGTAAGGCCAATATCCTCGAAGCCACGGTGCTGGCCGAGGAGGGCAGCTTCACCCGCCTGCGCCTCGCCTCCGACGTCGAGTTGCTCGTCCCCAGCGAGAGTTGCCTGGCCGGCATGACCAACCTCCTCGTTTCCATCCGCCCGGAAAAGATCCATCTGCAAAAGGCGAAACCGATGGGGAGCAATGTTTTCGAGGCAGAAGTCGAGGAAGAGCTCTTCAAGGGCGCGACGGATGAGCTCGAGCTCAGGACCGGAGGCGGCCTGGAACTCACCGCGGTGGTCGCCAATGAAAGCGCGACCCAGGAGACCTTCCACAAAGGCGAGAAGGTCTGGTGCAACCTGCATCCCAGCGACATCGTCGTGGTCCGCGCGGAGTAGGAATGGGAGGCCGACTTGCGGTCGGCCATGGGCGAGCGAGGCGGTGGTCGTTGGGGAGCCGTGGCGCCACCTCACTTCGTTCGCCCGTTCCGACGACAAGTCAGCCCTCACATTGTCGCGCGCGCCAGCGCGCGGGCGCGGCGGCAGCTCATCGCCAGCCCGGCCAGGATCGCGGGCCACCGCCAGGGCCGCACAAAATTGCGCTTGAGCAGCAGGCTCTTGCCCAGGATCGCGTCGCGCAGATACCAGCGGCGCCACTTCGGCGGGACGTGCCGGAAGTAGAATACCCAAAGCGAGAGGTAGCGGTCCGCCTCCGACCAGGGGTTGCATGGATCGTCCAGGCGCAGGCCACCCATCGGAGCTCGCGTGTGGCGCACGGACGCCGTGGGATCGAAGACAATCCGCAGCCTCGCGGCGCGCAAGCGCAGCGCGAGGTCGTAGTCGTCGCCGTAGGAATTGCCGGCGAAGATCGAGTCGAGTCCTCCAACTTTCTCCCAGGCGCTGCGGCGAATCGCACAATTGCAGGTCGTGAGATGGAAGACCTCCCGCCGCTCGGTCGTCGCGCGCGGGAAAAAGCAGGCTTCCTCGAATGGGGTGGCGAACTCCCCTGCAGATTCGCGAGAGGGCTGGAAATCGGGCGGGGACAGTTCCTGACCGCACACGGCGGCGATGCCCGGGTCGGTGAAGTTTCGCGCGAGCGTTGCGAGATACCGTGGGTCATCAATCCGCACGTCGTCGTCGATGAACACCAACACTTCACCGTCGGCGACTTGCGCCCCGCGATTGCGGGCCGCCACCACCCCCGGCGGGTGACCGATCACGGTGAGCTGATGCGGAGAGCGGGCAAAAGATTCGAACGCCGCAGGCGGCATCAACGGGCGATTCTGATCAATGATCACTACTTCCGCCGTAACGCCCGTCTGGCTGGCGAGATCTTCGAGGACGAGACTCAGCGACGGTTCCCGCCGCCACGTGGCGAGAATCACACTGACCTTGGGGAGCACTGCGACGTCCATCGCCACCGGCCCGAGCGGCGTCCGTCGTTTCGTTAAAACACCCCGGATGCCGGTGCGCTGGGCGGGGGCCGATTGATGTCGCCACCCTTGAGTTTGACCGCCAGGAGGGCCTGGAAGTCCTGCATCGCCGCAACGACCTCCGGTCCGCGGGTCAGGACGGCTTTGGAAAGCTTCTCGTAATGGACCGGATTGCGTTGCGCGAGCTCGGACAGAGCCATCACCACCGCCAGAGTGTTGTTGATGTTGTGCTTGATCTCGCGAAATTTTTCGTGAATCGCCTCGAGTTCGCCGCGGGTCATTTCAAATGGAAGGTCAGACATGGAATTAGCTCTTGGAGGGTGGTTCGAAATTGTGCTTCCCTTGAAGGTTTAAACCCAAGCCGGAAATGGCAGCTTCAGTAATCAAGATCAGCGGCGCGCGCCAGCACAATCTCCGGAACCTGACGCTGGAGATTCCGCGGGAGCAACTTGTGGTCATTACAGGTTTGAGTGGTTCAGGGAAGTCGTCGTTGGCGTTTGATACCCTCTACGCAGAGGGTCAGCGCCGTTACGTCGAGAGTTTGTCCGCGTATGCAAGGCAGTTTCTGGACCAAATGCAGAAGCCAGATGTGGATTTTATCGAGGGGCTCTCGCCGGCCATCGCCATCGAGCAGCGCAGCTCCGGCGGAAATCCTCGCTCGACCATCGCCACCACCACCGAGATTTACGATTATCTAAGGCTGCTTTTTTCCTCCGTCGGCCAGCCGCACGACCCTGCCACCGGCACCCCGATCAGCAAACTTTCCCCGCAGCAGATCGTGGATCAGATCGTCGCCTACCCGCCGGACAGCCGCATTGTGGTCCTGGCGCCGATCGTCCAGAGCGAGACCGGCGAGTTCCGCGACGTAATCGAGAAATTGAAGCGCGAAGGCTTCGTGCGCGCCCGCATCGACGGCGAAATCATCGAGCTCACACGAACCGAGCCCATCCGGCTGACCAAGGACGCCCGGCACGTCATCGAGGTGGTGGTCGATCGGCTCGTCATCCGCGACGGGGTCCGCACGCGGCTCGCAGATTCAGTGGATACGGCGCTGAAGTGGGGCGGAAATCGGCTCGTCATCCTGCGCGGCATCTCGCCCGCTCCCTCTTCGTCTGCATCTCCAACGACGCCCGAGTCCACCGAGACGAAGACGATGATGAAGAGCGACACCGAGCCCGCGTGGGAAACCCTGCGCTACTCGACCGATTACAGCAATCCAGACACCGGCTACACGCTCCCACAGCTCACGCCGAAGCACTTCTCCTTCAACAGCCATCTCGGAGCGTGTGCGGCCTGCCACGGCCTCGGGACGGAGGCGGTCTGCGACCCGGATCTGATGATCCCGGATCGAGACAAGTCGCTGGCCGGGGGCGCGGTCGCGCCGTGGGCCAAGGCCAACAAACGGATGCAAAGCTACTACGCGGGCGTTCTGAGTTCGCTGGCGCGGGAGTTCCGCGTGTCGATGGAAACGCCGTATCGCGACCTGCCCCTCCCTTTCCAGGAGGCCCTCTGCCACGGCACCGGCGACCGCGCGATCACCTTTACCTGGGGAGAAAACGGGAAGCGGGAAAAAGTCGAGAAGCCATTCGAAGGGCTGGTGGCCTCGCTCCAGCGGCTCTACGAGTCCACCGAGAGCGAATTCACCCGGCAGCGCATTCGGCATTACATGAGCCGGCGCACTTGTTCGGTGTGCAACGGCGCGCGGCTGAAGCCGGAAATCCTCGCCGTGACCGTGCGCAGCGATGGGCTCGGCACCGATGGCCTGTTCGGGGAGCGCAATGTCCACGAGTTTTGCCGGCTGACCATCGCGGAGGCCCGGAGCTTCCTCGAAAATCTCGCGCTCAACGAGCAGCAGCTTTTCATCACCGGCGAAGTGGGGCGCGAGATCGCCGCCCGGCTCAATTTTCTGGTCGAAGTGGGCCTGGGCTATCTTTCACTCGACCGCGAGAGCGGCACCCTCAGCGGCGGCGAAGCCCAGCGCATTCGGCTGGCCACGCAGATCGGCTCGGGGCTGGCGGGTTGTCTCTACGTGCTCGATGAACCGAGCATCGGCCTCCACCAGCGCGACAACGATCGCCTCATCGGCACGCTGCGCCGGCTGCGGGATCTGGGCAATTCGGTCATCGTCGTCGAGCACGACGAGGACACCATCCGCGCCGCTGATCACGTGATCGATCTCGGCCCCGGCGCCGGCAAACGCGGCGGACAACTCGTCGCCCAGGGCACCGTCGAGCAAATCCTGGCCGTCGAGCACTCGCTGACCGCGCAGTATCTCTCGGGCCGCGCGAAAATTCCCGTGCCGAAGCAACGCCACCGGCCGCAATACGTGGCACCGCAGAATCGCACGGACGAACACAACCCCGGCTGGCTCACCATCACCGGGGCGAGCGAAAACAACCTCGCC
Source organism: Chthoniobacter sp. (assembly GCA_034667665.1). Classification (GTDB taxonomy): domain Bacteria; phylum Verrucomicrobiota; class Verrucomicrobiia; order Chthoniobacterales; family Chthoniobacteraceae; genus Chthoniobacter. The sequence continues at coordinate 82,818 of JAXDQW010000098.1, forward strand.
CACCTCACCGCGTCCTTCCCGCTCGGCTGCCTGACCTGCGTCACCGGCGTCTCCGGCAGCGGCAAATCAACGCTGGTCGATGACCTCCTCCGCCGCGCGCTGTTCCGCCATTTTTACCGCTCCAAAGATCGTCCCGGAAAATACACGTCGCTCCACGGCCTCGAGCAGATCGACAAGGCGATCGTCATCGACCAGACGCCGATCGGCCGCACGCCGCGCTCGAATCCCGTGACCTACACCGGCGCCTTCAGTCCGATCCGCGACCTTTTCGCCAGCCTCCCCGCCTCCCGCATTCGCGGGTATGAGGCGGGACGCTTTAGCTTCAATGTGAAAGGCGGCCGCTGCGAGACGTGCGAGGGTGACGGGATGAAAAAGATCGAGATGCACTTTCTCGCCGACGTTTATGTGGAGTGCGAAATGTGCCGGGGCCGGCGCTACAACCGCGAAACCCTCGAAGTCACCTACAAGGGCAAGAATGTCGCCGACGTGCTCGATCTGACGGTGGATGAAGCGGCGCGCTTCTTCCGCAACGTCCCGCAAATCGCCGACAAACTCCTCGCCCTCGAAGACGTCGGACTCGGCTACGTGCATCTCGGCCAGAGCGGCACCACGTTGAGCGGCGGCGAAGCGCAACGCATCAAGCTCGCCGCGGAACTTTCCAAAAAGGCCACCGGCCGCACCGTTTACATCCTCGACGAGCCCACCACCGGTCTGCACTTCGCCGATATTCACAAGCTGCTCGAAGTGCTGATGAAGCTGCGCGACGCCGGCAACACCCTGATCATCATCGAGCACAATCTCGAGGTCATTAAGTGCGCGGACTGGGTGATCGATCTCGGGCCCGAAGGTGGCGCGGGGGGCGGGAGAATTGTGGCGCACGGCCCGCCGGAACGAATCGCGGAGGTAGCGGAGAGCTACACCGGCCGGTATTTGAAGCGGATGCTATGAGCGGGGAAAACATCCGACACCGAACATCCAACGCCCAACATCCATTGAGCGCCCGCAGCGGCATTGGATGTTGGATGTTGGACGTTGGGTGTTGGATGTTCGCCTTCTGCTGCTCTGTCGTTCAGGTCTGTAACCTGAATGCGCGTGCAGAAGAGCCACCTTTGCTTTCCTCCGCCCGCCGCGCGCTCGCCGAGTCCCTCCCCCAAATCGCCATCCAGAAGCTGAAGTCAGGTCTCGCTTCGAACGGCATCGCGGGCGGAGATCGCGATCCGGCGGTGCGCCTCCTCGCCGAGGCGCTCCTTGAGACCGGGGAATATGACGACGCCCTGGCCGTCAGTGCCGAGCTCGCGGGACGCGGCGATGCCGAGGCGCGCCTGTGGCGCGCGCACATCCTCGCGTCCGCGGGCCGCTGGGCCGAAGCGCTGCCGCTTTACCAGGAGCTGGGCCGCGCGCCCGGTGCTCCCACCGCGGCGCGGCTCGGTGAAGCAGAAGCCTTGCAGGCCCTCGGCCGTACCGCCCAGGCCGTCCCGGTGCTCGAGGCTGCCGCGCGGGCGGAACCGCGCAACCTCGCCATCCAGTTGCGCCTTGCCGGACTGCAGATCGAGCTCCAGAAGCCAAAAAAAGCGCGCGCCTTGCTCGAAAACCTCCATCCGGTGGAAGCGAGCGATCTGAAGTGGAAGCAATACGTGGAGGGCCGCCTCCTTCTCGCGGAAGGCCATGCCGCGCCGGCCCTCGCCATTTTCGACGAAGTCGTGCGCGAGCCGCGCGGCCTTTCGGAAAGTCTGCTCGCGGGCGCGACCATTGGAGCCGCCGAAGCACGCGCCATTCTGCGCGGCTACGATGCAGCCGACCGTCCGCTGGAAACCTTCATCTGGAGATACCCCGAGAGCCCGTGGCTCGAAGTCGTTTTCGCCCGCCTCGATCGCATCTACGCGCAGCAGGAAAATCCCGCCGAGAGTGAGCTTCAGAAGTGGGCTGCCAAACAGCCGCCACGTTGCGCCGCCCTGGCGCGTTTTTATGTGGCGCGGATGCAGATTCGCTCCCGGAAGCAGGACAAGGCCGCGTGGTCGCTCGATGTCTTTGTGCAGACGTATCCGACGCATCCATTGCTTCCCTTTGCGCACCTCATGCGCGCCGATTTACTGCTCGAAAAGCGCGATCTCGAGGCCGCCGTGCGCGCGCTCGATGCCGCGGAGCGGGCCGTGAAGGGATCCGCGCAGCGGGCCGAAATCGAGCTGCGCCGCGGACTCGTGCTCTACGAGCAAGGCCAGTATTTGCTCGCCGCGAACGAATTTCGGCGGGCCGGGGAGCACTCCGCAAAGCTGCGCGAAAACGCCCTCTTCGACGCGGCGCTCGCGGCGCTCAAGCAGAAAAACTACGAACGTTTCCTCGTCGAATATCGCGCCCTGATTGCGCGCTACCCCGAAAGCCCGTTGCGCAGCGATCTGATTCTCGAGCAGGGCCTGGTGCAGGCGCGCAGCGACGATCCGCGCGCGGAGGAGACGCTCCAGCTTTACCTCAATCATTTCCCGCTGGCCGGACGGCAGGCCGAAGCCCGCCTGGCTCTCGCGGAGCTGGCTTTCCAGGGTGCCGACCCGAGGACGGCGGCGCAATACCTGCGCACGGCGGCGGTCTCTCCCGGTCCGCCCGAGACGACCGAGCACGGGGATTATCTGGCCGTGTTTCTCGCCGAAGCCCAGACGGGCAAGGAAAACAAGGTGATCGAACAGGCCCAGGCGTTCATCCGCAAGCATCCGAAATCGGAGTTGTTGCCCGAAGTGCGCATGAAGCTCGGGCAGGTTTTCTTTCGGGCGGGCGATTTCGCGAGCGCGGAAACCCAATTTGCCACCCTGGCGCAGGAGAATCCGACCAGCGCCTACACGGAGACGGCGCTCTTCCTGGCCGGTGAGTCGGCGATGCAATCGATCAATCCGGGTGCGGTAGAACGCGCTCTGAAACTCTTCGATGAGGTCGTCAAACGCGAGGGCCCGCTCAAGCTCTACGCCCGCCAGCAACAGGCCATCATTCAGGGTAAGCTGGGCAAGGAAAGCGAAGCCGTCACGCTCTACGATGCGATCCTTTCCGCGCCAGCACCACCCGAGCCGGAATTGCGCTACGCGGCGATGGCGGCGAAAGGCGAAAACCTGCTGATTCTCGGTCGCAAGGACAAGAAGGTCCTCGATGCCGCGCTCGGCGTCTTCGATCAACTGGCCACCCTGCCCGAGGTCCCAATCGCGTGGCGCAACCAGGCGCTTTACAAAAAGGCGACGGCGCTCGAAAAACTCGGCCGCCTGCCCGAGGCGCTCACCGCCTATTACGACGTGTTGGAACAGGATCGCACCGAGGCGCGCGAGTTTTTCTGGTTCTACAAGGCCGGCTTCGATCTCGCGGCCATCTTCGAGCAGCAGGGCAACTGGAAATCCGCCATCGGCATCTATGAACGCATCGCCCGCCTCGAAGGTCCGCGCGCCGCCGACGCCCTCAGCCGGGCGAAGGATTTGCGCCTCAAGCACTTCATTTGGGAATGAGGAGCAATTTAGGATTTGGGATTTAGGATTTAGGATTTAGAACCCCGCGCTCCTTGATGGCTTCGGCGTCACCTGATTTCCTAAATTCTAAATCCTAAATCCTAAATGCCGTACAAGCTCTTCATCCCCGGTCCCGTCCAGGTCTCCGACAAAACCTTCGCCGCCTTTTGCCAGCCGATGATCGGGCATCGCAGCGGCGATTTCAAAAAGCTCTATGCCTCGATTCATCCGCGCCTGCAGGAGCTGTTCGGGACGAGCCAGCCGGTCTTTCTCTCGACGTCTTCCGCCTGGGGCGTGATGGAAGGCGCGATTCGCAATCTGGTGGGCAGCGGTAAAGTCCTCAACTGCATGTGCGGCGCGTTTTCCGACAAATGGTTCGACGTCTCGAAAAAGTGCGGCCGGGAAGCCGTGGCCTTGCAGGTCGAGTGGGGGCAGCCGATCCGCGGGGAGCAAGTCCGCGCGCAGCTCCAGGAAGGAGGGTTCGACGCCGTGACGCTGATTCACAATGAGACCTCGACCGGTGTGATGTCGCCGATCGCGGAAATCTCCGAAGTGCTGCGCGACTTCCCGGAAACCCTGCTCATCGTCGATACGGTGTCGTCCTTCAGCGTGGTCCCCATTCCGATGGACGAACTCGGGATCGACGTGCTGCTCACCGGCTCCCAAAAAGCGCTCGCCATGCCCCCGGGCCTCGCCCTTTTCAGCGCCAGCGCCAAAGCCTTTGCCCGCGCCGAGACCGTGAAAGGCCGGGGCTATTACTTTGACTTCCTCGAGTTCAAAAAGAACCAGGAGCAGGACATGACGCCGAGCACCCCCTCGATCTCGCACATCTACGCGCTGCAATCGAAGCTCGACGACATTTTCACCGAGGGCGTAGCCACCCGCCACGCGCGCCACGAGGAGCTGAATGAGATGGTCCACGCGTGGGTGCGCCGGCACGGCTTCGCCTTCTTCGCACCCGAGGGCTACCGCTCGAAGTCCCTCACCTGCGTCGCGAACAACCGTGACATCGACGTGGCCGCGCTCCTCGCGAATCTCAAATCTCGCCACGGCTTCATCATCGACGGCGGCTACGGCAAGCTCAAAGGCAAGACCTTCCGCCTCTCCAACATGGGCGACGAAACCCCCGAATCGATCACCGCCCTCCTCACCGCCCTCGACGACTCGCTGCCCGGGTAGTGCGACGCCGTCAGCGTCTGCTCTTTGCTCTCGCACTCGGTGGCTCACGCGTGGGGGCGTCCGGTCATGGAAGAGCTGAATAGCGAGCTGCATGAGCTGACCCCGCTCCGCCCGAGGTAGAGCGAACCGGTGTGGCGGGGGGCCTACTCGGCAGCCTGTCCCCGCAACGTCTCCCATAGGCGGGCGTGATTCAGCAGAATGTCCTTCATCCCGCGCTGGACGGCCGGCGAATTCAGCGCCTGGGTGCTCATCAGCGTGTGCGCGTCGAGTGCGCCCATGATCGCGTTCATGAGCTCGGCGTTCAGGTCCGGGGAGTTGGCGAACTGCTCCTTGGAGTTGTTCGCCGCCTGTTGCTGGAGCTTTGCGGACTCGAGCAGTTTCCCGCGGATCACGTTGTTCACATACACGAGCTTGTCCTGCTCCGTGAGTTCGCCGTCAAAGAGGTCGTTCACCTTCTCGATGATCGCCCCGAGATAGGCTCTCTCCTTCTCCTGCACGCTGCCGCTCCCCGCTTCGGTGATCGGCTCCAGTTTGGGCGTGTCGCCTCCGCCGAGGGGCATCGGTCGTTTTCCGAGGTTCTTCAGGTTGTGATGCGTCAGCACCACTTTGGAGAGGTCGATGCCCTCGCGCTCGCGGCCAAAATCCAGCAGTGGCAGCAGGCGCTTGTAGAAGATCGCGCGCTTCTCGATGGCGGTGTTGCCGTAGTCGAAGATCTGGGAAAGGAACGTGTAGAGGCGGATGAAGGCGCCCATGTCGCTCTTGAAAAGGATCAGGGCATTCAACTCGTCTTGCGCGGCCTTCGTGGCGGCTTCGTCGTTCTTCTCCTTCGCCGCTTTCAACGCAGCGGCCTTGTAGCGCTTCATCAGGCGGTCTTCCACGGGCGCGATTGCCGCCACCAGCTCGCTCTGCCTGGCACCCTTCAGCTCCGCTTCGACCACGCGATCCACCTCAAAGTCATCATAATGGCCGGCGGCATCCAGCTTGGCGCGAAGGTTGAAGACGAGATTCGGATCCGTCGTGGCCGAGAGTTCGGCGGTCGTGTGGTAGGCCTTGAAGGCGGCAAGGACATCCTCGGCTTCGTTGACGAAATCCAGCACGTAGGTCGTGTCCTTGCCGGGGTGGGCGCGGTTCAGGCGGGAGAGCGTCTGCACGGCCTGAATGCCGGCCAGCCGCTTGTCCACATACATCCCGCAGAGCAAAGGTTGATCGAAGCCGGTCTGGAATTTGTTCGCCACGAGCAGGATCTGATACTCGTCGCCTTTGAAGGCTTCGCGGATGTCGCGGCCCTTCAAATTGGGGTTCAACGTCTTGCTGTTCTCGGTGAAGCCATCCGGCCCGGATTCCAGATCGTTCACCTCGCCGGAGAAGGCCACGAGCGTGCCGATCTTGTAGCCCCGGTCCGCGATGTATTTTTCAATCGCCAGCTTCCATCGCACCGCCTCCACGCGGCTACCGACCACCACCATCGCCTTGGCCTGGCCGTCGAGCAGCGGGGCGACAAGCTCGCGGAAGTGCTCCACCACGATCTGAACCTTCTGCGAGATGTTATAGGGGTGCAGTCGCACCCAGCCCATGATGCCCTTCATCGCCGCGCTGCGTTCCACCGTCTTCTCGTCGTAGTCCTTCCCCTCGTGCGCCAGCTTGAAGGCCAGTTTGTAGGACGTGTAGTTCTGGAGCACGTCGAGGATGAACTTCTCTTCGATCGCCTGCCGCATGGAATACACGTGAAACGGCGCCGGCAGATTCCCGGGCCCGGCCGGCTGATTGGGATCGGGTCGCGTGCCGAAAAGCTCCATCGTCTTCGTCTTCGGCGTCGCGGTGAAGGCCACGAAGGTGATGCCAGCCTCGCCCGCCCGAGCCGCCATCTGGGCCGCGAGGATGTCTTCCGTGCTTACTTCACCGCCGTCGGCGAGCTCCTTCAGTTCCTCGGGGGAAAGCACCGCCTTCAGTTTCGCCGCGGCCTCACCGCTCTGTGAGCTGTGCGCCTCATCGGCGATCACCGCGAAGCGTTTGCCCTGCGTTGCCGCCAGCGTCCGCACCGCTTCCAGCGCAAACGGGAAAGTCTGGATCGTGCAGACCACGATCTTCTTGTCGCCGGAGAGCGCCGCCGCCAGCGCCGAACTCTTACTCCCATCATTGCCCGTGATCGTCGCCACCACGCCGCTCTGCCGCTGGAAATCGAAGAGCGCCTCCTGGAGCTGCGAGTCGATGACGTTCCGGTCGGAGACCACCAGCACGGTATCAAAGACCTTCCTGTCCTGCGCATCGTGCAGGTCGGCGAGAAAGTGCGCGGTCCATGCAATGGAATTCGTCTTCCCCGATCCCGCCGAGTGTTGGACGAGATACTTGCCGCCCGGCCCCTCCGCCAGCACCGCGGATTGCAGCTTGCGCGTCACGTCGAGCTGATGAAACCGCGGAAAGATGATCTGCTTGATCTGCTTCTTCTTGTCCCGCTGGGCGATGAGGTAGCGGCCGAGAATCTCCAGCCAGCTTTCGCGCGCCCACACCTGCTCCCAGAGATAAGCCGTGCGATGGCCGCCGAGTGGATTCACCGGGTTGCCCGCTGCACCATGGTCGCCCTGGTTGAAGGGCAAAAAGACCGTGGCCGGGCCGTCCAGCTTCGTCACCATGGCCACCTCCCGGTTGCTCACGGCGAAATGCACCAGAGCTCCATTAGGAAACGAAAGCAGCGGCTCGGGGGCCTTACCTTTGGGCCGCGGCAGACGGTCGAAGCGATACTGGTCGATCGCGTCGCCGATGCTCTGGGTGAAGTCCGTCTTCAGCTCCGCCGTGGCCACCGGCACACCGTTGAGGAAAAGCACGAGGTCGAAGCTGTTCTCATGGTGCACCGAGTAATGGAGCTGCCGCACCACCCGCAGCCGGTTGGCGGCGTAGCGCGCGAGGATCTCGGCATTGAGGCCCAGCGCCGGTTTGAACTCCGCCAGCTTCAGCGGCTGCTTCAGACCGAGCAACTCGACGCCGTGCCGCAGCACATCCAGCGTGCCGCGTTGATCGAGCTGATCCCGCAGTCGGGCGAGCAGCGTCTCGCCGGCCTGCGCGCCGTGGTTTTTTGATAGAATCTCCCAAGCCTTCGGCTGTGTCTCCTGCACCCACGCCAGCACATCTGTTGGAAAAAGCGCATGCGCTCGGTCGTAGCCTTCATCGTTCTGGGAATAGAGCCAGCCTTGAGTCCCCAGGTATTCGCCGATCTCGATCTCGAAGCTGATCTCTTTGTGCAGGCTCATGGGACATCCGGGTTTCCGCGGGCACCATGCCAGAACCGCGCGATGTCCACCCGGCATTTGGCATGATCGACGCGGTAAACGCGCACGACGATCTCACGGAGATCGCGCCGGGCCGAGGGAGACAGGGCTACTTGATCACCCATGACGGCAGTTCGCGTTCGATCTCTTCGATCGGAATGCGTTCCCCGCGCTCGATCTCGCCGAACCCCTGACGCACCCCAACCACAAACTCGATCTCCTGTGCGATCTCGTGGAGCGAGACGCCCTCGGGGAGCTTCTGCAGCAGGTCTTCCACGATTTGCCTGGTGCTCATGGCGAGCAGTGTGTGCTGCGGCAGGGGAAGACTCAAGGCTCGCCTCCGGGGGCCCGTCGGTCTGGCCGTTCACTACCGGCGTCCGGCGATGATTCGGTCGTATTCGCTGTGATGCCCGATCCAGAACCAGACGATGTCCGCGCCGTCCTCCACGGCGGCGGCACGGTAGTGAATTCCGATCCGGACGGACCACATCCGGCCCACCTTCTTGAAGTGGAGAGACGGATGCCGCGGATCGGTTTTGAGTAGTTCGTAGTTCTCGTCCGCCAGCCGCTGGATTTCCGCGGGAAGCTGAGCACGGTGCTGCCAGAACTTCGGGCTGGCGCGGTGCCTCACAAATCCCGGCAGCGCCCCTCGCGCAAGTCGCGGATCGCCTCGTCGGCCAGAGTATCCAGATGACCGGCGGTCACGTCCGCCTCAAACTGTTTGTCCCACGCGGCGGCGTCGAATTCGGCGAACCAATCCCGAAAAGTCAGCAACTCCTCGCGGGTCAGCTTGCGGACGGCGGTTTCGATCTCATGAACCGTGCTCATGCGGGGAGTGTGCGCCGCGGGCAGTGAAGATTCAAGGCCCGGTCCGGCGCACGTCGATCTGGCCGGTGACGGCGGCGGAGATCAGCGCGGTCCGGCGTTCTTGCAGCAGGTCGATGGCGCGCTGGGCTTCGGCGGTGAGGGTGTCGAACTCTTCGCCCAACGAGCCAAGGCGCTCTCGGATTGAGAGTTGTTCTTCGAGCGGCGGTAAGGGCACGCGAATCTCGCCAAGCTGGCTGCGGCTTATCCGCAAACGAAAGCCACCGCCGACCCGACAGAGAGCATCAATCCAAGAGATCCACGGCACGGATGAAAGCAGCGACACGACAAACTCGGGCAACACCTCATCGGCGACTTTGAGGATCGCGTTGTCCACGGAGGTAATCATGCGCACGCCGAGATCGGGAGCCAGACAAGCACGCCCGACAGGACCATCGAGACGGCAAATTAGAACATCACGCGGTTTCAACTCAGTGCATCGAAGCTCGTTGAACGTCTCCTCCGACACGTATCGAAAGCCCTGCTCCTTGAAATAGCCGATGCCGACGTTTCCGGTTTGCAGGAGACGGACGCCATCGCTGGTGATGTAGGGCGCTTCGATCCAATCGCCATCGGTAAAGGTTTTCGCTCCGGCTCTCGCGAGATGCTTGAACGACACAACGCGCCAGTGCACAGGGATGTCGATCAACCATTCGATGCCGGAGGGTTTGAGGGGGGCTGCGGGGTTCAGGCCGCGGGTGACGGCGTGGGAGATGACTGCCTGGCGTTTCTCTTTCATCAGCTCCATCAGCCGCCGCTGCTCCGCCACCAGCTCATCAATCTTCCCTGTCTCCCGGTCCAAGAAATCGGCGATGCGCGTTTGCTCGTCGAGCGGTGGAATTCCGCAGAAAAGCCGACCGAAGGTCTCTGGATAAATGCGAAGCCGCGAGTCGATGACTCCCGATGAAAAGGCTTTGAAGTAGAGCGTGTATTCGTTGGAGCGAACAAGGTAGTTCAGGAATCTCGGGTCGCTGCCGTCGATGACGAAATAGACGCAGTATGCCGGGCTGACGATTCCTTGGTGAGCGGTGAATGCTAGGCCGCGATTCCAAGCGAGCATGATGTTCACCACCAAGTCGTCCTTGTAACAGAGCTTGTAGCCTTCCAAGGAATCGGCGCGGCTCAAATGGTCACCTTCGTCAATTACCTCTGATCTCGGCGAAACACCGGTGTATGCGGAAACTGAGAGTAGCAATTCCTCGCCGCCTACCGATCGCTCTTCGCGTTCTTTGAAGACACGCTTGAACCGCTTCAACTGCCAGTGTGCTGGCACGTCGCCCAGCAGTTCCACACCACTGTCCTTGTAGCTCGGATACCGCGGGAAGCTCATGCGCTGGCTGGCTCGCCCGGAGGGCGAATGGAAATTAGCCGGTGGCGTGAGCCACCGGAACCCGATCGCAAAGAACCCAAGCCCCGGCAGGGGCGGCAGAGATGCCATCGCCCCTGCCGGGGCGGATGACGTTCCTCCGTGATCCGGTGGCTGACGCCACCGGCTAATTTCCCGCAGCCCTTCGGGCTGGCAAAAGCGTCACTCATTTCGTCAGCCCTCCCGCTGGCGGTTTCTTCTTCCTGGTTTGTTTGCCTTTTTCCAACTGCTTCACCTGCTCGATAGCCTCAATGAAATGCTGCTCCACGGGCGACGGCTTCGCGTCCTCGAGGCGGCGGAATTTCTCAAACTCCGCCTCCGCTCTCGCCAGCGCCGCCTCGTGGCTCACGCGGCCCGCGTGGGTGAGAATCTCCCGCTCGCTGATCCGCATGAAATCATCCAGCTTGGCGATCCAGTCGCGCATGGTCATCACCCGCGGCTGCGGGCCTGCAATTCGGCGAAGTCGAGGTAGAGGGAGACGATGAGATTCAGATCCGCCAGTTCTGACTCGCTCAGGTAGTTCTTGGCCACCGCCACATCCGGCTTCCGCGGACGAGCCCCCGGCCAGGTGGTCAGCCCCATGTTGGGCTTCGCCGCGTCGGCACGGGCGGCGATGACTTGCGCCGCCGTCTGCCCGTGCGCCGCCCAGTGCATCTTGTTCTGCACCGTGGCAAAAAAGAGCTGCGACGCTTGGGCGCGCGGGTCGTAGTCCATGCTGGTGGCGTAAATATCCAGCACCTTGCGCCAAAAAACTTTCTCCGCCGAGCGGATGTCGCGGATACGCTCCAGCGGCTCGTCGAAATAAGCACCGCCGCCGGACTGCTTCAGCCGCTCGTCGTCCATCGTGAACCCCTTCACGATGTATTCCCGCAGCCGCTGCGTCGCCCAGATGCGGAATTGGGTGCCCCGGAGCGATTTCACCCGGTAGCCGACCGAGATGATGACATCCAAGTTGTAGAACTCGATCTGGTAGGTTTTTCCGTCGGCGGCAGTTGTTGCAGATTCTGCAACAACTGAACTCCGCACCAGTTCTCCCTCCGCAAAGACGTTCTTGATGTGGCGGGAGATAACCGATTTGTCCCGTTGGAACAGGTCCGCCATCTGGTTGAGGGAGAGCCAGACGGTTTCATTCTGGAGGCGGACTTCCAACCGGGTGCGGCCATCCTCGGTCTGGTAGAGGATCAGGCTGGAGGGTGGCTCTGGTGCGGGCACACTCACTTCGTCAGCCTTCCGATCATGGTGAGGATGCGGTCGGTGACGCCTTTGAGCTCGGCGTCGATCTCGGCCAGCGGGCGCGGGGGCTGGAAGACGTAGAAGTGGCGGTTGAAGGGGATTTCGTAGCCGATCTTGGTCTTCTCGTGGTCGATCCACGCATCGGGCGCGTGGGGCAAGACCTCGCGTTTGAAATAGGTGTCCACGTCTTCGCTGAGCGGGACGTTTTCCGTGTCGCGCAGGGCGGCGTCGGGGAGGGGCTGGCCTTTGCCTTTGCCCTTGGCGGCGCGGACGATCTTCCCGGCGGCGTCGCGCTCGGGGCGCTCGACGGTGATGGTGCGGTAGCCGAACGCTTCGTTTTTGAAGATGCGGCTGATGGGGGTCTTCGACCCTTCTGGAGTCTTCGACTCTTCCCTGTTGCCGTCGCGGGTGACTTCCCGGAAATCGCCGAAGAGGCGGGTGATGTGCTCGATGTGCGCGGGGCTGAGTTCCTTGCGTTTGCTGCCGAGGCTTTTGCGCATCTTTTGCCAGAAGCTGGAAGCGTCGATGAGCTGCACCTTGCCCTTCCGCGCGGCGGGCTTCCGATTGCTGACGATCCAGACGTAGGTGCTGATGCCGGTGTTGTAAAACATGTCGGTCGGCAGGCCGATAATGGCCTCGACGAGGTCATTCTCCAGCACGTAGCGGCGGATTTCGCTCTCGCCGCTGCCCGCGCCGCCGGTGAAGAGCGGGGAGCCATTGAGCACGATGCCGAAGCGGCTGCCCCCATCGACGGCGGGCCGCATCTTCGAGATGAGATGGAGGAGGAAAAGCAGGGAGCCATCGCTGACCCGCGGCAGGCCGGGACCGAAGCGGCCATTGAAGCCCTGCTCCCCGGCTTCCTTGCGGATTTCCTTCTCGATCTTCTTCCACTCGACGCCGAAGGGCGGATTGGAGAGCGAGTAGTCGAAGTGTTTCCCGTGCAGGCCGTCGGCAGAGAGGGTGTTGCCGAAGATGATGTTGGCGATGTCCTGCCCTTTGATCAGCATGTCGGCCTTGCAGATGGCGTAGGACTCTGGGTTCAGCTCCTGGCCATACATGACGAGCCGGGCGTCGGGATTCAGGCTGGCGAGGTGCTCCCCCGCGACGCTCAACATGCCGCCGGTGCCGGCGGTGGGATCGTAGAGCGAGCGCACCACGCCGGGTTTTATCAGGGCGTCGTCGTCCTCGATGAAGAGGAGATTCACCATGAGCCGAATGACCTCGCGCGGGGTGAAGTGCTCTCCGGCGGTCTCATTGGAAAGCTCGGCGAATTTGCGGATGAGTTCCTCGAAGACCGCACCCATCTGCGAGTTGCTGACGACGGCGGGATGGAGGTCGATGTTGGCGAACTTTTCCGTGACGAGGTAGAGCAGCCCGGACTTGGCGAGCCGGTCGATCTGAGTGTGAAAGTCGAAGCTCTCGAAGATGTCCCGCACCGCGGGCGAGAACGCCTGCATGTAGGCGCGGAGGTTTTCGCCGATGTGGTCCTGGTCGCCCATGAGTTTCTTCAGGTCGAGCGGCGAGGTGTTGTAGAAAAGCTGCCCGGATTTCCGCAGGAGGAACGGCTCGGGGTTCAGCCCGGCCTTTTCGCGTGCCGCCAGCTCCGTGAGCACGGCGGGCTTGGTAGTCTCCAGCACGCAATCGAGCCGGCGCAGGACGGTGAACGGGAGGATGACCTTGCCGTATTCCGATTGCTTGTAATCACCGCGCAGGAGGTCCGCGACGGACCAGATGAAGGAGGACAAATTCGGATCGCTCACATTGAGGAAGGGTTACGGTAAAAAGGTGAGCAAGAGCGTCGTGGCATTCGAACGCGGATTCTGAAAGACCTCCGGTTGAATAGCACGGCGGGATTCGTGAGCGGATGGCACCCCTTTTCTCACGCCGTGGTCGAAGCGCATTCTGGTTGGGACGTGCCTTGCGGATCTGGCAACCATGCGACTCCCGGCCGTCGTACAGCGCGGTTCGAGTACCGTAGATCCGTGCGAGCCCGTTTCCGACGAGCGCTTCGTTCAAGTCCTCTCTGGTTCGCGTCGATGACGGTGCAAACCATTCGCCCGAGCGCAGAACGACCCAACGCTGCCCCATCGGGTTCGGACAGCGAAAGGGCGCGGCCAGGCACTGCGCTCCTCACGGACTCGACACGAAACGCCGCAGCCACGTGCCGCAGGCCAGGCTCCAGATGCAGATTTCTCCATCATGCGCGCCCGAGGCGAAGACGGTGCCACGCGGGTCGAGCGCGAGCGATTCGACGACATCATGATGTCCCTGGAGCGCGAAGAGCTCCCGTCGGTCGCTCAGTTGCTGCACTCGAACCAGGTGATCGGTGCCGCCCGTGAGCAGGCCGAACCCGCTGGGCAGCAACACCTGCACCTCCCGTGCCGCCTCGACGAACTCGCCCTTTTTGCTGCCGCTGTCTGCATCCCAGAAATGGAGGGGCTGACCGCGAGAGGCGGAAACCACGCTGGAACTGCCCGTGAACGCCGCGGCGAGCAGCGGCGCCTCGTGATCGGCATAGGTGGCGCGGACTTCGCCGCTCGCCAAATCGAATACCCGCGCCGTGCGATCGCGGCTCGCCGAAACAAACCGGGATCCGTCGCGGCTGAAAGCGACCGACTGCACCCAATCGGCGTGCTGCCGCCAGAGGCGCTTCTGCTTTCCACCCGGCAAATCGAACTGCCGGATCGTGCGATCGCCGGCGCTGGCCAGGAGCAGCTTGCCATCGGGGCTGAAAGCCACGCTCAGCGCCGTCTCGGGCAGATCGCACAGCACGCGCGCCTGGAAGCCTGCGGCCGGGTCGATGAGCAGCACCGCCCCCCACTGCGAGGGCGAGCCGCCCGCCACGGCGATCAGATTGCGCTTCGGATGCCAGGCGAGCGCGGTGATTCGCTCGGGCATTCCTCCCACGCGCCGCACCAGCGCTCCCGTTTCGGCGTTCCAGAAGGTTACTTCGTAATAGCCGCTAACCGCGAGCTGAGTGCCATCGGGACTGAAGGCGAGAGCCGTCACGGGCGCGGGGCGCGCGTAGTGTTCCGGCGCGGGGCGCAGCAGGGTCTCGCGGGCGAGTTCCACCAGCGGGCGTTCCGCCTTGCCGCCATCGTAAGCCGCGCCCTCATTGATCCAGCGCGCAATCAAGGCGAGTTCGCCGGCCGGCAGCGGGTCGGCCTTTTGCGGCATGCGATCCTCAGGGCTGGATTCGAGCAGGAGCCGATACAGCTCGGAATCCCCGGCCTTGCCCGGTGCGATCGGTGCGAGGTCGCTGTCCCCCTTTTGGAGCAGATGGGTGAAGGAATCGAGGCGGTACCCGCCTTTCGCGTTGTCTTCGCTGTGGCAACTCGCGCAGCGCCGGTGCAGCAGCGGCGCAATCTCCTTGCGGAAACTAACCGGCTCGCCGGCCGCGGCGGTGCTGATCAAGGCCAGAGCCACGAAGAGGCTGACGCGCGGTTGCCGGAATTTCATATCAAGACACCAAAGCTCAACGAAGCGCGCGGCCTCGCTTCGGTTTCACTTTGCATTACGCTTCGCCATACATCTCGGAGAGCAATTCGCGGAGGGCGGCGGCGTCACCGACGGCTAGGGTGCCGATCTTGTCTGCGAGGCGCGCTTTGCTCATCACGCGAATCTGGTCGGCGCAAACGTCGGCCTTCTTCCCCGCGCAGGTGACCTGGAGCCGGGTGCGCCAGTGCGGCCGCAGCACGGTGGTGAGAGGGCAGACGACAACAGTGGGGAGAATGGCGTTGAGCGAATCGAGGCTGACGATGACGCACGGGCGCGTCTTGCCCAACTCGCTGCCCTCAACCGGATCGAGCCGACCCCAGTAGATCTCGGATCGCTTCATCGGCTGCGGCCGGCCTTGCCCCTTCGCTCCTTCGCGGCGGATTCCTTCGCCCACTTCCGCACCTTGGCCGGGATTGGGCCATCCCACGGGATTTCATCGAGTCCGTCGGCGAGCGTGCAATCCCATTCCGACCAGTCTTCACCGGAGGCCGCCATCTCGCGGGCGGTCTCCTCCCACGAGAGCTTCTTCGGACCGGCTTTGGGTTTGAGCGCAATCTCGTGGCCGCGATCCTCGAGCACCAATCCGTGCTCGAACCCGTGTTTGCGGATGAGGCCGGCGGGCAGACGGATGCCGCGCGAGTTGCCGATCTGGGCGAGGGTGAGGACGATGGTTTTCACGGTGGACTTACCGTAAGCACGTGCGCGCCGGCATCAAGACTCAGATTCCAGATGGCTACCGAGCCGCGATGTCGCGGGGGCGGCTTTCGTGGTCTGCGCGAACACGTTTCGGCGCTCGAAGCCCAAGACAATGCCCGCTGCCGGATTAACACCGGGATTGCCGTTCCGCCACTGACATGCACGTTGAATCCATGAAACCGAAATATCGCCCCACCTCACGCAGACTGGCGCGGATGCTGTCGGTGGCGCTGTCCTGCGCGAGTTTCAGCTTCGGACTGCGGCTCGACGCGCAAACGCCGGAACCTCCGGGCGCGGCCATTTACCGGAAGTTGTGCGCGGAGTGCCACGGCGACAAGGGCCAGGGGGTGATGGACAAATACGACGAACCGCTCCACGGCAATCGCACGGTCGAAGCGCTCTCCAGACGCATCGCGCGCACCATGCCCGACGACAACGTCGGCGCTTGCGTGGGCGAGGACGCCAAACAGGTCGCGGCCTACATCTATGACGCGTTTTATTCGCCGCAGGCGCAGTGGCGATTGCGGCCACCGGAGTTCGACCTCGCGCGCCTGACCATCGCGCAGTATCGCACCTCCGTGGCCGATCTCGTGGGGCGCTTTCGGCCGGGCTTCGACAAACCACCCAGCACCGAGCGCGGCTTGAAGGCGCGCTACAGTGGCCTCGTCATCGAGAAGCCGGAGCCCGCGCCCGCGCCCGTGCCTGTGCCGGAAGGCGGGAAGCCGCCGGAGAAAAAGCCCGAGCCAAAGAAGGAGCCGGAGAAGGTGAAGTTCGAGCGCACGGATGCGCAGGTGGCGTTCAGCTACGGCGCGGGAAGTCCCGATCCGGAGAAGATGGGACCGCAGGAGTTCTCGGTGCATTGGGAGGGCTCCGTCATCGCGGATGAAACGGGCACCTATGAGTTCATCGTGAAAACCGAGAACGGCGTGCGGCTTTGGGTGAACGACATGAAGAAGAATCTCATCGACGCGTGGGTGGCCAGCGGGGCGGAAGTGCGCGAGGAGAAAAGAAGCCTCTTCCTGCTCGGCGGACGCTCCTATCCGCTGATGCTCGAGTTCTTCAAGTTCAAGGAAAAGACGGCCTCCATTCAACTGCAATGGAAGCCGCCGCATGGCGTCGTCGAAACCATCCCGCAGGACCATCTTTCGCCCGATCGTTTGCGGGAAGGGCTGATCGTGAAGACCGCCTTCCCGCCGGATGATCGCAGCGCCGGCTACGAGCGCGGCACGGGTGTTTCCAAGGAATGGGATCAGGCCACGACCGAAGCCGCGCTCGACGTGGCGGAGCTCGTGGACGATCACCTCGACGAGCTCGCCGGCACGAATTCCAAAGCGCCCGATCGGGTCGAGAAGCTCAAGCAATTCGGGCGGCGCTTTGCGGAAACAGCGTTCCGGCGTCCGCTGAGCGACGAGGATTACCAGCGCATCGTCGAGCGGCCATTCGCCGCGGCGAAAAGCCCCGATCTCGCGGTCAAACGCGTCGTCCTCTTTGCGCTCAAATCGCCCCGCTTTCTCTACGCGGAACTCCCCGACACCGAAGCACCGGACGACTACGATGTCGCCGCCCGTCTCGCCTTGAATCTGTGGGATTCGATCCCGGACAAAGCGCTCCTCGACGCGGCGGCGCAGGGAAAGCTGCGCACGCGGGAACAGATCGTGGCGCAGGCCAACCGCATGCTCGGCGATCCGCGCACCAAGGCGAAGCTGCGCGGCTTTTTCCATTACTGGCTCGAGCTCGAGCGCGCGGAGTCGATCTCGAAGGATCCGAAGGCCTTTCCCGGTTTCGACGCGGCGGTGCTCGCCGATCTGCGCAAGTCGCTCACCTTATTCCTCGACCAGGTCGTGTGGAGCGAGCGCTCGGACTATCGCGAGCTGCTCCAGGCCAATTACCTCCTGCTCAACGAACGGCTCGGGAAACTCTATGGCAAGAGCGTCGCCGGCGACGGCTTCCAGCGCGTCGAGTTCGATCCGAAGGAGCGCGCGGGCGTCGTCACGCACCCGTATCTGCTCGCCGCGTTCGCTCACAGCAAGCAGACCTCGCCGATCCATCGCGGCGTCTTCCTTACGCGCACCATCGTGGGCATGACGCTCAAAAACCCGCCCAACGCGATCGCTTTCGAGGACGCGAAATTCGAGCAGCACCTGACCATGCGGGAGAAGATCACCGAGATGACGAAAAACACGACGTGCATGGGCTGCCACGCCACGATTAATCCACTGGGTTTCAGCCTCGAGAACTACGATGCGATCGGCCGCTGGCGTACCAAGGAAGGCGACAAGCTGATCAATCCCGTGAGTGATTTTGCCACGGATGAGGGCCAGACCATCCATCTCACCGGCGCGCGCGATCTCGTGAAATTCGCCGCCGAAAACCCGAACGGGCACCGGGCGTTCATCCACCACCTCTTCCATCACACCACCAAGCAAGCCGTTGGAGTCTACGGCCCCGACACGCTTGAAGCGCTGCGCCAATCCTTCGCCGCCTCGGGATACAACATTCGCAAACTCCTCGTCGAGATCACCACCATCGCCGCCGCGCGCGGCCTGCCGGATGCAGCGCCCAAAGTCGCGCAGCTTCCACAATAGCTGCTCAACCTCGCAGCCGGCGGCGATCCGCCGCGTTCATCTTGAGTAAAGACACGGTGACGCGGCCCACGGCAGTCCGCCCTTCAATCACGTCGCCATTCCGTCGGAAATGCTCCGTCCACGGCTGTTCTCGCGGATGATAGAGCCGGACCAGTTCGCCGCTTTGCGCGTCAATGCCCGTGAGATTCGTGCCCTTGTGCAAATTGCAGTGGTAGCAGGCCAGGGCAAGATTCTCCGGGGTGTCTCCACCGCCGTGCTGCTGCGCGATGATGTGCTCGATGTGGAACGTGAAAAACGCCTCGGCTTCTTGCGGAAGTCCGCAGAACTCACATTGGTTGCCGGCACGCTCACGAACCAACCCGCGCGTGGCGGCATCCATTACGCCGCCCGTCCGAGCTGCCGCCGGGCGCGGGCCTGAAGGATCGCGATGAAGTTCCCGACGCGCACGAGCGCCTCGTATTCCTCGCGTTCCTCCTCCGAGAGCTGCCCCTCCGTGCATCGATCTGCGAGATCTTCGATTCGGGCCTGCAATTGCGCGGGCGCGCGCAGTCTTAGCAGCGCCTCCGCGCTGGGAGCATCGAAGCAATCGCCGACGGCCCCGAGGATTCCCTCGAGCGTTTCGTGGATCGACACGGATGGCATGCGCGGAAAGTAGCTTCCTTGTTACTGAGCGGCAAGCCACGGTGTTCGTTGCCAGCCGATCGCCCTGCCATGCCTGCGAATGAAGACCCTCCTCATTGCCACCCTGTCAGCTCTTTGGCCGTGCATCGTTCTGGCCGCCGATCCGCTTTTCGACACGACGGTCGTTTTTCCGATCACCCCGGGCAACAAGCCCAACTATCGGATCCCGGCGATTCTGCAGGCGCGGAATGGAGAGATCCTCATCTTTGCCGAGAAACGAAATGACGGGCCCGGCGACATCGGCGATCACGACCTCGTCCTCAAGCGCAGCGGAGACCGGGGCCGGACGTGGAGCGCGGAACAGGTGATCTTCGATGACGGTGACCGAACGAGCACGGACATCACCGTCGGGATGGATCGCAGCAACGGAAAGCTCTGGCTCTTTTTCCTGCGGGACAAAAAGCAATTCACCCAGTTCACGAGTGACGATCATGGCGCGACCTGGCAGGGACCGGTTTCGATCCACGAGCAGGTGACCAAGCCCGAGTGGGACAAGCTCACATCGGTCAAAGACAGCGAGGACGCCGATCCCTCGAGCGGTGGGCGCGGCGCGGCATGGGCGAAGGGCTGGGCGCAGCGATACGGCGTCGGACCGGGCAATGCCATCGTGCAACTTCGCTCGGGGCCGAAAGCAGGACGGCTTATCGTTCCGGCGCGTCATCGCGAGGATCTCGGCAAGGGCCGGCTGCGTTCATTCGCGCATTGTTTCTTCAGCGATGACCAGGGCGCCACCTGGAAGCTCGGCGGCACCATCGGGATGAACACCAGCGAGTGTCAGTTGGTCGAGCTCGCCAGCGGCGAGGTGATGGTGGTCTCGCGCAATGAGAGCAGCGAAGACGCACCGGACAACCTGCGGCACCTCATCGCGATCAGTGCCGACGGCGGGGAGTCGTGGGGTCCGGTGCGCCGTGCGGAGGAGCTCATGACGCCCCGCTGTCACGGCGCGACGGAGCGCCTGGCTTCGTCGCCCGACAGGAACCGTCTGCTCTTCTCGAGTCCCGCCTCGCCGTTTCGCCAGCCGGAGCATCCCTACGGCCGGTACAATCTCACCATCCGTCTGAGCTACGACGAAGGCGCGACGTGGACGGCGGGCAAAACGATCTGGCCGCACCCAGCGTCCTATTCGGACATCGTGGTGCTCGACGACCTGACGATCGGTTACGTCTATGAGCGCGGCGAAAAGGGCACGACGCACTATTGGGACGAAGTCCACTTCGCGCGTTTCAACCTCGAATGGCTGACTGACAGCCGCGACTCGCTGGCGGCGAAACCCTGATGAAACCCATGCAACCTCGCGCCTTTCTTTGGATCATGCTTTGTGTGGCGTGCCTGGCTGGCGGCACGCGGACAATGGCTGCCGACCCAACGCCGCCGAAGCCGAAGGCGACCCCCAACTTCGTCGGCCAGATTTCCAAGCAAATCGAGCCGACACGCAGCGTCGTTTACAAGAAGGTCGCCGACCGCGAGCTGCACCTCGACATTTTCCAGCCGAAAGATTTCAAGATCGGCGATCAGCGCGCGTGCTTCGTCGCGATCCATGGCGGCGGATGGACGTCCGGCGCGCCACGAGTGATGTATGCCTTCACCGCGCACTGTGCGGAGCTGGGCATGGTCGGCATCAGCGTGCAATACCGGCTCTACAAACCCGGCAGCGAAGTCACGGTGTTCGATTGTGTGAAGGACGCGCGCTCGGCGGTTCGCTATGTGCGGGCTCATGCGGCCGAGCTCGGGATCGATCCGGAGAAGATCGTCGTGAATGGCGCCTCCGCAGGCGGCCATCTCGCGGCCGCGACCGCTCTCTTCGATGGCGTGGACGAAGCCGGCGAGGAAGCGAGCGTTTCCTGCGCGCCCGATGCGCTGGTGCTCTTCTCACCGGTGATCGACACCTCGAGCGAAGGCTACGGCAACGCGAAGGTCGGCGAACGCTGGCGGGAGCTATCGCCCGCGCATCAAGTGCGGGCCGGAGTGTCGCCAACCCTCATTTTCCACGGCACCGGCGACACCACGACACCCTTCAAAGGCGCCCAGCTTTTCCAAGAGGCGATGCGGCGGGCCGGCAATCGCAGTGAACTGGTCACCATCGATGGCGCGCAGCACACTTACATGTTCAAGGACGCCGCGCTCTACGCCGACACGTTGCGCAAGCTCGATGCGTTCCTCGCGTCGTTGGGCTTCGTGAAGGCCGCCGCGTCGGCGCCGGCGAAGTTGAGACTGCCTGCGATTTTTTCCGATCACATGGTCGTGCAGGCGGAGAAGCCGGTGGCGATTTGGGGTTGGGCCAGTCCGGGCGAAGCAGTGACGGTCTCGCTCGCGGGCCAGTCGCAGACCACGCAGACCAAAGCGGACGGCACGTGGAAGGTCGTCCTGGCCAAACTGGCGCCGACCTCGCAGGGGCAGACGCTGCTGCTGAAAGGCAGCACCATTACGCTCACGGTGAACGACGTGCTCATCGGCGAGGTCTGGCTCGCTGCGGGCCAGTCGAATATGGAGATGCAGATCAAAGGCAAACTGCACGGGTCGGTGGACCGCGCGGGGGAAGAGATCGCCGCGGCGAATTATCCCGCGATTCGGATGTTTGTGCACGAGGCGCCGTTTGCCATCTATGAACTGCCCGTGCCGCCTCGCGAGCCCCTGCAGGATCGCGCGGGCGCCTGGCGCGTTTGCTCTCCGCAGACCGTCGCGGACTTCTCCGCGCTCGGCTATTTCTTCGCCCGCGATTTGCACCAGCAACTCGGCGTGCCGGTCGGCGTCATCAGCGCGGCGGTTGGCGGCACACCGATCGAGGCCTGGACCGATCTGGCGGCGCAGCAGGCCCAGCCCGCGCTCCAGCCCGTGCTCGATGACTGGCAGAAACGGCTGGTGAATTTCGATCCCGAGCGCGAGCAGAAAAGCTATCTCGCGGCGAAGACCGCGTGGCTGAAGGAGCGCAGTGAAGCACTGAAGAGCGGCCAGCCCGCGCCCAAAGCTCCGTCGCCCTTCAAGAATTCCGGCGTCATGGCGCCGGGTGCGTTGTTCAATGGCGTGATCGCGCCGCTCGTCCCGTACACGGTGCGCGGCTGCATTTGGTATCAAGGCGAACGCAATGCGAGTGGGCCGCTGAGCGGCTGCTACGGCGTGCAGTTGCGCACGCTCATTGCCGACTGGCGGGCCCGGTGGGGCGAGGAGTTTTATTTCGCGTGGGTGCAGTTGCCGCGCTTTCAAAAAGAGCAGAGTGCGCCCAGCGAGCCCAAAGGCTGGGGCGTGCTGGTTCGTGACGAGATGCGGAAAACGCTGGCGGTCCCACGCACCGGCATGGCCATCACCATCGACCACGGCGGCGAGAAGGAGGGACATCCCACCAACAAGGCGGACTTTGCCGCCCGGCTTTCGCCAGTCGTGTTGCACGATGTCTATGCCAAGCCGATCCCGATCTGGTCCGGCCCGATTTTTCTCTCGGCGCAGCGCGAAGGCGGCCGGATGGTGATCGAGTTCGACCACGCGGAGGGCCTCAAAGCTGCGTCCGGGGAGTTGTCGGGATTTGCGATCGCCGGCGCCGACCAGAAATTCGTGTGGGCCAACGCCGCCATCTCCAACGGAAAGGTGATCGTCTCGAGCCAGGCGGTGCGCGAACCCCTCGCCGTGCGCTACGGCTGGGCCGCCAACCCAAAGTGCAATCTCGTCAATCGCGCAGGCCTGCCCGCGTCCCCATTCCGCACCGATGACTGGCCATGAAATTCCCTCGCGAGATGGGCATTCGCTCGCCTTGCTAAGACGAGTCCTATATGACCCATGGGACCCATACGTCCCATGCTCCCTCCTGAAGAGCCGCTCCTCCCGCCCCACGGCAACTACCGCGAGCTCCTCTCCTACCAAAAAGCGGAGGTCGTCTACGACCTCACCTTCCGCTTCGCCCACAAATACCTCTCCAAAGGCGACCGCACCATCGACCAGATGATCCAGTCCGCGCGCTCCGGAAAGCAGAACATCCTCGAAGGCAGCAAAGCCTCCCCGACTTCCAAGGAAACTGAGATCAAGCTCACCAACGTCGCCCGCGCCAGCCTCGAGGAATTGCTCGGCGACTACGGCGACTACCTTCGCGTTCGCGATCTGCCGATTTGGGAAAAGAACTCCAAGGAAGCGCTCTACGTCCGCCGCCTCGCCAATAAATCCCATCAGACCTATGAGACCTATCGCAAGTTCTTCGACACCCGCCCATCCGAAATCGTCGCGAACATCGCCATCTGCCTCATTCACCAGACCAACTACCTGCTCGACCAGCAGCTTCGGCGTTTGAGCCAGGATTTCGTCGCGCAAGGCGGCCTGCGCGAGCGGATGACCCGCGTCCGCCTGCGCCACCGCAGCCAGCATCCGCCGCAACCATGACGCCACCAAACAGACCATCCTCCGAGCTTCCGCACTTCTTTCGCATCTGTCCCATTGCTCGCATTTGCCTCATCGCCGCCGTCAGCGGCGCGGGCCTGATACACGACACCTTGGCCGACGACTGGGGCGCTTACTCGATCGCGCCGGTGAGTGCGCCGGGGATGGTGTTGGAAGCGGTGGGTTCGGGGACGAGCGAGGGGACGGTCGTTTCGATTGGCAAACCTTCCGGGGCGGCGAATCAGAAGTGGGTGATCGTGGCGAAGGGCGAGGAGTTCTTTGTTATCCGGCCGGCTTACGGCGCGGGGCTCGTGGTCGAGGCGGCGAAGGGCGGGGAGAAGAATGGGACGCCGATCGTGCTCGAGACGGAGACGGGCGCGGCCTGGCAGCTTTGGAGCCTGAAGAAGCTGGAGAACGGGAATTACAATCTCATTCCCAAGCACGCGCCGGAGATGGGAATGGACGACTTCGCAGGCGGTAAAACGCCGGGGAGCCGGATCGATCTGTGGCCAAACAAGGCCGGCGATCAGCACCTGGAGTGGAAGATCACGGCGCTGGCGGGCAGCGGCGTGGCTGCGGCACCGGCGGAGGATGCGGCGGCGAGCCGTTACGTGCCGGTGGAGATCAAGCCGGAGGACATTCTTCCCGGCACCATCAAGACGTTCACCTTCGCCAGCAGCGCGATCTTTCCCGGCACGGTGCGCGAGGTGGCGGTCTTCATCCCCGCGCAAGCGGCTTCGACGCCTTCCACCAAACCGCTCTGCGTGTATGTGAAGACCGACGGCTATAATCCGCGCGAGAAGACGCTGCTGGAGACGATGATCGCCACGCGCGAGATGCCGGTGACGGTTGGGGTGTTCGTGCGGCCCGGCGAAGTGCCCGCGCCGATGAAGGGGACGCTCGGGCGGCGGAATCGCGACTTCGAATACGACGGCGTGAGCGACGACAACGTGCGCTTTTTGACCGAGGAGCTGCTGCCCTTCATCGCGAAGGAATATCAGCTCAACCTCTCCACCGATGGCAACGATCGGTGCATCTCGGGCGGCAGCAGCGGGGCCATCGCGGCCTTCACCGCGGCGTGGCATCGGCCCGAGGCGTTCAGCCGCGTCTATGCGGCGAGCGGGAGCTGGGTCGCCTTTCGCGGCGGGCACGAGTTTCCGACGATGGTGCGGAAGTTCGAGGCGAAGCCGATCCGCGCGTATCTCACCACGGCTACCCACGACATGGAGAATGCCGCGGGCGATTGGTTCCTGCTCGATCAGGAGATGGACAAGGCGCTGAAGTTTTCCGGCTACGACTACCAGTTCCGCATCATCGATGGCCGCCACGTCGCGGGCTACATGGAGAACTGGCGCGAAGCGATGGCCTACCTGTGGAAGGGCTGGCCCGAACGGGTGAAGGCGGGGCCAAGTTCGCCGCGCGCACAGGAGATCATCATTCCCGGCGAAGGCTGGCAGCTCGTCGCCGAGGGCTTCAAGAGCACGCGCGGGCCAGCGTGCAATGCGAGCGGCGAGGTGTTCTTCGCCGATACTTCGAGCGACAAAATCCATCGCATCGATCTCGATGGAAAAGTCGGCGTTTTCGCGACCGACACGGGCAACGCGCACGGCCTCACCGTCGGTGTGGACGGCAAGCTCTACTCCGTTTCGGAAAAAACCGGCAAGATCATGAGCTACGACGCGAACGGCGCCGGCAGCGTGGTGCTCGAAGGCCTGACCGGACAGTCGGTGCTCGCGATGCCGAACAGCGGACTTTACGTCACCAGCAACAGCGACAAGCCGAACGCCGCCGGCTCGGTGTGGTGGGTGAAAGACGGGAAGAAAACGCAGGTCGCTTCAGGGCTGAAGTTCGCCACCGGCCTCGCGTATCGCCCCGATCAATGGCTGCTGTCCGTCGCCGACGGGCGTTCGAAGTGGGTCTTCAGCTACCAGATCAACGACGACGGCCCGCTCACCAACAAGGAGCGCTTTTTTCCACTGCACGTCGAAGACTGGGAAGACGACGCGGGTGCGGAGTCGGTGTGCTACTCGCTCGAAGGCCGGCAATTCATTGCCACAAAGAGTGGTGTGCAGATCAGCGCCGACGACGGCCCTACACAAGTCATCCTCCCTGTCCCTGACCGCGCTCGCGTGATCGGCGTCGCCATCGGCGGCCGCGACCAGGACACGCTCTTCGCCTTCTGCGGCAACAAGATCTGGAAGCGCAAAGTGCAGCACCACGCCATGGGCGCGTGGAGCCCGTGGACGAAAGTGAACGGGACGAAGCTTTAAAAAGCTCAATCCCGCACGGTGCCAGCCACCGAACGGCAGAAGTGCGGCCAGGCATCGCGCAGGTAGAGGAGAAAGGGCACCCACCAGAGGAAGTCGTTGGTCAGGCAGAGCACGAGCGTCGCGCGTGGCCAAATGCCCTGCCACAGCAGCACGAACAAGCCAAGCGGCCCGAGGATCTTTCCGGCGAGCCCGACGGCGGCGAGCAGCCATCCGCGCTCCGGCACGCGGGCTACTTCCAGGTAGAGGATGCCATACAGACCCACGACCATGCCGAGGCACGCGAAGATCTGCGGATGATTCGCCGGCGGCATCCCGGCGAACCGAAAAAGCCATTGCGGATCGATCGCAGCGTAAAGGCCCCAGCCGATATTGTAGAGCCCAGCGGCGATGAAGACTCCGCGGTGCCAGCGGCGTCGGCGCAGCGGGCGCGCCTCAGCGTTCGATCCTGGGCCAGGGCCAGTGTCCATTGGGTAATCCGAGAGCGGCATAGAGATCGCGCAGGCCGGAAAGCGCCACCCCTGCGGCCATTAGCAGGAGCGCGCCGGTGAGCAGCGGCGGTATATCGTGGAATTCGACGACGAGCGCCGACGGGAGCAGCCACCAGCGCGACACGGTTGAAATAAGACAGGCGATCATCGCGCCGTAGATAATCCCCATTACCGCGTGGGTCACCCGTTCCCCGGCATAGACGTCGCCGAGCGGCTTGCGCACGGCGATTTCCACCACGAAATCCCAGAGGGTGAGAACGATCTCGATCGCGATGACGGCCGCGAGCGCCAGCACCCAGCGCCCGTGCCATCCCAGCCAGGGCAGCGTGCCAAAGAGGACTGCGTAGAAAAAATCGCGCGCGGCGTGCACCCGCAGTTCGGGCGCGGCGAGCGTTCCCTGCGCGGGAAGACGCGCGCGCCATTCATGGTAATAGAACGTATCGAAGGCGCCGATGACGCCGAGCAGCGCGAGCAGCCAGAGGGCGGCGTTCATGGTGTTCGCTCCTCCACCTCGAGATGGCCCTCGTAGGTGATGAGGATTCCCACCAGCGGCAGCGTGACCGTAACCAAGATCCCCACACGGTCGGGTCCGTCGGCGGCCGCCTGCGCCTGCACGCGCGGGGCGCAGCGCAGCGGCACGCGCACGCACAGCGGGCCGAGGCGCAGCCATGCGGCGCGTTGTTCGAAGACCAGCGCGGCCG
The DNA here is from genome assembly GCA_034667665.1 of Chthoniobacter sp. Lineage (GTDB taxonomy): Bacteria > Verrucomicrobiota > Verrucomicrobiia > Chthoniobacterales > Chthoniobacteraceae > Chthoniobacter. The sequence goes on from JAXDQW010000098.1 coordinate 109,477, forward strand.
CTTCGACACGAAGCGCAAAGGACAGCTCCCATTCGCGAAAGCGCTCGATGAGGAATCCGCTGTCCGCCCGCCACTGAGTCGTCGTGAGCGTGTCCGCGCCGAACCGGCGATGCCACTGCTGTCCGTCGCCGTCTGCCGAGATGTTCAACACCGTCTCCGTCAGGCCCACCTCGCGCGGCAACCGGGACCAGCGGGCGAGCCGCCGCGCCAGCCAGTTCGTGCCGTGCGACACCCGGAAACGCCCGCGTTTTTCCCCCAGCGCATGAGCCGCGCGAACCGGTTCCGCGAGCGACCACCACGCCTCCCCGAGGATGCGCGGATAAAGTTCTGCGGTGGTGCGCGAGGCGATCATCGGAAGTCGCGGCTGGCGCGAGGATACTTCGTCGGTTCGCCGTGGCGAAGGCTTTCCACGCTTGTTCCCAAGTCCGGAGACTGTCGGGCTTTGGAAGTTTTGAGGAACGTGGGCTCGGGCATGAAGGTGGACGGGACGAAGCTGTAGGAAGAATTGGCTGGTCGAGCCGGGGGAGCGCCGCACGATGAGCGCCCCTCCATTATGCTGCGCCGTCCCCTTCCCCTCGTCGTGCTGCCGTATCTCACCGTCTTCGTTTTCGCAGCGGAGGCGATGACGCCGCAGGAGGAGATTGCCGCGCAGGCGCCGGCGGCGCTGGCCATCCTGGACGGCTGGCAGGGCAAGGATCCGGAACGGGCGGAGCGCGCGGTGCATCTCGTTCTTTGGACACCGAGCGATCGTGAGCCGGCCCCGCGTTACCGTGAGCGGCTCTCGGCGATCTTCGAGGAGACGCGCGCGTTCTACGCCCGCGAGATGGAACGCAACGGACTCGGGGCGCGCACGATTCGGCTGGTGAAGGAAGCGGATGGGCTGTGCCGGATTCACCTCGTGCGCGGGGCCGAGCCGTATGCGAACTACGAGGGGCAAAGCGGCTCGAAGATTCGTACCGAGTGCGTGCCGGTATTGCGCGCAGCGGGCCTCGATCCGGAGAAGGAGACGATCGTGATCTTTTGCAACATGTCGAACTGGGACGCGGAGAAGCGGACGATGTCGCAAAACAGCCCCTACTACGCGAGCGGGACGAACCGGAACGGGACGGCCTGGCAGGTGGATTCGCCGCTGCTCGATCTGGCGCTGCTGGAGGCGCGCGAGCCGATGCTGCAGGACGGGCAATACGGGCGCATCTCGCCGGGGCGTTACAATTCGATCTTCATCGGCGGGGTGATTCACGAGCTGGGCCACGCGCTCGGGCTGCCGCACAATCGCGAGCGTCCCGACCAGAAGGCATTGTGGGGCACGGCGTTGATGGGCTCCGGCAATCGCACCTTCGGCGAGGATCGGCGAGGAGAAGGCGGAGGCACTTTTCTAACGCTCGCGGAGGCGTTGCGGCTCGCGTCGCATCCGATTTTCTGCGGGTCGGTGAAAGGCTTCGACGTGAAGGCCGATGCCCGGCTCATGGACGTGAAGCTAACGGCGCACGGCAAGAAGTTCACCTTCTCCGGGCGCGTGGCCGCGGACCCGCCCGCCTACGCGATCATCGGCTACACCGATCCGGCGGGCGGCTCAAATTACGACGCGACGACCGCCACGGCGGTGCCGGATCGCGACGGGAAGTTCGTGCTCGAATGCAACGCCCTCAAGCCCGGCAGCGGCGCGGTGCTGCACGTGATCGTGGCGCAGGCGAACGGCGCGATGAGTTCCTTCGCGGGATTTGCCCGCGAGCCGCAGTATCCCTATTTCGTGCAGAGCGACGGGACCGTCGATCTCACCGCGTCGCTGGCGAAGGAGCAACTGGCTGCGCTGGTCAGCGCCGTGAATGCCAGGCGCACCGAGGACACCGCGATGGAATTGCGGACGCTCGAACAATCAGGCGCCGACGCGAAGCTGCTCGACGTTGCGCGCACGCTCGCGGGGACCCTCGAGGCAAAGAGCGGTCCCGCGCCCGCGGAAGTGGAAGGCGAGACGTGCGCGCTGGCCGATGCGGCCACGACGGAGGTCTCAGTGGGATACGGGCGTCCGGTTTCGAATCGCCTGCCCGAAGCGGATCCGCTGCTCATGGCGGGCGGCCGCCTTTTTGCCAAAGGACTCTACGCGCACGCTCCGGCGCGCCACGTCTGGTCGCTGGGCGGCAAGTGGGGGCGCGTTACGGGCCTCGCCGCCGTGGCCGAAGGCCACGATGGCTCGGTGGTCATGAGCATCGTCGCCGACGGTCGCGAACTCTGGCACAGTGCGCGTCTGCGCGAGGGCGAACCCGCGCCCTTCGACCTGCCGGTCAAAGACGCGCAACGCCTCGAGTTGATCGTCTCCGACGCCGGAGACGGGAATCGTTCCGACTGGGGCCTTTGGCTGGAACCGACCTTGCGGCGGTAACCGCGCGCAGTGGTGTGTGCGGTGCAGCCGCATCCAACAATCTGTCATCCTGAGCCGGAACGATGCAGTCAAAGAGACGGCGCATCGCCGTGGCCCAAGGAGCGGCGTGCGTCTCGCCGCCGGGTGGGTTGTGCGGGGGGCGCACCCCGGTTGGTTCGGCCCATCGGGGGGTGGTGGGGCGGCGGCGGGTCGCACGCCGCACCTTAGGCGGACGGCAAGTCAGCATCACAAATTACGCTTCC
>JAXDQW010000099.1:0-122630 GCA_034667665.1 Chthoniobacter sp.
GGGACTTCGTGCTCGAAACGACGCTCAGCGGGAGAGGCTATCGGCGGCATTTTGAGCGGGCGCGCGGCGCTGGCTACAACGTTCAACTCGATTTCCTTCTCCTACCGGCTCTGGAGCACAGCGTTCGCCGGGTTGCCGATCGCGTCGAACTCGGCGGACATAGCGTGCCCCTCGCGGATCTGCAACGCCGTTTCAAAGTGAGCGTGCAGAACCTCTTCTCCATCTACCGGCCCGTGATCGATCACTGGTCAATCTACGACAACGCTCGTCAAGCGCCCATTCTGTTAGCCTACGGCGGCCCAAGCGAGCTCACCGTAGTGGAGGAGGCGCGATTTAGCCGAGTGGTTTCCGAATTCAGCCTAACATTATGAGTGATAATTTCCCGCCAGCACGCGGCATTCCCATGCATCTCCTGACCGAACGTGGTCTTAACGAGGCGTTTTTGGACGTTGTCGAAGAACACCGAATTCACGCCTTGCCAGTCGTGGTTTCTCGCGAAGACAAACCAGTCCTGGTGCCGGTGGAAGAGCTGGGCCCGGAGATTAGTCGCACCCGCAATCGCATCGCGGAGCTGGACGCAGAGATCGCCAAATACGAGCGCTCTCCATTTTCCCTCAACGAGACTCCCTAAAGATCATCGCGTCGGAGGTTCGATTCACGGCCGCGCCTCAATTGCCGTTCCCACCGCTTTCCCGCTTTCATGTATAGCCAAAACGAAAAGGTCGAAAAAATCGATGTCGCCAAGGAGATGTCGCAGTCGTTTCTCGACTACTCCATGTCCGTCATCATCTCGCGCGCGCTGCCGGATGCGCGCGATGGGCTCAAGCCTTCGCAGCGGCGCATTCTCTACGCAATGAACGAGCTCGGCGTGCAGCCCAATCGCAAGCATCTGAAGTGCGCGAAGATCGTCGGCGAGACGATGGGCAACTATCACCCGCACGGCGACCAGGCGATTTACCCGACGCTCGTGCACATGGCGCAGCCTTGGGCGATGCGCGAGATGCTCATCGATGGACAGGGCAATTTCGGTTCGGTGGAAGGCGATCCACCGGCGTCCATGCGGTACACCGAGGCGCGACTCCAGCATCTCGGCGCGGCGCTGATGATGGACATGGACAAGGACACCGTCGATTTCATCCCGAACTACGACGAGACGCGCACGGAGCCCACCGTCTTTCCCGCGGCCTTCCCGAATCTCCTCGTCAATGGCGGCACCGGCATCGCGGTCGGCATGGCGACGAACATCCCGCCGCACAACCTCGGCGAAGTCATCGACGGCGTTTGCGCGCAGATCGATGACCCCGACATCAGCATCGAAGGCCTGATGGCGTTCGTGAAAGGGCCGGACTTTCCGACCGGTTGCATCCTCCAGGGCACGGCGGGCATTCGGCAATACTTCGAGACGGGCCGCGGCCAGGTGCGCGTGCGCGGCCGCGTCGGGGTGACCGAAGTGAAGGGCGGACGCGAGCAGATCATCATCACCGAGATTCCTTACAACGTGAATCGGGCGGAACTGGTCAAACGCATCGCCGATCTGACGAACGAAAAAATCCTCACCGGCATCAGCGATGTCCGTGACGAAAGCGCGGAGGACACCCGCGTGGTGATCGATCTGAAGCGGGACGGCAATCCGAAGGTCATCATCAACAACCTCTACAAGCACACCGCCCTGGAGTCCTCGTTCAGCGTCAACATGCTCGCGATCGACCATGGCAAGCCGAAGCTACTTTCGCTCAAGGACGCGATTACCAGTTACATCGAGCACCGCCGCGAAGTCATTCTGCGCCGCACGCGCTTCCTGCTCGCCGCGGCGGAAGCCGATGCGGAGAAGCTGGAAGGCCTGCTCATCGCGCTGGCGAATCTCGATGATTTCATTCGCATCATCCGCGAGTCCCGGGACCGCGATGACGCCAAGGGCAAGCTCCTGGCCCTCTCGTGGACCCGGGCCGTGGTCGAACAGCTCGGCCTCCTGATCCGCGACGAAGCGCGGGTCGCCGATGGTTTCTACCGGCTCAGCGAGAAGCAGGTTGGCCACATTCTGGATCTCCGCCTTTACCAACTCACCGGCCTCGAGCGGGACAGCATCAAAGGGGAATACGACGCCCTGGTCGAAATCATCAAAGACCTCCTCGACATCCTCGCCAAGGAGGCCCGCGTCCTGACGATCATCAAAACCGAGCTGCGCGATCTGCAAAAGAAATACGCGACGGAGCGCCGCACCCAGATCGTCCCCGCGGAAGGTGAGATCAGCATCGAAGACCTGATTGCCAACGAAGGCTGCATCATCACCATCACCCACAACGGCTTCATCAAACGCACTGCCGTCAGCGCTTACCGCGCGCAACGCCGCGGGGGCAAGGGCGTCATCGGCATGACCGCGCGGGAAGCCGACAACGTCGAAGACAGCGATTTCGTAGAGCATCTCTTCACCGCGGCCACGCACGACTACCTGATGTTCTTCACGCAGGATGGCCGCTGCTACGTCGAGCGCGTCTTTGAGATCCCCGAGATGAGCCGGGCCAGCAAAGGCCGCAGCATCGCGAACATTCTCGAGCTGCGCAGCGAGGAGAAGATCGCCAACACCATCCGCATCCAGGGCCAGAAAAACGATGAAGACACCTGGACCGACAAACTCCACGTCGTCTTCGCGAGCCGCAGCGGCATCGTCAAGAAGTCGAACCTCAGCGACTTCAAAAACATCCGCAAAGGCGGCATCATTGCGATCAAGATCGAAGAAGGCGACCGCTTGATCGATGCGAATCTGACCAATGGGCTGAACGAAATCGTCCTGATTACCCACGGCGGCATGAGCATCCGCTTCAATGAAGAAGAGCTTCGCGACCAGGGCCGCGACACCGTGGGAGTGTGGGGCATTCGGCCCGATCCGGGTGACTATGTGGTCGCCGCGGCGCTGGTGAACAACGACGCGATGCTGCTGGTTGCCGGCGAGAACGGCCTCGGCAAGCGGACCAACTTTGACGAATACCGCCTGCAAAGCCGCGGCGGCAAAGGAGTCATCACCATGAAAGTGACCGACCGGACCGGCGGCGTGGCGGGCGCGCTGACCGTGCGCGAAAACGACGAAATCATGCTCATCACCAACAAGGGCAAGATGGTGCGCACCAAGGTCGCCGGCATTCGCGAAACGGGGCGCAACGCGCAGGGGGTCATCCTCATCGATATGCGCGAGGGCGAAATTCTGTGCGGGATCGCGCCGGTGGTGAGCAATGAAGAGGAGGAGGAAGGTGAGGGCGCAGCAAATGACGCTTGACGCGTCTATACATCACGCTGTAGAGATGTCCTCATGAAAGCGAAACGCAAAGCTGAAGAAGCCAGCGCACGCATCCAGGAAACGGCGACGGTGCCCGACGGCCTCGTGATTACCACACCAGCCGAGCCCGGCATGGTGCGCACGCAGATCTATCTTACGGCGCGCGAGCATGCCTTCCTGCAGCGCCAAGCCGCTCGTTGCGGAGAGACGATGGCCAGTCTGATTCGCCGCTACATCGACGAAAAGATGGACCTGCCGGAGGACCTTTGGACCAACAATCCTCTGCTGGAACCACCGGTGCACGACCCCGCGTTTGTCGGCCACGAAGATGATTCGATCAATCTCGATCACTACCTTTACGGCACCCCCAAACGTTATAAAAAAGTGCGCGGGAAATGGGTTCCGGTCGCACCTCAAGCGTGAACCGAGTTCTGGCCGATTCGTCCTTCTGGGTGGCTTTGCGGGTCAGCCGCGACGTCAATCACGAGGCCGCGCGGATCCTGGCCGCGAGACTGCTCCGCGAGCGAACCAGGCTGGTGGTGACGCCGCTGATCTTTGCGGAGGTCCATGCCCGCTGCTGCCGCTCGGTGCCGCTGCGCGAGCAGGTCATTCGCGACATCTGGGAGAATCCGGTGATCGAAGTCGAACACCTCGAACCCCCGGACTACCAGCGGGCCGTCGAACTGTTGCGTGCCCAGCAAGACAAAGATTACCCCTTCTGCGACGCCACATCCTTTGTGCTCATGCAGCGCCTCGAGATCACGCGTGCGGCCAGTTACGACGATCACTTCCGACAGTTCGGCCGGTTCGAGGTGCTCGGATAGTCGGGTTTGAGCGGCGGGCCTGATTCTATCCGGCCCCGGCGAGGTGGCCGTAGAGGCTGAAGCCCGATGAGCGGGTAATCTCGATGTCGAAGATTTCGCCGATGTGGCGCTGGTGGCCTTCGAAAATGACGATCTTGTTGCCGGGACTGCGGCCCATGAGTCGCTCGGCGTTGGTCTTGCTCGGGCCTTCGCACAAAACCCGCACACGCTGCCCCACGAGCGCTTCCCCTTTCGCTTTGGCGAGCTGATCGACCACGCGAAGAAGGTCCTGATTGCGCTCCTCCTTTACCAACTCCGGCACCTGATGTCCCATCACAGCGGCCGGGGTGTCGCGGCGTGGGGAATAGCGGAAGATGAAGGCATTGTCGAAGCCGACCCGCTGCACGAGGGCGCGAGTCGCGGCGTAGTAGTCCTCAGTCTCACCGGGGAAGCCAACAATGATGTCCGTGGTCAGCGCGATCTCCGGGCGTGCGGCGCGGAGGCGTTCCGTGAGACTGAAGTAACGCTCCGCGGTGTAAGCGCGGTGCATCGCTTTGAGCATGCGATCGCTGCCGCTCTGCATCGGCAGATGAACGTGAGGCATCAGCTTCGGCAACTCCGCGAAGGCCTGCACCAGGTCGTCGCGGAAACCGATGGGATGGGGCGAGGTGAAGCGCAGGCGCTCGAGGCCCGCCACCGCGTGCACGGCTTCGAGCAGTTGGACGAACGGCGATTTCCCTCCGCGCGGCTCGAACTCGTGCCGGCCAAAGAGATTCACGATTTGCCCGAGCAGTGTCACTTCCTTGACCCCGCGAGCGACCAGTTCCTCGACTTCACGGACAATCTCTTCGATCCGCCGGGAACGCTCCGCGCCGCGCGTCGAGGGCACGATGCAAAAGGTGCAGTGCATGTTGCAGCCCTGCATGATCGAAACGAAAGCGGTGGCCTGCCGCTCCTTGAGCACGTGTTCGCGGATGGTCTCCTGCGACCCGTCCTCCTCCTCCACATCCACAATGGAGTACCGCACATCATCCATGAGCTGATCGCGCAGCTCGCGTTTCCTGCTCACGAGCTGATCCACGTAATCCGCCACCTTGTGAAATTTTTGGGTACCGACGACGAGATCCACGTGGCCCACGTCGCGCACCAATTCCGCACCACGGGATTGCGCCATGCAGCCCAGAAATCCAAAGATCATCTCCGGCTTCGCCTCGCGCAGCCGTCCGAGGAGACCCATTTTTCCGAGCGCCTTCTGCTCCGCCAGGTCGCGCACGGAACAGGTATTGAGCAGCACCACGTCCGCCTCGCGTTCCTGGGCCGTCATTTCATAGCCCCGCGCGACGAGCATCCGCGCGACCTGTTCGGAATCGCGCTCGTTCATCTGGCACCCATAGGTTTTGAGAAAGACTTTCGGCATGGGCAAAGGGGCGCGGAAGATAGCCGACCAAAGGGTGAACGTCCAGCGCGGGCGGCGGGCGGCGAAGATCAAGCGAGGGCTTGCCATTTTATCCGCAACCGCTAGCTAATGCCGCCACAACCACTATGAAAAAAATCGAGGCGATCGTAAAACCCTTCAAAATGGAGGACGTAAAGGAGGCGCTGGCCGAGATTGGCATCGAAGGGATGACCGTCAGCGAAGTCAAAGGCTTCGGCCGTCAGAAGGGGCACACCGAGATTTATCGCGGCAGCGAATATACCGTGGATTTCCTGCCCAAAGTGAAGTTTGAAATCGTGGTCACGGATGAACGAGTGCAAAAGGCCGTGGACGCGATCGTGAAGTCCGCCAAGACCGGCAAGATCGGCGACGGCAAGGTCTTCGTGACACCCATCGAAGACGCCATTCGCATCCGCACCGAGGAACGGGGCGACAGCGCGATCTAGCGCCTTCACGTGCCGCTCCTTGCTGCAAACGCGGCTGACGCCATGAATTGGTGGCAGGCGCTCATCCTCGGCCTGGTCGAGGGAATCACGGAATATCTGCCGGTCAGCTCGACCGGCCATCTGCTGCTGGTGCAGCGATTGTTTGGGATCGGCGAAAGCGAGGCCTCGGACGCTTTCGCGATCTGCGTCCAGGCGGGCGCGATCGTGGCGGTCCTCGCGCTCTATCGGCAGCGAGTGTTCGAGATGTGGGCCGGGATTCGCGGGAACAATCCGGCTGGCCGCAAGCTCGCCACGAACCTGGTGGCCGCGTTCGTCCCGGCGGCGGTGCTCGGCTTCGTTCTGCAGAAGGTCGTGAAGAAGTATCTCTTTGGCGGAAATACCTGGGGGCTGTGGCCGGTGGTGGCCGCCTGGTTCGTGGGTGGCGTGGCGATCCTGGCGGTGAGCGTCTATCGCCGCCGGCGACAGGAGACGGACCGCCCCCGGTTTGAGCTCGATGGGCTGACCGTCGGCATGTCGTTGATCATCGGGGTGAGCCAGTGCCTGGCGCTTTGGCCGGGCACCAGCCGCAGTCTGGTCACCATCGTCGGCGGCATCCTGGTCGGGCTGCGGATGCGCGCGGCAGTGGAGTTCAGTTTTCTCCTCGGTCTGCTCACCCTCGGAGCAGCCACCGCCTACGACACCCTGAAACATGGGCGCGAGATGCTCGCCGTCTATGGTCCCCTGAGCCTCGCGCTGGGATTTCTGACGGCGTGGCTCGCGGCAGTCGTGGCGGTGAAATGGATGGTTGCCTACCTCAACCGCCATGGGCTGGAACTCTTTGGCTATTACCGGATCGGCCTGGCGCTGACCGTGACAGCCTGGCTGCTGCTCGCAGCGAAGTGAGCCGCTGCCACGGAAGGAGTTGCTACGTGCGCGAAGGCTCTCGTAAATTACCCGTTGCCATGCGTTGGAAGATCTGCTGCCTCGCCGCCCTGCTCGCCCTTTGCGGGCCGGTTTTGGCGGTGGACCTGGCCCGGGTGCCCCTGGCGGATGGTTTTGACATCCCGGTCGGCGCCAATGGGAAGAGTTACTACAAGGCGCGCGGGGTCCGTCCGAATGGCCATCTGGGAGAAGACTGGAACGGGGTGGGCGGTGGCGACACGGATTTGGGCGACCCGATTTACGCGACCGCGGATGGCATCGTGGTTTTCGCCGAGGATTACCGCCTCGGCTGGGGCAATGTGGTCATCATTCGCCACGCCTACCTCGAGGACGGCGACACGAAATATGTGGATTCACTATACGGCCACCTGCTGGACTTCACGGTGCGGGTGGACCAACTCGTCAAACGCGGCCAGCAGATCGCGCGCATGGGCAACAATCGCGGTCAATACGACGCGCACCTGCATTTCGAGATGCGCAAGAACATTACCGTGGGCATGTACCGGAGCAGCTTCCCGCGCGACTGGTCGGTTTACTGGAGCCCCACGGAATTTGTGGCCGCCCACCGCGAGCTGCGAGGCGACAGCCGGATCGTCTCGGTGCCGATCAATACCTTCCCCAACTCGCCGCCACCGGTGATCGCCGTCCGCAAAGTCGAGACGCCGATCCAAACCATCTCCCAAGCCCGCGCCCGTGGCCAGATTGCGGGTTCCACCAGCAGCGGAACCAGCCGGAAGGTTGTCCCGAAAAAAACTTCGCCCATCACCTCCACCTCCGGGCCGAGCAAATCACGTCTATTTACTCCCGCGACTCCGGAAAAGAAGAAGGGTCCGGTGCGACACCCGCTTTTCAAAGTCAATCGCTTTGAGGACATGAAGGTCCTCGGCTACGAGTAGGCGGAAGCACTCGGGCAGCCGAGGCGGCGGCCGCGCAACGGAGTGCGAAAGGCGGGTCGATCGTGGATCGGTTCGTTTCGGGAGGGACGACTACCCTTTCCCGAGTTTGAACTCGAAGCTGTCCACCAGCGCCAGCCAGCTCGCCTCGATGATATTGTCCGAAACGCCCACCGTGCCCCAGCTCTCTCGCCCGTCCGTCGAATCGATCAGCACCCGCGTCCTGGCGCCGGTGCCTTGCTGGCCGTTGATGATTCGCACTTTGTAGTCATCAAGGCTGATCTCCGAGATCTGCGGGTAAAAAGGCTGGAGCGACTTGCGCAAGGCCGCGTCGAGCGCATTCACCGGGCCATCGCCTTCGGCCACCGTATATTCGGTCTGCCCTTTGATACTCAATTTCAACGTCGCTTCGCACTTGTTCCAGCGTCCTTCTCCCGAGCGCCGGTAGGAGCAGTGATATTCGTGCAATTCGAAGAGCGGGTGGTGCAGGCCGAGGTGCCGCCGGATGAGCAGCTCGAATGACCCCTCCGCGGCCTCAAACTCATAGCCTTCGCTCTCGAGCCGCTTCACCTCGGTGAGGATCTGCGCCACTTCCGGTGCGCCCTTGTTGAACTTAAAGCCGAGCTTCTCCGCCTTCACGATCACGTTGGTCTGCCCGGACATGTCCGAAATGGTGATGATCCGCTCATTGCCGATCAGCGCCGGATCGACGTGCTCATAGGTGCGCGCGAGCTTCTGCACGGCGTGCACATGGAGCCCGCCTTTGTGGGTAAAGGCGGCCGCACCCACGTAAGGGGCGCGGATGTCGTGCGGCACATTGGCGAGTTCGTCCACGAAGTTGGCGAGTTCGCGCAACCCGCGCAGATCGAGCCCGAGATCGATGCCCATCTTGAGCTGGAGGTTCGGCATGACCGTCGTGAGGTTGCAGTTGCCCACGCGTTCGCCGTAGCCGTTGATCGTCCCCTGCACCTGCACGGCGCCGGCGCGCACCGCGCCGAGAGCGTTGGCCACGCCCACCCCGCCGTCATTGTGCGTGTGGATGCCCACGGGCTTGCCGAGCGCGGCGATCACATCCCGGGTCACTTGCTCGACAAACTCCGGCAGGTTCCCGCCATTCGTCTCGCAAAGCACCACCAGGTCCGCGCCGGCGTCGGCAGCCGCCTGCACCGTCTTCAGCGAATAATCCGGATCTTCACGATAGCTGTCAAAAAAATGCTCCGCATCGTAAAGCACCTCGCGGCCATGGGCCTTCAGATGGCGCACCGTGTCCGCGATCATCGCGAGATTCTCTTCGAGCGTCACGCCGAAGACCTCGATGACGTGCAGCGGCCAGGTCTTGCCCACGATCGTCACCACCGGCGTTTGCGCATCGAGGAGCAATTGCACCTGCGGATCATCCTCCACTTTCATCTTCCCGCGACGGGTCATGCCAAAGGCGGCGATCTTCGCGTGGCGCCAGGTCCGCCGGGCCGCCTCCTCGAAGAACGCCACGTCCCTCGGATTCGAACCCGGCCAGCCGCCTTCGATATAATGCACCCCAAACTCGTCGAGCTTCTCTGCCACCCGGATCTTATCGAGCACCGAAAACGAAATCCCGGTCCCTTGCGTACCGTCGCGCAGGGTGGTGTCGTAGATGGTGACTCGTGGCGTGCTCATGTGGAAAAAAGGGGGCAAACAGGTAGCGCCGTTCCGCGCGAGAGGCAAGGGCAGCGCGAGCTGGAATTAGTGCTCAGTGCTCAGTGCTCAGTGCTCAGTGGTCATCAAGCCGTAATCAACAAACGGCAGCCAGTCCGATGAATTCACAGCCTCTTGGACGACTGAGCACTGAGCACTCCCCTACAGCTTCCCCTCCTCCACCCGCTTCCCACGCGGCCACTCCCGCACCTGCGCCTTGGCCGCTTCGACCTTCTCCGGCGCCTGATTGCAGAGCACCACGTTCATGAGCTGGCTGGACACGTATTGCCGCACCACGAACTTTTTCTTCGCTCGATCGCCCTCGATTTCAAAGCGCGTCGCCGGTTTGGAAAAATCGCCGACAAAATCAAAGTGCAGGTCGAAGACCGTGCTCGAATGGTGCGGCAGCCACTCCCATTTTGTCCGCTTCTTGCCGGTCATGTTGGCCCCAGCCACCAGGCCTTGCTCGACGGCGGACGCCCAGTGATCGACGCGCCGCGCTCCGCCGAAGAGCTTGTCCGGGAACGCCGCGATGTCGCCGGCGGCGAAAATGCCTTTCTCGTCCGTCTCCAGGTATTCGTTCACGGGAGTGCCGTGGGGATAGGCCAGCGGGGTGTTCAGCACCAGGCCCAGATTTGGCTCCGCGCCGATCGCCACCAGAGCGAGCCCGGCCGCAAAGCGCTGCCCGCTCTTCGTTTGGACGTTTCTCAGGACGGTGCGCCCCTCGAAACCGTTCAACGCCTCACCCATCAGCATCTTGACCCCGTGCTCCGAATAGTAACCGGTCAGCCAGGTCGCGCTCTCCGCATCGAGGTTGCGCCCCCACAGCGCCGCTCCTCGATGCATCAGCGTCACGTGCGCTTTCGGGAAATGCGCGAACCACGCCGCCGCTTCGCCCGCGACCAATCCGCCGCCGACGATTACGATCTGATGCTCGAGTTCGGCCACCTCGCGCAGCGCCTGCGCGTCGCGCAGGGAGCGAAGATAAAAGACGTTGCCCAGGTTGGCCCCGGCTACTTGCGGACGCCGCGCCCGGCTTCCCATGGCCATGAGCGCCTTGCGAAACTCGATCGCCTGGCCGTTGGCCAGCACCGCCACATGCCGTTCGAGATTGAATTGCGTGATGATCGTATCGAGCCGCAGATCGATGTGGTGCTTCGCAAACCACGCACTTTCCTGCACCAGCAGCTTCTCCACCGCCGGCGGCGCGCCCTTGCCGAGGTGCGACTTGAGCAGCAGCGGCCGGTGATAGGGCAGGCTCGTCTCGTTGCCCACCAGCATGATCGTTCCTTTCTTGTCGTGTTCACGAATTCCTTCACAAGCGCTCACACCGGCGGCTCCAGCGCCGACGATCAGGTAGTCACGACGAATCATGTGCCTTCGTGACATACAGCCCCTCCCCGCCCCCTCGCGAGAAGATTTCACCGCCACGCGTAGAAACCGCAGCACCTCTGCTCTGCGAACTCTGCGCCTCGGCGTCTCTGCGTTTTTAATTCCTCTGGTTTTGAATGATCACGGCTAAGCTCTCTGGCACGCTGGCGGCCGGATCGTCCGCCGTCCCGGCGACATCCCGATTTAGAACGCAGTCACCCGCGCGCATGATTTCGCTCACCATCGAAAAGCTGACCAAACGCTTCGGCGAGACCATCGCGTTGAATCGCATCAGCCTGAGCATCGCGGCGGGCGAGATTTTCTTCCTGCTCGGGCCGAGCGGTTGCGGAAAGACCACGCTTCTGCGGTCGGTCGCCGGCTTCTACATCCCGGATGAAGGCCGCATCCTCTTCGGCGAAGAAGACGTGACCGCGGTCCCGCCGCATCTGCGCAATACCGGCATGATGTTCCAGAGCTACGCGCTCTGGCCGCACATGACCGTCGCGAAGAACGTCGCCTTCGGGCTCGAAGAGCGGAAAGTCCCGGCCCGCGAAGTCACCCAGCGCGTGGCGCAAGCCCTGGCCTCCGTCCGGATGGCTGAGTACGGCGACCGCAAGATCCACCAGCTTTCCGGCGGCCAGCAGCAGCGCATCGCCCTCGCCCGCGCCCTGGTGATCCGGCCCCGCTGCCTGCTCCTCGACGAGCCGCTGTCCAATCTCGATTCCAAGCTGCGCCTCGAAATGCGCACCGAGATCCGCCGCATCTGCAAGGAATTCGGCCTCACCGCGATTTACGTGACCCACGATCAAAAGGAAGCGCTCTCCATCGCCGACCGCATGGCCATCCTGGAAGGCGGGCACATCCGGCAGGCTGGAAAACCCGCCGAAGTCTATCGCTTTCCCCATTCGAAATTCGTCGCCGATTTCATGGGCGAAACCAATTTCATCGACGGCAAAGTTATCGCCGTCAACGGCTCCGGCATCCGCGTGGAAACCGCCATCGCCGTCCTCGCCGCCACCATCGGCGGCGACCAATGGACGCCGCAAATGGGCGAGGCCTGCACTCTCTCGATTCGCCCCGAAACCTGGAAGCTTTCCACCCAGCCGGGGGCGGAGAATTCCGTGGCCGGACACATCCACGACCGCATCTATCTCGGCGAAATGGCGCAATACCAGTTCGCCGCCGGACCGCGCACCTTGAAGGTTTACGAGCTGAACCCACGCTTCGTCGAACTCAGTCCCGAGCGCGAGCTCTTTGCCACGGCGGACGCCGAAGACGTCGTCGCCCTGCCGGTATGAGCGCGTCCAGGAGGAGCCGCGCAGACCGGGTGTCTCGACTAAAGGACGGTGTTCAGCCTCGCGGCAACGCCCCAAAACTTCCGCCACCTCGCAAGATCGGCCACCCAGTGCAGCCCCCATGCTGAAGCAGACCCCCTTGTTTCTGCTGCTCCTCGTGGTACTGCTCGGGCCGATCGCCTTGCGCCCCAAAGAACTCGGCGGTGGAAGGGTCGCCGCGAGCAGCGAACGCACCCTGGTGCTGATCACTCCCCACAACGAATCCATTCGCTACGAGTTCAGCCGCGCCTTCGAGGAGCATTATCTGAGGAAGACCGGCCAGCGCGTCCGCCTCGACTGGCGCACTCCGGGCGGCACCAGCGAAATCGGCCGCTACGTCGCTTCCGAATACCTCGCCGCATTCCAGGATTACTGGGTCCACAAGCTCCACCGAAAATGGGGCGGCACGGTCGCGGCCAGCTTCGACAATCCCAAGGTCGCGCTCGATGACACGCCAGCCGACGACACGCCCGAGCAACAGGCGCGGCGCGCTTTTCTCGACTCGAGCGTGGGTTGCAAGATCGATCTCTTCTTTGGCGGCGGCGCGTTTGATTTCGCGCAGCAGTCGAACGCAGGGCGGATCGTGGACAGCGGGTTCGTGCGCGAGCACCCGGAGCTGTTCAACCCCCAGGTCATTCCGCAAACCGTCGGCGGCGAGCCTTACTGGGATCCGAAAGGCCGCTGGATCGGCACCGTCGTTTCGTCCTTCGGCATCTGTTACAACGTGGACTCGCTGCGCCGGCTCGGAATCGCCCAGCCGCCCATGCAATGGGCCGCCCTCGCCGATCCGCACTACCGGCGCCAAATCGCCCTGGCCAACCCGACGCAGAGCAGCTCAGTCAACAAGTCCTTCGAAATGGTGATTCAGCAGCGAATTCAACAGCAGTTCGCGGAAGCTGCGATCGCCGACTCGACTCAATCTGCGGCTCAACAGGAAGACCACCACGTCCGCGAAGGATGGGTCCAGGCGATGCGGCTGCTGATGAAGATCGGCGCCAATGCCCGCTACTTCACCGACGCCTCGACCAAGATCTCGCTGGATGTCGAAGCCGGGGAAGCCGCGGCGGGCATGACCATCGACTTTTACGGCCGGTTCCAGAGCGAAGCGGTGCGCAAGCCCGACGGCAGCTCACGGCTGCAATATGCGAACGTGGTGGGCGGTTCGTCGGTCGGCGTCGATCCCATCGCTGTGTTTCGCGGTGCGCCGCATCCCGATGTGGCGAAGGAATTCATCGCCTTCGTGATGTCGCCGGAGGGCCAGAAACTGTGGAACTGGAAGGTCGGCATTCCGGGCGGACCCCGTCGCTACGCGTTGCGGCGGCTGCCCGTGCTGCCGCAGCTCTACGCCCCCGAGTTTCAGCCGTTCCGCTCCGATCCCGAAGTGAATCCTTACGAACTCGCCCGCACCTTCACCTATCACGACGCCTGGACCGCACGCCTCTTCCGCCCGATCGCCTTCATTTTTCGAGTCATGTGCATCGACCCGCACGATGAACTCACCGAAGCCTGGCAAGCCCTGGTGGCCGCCAACTTCCCGCCCCAAGCGAGTGAGGCCTTCGAGGAAGTGAACGCCGTGGATTACGCCGCCGCCTCCGGCAGCATTCGCGACGCCCTCAGCGGCGACAAAATCAAGGAAGTCCAACTCGCCAAAGACCTCGCAGACCGCTTCCGCGCCCAATACCGCCGGGCAGCCAGGCTTGCCCGTGAGGGAGACTGACGTATGGAACCTAAACTGAAAGCAGTAGGCGTATAAGCGGCGGCTCGGCCCAAGAATGTCTAAAGATCCAAACGGAGGTCACCGTACGTCGTGTGATTGAGGCTGAAATTGGTCCAATTATTAGCGACCGCGCTGTCAGCGACTCTTTCGCTACAAAGAGTCGTTCCAGGACCGAAGGGGATCATTCGGCAAAAGTCTGAACCATCCCACCTATTGATATCCAGATGCCACAGTTTGATCCGCCCGCTGATTGTAGCTGGGGGTGCCAGCACGACATTTCCAGTCGGATCGGTTTGCATCATCCTCCCGTTCAGGAAGACGTGTCCGGCAATCCGCCCCCAAATCCTGCCCCAGTAGTAAACAGGAACAATGCCGTCTTCGAAGAGTTGCCCACCCCATAACAAATGCACTGGGAAAAAATCGATACCCCGGAATCCGGCGTTAGCGACGAATTTCGCCACCCGCTCGGAAAACAAAAAAATACTTGGTTCGTTGGTCGGTTCGAGATCGTAAAGCTCGGTTGCCTGAGGGTTCTGTAATTCCACAGAGATGGCTCCAGGTTTCCCGATTTTTCCGTGCCCGGCTGCCTTTGGGAATGGTTCCCATTCCACGCCTCTAACGTTTCCCCAAGCGGATTCAGCACATTGCAGAACATGGAATCGCATGGTCTTCCCCTTATCCATTGTCGGAACATCCACGGGGGTCAAGGATACCGGTCAAGTCTGGATCAGTCCGTAAGGTTTCCCCTCAGTGCCTCGTCGCCCGTCTGGTTCGGTCTGGGTTCAGCCTATTGTCACTGGATCGCGCACCCGTAGCGCCGATGACGAGAAATCGCATCCGGCCTCAGCCGGCGATGAAGGCGGCGTGCTCCTCGCTTTCGCAACCGCGCCGGACGGTGGCAAGCACCGTTTTCATGTCGCCGCGCAGTAACGCCGCGGCCTCCAGCCAGAGGCCCGGAAAGGCGCGGCTGCGCAAGATGCCCTCGGCGTCTGGCGCGAGCTCGGCATACTCGCCCGCGTGGAGCTCGAACCAGACGAGGCGCTGCTCGCCGACGATCCAAACGAGGTATTCGCGCACCCCATTGCGGCGATAGGCGTCTTTCTTTTGGTGCAAATCATAAGAGGCGGAGCTGGCCGCAATTTCGGCGACCAGCTCGGGACCGCCCTCGATATAACCGTCATCGTCGATGGTCGCGCGCCCGCCGCACTCGGGCAGCATCATCAGGACGAGGTCCGGCTGCGGTTCGTTGTCGAGATCGAGACGCACGGTGCTGTTGTCCGCGGCAAACGACTGCGGGGTCTCGGACTCATAAGCGCAGAGCCAGCCTGCGACATGAGTGTGCTGGTGGCCGTGTTTCGTGGCGCCCAACCGGTGATGGCATATAAACGATTCCTTCGATGAGCTCGGCCTTTTTCACCTGCGGCATCCGTTCGTAACGGCGCTCGAATTCGTCGCGCGTGAGGCGGTCTCCGGCTTCGAGGATCGGCACCGCGGGCTGCGTTGTGGGCGCGCTGGACGGTGAGGTCATGGCGCGAACCTATCCCGCGCCTGGGTCTCGAGCAAGGCGGCAGGCTTCCCGCTCCAAGGAGCGCACTCCGCGAACCGGGCCACGAGGTTCGCCTGACACGTATGGCCGAGGATAAATTTCATTTCCACGAGCAAACGTCGTGGAAGCGGCACATATTTCGCTCCTTGCACGGTCGAAGATTGATTCGGGCCGCCCCGAAGCGAGGGATTGCGGAGTTCGCTTTGCCTTCCTCGGCTCTGATCACCTCCTTGACACTGATCCAAAGAGCAAAACCGTTCCTCATCAATGAACACCTCGTTCCCCTCCCCCCGAACGCTTGTCGTCGTGGCTGTCGCGCTGTTCGCAGGGTTCCCGCTCCGTGCTGCCACCCCGGATACGGTCTCCGCGATTCTTATCGAGGGCAGCCTGGATGAAAACTGGCCGGACCGTGGCGTCGTCGCCTTTCACCGCCAAAACTCCGACGCCCCGCTGACCGTGAATTTCACCATTGGCGGCACGGCCGCGGCGGGCACGGACTACACGGTGCCGCCCGGCAACACGATCACCATTCCCACCGGCGACCGCGAGGCTTGGCTGGAATTCGCCCCCACCGGTCAGACGCAGAGTGCGGTGAAGACCATCGTGGTCACGCTTCAGCCGGGCGCGGGTTACACCGTGAGCGCCGTCGACTCGGAGCAGTCCGCGGCGCTCACGCTGGCGACATCTTCCTCATGGCCGTGCCCCAAGGCCGCGGTGCGGTTTCTCCAGCAGGCGGCATTCGGCGCGAACGCCGATCTCAAGAACGTGCAGGAAGTGGTGACGAAAGGGTACGACCAATGGATCACCGATCAGTTTCAGCGTCCGGTCGGTTTGCAGCAGCCCTACATCGAGGCATTGAGGCGCGCGAAGAGGGGGAAAATCTATTCCGACTCGAAGGTCCTCTCGTGGTGGCGGCAAGCCATGAGCACCGCGAGCAATGCCGATCCGCTGCGGCAGCGCGTGGCGTTCGCTTTCAGCGAAATCATGGTCATCTCCGACCACCTCGACGACCTGGCGAACCAGCCCGTCGGGATGATGAATTACTACGACATGCTGCTGAAGGGCGCGTTCGGGAACTTCCGCACGTTGCTCTACAACGTCGGGACCCATCCATGCATGGGCATCTACCTCAACCACCTCGGCAACGAAAAGGGCGACCCCGAGGCCGGCACCTTTGCGGATGAAAATTTCGCACGAGAGATCATGCAGCTCTTCTCGATCGGGCTGTGGGAATTGAAGTTGGACGGCACTCCGAAACTCGACGCGAACCAGCAGCCGATCGCCAGCTACGACAATACCACGATCGCCAACATGGCGAAGGTGATGACCGGCTTCGGTTTCGGCGGACGGAAGGCGGACAACTTCTACTGGTCGCCCGAGAATTTCACTGCGCCGATGCGGATGTGGGACGAGTTCCACGATGTCACCGAGAAGACGCTCCTCAGCGGCGTGACCCTGCCCGCGAGCACCGCGACCGACCCGGACACCGGCGCCGCTGGCATGGCCGATTTCAACGCGGCCATCGACATGCTCTTCAACCACCCGAACTGCCCACCCTTCATCTCCCGGCAGCTCATCCAAAAGCTCGTCACCTCGAACCCCACGCCGGCCTACGTCGGCCGCGTTAGCGCCAAATTCATCGACAATGGCAGCGGGATCCGCGGTGACTTGCAGGCGGTCATTCGGGCAATCCTCCTGGACCCGGAGGCCCGCGATCCGCAGGTCGCCACGCTCCCCGGCTCGGGCAAAATGAAGGAGCCGTATCTGCGGACGGTGAACCTCGCCCGCGCCTTCCACGCGAAGGCGGCCAACGGCGTCTTCGGGGTGAGCTACCTCGACGAGATTCACTTTCAGCAGCCGCTCTCCGCACCGAGCGTCTTCAACTTTTTCAAGCCCGGCTACGCGCCCGCCGGACCGGTGAGCGACGCGGGCCTGGTCGGTCCCGAGTTTCAGATCCTCAATGCGGTCACCGCCACCGCCGTGCCGAATTACTACTTCGAGGCGCTCCGGGGCGGCTTCAACCGTTGGGGCGGCAACACGCGCGAGCTGGTGAAGCCAAACTTCAGCACCGAGCTCAAGCTGGTGAATGACGTACCAGCGTTGCTGCGCCGGCTGGACCTGCTCCTCACCGGCGGCACCCTGCCGAACGAGCAGCACCAGGTCATTCGCGAAGCCGTCGAGTCGATCACCGAAGACATGTGGGAGTGGAAACTCGAACGCGTGCGCATGGCCATCTACCTCATCTCCACGTCCCCCGAATTCGGCATCCTCCGCTAACGCCCAATCCCATGTCGCACCTCATCTCCCGACGCCGCTTCCTCGGCCAGGTCAATTGCGCCGCCATCAGCGCCCTCCCTATCCTCAACACGCTCCTGAACCTCAAGCTCGCCGGCAACGTTGCCGCCGCGCCTGCGGCGGGCGGCTACCGCGCCCTGGTCTGCCTCTTCCTCTCCGGCGGGGCGGATACGTTCAACGTTCTCGTTCCGCAAGGGCCGAGCGAATACCAGGAATACGCCACCGTCCGTGGCGGCATCGCGCTGCCACGCGCCAGCCTGCTCCCGATCAATCCCACCGTGTCGCCGGGACTCCAACTCGGCCTGCATCCGGGGCTCACCGGCATTCAGAGTCTCTTCGAGTCGGGCAAGGCGGCGTTCGTCACCAATGTCGGCACGCTCATCGAGCGGGTCACCAAGAGCGAATACGACGACGACCTGAAGCGCCTGCCGCTCAACCTCTACTCGCACTCCGACCAGATCGAGCAGTGGCAGACTTCCACGCCGGACCTCCGCTCGCCGCGGGGTTGGGCCGGACGCGCCGCCGATATCCTGCGCGCCTCGAATTCGAACAACGCCGTGTCGATGAACATCTCGCTCACCGGTTCGAACATCTGGCAGAGCGGTGAAAACACGCTCGAATACACGGTCAGCACTGACGGAGCAATCGGTCTCGAAGGATACAACCCCGCCGACACCAGCCCCTGGGGCACCGTGCCCATCCGCACCCGCGCGATCGATTCGCAACTCGGGTTTCAATATCAGCACCTGCTCAGCCAGGCGTTCGCCGCGCGGAAAGTGGACGCGATGGACGCCTACACGCTCTTCAACGCCGCGACGGACGTGACGCTGCCGGCCGCGGTGACCTTCCCGGACACCTACCTCGGCGCGCAGTTCAAGATGATCGCCAAATCCATCGCCGGACATGGCGCGCTCGGGCACAATCGCCAGACCTTCTTTGTCGAGCGCGGCGGCTGGGACCACCACGACGGCGTGATCGCCGCGCAGGCGGAGATGCTGCCCGAAGTCGATGCCGCGATTAAGGCCTTCTCCGACTGTCTCAAGGCGCTCGGCATGGAGAATGACGTCACGCTCTTCACCGCGTCTGACTTTGCCCGCACGCTGACCACGGACAATGACGGCGCCGACCACGCCTGGGGCGGCAACCAGATGGTCATCGGCGGCGCCGTGAACGGGAAACGCATCTACGGCACTTACCCGAATCTCTACGTGGACAACCCCCTCGATGTCGGCCGGGGCCGGCTCATACCACAGGTGTCCGTGGACGAGTTCTTTGCCGAGCTGGCACTCTGGTTTGGCGTCTCCCCGACCGACCTCGAGATGGTGCTCCCGAACATCCGCAACTTCTACATCCCAACCGCGGGCAGTAGGCCGCTCGGTTTCATGGCGTAGCGGCGTCCGGTGAGCAACGCGTGGACAAGAAGTATTTCCTGATCCTGGCCCTCGCCGGGGCGATAGCAGTCGGCGTTTGGTTCCAGCGCGAGTCGGTCACACCCAGGCAGCAACCGGCGCCTGAGGCGGCGCGGCCGCCCGCGCCCTCCATCCCGCCGCGCGCGGCGCTCGATGCGCCGCCCGCCATTCAACCGGCTCCCGCGAAGCCGAGCGCCCGCCAGGCCGGCTCTCCCCTCGCGAGGGAACTCAATGCACCCGCCTCCGACGCGACTCACGACGTCGCCGCGCTGCACGGCATGCTCCGCCAATACCTCCGCCAACTCCGACAGCGGCCGGGCCATCCCATCGGCAACGACGCCGATCTCGCCCGCGTCCTCACCGGCCACAATCCGATGAAGCTGGTCGTCCTGCCGCCGACTCATCCCGCCCTCAGCCCGGACGGTCGTCTCCGCGACCGCTGGGGCACGCCCTACTTCATTCACCCGCGGGGCCTTGGCGCGTTCGAAATCCGCTCCGCCGGCCCCGATCGCAAGCTCTTCACCCCCGACGACGCCATCGCGAATCCGCCACCCGGTCGCACCGAACCGGTGGATGTGCCGCTGCTGGGCGAAGAGCCTGCGGAGTAGCGCAATTGTCAGAAACCTCCGCGGCTGTGACGCCGAATGTCCGCAGCCTCCCAAGCTAGGGCTGGGGCCGCTGCCCTGCCGCTGGGGCAGTGAAGCTCGCGCGTTCCGCGATCGCATCGAAGCCCGGCGTGCTCTCGGCCCGGACCATTTCCTTGCTGCCTTGGGTAACGATCACCTGGTGCTCGATCTTGTCCTTCACCTGCCCGGTCGAGTCGTTCCAGCCGCGAATCTCCGCGGAACCCAGCACCAGTTCGACCATTTCCGCCGGCTTGAGCGCTTTCACCGGTTGCTTCCCGGTATAGCCCTCGGTGCTGCCGCCATAGTATTTTTTCACCAGCACGGTCCACTTCACTTCGCCCTCGGGCATCTCTTTGAAGGAAATGTTTTTGATGGTGACCTTGAGCGCCTGCGTGCGGTCGATGCGGTCGGTGGAGTAGGAGTAGGTTCCCGTGCGCCGGTCGTTTCGGTCGATTGTCTTCTTTCCCACGGTGACTTGCAGTCCGTTCTTCTCCTCACTGCGCGCGCACTGCAGCACGACCGCGGACATCACCACTGCCAGGATGAGGGTTCTCATGTCCGGCTTATATGCGCGTGCGAACACTACGCGTCAACCACAACTGCGGCCCGACCGCACCACTTTTGATCACCACATCCGGCGAACCGATCGACCCGGAAATTCTTCTCCCACTCGTGCGGTTTCTGGCTATCTTCCGCGCCCCTGCCATGTACCGCACCCATCACTGCAATCAGCTTCGGAAGACCGACGAAAGCCAGATCGTCACGCTCGCCGGCTGGGTGAATTCGAACCGGGACCATCACGGCGTGATCTTCGTCGATTTGCGCGACCGCGAGGGCGTGACGCAGGTGGTCTTCCGCCCCGAGGAAAATCCAGAAGTTGCAGCCGCTTCGCACAAGCTGCGCGGGGAGGACGTGATCCAGATCACGGGCAAGGTGGCCGCGCGCCTGCCGGGAACGGAAAACTCGAAGCTTGGCACCGGCGACATCGAGATCATCGCCTCGGAACTGAAGATCCTGAACAAGGCGGAAGTGCCGCCCTTTCCGCTGGACTCGAAGGTCGCCAACGAGGACCTGCGCATGAGCTATCGCTACCTCGACCTTCGCCGCCCGGAGATGGCGTCGAATCTGCGGCTGCGCCATCGCATCACGAAAGCGACCCGCGATTACCTTGATGAGGCCGGCTACCTCGAAATCGAGACGCCTATCCTGTCGAACCCGACGCCCGAGGGCGCCCGCGATTTCCTGGTGCCGTCGCGGCTCAATCCCGGGACGTTTTACGCGCTGCCCCAGGCGCCGCAGCAATACAAACAGCTCCTCCAGGTGGCGGGGCTGGAGAAGTATTTCCAGATCGCGCGCTGCTTTCGCGATGAAGACCTGCGGGCGGATCGCCAGCCGGAGTTCACCCAGATCGACGTCGAGGCCTCCTTCATCACCGAGCTCGAGATCCAGACCCTGATCGAAGGATTGCTCGTCCGCATTTTCCGTGAAGCCAAAGGAATTGAAATACCGGCGCCATTTCCGCGCATGACCTACCGCGAGGCCATGGACCGCTTCGGCTCGGACAAGCCGGACACGCGCTTCGGCCTCGAGATGACCGATCTCGCTGACATCTTCCGCGCGTCGCAGTTCAAGGTCTTCCGCTCGATCGTGGACAGCGGCGGTGTGATCAAGGCCATCAATGCGAAAGGCGCGGCCGCCCTGCTGAGCAAGGAGCAGCTCAAGAAATGGGAGGAGTGGGTGAAGACCGAGTTTGCGGCCAAGGGGCTCGCCTACATCAAGTGGAGCGTGGGCGGTGAATGGGAGTCGCCGATCGTGAAATTCTTCGGTGACACGGAAAAAGCGGCGCTCGCCGAGCGCATGGGCTTTGCCGAGGGCGACGTGCTCTTTTTCGGCGCGGACAAGTGGGAGAACGTCTGCGAAGTGCTCGGCCGGGTGCGCCTGCGCTGCGCCGAATTGCTCGGGCTCACCGCCGGCAGCACCGCGCTCAATTTCCTCTGGGTGGTCGATTTCCCGCTGCTCCAGTTCATGAGCGAAGAAAACAAGTGGGTCGCGGTACACCATCCCTTTACCCGCCCGAATTCCGACGATCTGCCGCTGCTCGAGGCCGGCCAATTCGGCGAGGTGCGCGCGGTCGCCTACGACGTCGTGCTCAACGGAGTGGAACTCGGCGGCGGGTCGATCCGGATCCACGAGCGCGATCTCCAGGCCCGGATGTTCGAAGTGCTCGGCGTCAATCCCGAGGAGCAACAGGTCAAGTTTGGCCACCTGCTCCGCGCCTTCGGCTTCGGCGCACCGCCCCACGGTGGCATCGCGCTCGGGCTCGACCGCCTGGTCATGCTCATCGTGGGCGCGGAGAGCATCCGGGACGTGATCGCCTTCCCGAAGAACAACCGCGGGGTCGATTTGATGACCCACTCGCCCGTCGAAGTGGATTTCAAGCAACTCCGCGAGATCTACATCGCGAGCACGGCGAAGAAGACCTGAGAGGTCCCTCCGGGAAATGCCTTGCGCGAACGCCGCTGTCACCCGCAGTGTTCCGGCACGATGGGTTGCCGCAACCGGGTTTGAGTGCGATTAGCGAGCGCGACCCTCACACGCGCGGCCCGCGTCACAGGTTGCCTTCCAGAATGACTCACTCACTCAGGCTTCTCGCAATCGCTCTCGCCGCCTCGTGGCTCGGGCTGAGCAGGCCGGTTGATGCCGAGGAGATCAAGCCTCCGTTTGGCCTGCACTGGGGTGAGACCACCACCCGCCTCGAGCGGCTCCTGACCGGGGCCAAGGCGAAGGTCGTCGAACGGAGGAATGTCGATGGCCGCGAAGCCTGGGAAGTCGAGGGCATTCTGACCAACGATCTCCAGCGCACCGTCTTCTATTTTACCGCCGGCGAATTGGTGGAAGTCGAGTTGCAGTACAAAACCGACACCTGGAACGAGGAAAAATACAATTCGTTCATGGGCGATGTGCGCCGCCGGCTGGAGCAGAAATACGGCCCGCCGGAACTCATCGCCCGCCGCGAGGAGCCGCTCGGCGAAATCATCCAGAAGGTCGTCGGCTGGAAGTGGAACCAGAACAACACGGGGATCGAGCTCTTCTATTTTTCCGCGCAAAACGCCGCGCAGGTCTTCCGCACGCTCAGCGTGCATTACAAGACCTACTGAAAAGTTGATGGTTGAGAGTTGATGGTTGATAGGAGCGTCAGGGTTTTTGCGCGCCGATTCCGCTAGCGGCGCCAATCAACTATCAACTCTCAACTATCAACTTTCCTCACCCTCGCGCTTCGCGCTGGAGTCGCTTGAGCTTTCCCGCCAGACCGGCTTTGGCCGCCGAGCTCATCCGGTCGATGAAGAGGATGCCGTGGAGGTGATCGACCTCGTGCTGGAGCGCTCGGGCCAGCAGCCCGGAGGCATCGAACTCGAGGATGCGCCCATCGAGGAGCCGGGCTTTGCAGCGCACGCCCGCGGCGCGGGTAATTTCGGCGCTCATCTCCGGAAAGCTGAGGCAGCCCTCGTTGCCCGACTCCTTTTCGCGGCTGAATCTAAGCTCGGGGTTGAGCAGGACCAGCGGCATGTGGTCTTCGAGCTTCACGGCTTCGTCGTTGATGAACATCGCGCTCGGGCGGTCCTCCACGTTGGCCACGTCGATGACCGTCACCTGCACCGCCTGGCCCACCTGCTGGGCGGCCAGCCCGACGCCGTTGGCCGCGCGCATCGTGTCGAGCATGTCGGCCGCCAGTTGCTTCACCTCGGCATCGACCTCCCCGACCAGCTGGCCTTTCGCGCGCAGAATCGGATCGCCATATTTTCGGATCTCCAAAATCATTTCTTTTGGTCAGTGAAAGCCGAGAGACTTCCTTTCACTCCGGCATCTTTCAAGGCATCGAGAACTTTGATCAGGAATCCGTATGAAACCTTCTCGTCGGCCTTCATCGCCATGGAAAAAGTGGTCTTGTCGCGGCGCAACGCCTCGATGGCCGGCGCGAGCTCGGCGAGGGAGAGCTTCTTCGTGTCGATGAAGATTTCCTCCGCGGCGGAAATCGAGAGCACCACGGGGTCCTCGGATTTTCCGGAGGCCACCGCGTTCTTGGATTCCGGCAACTTGATGGTCACCTGCGGCTGGGCCCGCTTGAAGGTGGTGGTGACGATTACAAAAATGAGCAGGATCGCGAAGATGTCGATCAGCGAGACGATAATGACTTGCGGGGTGCGTTTCGGACGCGCGTAGAACTTCACAGCACCTTCTCCTCGATCGGCGCCGCTTCGGGCGCGGGTTCCCGCTTGCTGTAGGGGGACGGCATGGGCGCCGCTCCGGTCAGGCGGGCCGAGGGCCGCCGCTGCTCCTGCTGGAAGTAGCATTTGGAGAGCAGCTCGGCGATCAGGGTCTCCATGTCCGAGGCCATGTTCTCGACCTTCTTGGAAAAATAGCTGTGGGCGATCAGGCTGGGGATCGCGATCGCCAGCCCGACGATGGTTGTGCTCAGGGCCTCGGAGATGCCTTTGGCGATCCCATGCGGGTCCTGCGCCGCCGCATCGCCGCCGAACGCTGCAAAAACCGAGACCAGGCCCGAGACCGCGCCGAGCAGCCCGAGCAGGGGCGCGATGCCGACGATGATTTCGAGAATGAAGAGGCCGGCTTCGAGCTGGACCAACTCGTGGCGCGCGCGGGTCTGCACCGCCTCCATGTTTTCGAGCTTCGGCCAGTTCAGATGCTGGAGGCCGACCTGCGCGACATTGGCCAGGGCGGACATATCGTTGCGCACCATCCGCGAAAGTTTGGCCACGCCTTCGATATCCTCGGGCTGCAACGCCTCGATTTCATGCGCGATCATGGGCGGCATCACCATGTCGCGCCGCAGCGCCAATCCGCGCGTGATGATCACGGAGAAGGCCGTCACCGAGCAGACCACCAGCAGCATCATGAAAAACCCGCCCTGAGCGAAGAACTCGTAGATGGAATGAAGCGAAGCGAGAGGGATCAGCGGCATGCTCAGAAGGTATGGAAAGTGAAGGTAATGGAGAAGTCGAGTTTGCCGTCCAGCAGCGGCTCGATGAGGTCGCCCGGCGGCACCGCGATTTCCGCGTCGCGGACGGCGCGCTCGCACATGTCGGCAAAGCTCGGATTGGAGGTGTTGCCCTCGCTTTTCACGCCGACCACGCGGCCCTGGCCGTCGATGGAAAAACTCACGCGGACGGAACCCGGCGCGATCACGTCGGTCTTCCCGTTGGTGTAAAAATACCAGCGCGAACCGACCGCGTCATAGACGGCTTTCTTGTAGCGCGCGAGTGGTGTTGCCACCGCATCCACGGCGTTCTTGCCGCGGTTCGAAATGCTGCCCTCGATGCGCGTTTTCTGCTGCTGCGGCTGATAGCCATCCGGCTGCCGGCGCGCGCGCGGCACCGGCGGCTCAAGCATCGCCACGGGACTCGTCGTGCGCATTTTTGGGGGGGTGATCGATGGAGGAACAGCCGGCGGCAGCGGCGTTTCCGCGGGCTTTGTTTCCACCGGGGCGGGGGTGGCCACCGGTTTCGCGGTCAGGGCGAGTTCCTGATCGTTGGGCTTGGTCACTTCCTTCAAGGGCATGGGCGTGGCCTTCGGCGGCTCCGCGGCCTTCGGCGGCTCCGCGGCCTTCGGCGGAGGCGGAGGCGCCGCCTTCTCCTGGGGCGCGGCTTTCACTGGCTCAGGCTCGACGGCTGGTGCGGGAGGTTGCGGGATCTCCACCGGCGGCGCGCCCGGCGTGCTCAGGCGCACGTCCATGGGAAATGGGAGCGGCGTCTTGCCCAGAGACATGTCGTGGGTGGCAAAAGCCTGGAATTCCCGATCGAAACGGCCCTCCTGGCTCGGCAGCGGCACGCTGCCGAGCGCGGGCAACTCGCTCGCCGCGATCATGTCCACATCCGACTCGAAGAGCGGCCGATCCGACGCCTTTTCCGACCGCGCCAGACCGCGCGAGTCGATGAAAGGACGCGGCTTTTCGATCTCTTCGAGCGGCATCAGCCGGGGCGCTTCCTCTTCCCGCGGGGCGGGCGGAATGACGATCAGTTCGATCTCCTGAAGCTTGGGCTTCGGCTGGGCAAAGCTGAGCAGCGTCCGCCCGGGCAGAATCCAGCCGACGATCAACGCGAGCACCAGCAGCAGGAGGTGGAACAGGACCGAAGCCGCCAGCCCGATGGACACCTGACGACGCACTGGCTGGTGCGAAATGTCGGGGATCTTGTCGAGGATCGGAGCGGTGAGTCGGTAGAGTGTGTACATCATGGCGTGAGCGGCCGGATCACCGCCGAATGCATGAGCCCGACGATGTTAAACGCAGAACGCCGCGCGCACCACTCCACTTCTGCGCCACGTCCTCGGGTGATGAGCGTCCGCCCATTTCGCGCAGCGCGCAAGGCCATCAACGGCTCGGGGAACATCCGCGCCACCGCCAGGGCCGCCCGGGCGGAGTCCGTCAGCTCGGCACCTTCGAGTTCTGCAATCAGCCAGCCGGCGGCGCCGGCATCTTCGAGGGCGAAATCAGCGAAGGTCCCCGCGCAGACCAACAGCACCGTTTCCGCCGCTTCGCGACGCAACTCCGCGACGAGAGCGCCGAGATTGAGCAGCGCACCGACCAGCACCCGCCGGGCGCCCTCGCAAGCCCGCAAGGCGACGGTGCCATTGGTGGTCGTCGTGATGATCGTCCGGCCGGGGAGGTTGAGATACTCGTGGGGCGCATTGCCGACATCGAAACCCTCGATCGGCTCGCCGTTCCTCTCCCCCCCGAGCACCGCCTCCGGGAGCTGTTGCTTGAGCGCCCAAGCCTCTTCGACCGTGCGGACCGGATAAATCTCCGCCACACCGTTGCCGAGCGCGGTGACCATTGAGGAAGTCGCCCGGAGCACGTCGAAGACGACGCAGGTCGTCGCGGAAAGATCCCGCTGGGGGAGCAACGCAATTTCCGCAGGGTTGAGAGCAACGTCGATCAGCATTCAGGTCTGAATGATGGGATCAGTGAATGGTGCATGGATGGACGCGGTGCCGCCGGGAAAACCGCGAGTCTTACCCGATCGGCCATCAATCCCACTATCCATTTATCTTGCCACCGCCCCGCCGCTCCCTGGTCCACGTCTTCCGCGCGTGATGAAACAGATACTGCTGCGCGTAGCCGCCGAATGGCCCGAAGTGGTCCGCGGAAAACTCCCGCAAGCGCTTCGCGGTCACCTTGCGCTTCCGCGGGAAGTAAATCTGGCGCAGCACCCGCTCGATCCAGACATCGATCGGAAAGGCCTGCACCCGCTCGAACCCGAAGAGCAGCGCACAATTTGCCACCTTCTCCCCGACCCCCGGAAGCCGGCACAGTTCGGCGCGCGCTGCGGCATCCTCGAGCTGCGCGAGGCGTCCGAGGTCCACTTCGCCGGCGGCAATCATCCGCGCGGTGCCGAGCAGATTCTTCGCCCGATACCCGAGCGCGCAGGCGCGCAGGTCCGCTTCGTCGAGCCGGGCGAGCGCCTCGGGCGACGGGTAGGCGAAGAGCTCGCGGCCCGGCCACTCGAGGCGGCGCCCGAACCGCCGGCGCAGGAGGTGCGAGATTTGCGCGATGTGGGCGACTTGCTTCATCGAGGAAGTGATGAACGTGGCCAGGCATTCCCACGCAGGCTGGCGGACAATCCGCATCCCGCGGCAAAACGCGAGCGCCGCTTGCATCGCCGGATCGGAGGGGAACGACGCATAGATCTCCGCCAGGGGGTGATCGAGGGCAAAGTAATGGCGCACCACTTCCTGAACGCCCGCACTGGTCCACAAGTCCGCTCCGCGCTGCTCGACGTAAACCGGCTGCTCGCCGATCGTCCCCAGGAATCCGACGCCTTCGCGCGCCCAATGAAAGACCTGTCCGCAGCCAAGGGTTGCTTCGAGGTCGAAATCAGGGGCGGCCAGCGAGTCCGAGGCACGGTGGCGCGGAGACGCGGAGGCGCGGAAAGGCGTCATTGGATGAAGTAGCTCAGGTTTTCGAGCTCGATTGCGAGATCCACATTGTTCACCACCACGTGGTCCGGCACTTGCAGGATGATCGGGGCGAAATTCAGGATCGCCAGCACCCCCGCTTCGACCAGCGCGTTGGTGACCTCCTGCGCCACCGTCGAGGGCACAGTCAGAATCGCCATCTTGATTTTACGCGTGCGGACGAATTCGCCGATCTTCGACATGCCCAGAACCTTCACGCCGAGATCTTTCGAGCGCTTGCGCGTGGCATCCATATCGAAGGCGGCAACCACCTCGAACCCCTCCTTGGCAAAGCCCGGATAGCGCAGCAACGCCGAACCGAGATTGCCGGCACCGACCAGGATCACCGGCTGCAGATGCGTCGTCCCGAGCACGTGCGTGAGCTTCGAGCTCAGCGCGGTCACATTATAGCCCAGTCCGCGGGTGCCGAACTGCCCGAAATAGGTCAGGTCCTTGCGCAGTTGTGTGGGCTTGACTCCGGCCGCCTTGGCCAGCGCCGCCGAGGAAACCGTGACGATCGAATTCTGCCTCAAACGCTGCAGCGCGCGATAGTAAAGCGAGAGCCGATAGACGGTCTTCCGGGGGATCACCAACTTCTGCATCTTGTGAAAAGGAGCGAGGAAACCACTAATGGCGAATTTGATAAATGGGTAGCGTTTTCCACGCTCCGCTCTATCAGTCGCTCCGCCCCAAATCATCCATCCGCCTTCCAGCCCGACCGACTCCCGCATGCGTCTCAACCGTTTCCTCGCCTCCGCCGGCCTCGGCTCCCGCCGCGGCGTGGAGGAGCTGATCACCGCCGGCCAGGTCCGGATCAACGGCCGGGTGGTCACCGACCTCGCCACGAAAGTCGGACCCGAGGATGCCGTCAAGGTGGGCAGCCGCCTGCTGCGCGTGCAACAGACCCTGACCGCCGTGCTCAACAAGCCGAGAGGCTACGTCTGCACGGCCGCCGATGAGCGCGACCGGCGCACCATTTTCGACCTGCTCCCGCCGAGCTGGCCGCGGGTCTATCACGTCGGCCGGCTGGACAAGGATACGGAGGGCCTGCTCATCGTGACCAACGACGGCGACCTCTCGCTCGCGCTCACCCACCCACGTTTTAAGATCGAGAAGGAATACGAGATCCTGCTCGACAAGCCTTTCAATCCCGCCCATCGCGAGAAGCTCCTGCGCGGGTTTCATATCATGGGCGGCCGGGCGAAAATGGAGCGGATCGAAATCCTCGCCCCGCTGCATCTGCGGGTGACGCTTCAGCAGGGTATCAAGCGCCAGATCCGGTTGATGCTTTATGAGTTCGAGTACGAAGTGGAGCGGCTCGTCCGCGTGCGCATCGGCCCGCTCAAGATCGGTGAAATGCGGCCGGGCGAATGGCGGGTGCTGACCGGCAAAGAGATCGCCGCGCTCAAAGCCGGGACCGCGGAACCGCCCAAGCTGAAGGCAAGTGGGACAGGCGTCCCGCCTGCCCCAAAGTGAAGCAGCCGTTTCGGCTGCTCGACCTTGCGAAGGCGAGACGCCCGCACCACTACTGACAGGCGGGACGCCTGTCCCACTTGCCGCCGGGCCCAGCTAACGGTCAATCCACGAAGGTGAACTCGTTCGCTTCGAGCAGCACCTGGGCGTATTGCTCCCAGGGGGTAAGCGGCGGCGGCAGCGGCGCGGGCGGGCCGGCGAATTGCGCGCTGGCATCCCACTCGCCGGTTTCTCCGTGCACCTTCATCGCCCAGCGGAAGCTGTCGGATTGGGCCGTCCCAGCGCAGTCCACGATGAAGTCCAGGGTGTCTCCGCCCTTGACCGCGACGCCCTCCAGCTTCATCTCCGCCGCCTGCTTCGGAGCGACCGAAGTCCTGAGCAACTGACCACCGCGGCTCGAAACGATGCTCGCGACGATTCCATCGCCGAGCGGCTCAGGCCGTTCGATTTTGCCATCGATCGAAATGACCCCGTCGCGGGGCGCCGTCCAACGGCGGATCGCGCCATGGGCGGTGTCGTCGCCGGGGTGGCCGCCTTCGGGTGTGAGCACGACCCAGCCGAGCGCGGGATCAGGCACCTTCGGTCCGCCCTGCCAGGCTTTGCCGGTAAATTTCGGCAAGGGGTGAAACTCGACCAGATCAGCGATGGGATCGTAGTGACCCCAACCATATTTCCAGCGCGGCTGCTCCTCACTGCGGACGGCGGGGGCGGTGATCCCGCTCATTACAAAGCGCAGGCCGGCATCCACCTCCGCCGGTTCGGCCCTGCGGGCGAAGATGCGTTGATACAGTTCCTGAATCTGCTCCTCGTAGGCCGTGGCCTCGTGATACCTGGGCGGTGCCACCAAGGCGCGCGCCTGGTCGATGACGAAGGGGCTGTTCATCATGAAAAGCGCCTGCTGCGGCACGCTGGTCACGAAGCGTTGCGGACTCGAGGCGTCAGGACTGGCAAAATCAAAGGTGCGAAAGAGACCGGGCAAATTCTGTCGATCGATGTAGCCATAGACCGCCCGGCGCCTGGCAAAGGGCGGCTTGCTCAACTCGACGCCACGCCCGCCCACCGCGAGATCGAGCTGACCGGCGCAGGCGAGCAGCGAATCGCGCAATGCTTCGAAATCGAGTCGCCGGCGGTTCATGCGCCAGACGAGGCGGTTGTCAGGATCGCTCTGCGAGGCCTCGGTCCGGTCGTCGCTCGCCTGCTGATAGGCGGCGCTGAGCATGATCGTCCGGTGCAGCTTCTTGATCGACCACCCTTCCGCGACGAAACGTGAGGCCAGCCAGTCGAGCAGTTCGGGATGGGTGGGCGGTTCGCCCTTCGTCCCGAAATCGCCCGGCGTGCGCACCAGACCGCGGCCGAAGTGCAGGTTCCAGACGCGGTTGACCATGACGCGCGGAGTGAGCGGGTTGTCCTTGCTGGCGATCGCCCGCGCGAGCTCGAGGCGGCCGCTGCCATGGGTAAAGGGCTTCGGATCACCTCCGCTGAGCACGGTCAGGAAACGCCGGGGCACCGGGTCGCCGGGCCGGCCAGGATTGCCGTGGATAAAGACGCGCGGATTGGTGGGTGTCGGCGCATCGAGCAGGGCCATGGCGCGCGGTGGCGAAAGTGGACCCGCATTCAGCTCCTCGATTTTGTTCCGGAGCTGGACCAGTTGCTCATGCCCAACGCGGTCGAGGAGGCGATCGGAGGCTTCCGGCGGGATGATTGCCGGAACGCCGAAGCTCAGCAGCGTGCGCCACGCGAGTTGCTCGCGTTTCTCCACGAAATAACCGGCGATCTTGCCCTCGCGTTCCGCGAGTTGCTTGCGGTAGTCGGCGTCGATGGCCGGATCGCGGTCCGCCGCAAGCAGCGGCAGATCCTTGCTCGGCGGCTCGACAGACGAAGCAAACACGCCATAAAGCGCGTAGTAATCCTGCGCCGAGATGGGATCGAACTTGTGATCGTGGCAGCGCGCGCACCCGACGCTGAGGCCCATCAGCCCGCGGCTGACCAAGTCGATCCGGTCGTCGATGATATCGTGCGGATTGTTGAGAAAACGGCGCCCCAGGGTCAGAAAACCGAGCGCCGCCAGCGGGCGATTGTCGCCGGGTTGTGCCACCTGATCGCCGGCGATTTGCTGGATGATGAACTGGTCGTAGGGCAGGTCTTCGTTGAACGCCTGAATGACCCAATCACGATAGGTGAAGCTGTAGGGGAAGCGTCGCTCCTCGTTCGCGACCAGGTAGCCCTTGGTGTCCGCGTAGCGCGCGACGTCGAGCCAGTAGCGCCCCCAACGCTCGCCGTAGCGTGGCGAGGCAAGCAGCCGATCAAAGGCCTTCGCGAAGGCTTCCGGCGAATCGTCCCGCTCGAAGGCGGCGGTCTCCTCCATGGTCGGCGGCAGGCCGGTCAGATCGAAGGTGGCGCGGCGAAGAAGGGTGCGCCTGGACGCCGGCGGCGACATCGCCAGCCCTTTCTCCGCGAGCTTGGCGGCAATGAACGCATCGACCGGATTTTGAATGCGGGATGCGGGGTTCTGAATCGGCGGCACCGGCGGCTCGCGGAGGGGCTGCCATGACCAGTGGCCTTTCGTCCCTTCCGCCGTGGCGCCGGGAGTGGCGGCCTTCTTCTGCTCGGGCCATGGCATGCCGATGCGCACCCATTCGACGAGGGCGGCGATTTGGTCGTCGGGCAATTTGTCGGCCTTGGCCGGCATTTTGGAATCGCCCTGGTGCCGGATGGATTTGATCAGGGCGCTTTCGTCAGGTTTGCCGGACACGGCCACCGGCCCGTCTCCCGAGTCTCGGAGCAGGGCTTCGCGCGAATCGACCCGGATATCGCCCTTCTGCTTTTCCGGGCCGTGGCACTTGTAACACTGCTCGGCGAGCACGGGGCGCACGCTCTTCTCAAAGAATTCCGCCTCCTGCGGCGTGATGGCCCCGGCTGCCCAGGGCAGCAAACAAAGGATCGTGGTGGTCAGGAAGCGTCGCATCAGGCGGGCGCTACGGTAATCGCCCCGCGCCGGTTTTCATTAGCCGAATCGCAAGCGTCACCCCGGACCCGCTCGAACCCAGTCTAAGGTTTGGATCGTCTTTCGGTTTAATGTCATTACGTTTCAATCCCCGCGAGTCCCCCTCGATCGGTGCCCCGCTCGAGAAGACTCCATCTTCCCCAACCCCCTCCAAGCGCCTCCATGAATCCACTCAACGACCCCACCTGCACCCGCCGCGCCTTTCTCGAAAAATCCGCCGCCGCTCTTGCCGCCACCGCCACCGTGGGCCTTCCCTTCATCAGCCGCGGCGCGGCGGACGACAAACCCATCCGGATTGCGCTTGTCGGCTGCGGCGGACGCGGCTCCGGCGCAGCCAACCAGGCGCTGAACGCAGACCCCGGCACGGTGCTCGTCGCGATGGCTGACGCTTTCAAGGATCGCCTCGAGACCAGCCTGAACAATCTGCGGGCCACCTTTAAGGAGAAGCCGGAAAAGGTGAAGGTGACGCCCGAGACGAGCTTCATCGGTCTCGACGCCATCGACAAAGTGCTGGCCATGCCGGACGTGGACGTGGTGTTGCTGGCCACGCCGCCGGGATTTCGTCCGGAACATTTTGAGAAGTGCGTGAAGGCCGGAAAACACGCGTTTTGCGAAAAGCCCGCGGCGGTCGATGCGCCGGGATACCGGCGTTTTCTCGAGGCGGCGAAGCTTTCGCGCGAAAAAGGCCTCGGCGTGCAATCGGGCTTCTGCTGGCGCTCGCACTACCTCGAACGGGAGGTTTATCAGCGCGTGCTCGGCGGCGATCTGGGTCAGATTGAATCGGCCCACGGCACCTACCTCGGCGGTACCCCCTGGGTGAAACCGCGTCAGGAAGCCTGGACCGATCTCGAATACCACCTCCGGAACTGGATTCACATGACCTGGCTCTCGGGTGATCACATCGTCGAACAGGCGATTCACACCGTGGACAAGATGAGCTGGACCTTTGGCGACGCGCCGCCGGTGAGCGCGCAGGGCATGGGCGGGCGGCAGCAGCGCGTGGAAGAGGAATACGGCAACGGCTGGGACCATTTTTCCATCGTCTATGATTACGGCGAGGAACGTCGCGGCTTCATCATGTGCCGCCAGCAGGCCGGTTGCTGGGGCGACGTGTCCGATTACGTCTATGCCACCAAAGGCGCCCTGCGGAAGCGCAGCGGAACGATGGCGGCGATCCGTTACGCCGACAGCAATCTCTGGAAGTACGACGGCAAGAAAAACGACATGTATCAAACCGAGCACGACGAGTTCTTCGCGTCGCTCCGGGCCGGCAAGCCGCTCAACTTCGCGGAGAAGCTCGCCCATTCCAGCATGGTCGGCATCCTCGGCCGAATGGCCGCCTACACGGGCCAGCCGGTGACGTGGGAGGACGCGATCAAGTCCAATGAAAAGCTCGGCCCGGACGCGCTCGACTGGGGCATGAAGCTGCCGGTGCAACCGATCGCCATGCCCGGCCGCACCAAGTTTTCCTGAGCCATGCGCCGGCGCGAATTCCTGGCCGCCACCGCCCTGGCTGCACTCGCCTCGCTGGCTCCCGCCCAGGCGGAGCCGAAGAAGCGCAAACTCAAGAAGGCCGTGAATCTCGGCATGTGCAAAGCCGGCGCGAACGTCGCCGAGAAGTTCCAGATCATTAAAGACGCCGGTTTCGACGGATTGGAACTGAACCGCCCCGATGCCATCCCGCTCGACGAGTTGCTCAAGGCGCGCGACGCGACCGGGCTCGAAATCGCCGGCGTCATTTGCACCACTCATTGGGGCAAGCCGCTGAGTCATCCGGCTCCGGCGACGCGCGAACAGGGCTTCAACGGCCTCAAGCTCGCGCTCCAGGAATCCGCCGAACTGGGCTGCACCCGCGTGCTCCTGGTCCCGGGCGTGGTGAACAAGGAAGTCTCCTATGACGACTGCTGGAAGCGCTCCGTCGAGCAGATCAAGCGGGCCGTGGAGTTTGCGGAGAAGGCGAAGTGCCACATTGCGATCGAGAACGTCTGGAATCAATTCATCATGAGCCCGCTCGAAGCGGTGCGTTTTCTCGATGAGATCGGCAGCCCCTGGGTCGGCTGGCACTTCGACATCGGCAACATCGTCACCTTCGGCTGGCCGGAACAGTGGGTGCGCATCCTCGGCCCGCGCATTCTCAACCTGCACCTCAAGGAATACAGCCGGAAAAAGCGCGATGCCGAAGGGCTGTGGAAGGGCTTCCAGGTGGAGCTCGGCGAGGGCGATGTCGGCTGGCCCGACGTGATGAAGGCGCTCGACGAGATCGGCTATGCGGGCTTCGGCATCGCCGAGGTGCCCGGCGGTGACGTGGCGCGGATGCAGTTTCTCGCGAAACGGATCGACGAGCTCTACGCGAGTTGAACGGGCGAGGCGCCGTTGCTGCGCCGTGGTTCCAACCCCGCCGCCTCAGAGCAAATCCATCTGCCCACCCGAGTCCTCACCCGCCGCAAGTTCGAAAGGCGGCACGGGCAAATCCAGCAACGCCGACAAGCGCTGGCAGGAGACGGGCGCAAAGCCTTCGAAGTGGTTGTTAATGTAAACGAGCAGGGGCGAGAGCTCGCCCGCGCGCTGTCGCAACCGCAGCGCCCAGTTCTCCAACGAAGCATCGCGCGACCACATCAATTCGCGATAGGCGTGCAGGGCGCCGCCGTCACCGGCGTACTTTTTCTCGAGATGGCCGAGCAGACGCACGTAGGCGAAATCCGTGGTCTGCGGCAGGAACTCGAACGCCCCTTCCTGCTGGTGATCGAGGGCAGTCACGTCCGTCCAGACCCAGCAGACCCGGCGCTCTTCGAGCAAATGGACGATGCGCGGCTGATGCCAGTCGTGATGACGAAATTCCACGGCGAACCGGACTGAAGGCGGCAACTCCCGAAGAAAGGCGCGCAACGCCGCCTCGTCCTGCCGCGGCTTGAACGAAGGTGGCAACTGGACCAGCACGCAGCCGAGCTTCTCGCCGAGCGGCCGGATGCTGAGCAGAAAGGCTTCGAGCAACTCCCCGCAATCCCGCAGGCGCCGCTCATGGGTGATCTCGCCCGGCACCTTGCACGCAAAGACGAATTCCGGCGGCGTCACATCAAACCAGTGCTGCACCACCTTCGGCGCTGGGGCGTGGTAGAAGGTGGAATCGACCTCGACGGACGAAAAGTGCCGCGCGTAGTGGGCGAGCCGGTCGCCAGGGGGAAGGTGGGCTGGGTAGAATCCACCGCGCCAATCGTCATAACTCCAGGCGCAGGTGCCAATCTTGATCTTTGCGAGCGGATCCAAGCTGGATCGGACCATATCGTCCCGCCCGAGCGGCGAAAGGGGGATTTTCGCCTCTATGAACACCCGACACCCGACACCCAACATCCAAAGCGCGCGCGCGTAACATCCAACACCGAACATCCAATCATCCAACACCGATCATCCAACACCGAACATCCAACACCGATCATCCAACACCGATCATCCAACACCGATCATCCAACACCGATCATCCAACACCGAACATCCAACACCCAACATCCAACACCCAACACCCAACATCCAATGCCCAATGAACGCTGCGCGTGTCTCCTCCCCGCAGCGTCGATTGGATGTTGGATGTTGGATGTTTTTTCCGGGGTGGGATCACTGTGAAAGAGAATCAAAAGACGAGCAGAAGCCACCGCCGCCTCGCCACTTGACGACACCTTGCACCTCCCCTAGCGTGCCCGCTCTTATGTCGAAACCTGCGCTCCTCCTCACGCTCTCGCTTTTTACAGCGCTGGCGTGGCCCAGTGAAGCGGCCGTTGTTTATCGTTCGAATGAAGGCTGGAGCGTCGAAGGGGAAGACACGAAAATCGAGGGCAGCGCCGCCGAGCAGATGCGCAAAGCCGAGAATTTCGAAGCCGCCGGCGATTCTGGCCGCGCCTACAATGCCTACCGCGCGCTGGTGAAGAACTTCGGCCAGAGTGCCCTCGCGCCCAAGGCCCAGCGCAAAGTGGCCATCCTCCTCGAACAACACGGCGAGTACGACAAGGCCTTCGACGCCTTTTCCGTTTACCTGACCAAATACCCGCGTGGCGAAGACTTTGACGCCGTCGTCGAGGCACAATTCAAGATCGCCAAGCTCTTCCTCGAAGGCCAAAAACGGAAAGTCTTCGGCGTGCCGTTCGCCGCGTCGATGACCCGCGCACAGGAGATGTTTGAAGGCATCTTGAAGCGCGCGCCGTTCAGCAAATGGGCGCCGCTCGCGCAGTTCAATATCGGCCAGTGTTATGAAAAGCAGGGCAAGTATCCCGAGGCGCTTGCCGCCTACCAGGCCGTGGTGACGAAGTACCCAACCGATCCGATCGCCGACGACGCGCAATATCAGATCGGCTATGTCCGCCTGCGTGAGGCGCGCGAAGGCTCCTATGATTCCGCTTCGCAGCAGCGGGCGCGCGAAACCTTCGAAGACTTTATCTCCCGCTACCCGGAGAGCGAAAAGGTCCCGCAGGCGCGCGAAAACATCAAATCGCTCCAGGGCGGCGTTACCAAAGGCGCGCTCGACATTGCGCGCTTCTACGAGAAAACGAAAAAATTCAAGGCGGCCGTGATCTACTATAACGAGGTGGTCAAGAATCAGCCCGACTCACCGGAGAGCACCATCGCCAAGGCCCGCATCGAGGCACTGAAACAGCAGTTCGGTGAAGACGCTCTGCGCGCCGGACCGGAGCGCACCGAAACCGGTGCCCGGGCCAAGGAACGCCGCAAGATGCAGGCCCGCGTGGACACCGTTTCCCGGCCAGACTACGTGGGTCCGCCGGTCGTCGTGCCCGAAGTCGAGACGGCCCCGGGCAAACCAAAGCTGCGCACCTCCCCGGATGGCATCGGTCCGGTCCCAGCCGTTGAACCGCCCCTGCCCGCCGGCCGCGAAAAACTTCCCAACCAGGACACCGGCCTCCCAAAGCCACCGCAATGAGACTCGCTCTCCTCTTCCCGCTCGCAGCTCTTTTTTTTGGCGGTTGCGCCGGCTATCACGTCGGCCCGATCAAGCCGAAAAGCATGCGCGAGGTGCAGACGATCGCGGTGCCGAGCATCAAGAACGAAACGCTCGAACCGCGCGTCGAGGTCCTGCTCGCGAACTCGCTGATCAAGCAATTCCAGCAGGACGGTACCTACCGGATCGTGGACGAAAAAGACGCCGACGCCATTCTCGAATGCACGCTCGACGAAATCGTCCGCCGCCCCGCCCGTTCCGTCCGCGGCAATGTCCTGCAAACTCGCGAATTCACCCTGACCCTGCGTCTGCGCTACCGCGTGATGGATCGCAAGGGGCGCATCCTGGAACAGCGCAGCGCCAACGGCCAGACGAGCTTTTTCGTCTCGGGCACCAACACCATCGCCGCCGACGTGAACCAGGACGAACGCCAGGCCCTGCCGATCGCCGCGGAAGATGCGGCGGTGCGGCTCGTTTCGCAGCTCAGCGAGGGATGGTAGGGGGCGGCGGAGAGAGAGTTGATAGTTGATGGTTGATAGGCGCGCGAGAACAGGTCGGCGTCGCCCGGACTGAGGCGCCTATCAACCATCAATTGTCCCCCCGGCACCGTGGACTTCTCGCGAAGCCTCGAATCTCAGCTATCAACTCTCCGGCCAATGCTCTATCTCGTCGCCACTCCCATCGGCAATCTGGGCGACATCACGATGCGGGCGCTGGAGGTCCTGAAGAGCGTCGATCTCGTCGCCTGCGAAGACACGCGACACTCCGGCAATTTGCTGCGGCATTTCCAAATCTCGAAGCCGCTGATCAGCTACCACGAGCACAACGAAGCCCGGCGCACTGCCGAGTTGATCGAAGAGCTCGCCGCCGGGAAAAACATTGCCGTGGTGACCGACGCCGGCCTGCCCGGAATCAGCGATCCGGGCCACCGCCTGCTCCGCGCCTGCATTGAGCGCGGCGTGCCTTACACCATCATTCCGGGCCCGAGCTCGGTCCTGACCGCGCTCATCGGCAGCGGCTTTCCCGCCGAGGGATTCTACTACGGTGGCTTCCTGCCGGTGAAAAGCGGCGGCCGCGAACGCGACCTGCTCGCCGCCGCCGCGCGCGCCGAAACCTCCGTGTTTTTCGAATCCCCGCATCGCCTGCTCAAGACCCTGGAAGTCTGCGCCACGCACTTCCCCGACCGGCTGCTCTGCGTGGCCCGCGAGTTGACCAAACAGTTCGAGGAATTCCGCCGCGGCACGCCCGCGGAACTGCTCGCGCACTACTCCGCGCGGGCCGTCAGGGGCGAAATCGTCCTGGTCATCAGCGGCGCCTAGCCCCCCGGCGGTCAAATCAGCTCCGCGATCTGCACCGCGTTGAGCGCGGCACCTTTGAGGAGCTGATCGCCGGCAACCCAAAAGGCCAGCCCGTTGTCGAGCGCGCAGTCCCGGCGGAGACGGCCGACCTGGCAATCGTCCTGTTCTGCGGCGTAGAGCGGGAGCGGGTATTCAAACTTGGACGGCTCGTCCACCACATCAAGTCCGGGAGCCTGGGCGAGGACGGCGCGGGCCTCTTCGACGCTGACCGGCAGCTCGAATTCGGCGCTGACCGCGACGCTGTGGGCGCGATACACCGGCACGCGGACACAGGTCACGGACGCCTTGAAAGTCGGGTGGTGCATGATGCGCCGACCTTCGTTTTGCATCTTCATCTCCTCTTTCGTGTAGCCGTCCTCGAGGAAGCTATCGACATGCGGAAGCACGTTGAAGGCGATCTGGTGCGGGTAAACTTTCTTTTCGACCGGCTGGCCGGCGGCAATCGCGTGGACCTGCTGGCGGAGCTCTTCGATGGCCTGCGCGCCCGTGCCGCTCACCGCCTGGTAACTCGACGCAAAGATGCGGGTGACCCGAAAGCGCTGATGCAAAGGGTAGAGCGCGATCAGCGTAATGGCCGTGGTGCAGTTCGGATTCGCAATGATGCCGCGATTTTTCCGGATATCGCTGCCGTTGATCTCCGGGATAACGAGCGGGACGTTTTCGTCCATGCGGAAGGCGCTCGAATTGTCCACGATCACCGCCCCCGCCTGGGTGGCGAACGGGGCATACTTGAGCGAGATCGAAGAGCCCGCGCTGAAGAGCGCGACTTCAACCCCGGTGAAGGACGACTCCGTGAGCTCCTGGACGGCCACTTCCTCGCCCCGGAACGGCAGGGTCCGCCCCGCCGACCGCGCACTGGCCAGCAGGGTCAGCTTGCCCACGGGAAACTTCCGCTTCTCGAGCGTCTTCATCATTTCGATTCCGACAGCTCCGGTCGCTCCGACGATGGCAATGTGCAGGTTCTTACTCATAAAAAAGGCCGCGCACGGTAAGGTGACGGACGACAGGTGGCAAGGGACGAGTAGGGGAGCAGGGCAGCGCCGGCAGGACCGTCACAGCCGCGAGGCAGGCGTCACTTCGCCGGCTCGAATTTCAGCGAGACGGAGTTCATGCAGTAGCGCAGGCCGGTCGGCTTCGGACCGTCGTTGAAGACGTGGCCGAGGTGTCCGCCGCAGCGGCTGCAGACGACTTCGTCGCGCGACATGCCGTGGCTGTTGTCCGCCGCAACGGTCACCTTGCCCTTGGC
This sequence comes from Chthoniobacter sp., assembly GCA_034667665.1. Lineage (GTDB taxonomy): Bacteria > Verrucomicrobiota > Verrucomicrobiia > Chthoniobacterales > Chthoniobacteraceae > Chthoniobacter. The sequence continues at coordinate 39,736 of JAXDQW010000099.1, forward strand.
TATGGGCTGGAAAAAGCTGGGCCAGCCCGTGCCGGACTCGAACTTCGCGTCAGAGTGGAAGAGATCGAGATCGCACGCCGCGCATTTGTAGATTCCGGTGGCGTGATTGTTCAACAGCGCACCGGTGCCGGCATGCTCGGTCCCCTTTTTTCGCAGGACGTAAAACTGTTCGGGCGAGAGGAGTTTCTGCCACTCGGCTTCTGTCTTTTCGATCTTGTCGGTCATCATCGCGGGGGTTTGTTCGTTGAAGGAGGCCTTGATTTGCTTGATTTGCTCGGTCTCCCGGTTGCACCCGCTGGTCACGAGGACGAGGGCAAGAGAGAGCAGGATGTGGCTGCGTTTCATGTTGTCGCTGAAGGAGGAGGTCATTGCGTTTTCCGATCAATCGTAACACACCTGCACGCTTGAGCGAGTCGCCTCGTCTTCATCGGCGACGCCATCAGCTTCCAAAACCGACAGACCTGCGAGGGCCTCGTTCCCGCTGGCCAGCACGGCGTCCTCACGCGAAAGTCGCGCATGCGCATTCGCATCCACGTTCCGTCGCAAACCCTCGATCTGCTCGATGAAGCGGGCGAGATTGTCCGCTGTTATGCCATCTCCACCTCCCGTTTCGGGCTTGGGTCCGAGCCGGGCAGCTACAAAACGCCGACCGGCTGCTTCCGGATCGCGGAACGAATTGGGGACGGCGCCGCGCCGGGAGAAATCTTCATCAGTCGCGAGCGAACCGGAAAGTTCGGGCAGGAAGGCGATCCGAAAGACCATGTCCAGACGCGGATCCTTTGGCTCGAAGGCGTCGAACCCGAAAACGCGAACACCAAGGAGCGCTACATTTACATCCACGGAACCAACGCCGAAACGCAGCTCGGGACGCCAGCCAGCTACGGATGCGTGCGGATGCAGAATCTGGACATGATCGATCTCCACGACCGGGTGACCGTCGGAACCGAAGTCGAAATACAACCATAGGCCACCGCGGCGGCGATAAGCACTCGGCGGGAAGTGCCCGTGCCGCCCGCCACTCATCGCCAACCCTGATCCGATAAAAGAAAAATGAAATACCTCGCCCTCGCCGCCGCCGCCGCCCTCCTGTTCAGCTTCGCCGCCTGCGCTCATAAGGAGAGCGCCTCGTGCAGCGCTTCCACCACGTCCAGCACCAGGGGCTACAGCAAGTAGCCAGCCGGCTCATGCGAAGTCTGGCCCGATTGTCGGTCGGACTCGCTCTGCATCGTCATGAGGCGGAAGATTTCCGTTGTCAGTGAAGGAAGCAGGCCAATACCCTCCGCGCCATTGCCAACTGGCATAGAAAGGAGGGAAAACATCACATCATGAAAAGTCTCATCATCATCGCTCTCGTCGCCGTCGCCTTCGGGCTCGGCGCTTGCGCCAGCAAGCAGGAGTCCACGACCTCTGCCTCGACCACTGCTACGCACGGTTACTCGAAGTAACGTCCTCCCGGTCCCGAGGAACTAGTTTGCGAAAGCCAGGCCGGCCCCCAAGCCGGTCTGGCTTTCTGCTTTGGCGGGCGGCGGCTCGCGGCCGGAATGGCTTCAAACGATTTTTCGACGTTCGTCTCGACATTGGAATGTCGGGCTACGACGTCGGGCGAAGAACGCGCGCGGCAACGTTACGCCGCGCCTGCCACCTTCGCCCGAACACTGACAAAGGGGCTGTCCCGCAACAGGAAGCGCCAGGGCAGATGCGCCGCCCGTGAAATGCCGATCCGCACATCGGTGGCAACGTCCCTCCTCCCCGGCGCGCGCCGAAATCCAACCTTCGCATGCTGGCAAAGATCCCGCCCATGATCGCGGCCATCAATGCCCAGTGCGACCGTGAGTTTCCCCGGACCAGAGCACAGCGCCCGTGGATGCGCGATCGCGCTCTTACGCCTGGCGGCACGGCGGCGCGTCATCACGTCCACCCCGCGCGTCGGTTCGATTGCCCGAAAGAGCACGAAGCCGTCGGCGCCACCGCCTTTGACGAGCACATTGAGCAGCCAGTACATGCCGTAGTTGAAGTAAACGTAGGCCGCGCCGGGGGGATGCTGCTCCACGAAGGCGCGGGCGGATGGACGGGAAAAGGTGTGGGCGGCTTCATCGCCCAGCGCCGCGTAGGCTTCGGTTTCGACGATGATTCCGGCGCATTCGTTCCAGACCAGCTCACAGCCGATCAGTTCGCGCGCGCAGGTCAACGGGTCGCGTTCAAAAAAGGCGCGCCCGATCTTTTCGCCCTTCACAGACCGCAAGCCGCGATCCTTCACAGCCCGGTCGGATGATCGATGAACTCCCACGGCACGCGGAACCGCTTCGCGGCCCGCTTGGCGAGCGCCTTCACGCCGAAAGTCTCCGTCGCATAATGGCCTCCGTAGAAAAGATTCACGCCGAGTTCCTCCGCCGCGGTGTAGGAATGATGGGGCCCTTCACCGGTGATGAAAGTGTCCACGCCCTCCGCCGCGGCCTGCGCGACTTCGCCGCCTGCACCCCCCGTGACCACACCGATGCAACGCGTCCTCGCCGGCCCGCCCGGCGCCAAATGCGGCGCGCCGCCAAGCACGCGTTCCAGCCGGCGCGCGAGTTCGTCGAGGGGCAGGGACAGCTTCGTCTTCAAACCGATCGGCTGGCCTTTCGCGATGAAGAACGGCTTGCACGCCTTGAAGCCCAGCGCGCGGCAGAGGAGCGCGTTGTTGCCCAACTCCGGATGGAGATCGAGCGGGAGATGCGCGCTGTAAATGGCCAAATCGTGGGTCAGCGCGAGCTTCAGCTTGCGCTGCATCGCGCCCGTCACCGGCTGCACGCCCGGCCAGAAAAGGCCATGATGCACGAGCAGCAGCGTCACCTCGCGCGAGACCGCCTCCGCGATGACCGCCTCGCAGGCATCCACCGCCGCGGCCAGCCTTGCGACTTTCCCGGAATTTCCGACCTGAAGCCCATTCCAGGCGTTCGGGTAGTCCCCGATCTCCGCGGTGCGCAGCGTGCGGTCGAGCCATCCGACCATGGGTTGCAGCGAAGGCATGAGGAAGGAGTTTGGCAGTTGCAGTCAGGAATTAAATCCCCTAATTTCTCTGGAGGGATCAAGGGCAGGGCAGTAAAACCCAAAGCTTAAACATGCCAACGATCGACGACGCCAACTCTTCCGTCACCCAGACGCGGACGTGCCCGCTCTGCGACACTCCGCTCGACGAAAACAAGCCCGCCGAATGCCCGAAATGCGACTGGCACGTGGGCTACCGTGAGGAAAATCTGGGCTCTGGCCGCGATGTCGCCGCCGTGCTCATGAGCGTGATTCCCGGCCTCGGCCATATTTACAAGGGGCACAGAATGACGGGCGCGCTCTACATGCTCGGCGCCGTGTTTGCCCTCGTGGCCTGCTCCGTGGCCGCCACGTTTACCGCGGGGTTCGGGCTGCTGCTCCTCCCGCTGTATTGGGCGGGGGTCATGTTGCAGGTCTTTTGGCTCGAGGATCGCGTGGCCGCCCAGGCGAGGCTGGAGCTGAAACGAAAGCAACAGCAGGCCGCCGGATAGCTGGATATTTGGATTGCTGACGCGGGGCGCTTGCGCTGAATTCACGCGCCCGCCCCGCGTTTTCGTTCGTCCAACTTCCAGATCATCCTTTCCCATGCTTTCCGCTGGCATCGTCGGCCTTCCCAACGTCGGCAAATCGACCCTCTTTAACGCAGTCACGCGCACCCAAAAAGCGCAGGCCGCCAATTACCCGTTTTGCACGATCGACCCGAACGTGGGCGTCGTTACCGTGCCGGACCCGCGGCTCGCGGCGCTCTCGAAGCTGAGCCATTCGAAGAAGATCGTCCCCGCCGCGATCGAGTTCGTGGATATCGCCGGGCTGGTCAAGGGCGCGAGTTCGGGCGAAGGGCTCGGCAACCAATTCCTCAGCGTCATCCGCGAAGTCAACGCCATCGTGCAGGTAGTCCGCTGCTTTGAGGATCCGGACATTCACCATGTCAGCGGCTCGGTCGATCCGGTGCGCGACATCGAGATCATCAACACCGAGCTCATCCTCGCCGATCTCGCCGCGGTGCAAAAACGGTCCGATCGCCAGACCAAGGCCGCGCGGGTCGGCGACAAGCTGGCGAAGGCGGAGCTCGCGCTTTGCGAAAAGCTCATCCCGCACCTCGACGCCGGCAAACCCGCCACCACGCTCACGCTCAGCGACGACGAACAGAAACTCCTGCGCGAGTTTTTCCTCCTCTCCGGCAAGGCAACCATTTTCGCGTGCAACGTCGCCGAGGCCGACCTCGCCAACGTCGTCGCCATCGTCGAAGCCGGGCGGGACAACGAAGGCGTGCCCCCGAGCGACAATGTGGAGATCACGGCCGCCGCGCGCTACGTGCAAGCCGTCCAGGATTACGCGCGCTCGCACTTCGCCACCGAGGCGGTGGTCATCAGCGCGCAGATCGAGAGCGAGCTCGTGGACCTGAGCGAAGAGGAAGCCGCCGAGTACTTGCGCGGCATCGGCGTCGCCAGCAGCGGCGTCGGTTCGCTCATCCGCGCCGTCTATCATCTGCTCGGGCTGCGCACCTACCTCACCACCGGCGAACAGGAAACGCGCGCCTGGACCATCCGCGCCGGCGACAAGGCCCCGGCCGCGGCGGGCGTCATCCATAGCGATTTCGAGCGCGGCTTCATCGCCGCCGAGACGGTGCACTTTGACGACCTGATCCGGCTCGGCTCGCAGGCCAAGGCGCGCGAAGCCGGCAAGCTCCGCATCGAGGGCAAGGAATACGTCGTTCAGGACGGCGACGTGGTCGAGTTTCGCTTCAATGTCTGAGCGAAGGCGAGGCCGACTGGCAGCCGGCCATGGGGAGGCAAAGGACCGGGGGAGGGACCAGCGGTCCTGGGGATAATACCTACGATCGTTTCTTTCCCGAGATGCGATATCTCCGCAGGGCGGTTGCCGAAAAATCGGCGTCCCACCTTGCTGTTACCTCAACCGATTATCCCATGAAAAAATTGCTATTTGCCGTCCTCGTCACTGCCTTCTGTGCTGCTTGCGAACAGAAAATCGAAACCCCAGCCTCGGGCCCGGATAAGGTGGAAAAGAACACCACGATCATCAATCCGCCGGCGACGGAAAAAAAGGAGTCGCACACGACGATCGTCAATCCTCCCGCGGCGGAAACGAAGACGGAGAAATCCACCACGACCACCACGGAGACGAAGTAACGCGCGTGCTCGTGCAATCGGACGCCTGAAGAAGAACGGGAGCAGAGTTCGTTCGTGCCTCAGGAGGCCGCTTACAGGCCGGGCGGTTTGGGTTTGAGCGGCGGCTGAAAACTCGGCGCGCCGTGGACCTTGAGCTTCCGCTTGTAGATGCAATCGCCGGCGGACACGTAAAGTGTGTCGAATTCGGATCCGCCGAAAGCCACGTTGCTCACCCGGCCGTTCGGGGTCGGCAGGATCACGTTAACCCGCCCGGCTTGGTCGCAGATTTGCAGCCCCATTCGGGTGGCGACGTAAAGCCGTCCGTCGCGATCCACGTCCATGCCGTCCGCTCCCGAGTCGTCGGCGGTATCGGGCTCGTGCAGCCAGTAATAGCGCTGCTTGTCCTTGAGCGTGCCGTCGGGCTGAATTTGGTAGCTGTAAACCCAGTGGCTGCGGGAGTCGTCCACGTAGAGCAGAGATTGATCAGTGCTCGCCGTAACCCCATTGGAGAACTTCAGGCCGGTGTCCACGACCTGTTTGGAGCCATCGGGTTTGATCAGCCAGAGGTTGCTCGGTTTGGTGCCGTCCCAGCCCGGCTCAGTGACGTATAGGTTGCCGTTGGCGAGGACTACCAGATCGTTGCCCCGGAAGCCTTCGGCGATCGTGCTTGCGACCCCCGCGGAATCGTAAGCCACCACTTTCTGGTCGGCCCCCGCCACCGCGTAGAGCCGGCCATCGGGGCCGAAGGCCTGACCATCGCCTTTCTTCGAGTCCGCGAGGAATTCGCTGACCTTGCCATCGACGCCGATGCGGTAGGTTTTGCTGGCCGGGACATCATTGAAAAACACCTCGCCCCTGGCGTTCGCAGCGACGCCTTCCGTCGCTTTACCGCCTTCCCAGGCGAGCTGCCAGCCTTCCCCGGGCACGATGAGGTCATTGAGCATCGCGTTCTTGCTCGTGCCCGCCTGGACGGGCTCTGGCCACCCTTTCCACAGAAAACGCATGGCGTCCGGGAAGAGCGCCGTCCCCTGTTTGCCGTTGTGCCCGAGGTCGCCCCAGACCGAAGCGTGTTCATAGCCGGCGAAGGTCAGCGCACGATCCATCATCTGATTGGCCATCCACCAGTCGCCGCCATAGATGTTCAGGTCGTTCGAGCCGTCCTGCTGGAAGACGCGCAGCAGCTTCGGCTCGTATTTTCGAATCAAGCCGGGGAATCGGTCCGCACCGCGCAGGCTCACGTAGGTGCCGATGGTGCTGAAGACACGGCTGAACGCGGCGGGCCGCTCCCAGGCTGAGGTAAACGCGCAGACGGCCCCCGAGCTCGAGCCCCCGATGCAGCGGTCGTTGCCCGACTTGCTCAGCACGATCTTGCGTCCGTCTGCGGTCACCTTTTGCTCCACGGCGGGGAGCAGTTCGTCGATCAGGAACCGCGCGTAATCCGGGCCGAGCCCGTCGTACTCGAGGCTTCGGTTGAAGCGCGGGAGCGCTCCTTGTTCGTCAAGCGGCTGGACCTTTCCGTGGACCGCAAAAACGCCGATGATCACCGGCAGCTCGCCGCTCGCGATCAGATTGTCGAAAACCGTGGGCGCGTTCCATTGCACACCATCCTGATTGACGTAAACGCAGGCGGGCTTGGTGCCGTCATACTGCCTGGGCACATAGAGGGTGACGTCGCGGACGGTGCCAGGAAAAATCTTCGACTGATCGAACTGGAACTTGATCAGCTCGCCCTTGGGCACGTTGTCGTGCGGCTTCGAGTCTTCGGTCAGCGGATAATCGGTTTCCGCGTCGGTGCGGAGCGCGAGCGCGAGGAGGAGTGCGGGGAGAAGTCTTTTCATGGGGCGGACGACGAACTTGCGCTCAGCGCCGCCGGCAGGCGAGCCTGGAAGGGAACCAAATACCACGTGAACGCCGATTCTACACCGAACATGAAATCTCTCCTCGCCCTCGCCGTCATCGCCGGCAGCCTCTTCCTCACCGCCTGCGAAACCCGCGTCGTCGATCGACGACATCGCCAGGATCACTACTACGATCGTCGTTCCTACCGCGCCGATGAAGTCTATGTGGCTCCCCGTCGCTACGGCACGACCTACGTGGCGCCCCGCACTTACGTCGCCCCCCGCACCCGCGACGGATATTACGCGCCTCCCCGGCGGAACGTGGACGTGGACATCAACATCAACCGCTGATCGCCCCCGCGCGCCTATTTCCCCAGCGAGATGAGGTGCGAGAAGGTGCGCAGATACATTCGTCCGCCGCTGACCGCAGGCGTGGCGAAGGAACCTTCGCCGAGCGGCACGCGCGCGATCTCCTGGAATTTGTCCCCGGCGCCCACGACGACCAATTCTCCGCGGCGCGTGATGTTGTAGAGCCGGCCGGCGACGGCAATGGGTGAGCCGTAGAACGGCCCCTGCACGCGCTCACTCCAGACCTGCTCGTTGTTCGCCGCACGCAGGCAGGTCACCAGCCCGTTTTCTTTCCAGAGAAACAGGAAATCGCCGACCACCAGCGGCGTCGGGACATAACCGCCGGTGCGAATCACCTCATACACCTTTTGGGCCGACTTCCCATCCGCCGCGGGACGCACCGCCTCGACAAAGCTCTCCGCCTGCCCCTCCCCGCACTGTCCGTAGATCACCCCGCCACCGACGACGGGCGACGCCACGCAGCGCTTGGTAAAGATCGCTGGCATCTGCCACGCCACCCGACCGGTCTTCGCGTCCAGAGCCGTCATCCCCACGGTAAAGCTGGTCGAAACAACCTGAGACCCGCCCTGTTTCGGCTGGAAGATGCACGGCGTGCTCGAGCTATGTTTCGTGCCTTTGCGCTCCCAGCGCCAGCGCTCCTCACCCGTCGCGGCATCGAGCGCGACGACGAAACTCTTCGGCTCATCCGGATCGAAATCGAGGATGACCAGGCCTTCATGAACGATCGGTGACGTCCCGGGACCATGCTGGGAGATGAAGGGACCAAGGTCTTTCCGCCAGATCTCGTGCCCATCCTTTTGATCCAGCGCCGCAATCTCCGAGGCCTCCGGCGACATCCAGGCCAGATACACGCGATCCGCGTCCACCGCCGGCGTGGCGCTGGCGTAGCTGTTGTCGGCATGCGCGCGGAAGGTCGGCGTCTCGTACTCGTGCTGCCAGGCGATCTTGCCATCGGCGGCATTGACGCAGGCAAGCACGCGCTTGCCGGTGCCTTCCGGATTGCAGGTGACAAAAAGGCGCTGCCCCCATGCCACCGGCGAGGAATGCCCTTTGCCGGGCAAATCGATCTTCCAGTTGAAATCCTTCTCCGTGATCTGGTCCGGCAGCTTCGCCTCGCCGAGACCCGAGCCATTCGGTCCGCGGAAGCGGGTCCATTCCTGAGCGGACGCGCAGAGATTCAGAGCCAGCAGCGTGGCGACGACGGGAAGCGATGGGAGGGTTTTCACGAAACGCGAACTAGCCACCGCCACGGCAGCTCTGTCAAACGGGAAGCGGAAAGAGTGATGCTGACTTGCCGTCCGCCTAAGGAGCGGCGTGCGTCCCGCCGCCGACCCACCAACGCCCGAAGGGCCGTACCAACCGGGGAGCGCCCCCCGCAGAACCCACCCGGCGGCGCGACGCACGCCGCTCCTTGGGCCACTGCGATGCGTCGTCTCTTTGACTGCATCGTTACGGCTTGGAATCGCTCAATCCGCGTAAGCGCGGACCCGGCTCTTCCAGCCGGTGAGCCAGCGTTCTTCGTTTCGCTCCGGCGGGGAGTTTTGCAGCCGGCGGGTCAGGACGCGCACCGCGCTGTCGGCAAACTCCCGCGGCGCGCTGCCGGTGCTCCCGCTCATGCCGGCGAGGACTTGCAGCAGCCCCCAGCCTTCGCCGCGATAGCGTTCCGTGCTCTTGGTCCCCTCCCCCTTGAAGTTCAAGTAGTCGGACAGGGCGAACCGGCCGGCCCCGGTCGCGCTGAGCCGCTCGAACTGGGCACGAATCTTGCCTCGCTCCGCGGCGGGTGCGGCGTCGAGCATCTTCGGCAGCGCGGCGCGCATGCGCTGGGCGAGGAATTGGCTCTGAATCTCGATCGTCGCCGCCAGCAGTTCACGGAGTTCGTTCATTCTAACTCCTTGCAATTCCGACATAAAAGCATCGCGATTCGGCCATGGGCAGTCGCCGTTCAGCCACATAGGCACGCTGCGCCCGTTGTCTGTAATGTACTTGACCAAATCGGGAAAGTTTCCTCAAACGGTCCATCGAAGCCGCGCGGCTACCAGATGAAATGGCCGATACCGAGCGAGGCAAAACTCTCGTCGGCATTCCATGAAGTGAGACCCTCGCGAGTGCCGCCGCATTCGTTCTGCCAGACACGGCGGCCGATTTCCTCCACGCTTAATATTTCCGTGGCGGACGTTGCCGCAGGCTGAACCTCCTGGACCGACGGCGGCCCGGAAACACGGGCGACTTCGGTGGTTTTGGCGCTAATCTCAAGGGTTGGAGTGCTGGTCGGTGGTATCGGTGGGATAGGGATCTGTGCATCAGACTTCTTCCCCGGCGGCTCAGGTTGGAAAGTCGGATTCGGTAGGACCATCGGTTCTCGTCCCGGCCAGAAATGCCATCCTGCAACCGTAGCGCCGATGAGTAGGAGCGCAGCGAAATACGGGAGCCGCGAGGGCGGGCGCAACAACCGGGCAGTTCGAGAGTGCCAAGGGGGTTGTCGCAGTGGCACATGCGGGGCATTTGCTTTTTGGTGACTTCTCACAACGGCGTTACGGTCACCGCATCTCGCGAATGCGGCTGCCCACGCGGCTGCGCTCGCGTAGGAAGCTGCGCAGTTGATGGCGGCTAGGAGTAACTCATTGCGAAGTTCGCCGAGCGGCGGCAGCGGAGCGGGGCGTTCAAGGGACCGGCCCCCGAGCAACTCGTAGAGGGCAAGGGCGAGTGCTGCCCTGCAAGCGCTACTGCCCACACCCGTCGGGCATCAATACCGCGGACGGGATCATCGACCCATATTAGCAGAACCACATAAGCGGCTGATGGCGAGAATTCAATTGTTGTCGGGATGCACGTCCCACTTCTGACTGACAATCTTGAGCTCACCGTTGATTGCTCGCAAACGATAGCTATTAACAGTTGTTCCCGTGCGTTGAGCCTTGTCGTTTATCCGTTCGAACCGAGTTTGGAAAACTGCCTCCCATTCGTTGGCGGAAACCCGCTTCACTGTAATCTCTCCCTCGATCCCTTCCGAACCGCGAGGCCACTGTGTGAAATAGGCCTCTTTGTCAACACGGATATACTTCAATGGAACCTTTCCCTCTTTTCCGTAATCGACTGTACCAGCGTAGCCCGCCACAATCGCATCGTAATCACGTTGGTCTTTACTGTCGCGAGTGTTTTCGGTCTTAATATGGGACTTGAGAAAGTCATGAATGACAGCGTCCGAACCAGGCAGGGGCGGTGGCGACGCTCTCGGCTGCGGCACCGCGGAGGCGGGGCTTGGAGTTGTAGGTTGAAGCTTGGTTCCCTGAGCTGCCTTCGTGGCCAAGCTCATCAGCTCTACTCGCTCCTCAGACTCACCGAGTTTTCGTTTTAGGTCCGCGTTCTCTTGGGAGGCGCGTTTCAATTCGTCCTGACGCGCGACTAGGTCGAGTCTGAGGCGCGTCGTCTCAGCGGGATCACTCGTGACTTCCACAGGTCGTCCGAGTTGTTGCATGAGACGTTCGACGTCGGCTGCGCGCTCCTTTTCCACTTGCTCACTGGCTCTTAGTAAATCTTGTAGCTTCTTGGATTCGGTGCGAGATTCTATTTCCCTGTCCCGAAAGGTTTTCAATATGCCATTAATTTCCGCGATTTGATCTTGCAGATTCTGGCCCGGAACCCTTGTCACATTCCCATTTGTAATGGCTGCTGAGTCGTGCTCGTGCCAAACGATGAGCGCAGAGCAGACGGCTAACGCCGCAAAGCTTACGATAATTGTAATTGTTACAGAAGGCTTACGCCTCGCTTTCCTTGGCGATTCCGCACTTTCCTTCCTGTATCCCTGGCCTTCGCCGTATTCGTTCTCTGCCTTAGAAATGCGGGCTGTAAGGAGCGTGGGAGCCGTTTCAAATCCTTCGGATATGAGTTTCGCAATGGCGCTGTAATAGTACGGAAGTTGGTCTGGATCCGTGACGCTATCACGAAGCACCGTGAGTTTTTCGCCAAAGCTGTAATGTGCGATGTGTGGAAGCTTGGTGCGCTCAAGAAGTTGGAGGCCGGTGTAGTTCCGGTGTAACCAATCGTCAAAGAACGGTTGAAAGGCATCGGCGCAGCGCTGGAGCCATTCACGGGAAAGCTCGACTTCGTGACGTCCATCAAACCGGGAAAGAATCGGCAATATTGCCAATCGGGGCAGATCATATGGAAGAGCACCTCGCGCCTTGTGCACGCCCTCAATGATACGCGCGCAGCCCTCAAGGTTTTGCTGATTAGCGGCAAGTACGAGGACGAGTTGATCCGGAAGCTGGATCGTACAAACGCCACTCCCGTCGGTGAATCCCGTGCGCGAATCGAGCAATACGAAGTCGTAGTCGGCTTTCCATTGCTGGCGAAGCAGATTCAACCAACGTCCGCCGTGTCTTTGGCTGAAAAACTCGACCCAAGAAAAGTTCGCTACGCGTCTCCCATAATCCGGGGCATCGTCCCCGCTGGGGAGGATATGAAATGCGGGCGTATCGGTGCAACAAACGTCGCAAAGAGCAGAACGATAAACGACGGCCGGACTGTCTTCGCTGGTCGTTTCTAGCAATCCAAGCAGACCTTGGGAGCGCGTCGCCGTCCGTCTGAGATACGGGGCGAAGTAGCGGTCGAGCCCTGGCGCCTCGAGATCCCAATCCACGACCAAAACGCGCTTGCCAAGCCGAGCAAGAAGAACGGCGATATTGGCCAGCGCCATACTGCGACCGACGCCACCTTTGTAGGAATAAAAGGTGATGATTCGGCCAGATAGGTCTCTGATATGCGTGGTGTTCATTCAGGCCGCCCAGCGAGGAGGTGCTTCTTGTTCGAGGGATTTTGGCATGAGACGCGCGCGATACGGGGTTCCATCAAGTCGCGCCCATTCGGGGTCATAGCTCGGTACGCGCCTGATTGCAGTGGCGACTTTTAGCGCAAAGGTTTTCATGGCAAGATCAAAGCTCTCGTGTGTCGGCGTCGCCGGAGCGAGGTTTGGAATAGCGAAATGAGTGAGATCTTCCTGTTGGATGGTATTCACAAAGTCAGGAAAATATTCGGTCTCGCTCAGGCGGACCGGAACCACCAAGCCCGCCGCATTCGTATCACTGCGAAATCCTAAGTGATGTTCTCGATGAAACATTCGCGCCAACTCGTTCCGACAGAATTGGCTATCGAAAAACGAACACATGAAAACCGGAACCATGATGCGAGTACTGTCGATTGCTTGGTCAAGCGCTGTCTGCCACGCAGCGCCGGTGTCAATCTGCTCATCTAGATAAACACTCACTCCGCCGGGAAGATGCAGACCGAGAAAAGTGCGAAGCTTTGGGGCAAAAAAACGTCGGACCCACGCTTCCCATTCACCGCCGCGACGGTAACTTACGAAAACATGATGTACGTAACCGGCCATAAAGATCTATTTTTAGCAAATTTGTAAGCGAACACAATATTGCGAGTAGATTCAAATTCTGGTCCAACCAGAAACATCCGATCCAGAGGAACGACTCGGGTCAAAGTTCTCAAAGCTCGCGTGTCAAATTGGCCGCGTGCGCGGCTTGGTTCCAATCACGATTCCAGTTCAGTCATTTTGATCATCCATATCGCTGGACGCGGGTTTTCCATCCCCTCAGCCAGTGCGCCTCGTTGCGCTTCGGTGGTGAATTTCTTATCCGTCTCTCAAGCACGATCGCGGCGCAGCGCGCAAACTCTGCGGGCGCGCCTCTTCCGGTTCCGTTCATGCGCGCAAGCACCTGCAGAAGGCCCCAACCCTCGCCTTTGTACCGCTCCCTTGGATTGGTTCCCTCGCCCTTAAAATTGACGTAATCAATCAGTGCAAAAATACCTGAACTGGTAGTCGCGAGTCGCGCGAATTGCGCGCTGATTTTCCCCTGCTGCTCACGGTTTGCAGCCTTAAGCAGCTTCGGCAGCGCACTCTGCGCCCGGAGCAACAGGAACTTGCTCTGAAATCGCACTGTACTGGCCAAAAAATCCCGCAGCTGATTCATCCGCGCGCTCCGGAAATCCCGCTGGAACGCTGCGAGCGTCTGCCAAGGGCAATCACCAGTCAACCATCCGGGGGTCTTCACGCCGTTGGCGTCAAGGAATTTCACCAGCTTCGGAAAACTTTCCTCGAACGGCCCATTCACGCCGCGCGAATACCAGATGAAATGCCCGATCCCGAGCGAGGCGAAGTTCTCGCCCGCGTTCCACGAGGTGAGGCCATCGCGAGTGCCGCCGCATTCATTCTTCCAAACGCGGCGGCCGATGGAATCTAGTTCCGCTTCGGTAAGGGCGGAAGCGGTGAGGGTCAGGGCGAAAAGGGCAGCGAAGTAGCGGAACATGCAGAGGGTTTACACGCGAAGAATCGGGGCGCCAGAGAGAAATGGAAAAGCGGATCGGAACAACCAACCTCCAAATCCAAGACCTGCACCTTTCTACATTTCTGCTGACTCCCGCCGCGCTGCTCCGTAGCCTAAAAGCATTCCCATGCAAAAATCCGACGGCATGAACTACGCGCCCGAGGGCAAGCCCGCCCCGGTGGTGGAAAAAGGCGAATTCCCTTTCGCCGCGATCGCACTCGATCACGGCCATATTTACGGCCAGTGCAAAGGCCTGACCGAAGCCGGCGGCGAGTTGCGCTACGTGTATGATCCGGATCCGCAGAAGGTCGAAAAGTTTTGCGCCACCTTCCCCGGGGTCGAGGCGCTGCGCAGCGCGGAGGAGGTGCTCGACAAGGATGAGCTTAAGCTCATCGCCGCCGCCGCAGTGCCCAGCGATCGTGGGCCGCTGGGACTTCGGGTGATGGCGGCCGGCAAGGACTACTTCACCGACAAGGCGCCTTTTACCACCCTCGATCAGCTCGCCGCGGCGCGCGCAGCCGTGCAGGCGACGAAGAAGAAATACATGGTCTATTTCAGCGAGCGGCTGCACGTGGAGTGCGCCGTGCGCGCCGGCCAGCTCATCGAACAAGGCGCCATCGGCCGCGTGGTGCAGGTGGTCGGGCTCGGTCCGCACCGCAGCTCACCGGCGAGCCGGCCCGAGTGGTTTTGGTCCCGGGAGAAGACCGGCGGGATCCTTTGCGACATCGGCTCGCACCACTTCGAGCAGTTCCTTTTCTGGAGCGGCGCGCAGAGCACCAAAGTGGTTAATGCCCAAGTCGCCAATTATCACCACAAGGATCATCCCGAGTTTGAAGACTGGGGCGAGGCGAACCTCATCGCCGACAACGGCGCCACCAACTACATCCGGATCGACTGGCTCAACCCCGACGGTCTGCGCACTTGGGGCGATGGACGCGCTTTCATCCTCGGCACCGAAGGCTACATCGAGCTGCGCAAGTATCTCGACGTCGCCCGCGACGCGGAGGGCGACCAGCTCTATCTCGTGGACCACGAGGGCGAGAAACATATCCGCTGCCATGGGGAAGTCGGCTATCCGTTCTTTGGCCAGTTGATTCTCGATTGCCTCCATCGCACCGAAAACGCCATGACCCAGGAGCACGCCTTCCGCGCCGCGGAGCTGTGTCTTCAGGCGCAGGCGATGGCGACGCGGATCGAATAGCGGTGGGCGATCTGATGCGCGCAAAAGCGCCAACCAATGACCAAATTAAGCGAGGCGAAGGCGGGGAGATTCTCAATTCACTCTCCGGCATTTGGTCATTTGGTGGAATTTGGTCATTTGGTTTGATTCTGCCGCTCCTCGGGACCGGGCAGTGCGAAGCCCGGGGTGCCAACGCGCTCGCAGTTTCGCCGGCACGGGCTGCTGACCGCCGCACGAGCTTTTTCCCATTCCGAATCATCGCTTGCCAGCCGGCCGCAACTCCGCACATTGCGTCTGATGAAATTATTCGCCCTTGTTCTGTCCACCGCCCTGGCCGTCCTCATGCTCCCCGCCTGCAGTTCCGCGCCGAAGAAGCACGAAGCCAGTTGCTGTGGCCACTGCGAAGCGCCCGCGAAGGCGAAAAAGCATCAATAGCTGCGTTCGCCGTATCGATTCCGTGGACGTGAGCGCGCCGCGATTTCGGGGGCGAGACGCCCCGGCTCCTCGGGCTGCCTTCGCTCCAACGACGATTGGAGAATCGTCAGCGGCCGTCCACCGGGGCGGGTTTGAGGGTGATCTCCTCCGCTTCGCGGGCGGCTTCCACCCGCAGGGGGCTGCCGGCCTTGTGGGCCAGGTCGCGCGCGTGCATCAGCATTCCGGAAATGAAGCGGTCGTCATGCGCGGGATCGTGATGGAAGAGGTAAAGCCGTCGCACCTTCCCGGCGATCGCGAACTGGACGACATCATCCACGCAACCATGGCCCCAACCCAGGTGCGCCTTGTATTCCTCCCGGGTGTATTGCGCGTCGCAAATCAGGATATCGGCGTCCCGCACGAACGCGCCGAGCTTCTGCTCGATCGTCCTGGGCAAGGCGTCGGAACCTTTCGGACTAAAGAGCTGCGCGTTCACTGATTCATTGTCGGGGAGATAAACCACCGACCCGGCGCTGGTGAAGACCCGGTAACCGACGCACACACCGGGATGGTTGGAAAAACAGGCTTCGACCCGAATGGTGCCGATCTTGAACTGCAGGTCCTTCAGCTCCTCGATGACGATGTTTCCCGGCAGTTGCTTGAGCGCGATCGGAAAATACGGGCTCTCCATCTGACCGGCCAGCGTTTGGGCGAGGCCTTCGAGGGCGCCTTCGTAGCCGAGGATGCGCAGACGGTTCTTCGAGTTATAGGCGGGAAGAAAAAACGGAAAGCCCTGGATATGATCCCAGTGCGTGTGGGTGATCAGCAGGGTCAGGTCGATCGGCTCGTCCCGAAATTCGTGGTCGAGCGCCTGCCCGAGGGCGCGGATGCCCGACCCGGCATCGAGGACGATGATCTGCCCATCCGCCCGCAACTCGACGCACGAAGTGTTGCCGCCAAAAAAAACGGTCGCCGGACCCGGCGACGGGATGGATCCGCGGACGCCCCAGAATTTCAACCGGGTGAGACCTTCCTGGACGTGCACGGCCTGCACCTCCACTTCCGACTGGCCGTTGTTGCCGGCGGGGAGCACCCGGACGAGCGCTCTTTCCAATTCGTCGAAGATGATCGGTTTCACCAGGTATTCGTCCGCGCCGGCGTCCTCCGCGGTGTTGCGATCGGACGCGTAATCGCCACCGGAAATGACGATGATTTTGGTGTGCCGCAATTCGAGGTGAGAGCGCACCGCCCGGCATACCTGGTAGCCATTGCCTCGTGGCATCAGGAGATCGCAAAGGATCACGTCGGGGCGATGCTTGATCGCGAGTTCGATCCCCGTTTCGCCGTCGGCCGCCTCGATCACCTCCCACTGCGCACGCCGCAGCAACGTGGCCGCCGGGGTACGGCAAAATTCATCATCATCGATCAGCAAGATCGTTCGCATGTGGACGGGGGGAATCCTTTCAGCTTCAGGAGAAAACACAAGCGGCACCTTGCCGGCTCCGGCGCCGCACCCGGGGCGGGGCGGGAGCTTGTCGATCGGCCCGCCCAAAGGTAACTATGCGGCCATGAACGTGCCCCATCTGCGCAGCCCCTCCGCCAAAGTCGCCGGGATCCATTACGTGGGCCGGATGTTCGACAAGATCCGTCTGCACGCGGCCGATCAGCTTCCCACTGACTACCAGGCCAACCTGGGCAGTGGCTTCGATGGCCGCGCCTTGAGCTTTCTGTGGATCGAATACCCCGCGCTGATCGAGCGGGTCAAGGCGGGCGGAACGGACGAGGAAATCCTCGAATGGGCCTTCACGCAAGGCCGGCGGCCGAGCGCCGAGGAGATCGAAGTCTGGAACGACTTCATGCGCAAACGCGGCTGGAACGACGAATCGAGCGCCAAACTGGAAACGCGCAAACGCGAGAGCGGTTTCGAAGCGCGCGCCGACATCGCGACCTTCTTCGACTACATCGACGCCGACGAAGGCCGCGATCCGAAAGTCCCCTGGAGTGCGGGCTGAGCCAGGCTCTGGAGCCTTTTCCCATTCGCGCCGGGCGAATCTCGTGAAAGAAGGGCCCATGGAGCCGCGTTCCTTCCGTATGATGCGTCTGCTGCTGTTCTCAATTGTGCTCGCCGGCCTCGGTTTGGTCCTCTGCACACCGGCGATGGAACCCACCCCCGAAGAGACTGCAGATCGCGATCCGCGAGGCCGGGTCGCCGCGGCCCGGCAACGGTGCTTTGCAAAAGTGAAGGAGCGTTTCGTGGCGGCAAAAGTGGACTATCCGCCGGACGAACTCTTTCTCCGCGCCTTCAAACACGAGGCGGTGGTCGAGGTGTGGGCGCGCTCGGATGAGGGGCCGTTTGAAATGATCCACAGCTACCCGATCACGGCCTCGTCCGGCCGGCCGGGTCCGAAACGCCGCGAGGGCGACGGCCAGGTGCCCGAGGGCTTCTACGTCATCGATCGATTCAATGCAGCAAGCCGGTTTCACCTCTCCCTGGGCCTGAATTATCCGAACGCCTCCGATCGGATCTTGAGCGATCCGCAGAAGCCAGGCTTCGACATTTACCTTCACGGCGGAAGCGACAGCGCCGGCTGCCTGCCGCTCGGCGATGCGGCGATCGAAGAGCTCTACCTGATGGCGGTGGATGCCCGGAATCACGCGCGGATTCCGGTGCATATTTTCCCGGCGCGCATGGCTGGTCCGGAGTGGGAAAAGTTCCTCGAACCGTATCGGCAGCGCGAGCTGGCGGTGGTGCGATTCTGGGAGCCGCTCGCCGCGGCCTACCGCGCCTTCGAGACCACCCACAGCGTGCCGGCGGTCAGTGTGGCCAGGGACGGCAACTACCGAGTCGCGCCCGTCAAGTAACCCTAGGCTCTCTTCCTCATCGCCCTCGTCCTCGTTTTCGTTCTCGTCCTTGTCCTCGATGATCCTCAGTCTGTCTTGAGGCGCGAGGACGAGGACGAGGACGAAAACGAAGCGGAACGGCGGCGCAGATGCGCGACGACTTCGATTTCCGCGGTTTGCGGGAACATGTCCACAGGAGTCACGGCGGTGAGCGCGTAGCTCCGGCACAGGAGGGCGAGATCGCGCGCCAGCGTGGCGGGATTGCACGAGACATACACGATCTCGGCCGGAGCGCCCGCGACCGCCAGATCGATCACCCGCGGGGCCAGGCCGATGGCCGGTGGATCGAGCAGCAGCGTGGTCCGACCCGCCTCGTGGGTGGCGAGAATTTCCCCGAGGTAACTCGCCACGTCACCCTGGAGGTAGCGCTCATTGGGCCGGGCGGCGCGCCGGGCCGCTTCCACCGCGTGCGGATTTTCCTCGATGCCGATGACCTTCTCAAAGCGCGGCGCCAGCTCGCGCGCAAAAAGGCCGCCCCCGCAGTAGGCATCGATGAGCAGTTGCTGTCCGTCCCGCACGGAATCCCGCACCAGCGCGACGAGCTCCGCCGTCACTTCTGGATTGGTCTGCTCGAAAAACGGGCCGCCGCCGGGCGCGCGCAGCGAGTAATCGCCGTCCTGCATTCCCGCCCCGCGGAGTCGGCGGAGCGCCTCGTTCACCACGGGCGCGGCGATGGAGCACTCTTCGATGTCCACGAGCGCATGCGCGTCGCTGGCGTAAAAGCCCACGATGCCGTCGGCAACGTGGACCCGGATCCGGTTCCGATAGCCGTAGGTCTTCGGCGCCGGGACGATCGGTTGCATCGGCACATCCGCAAGCCGGCCCACGCGGCGGAGGGTCTGCTCGACCTGCGCGGCTTTGAGCGCGAGCTGCCGCGGGTAGGCGATGTGCTGGTAGGCGCACCCGCCGCAACGGCCAAAATACGGGCAGGGCGGGGCGACCCGATCGGCCGAAGGCGTCACGACGGAAACCAGGTCGGCCTCGACGAATTTCTTTTTCTCGCGCACAATCTCCGCCGTGACTTCCTCCCCCGGAATGGTGAAGGGCACAAAGACCACCTTTCCGGCATGCCGGGCGACGCCTTTGCCGCCGAAGGCGACGTCCTGGATGGTGAGCGAGATCACGAATCGAGAAACAAAAAAGGCTTCCGCGGTGACACGGAAGCCTCTTTTGAAAAGGAGATCAGTTTACCAGCCGTCGTAGGAGCGCACGTAATTCCACTTCGTCTCGAAGCCGAGTTCGGGCGGGAATTCCTCATAGCCCCCGTGGATCCAGGGGAGGTTGCTCCGATACGGCACCCGATACGAGCTGCGGGTCGTCGGGAACGGGAAGGTGAGGATTTCGTAAAAGCCGAAATGCATGCGGACGACGAAGCGTCCGAATCCTTTCACCGGTCCGTAAGTCCAGGCGGCGACATTGCCGTCGCGTTCGTTTTGCTCGCCCGGATTCTGGAAGAGCTCGGTGGTGCCCCACATGATATTGGCCAGGCCGCGGGAAAATTTGCGGGTGGGGCCGTAGTCGTTCATGGGCGGATCCTGGATGTCCGCAAAGGCCGCCGGGACGAGAATGGAAACGATAAGAAGGCTGAAGAGTGTCTTCATGAACGGGGCGCAGGCTAACTCACTCATTTTGCCAAATGCAATCGTCAATTTGCGGCCGGATGCAGTTTTCTTAGAAAAAGTGCCGGAACCCCGCCAGGACGGCGGTCCAGCAGAAGCCGAGATAAACCCACGACATCAGCCCCAGCAGGTAGCCGCAGAGCACGAGCAACCCGTCGCGTTCCATCAGGCCGGCAGAGAGAAACATGATGGAAACGGCCGGCAGACCGTTGCTGAACGGGATCGGCAGCGGCAGTGCGAGGATCACTCCACCTGAAACGATCCCGACCCCAATCAGGTTCATCATCCAGGGATGCTGCCGGAGAAAATGCATCCGCGGCTTGATGTGTTTTTCGATCGGTTCGACGAGCGCGGCGAGTCGCGTCACAATCCTGGCCAGCAAGGCATACTGCACCTCGCGGCGCAGGATGAAGCGTGGCAAGGATGGCTTCTGGCCGGTGGCAATGCGCAGACCGAGCAGCGCGATGGCGATGCCGAAGGGCGTCGAGAGTCCCGGCGCGGGAATGAGAAATGGCGCCGCGAGGATGAAAATGAACATCGCGAACCCGCGCCCCTGGAGCAGGTTTTCGATTTCCTCCACGGTCACGGCCTGGCCGGCGGCCTGGCGGAGCAGTTCGCGGAGGTCGCTCGAGAGCTTGCGCGAAGCGGGCGGCCGCGGCTCCGCTTCGGGAAGGGGCTGGGGGATCCCGGCCTTCATCGCGGGGCGCTGACTTTCCTCGCCCGCGCCGCACTCCCGGCCCACCACCAGCCCAGCAAGGTGATGCCCACCGCAACGACGTAGGACCCGACGTGATGCAGCAGATCGGTCCTCGCTTCGCCGAGCCAGGCAGCCACCACCGGATCGTCGCCGATCATCCGCAGCGCCACCCAGCCGAGCACCCCGCCGCCGATCCAGATGATGGCGGGGAACCGGTTCATCAGTCCCGCGAGCACGCCGCTGCCCCAAACGACCAGCGGCAGCGAAAGGAGCAGGCCGAAGACGACGAGCACCAGGTCGCCGCGGGCCGCGGCGGCGATGGCGATCACGTTATCCAGGCTCATCACCACATCGGCGAGGATGATGATTCCGATCGCCTGCTTTAGCGTGGTGCCTTCGCGCACCTGGCCGCTGTCGTCGTGCGTCGGCCGCACCAGCCGCACGGCAATCCAAATCAGCAGGACGCCACCCACCAGACGCAGGTACGGCACTTTGAGCAGCGCCGTGACAATGGTGATGAAAATCAGCCGCAGGATCACCGCGCCCAGCGTGCCGAAGATCCGTCCCCAAAACTGCTCGCGTGCCGGAAGCGAGCGCACCGCCAGAGCGATCACCAGCGCGTTGTCCCCGGCGAGGAGGATGTCGATGATGACAATGCGAATCCAGCCTGCCCAGAAATGCGGATCGCTCAGAAACTCCATGACGGGCCGGGATGGGCAAAGGTTCGGTGCATGCGGGACCTTCTCTAGAACGGAAGATTCCCAGCGGCAACCACCCGGGACCGCTATTTCCGAACGTGGGTCGGCAGCGTCAGACGGCTGCGCTCCAGCGGAGTCAGGTAATCGCCGACCGCCCACCCGCGATACTGATGACGCGGCGCGGTTTCGCTCGCGAAATCCGGGTTGAGTTCCCCGGCTGTCTTCAACTCCTTTTGCGCCGCTTCATCCCACCCCTTTTGCGCGGCGCAAAAGCTGAGGTAAAGATGCGCCTCGGCATCTCTCGGATCGATGGCCAGGGCTTTGGTCAGTTCGTTGATCGCGTCGTCGTACTTTTGCCACGCGTAATAGAGGACGCCGAGCGTCCGCCGGCAGAAGGCGTCGCCGGGCTCAATCGCCAGTGCGTCCCGCAAAACCCGCTCCGCCTCGCGATACTGCTCCATCTTGAAGCGGGTGACCGCCAGGTTGGAAAGCACCGCGAGGTTCTTCGGCGCCACCGACCGGAGCTTCTCGTAAACCGCCGCCGCCGCCGGATAGTCACCTTTCTCGAAAGCCGCCCTGGCCTCCCGGCTCTGCGGGAGAAGTTCAGGCGGAAACCGCTGGTCATCGCCCCGAACCGACGCCGTCGCGAAAAAAATGCAGAGAAGGATCAAGCCGCGATTCACATCGGTGAGAATATCGGCTGCCCATCTGAACTTCAAACGCGGAGACAAGTGGGGGCAGGCGTCCCGCCTGCCATGAGTGTGGCAGCCGGGACGCCTGGCCCACTTTCTCTGCTTCTCCGCTCTCAATGGTGATGATGCTCGTGCTCCTCTTCGCTCCAGCGCGCGAGCGATTCCTCGTGAAAATGCCGCGGGCGGCGCCAGCGGCGGAGGAGCCCGTAACGCGGGCTGAAGAGGTAGGCGAGGAAGAAGATCAGTCCGAGCACCAGCACGATGCAGGCGCCCGAGGGGAGGTTCATCCTGTAGGAAAGCAACAGACCGGCGCACGAGCCGAACATGCCCAGAAAACCCCCGCCCCACAGCATGCCCGGATAGGAATCGCAGAGCAGATAGATCGTGGCGGCCGGGGTGATGAGCAGGCCCAGCAACAAAATTATGCCCACGGCTTGCAAGGAAGCGATCATCGTCAGCACCAGGCAGACCATCAGCACGAGGTTGAGCGTATTCACGCGGATCCCCTGGCTGAGCGCCACCGTCGGATCGAAGAGCGTGAGCAACAGCGGACGCTGCAAGGCCGCCAGCAGCGGCACCACGACCAGACTGATCCCGTAAGCCGTCCACAGATCGGCATTGGAAAGGCCGAGAATATTTCCGAAGAGGTAATGCATCAGCGACACACGCACCTTGACGAAGCTGATCAGCACCACGCCGAGCGAGAACGCGACCGTGTAAAGAATGCCGAGCGCCGTGTCTTCCTTGAGCCGCGAACTGCGCGCCAGCAACTGCGCCCCAAGGGCGACGAACAACGCCGCCAGCAAAGCCCCGAAAAACAAGCCCGCCGGCGCCAGTCCAAAGAGCATCACGCCGACGGCGAGACCGGGCAGCAACGAGTGCGAAAGCGAATCCGCCATCAGCGCCAGCCGCCGCAGCACCACGAACGCACCCAGGAAGCCGTTGGTAAAGCCGATGAGCGCGCCGCCGACGAAGACCCGCCGCATGAACTCGTGCTGAAATGGTTCAAACAGCCATTCCATGCTCGAGGGCCGCAAAGACGCGGGTGCGATAGGTTTTCTGGATGTTCGCCTCGGTGAAAGTCTCGCCCACGGCGCCGCTGGCCATGAGTTCGCCGTTGAGCAGGAGCACGTGATCGAACAACTCCGGCACCGTCGCCAGATCGTGGTGCGAGGCGATGATCAGCTTGCCCTGGTCGCGCAGTCCCCGGAGCAGGAGCTTGAGGCTGTCCTGGGTCGGCTTGTCGAGGCCTGTGAATGGCTCATCGAGCAGGAAAACGTGCGCCTCCTGGGCCAGCGCGCGGGCCAGGAAGGCGCGCTGTTGCTGGCCTCCCGAGAGCGCGCTGATCTGGCGCTTTTCGAGCGAGGTGAGCTGCATCGCGGCGATCGCCTGGTCCACCGCGACGCGATCCTCGGAACGATAGCTGCGCCACCAGCCGAGCCGGAGGAAGCGCCCCATTTCCACCAGGCCGCGAAGGTGCGTCGGGAAATCCCAATCGATCTGCTCACGCTGCGGCAGATAGGCAAAATCCGTCGTTGGACCGGTGATCGCATGGCCGTGAAAACTGATCGCCCCGGTTTCACGCGGCAGGAGGCCCGCCAGCGTCTTGAGCAGGGTCGATTTACCCGCGCCGTTCGGGCCTAGCAGGCCGACGCACTGGCCGCAGCGCACCTGAAAAGCCAGGTGGTGCAGCGCCGGGATGCGGTCGTAGGAAACCGTGAGATCCGAGACGGTGAGATCGTGGGACGGAATGGTGTTCGCTTTCACGGGAAGGTCAGCACCTCATCAATGCTCCCGGGGCCCCAGAGCGTTTTTTCGTGCACGACGCCTTGCGGATCGGTGAGCCGGACCCGCACGGCCGCCAGCGGCGCCGCCTCCCGGTACTCGGCCTGAATCCGCAAATCGACGCCCTCTTTCGGATAGGCGAGCTGCAGTTTCCGCTCCAGCTCCGGCTTGGGCGACGCGTCGTTCCAGACTTCCTGGCCGAGGTGCAGGATTTTCAAACTTTTCGGCGGCGTAGTGAAGGTCAGTTGCAATCCGATCTCCTGCATTCCGGCCACCGGCAACGGCTTGGCCGCGGCGGGCGCCGCCGGTCCGGCGCTGGTCAATCTTCGCAGCGGATAGGCCAGCGAAAGAATGACCAGAAAGGCGAGCAAGGCCCGGAGCAAGGGGGACCCGCGCACGCTATTTCAGCGCCTCCACGATGGCCGTGACATTGTGCCGGTACATGCCTTCGTAAGTGGCGGCCTCACCCTCGCCCAGGCCGTCGGCGTAGAGCTCGCCGCCGACTTTCGCCCCGGTCTCGCGCGTGATCTCGGTGAGCACCTTCGGATTCTCGATACTCTCCGGGAAGATCGCTTTCACGCCCTGCGCTTTGATCGCGGCAATGATCTCACCCACCTTCTTCGAGGACGGCTGATCCGTGCTCGAGAGGCCTTGGATCGAGTAGATCGTGAAGGCGTGTTCCCGGGCGAAATATTGGAAGGCGTCGTGCGACGTCACGAGCTTCCGCCGGTCGCGCGGCAGCTCGGCGATCTTTGCCCGCGCCCATTTTTGCAGCGCGATGAGCCGACTGACATACCGCGCCGCGTTCCCGGCAAAGAGCGACTGATCGTCCGGGCTCACCTTGATCAATTCATCGCGCACGATCCCGGCCGCCTTCTCCACGTTGGCCACGCCGTGCCACCAATGCGGGTCCTCGACGGTTTTCGCCGGCTCGCTTTCATCGGACATTTTCAGCGAGGAAAGGCCGTCGCCGACTTCCACCAGCCGGCCCGCCGTGCCGGTGGCCTGCTTGAGTTTGCCCACGTAGCCCTCCAGGTGCTTCGCGGAAAGCAGGATCAACTGCGCCTCACCCACGATCTTCAGGTCCGCGGGTTTCGGTTCAAATTCGTGCGGGTCCGTCCCGGCCTTGACGTGCCCCGTCACCGCCACGCGATCCCCCCCCACCTGCTCCGCGATTTCCGTGAGAACCGTGGAGAAACTCGAGACCCGAATCTTCTCCGCAGCGTGGAGCGGGAAGCCGAGAAGCGTCAGGAACAGCAAAGTCGCAACTGGCTTTCTCATCGAGGCGAGCAAGCTATGCGGCAGCTACGTCATTGCAAGTCATTTGCATGTGACGACCCGGAGGCGGAGACAAGGAGACAAGGAGACAAGACAGGAGACAAGGAGACAGAGAGACAGGGAGACAGGGAGACAGGAAGACAACGAGACAGGAGACAACGAGACAGGAGACAAGGAGACAAGGAGACAGGGAGACACGAGGAGACGGAGACGTGAAGACGTGGAGCGTGGAAAGCATGCGCGGAAGCCAGGTCGCAGCAAAGCCGCGGAGCGGCGCCAACCCGAATAGCCGTGGTCGAGCCTGCGAGGCCACGGAATCCGAACAACGCGTCACAGCCGCGTCAGCGGCGAAACATGGCCCGGGCGACCGGGTGTCGCCAGGGGCCTGGCACACTGGTAGCGGTGCTCAGGTTCGCGCCTCGCACGGGCCGCGAGGGGAGTACCCCGGCGGGAGGGGGAGGAAGACGCGGAGAGGGGAGACGCTGATGAAACGCTGAACGCTGAACGCCGAACGTCGAACGTCGAACGTCGAACATCCAACATCCAACATCCAATGGAGCTCGCGGACGTGCGCCAGCTTCAGTGGATGTTCGATGTTGGATGTTGGGTGTTGGGTGTTTGCTTGTCAGGTGTTGGGTGTTTCTCCTGGAATTCCCTTGGTCGTGCGCCACAACGTCGCGACGCTCGTTTCGCTATGACCGAACCCAAATCGCCCGAACCCAGACTAGAAATCTCCGGCTCGCGGCAGTTCGTCTCCTGGCTGCGCGAGCAGCGCCTGAG
Source organism: Chthoniobacter sp. (assembly GCA_034667665.1). Lineage (GTDB taxonomy): Bacteria > Verrucomicrobiota > Verrucomicrobiia > Chthoniobacterales > Chthoniobacteraceae > Chthoniobacter. The sequence continues at coordinate 65,478 of JAXDQW010000099.1, forward strand.
CCTCGCGTTTTCCACCTATCAGAGCGGGAAGCTCTTCCTCATCGGGGTCAAGCCGGATCAGCGGCTCTCGGTCTTCGAGCGCACCTTCGAGCGCTGCATGGGGCTGTGCGCGACCGCGGACGGGCAGACGCTCTGGATGTCTTCGCTTTACCAGCTCTGGCGGTTTGAGAACGTGCTGCCGCCGAACACGCCCGCTCCGGACGGATACGACCGGCTCTACGTGCCGCAGTGCGGATACACTACGGGTGACGTGGACGCGCACGACGTGGCTTTATCGAGCAATCCCGGACCCGCATCCCCGGTCTTCATCAATACGCTCTTCTCCTGCCTCGCTGCGCCAAGCGAAACGCACAGCTTCCGCGTGGTCTGGAAGCCGCCGTTCATCACCAAGCTCGCCGCCGAGGATCGCTGCCATCTCAACGGGGTCGCCATGCGCGACGGCGCGCCGGCGTTTGTCACCGCGGTCAGCACCACGGATGTCCACGAAGGCTGGCGCGAGCACCGGCGCGAGGGGGGCGTGGTCATCGACGTGGCCAGCGGCGAGACCGTGGCGCGCGGGCTCTCGATGCCGCACTCACCGCGGCTGCACGGCGGCAAGCTCTACCTGCTCAACTCGGGCGCGGGCGAGTTCGGCTCGGTCGATCTGGCGAGCGGAAAATGGGAGCCGATCTGCTTCTGCCCCGGCTACGCGCGCGGTCTGGCGATCTCCGGGAACTTCGCCGTGATCGGCCTCTCGACCTGCCGCGAGAACCGCACCTTCTCCGGCCTCGCCCTCGACGAGGCGCTGGCAGCGAAGAACGTCGCGCCGCGCTGCGGGCTGATGGTCGTCGATCTGCGCACCGGCGACGTGGTCCACTCCCTCACCATCACCGGTATCGTCCGCGAGCTTTACGACGTGGCGGTGCTGCCCGGCGTGAGCATGCCGAGCGCGCTCGGCTTCAAGACCGAAGAGATCCGCCGGACCATCACCATCGACGAGTAATCCGAGTGCCGCCTTGCAAGGCTTTTGCATCCGGCTTCAACTGACTCGTGCATGTCCCCCCTTGTCGTTGCCGATCTTAGAGCTCTCCTCGATCCGGGGCGGGTGCTCGACCAACCGGAAGATCTGCTCCCCTACGGCTTCGACGGCACGGCGGCGCTCTCGGCCCCCGCCACTTGCGTGGTTTTTCCCGAAACCACGGCGGAAGTGGCGGCGCTGGTGCGCTACGCGGCGGAGCATCGCATCCCGATTGTTTCGCGCGGTTCGGGGACCGGGCTGAGCGGCGGGAGCGTGCCGGTGCCGGGCGGGATCGTGCTCTGCCTGGTGCGGATGGATCACATCCTGGAATTGGATGAGCGCAATCTCACGCTGCTGGCCGAAGCGGGAGCCGTGACCCAGCAGATCGCCAACGCCGCAGACGCCGTGGACCTCCTCTATCCACCCGATCCGGGCTCGATGAAAATTTCCACCATCGGCGGCAACGTGGCCGAAAACTCGGGCGGTCTGCGCGGGCTGAAATACGGCGTCACGCGCGACTACGTGATGGGCCTCGAGGTGGTGCTGGCCAGCGGCGAGATCGTGTGGCTCGGCAACAAGTGCGTGAAGGACGTGGCCGGCTATTCGATGAAGGACGTGTTCGTCGGGTCCGAGGGCACGCTCGGCATCGTCACCCAGGTGCTGCTCAAGCTCGTGCCCAAGCCAGCGTCCAGGCAGACGCTGCTCGCGACTTTCGCCACCATGGCCGCGGCGGCGGATACGGTGTCGGCGATCATCGCGGCGCGGATCATCCCGTGTACTCTCGAGTTCCTCGACAAGGTGACGATTCGCTGCGTCGAGGATTTTGCGCACGTCGGGCTGCCGCTCGATGCCGAGGCCATCCTGCTCATGGAGACGGACGGGCACGCCGCGGTCGTGGCGGAGGAAGCCGCGAAGATGGAGGCGATCGCCCGGCGGTGCGGGGCGATGACGGTCGCCGCGGCGGCGAGCGCGGAAGAAGCGGCCCGGCTCGCGCTGGCCCGGCGGTCGGCGTTTTCGGCGCTGGCCCGGGTATCGCCGACGACCATCCTGGAAGACGCCACGGTGCCGCGCAGCGAGCTGACCCGGATGATCAATTTCATCCAGGATGTCGCCGCGCGGCACCGCCTGCGCGTGGGCACCTTCGGCCACATGGGAGACGGCAATCTGCACCCCACCTTTCTCACCGACGAACGCAACGCCGAGGAGATGCACCGGGTCGAACTCGCGATGCGCGAGATCTTCGATTTTGCGATCACTTTAGGGGGGACGATCACCGGCGAGCACGGCGTGGGGCTGGCCAAGAAGAGCTTCCTGCCGAAGGCGATCGGCGACGCCAGCCTCAACTTGATGAAGCAGTTGAAGCGGACGCTCGATCCGCAGGGCATTTTGAATCCGGGCAAGATTTTCGACTGATCGAAACCCGTGAACGCTTCGAAAGATCTCGCGGGAGCGCCGGGCAAATTGCACCTCGTTAGCCTCGACTATTCCGTCCTCCAGCAGTGCATGCACTGCGGCATGTGCCTGCCGACCTGCCCGACGTATGCCGCCACCAGGATGGAGCGCAGCAGCCCGCGCGGACGGATCGCGCTGATGCGGGCCATCGCGGACGGGCGGCTCGGCGTGACGAAGGAGTTTGGAGAAGAGCTCTATTTTTGTCTCGGCTGTCTGGCCTGCGAGACGGCGTGTCCGGCCGGCGTGAATTACGCGGTGATGTTCGAAGCAGCGCGGGCCGATATCGAGGACGAGCGGGTGCTCGCAGGCCGCCAAAGGGATCTGGTGCGGGCGCTGATGCTGCGGCTGCTCTTCACGCGCCCCCTGCTGCTGCGGGCGCTCGGCCGGCTGCTGCGCTGGTATCAGGCCTCGGGCCTGGAAGCGCTCGTGCGCCGGCTCGGATTGACGGCGCTCCTGCCCCGCCAGTTGCGCGAGCTGGAACCGCTGACCCCGCGCATGCAGGCGCAGTTTTCGGACGCGCTGATCTCGCAGGTGGAGTCGCCGGAGAAGCCGCGTTTTCGCGTGGGAATGCTGACCGGCTGTGTGCAGGACCTCGCCTATTCCAACGTGAACCGCGACACGGTGGATGTCCTGCTCGCCAATGGTTGCGAGGTGATCACGCCGGGCTTGCAGCCGTGCTGCGGGTCGCTGCACGCGCACAACGGCGAGCTCGATTGGGCGCGGGGGATGGCGCGGCGCAATATCGATGCGATGCAGGGCGCCGCCGGCTCGCTGGAAGCGCTGGATGCGATCATCAGCAATGCGGCCGGCTGCGGCTCCCACCTCAAGCATTACGATGAACTGCTCGCGGATGATATCCGCTACGCCGAGCGCGCCCGGCAGTGGTCGGCGAGGGTGCGCGACATCCATGAATGGCTGGCGGCCATCGGCCCGGTGGCTCCGACCTATCAACTATCAACTCTCAACCATCAACTCTCCGTCACCTATCACGAGGCGTGTCATCTTTGCCACGGGCAGAAGATCAGCGGCCCGCCGCGCGAGCTGCTGCGGCTGATTCCGGGGTTGCGGCTGTTCGAGCTTCCCGAGGCGACGTGGTGCTGCGGAAGCGCCGGCGTTTACAATATCACCCAGCCCGAGATGTCCGCGAAGCTGCTCGCCCGAAAGCTGGCCAATATCGCTCGCACCGGCGCGTCCATCGTCGCGACCGCCAATCCGGGCTGCTGTGTGCAACTCGAAGCGGGCGCGCGCGCCCGCGGGGAAACACTGGAAGTCGTGCATCCCATCACGCTGCTGGCCCGTGCTTATCGTTCCGCGTCGCCGGAGAGATAGGGGCGATTCTCTCCATGCAGGGAATTGCGAAAGAGAATCTCGACGGCAGAAGCTTCGCTCGCGAACGCGTCACCAGGTAGAGCTTCAGAACGAGCGAGACGAGCGCGGCCGTGAGCGCTCCCGGCTTGCTGTCCGCACGCGGTGGGTGCTACCTTCCCCAGCCATGAGCATCACCGCGATTGTCGAGAACGACACGATCAAGCTCCCCATGCACCTGCCCGACGGGACGAAGGTCGAGATCACGCTGCCGGAGGAGGGTGAGGCGCAGGCAGCTCTTGAGAATGAACCGACGCTTTACGACACGCTAAAGGGTTTCATTGGCCAGGCGAAGGGGTTGCCGGAAGACTTCGCAGCCGAGCACGACCACTATATCCACGGCACGCCAAAGCGATCCGGGTCGTGAAACCGGTCTTCGGCGACTCACTCTATTTCCTGGCACTGGCCAATTCCCGCGACACCTACCACGAGCGCGCTCTCCAGTTCGCGCGAAGCTGGAGGGGTATCATCGTCACAACTCGCTGGGTGCTCGCAGAGGTGTGCGACGGACTTGCCAGCGAGTCCAATCGGCACCTCGCGGTGCATCTGCTCGATCAGGCGGCAACGTCACGACGATTCCGAGTGGTGCTCGGCAGTGATAAGCTTTTTGACCGTGGTTTGGATTTGTATCGCCAACGCCAAGACAAGGACTGGTCGCTGACGGACTGCATCTCCTTTGTGGTGATGGCAGATGAGGGGGTAAAGGATGCGCTGACGGGCGATCATCATTTCAAGCAGGCGGGCTTTGTTGCGTTGCTGGCGTGAGTGATAGCATCGATGGCTGAGGATCTTTTTGGCCACACCGCTCCGGCGCGCGAGGAGCCGCGGGTTTATTCCGTGACTGAAATCACGCGTTCGGTCCGGACGGCAATCGAAGAAAAGATCGGGCTGGTGTGGGTCGAGGGCGAAATCAGCAACCTTCGCAAGCAGGCCAGCGGACACCAGTATTTCACCCTCAAAGACGCGAACAGCCAGCTCCCCTGCGTGCTCTTTGCGCGGCCTGGAATGTGGCGCAAGCAGGTGCCGCTCGCGGATGGCATGCAGGTGCAGGTGCGGGGAACGATGACCGTGTATGAGGCGCGGGGGCAGTATCAGTTGAACGTGCAACTCGTGCAGGCGGCCGGAGCGGGCCTGCTCCAGGCGAAATTCGAGGCGCTCAAGCGAAAGCTCGAGGCGGAGGGCCTCTTCGACGTGGCCCGCAAGCGCCCGCTGCCGCGTTTCCCGGCGGCGATCGCGATCATCACCTCGCCCACCGGGGCGGCCCTGCGCGATATGCTGAACATCCTCGGCCGGCGCGCCGGCTGGATCCGGGTCATCATCTGCCCGGTACGGGTGCAGGGCGAGGGCGCCGCGGAAGAAATCGCCGCGGCGATCGAGGAGGTGAATCGGTTTGTCCCTTGCGGCCTCCCGCCGGTGGACGTGGTGGTCGTGGCGCGCGGCGGCGGCAGTGTCGAGGACCTTTGGGAGTTCAACGAGGAAATTGTGGCGCGCGCGATCGCGGCTTCGGCGCTGCCGGTGGTGTCCGCCGTCGGGCACGAGATCGATTTCACGATCGCCGATTTCGCCGCCGACCTGCGCGCCCCTACCCCGAGTGCGGCGGCGGAACTGCTGGTGCCGGATCGCGCGGAACTGCTGCGGCGTTGCGGCGAAGTCACGGCCCAGCTTCGGCGGCACGCCGCGCGGGCGGTCGAACAGCAACGGGCGCGCCTGGCCTGGCTGGTGCGCAGCGAGTTGTTTCGCCAGCCGGTGGCGCGGCTGCGCGAGGCCGCGCAACGGCTGGATCTCGCCAATGAAGACCTCGAGCGGGCGCGCCGGGAACGCCTCGGCGACGCCCGACAGCGCCTTACCGAAGCGGTGTCGCGACTCCGGCAGCATCGTCCGGATCACCTGCTGGCCCTTTGGCGTGAGCAATTGCGCAACTCCAAATTGCGGCTCGCCGAACGTTTCGCGCAGCAGTTCGCCGAGCGGAAGCAACGCCTCCGGAAAGCCACGGATGGGCTCCGGATGCTCGGCCCGCGGGAGACGCTCGCCCGCGGCTACAGCCTCACCCTCACGGCCGATGGGAAATTGATCCGATCCATCGGGGCGGTGCGTACCGGGATGAAAGTGGTCACGCGCTTGAGCGACGGAGAATTCACCTCGAAGGCGGAGTAACCCGTTCGCGATGCCCGGCACGAGCGGGCGTCGATGGGACAAAAGCAAAGCGCCGATCCCGCATTGGGGATCGGCGCTTTGACAAATTTTCCGGGATGCTTAGGGAGCCAGCGGATTGAGCACTTTCACATCCGGCCCGCTCAACCACGGGTAGCTCGGATCTGGCTCAAAGGCATTTTTCTTCGGATCATCGGGACGCTTCACCGTGGATTTCGCCCCGGTTCCCGTCCCCGACTTGTAGCAAGTTTCGACGTTGCCGCTGATGTCCACGCGAATCACGATCGCCTTCTTCCCTTTCCACACGCCACCGGGTTGCGTTTCGTCGCTGACGTAGGTGGTCCCACCGGGCGAAAACCCATCCGCGATCAAAGGAAACAGGCCGCTCGAAGTGTCAGAAAGGCCAACCACGTAGGCCCATTCGTTCTCGCCCGCGGAGATCTTGGAGTCGCCGAGCTTCGCCCCGCCACCCGGCTTGCAGTAGGCGGACTTGGGAATGGAGAAAACGCCTTCATCCGGGATGTAATCGGGGACCAGGGTTTCGAAGATTTTATTGGAATCGTTGGCGTCGCCGGTGTTGTTCGCCGGATCCGTAAAGCGGGGGAAGTTTCCGTTGTAATCCTGCGAGAACAAACGGCAGGCGAGTCCGACTTGTTTGGCGTTGGAGAGCGCCTTGGTTTGCGCGCCGCGAGTTTGAACTTCGCCGAAGACGGGCAGGGCAATGCCGGCCAGAATGGCGATGATCGAAATCACGACGAGCAGTTCGATGAGGGTGAACGCGTGGGTCTTGGAGGTTGTCATGGGGCGGGTGTGATAAAGGTCAGAATAGGGCGGAATGATGAGGCGGCAATTCCAAAGTCGGCGTTTGAATAAATATTTTTGCCTCTCAGGAAGCGTGGCGTTTGAACCCCACCACCGCCAGGGGCGGGAGGCGCACCAGCATCGAGTGCGACTTGCCCTGCCACCAGATCGGCTCGGCGTGCTGTCCTCCGTAATTGCCAATGTTGGCCCCACCGTAGGTCTGCGCGTCGGTGTTCAGCACCTCTTCGTACCAGCCTTCGCCGTTGACCCCCACCCGGTAGGCTTCACGAGGCACCGGCGTCGCATTGATGACGAAGACCAGGACGTCGCCGGTGCGCGACTTGCGCATGAACGCGACCACCGAATTATCCGAGTCGTGGAAATCAATCCACTCGAAGCCTTCGTAAGTGTCGTCCTGGTCGAACAGGGCGGGTTCGTTCTTGTAGAGCCAGTTGAGGTGGATGATGAGGCGCTTGAGTCCGTCATGCTCCGGGTAATCGCAGAGGTGCCAGTCGAGGCTGGTATCGTGGTTCCATTCGCGCCACTGGCCGAATTCGCCGCCCATGAAGAGCAGCTTCTTGCCGGGATGCGCATACATCCACGCGTAGAACATCCGCAGGTTCGCGAACTTCTGCCAAAGGTCGCCCGGCATCTTGTCGATCATTGACCCCTTGCCGTGCACCACTTCGTCGTGGCTGAGCACGAGAATGAAGTGCTCGTGAAAGGCGTAGATCAGCGAAAAGGTGATGTCGCCCTGATGAAAGCGGCGATGGATCGGCTCCTTCTGCATGTAGGTCAGGAAGTCGTGCATCCAGCCCATGTTCCATTTGAAGCCAAAGCCGAGGCCGCCGAGGTAGGTGGGGCGGGACACCCCGGGCCAGGCGGTGGATTCTTCGGCAATGGTCACGATCCCCGGATGGCGCTCGTAGGAGACCTCGTTGAAGCGTTTGAGGAAATAGATCGCCTCGAGGTTTTCCCGGCCACCGTATTCGTTCGGCACCCATTCGTCGTGTTTGCGCGAGTAATCCAGATAGAGCATCGAGGCAACGGCGTCCACCCGCAGGCCGTCGATGTGATATTCGGCGAACCAGTAGAGCGCATTGGCGATGAGAAAATTACGGACCTCGTTGCGGCCGTAATTGAAAATGAGCGTGCCCCATTCCTTGTGCTCACCCTTGCGCGGATCGGAATGCTCGTAGAGATCCGTGCCGTCGAATTCGGCGAGCCCGTGGGCGTCCTTCGGGAAATGTCCCGGCACCCAGTCGAGAATGATGCCGAGCCCTTTCTGGTGAGCGCGATCGACGAAGTAGCGGAATTCGTCCGGATTACCGAAACGGCTCGTCGGCGCGTAGTAACCGCAAACCTGGTAGCCCCAGGAGCCATCGAACGGATGTTCGGCAATGGCGAGCAGTTCTAGATGCGTGTAGCCCAGATAGACCACGTAATCGAGCAGTTCATCCGCCAGTTCGCGGTAGCTGAGATAGCGATTGCCTTCCTCCACTTTGCGCCGCCACGAGCCGAGGTGGACCTCGTAGATGCTCATCGGCTGCTCGTGCCACACCTTGGCCTTCCGCGCTTCCATCCACTGGTCGTCCGACCAAGCGTAACGGTGGAGATCGAAAACCATCGACGCGGTCGCCGTGCCGTGCTGGCCGTAGAAGGCGAAGGGATCGCTCTTCAGCGCCAGCCCGCCATGCGATTGCTTGACCTCATATTTGTAATGCTCGCCTTCGGCCACGCCCGGGATGAAGAGTTCCCACACTCCGCAGCCGAGCAGCTTGCGCATCGGATTGCGCCGCCCGTCCCAGACGTTGAAGTCGCCGACCACCGAAACCCGCTGCGCGTTGGGCGCCCAGACGTGAAAGGCCGTGCCGCGCACGCCATCCACTTCCTTGAGATGCGCGCCCATGATCTCGTAGAGCTGCCAGTGTTGCCCCTCGGCAAACAGGTGCAGATCGAGCTCACCGAGGATGACGCCGAACGAATAAGGATCGGACTCCGTCCACTCGTGTCCATCGTGCGCGGTGTAATTGAGCACGTACTTGAACCGCTCCTGGACGCCTTCGAGCACCGCCTCAAAAAAACCGTCGGGATGAATCTGCAGCGCGGGAAACACCCGGCCGGCGCCACCGACTTCCTGGACGACAACGGCGCGGGCGTCGGGTCGAAAGACGCGCACCACGAGATGATCGCCGGCCTGGTGCATGCCGAGGATGGCGAAGGGGTCGCCGTGGTAGGCGCCGCGAATGGCATCGATGGTGGGAGAATCAATGGTGGGAACGGTCACGGAAAGTTTCATGGGGCTGAGTAGTCTTAGGGTCTGCGAGCAGTGGGGAAAGAAAATTTCGGAAAATTGCGCGCCAGGAAAAAGTGCGCACGGTTTGCTTGCGCGCGCGGCCGGCGGGATCGGCGTCGAGAGTGCGCACGATGAGCGCCGCAATTTCAGCGGGATCGGAGTCGATCGGGAAGGTGGTCACACCGTGGGTGAGCAGCGCGTTCAGCGGTTCGATGTCGCTGCAAAAAATTGGCAGCCGGTGCACCGCCGCTTCGAGCATCGGGATGCCGAATCCTTCCTGCCGGCTCGGAAGAAAAAGCGCATCGGCCAGCGCAAACAGGCCGCGCATTTCCTCCACGCCGAGCGGACCGGAGTCGTGGAGAAAGAAGGCGTCCTCCCGCAGGCCAAGCTGCGCGTGCAGGACGCGGAGTTCTTTTTCGTATTCGGCGGAAGCGGGACGGTGCACATCCGGCGGCGCCGTGATCAAGCACGCGCACGAGCGGCCCTCCGCCTTGATCGCCGCGGTCACGCGCAGCCCGAGTTCCACGTTTTTGCGGCGCAGCAGCCGCGTCGGATGGAGGAGAATCATGTCGCGCTCGAGCAGGCCATGGCGGGCTTCCAGGCAGCCGATTTGGGGCGGCAAACCGAGCAGACCCGCGGGCTCGACGCCATTCGGGATCACGCGGCATGAACTCTCCGGTTCCCCCGTGAGTTGGGAGAATTGCCGCCGGCGCAGGTCCGAAACGGCGATGTAGCTGACCCGCGGATGCGCCCGCGCCAGTAGGTTCCACGGCTCCGCCTCGAGAACGGGCAGCTGGAAGTCAGGATTGCACGCGGCGAGATCGTGGACCCACGCGATGAAACGCACCGCGGGCAACTCATCCGCGAGCCGCCACAGGGCGGCCGTCAGCGCCATGTGGAAATGCATGGTGAGGACATTGTGCAGGATCACCACGTCGTGTTCCGCAAACCGCGGACGCAGGATCGTCAACAACGCAGCCACGCAGGAGGTGAACGCGGAACCGGAAGCATCACCGGCTTCCGCGACAGCCTGCGCGCGAGCCGCAGACGGGGAATGCGCGTCGAGCTCCGGAACGACCACGGTTCGCACCGGCGCGGGTGACTGAGGAGCAGGCCGTTCGAAGTCCTCTGGCACGATGCGCAGCAGCGGTTGGTGGGAGCCCTCGCGTGGCGGCGCCTCGTTCCCATGCCCGCAAATGATCGTCACCTCATGCCCAGCCTCGGCGAAGAGTCGCGCGTGCTCGGCCATGACGAGTTCCACACCCCCGATCACCGGGGTGAAGGTGTAATGGAGAAGCACGATTCTCACCGAGTCCGTGTGAAGCATCCCGTGGCCTTCCCGCAAGGAGGAAACGTTCCCAACTACCCCACCAGCCGCTCGATTTTAACGCAGAGGGCGCCGAAGGGCGAAGCCGCAACCAAGGCGGCTCCGATGTTCTCCCTCTGCGTCTCTGCACCTCTGCGTCTCTGCGTTTTTCAATCATGGCGGTGCAATGGTGTAGGGGACCGAATCTAGGAAAACGCAGAGACGCAGAGGCGCGGAGGACGCAGAGGTTCAAGCGCGTAAGTCGGGGGCTGGACCAAAAAATCCTCGCGAACATGTGCGAGTCTTCCAGATAGCAGTGCAGAGGATGATCCGCTTACTCTGCATTCAGGTAGTCTGGGCGATTGCTCCTTCCCTCTGCGGCACCTCTCTTTTCCCTCTGCGACCTCTGCGTTACAACCGCACCTCAGAGACAGCGAAGACGAGGCCTCGTGAAGACACCGGTCGAAGGTTTCGACACATTCGCGGGATATGTCGAAATAAACCAACTTCTTCGACACATTATGCGGATGTGTCGATGCCGACGACCACTCAGGCGGTCAGCAGTTTCAAGAGCGCCGGGTGCTTGTACATGACCTCACGGCCCTTCTTCTCCGCGGTCAGGATGCCGAGTTTCTCCAGCTCCTGGAGGTATTCGGAGGCGGTCTGCCGTTTGGCGATGCCGGCTTCGACCAGAAACTGAATCTTGCAATACGGCTCCGTGAAGACCAGTTCCACCAACTCCTTGGAATAGACTTTCGCCGGAAGCTTCGCGCGGCAGCGCGCGAGCGTCTCGTCGAACAGGTCGCGGATGGCGAGGATGCGGCCGGTGGTCCAGGCCGCGGTTTCCTCGACACCGGTCAGCATGAAAAGCACCCATTCCTCCCACTGGCCGCCTTCGGTCACCGCGCGGAGCAGGCGATAGTATTCTCCTTTGTGCTGAATGAGATGCCGGCTGAGGTAAAGGACGGGGAGGTGCAACAGGCCCGCGTGCAGGAGGAAGAGGATGTTCAAAATGCGGCCCGTGCGGCCGTTGCCGTCGGTGAACGGATGGATGGCCTCGAACTGGTAATGGGCCACAGCCATCCGCACCAGCGGGTCGAGCTCATCGGTGGCGAGGAGGAAGTCTTCTAGATTCCCGAGTTTCGTCCGCATGATCGCAGCGCCTTCCGGCGGCGTGTAGGTGATGGTGCGGGCGGACGGGTTTCCGACGTAAACGCCACCGTCGGTCCGGAATTCGACGTGCTCGTCGCGCAGGATGCCGCAGAGCTCTTCCAGCAGGGTGATCCGGAAGGGCTCATTTTGCAGCGATTCAAAGCCATGACGCAGCGCCGCGCGATAGCGCAGGACCTCCTTGGTCGCCGGATCGGTGGCCCGGCTTTCATCGAGCGCGGCTTGAAAAAGGGCATCCTGGGTGGTGACGATGTTCTCGATCTCGGAACTCAGCTTGGCCTCCTGAAGCGGGATGGCGTTGATGAGCATGGACTGATTCGGAATCAGGTCGCCGGTGCCTTTGAGTTCAGCGAGCGCGCGGTGGGCGGCCACGCATTTTTTCAAGATCTGCCGGGTTTCGAGCTCGCCGGCGGGCGGCAGCAGGGGAAGGTCGTTGTAGGGCAGGTTGGGATCGAAGCTCACCGGCCGGGGAACGTAGTGCAGGACGTGGGAAAATGATGAGTCGAAAGATACAAAGTGCCCAGTGCTCAGGCCCAGCACGCGGGAGTTGGCATCGCGCGGGAGAGCAGGCACGCTGCGCCCCATGGACGAAATTTCCAGAGAACAACGGGGCTGGGCGATGTTCGCCCACCTCAGCGCTTTCGCTTTTTACTTCACCGCCATCGGCCACCTCCTGGGCCCGCTCATCATCTGGCTCGGTAAACGCGATGGGAATCCCTTCATCGAGGATCAGGCGAAAGAAGCGCTCAACTTCCAGATTTCCGTGACGCTCTACGCGATCGGCGCGGTGGTCCTGTTCTTCACCCTGATCTTTGCGGTGATTGCGGTTCCGCTTTTCTTCGTGCTCCCCGTCTTCCAGATCGTCTGCATGATCATCGCGGCGATCAAAGCGAACGACGGCATCGCCTTCCGCTACCCGCTCACGCTGCGCCTCGTCAAATAGGCAGTGCCCGAGCTCGCGGAAGTCGAATTCTATCGGAAGCAGTGGGACGCGGGACTGCGCCGCAGGATCGAGCGCGTCCATTGGCACGCGCAGAAGCGCATCTTCCGCGGGGAAGACATGGCGCGTTTCGCGCGGGAGCTTCCCGGCGGCCAGTTGCTCGGCTCCGAAGCGCGCGCGAAGCAGATGCTCTTTCGGTTTTCGCGTGGGCTCTGGCTCGGGATCCATCTCGGCATGACCGGCCGCCTCCGCCTCGAGTCGGTGCCGTTCACCCCCGGACGGCACGATCACCTCGCGCTGTTGCAGAAGCGGCACGCGCTTGTGCTCAGCGATCCGCGGCAATTCGGTCGGGTGCGCTTTCACGCCGGCGCGGAGCCGCCCTCGTGGTGGACGAAGTTGCCGCCGGCGGTCACCTCTCCCGAGTTCACGCTCCCACTGGTGGCGGAGTTCTTCCGCCGCCGCGCGCGGCTCGCGGTGAAAGCCGCGCTCCTCCAGCAGGAACGCTTTCCCGGCGTGGGCAACTGGATGGCGGACGAGATTCTCTGGCGGGCCCGAACCGATCCGCGCCAGCTCTGCGGCCGCCTCACGAAACCCCGGGTCGCGGTGCTCTGGCGCGAAATGAGGGAAGTGTGCGCCGTGGCGATGGCCACGGTGGGGGTCGATTTTTCCGATCCGCCGGCCGGCTGGTTTTATCACGCCCGTTGGAGCAAGACCGGCCGCTGTCCGCGGTGCGCGAGCCTTTTGAAGACCGCCGTCGTGGGCGGGCGCACCACGCGCTGGTGCCCGCGGTGTCAGCGATTGAGGGAGCGGTGAGCACCCAGCACCGAAACCGAACATCCAACATCCAACACCCAACATCCAATGAACGCTGCGCGTGGTCTCTTACGCGCAGCGTCAATTGGATGTTGGGTGTTGGATGTTGGATGTTGGGTGTTTTCCCCGACGGAGTGCCAGTTGGTGTTGCGGAATCATCATTCGTCATTCCGGTCCGCCACCAGTTGACACCACCGAGCGGATCGGTACCGATGCACACCATGACCGGCTCGCTCCTTTCCCCTCGTCGGAATCCCCTCCCCGCGCTGGCTGTGGCCGCCGCCGGATGCTGGATTCTCAACTTCACCGCTCACGCCGATTGGCTCTCCTATCGTGGACCGAGCCAGACCGGAGTCTCCCTCGAAAAAGGCCTCAAGCTGCAATTCCCCGCGGACGGCCCGAAAGTGCTTTGGAAGGCGAATGTCGGCACGGGGACCTCGTCGGTCACCGTGAGCGGCGATCGCGCTTACACCATGGGCAACAGTGGCGGGAAAGACCGGGCGGTGTGCTTCGACGTGAAGACCGGCCGGGAATTGTGGAAGAATGAATACCCGCTCGAAGTGGACAAGCGCATGTTCGAGGGCGGCACCGCGGCCACGCCGACCATCGACGGCACTCGCGTCTACACCGTCAGCCATCAAGGCGACCTCTTCTGCCTCGATGCCGCCACGGGACAGAAAGTTTGGTACAAGCACTACCAGAAGGATCTCGGGGGAAGGCGCCCGCAATGGGGTTTCGCGGGCTCGCCGACGATCGAGGAAAACCTCCTGATCCTCGACGTGGGCGCGCGCGGGGGCTCGACGGTGGCACTCAACAAGGCGAACGGCAACGTGGTCTGGAAGAGCGGCGACGACGAGGCGGGCTATGCTTCACCGGTGGCCGCGACGATCGGGGGCAAGCGCACGGTCGTGATGTTCAAGGCCTCGGATTTGGTGGGCCTCGACGTGAAGGACGGCAGCGAACTGTGGCGCACCAAGTGGAAGACCAATTACGATGTCAATGCCGCGACGCCGCTCGTGGTTGGCGAGCGCATCTTTATTTCCTCCGGATACGGCGCGGGCTGCGCGCTCATCGAGATCAGCGGCGGGCGGGCAGTCGAGAAGTGGCGCAACCGGAATCTCAAGGCCCATATCAATTCGCCGGTGTTCTCCAAGGGCCTGGTCTATGGCATTGACGATCAGGCCAACGCGAATGCACCGCTGGTGTGCCTGGATTTCGCCACCGGCCAAACGAAATGGTCGCAGCGGGGAATCGGGGGCGCGCTTATCGCCGCGGATGGCAAGCTGATCATTCTCAGCGAGCTCGGCGAGCTGATCATTGCCGACGAGTCTCCCAACGGGTTCCGCGCGACCGCCCGCGCGCAGGTGCTGCCCAAACGCTGCTGGGTTCAGCCCACGCTCGCCAATGGCCGGCTCTTCTGCCGCAACAACGACGGCCAGCTCGTCTGCCTGGACCTGGGCGCGAAGTAGCCGCGCCGTCGCCTCCTCTTCGTTTGGTCATCTGGTAAAATTTGGTCATTTGGTTCCTCTTTGCCCGCATCAGCCTTGAGCACGTTGGCATCCCGGGCACCGCACCACCCGATCCCGAGGAGCCGCAGAACCAAACCAAATGACCAAATTCTGCCAAATGACCAAATGTCGGCGGGACGAATGCCTGCCCCACTACCACGGTCTTGCCAAGCAGCCCACCGATCCGGCCTAATCCACCACCCTTCACCGGATCATCCTCCAACGCCATGAAACTGCTCACCCCACCGACCTTTCTCCTCGCCGCGCTCGCCTGCGCGCTTACCGCTCGCGCCGAAAATTGGCCGCACTGGCGCGGCCCCGCCTTCAACGGTTCCTCACCGGAGACCGGTCTGCCGGCCAGCTTCAGCGCCAGCGAGGGCGTGAAATGGACGGCTCCGCTGCCCGGCTTCAGCGGGGCGACTCCGGTAATTTGGGGGGACTCGATCTTTGTCTCCAGCCCGGACGCCAACAAGAATCTGCTCCTGCTCTGCCTCGATCGGAAGACCGGCAAAGTCCGCTGGCAGAAGCAGCTTGCCGAAGGCGACCAGACCAAGGGCCGGACCTCGCCGAACATGGCTTCGCCTTCGCCCGTGACCGACGGTCAGGCGGTGTATGCGCTCTACGGCACCGGCGACCTTGCGGCGCTCGATTTCAGCGGCCAGATCCTCTGGCAGCGCCATCTCGGGGCCGACTTCGGCCGCTTCGCGAACATGTGGCTTTACGGCTCCAGCCCCACGCTCTTCCAGGGGCGGCTCTACATCCAGGTGCTCCAGCGCGACCCGGTGCCAAACGATTACACGCACGCCATCGACGGCAAACCGAACCGCGATTCGTTCCTTCTCGCCATCGATCCGAAGACCGGCAAGGACCTCTGGAGACACGTCCGTCCCACCGACGCACACATGGAGTCGATGGAAAGCTATGCCACCCCGATCCCCTTCGAGCAGGATGGAAAGGCGCAGGTCCTCATTCTCGGCGGCGATTGCCTCACCGCACACGACGCCGCCACCGGCGCCGAGCTCTGGCGCTGCGGCGGTTTCAACGACAAAAAAGGCGAGTGGATGCGCATCGTCTCCTCGCCTGTCGCCGGACCCGGCCTGGTCTTCGCCACGGGTCCGAAGCGCCAGCCGCTCCTCGCCATTAAGGCCGGCGGCAAGGGCGACGTCACCGCCACGCACGTCGCCTGGAAATTCTCCGACTTTCCGCCGGACGTCTGCACTCCCGCGCTTTACCGCGACCAGCTCTATGTCCTCGATGGCGACAAGCAAATGCTGACCTGCCTTGACCCCGCCACCGGCGCGAAGAAATGGGAGGGCAATCTCGGCACCCGCGAAAACTTCAAATCCTCGCCCACCGCGGCCGACGGCAAGATCTACGCGATCAGCGAACGCGGCACCGTGGTCATCTGCGAGGCCGGCGCGGAGTTCAAAATCATCGCCACCATCCCTCTGGGCAGCAGCTCTCCCACCCGCTCCGCGATTGCCGTCGCCGATGGCCAGCTTTTCATCCGCACCGGCGAACAGCTCTATTGCGTCGGGAAATAGAGGCGCTCGCGCTGAAAATCCTGCGGCTTTGGACAGGTCGGACAGGTCAGGGTGAGCCCACAGACTCAACACCCCATGAGCGAGCAATCGCAGCGGATCGTCATCACCCGGGATGGGCAGGAATTTGGGCCCTATTCAGCCGACGAAGTGAACGGCTATTTGGCGGCTGGGCGGCTGCTGCCCAGCGATCTGGCGAAGCCTGAAGGCGCCGATTCGTGGCGGACTCTTTCCACCCTGCCCGGCGTGGACATTCCTTCATCGCCTCCTCCGTTGCCTCCAAACTTCGCTTCGGCCCCTCCGGCCCAACTGCTCGGTGATGATCCTGGCATTCGCCTGCTCCTGCCCGTGGGCCGCTCCGGTTGGGCGATTGCCGCCGGCTATCTCGGTCTCTTCTCACTGATCGTCGTGCCGGCCCCATTGGCGCTGATCATCTCGGTGATTGCGATCCGCGACATTCGCCGGAGCAAGGCCTCCCCTCATCCCAAGTATGGCATGGGTCGCGCGATCTTTGGCTTGGTGATGGGCATCCTGGGCACCGCGCTGATTGCCTTTTTTCTGGTCGTCGCAGCGCTGAGCCACTGGAAATGAAGGTGACTCAGGCACTCGATCGTCGCTTCTGACGCGCTGCGCCTCTGCGCCTCTGCGTTAAGAATCTGGGCGAGGCGACGTGGGCGGAACGCCGTCTAGCGAAGCCAGCACCTCGTGGATCAGCGCGCGGTATTTTGCCATCGTCGCGGCGGGCGAAAAATCGCGCACGCGCAGCTTCCCGCGCTCGCCCATGGCCTGGCGTAGAGCCGGATCTTCGATCAATTGCACGATGCGCTCGGCAAAGAGCGCCACCTCGCCGGGTGGCACGAGGAAACCCTCCACCCCGTCGCGAATGGTATCGGCGACGCCATCGACCGCATTGGCGACGAGCGCTTTTCCGCAAGCCATGGCCTCCACCGGCACGAGGCCGAAGCCCTCGTACATGGTCGTCATCGCGACAAAGTCAGCCGCGGCGAGGTAAGGGATGCCGTCCGGCTGGGCACCGAGAAAAGTGCAGGAATCGACGATGCCCAGCTCCGCGGCGAGGCGTTCCAGAGCCGGACGCTCCGGTCCGTCGCCGACGATCCAAAGCCGCGCGCGGGTCGTCCTGGCGACGACGAGCTGCCAGCTCCGGAGCAGCCAGTCGAGCCGCTTCTGATCGGAAAGCCGGCCGGCGGATACCACGTGGACGTCCGATTCGCGCCACCCGTGGACGGCGCGAATCCGGGCGGCTTCTTCCGGTGGCGGCACTCGGGCCGGATCGATCGAGTTGTGGATCAGCCGCAGCTTTTCCGGCGGAACCAATTGGCGGATCAGGTACTGGTGGGCGTTGCCACGGCTGAGCGTCACCACCCGAGTTGCTGCCTGGCAGGGAATGGCTTCCGAGATGCGATTGCGCACGACCCGGCCCAGATCCCAGTCGGTATAAAACGACGGCCAATGGCAGACGTAGATCAGCGGCCCGATGCCCGCCAGGCGCGCGGCGACGGCACCCGCCGGTCCGGCCCATTGACCGTGCAGGAAGACGACGTCCGGCCGCAAGCACCGGAGCCGGTGGGCGAGCAACGGGATGCCGAGCGGCAACATCCAGAGGCGCTCAAGCGGCAGCGGCCAGTGCGGGATTTGCAAGCGGTCACAGGTCTGCGCGATCCGACCGGAACCGCCATGAATCGCGCTGAGCTGAAACTCTTCGGCGAAAGCGATCAAGTGGTCGATGACCACGACCGGACCACCGCCGGGGCCATCCTGGTGAATGACGTGGCAGATGCGCGGTCGTGAAGCGGGAGTGTTCAAAGCGGGGATCAGTGATTTCCTGGCGCGTCGCCCAGCGACACCGGTTCGCTGCCGAGATGGGCGGACGCAGCGAGGCGTTCCTCCGGGTCCCGAGGCTCCAGGAGATGGAGCGCACTCAGGGCGACCCGCTCCACGGTGATCTCCTGCATGCACTGCCCGCTTTGTCCCGGTCGGAAGATACAGTCGAGGTGCAGGTCGCGATTACAACGGCAGACTCCCTGAATAATGGAGAGCTGCGGGCAAAACGGCGCGAAAAGCTCCGGGCGGGTCGGGCCGAACAGGGCAAGGATGGGCACCGGATGGGCAGCGGCCAGGTGCAAAGGTGCCGAGTCGCTGCCGATCACCAGACGCGAGCGCGCCAGGAGAGCATTCAACTCGCGCAGGCGAAGCGTGCCCGCGAACACCGCCACGGAACCCCGCAATGGATCGGTCACCGCAAAATCCAATCCCTGATCTCCGACAACAACAAACTTTCCCCGGGGCCACTTCCGGACCAGGACCTCGACGAGCGCCTGCCACGCTTCCCCCGGCCAGTCCTTCACCCGCAGGCGGGTTTGCGGGCAGAGCGTGACGATCGAATCCTCGGGGCGAATTCCTCCAGCCCGCAATTTTTCCGTGAGCGCCGTTTCGTCTGCCTGGCTGACCGGGAGGCTAATTGCAGGTTGTGCGACGCGGATGCCCAGCGGTTCGAGAAGCCGCAGGTTTTTGCGGACTTCATGCTCGTCGGGCACATAGGGAACGGAAGCGGACAGAACTTCCGCTCCGCCCGTGCGGGCATAGGCGAGGATATGACGCGCCCCGCCCAACACCCCGTAGAGCGCGATGTGTCTCAAGTCCGAACGCAGATCCAGGAACAAATCGAAGGGATCCTGTCGGAGCTGCCTGATGAGAGCCGGCCAGCTCAAGGTCCGCAAATCAGTCGCGGCATCGCCGCGAATCTTGCGCCACCACGGGAGGGCCACGACGATCAATTCATCAATCGCCGGATGCCCTTCGAACAGAGGAGCCGCCCACGGACCGACGCAGAGTACAAGATGACTGTCGGGATAGCGTTCCCGCAGGGGTTGAAGGACCGCGCTGGCCATGATCGCATCCCCGATGTGGTCCGGCCGAAAAACCAGGATGCGTCGGAGCGGCGTCGATTGGTCCAATTTCCGGCTGCGCGCCAATCTCCGGAGAACCCATCCGAACGCGGGCAGCAGCCATCGCAGCGCGAGACGTTTGGAACGGGAATGCACGTGGATTTCGTTCATTGATCGCGAGGCGCGTCGATCTTCAATCATCGCGCTCGATCCGTAAAGTGACGCCGTATAGTTCTCGGCACCATTGGCCGGCCCGGCCACTCCTGTGAACCCAACACGCCCAAAAGAAAAAGTCGCCTTCCTCGGCACGCGCGGGATTCCGGCGAGCTACAGCGGGTTTGAAACTTTCGTCGAGCAGCTTGGCGTGCGGCTGGCGCAGCGCGGGTGGGATGTCACGGTGTTCAACCGTTACCCGTTCGTCCCGCGGCGCGAACGAACCTATCGCGGCGTGCGGATCATCCGGCTGCGCACCGTTCAGCGGAAGTCGCTCGATACGCTGGTCCACACGTTTCTCTCCTGCCTGTGCCTGCCGTTCGTGCGACCGGATGTGGCCTACTTCTGCGGGGTCGGCAACGCCATCTTCTGTCTCCTGGCCAAAGCGTTCGGCATTCCCTCGGTGATCAATGTGGATGGCGAAGACTGGGCCCGGAAGAAGTGGAGCGGCTTCGCGGTGAAGTGGCTGAAGTGGAGCGAGGGCTGGGCGTGCCGGTTTGCCGACGTGGTGATTGCCGATTCACGGGCCATCCAACAGCGTTATTCCGAGGTCTATCACCGTGAGACGGTCTTCATCCCCTACGGCGCGAATATCCGGCTGGAGAAAGGCGGCACCGCGACGCTCGAGAAGTTCGGCCTGCAGCCGGGTCGCTACCTTCTCTTCGTCGGCCGTCTCGTTCCCGAAAATCGCGCCGAACTTTTGATCAAAGTCTTCAACACCCTCGAGACGCCTCTGAAGCTGGTGATCGTCGGCGACGCGCCTTATGCCGGCGCCTACAAGCGCGAACTCCAGGAACTCGCGGGTCCGAACGTGGTCTTCACCGGTTACGCCTTCGGTGACGCTTATGCCGAACTGAGCCAGCACTGTCTCTTCTACGTGCTCGCCTCGGGGATCAATGGCACCCGGCCCGTCCTGCTCGATCAAATGGGCTTCGGTAATTGCGTGGTCGTCCGCAATACCGCCTCGAATGCCGAGGTCGTCGGCGACGCGGCGATCACGTTTGAGGACACCGACGAATCCGCCTCGCTGCGCGCCACCCTCCTGCGGCTCATGGGTGACCCCCAATTGGTGGAAGATTATCGCCAGAGGGCGGTGGAACGAGTGCGCGCCAATTATGATTGGGAGAAGATCACTGACGAATACGCGGTTCTGTTCCGCGCGCTCTACGCGAGGTGATATCGTCCTCGCCGCCGCCGGCGCGTTCAAGGCTTGGTTCCAGTCAGCAGTCTGTCGGACCGTGTTTGTTCAGCCGCGGAGCGGCGAAACTCGGCGGAAGCAATGTTTCGCCGCTACGCGGCTGCCCAGCGCTTTTCCGATTCCGTGGCCTCGCTTCGCTCGAACACGGCTACTCGGGTTGTCGCCGCTCCGCGGCTGTGAAGCCAAAGGTCCGCCAGCCTCCTAGTCAGCGCGGAAAGCGAAAGAAGGCTTCCGCGGTCGCGGTGGTGTGGGCGGCGAGGTCAGCGAGCGGTTCGCCGCGCAGGGCGCACAGCTTTTCGGCCACCAGCCGGGTGTGCGCCGGTTCGCAGCGCTGGCCGCGGTGCGGGACGGGAGCGAGGTAGGGCGCGTCAGTTTCGACCATGAAATCGCCGGTGCCGATTCGGGCCGCGCACTGCTGCACTTGGGCGGCGTTTTTGAACGTGACGATTCCCGTGAAGCTCACCAGATGTCCCAGAGCAAAGACTTCCCGCGCCTGATCGAGGCCGCCCCCGAAGCAGTGAAAGACCGCGCGGAGCCGGCCGGCGGACGATCTGAGAAGCGCGAGGGTATCGGCCCAGGAATCGCGCTGGTGGACGATGACGTTCATCCCGAGCTCCGCCGCGAGGTCGAGTTGCGCCTCGAACACTTCGGCTTGCGCGGATTTCACGGCGCCGTCCGCAAGCGCGGCATCGAGGTCGGCCGGCGACTCGTTGCCGAAGGCCTCCAGCGCTGGATCGTTCTTCTGGATCCGCAAACTGGGCAGCCGGTGGTAATCAAGCCCACACTCACCGATCGCAACGACGCGCGGATTTTGTGCGAGTTCGCGCAACGTCGCGATGAAATCGCCGGGCGCCTCACCCGCGTTCGATGGATGCACGCCGACCGTGGCGAAGACATTCGGAAACCTTTCCGCGAGCGCGACGGCGCGGCGGCTGCCCTCGAGGGTCGTGCCGATGGTGATGATGCGCGTCACCCCCGCCGCCGCCGCCCGCGCGAGGACTTGTTCCAACTCACCCGCGAACTCCGGAAAGTCCAGGTGGGCGTGGGTGTCGATGAGCATTCAGCGTCTCACCACTGAATCACCGAGCTCGCCCAGGTCAGCCCGCCGCCGAAGACGACGAGCAACACGAAATCGCCAACTTCCATTCGGCCGGTGCGATTGGCCTCATCGAGCGCGATAGCCACCGCGGCGGCGCTGGTGTTGCCGTAGCGATCCAGATTCACCATGAAACGATCCAGCGGCACCTCCATCCGATCGGCGATGGCTTCGATGATGCGCAGGTTGGCCTGATGCGGGATGATGCAGGCGAGGTCGGAAGCCTTGAGATTCGAGTCCTCCAGGGCGCGATTGGCGGCGTCGAGCATCGAGTTCACGGCATGCTTGTAGGTCTCCTTGCCGTTCATTTTGATGCAATTCAGGCGCCGGTCGGGGCTGTCATTGCCGAACGGGGACTGCCCGCCGGCCCCCGGAAGATAGAGGATGTCGGCGAGTCTCCCGTCGCTCGCCATGTAGGTCGAGACCACCCCGTGGCCGCCCCCGCGATGCCGCAGAATGGCCGCGCCGGCGCCGTCGCCGAAGAGCACGCAGGTATTACGATCGGTCCAATCGACGATCGCCGAAAGCTTCTCCGCGCCGATTACCAGGATGGTATCGTAGGTATGCGAGGTGATGAATTGCTGCGCGATCTCCAGCGCGTAGAGGAAGCCGGCGCAGGCGGCGCTGACGTCGAAACACGCGGCGTTCATCGCCCCGATCTTCGTCTGAACGAAACACGCGGTGCTCGGGAAAGACATGTCCGGGGTGACCGTGGCGACGATGATCAAATCGATCTCATCGGCGCTGATTTCCGCGTTTTCCATCGCGGCGCGCGCGGCGTGAGCGGCGAGATCGCTGGTGTACTCATCGTCCGCCGCGATGCGCCGCTCCCTGATCCCGGTGCGCGTGGTAATCCACTCGTCGCTGGTGTCGATCAGCTTCTCGAGCTCGGCATTGGTCAGGATTTTCTCCGGCAGGTAGCTGCCGGTGCCGATGATGGAGACGGTCCGCTTAGGCTGATGCGTGCGTGTGCGCGGCTTGGGTTGAGTCATGATGACGCTGCACCTCTTCGATAATGTGGGGGTTGACCTGGTGCCGGATGGATTCGGCAGCCATGCGAATGGCATTCTTGATCGCGACGGGCGAGCTGCCGCCGTGCGCAATGATGCAGACTCCATTCACGCCGAGCAGCGGCATTCCGCCGTAGGCTTCCGCGCTGGTTTTCTGGTGAATGGCCTTGAACGCCGGCTTGGCGAGGAGCGCGCCGAGCTTGCGGACGGGGTTTTTGTAAATCTCGGTCTTGAGCCACGCAAAGATGGCGTGGGCGATGGCTTCGCTGGTCTTGAGCACAATGTTTCCGGTAAAGCCATCGGCGACCACCACCTCCACCGGATGCTCGAAGAGGTCGTGGCCTTCGACGTTGCCGCGGAAGTTGAGGCTGCTCGCCTTGAGCATTTCAAAGGTGTCGCGCGTGAATTCGTTGCCCTTTTCGTCCTCGGTTCCGATCGACATCAGCCCGACGCGCGGGTTCTGGTAGCCGAGGACGTGGCGCGAATAGACTGAGCCCATGATGGCGTTCTCCAGCATCTGGCGCGGGGTGGGATCGGTGTTCGCGCCGGCATCGATGAGGACGAAGAGATTCGACTGCGTGGGCATCGTCGCGGCGATGCCCGGGCGCTCGATGCCGGTCAGCGTGCGCAGTTTCACCTTGGCCGCGGTGACGCAGGCGCCGGTGTGCCCTGCGCTGACGATCGCTTCCGCCCGGCCTTCCTTCACCAAATCCACGGCGCGGCTGACCGAAGAATCCTTCTTGCGACGCACCGCGAAGGCGGCGTCGTCGGTCATCTCGACCACCTGGGTGCAATGGACGATCTCCACGCGTCCGTCGCTGCACCCGATGCGCGTCAGCTCACCCTCGAGCCGCCTGGCGTCGCCGGTAAGAAAGAGCTTGGTGATCTCCGGGAATTCGCGGAGCGCGAGCGCGGCGCCTTCGACGAGCTTGGCGGGGCCTTCATCATGGCCCATGGCGTCGAGCGCAATTTTCATGGGCGCAATTCGAACCCTGACGGGGGATTGATCAAGCCCAAAAAGAATCAGCCGCCCGCGCGAGGCGCGAGCGGCTGAGGTTGAAAGCGGGCGTCCGGCGAGCCGGTCAGGCGGCTTCGATGGTCAGGACCTGGCGGCCCTTGTAGTAGCCGCACGAGGGGCAGGCCTGGTGCGAGCGCACCGTGCTGCTGCACTGCGCGCACTTGTTGAGCTTCGGTGCGTGCCAGCGGTTGGCAGCTTTGCGCGTGCGCAGCCGCATCTTCGACATCTTGCGTTTTGGAACTCCCATGGCGGTATTAAGTCTTTTTGATTTTCAGTTGATCCAGAGCGCCCCACACCTCGAGCTCTTGCGGGACCGGGTCTTCGGCGGGCCGGGATTGCTCCAGGAGAACCGCGCCTTTGCAGACTCGCTCACCGTTCCAGTCACAGTGCGGGTGAGGCGGAAGGGCGAGCAAGATGTCTTCCCTGATGGGTTCTGTCAAGTCCACCATTTCCGACCCGGTCAGCTCCACCTGGCAGGCGAAATTGGGAATGGTCAGCGGAAAGAGAAACGTTTCCAGGCAGGCCACGCATTGGAGTTCCAGATCGACCCCGATGGTCCCGGTGGCGAAGAGGCCGCCTTCGCTGATCCCCACGTCGAGGTCGTGACGCACCTCGCTGACCGGCCGGACCATCGGATCGTGCAGATCCAGGATCTGATTTGGATCGGAGCCCTCCACATGCAGGCCGTCGTGCGGAATTTGATTCAGGTGGACTTTCATAGAGCAAGTGAATGTTGAGGCGCCCCTCTGATGAAACGCTTCTCAGGCGCTGGGAGCGTGTCTCAACTCTCAACGCGGCCAAAGCGCTCCGCGAGCGCTTTGGCGACTGAGATTGGCACAAACGCCTCCACATTGCCACCGAGCCGCGCGATTTCCTTCACGATCCGCGAGCTCAGGTAGGTGTATTCCTCCCGGGGCGTCAGGAAGACCGTTTCGATCGTCGGTTCCAGTTTTCGGTTCATCAGGGCCATTTGAAATTCAAACTCGAAATCACTGATCGCCCGCAACCCGCGCACCACCGCCACCGCCTCCTGTTCGCGGGCGAAATCCACGAGCAGCCCATCAAAACGGACCACGCGGATGTTGCTCTGTCCGGCCACCGTGGCCTCGATCATGAGCAAGCGCTCGTCCGCATTGAAGAGCGTGGTTTTTTGATCGTTGAGCGCCACCGCCACCACCACCTCGTCGAACATTCGCGCCGCCCGTTTGATGACATCGAGGTGCCCCTTGGTGATCGGATCGAAACTTCCCGGATAAATCGCGCGACGCATGGGCGGCACGTTGGGGAAACCCGCGCCGGGAAAGAAGAAAAAACCGCGGGGGTAGGGTGACGGGAATGGTTTGTGCCCCTTCAATTTCCGATCCACCCTCTTCGGGTATGCGCGACGCGATTCTGCGGATTCAATCCACGACGGCGCGCTCTGGCCTGGTGTTTGCCGCAGCGGTGGCGCTGAACTTCGCGGGCTGCGAGAAGCAGGTGAGCGAGGCCGTGGTGATCTCCAAAAAAGTGATTCCGGAGTCCGAGAAGGTGGTGGATGGCGAGCGGAGCACGGTCCCGCCGTCCTGGTGGGTGACGGTCCGCCTGCCCGGCGGCCGGACGACGGAAATTCTGGTGCACCAGGACCGCTGGGACACCACCCAAGTAGGCGACGCGGTGCAGGTCAGCTATTCCAAAGGCAACTACACGGGCATCCTGTGGCGCTCCAAGCTGAAGTGAGCCCGGCCGCCTCATAGCGACCCGCGGAACCCGGGTCGGCCTCGTGCCTCATCCCCCCGGATGCTGGTCAGAGAATGCCGGTGTTCCATTGCGGTGGATCGTTGCCCATGCCATATCGAACGAAGGTCTGCCTTCAAGCGGGGTTGACTCCGCAGGCTCATGCAATCCCCCCTTCCAATCCTGACCGGTGCCCTGCTCTCCGCCCTCCTCGGACGTGCGGCGGCGGCCCCGCCCAGCGCCGAAGGAATCGAGTTTTTTGAAAAGAAGATCCGCCCGGTGCTGGTGGCGGAGTGTTACGAGTGTCACAACGCCAAAAAGGCCAAAGGCGGATTGCGGCTCGATTATCGCGAGGGTTGGAAAAAGGGCGGTGATTCCGGCGACGCGATCGTGCCGGGTGCGGCGGCGAAGAGCCTGCTCATCCAGTCGATCCGCCACGAGGATCCGGATCTCAAGATGCCGAGCAAGGCGCCGAAGCTCGACGACGCGGTCATCGCCGATTTCGAGCATTGGGTGAACATGGGCGCGCCCGATCCGCGCGATCAACCGCCCCCGGAAGCAGCCGGCAAGCCCTCGTGGGCCGAGTTGCTCGCCCTCCGCAAGACGTGGTGGTCGCTCCAGCCGGTCAAGAAGCCGCCGGTGCCCGAAGTCAAAGACCGTGCCTGGTCGGAGCATCCGGTCGATCGTTTCCTCCTCGCGAAGATGCAAGCCAAAGGCCTGACGCCCGCGGCCCCCGCGGACCCGCGCACGCTCATCCGCCGGCTGACCTTCGCGCTCACCGGCCTCCCACCGACACCCGAGGAAGTGGCGGCATTCGTCGCGGAATCAATCCCCGATCCGCAGCCGAGCGGAGCGAGACAGACTGCCGAAGGCAGCCCGAAGGGCGAAGGCGGAGGCCTGAGTCAATCCGCAATCCGCCATGCCACCGATCGTCTGCTCGCCAGCCCGCGCTTCGGCGAGCACTGGGCCCGGCACTGGATGGACCTGATGCGTTACGCCGAGACCCACGGCAGCGAAGGCGACCCGGAGATTCCGCAGGCCTGGCGTTATCGCGATTACCTCATTCGCGCGTTCAATGCCGACGTGCCCGCCGACCAACTGATTCGCGAGCACCTCGCCGGCGATTTGCTTCCGCAGCCGCGGATGAACCCCGCCGGTTTCAATGAATCGGCCCTCGGCCCGGCGCACTTCCGGTTGGTCGAGCACGGCTTCCAGCCGGTCGATACGCTCGACGATCAGGTCAAGGCGGTGGACAACCAGATCGACGTGGTCAGCAAGGCCTTCCAGGGGCTCACCATTTCGTGCGCCCGCTGCCACGATCACAAGTTCGACGCGGTGAGCCAGCGCGACTATTACGCGCTCTACGGCATCTTTTCGAGCTGCCGCCCCGCGCAGATCACGATCGATGCGCCGGAGGTGCTGGGAAAAAACCGCCCCGCCCTGGAGCGGCTGCACGCGCAGATCAAGACGGCGCTTGCCGAGGCGTGGCTCGAGGCCGCCGCCAGGTTCGGCCAGCAATTGCAGGCGGCCCCGGCCCGGGCGGCCCAGGCGCTCGCGACTCAGGAAAAGGTGCGCGCCTTGGAGCAACAAATCGCCGACCTCGAATGGAGTGCCCGGCAGACGCTCGACCCCAAGCCCGGGACCACGCGACCGGCGGTGCAGGCCGCGGCGCCCATCGCCGTCTGGAATTTCGACCTCGACGCGCGCGACACCCTCGGCCACATCCCCGGCCATCTCGAAGGCGCGGCTGAGATCAAGCATGGACGGCTGATATTGGACGGCCAGGACGCCTTGCTCCGCACCGATCCCCTGCCCGTGGCCCTGGGCGCCAGGACCCTCGAAGCGTGGGTGGCGCCCGCGAATCTCGACCAGCGCGCGGGCGGCGTCATGACCATCGAAAGCACCCAGCAGCACGCCTTCGACTCGATCGTCTTCGCCGAAAAAGAGCCGCGGCGCTGGCTCGCCGGGAGCAATTTCTTCGCGCGCACCCAATCCACGGGCGGCCCTGAGGAAACGGCGGCGCCCGGCGAACTGGTGCACCTGGCCGCGGTCTATGATGCGGACAATCGGATTTCCCTGTATCGAAACGGCGTCCCGTATGGCCAAGGCTACGTGAAAGGCGAACTGATCAGTCATGCAGCCAGCCAAGCCCGCGTGCTGCTCGGCCTGCGCCACGCCGGTGCAAAGAACGGCTACTTCGCCGGCGAGATCGAGGAAGCGCGGCTTTACGACCGCCCGCTCAGCGCCGCGGAGGTTGCGGCGTCCTTTCAGGTGGGACCGCGCCCGGTGATCCCGCAGGAGCAAGTGCTGGCCGCGCTCACGCCGGCGCAGCGTGAAGCGCGCGCGCGCCTCAG
Source organism: Chthoniobacter sp. (assembly GCA_034667665.1). GTDB lineage: Bacteria > Verrucomicrobiota > Verrucomicrobiia > Chthoniobacterales > Chthoniobacteraceae > Chthoniobacter. The sequence continues at coordinate 93,326 of JAXDQW010000099.1, forward strand.
CGGCGAAATCGAACGGCTGCGCGCCACCACCCCGAAGACCGAAGACGCGAGCGAGGCCGCGTGGGCCGCTGCGCTGAAGGACGCGGACTCCACGAATCCGCTGCACCTTTGGGCAAAACTCGGCGGGGTCAACGACGCGGCCTTTCCCGTCGCGTGGCAAAAGCTGGCCGACGCCCTACGCGCCAAGCTCACCGAGGCGCAACAGTTCAATCGCGAAAACTTCCGCCCCGGGTGGGATCTCGCGAGCGACGATTACGCCAAGTGGTTTCCTTATGGCTCCGGATTGTCGAAGCAGCCGGTTCGCGCGGGAGAATTTGCCATCGAGCCGGAGGGCGACCGGGTGCTGGCCGGTTTGATGCCCGCCGGAGCCTTCACCGCACCACTTTCCGACAAGCACAACGGCCTGCTCACTTCTCCGCGCTTCAAGATCGACAGCAACAGCATCAGCGTCCGCGCGGGCGGGGGCGGGGGCGCGGCGGTCCGCGTGATCGTGGACCACTATCCCCTGCCCAATAATCCGATCTTCGCGAAAGCCGCGCTCGACAACGACGAACCCCGCTGGCGCCGGCTCGACACCGCCTACCGCAAAGGCACCTCCGCGTATCTCGAGTTTGCCACCTTCGACGACCTCACGCGCCCGATCGGCGAAAAAGCCAAAGCCAAGCGTGAAAGCCCGGGCCGGTCATTCTTTGCCGCGGCGCAAATCGTCTTCCACGATGGCAACGATCCGCCGAAGGAAGAACCCCTGGCCCTCGCGCCGCTGCTCGAAGGGGCGCCACCGAACTCCGCCGCCGAGCTCGCTGCTCGCTATCAGCAGGTCCTCGCCGAGGCCGTGGCGGCCTGGCGCGACGACCGCCTTGCCGAGCCGCACCGCGCCTTGCTCGATGACCTGGTTCGCGCCCGAGTGCTGCCGGTGACGCTGGCGGAGCTGGAGAAAGTGCGGCCGCTGGTCGCGGAATATCGGCGGCTGGAGGCGGAGATTCCCGTGCCGCAACGCGCGCCGGGCGTGCTGGAAACGCTCGCCTACGACGCACCATTCCTTCCGCGCGGCGATCACCTGAAGCCGGAGGCCAGCGTGCCGCGCGGCTATCTGGAAGTGCTCGATCCGCAGCGCTATCGCACCACGCAGAGCGGGCGCCTGGAACTCGCTGGCGACATTGCCAATCCGCAGAATCCGCTCACCGCGCGGGTGATGGTGAATCGCATCTGGCACTGGCTTTTCGGCCGCGGCCTCGTGCCGACGGTGGACAACCTCGGCCGCCTCGGAGAAAAGCCGACCCACCCGGAACTCCTCGATTTCCTCGCCGCCTCCTTCACTCAGCCGCGCACCGCCGGCACCTCCTATCAACCATCAACTATCACCTATCAACCCTCCCTCGGCTGGTCCTTCAAGGAAACGATCCGCTATCTCGTATCCACTCAGGCCTTCCAAATGGTCAGCGAGCCATCGGCCCAGGCACGGGACCTCGACCCCGCGGACGAATGGCTCTCGCATATGCGCGTGCGGCGGCTCGAGGCGGAAGCCATTCGCGATTCGATCCTGGCGGATTCCGGCGAGTTGAAGAACACCATGTTCGGACCCAGCGTCGGAGCGGGCACCCCGCGGCGCAGCCTTTACCTGGAAGTGCGGCGGACCAATTTGAATCCGTTTCTGCAGGTCTTCGATGCGCCGAAACCTTTCACCACGCTGGGCCGTCGCGAGGCGACGAATGTCCCCGCGCAATCGCTCACGTTGCTCAACTCGCCGTTCGTCATCGATCAGGCGGAGAAATGGGCGCGGGCCTTGATTCGCGAGGGCGGCGACAGCGTCGAGGTGCGCATTCGCAAAATGTTCGCGACCGCCTTCGCGCGACCGCCGACGGACGACGAAACCGCCTCCGCCCTGGCCTACGTCGAGGCGATCGCGCAGGACCGGAAAATTCCCGCGGAGCAGGTGCTGGCCGCCCAGCCGGTGTGGCAGGATTTCGCGCAATCGCTCTTCAACCTGAAGGAATTCATCTATCTTCGCTGATTGATCCCGCGCCATGCACGTGCCCTGCCTTCAGACCTCCACCACCCGCCGCGAAATGCTGCGGACCTGCTCGCTGGGGTTCGGCTCCCTCGCCCTCGCCGGCCTGCTTGCCGATCAAGGCTACGGCGCGCTTCCCACCGCACCGCCCGGCCCGCATTTCAAACCGCGGGCGAAACGCGTGATCTTTTGCTACATGTCGGGCGGGGTCTCCCACGTGGATACCTTCGACCCCAAGCCGGAACTCACGAAACGCCAGGGCCAGCCGATGCCCGTGCCGGTGAGGCCGACCATGTTTAACAACAACGGGAACATCATGGGCAGCCCGTGGGAGTTCAAAAACCGCGGCCAGAGCGGCATCCCCGTCAGCGAACTTTTCCCGTACGTCGCCGCCTGTGCCGATGACCTCGCGGTGATTCGGTCCATGACCAGCACGGTCAACGAACACGCGCAGGGCAACTATCTTGCGCACACCGGCTTCCCCTTCATGGGCCATCCCAGCGCGGGCGCCTGGGTCAGTTACGGGCTCGGGACAGCGAACCAGGATTTGCCCGGCTTCATCGTCCTGCAAAGCGGCGGCGCCACTCCGCCGCACGGCGGCGTGGGCGTCTATAGCAATGGCTACCTGCCCGGCCAGCACCAGGCTTCGATTTTGAAAGCCGACGGTGCGGAAGCGCTGGCTAACATCCAGCCGCGCGAGAGCGACCGCCGGCAGCGCCAGCGTCTCAGTTTCATCAAGGGGATGGACGAAAAGTTTCTCCGCACCGCAGCGGAGCCCCAGGTCGAAGCGGCGATTCACAACTACGAGACCGCGTATCGCATGCAGACCGCGGTGCCGGAATTGTGCGACATCAGCGGGGAAAGCGAGGCCACGAAAAAGCTCTACGGTCTCGATTCCCCGGAACCGAACAAAGCAGCGTACGGGCGCCAGTGCCTCGTCGCGCGCCGGCTCATCGAGCGCGGGGTGCGGTTTGTCGAATTGAGTTGTCTGCCCCAAAAGCCCGGAGCGGGCCAGGCGGCGAATCCGTGGGACCAGCACGGCAAAATCAAGGAGGGCCATGGCGACATGGCCCGGCAGGTCGACCAAGGCATCGCCGCGCTGATCACCGATCTCAAGGCCCGCGGCCTCTTCGAAGAGACGCTCATCCTTTGGGCCGGGGAGTTTGGCCGGACGCCGTTCTCGCAAGGCAGCGACGGCCGCGATCACAATCCGTATGGCTTCAGCGTGTGGCTGGCCGGGGGCGGCGTCCGCGGCGGCACGATCTACGGCGGGACCGACGAACTCGGCTATTATGCGATCGAAAAACCCGCCACCTTCTATGATCTCTACGCCACCATGTTGCACCTGCTCGGCATTGATCACGAAAGACTGACCTATCGCTTCGGCGGCCGCGACTTCCGGCTCACCGACGTTCATGGCCAGGTGATTAAGGAGATCCTCGCATAACTCGTTCTCGTCCTTCGTCCTCGTTCTCTCCATTGCCGCACCGATGACCAGGCGACGAGGACATCCACGGTTCATTTGATTTGCATGAAAACACTCCGCTCCCTCGTTTCCCTCTTCCTTCTCATTCTCTGCGCCGCCGCTCGCGCCGAGGAAACCCCGCCGACGACGCGCACCCTCGGCCGCGTCTTTGAAAAACTGAGAGCCGGCGCCGAGACGAACATCGCCTACTTTGGGGGCAGCATCACTGCGGCGCCCGGCTATCGCGTCAAGACGTTCAAGTGGTTCCAGGAAACGTTTCCGCAGGCAAAGGTGAACGAAATAACCGCGGCTATTGGCGGCACCGGAAGCGACCTGGGCGTGTTCCGTTGCGCGGGGGACGTGATCGCCCGCCGGCCGGACCTGGTCTTCGTCGAGTTCAGCATCAATGACGGCAGCCCCACGAACGAATTTCGCAAGGCCACGATGGAAGGCATCGTGCGGCAGCTTTGGGCTTCGGAAACGAAACCGGAAATCGTCTTCCTCTACACCACCAGCCGCACCCTCGATCACCCGCGCGTCAGTCATCCCGCGGTGGCGAAACACTACGGCATCCCAGATATCGACCTTCAGCCACCGCTCATCGAAGCGCTCAAGCGGCCCGACCTTCCCAAGCCCACCGAAGAGCAACTCCAGAAGCCGGGCCTCGACTGGTCGCTGCCCGGCCAGATTTTCATCACCGACACGGTGCATCCGAATGACCTCGGCCACACCATTTACGCGGAGACGATCATCGCCTGGTTGAAGACGCAGTTGGACGCGAAGCCGTTGCCGCTGCCGCAGCTCCCGGCCCCGCTGGTCAGCGACGAGTTTGCGCGCGTGGCGATGGTCGCCCCGGCGAAGGCCCGGCTGAGCGGCGATTGGGAGGTGCTGGCGCCGGATGAAAAGTCCGGCAGCATCGGGCGCTACAAGGGAGGCGCGATCAACGCGCGGCAGGGCGAAGATGCGCTGGAGTTTGAGTTCGAGGGGACGGCGCTGGGGATCTATCAGAGCGTGCAGAAGGACGGCGGGAGATACAACTGGACGATCGACGACGGCGTCAGCGCGCCCTCCGATCCGGCCTATGGCGGCCCGCGCGGCGTGAAGAAGGGCGTTTCGGAAACCGCGCCCCAGAAGTATTTCCCCCGCTACAGTTACGCGATGCTGACCTGCGGGCTCCCCCCGGGGAAGCACACCCTGAAGCTGAAGGTGCTCCCGGAACACGACCCATCCAGCACCGGCAACCGCGTGCTCATTGGATACTTCCTGGTCGGCGGCGTCCCCGAGTGATCGGATACTCAGCCCGGAAGTTTAGCCGGGTGCGCCCGGCGTCAGGTCGTTGGCTATTTCCTGAGCGACGCCTTCCTCTTCCAGCAGGTGAATGGGAGGGACACTTTGCAGCCCATCCTCCAGGGTTTCGTGAACGACCACGCGGACTTCGCGACCGTAGTGAAAGGAAGACATCAGAGCGAAGCCGATATCCTTTGCCGGATCCGGAATGACTCGAACGACGGTCTTCACTCCCTTCGCGGAAACCAAATCCATCAGGTTGCCAATTTCCGGTGCACAGGCTGGATCCATCCATTCCAACTGGCTCAAATCCGTCAAGAGAGTGAAGCCTGGAGCGATGGCCGAGAGCAAAACGGGCATCTTTGGGACCAGGTCCAGCATCTCCTCGACGCTCACTCGATTGGTAAACTGCATGGTGAGCAGTCGTTTGGCTTCGTCGGCTTCAGCGAAAATCATGGCTCTCAGTGTGACGGCTCGCCCGCCCGGGAGACAACCGCATTCAAGTTGAAGCGCTCCCCACCAGATGGTTCGCTTTCACCGCCGCTCGGCGGAGCGAGCGATTACTCCGTCTCGTGCTTGCGCCGAAGTTCTGCGCCGACTCCGCCGAGGATGATATCGGCTACCCGCTCGCTGAGCGCGTCATCGTGGGCCTCGAGCGGCACTCCTCGACGCTCCGCCTCCAGCCAACGTTCGTTCTGCACAATCTTTTCCACATCGGGAAGCTCGGCTCGGATAAATTCACTTTCAGGGCTCATTGGGGTGCAACAGAGAATCGCGACAGTTCCATAATTGTCTGACGCGAAGGAGATTACCTCTCATTGGCGTGCCGTCAAGTCCCGCCCGCCACGAGGATAGGGTCCGACCAGATCGGCGACGGAGCCGGCTTGAATCCACTCGGTTGACGGCCGCAAAGCTCGCGAGCAGGGGTGCGAGCGCGTGTCTTGCGATGCCTGATCCGGGTCCCTAGGTTGGGCCGTTATGAGCGGGCAAGAAGCAGTCTGTTTCAACTTCGCCACCGACGTCATGGAACGCTGGGCGGAACGAAGCCCGCACGACCTCGCGCTTTGGTGCGTGGACGAAAGCGGCGACCACGAGCAGCGGTTTACCTTTGCGCAGCTCGCGGAGCAGTTCCGTCGCGCGGCGCATCTCTTCCACAAACTCGGCGTGCAACGCGGCGACCGCGTGCTCGTCATTCTGCCGCGCGTGCCGCAGTGGTGGATCGCGATGCTCGGGCTGACCAAGCTCGGTGCCGTACCGATCCCCGGTACCGTGCTGCTGACCGCGAAGGACATTCGTTACCGAATCGAAGCGGCGGAGGTCGCCGCCGTGATCACGTGCGGCGAGGTCGCGGAGCGCGTGGACGATTTCACCGGGATCAAGATCGTGGCTGGGGAGGAGCGCGCGGGCTGGGTGGCTTTCGACGCTGGCTTGCGCGCGGCACGCGCCGACTTCGAGCCGGCCCCGACGCGCGCCGATGAGCCGGGAATCATCTTTTTCACCAGTGGCACGACCGGTCCGCCGAAAATGGTCCTGCACACGCAGGAGAGCTACGGCCTCGGCCATCGCGTCACCGGCGAGCAGTGGCTCTGCTGCCAGCCGCACGACATCCACTGGAACCTCGCCGACAACGGGTGGGCCAAGGCCGCCTGGTCGAGCCTCTTCGGTCCGTGGCACATGGGAGCGTGCGTCTTTACGATCGATTCGTCGGGGAAATTCGACGCCGCAGCCGCGCTGCGAACACTCATGCGTTACCCGATCACCACCTGGTGCGCGCCGCCCACGGCGTTGCGATTGATCGTGCGCGAAGACCTTGCCGCGTATTGCTTCCCGCACCTGCGTCACTGCGTCAGCGCCGGAGAGCCGCTCAATCCCGAGGTCATCGAAACGTGGCAGCGGGCGACCGGGCTGACGATTTACGAAGGCTACGGCCAGACGGAGACCGTCGTGCTCATCGCCAGTTGCCGCGCGCGCGGCGACGAGGTGCGCCCCGGCTCGATGGGCCGGCCGACGCCCGGCTTTGAAGTGGCGCTGCTCGATGCCGATTTGCGGGAAGTGCCGGATGGCCTCGAAGGCGAAGTCGCCGTACGCGTCGCACCGCGCCGGCCGCTCGGACTGTTCCGCGAATACTGGCGCAATCCGGAAGAGAACGCGGTCCGGTTTCGCGGCGACTGGTATCTCACCGGCGACCGCGCGACACGCGACGCGGAGGGACGCTACTGGTTCGTGGGCCGCAACGACGACGTGATCAAGAGCGCGGGCTATCGCATCGGCCCGTTCGAGGTGGAGAGCGCGCTGGTCGAACATCCCGCGGTGGTCGAGGCGGCGGTCGTCGCGAAGTTCGACGCAATGCGGGGCGCGATCGTCAAGGCCTTCGTGGTGCTCCGCAAAGGCGCCACGCCCGGCGAGGAGCTCAAGCGCGAGTTGCAGGAGCACTGCAAGCGCGTGACCGCGCCCTACAAATACCCGCGCGAGATCGAATTCCTCGCCGAGCTGCCGAAGACGATCAGCGGCAAGATCCGCCGCCTGGAATTGCGCGCCCGCGGCTAACCGCCGCGTCGCGGGACGGCTCTTTGCCCTCGTGCGCACCTTTCCCGGGGCTCCAACCCGGCAAACGCTGCGGTCGTTTGCTCGTGGTGCAAGGAGGGCGTAGGTTTTGCCAATTCTCACCAGGAGGCTCGCATGTCCATTGCAACCCTTGACTCTGAGCTGCTCGGCAAGCCGTCGGCCGAGGTGCCCCAGACGAAAATGCTGATCGACGGCGAGTGGGTGGAGGCGGTCAGCGGACGGACTTTTGAAACCATCAACCCGGCAACCGGCGAGGTGATCACGCGCGTGGTCGAGGGCGGCAAGGAGGACGTCGATCGCGCGGTGGCCGCGGCGCGGAGAGCCTTCGACAGCGGGCCCTGGAAAAAGATGACTCCGCGCGAACGCGGCCGCCTGCTCTACAAGCTCGCCGATTTGGTCGAGCAACACATCGACGAACTGGCCGCGCTCGAAACCCTCGACAACGGCAAGCCGATCACCGACAGCCGCAACATCGACCTGCCGATGGTCGTCGAGACCTACCGATATTACGCCGGCTGGGCGGATAAAATCGAGGGCCGCACGATCCCCGTGAGCGGCCCGTATTTGACTTACACGCGGCACGAGCCGGTCGGCGTGTGCGCGCAGATCATCCCGTGGAATTTTCCCCTCCTGATGCAGGCGTGGAAATGGGCTCCCGCCCTCGCCGCCGGCTGCACCATCGTACTCAAACCGGCCGAGCAGACGCCACTCAGCGCCCTGCGCGTCGGCGAGCTGGCGCTCGAGGCCGGCTTCCCGCCCGGGGTCGTGAACATCGTGACCGGCTTCGGCGAAACGGCCGGCGCCGCGCTCGCCGAGCACCTCGACGTGGACAAGATCGCGTTCACCGGCTCGACGGAGGTGGGCAAGCTCATCATGCGCGCGGCCGGCCGCACGAACCTCAAGCGCGTCTCCCTCGAACTCGGCGGCAAGAGCCCGAACATCGTCTTTCCCGACGCCGACCTGGAAGCCGTGGTTGAAAGCTCGCATTTCGGCATCTTTAATTTCGAAGGCCAATGGTGCACCGCCGCCTCCCGCCTCTTCGTACAGGACGAGGCCCACGACGAATTCATCGAACGGATGCTCGCGCGCACGAGCCAGCGCCGGATCGGTGATCCATTCGACAAAGCCACCACGCTCGGGCCCGTCGTCAGCCAGACGCAGTTCGACCGCGTCATGGGTTACATCCGCTCGGGCCGCGAGTCCGGCGCGAAGTTGCTGACCGGCGGCAACCGCTGGGGCAGCCGCGGCTATTTCGTGGAGCCGACGATCTTCGATGACGTGCAGGACGAAATGAAAATCGCCCGCGAGGAAATCTTTGGCCCGGTGCTGAGCGTGCTGCGCTTCAGCGACCTCGACGAAGTCATCGCGCGCGCCAACCGCACCACCTACGGGCTTGCCGCCGCGGTGTGGACCAGGGACATGAGCAAGGCGCACCGCCTCGCGGCTGGCCTGAAAGCCGGCACCGTCTGGATCAATTGCTACGATGCGCTCGACGTCGCCGCACCGTTCGGCGGCTACAAACAATCGGGAGTCGGCCGCGAACTCGGCGAATACGCGCTGGCGAATTACACGGAGATAAAAACGGTGACGATGGCGATCTGAGGTTGGCGATCCAGCCACCCGGCGCTCCCTCTGCGCGCGGCGCCGAGCCACCTCTCGCTAAAGCATCTCCGCGCTGAGATGCCGGAGGAGCAGCCGCAGCCGCTCGCCCACCCGCAATTCCTCAAAAACCTCCTGACGCCGGAAGGGGTCGCGCAGGAAGGTGTGCGCGACGATGTCGGCCAGCATGTCGGGATTATCGATGCGCGCCAGTTGCTCATCCAGCGACTCGGGGACATCCATCCCATTCGCCCGCAACTGCGCGCAAAAGCCCAGCAGCTTCGCGGTCAGGTCGTCGGCTTCGAAGTTCGCTGCGGGCGTGGACGGCAGCTCGCGGATATCCGCCACAATGAAGGGCGTTTCCTGAGGAAACCCGATGAACTCGACCCTCGTGAGTCCCTGCAAAATCAGGTCTGACGTCCCGTCCTCACGCCCCACGCAGGCCCGAACCAGGCCCAGACCGGCGACGTGAAAAAAATCCGCCGGCGCACTCCAGTCGGCGAGGCCGGGTCGGACCAGCGCGATGCAAAACATTCGGTTCGTTTCGAGCGCGCACTCCAGCATCGTCCGGTATCGGGGCTCGAAGATGTGCAGCGGCAGAAGGGAGTTGGGAAAGAGAAGGGTCCCCGGCAGGACCATTACCGGGACCGGCGTGGGCAGATGAAGGGAATCGTCTTTAATGCTCTTCAAGCAGGTGGGTCGTTGAGGACCTGTTACGCTCGCACAGCCGTTGCGGATTGGCGCGGAGAAAGGTTCACCGCGTGCTGGAGCAAAAATCCGTGCGGCCAGTGGGAATGCGTGGAGATCCCTGGCCGCGCAGGCCCTGCGCACCTCTCAGGCTCCAGGAGCGGCGCGATACGCGCGCCAGCCACCGAGCTCGCTGATCTCACGCTGGCCTTCGCAAAGAATCGGCTCGGCCACGACGCCGAGCATTTCCGCGCCGCTGAGCAGCCGCACCTTGCCAATGCACAAGCCGGCCGGCTCCTTGACGAGGATCGAGGCGAGCCCCTGCGGAGGCACGCTCCAGACTTCCACGGCCACGGAAACGCCGCCCGCCGGAACGCGCACCATTGCCGGGTGCCGGTCATTGATCGAGTAAAGGCGATAGGCCGCCACGGTCCGATCTTCGCGCACGAACTCCGCCCCCACTTCGAGCAGGTTGGGATTCAGCTCCAGACCGCGCATCAGGGTTCCGTTGACAGCGAGTAAGATTCGTTCTTCAGAGGACATAAAGGGGAACAATGTGAAGAGTTAACGGGGATAACTTCATCACGGGCGCTCTTCATCTCCCTCTACCTCTCCCGGCGCGGGAAGAAGGAAGAGGAATAGCGAATCACACGGTAAGGTATTGTTTCACCACCTCGTCGGTGAGGCCGGCGACGGGACCCGCGCAGACGACGGCGCCCCGGTCCATAATGGCGAAGTTATCGGCCAGCTCTTTACAGAAATCGAGATACTGCTCGACCAGCAGAATGCTCATCTTCGCTTCACCGCGCAGCTTCTGCAGCGCGGAGTCGATTTCCTCGGCGAGTTTTGTGCCGGTGGGCTGCTCCCGGCGGAGTTGCTCGATGCAATCGGCGAAACGATTGAGCATGGCAGGCCGTTTCTCGACGCCATCGCGAAGCAAAACCACCACCGTTTCCGCGGCCTCATCGAAGATAGGTAACTTGGACGCGTCCCCATTTTCCCGAAGGACCTTCAGCGTCTGATTGATCTCCGCGAGGATTTTGGATTCGTGGTGATGGCCGCCGCGCCGCAGCAGCTTAATGGCGTCGCCGATCTGGTCGATGATGTTCGGCTGAATGCCTTCGGTGGGTTCGTCGAGGATGAGGATCTTTGGGTCGGTTAACAGCGCGCGGCCGATGGCCAGTTGCTGCTGCTGGCCGCCCGAGAGCATCCCGCCTTTGCGCGGGAGGAACTCTTTCAGGATGGGGAACAGGCTGAAGATGCGATCGAGTCCCCCGTTCACCTTCTTGCCGAGCGCAATGGCGCCGATGTGCAGGTTCTCCTCCACGGTAAGCTGCGGGAAGATGTCGCGCCCCTGCGGGACATACCCGATGCCCGCCGCGGCGCGAGCTTCGGGCGAGAGCCGGGTAATGTCCTGACCCGCGAGAAGGATCTTGCCGGCGTTGGGTTTCATGACGCCGGTGATGCTCTTCAAAGTGGAAGTCTTCCCGACGCCGTTGCGGCCCATGAGGCAGAAGACCTTGTGATCGGGAACCTCGAAATCCACCCCGCGCAAGATGCGGCTGCCGCCGATGGAGAGTTCGAGAGATTGGACGGTCAGCATGCGATTGTGAAGTTATCAGTTACAGACAGCGGGCGCTTGAGGCACTGAATTCTGACTACTTTCATTCAGTGCTTCGGCTTGCGGCCGAGATAGACCTCTTTCACGCGCTCGTCATTTTGCACGTCATCGACCAAACCTTCGCAGAGCACCGAGCCCTGGTGAAGGACGGTTACTTTGCGCCCGGCGGCGATCTGGCGGACGAAGACCATGTCGTGCTCGATGACCACGATGGTGTGTTTGCCCGCGAGCGAGAGGAGCAGTTCGCCGGTCTTGTGCGTCTCGGTGTCGGTCATGCCCGCGGCGGGCTCATCGACGAGGAGCAGCTTCGCGTTTTGCGCGAGGAGCATGCCGATTTCCAGCCACTGCTTTTGTCCGTGCGCGAGGGAGCCGGCTTTCCAATCGCGCCGGGCGACTAGGTTGATCGTGGTGAGGATCTCTTGCATCCGGTCGCGCTCGGTGCTGTTGGGGCGATGGAAAAGCGAGGACCACACGCCGCGGCTGCCTTCGAGCGAGAGGACGAGATTTTCCCACACGCTGTGGTCGGTATAGACGGTGGGCGTTTGGAATTTTCGCCCGATGCCGAGCCGATAGATCTGATACTCGTTCATCCGCGTGACGTCGTGCGCGCTCTCGAATTCGATCGTACCGGTGTCCGGCTTGGTGCGGCCGGTGATCAGGTCGAGGAAGGTGGTCTTGCCTGCGCCGTTCGGGCCGATCACCGTGCGCAGTTCGCCCTGGTCGAGATAGAAGTTCAGGTTGGTGATCGCCTTGAAGCCGGAGAACTGTTTGTTCACGCCCTCGGCGGCGAGGAGAAACTTCTTTTGCGTCGATTCGATCTTCATGGCTTCGCGGGCACGCCTTCAGCAGCGGGTGCGGGTTCGGGGGCGGCTTTTTTGCGGACCAGCAAATCCCGGATCAGCGCGGGAAGGCTGACCACGCCCTTGGGGAGGAACAACACGACGAGGATGAAGAGCCCTCCGAGGAAAATCAGCCACAGATCGGGATAGGCGTGGGTCGCCCAGTTCTTCAGCGCGTTGACGCTGATCGCGCCAATGATCGGACCGATGAGCGTCCCGCGGCCGCCTACCGCACACCACACGACAGCCTCGAGCGATTTCACGGGCGACATTTCGCTAGGATTGATCGCGCCGACTTGGGGGATGAACAGGGCTCCGGCGACCGAGCTAATGAGCCCGGAGAGAACGAAGACAAACAGCTTGTAGTTGGCAGCCGCGTATCCGGAAAAGAGCACGCGGGTTTCCGAATCGCGGATGGCGCGCTGCACCAGTCCGAATTTGGTTTGTGTGAGCCAGCGCAGGGTGATGTAGACGAGCAGGAGAGTGACGGCCGTCACGACGTAGAGCACCCGCTTGGTACTCGGTTCCTGCAAGCTGGCGCCGAAGATCGTCTTGAAGTCCGTGAAGCCATTGTTGCCGCCCATTTTCACGTCATTGACGTAGAACAAGCGCATGAAGCCGTAGGTCAATGCCTGCGTCAGGATGGAGAAATAGACTCCCTTGATGCGGCTCCGAAACGCTAGGAAGCCGAAGATGAGGGAGAGCAATCCGGGAATCGCGATGACCATCAGGCCGGCGACGGTGATGCTATAGAAGGGCTTCCAAAACGTCGGCAGTTCGGTGTATCCGAGGAAGAAGAGGAAGTCGGGAATGAAATTGGGATTCTGCCCGGATTGTGCGAATGAACCCAGCTTGCCGATCTTGAGCATGAGATGCATGCCGAGCATGTAACTGCCGAGACTGAAAAAGAGGGCCTGACCGAGACTGAGAAGCCCGGTATATCCCCACAGAATATCCACCGAGATGGCCAGCATCGCGTAGCACAGGTATTTCGACCATTGGTAGAGGGTGACGTTGCTGATTACGCCGCTGGCGTTGAGCAGGGGAAAGACGACGATGAAGAAAAGCGCCAGCAAGCTGACGAAGAGCAATTCGGTTTTGGAAAGAATGCGTGGCATAGGAAGAAGACCTCAGCTTTCGAGACTGCGGCTCTTGGTGACGAAGATGCCCGCGGGCCGCCATTGCAGAAAAAGGATGATGGTGGCCAGGACGAGGATTTTGCCATAGACAGGATCGCCCAGCACTTTCTGCAGCGACTGGTCGGCGACACCGATGGAGAGGGCGCTGATGACTGTGCCGGCGATATTGCCCACGCCGCCCACGACGACGGTCATGAAGCAATCCACGATGTAATCCTGGCCGAGGTTGGGGCCCACGTTGCCGAGCTGGCTCAAGAATGCGCCCGCGAGGCCCGCCAGCCCGCTGCCGAAGGCAAAGGTGAGCATGTTCACGCGGTGCGTCTTTACACCCATGCAGGCGGCCATCTGTCGATTCTGCACCACGGCGCGGATGAGCAGGCCGAGTGAAGTCCGGGTGAGGAGGAGATGCGTGCCAATGACGATCGCGATGGCGAAGCAAAAGACGAAGACACGGTTCCAAGGAAAGTCGACATCCGCGACCGTCCAGTGCCCGCTCAGGAAGGAGGGGCTGCTGATCTGCACGTTGTTCGCGCCGAATATCAGCCGGAAGAGTTGCTGCATGATGAGCGAGACGCCCCACGTCGCGAGCAGGCTTTCCAGCGGCCGGCGGTAGAGAAACCTGATGACGCCGCGCTCCAGGGCCAGGCCCACGAGGGCTGCGCTCAGGAAGGCGATGGGCAGGGCCGCGATGAAATACCAGCTAAAGGCGTCCCCCTTGAGATGCATTCCGGGGAAGTCGACGCCGAAACCAAACGGCGCGAGATGCAGGCCCTCGCTGAACAGGCATTGCACGATGTAAGTGGCATAGCCGCCGACGACCATGACTTCTCCGTGAGCCATATTGATCACTCCCATCAGTCCGAAGGTGATCGCCAGGCCGAGCGCGACCACGAGCAGAACGCTGCCCAAGGAAATCCCGGCGAACGCGGTGCCGCAAGCATTGGCAAATTTCACATGGCTCTCGATTTCCGCCTGCGCCTGCTGGACCGCTTTGGAAATCGCGGGCTTGTCCGCGCCTTCCGTTTCCTTTTCCAGCGCGGTCAGAAAATCACGGCTCGGGATGGAGCCGATTTTCCCCAGGGTTTGCACCGCGCCGACGCGCACTTTGAGATCGGAATCCTTCAATTGGATAAGAGCGATCGCTTCCACGAGGGCGTGCCGCACTTTGCCGCTCTTCTCATCCCGGAGGGCTGATTCGAGCAGCGGCAGTTTTTCCGGTTCCTGCGCCATGCCGAAGATGTTAATCGCCGCGATGCGTTCTCCGCGATCGGGAGAGGAAAGGGCCAGGAGGTCATTCACCGTCTTGAATGCGCGGCGCAGGGCGGAATTGTGCGGCGCCGTTTCGGCGTCGGCTGCGGATATTCGGACGGGTTTGCCTTCCGCATCGACGAGGGGCTTTTCATCAACGACGCGAATTGCCGCCCTCGTACCTGCCGCATCCTTGTCCCCCATGAGGGTGACGGGGATTTTCGGAGCATTGTCCGAGGCTTGATAAACGAAAATTTGGTCCTCTTCCCAAGCAGCCAGCAGCGGCTTGACCGACTCGTCCTTCATCTTGACGAGAGAGTTGACCAATTCGATCCGCTTATCTGCTTCTTCCTCTACGATGGCGTTCGCGATGACCTGGCGGGCACTATCCGCACCGAGCAGGGTGCCGAGTGGCGCCAGGAGAGCCAGCGCGCCGGAAATGATCGAACGATGACGCGCGGTGAGCCTTGAAAGAAAATGAGAGGAGATGGCCATGTCTTGAGAATTTGTGACTGCAAAAAGAGGGGCGGGTCCGATCGCGAACCCGCCCCCCTGCAACCCAAAGAACCAGTTTGGACCGTGCTTAATGCACGGGGCGGAATTAGATGGCCGTTACTTCTTGGCGGTGGCCGCCTTGTAGGTGCCCTTCAGCCATGGATCGCCCTTCACTCCCTTGTAGGTTTCCAGGATCTGGAATTGACCGTCCGCCGTCGTCCGTCCGATGTAAACGTTCTTGGTCATGTGCATGTTTTTCTGGCTGGTGACCGTGCCGCCGGGACCCTCGAAGGTGAGACCGTCCTTCAGCGCCTTGCGAACGTCATTGACCTCGAAGCTCTTGGCCTTTTCCACCGCTTCTTTCCAGAGATACACGCCATCGTAGCTCAGCACCATCGGCGAGCAAGTGACGCGGCCTTCCTTCTTCACGCTATCCGGAGCCTTGGTCTTGAGCCAGGTCTGGAAATCGCCGACAAACTTCTTGTTCGCAGGCGACTTGATCGACTGAAAATAGGTCCAGCAGCCGAGTTGCCCCACGAGCTGGTCGGCGGGCAGGCCGCGGAATTCATCTTCCGAGATGGAGAAACTGACCACCGGGCAGGTCTTCGCGGTCAGGCCCGCGGCGGCATATTCCTTGAAGAAGGGAACGTTGGTGTCGCCATTGAGCGTATTGATCACGCAGGCATTGCCGCCGGCGGCGAACTGTTTGATCTCGGCAACGATCTGCTGGTAGTCCTTGTGACCGAAGGGCGTATACATGCCGGCGTTGGTGATCTTGCCGCTTTCATCCTTCTTGAAGCCGCCGCCGATGTTTTCCAGCTTCACACCCTTGCTCAAGAGATACTCGAGGAGCACCAGGTTGGTCGTCTGCGGATAAACGTAGTCGCTGCCGAGGAGGTAGAACTTCTTCTTCCCTTCCGCGAGCAAGTAATCGACCGCGGGCGTGGCCTGCTGATTGACGGCCTCCGCCGTGTAGAAAATGTTCGGGGACTCTTCTTCGCCCTCGTACTGCACAGGATAGAAGAGCAGTCCGTTGCCGGCCTCGACCACCGGTTTAACGAACTTGCGGCTCACGGAAGTCCAGCAACCGAAGATGACGGCCACCTTGTCCTGCTCGAGCAATGTCTTCGCCTTACCGGCCCAGTCGGACCAGACATCCGTGCCGTCCACGATGACGGGTTCGATCTTCTTGCCCATCACGCCACCCTTGGCGTTGATTTCGTCGAAAGTGAAAAGGAGGACATCGCGAAGCGAAGTCTCCGAAATCGCCAGCGTTCCCGTGAGCGAGTGGAGCACGCCGACTTTGATGGTGTCCTCGGCTTTGGCTTGAAGCGAAGAGGTGACCAGAATCGCGCCCGAAAGAATGGCGAGCGCGACGTGTTGAAGCAGTTTCATGTATTTTGGTGGTGTTGGTGGTTTGACTGACGCAGGAGCGGAACACCAAACAGGGAAGCCCGCTCAGAGGGTGGGTGGGTGGGAGAATCCCTCTGAAGGAGCCGTCATCCTCGCGCACGCGAGGATGGAAAAACTGAAACCGAAATAACTCAGCAAAGAACCGGTATTCGAGGCCGCGCCGGGCCTCGCGAACTCCTCCGGGCTGGGAGCCCGGAGGAGTCGCAAAGAAACCTCAGACTGGATTTAGAACGCGACCATCAAGCCGCCCGAGAAGACGTGCTCGTTCCGCTTGCCATCGCGCACCGCGCCGCCACGCTGCTCGGTATTGAAGTCAGCAGTGCCGTCGCCCAGGTAATAGTAGGCATAGCCCGCGCTGACCGTCCAGGTGCCGAGTTTTTCGGGAATGAAGGCCAGCGGATAGGACGCGGTGACGCCGCCGGTGACATATCCGAACTCTTCGTTCTGGATGTGGCCGTCGCTGGCCAGCGAGCCGTAGAAGCTGTCCGAGCCGAAGCCCGCGGTGATCGGGAAGGTCAGGGTAACCGGGCCGAGCGGAGCGCTCGGCGCGATGCCGACTTCGTAGTAGATGCCTTCGTCGCCGCCCGTTCCGGCCTTGTTCTCGAGTTCGAACAACACCTGCACGTAAGGGTGCAGGGCGAACTTGCCGAGAAGATCAGTATCGTCGTAGGCGAACTTTCCGTTGACGCCCTGGAACGTGGAGAAGCCATCGTTCGGGCTGAGGAAGGTGTAGTAGCTCGGGGTGAAGGTGAAGTTCTTCGCGAAGGTGAAGGAAACCCCGGCGGTGAAGTCGAATTCATACCACGAACGGGTCGAGCTGGTGCTCGCGCCGCTGGCCAGGCCGGCATCGGTATGACGCGAATGGAATGAATTCCAAATGCCGAGGTTCAGAGACACCTTGTTCAGGAAGGCGTCGCTCTCATAGAGCTTGAAGTAGAGATCGGCGTAGGGCTCGATAATGCCACCCTGGTTCTCGAAGATGACGCCGCGGGAGATATACTGCGAGACCACGTTGACGCCCAGGTCGCCGGTAATCCAGTGCTCCTTGCACTGCTCGATAACGGGTTTCACTTCCTTCGTTTCCTTGATCTCCTGTCCGGCCATGCTCAATCCCGGCACCGCGGCGATACCGACGGCGAGGATGAAAAGCTGGGCAATGCTGTGTTTGGTCATTGGTGGGTCTTTCTAATGGGTTTCTTGGTTGGTTGGAGTTGGGCGAGCGCGTTCTAGCAATCACCCTGCCACCTGGCAACCGTTTTTTGTCGTTAGTTGGCACTTTTCCGCAGGAGCCCTGTCCGGCTTCGGTATTCCGCTGCCCAAATGAGTGGAAAGAGGGCAGGACGGGCACACCCCCGTGTCAGGCAAAAGCGCAAAAAACGACACTTTTGCGGCTCTTTGCGCAATTACCGCCAGAGAGGAAACGAACGTTCGGGGTGGCGCGAACAGGGCAGATCATTGCGAAATTCGAGTTGTAATCGAGTCATCGCCAGCCTGCGAAAACAGAGGCAGCCACCCCAAGGCGCATGACTCCATCGAGGAAATGACGATGAAATCACCAATGGGTTATTGGACCGTTCTGTGTGCCGTTATTGCGACAGCGGCGTTGGTTCGCGAAGCGCCCAGGCGCTACGGGACTTGGCCGCAAGGAGCGGCGGCCGCTTCAAACCACTTCGACGGGACAGTCCGGAAGGGCGCGGAGAAAGGCCTGGCCGTAATTCTTCGTGAGCACCCGGGGATCAAGGATGACGACGATCCCGCTGTCCTGCTTCGTGCGAATCAAACGACCAACCCCCTGGCGCAGCTTGAGGATCGCTTCCGGCAGGGAATATTCCGCGAAGGGATCGCCACCCTGCGCCTCGATGAGCTCCAGCCGCGCTTCGATCAGCGGATGGTCGGGCACGGCAAAGGGAAGCCGCGTGATGATCACGTTGGAGAGCGCTTCGCCGGGCACATCCACGCCGCTCCAAAAGCTCTCCGTCCCGAACAGCACGTGCCGGTCGTTTTTCCGGAACTCCGCCAGCAATCGATGCCGGGGCATGCCTTCGCCCTGGACCAGCAGCTTGTAATCGAGATCGTCGAGCCGCTCGCGCAGTGCCGACGCGAGATTCTGCATCGTTTTGTAGGCGGTGAAGAGGACGAAGGCGCGCCCTTTGGTCATCCCGACGAAATGCTCGATGCGTTCGGCCAGCGCGGTTTCGTAGCCGGAGTCCCGGGGGTCGGGCATTTTCCTCGTGATGTAGAGCCGCATCTGCCGCTGGTAGTCAAAGGGGCTGCCGATTTGCCGCGCCTCGACCTCTTCCGCACCCACGCGACGCCGAAAGTAACCCAGCGCCTCCGTGCCCACACTCAGCGTCGCGCTGGTCATGATGCAGCAATGACCTTCGCGGAAGAGCAGCGCGCGCAGGTAGGCGGCCACGTCCACCGGCGCGGCATTGAGACTGTGAAACTGCTGCGTCTTCCCGGTCTTCTCCACCCAATACACATGGTCCTCCGCGTCCTGCTTGAGAAAGGTCGCGATGCCCGCGCGGGCGTCGCGGATCTTCCGGCCCATGTCCTGAAGTTCCGCCTTCGCCGTTTCGTCTTCCACTCCCCGGAGCGTCTGCACCACGAGTTGCTGGAGCTTCGCCAGCGGCGCGGTCAGCGAGTCGTCCACGAAATCCGGGTTCCGCACCCGGTACTCGCGGCCTTTCTTGAAATCCGCCCGGCTGCCGAGCCGGTCGAAAAACGTTTCGACTTCCTCCAATGTGGTCGCGGTTTCGCGGACTCCGTCGGGGTTGCGATGGAGCTGGAAGAGGCCCTTCTTGGTATCCGGGTTATAGAGCCGCCGCAAAGCGTAACGCAGGCCGTATTGCGAGACCCCCAGCCCGATCTGCCGGGCCGCGACCTGCTCCACCGTGTGCGCCTCGTCGAAGATCACGAAATCGTTCGCGAACAAATACCCGCTTCCATTCTCCTCCTGCTCGGCGATCCCGCCGAGATTCATGAAAAAGAGGGTGTGATTGAGCACCACCACGTCCGCCGAGATCAGCCGTTTCCGGGCATTCTGGTAAAAGCACTTCGGATTCTGGCCGCACGATTTCGTGGTGCAGATGTGGGCTTCGCTGCACACCTGGCTCCAGACTTGGGGATCGGGCTCGACCGAAAAATCGGAGAGCGTCCCGTCCTTGGTGGTTTGGGCCCACTCGCGGATGCGTTCGAGCTCGGATTGCTCCGGCGAAGTAAACAGCTCACCAGCGTGTGCGATGGCGCGGTCCAGGCGCAGCGGGCAGAGATAATTCGCGCGCCCTTTCCAGAGCATCGCCTCGAATTCAAACGGCAGCACTTTCTGCACGATCGGCAGATCTTTGAAGACGAGCTGTTCCTGGAGATTGATGGTGTAGGTGGAGATGACCGCCTTCTTCTTTTGCTCGTGCGCCCAGAGCACCGCGGGCACCAGATAAGCCAGCGATTTGCCGACCCCCGTGCCCGCCTCGACCACCAGATGCCGCTCTTCCGCGAGCGCTTTTGCCACCGCCACCGCCATCTCCTGCTGCTCCGGCCGGTACTCGAAGTTCCGGGCCCTGGCCAGCGGCCCTTCTTGTCCGAACATCGCTCGGACCCGCTCGGGGAAGGAATCGTCAAACGCATCAGCCGGCGCAATCATGGAGCCGGGCAGCATCCGCCGGTGGGAAGCGCGCGGCAAGCAATGTGACGCAGACTTGCAGTCTACGTTCCCCACACCTCACCCAATCCGACCCCGCGCCTCCTTCGAGGAGGAGGTCCCGCCGCCTCCTCGGAGGTCCGCCTTCCGGCGCCTTCCCTCGCGAGCCTTCCCCTCCTGCAGACGGCAAGGCTGCGTCACATTTTCCGAGGCTTCCGCCGCTCCGTGGCCGGCTTCTCGAGCGCCATCGCACAGGCCTCGGCAATCGTCTCGAGTTCTTCGAGGAACTTTTCGCGGCGAGTCACGGGCAAGGTTCCGAGGATTTGTTCCTGCAATTCCATGGCCACTTTGCGCCCCTTCTCGAACGCGCGCCGCCCGGCGGGCTGCACCTTCACCCGATGCGCGCGACGGTCGAGTTCGTGCGCCTGGCGGGCGATAAGGTTGCTCTTCTCCATCCGCGAGAGGGTCGAGGTGATGGTATTGGGATCGCTGGCCATCAGGTCCGTGAGCGCGCGCTGGGTGAGCCCTTTCTCGTCGCCTTCACTCAGCCAGCGCAGGATGCTGAATTGATCCGGCGTGATGCCGAGGCCGGCAATGCGCTGGCGAAACGTCTGATTCAAGCCGTACCACGCTCGTCGGAGCAGCACCGGCAACCGCTTCGGCGCGGCGGCCGACGGCGTGGTGGAGGGGGTGGGTTCGGAGGGCATGGCGCGGGACCGCAGTACAAACAAGCCATTGCCCGGCTTTGCAAGCCGTCAACACCATTACTGGCCGTTGACAAGGTTTCGAGCGCGATCGCACCGCGGAGCGCGCGCTGTAAGTGCCCGCGCCGTCATCGTCGAGCTGGCCCGCTTCCACGAGCGCGTCGATCTGCTCATCGGTGAGCTGATCCTCGCCTTCGTTGTCGCCCTCGCCCTGAAGCTGGGCAATGACATCGTTTTGGAATTGCTCGGACGCTTCCATCCGGGTGCCGAGGTCTGCGAGGGTCTCGCTCTGTTGCTGAATCACATCCAGAACATCGGCCAGCGTCGGCTCGCCAGCATCGCGGTTGGGGTTTTGAGTTGCACGAGGCATACCCCGCCGCGCGCGTGTCAACTGGGCGATGCGTGCGAGCCCATCCTGCGAGGCGGCGGCACCCGGGACGAATGGCTGCCGGTCTTTGGGCGAGAGAAAGCGGAGCGGAGTCGAAGGATCTCATGGAACAGAAAACAGCCCCTCCGGGTTAGCCGCCGGCTGCGTCAAGCAATCGACCGAGATGAGCTTCTCGGCACGCGCGAACTTCTTGAGCCCCTTCTTCTCGCCGCCGCCCTTGAACTTCACCGACATGCCGAAGCACTCCGGCATGCGCTCCGCGCGCTCGATCATCTTCGGCGTCTCGTCGTGCGAGCGCAGCAGGTGCCAGTCGGCGCGCAGCTTGTTCTCGTCTATGCGGAAATTGGTCAGGAATCCGCAGGTGTCTTTGATGCCGCTGCCGTGATCGAGATTGACCGGCACCTTCTTCTTCGCCAGCGCGTGGAGTTGCTTGACCGTGGTGCCATCGACGATGAGATCGTGCCCCTCGGCCTCGATGTCGCCGGTGATGACCGCGACATCGCGGATGATCGCGTGGAATGACGATCGGCCAGACACTCAATGAGCCTCTATCTCGGCGAATGTTCCTCGTGCGGCGGGCCCAACGGACCTGATGTAGAGTTTTATGAGTGTCACCAGCCACCTGGATGTTCGCCGGAGCAACTTGTCTGTGGCGCGTGCTATGCAGCAGGATACACCACATGCCAGCGATGTGGCTGGGCTTTGGAACTTCATCCCATTTCACTTCATGGCCGCCACATGCGAAATCCGATCCGCAGAATGGTTCGCTGGCTCCAGGTTCGTTTTTGAGCGCACCTTCGCGTTCCTGCTCGTTCCCAAAAGTAGGGCTTTGGGGACGCACCCTTCAAGAGCAATTTCATTGCGCGGCCGGTGGTTGGGACTGCCTCTCACCGCGAAGCGCAGCTTCCCCACGATACTGCCGTTCCAAAAGCCCCACTTTGGGAACGATCGAACTTGCGGGCCGGTGGCTCATGTCCCGATACGCCAATAGGATCGTGAACTGGCCAACGAACCTGCGGCTGAGTAGGATGTTAGGCCCTCGCACTTCGCCCGTGAAAGACTACAGACTTACTCCAGATGAGGCGGCCACGCGAGATGCATGGCACGTCGTCAACGACGTTATATTCCGCATTGCAGATGACGCACCATCGCTCACGGACGCTGCTGCATTGCGTCGCTTCTTCGCGGACGTTCCTCCACTTCCCGCCGCAGCCTTCGCCGCTTGGTTCACAGCAGGCTTCGCTGCCAACGGTGGCTTTTGGCATATCTTCGACTGCTGCGCAGCGCCCCTCATCGTTTGTGCCATTGAGGGTTATGAGTTGCTCGGCGAGCCCTACGCGGCAGATTGCCTCCGCCGAGCCTGTTCGCTCTTCCCGGCGTCAACGGTTCCAGATTCCACTGACGAGGCGAGCGACTATCTTTCCAATCTTCCCGAAGACAGCCTTTCCGATATCGACTTCGAGCGCGATAGACACATCAAAGACTTCTTCGACCTTCCTGCGCTTCTCCGCGATCACCCCGATGAGTTCATTCGCAACACCAACGGGGCCTAACCCGCGTTCCAGGTGATGGGCGTGGAAACCAGTGCCAACTTTGCTCCTGCTCTACACTTGGCGTCCCGGCGAAACTCATTTACTCGAGGCCGCTTTGGGATGGCTGGGTCCGGGGGCTGAAACGCCTGACGAAAGCGGAATCCTTCCGGGAATGGGCAGCACGCCCAGATCGACGAGCTTGATGATCACGACGCCGGCGACCTCCTTCATGAGCTGTTCCACCTCGATGGTGGCGGCTTCGCGGGCGCGGGTGTTGCAATTCAGCGCCTCGGTGTTCGAGGCGACAGTCCGGATCATCTGCTCCTGCAAGACATCGCTCCGCGGCGATCGTGGTGACGAGCTTTTCCAACTGGGCGATGTAACGCTCGCGATCCTGAGCGGACGCTTTGCGCTCGTCTTCCGCCTTCCGAACGAACGCCTCGTGATGCTCCATCGTGCTTTGGTTGCGCTTCTCCGCGGCCTCGAGGCGGCGATCCTGGGCGGCAGTGAGAAGGCGAAAGATGAACACGATCGCGGTGACCAGACCGGAGCCGACCCCGAGAATGACGCTGAGTGGGATATCCATAACGGCTATTTGCGACGCTTCAGTTTACGGGCGAGCAGCCCGGCGGCGGTGATTCCGCCAGCACTGGCACCCATGGCCGGCAGCATTCGGTTTGCGGCGGACGCTGGCGGCCCGTAGGCCCGCGTCATAGTGTGCGAATCAACGACTCCGCCATCGTTCGATTCAAACTCGCCGTTCGCGTTGCGCGGTCGGCCGCCACCATCGGCGAACTCCACTGCGGCCTCAATCATGCCAGGCACGAGCGTTTGGCCTTCGAAGGTAATGACTGGTCGCATCGTGAAAGAGAGGGTTACGGCCTTACGTAAGGATTGGGGCGGTTCCAAAAAGCAGCCCGTCATTCCGAAGGAAGCCGAGGAACCTCTGATTCCCGTGGGCAGCGGCGGTGCGGAGCGCTCAACATTAATCAGAGATCCTTCACTGCGTTCAGGATGACGATGGGTGCAGTTTTCAGGCGTGATGCTTCTTCTGGATCTCCCGCGCGTTTTTGCCATGCGTGCCGTGGATTGCCCCGACAACATTGCCCACATTGGCGCCGATGAACCCGCCGCGGAGCGCGCCCTGCGTGAGATCGCCGGCCTTGGCCGCTTCCTTGAGCATGTTGCGCCGCGCGAGGGAGTTTGCGGCCTTCAACCCGCCGTGGCCGTGCCGCAGCACCTTCGCCGCGGCCAGGCCGCCGCCGAGCAGCGCGCCGCCGCCGAGGCCTGCCCCGATCCCAATGGCGTGGCTCTTGATGAGCTGCCCCAGGCTCTCCTTGAACGCTTCGCTCTTTTTGCCCTTCTTCGACGTGGCCGCGACGCCCACTGGCCCGCCAATGTGGCGGACGATGTGGTCGCCCACGTCCAGGTCGAACGCGAGCACGTCGTCTGCCTTCGCGGCCAGCGCCAGCAGGCGATCCGTCACGTCTTCGCCGACGCTCAGTTTCGAGACGCCAACCTTGAGGCCCTTCCTGAGCCCTCGCCCGACCGCCGTGAGCAGCCCCTCGCCATTGTCGCGCGTGACGCGGTAAGCCTGTCTGCCGGCAGTGCGCGCGGCGCGAGAGATGTTGCTAACCCGCTGGCCGATTTCGCTCGCGGCGGCGCCGTAGGCTGCGCGACGGCCGACCGCAGCGCTGCCACCGAACGTCTCGCCCGTTGCGGCGATGCGCCCCAGCACGGAGCGCGGAGAACCCGGTTTGATTTCCCCGGTGCCGATGAGCTGGCGCTGTCCGTATTTTCGCATGATCGCCCGATCCGCGAGCAGCCCGCCACCAGCGGCAGCGCCGCCCGCGCCAGCAATGGCGATATTGCGGCCGGTATGCCGTTCTTCCTCGTCCGGCGAGCGGAAGAGCACGGTGTCGAGTTGTTGTTCCAGCGCGGCAAGTGCAACGATGAGGTCGGTTTTCATGAGTTGGTTTCTCTGGAAACGCGGTGTCAACTGCTCGACTCGGCGCGGAAGCCGATGAAGGTTACGCGGTCATTCGACCCTGGCCGCCTGCTCACCACATTGCAGCTCCGGCAGATGCCGAGAACGTTACAATTCGCCAAGCCCAGGCATTGATTTGCCAAAGATTCCGCCTGAGCTTTGTACCTGCATATGCCAATACCGGTCCGGACTAGCCGACTGGGCGTGCGGCTGAGTAAGATGTTAGGCCACCAGCGCATTCACGCGTGAAAAGAAAATCAAAGCGATTACCCGTTCCGAAGACCGCTTCGCCAGTGCTCGACGCATGGGCGCTCGTTTCTCAGCTTCAGAAGGATGGTTTCGACGCGTGGGGTGCGCTCAACCAGTTCAACGATGCGCCACCGAAGACCGCTCTAGAAACACCAACCAGAATCTCCTCAGAAGGCGTTCCGATCATAAACCGGGAGGAGATCGACGGGATGACCCCCAGCCGGGTGGCAGAATACTTTTACGATAGGGTGCTCTCCGTAACGATGCAATGGGAACGGACCTTGGAGCGCCTTCGCAAAATGCCACAGCATTGGCGATTGGTTTACACCCTCTGCTGGCTTCAGGCCGAGGTTGATAATGGAGGGCACGAACAGTTCTTCGACAATTGTCGGCGCCGATTTGATGACGTGACCGAGGCCGATTTGCGCTTCATCGGAGCGGGCCGGTTCCTGGAACTATTCATGGAGGCCCGACGATTCTATGACTGCGCGCCGGCAGACCATGCCGATCGCATTCCGCAAATCGAGCCACTCGACAATGCCTTCTATAATCAGAAAAAAAGTCTGCACACATTGGTCGGCGAGTATGTGCTCTCCCATCTTGCGGATTATCGCTTGGAATGAGCACCCTTCCCAACCCAAGGGACTTACCTGCGTTGCAACCGACCCGCCTCCGCGAATCAGCTTCCGCTGCCGCTCTGGCGCTGCATGCGCTCGATCGCGGCATCCTCGGCCGCGCCGGCGGCTTGAGCACGCGCGGCACGTGTGGCCGCAGCCTTCTTGGCACGGGCGCGTAGCGCAGCTTTCACTCCGCGCTTCTGACCGAGCTTGGAGCCGGCAGCTCCGCCGCCCGCGGCAGCGACAATCGCGCCGGCAATCGCGAGTTTGCGAATATTCGACGTGCGCTCGTGCCAGTATTTCTCCCGGCGATCGCGCGCCTGGGAGCCGGGAGCGAAGACCCGAGCTGAGCGGCCCCGCTGGTCGCGCACATCCCAATCCGGCGCCGAGTAGTCGAAGGCAAAGAGACGGCCATTCGGCAGACGCGCAAACGCCACCGAACGGCCCTTTCGCGGCGAGCGGAAAGAGATCAGGTACCACGCTGTTCGCCTTCTGTTTCGCCCAGCCCACCTTGTTCCTCACGCTTCGGCGATAGGCCGGCTTGTGCTTCATCGCCGCGGCGTGACCGAGGAGACCGGCGCCGACGACCGCGCTGCCGACCATGTTGCGGAAATAGGATTTCTCCCACTCCCGTTTCAACGGTCGTCCGCGTTCATCGACCTTGCGCTTGCCACGCGCGGCGTCCGCGACATCGCCGGCCAGGCGGCCAGTGCGCGAGCCCCACCTGTGGACATCGCGGCCTTTGTTCATCGCCGCACGAAGCACCTGCGCGTGACCCATCGGCAGGTCCACGGGTGTGCGGTTGCCATGCTCGTCCCGCGTATAGACATCCTGCTCGCCACTGGCCCCTTTGAGCGGATCAGCAAAGACGCCCTTCGCGGTCGGCGTGTCCGTGTAGAGCTGTTGCCGGCCGCGAAGCGCGATCACCTTGCCCGCGCTGCTTCGCGAGGCGAGCGGGACGATGGCGCGGCTCTTCCGGCGAATCGGACCGATGCGCTTTAGCGCCGCGAGGATGGCAGGCTCCGCGATGGCCAGGGTGCTGCCGTAGATCGCGCCCTTCACCAATCCCTTGCCGGCGGCGTGCGCGCGCGTCTCGCCCTTCTCAGGCACGATCGAGTTCGTCAGCACATCGGCGCCGGTGATCCCGCCTGCCAGGGCTGCGCCATGGAGCAGCGCGTCGCGCCGCGAAAAGCCGAACATGCCCTTCACGGATTCGCGCACCACATCGCCCGCAAACTGCGGCGCCGCTTGCGCCCCTCGGCGCACCGCTCGTCCCGCGGCGGCTTTCGCTGCGCGAGCCTTGGCGCGCACCTTGGGACTGGCTGCCGTGATCCCCGCCGCGAGAAGCGCCGGCGCCGGGAGCTTATCCACAAGCTTCGCCCCCGGCGAACGATCGCCATAGATGTCCTTCGTCTGTGCGGTCCCCGCGCGCGTCACGGCCTGCGCGGCGAGCCCCGCTCCCGCCCCCTTCAGCGCAACCGCCTTGCGTGGCCCGGCTTTCCGTAGCGCCAGCCCAAGCAGCGCACCCGCCCCGGCGCTGCGGACATACTGCCCGCTCGCGCGATCGACATCCTTTTCGTGGATCTGCTTCACGTAGCGATCCCGCCCGACGGAAGTTCCCTGCGGCGCCGCAAACCCGAACAGCTTCTTCACCGCGCGCACCGGCGCCACGGCTACACGACCCGCCTTGCGCACGGCGCCGCCAACCGAAGCCGCGTTCTCCATCGCGCGGGCGTGCTTCCTTGCGGCATCTTCCGCCGCAGCGGCAGTCTTGCGCACCTGCCCGGCTGCGCGGCCGACCTGGACGCCTCCATATGCGAGTCCGGCGCCACCCGCGACGATCGCCGTCGTGCGTGCGATCGAGCGCTTTGGTTTTCGCTCAGGGGGAGCATAGGTGGGCGACAGCGGCCGCATGAAGGCGTGAAGAAGCTGGCTCATGGGGAGGAGAGGTGATGTCAACCGCTGCGGCAGGGCTGGCAACGTGGCAGATGGAGCGAATTCCCCTGCCTGTAAATTCTCCGTTCGAAGTGTATTAGGCTGGTTCCGTTTTGAGAGGTATGACAGGTTGACCCGCAGGCGTCAGCCTTCCGATATAACGCTATGATAGCCTCCCCCGCGAAGCACCTTCCAGTTCTCATTGCCTTTTGCTTCTCATGTGTTGCAAATGCCACTGAGCAAGAGAGCGACTTCATCCTTTTCAAAGGAGAAAAATGCGAATTGGAAACGCACTGGCTTTTTCCAAGTCCGTTGGAAGCGTATTACCGGTCCAACCCCTCCGAAGCAGCTCCGTTCAAATCGTCTAGCACCGCAAACTACAGGGGACACGTTGCAACTTGGGAGATCGCCGACAATCGACTTTTCTTGGTCGATCTCGTGGAGCGAATTCGGCCGGATGCTGATGCTGCTCCCAAAGCTTCCACATTGAAGGGTGAGCCCCTCCTGAGAAAGCTCTTTCCAAAGGTTATTGACGAAAAGGGAAAAGTTTTCGCGAGCTGGTTCAATGGGAATCTTCGCGTCTTTGGCAAGCCGAAAAAACGGACCTACAAACATCAAGACGACCCTGAGGGTTACGACGTAGTCGAGTATACGGAGATCACCCTGCTCGAACTCAAGGGCGGCGTAGTGACTAGGGAAACCAGCTTTCCCAGAGACGAGTACTGGAGCAAATTCAACATTTATCTAGAGTATCGGCGCCTCAAGCCCACCGATATCGACGCTATTTCAGAGCATGTGAAATACCTGGATAGCCAAGACAAGCGGTGGGAGGAAATTGGCTCGATCGAGCCGGATGGTCCGGTACGGACAGAAAAGGACTTTCAAGTTTTCCTGATCCGCTACTGGAGTGAGCCGAAGAAAATACCTTTGACCAAGTTTGAAATCATCAAAGATGCCACCACCGATTTCGCCGATCGCGGCTGGATTCTCGATGACAACCTGCGAATCGTCGAGGGGAATAGGCGCTGACGGCCTCGCAGGGGCCTCGACGAGCTTCCACCTGACAAACTGGATTCGACCACAACGCATGTGCTCACTGAATTCCCAAATGAATGAGGCGCCGAGCCAAAAAACGCCATCCTTGCGTAAGATCTATTCAGAGATCGGAGGGCGGGACGATCAGGAAGATTTCCGCCAGTTTGTGGCGAACTAGGACCAGCTTCGCCACATCGCGCCGGAAGCAGTCATCCGGACCACGGCGCGTGATCGCCTTCTGCGCCGCGTTGTCGGCGTAGTAGAGAGCCTCGCGAAGGGCTGCATCGGCCGCGTCGATGCTCTCCGGTTCGTTCACAGGAAGCGGCAGGCGCGGAGCTGCTTGCGAAGGGTCCAACGGCTGAATTGTCCCAGAGCTCGCCGGATGTGTCGGATTTGTTGCCAGTGTTTCATGGGTTCTCGCTTTCATCTTTGTTTGCACGGAGCGTGCCACGGCTTGCACCGGGCGCCGTCTCGTTGTTCTTGGGTTGAGGGAGTGGCTCCGGAACGATCTGTTCCGCCTGCTCCGGAAAGAGTCCGTAAATGGTGACCAGCGTTTGCACCGCGCTCTCGCGGTCGAGCTGGCCCGTCGCGACTGCGGTGAGGATGTCGAAGATCTGCTTGGCGCCCTTGTCGCCTCGACCGAGCCAGGCTCCGGTGGCGGCGCGGGCGGCGAATTGCTCGCGGCGAGGAGCTGCGTCGCGTTCGGCCAGAGCTGCGCGGCGAGAAGCTCGATCGGCACCCGCGTTTCACCCGAAATCTCCTGCGCCCGGAGCACCGCCGTCGCATTGCGGCGCAGCACATCCGAAAGACCGCCGCCGTTGCGGCTGTATTTCGTCGCCACGTCATCGGCGG